>JBIIAM010000002.1:0-620510 GCA_044239895.1 Acidimicrobiales bacterium | reverse complement strand
TCGGCTCATCGCATCCTGGGGCTGAAGCAGGTCCCAAGGGTTGGGCTGTTCGCCCATTAAAGCGGTACGCGAGCTGGGTTTAGAACGTCGTGAGACAGTTCGGTCCCTATCCTCTGCAGCCGGAGGAAATTTGAGGAAGGCTATCCCTAGTACGAGAGGACCGGGATGGACGTAGCTCTCGTGTGCCAGTTGTCCTGCCAAGGGCATGGCTGGTTAGCGACCTACGGAAGAGATAAGCGCTGAAAGCATCTAAGTGCGAAGCTTGTTCCAAGATGAGATTTCCCACAGGGTTAACCTGGTAAGGCCCGTGGTAGACCACCACGTTGATAGGCCGGAGGTGTAAGTGCGGTAACGCATTCAGCCGACCGGTACTAATCGGCCGAGGGCTTGGATCGACCAAGATGTTCGTGCTCGCTATGGAGTTCTGAAAGGGCTCGGCAGCTGTTTTCCCACGTGAAGTGGGAATCGACAGCGCCGCTCTTTTGACAAAGGTTTCGGTGGCTATGGCGGTGGGGTCACACCCGTTCCCATTCCGAACACGGAAGTTAAGCCCACCAGCGCCGATGGTACTTGGGAGGAGACTCCCTGGGAGAGTAGGACGCCGCCGGATTTCTCAAACAGAAAGGACCCCATTCGGGGTCCTTTCGACGTTTTGCACCTCCTCGAGATCTCGTGTGATCGCCGGCTCCGGTTCGGCATCAGATTGGGAATGGGACTAGGTATCGGATGGAGCGGATGAGGGGGCCCGTGCCCCCGCCCGATAGGTTGTCGCCATGCCTCGCCCTTCGTCATCTGATTCATCGCGCTCCGGTAGCGGCCGCCCCAGTGGGCCAGCCCGCGGTCGGAGCGGCTCTGGAGCCTCTGGCTCCAAGCCGGCGGGGCCTCGCTCATCTGGAGCAAAGCCGGGCGCAGCAAGGGGTTCTGGCGCCGCTGGACGTCCCGCATCGTCGTCGGGTCGCCCTTCGGCTGGCACTGGCCGTCCTTCATCTGGGACAGGTCGTCCGAGTTCCGGCACTGGCCGTCCGTCCTCGGGCACAGGCCGCCCTTCGTCTGGGACAGGTCGTCCAAGTTCTGGCACAGGCCGCCCAAGTACCGGGCCAGGCTCCGGCCGCCCGTCATCAGATCGTCCGTCATCTGATCGTCCGTTATCGGGTCGTCCGTCATCGGGTCGCTCGGCGGCCGGCTCGTCCTCAGGTCGGCCAAGCGCCGGCCGACCCTCGGCTGGTCGACCCGGAGCGGGACGTCCAACCTCGGGTTCCGGTACCGGTCGTCCGGGAGCATCGCGTTCTGCTTCAGGCCAGGCCCGCAGCGGCGCTGATGATCGTGCCGCTCGTCGAACCGGTTCAGGTCGCAGTGAGCGTCCTGATAATCCGGGCTGGGCTGATGGCCCGGCGCTTGAAACGCCCAAGAGCTGGGGAGGCGTGGCCCGCCGTGGCGCCGGCGCTGCGACCGGCAAGCGGGTTGTAGGCGCATCTCGAGCCTGGCGTGATGCGGTTGAGGCCGCCACGCCGCAACGTCGTCCTTCGTCCGCTCGTCGAGCGGCACCAGTTGCCGATCCCGTTGCTGCCGAGCGGGCCGACGCCGAGCGCCGCGCCGCTCGTGACGCCCGTTCAACCGAGGAATGGGTTCTTGTCGAAGACGTTCGTGAGGACTCGGCCAAGCCGGCCCCGAAGGCAACGCCGAAGCGTCAACTTGATCCGGCACCGATCGATCTTGCCGGCGAGGTGCGTGAGCAGCTGAGCAGAGCTGTCGGCGGGGCGAGACGCGAACGAGTCGAGAAGCGTCTAGCCGAGGCGGCCGAACACTTCGAGGCCGATCGTTTTGGCGATGCCGCTCGGATCCTCAAGAAGCTCACTGACGAAGCGCCGACGGTGGCTGCAGTCCGTGAGCTTTACGGCATCACGCTTTACCGGCAGGAGAAATGGAAGGCGGCGGCACGCGAACTCGAAGCATTCCGTCTGCTTGCCGATTCGACCGAACAGAACCCGGTTTTGGCCGACTGCTATCGGGCCTTGCGTCAATGGACGCTGGTCGATGAGCTCTGGCTCGAACTGCGTCAGGTTTCCCCGACGGCGGAGCTGGTGGGCGAGGGTCGAATCGTGATGGCTGGTTCGCTGGCTGATCGCGGTCAGATCGTCGAAGCGACGAAGTTGCTCGAGCAGGGATGGAGTTTCCCGAAGAAGCCGAAGCCACATCATCTTCGCCGGGCCTACGCGCTTGCCGATTTGTATGAGCGGGGTGGCGAGATTCCGAAGTCGCGGGCGCTGTTTGAGAAGCTCCGTATCGCCGATCCCGATTTCGCCGACGTTCGCGAGCGGTTGCGCGCGCTCGACTAACCCGAACGGGCTGTCACACCAGTTCGTTAACGTCAGAGTCCTTCCCCCTAATCGAGTTCATGCACGACAGCCAGTGCTTCATGCACGTCAGCTCGTGCGTTTCGTCAGGGAGAAGCCATGCCAGCAAAATCAGGGCCAGCAAAATCAGGGCCAGCAAAATCAGCAACCTCCAAGTCACGTCCGCCACGGACGAGCCAGAAGACGGAAGTTTCGGCACAGAGCCGGTCCGGGGGAACCCGTGCTCGGGCGGTGGATTGCGCCATAGCTTGCGGGACAAATCTCGTCATTGTTCGTGCGGTCATCAACCGAGAACCAGAATTTCGGGTTTTGGTCTCCGGTGATGAGGTGTTGGCCTTCGACATGACGATCCGTGCCGATGACGGTCCGGCCGAATCCGTTCCCGTGATCTGGACCAACCCTCCTGCGGCTGCCCACAACTTCGTTGAGGGTGACGATGTGGTTGTCCTCGGAGGTATTCGGCGGCGATTCTTCCGATCGGGTGGAACAACGGCCAGTCGCACCGAGCTAAATGCGCGCCAGATGGTTCCTGTCAGTGCCCGGGCCAAGGTTCGCTCTGCACTTGATTCGGTACTCGGGTCCCTGGCCGAGAGCGCCCCGTGAGGCGGCAGGAGCGCTCGTGAGCATGCCGCAGAGGACCTAAGATCAGCGGCCGTACCCAGGAGATCGATGCAACAGCGCATCGTGGTGATCGAGGAGTGGCATGACCGATATTCAAGGGTTGTTGGGCGAAGGCGCCGACGAGCTGCTTTCCTACACATGCAAGGGCATCACTCGCGATCAGCTGACGCTCCCCGGTGGTGACATCGTCGACCGCGTCTACGCGATGAGCGATCGTTCGCCTCAGGTCATGCGCAATCTCCAGTCGATGTTTGGGCACGGCCGACTGGCCGGCACCGGTTATGTGTCGATCCTCCCAGTCGATCAAGGCATCGAGCACTCGGGTGCAGCATCGTTTGCTCCGAACCCGGCCTACTTCGATCCGAAGAACATCATTGAACTGGCTATTGAGGGTGGCTGTAACGCCGTCGCCTCAACCTTCGGCGTGCTCGGCTCAATGTCGCGGCGTTACGCCCACAAGATCCCGTTCATCGCCAAGCTCAACCACAACGAGCTCATGACCTATCCGAACGAATTCGATCAGATCATGTTCGGTTCGGTCGAGGAGGCTTACGAACTCGGTGCTGCCGGCGTCGGAGCCACCATCTACTTCGGGTCGCCAGGCTCGCATCGCCAGATCATCGAGGTGGCGGAAGCGTTCCATCACGCTCACCAGTTGGGCATGTTCACCGTGCTTTGGTGCTACTTGCGCAACGACGCATTCAAGGTCGATGGGGTTGACTATCACGACGCCGCCGATCTCACGGCACAGGCGAATCACCTTGGCGTGACGATCGAGGCCGACATCATCAAGCAAAAGCTTCCGACCAAGAACGGCGGCTACAACGCGCTGAAGGGCTACGGCAAAACCTCGCCGCTCGTCTACGGCGGTCTCGTTGAAGACAATCCAATCGACTACACCCGCTGGCAGGTGGCCAATTGTTACATGGGTCGTATCGGACTCATTAACTCTGGCGGCGAGTCCAAGGGCTCATCGGATCTCGCCGACGCCGTTCGCACCGCGGTCATCAACAAGCGCGGTGGCGGAACCGGTCTCATTTCGGGCCGTAAAGCCTTCCAACGCCCGATGGCCGAAGGCGTCGAACTGCTCAACGCGATTCAAGACGTCTATCTCGACGAGTCGATCACCATCGCCTAATGCGTCGGCCCGATCGGCGAACGATCCGGCCGAACAGTGCAGTTGCTCAGTGCGGCTACTCAGTGCAGATCGCGGAAGACCACGCCGGTGCGCGGCTTTGGCGAGAAGAAGGTCGTCTTCGGAGGCATGCGTTCGCCTCCACGCGCGATCTCAACGATCTGGGCAACGGTCGCCGGTCGGAGAAGGAAGCCCACCTGAGCTTCACCTGAGCTGACCCTTCCGACCACGTTGCGAATGCCGTGCTGGTACACGACGGTTGGTTCGGGCAGAGCCGTGAGGGCAATGTCGAGGCGACTCGTGTCGAGATCGCGGGCAGCTGCGATCACCTCGGGCCGGGGCCGAAGCAGCGCCGTGCGATCGGGAAGCACAAGCGCCAAGCCGCCGGCTTCTTCGAGACGCCTCACGGTTCTCGTTCCGGTGATCTCGAACTCGCCGATCTCGAAGAACGGTTCGAGCGCAGCAATCACGTCGAAGCCTTCCGGCAGGCCCGAAACAAGGCGATGGATCGGACCGACAGTGAGTTCCTCATCGACGAGTTCGACGACGAAGCAGAGCACTGACTCGGCACCACCGGCATCACCGTTGTTGGCGATGCGTCGCTCGTCGCGATATGCGAGTGATGTTTCGTAGCGATGATGTCCGTCGGCGATCACGATTGGATGGGCGCTGACAGCGGCACCGATCGCTGCCACTCGGGACGGCTCAGTGATTCGCCAGACCGTATGGGTTACGTCGTCGGCGGTGAATCGGGCCAGCGGTTCGTCGTTGGTGTCGAGCAGTGCAGTCAATCCGACGGAGGGCGACAGGCCCCACACGGGCGAGAGGTTGGCAACGGTCGAACGAAGCAGGTCGAGCCGGTCACTCTTCGCCTTGGGTGTGGTGAATTCATGGGGGAGGATGCCGTCCTCGCCCGGTCGACTCAGTTCCATCGCCCCGATGACGCCGGTGGTGTGACGGGAGGCGCCGTCTTCGTCGATGGCTTCCATCCGGTAGACGGTGAAGGAAGGCTCGGGATCCTCGACAAGGATCCCGGAATCGCGCCACTCGGCGAAAACCTCGGCGGCATCGACATAGGGATCGGACTGGGGAAGAGCCGGATCGGCAACCGGAAGATCGATGCGCACCACGTTCGTCGGTGATGCCAGAAGAAGCTCTGCTCGCTGCGCGGGACTGATCACGTCGTAGGGCGGCGCCGTCACCTCAACCGGATCAGACTCGGTGATGTTGTAACGAATTCCGCGAAAAGGTTCGAATCTTGGCACCGCTAAGTCCTAGCAGATTGCGCAGTCGGTTTCGGACGGTGGGAGACTGATCATGTGGCGTGGGCATTCGATCTCGACGGGGTGATCTGGCTTGGTGATCGGCCAATCGCCGGTTCAGTCGGCGCGGTTAACCACTTGATTGGCTTAGGCGAGAACGTCGCGTTCGTCACCAACAATTCCTATGGTCGACGAAGTGCCGTCGTCGAGAAACTTGGCCGGCTTGGCATTGATGCAACCGACATGGTGATCACCTCGGCCATGGCTGCGGCGGCTCTCGTGAGGGCGGGTGAACGGGCACTTGTTTGCGGCGGACCCGGGATCATTGAGGAACTCGAGCTTCGGGGCGTCGAGGTCATCGATGCCGGCGAGGCCAATGCCGACTCGGCCGTCGTTGACGTTGTCGTGGTGGGTTATCACCCAACATTTGATTACCGGCGCATGACGATCGCGTCCGGAGCAGTTCGTTCCGGAGCCCGTCTGTTGGCGACGAACGATGATGCGACCTATCCAACGGCAACCGGCCCCATTCCCGGAGGCGGGGCGATCCTCGCATCGATAGTGACGGCCGCGGGGGTGCAGCCGGAGATAGCAGGAAAGCCCCATGAGCCGATTGCTGATCTCACACGCGGACTCCTCGGATCAACGGGGACGATGGTGGGCGACAGGCCCGACACCGATGGCCGTTTTGCTCTCACCCTCGGATATCGCTTTGGACTCGTGCTGAGCGGCGTGACCGCAAGGGCGGACCTACCCACCGAGCCGCCGGCTGATCTCGTCGCTGACGACCTTGCGGAGTTGGTCCAGCAGGCCCTGTCGACAAAATCTCCGGACCGGTAGCGTCTCTTCGTGGCCACCCGACGACGACTCGATGCTGAACTCGTGAGGCGGGGACTGGCGCCGAGTCGCGAGCGAGCCCAGGCCGACATAGTGGCGGGGCGGGTGATCGTCGGCGGTGCACCGGCGACAAAAGCCTCGAGATTGGTCGACGCCGGCGAAGCGGTCCGGATCCTCGGACCTCCACCACGGTTCGTCAGTCGCGCCGGCGCCAAGCTCGAAGGCGCAATCAAGGAGTTCGACCTAGGTCCGTTGTTCGAGGGCGCACGTGTGCTCGATGCCGGCGCATCGACTGGTGGGTTCACTGAATGCTCGTTGCTCTACGGGGCCGAAACCGTTCTCGCGGTCGACGTCGGCCACAACCAACTACACGAAAAGCTCCGAGCCGATGCCAGGGTCCGCAACATCGAACGCACCAACCTGCGCACCCTCGATCCTGCAATTCTCGGCGAGCCCGCCGACATTGTCGTCGCCGACCTCTCGTTCATCTCTCTGCGCCTCGTTCTCGCCCCTGTCTTCGCGGCTTGTCGGCCCGGGGCTCTCATGGCTCTGCTGGTCAAGCCCCAGTTCGAGGCGGGCAAGGTCGAGGCGAGCAAGGGAAAGGGCGTGATTTCCGATCCCGTCGTCTGGCGCCGGGTGCTTGCTGAGGTATCCACCACACTTACCGAGCTTGGAGCGGCCATCATGGGGACCATGGTCTCGCCAATCGCCGGCTCCGACGGCAACGTCGAATTCATCGTCGTCGGTCGGACTCCCGGCGGCACCGATCCAATCTCCGGTCGACAGGCGTTATCGGCCAACGGGGTAACGGCACTTCTCGACGATCTGATCGCGTCGATCGCCCCTGTGGTCGCCGACGAACTGGCCGATGATTTGGCCGGTGCCTGAGATGGCGACGATTGCCTTTGTTATTCACCACGATCGGCCCGAAGCCGCGGTCGTCGCCGCGGAGATCGTGACGTGGCTCGAATCGCTCGGGCATGACGTCTGCCTGCCACTGGACGATGCCATCCGCACGGGCGTCGATGCTCTCGGAGTCACTGATGGCGAACTCGCCGAGCGCTCCGACGTTGTCGTGAGTCTCGGTGGTGACGGAACGATGTTGCGTGCGGTGGCGTTAGTCGCCGAATACAACGTGCCGGTGATCGGAGTGAACTTCGGTCAACTCGGATACCTCACCGACGTCGAACCCGATGGGCTCCGTGTCGCTCTCGAGCGTTTTCTGGCTGGGGATTACTCGATCGAGGAGCGAATGCTCCTCGATGTCCGTGTCGAATCCCCGTCGGGTTCAGTCACAGAGGAGCATTCATTCGCCCTCAACGAAGCGGTTCTCGAAAAGACCTCGAGCGGCAACACCGTTCGCTTGGATGTCGATCTCGACGGCACCCGGTTTACGCCCTACGCCGCCGATGGCCTGATTGTCGCCACCCCAACCGGGTCAACTGCTTACGCCTTTTCGGCCCGGGGGCCAATCGTCGAGCCGACCCATCGGGCAGTTCTTCTCACCCCAGTTTCGCCGCACATGCTGTTTGACCGCACCCTCGTACTCGACGCCGATGCTGTCGTCAGACTCGAGGTCTCCGGGCATCGACCTGCGGCGCTTGTTGTCGACGGTCGACCACTGGGGGAGTTGCAGCCCGGCGATGTCGTGCACTGCCGTGCCGCTGACCATGTCGCACAACTGGTGATGTTCGGGCCCCGCGATTTCCACGCGATCCTCAAGGCCAAATTCGGACTGGCGGACAGGTGACTGCGTCATGACCGCAACCGCCCCGAACGCATGCTGACCGAACTGCGCGTCCGCGATCTGGGCGTGATCGCCGAGATCACTCTCGCCTTTGGCGCCGGTATGACCTCAGTGACCGGCGAGACCGGCGCAGGAAAGACGCTTGTGGTCACAGCAATCGAATTGCTCGTCGGAGGGCGATCCGACATCGGAATGGTCAGGCCCGGGGCGAAGGAGGCGACTGTCGAAGGTCGCTTTGTCGTGGGTGACGAGGAAGTCGTCGTGCGTCGGGTTGTTCCGGCCTCCGGCCGATCACGGGGCTACATCGACGGCCATCTCGCGACGTTGGCCGAGTTAGGGCAACGGGGCGCCGCTCTGGTGGACCTTCACGGCCAACACGATCACCAGTCGCTTCTGACTCCGTCGATCCAGCGGCAGGCTCTTGATCGATTCGGGGGCATCGATATTGAGCCCCTTCGGATCATGCGCAAGCAGATTGCGGCCATCGATGCTCGGCTAGCGGCACTCGGAGGCGATGATCGCGAGCGGGCCCGTGAAATTGATCTGCTCCGCTTCCAAGTCGACGAACTCGTTGCTGCTGGGCTCACGTCGGCCGACGAGGACGACGAACTCCGAGCCGAATCGGAGATCCTTGCCGACGCTTCGGGACATCGAGAGGCGGCAGGAGCTGCCGTTGACGCCCTGTCCGAAGAGGGAGGCGCGAAGGATGCCCTCGCCATGGCGTTGGCTGCGATGGGCGACCGCTCCCCATTTGCCGAGATCGTTGGCCGCCTGCACGGGGTGGCTGCCGAATTGGATGATGTGGCCGGCGAGATCCGCGTCATGGGTGAACGGATCGATAGCGATCCCGAACGTCTTGCAGTCATCGGTGAGCGGCGTCGAGTTCTGCAGGATCTGCGACGCAAGTACGGCGAGTCGGTTGCCGAAGTGATCGCATGGCGAGATAGCGCTGTCGGTCGTCTCGAGGAACTCGAAGGGCGCGATGAAATCGCGGCAGCCCTTGATGCGGAGCGTCAAGCGGCGTTGACCGATCTCGCCAGGCTCGAAGCAGAGGTCCTGGCCGCACGGACCGCTGCGGCACCGAAACTCGCGGCGGCCGTTCAGTCGCAGCTTCCTGATCTTGCGCTGGCCAAAGCGAGGGTCGAGATTGAGGTCGACGGTATCGCCGGGCGCGATGTGAGCTTCCGGTTCGCCGCCAATCCGGGGATGCCTCTGCAGCCCCTGGCCAAGGTGGCATCGGGCGGCGAGCTTGCCCGGGCGATGTTGGCCCTGCGTCTCGTCCTCACGGAGGGCCCACCTCTACTCGTGTTCGACGAGGTCGACGCCGGCATCGGTGGAGCGGCAGCTGTTGCTGTTGGTCGATCGCTCGCCTCAATCGGAACCGATCATCAGGTCCTCGTGGTGACGCACCTGGCCCAGGTTGCAGCCTGGGCTCACGCCCACATCGTGGTGGACAAGTCGGTAATCGACGGACTCACCATCACGACGGTGGCGGCCGTCGACGACGAGGATCGCATCACTGAACTGGCCCGGATGCTTTCCGGAACGCCCGGCTCGGCCACAGCCCGTGACCATGCCCGGGAGTTGCTCTCCGACGCCCGTCACTGACGAAGCTGCGGGGTCGCACGGAGCCATTGTTGTTGTTAACGGTCGCAGGTCACGGTTGGATCCGCCGTCAGATACGCAAACGACAGCTATGATGCAATCCCGACGTGGTAACCGGCGCCGGGAGATGCAAACGATGACCAAACACATCTTCGTTACAGGCGGTGTCGCTTCGTCACTTGGCAAAGGCATCACTGCTTCCTCGCTCGGCCGACTGTTGAAGAGTCGTGGTCTGCGGGTAACGATGCAGAAGCTTGATCCTTATCTCAACGTCGATCCCGGAACAATGAATCCGTTCGAACACGGGGAAGTCTTCGTGACCGACGACGGTGGCGAAACTGATCTCGATCTTGGTCATTACGAACGCTTCATCGATGAACCATTGAGTCGTGACTCGAACGCAACGACCGGCTCGATTTACTCGGCCGTGATCGCCGCCGAACGACGCGGCGACTATCTCGGAAAGACCGTTCAGGTCATTCCGCACATCACCGACGAGATCAAGCGCCGGATCACTCGCCTTGCTTCTGACGATCTTGATGTGGTGATTACCGAAATTGGCGGCACCGTTGGCGATATCGAAATCCTTCCGTTCCTTGAGGCGATCCGTCAGTTCCGTCTCGACGTCGGTCGGGAGAACGTCTGCTACGTGCACGTAACACTCGTCCCGTTCATTGGCCCCGCCGGCGAACAGAAGACCAAGCCGACGCAGCATTCCGTCACGGAATTGCGCAGCCGCGGTATCCAGCCGGATCTCATCGTGTGCCGGAGCGAATCGCCCCTCTCGGCCGAGCTGAAGCGCAAGATCTCCAACCTCTGCGACGTTCCCGTCGATGCGGTCGTGAATGCCGCCGACGCTCGCAACTTGTACGAAGTTCCGTTGATCATGCATGACGAAGGACTCGACGAAGTCGTGTGCAAATTGTTCGGTTATGCCGATCGCCCGATCGATCTTTCCGAATGGGAGAACCTCGTAGAGAAGGTCGAGAATGCACAGACGCCCGTGAAGGTCGCTCTGATCGGCAAGTACGTCTCGCTTCCGGATGCGTATCTCTCTGTCGTAGAAGCGCTCAAGCACGGCGGCTTTTTCCATTCGGCGAAGGTCGACATCGAATGGATTCAGGCCGAGGATGTCACCACACGACTTGCCGAAGGCTCTCTCGACGACTTCGACGGGATCGTCATTCCGGGTGGGTTCGGCGAACGCGGAGTCGAGGGCAAGATCGCGGCGGCGGGCTTCGCTCGTGAAGCGGGCGTTCCGTGTCTCGGACTGTGTCTCGGCATGCAGGTGATGACGATCGAATACGCCCGCAATGCACTCGGCCTGGTCGGAGCCCACTCAAGCGAGTTTGATCCCCAGACCCCATTCGCAGTCATCGATCTCATGGAGACACAGCGTGATGTCACGGAGAAGGGGGGCACGATGCGTCTGGGCGCTTACGTAGCCCAACTCCTTCCTGGCTCCAAAGTGGCCGAGGCCTACGGGACCGAAGTCGTCTCCGAGCGCCATCGCCATCGTTACGAATTCAATCCGAAGTTCCGCGGCCGTTTCGACGGAAGCGGATTCGTCTGTTCCGGGACCTCCCCTGATGGCCGCCTCGTCGAGTTCATCGAACTTGAGGACCATCCATTCTGGGTTGGCACACAAGCCCATCCCGAGTTCAAGAGTCGCCCGGAACGTCCGGCGCCTCTTTTCCGCGACTTCATCGGTGCCGCTCTGGCCCGAGCCGAAGGTCGCAATCCGCATCTGCCCGATCTCGGTGTCGAGTCGGTCGGTTCGCACGCTTCGCCGTCGGCGTGACCGGTAGCTTCAGGCACCTCGATGACGAGGTCATTCACCGCGGGTACATCATCACTTTGGCGAGCGGCAGCTTCGAGGCGCCCGATGGCACGCGTTTCCAACGCGACATTGTGCGTCATCCCGGTGCGGTATCGGTTGTTCCGCTTCACGATGACGGAACAGTCACGCTTGTTCGGCAATACCGAGCAGCGCTCGATTGCGAACTGCTCGAGATTCCGGCCGGCAAGCGCGATGTCGAAGGTGAACCCACGGAACTGACTGCATCGCGCGAACTCGCCGAGGAGGTCGGCTTCCGGGCGGGACGGTTGGAACTTCTTGCCGAGTTCGTCAACTCCGCCGGTTTCACCGACGAACGGTCATGGGTGTATCTGGGGCGCGATCTCGAAAGCGTTCCGCTCGACCGACAGGGTATTGAGGAACAGCACCTCAAGGTGGAACGTTTCCCTCTCGCCGATGTACCGGCAATGATCGCCGACGGGCGCCTCATCGACGCGAAGTCAATCATTGGCCTCACACTCGCGATGCAACGCCTTGGGGTCAGCGGTGTCTGACGAGATTTCGTTGCCACTCGATGTTGAGGATTTCCTCACATGGCTGGCGGCGGAACGGGGACGATCCTCGAACACGCTTGCTGCGTACCGACGGGATCTCACTGGTTACTGGCTGTGGCTCGTCGAACGTGGCGAGGGCCTTAACGATGTGACTGGAAGTGATCTCGATGCCTACGTCGGCCACCTACGCGATCGAGGTCTTGCTCCGTCATCGGTGAAGCGGGCGCTCGTGGCAGTGCGATCGCTGCATCGGTTCCGCTCGGAAGAGGGTCTCGCCGAGTTCGATCCGTCGGCCTCGATCGAGACGCCGCGAGTGCCAGCCGGATTGCCGAAGGCGCTGACGGAATCGGAGATTGACGGGTTACTTGCGCAGGTCGTGGGTGACGATCCGGTGTCACTGCGCGACCGTGCTGTCCTCGAGGTTCTCTATGGAACTGGAGCGCGTATCTCGGAGGTCTGCACACTCGGGATCGCAGACGTCGACCTCGACGGTGGATTGTTGCGACTTTTCGGCAAGGGTTCCAAGGAACGGGTTGTCCCTTTGGGACGCTGGGCCCGTGTCTCCCTAGCCGCATGGCTGGCCGAGGGGGCGAGGTCCTCGATGGAACCGGAACAGTGGGCCAGACGCGGGGATTCCGATGCAGTATTCCTGAATCAGCGTGGTGGGCGTCTCGGTCGTCAGGGAGCTTGGGCCATCGTGCGCAAGTACGGCGATGCTGCCGGACTCGGCGAGCGACTCACACCCCATGTCCTGCGTCATTCGTGCGCCACCCACATGCTTGATCACGGAGCGGATATCAGAGCGGTGCAGGAGTTGCTTGGTCATGCGTCGATCACGACTACTCAGGTGTACACGATGGTCTCGAACGAACGGCTTTTTGCCGCGTATGACGCGGCACACCCGCGGGCAAAGGCTTCCCGCCGCTAGATTCAAGGAATGACAGACGCCGCGTCACCTAACGAAGCCCTGAACGATCTACACGAGCGTCTCTCGGACCAGATCGAGGAACTCGAGGCGCGTACAACTGCCCCCGATACCGATGCCAGCTTTTCCGATACGGCACAGGTAACAGCAGAAATCGACGAACAGCGTTCCCTCACTTCTGAACTGCGCGAACTGCTCGACGACGTCGAACGTGCCCTCGTCCGACTCGATGAAGGAACCTACGGCTCCTGTGAGGTTTGCGGCGTCGAGATCGGCGATGAGCGTCTCGCCGAAGTACCGGCAACGCGTTTCTGTATCCAACACGCAGCCTGACGGGAATCGCCTTGGCGTCGATCGTTCATCTTGCTGGCCGGTTCTTTGGCAGCCTCCGTCCCGGGGGGCCGTCTCGATCGGATGTTGCTGCGGTGCAAACACAGCTGAGCTCGGCCGAGTTCCAAATCTGGTCGAGCATGTCAGGTCCGGATCGTCGACATTCCGTCGGTGTCGCAGCGCGAGTCGACGAGATGTTGGGTTCGGAAGCAAATCGCCCCGTGATGGCGGCGGCGCTTCTCCATGATTCGGGGAAAGTCGATTCCGGGTTGCGTACGCCAGGACGGGTAGTAGCCACCGTGATGGCTGGTCTGGCGAGGCACGACGAGGCCACGATTCGACGTTGGGCCGCCAGCGGTGGTTACCGGCATCGCATCGGGGCCTACCTGCTTCATCCCGAGCGGGGGGCCGAGCATCTCGAAGACTGCGGAAGCGATCCCCTTACCGTGGCGTGGACGCTCGAGCATCATCTTCCACGCAGTGAATGCACTGTTGATCAGCGGTTGGCCGACGTACTTCGAGAGGCCGACAACGACTGAAATCGCCCCATACCGTGGTGTTTCTCCGGTGGCACCAATCTCAACTGTTGGGGGTCTACCGTTGTTTTGGTCCACAGACGGGTGAACATCACCTGTCCGGACACAACCAACCATGATCACGCTCGAGAACGTCACAAAGACCTACAAGAACTCGACCATCGCTCTGCGTGGTGCGAATGTCGAAATCGCCAAAGGCGAGTTCGTCTTTCTCGTCGGCGCCTCGGGTTCCGGCAAGTCGACATTCATCCGGTTGCTCAACAAGTCGGAAACTCCCGACGAGGGGCATATCTACGTGGCGGGGAAAGACATCGGTCAGCTTTCCAATTGGAAGGTTCCGTTTCTTCGCCGCAACATCGGCTGTGTCTTCCAGGACTTCAAGCTTCTGCCGACGAAGACCGTTTCGGAGA
The DNA here is from genome assembly GCA_044239895.1 of Acidimicrobiales bacterium. Classification (GTDB taxonomy): domain Bacteria; phylum Actinomycetota; class Acidimicrobiia; order Acidimicrobiales; family Acidimicrobilacustridaceae; genus Acidimicrobilacustris. The sequence continues at coordinate 606,396 of JBIIAM010000002.1, read as the reverse complement.
ACGTTGCTTTTGCGCTTGAGGTAATCGGCCGACCGCGCAGCGTCATCGACGCGCAGGTCCCTGCCATCCTTGATCTCGTGGGTCTGGCCCATAAGGCAGAAAGTTTTCCCGATGAACTTTCCGGCGGCGAGCAGCAGCGGGTTTCGGTAGCCCGGGCGTTCGTCAATCGGCCGCTCATCCTCCTTGCCGACGAACCGACCGGAAATCTCGATCCGGCCACGTCAGTCGGGATCATGCGACTTCTCGATCGGATCAACAAGACGGGCACCACCGTCGTCATGGCGACCCACGATCGCGGCATCGTCGACACGATGCGTCGCAGGGTCATCGAACTCGACCGTGGATCGATCGTGCGCGACCAGGCCCGCGGCGTCTACGAGTAGGACCAGGACACCCCCCATGCCGATCAAAGTCGATTACGTCGTTCGCGAGACAGCCTCCAATCTCGGCCGGAACATCACGATCACGCTCGCATCAATCATCACTGTTGCGGTTTCGCTCGCACTCGTCGGAGCGTCGCTCATGTTGCGCACTGGCGTTGAAAACGCAACTGCCCGTTGGCAAGGTGGCATCGAATTTGTCGTGTTCTTGCGAGCCGATGCCACCCAAGCCCAGATCGATTCGGTCGAGAAGGCGCTGGAGTCAAGCCCCGAGGTCGACAGTTACGAATTCGTCAACAAGGAAGCGGCCTACGCCGAGTTCAAGAAACTGTTTGCCGATTCACCGGAACTCGTTGACAGTCTGGTGGCAGCAGATCTGCCGCCATCATTCCGAGTCGAGCCGGTGAACAAAGAAGTCGACGCAGTCGATTCGCTTGGTTCTCAGTTCACCAAGAGCCCCGGTGTCAAGCAGGTGGTATTCGCCTCGAAGACCATCCGCCTCATCCAGCAACTCTCAAGTCGACTCACGGTCGGCATCTTCGTTGTTGCTGCGTTCCTGCTTGCTGCGGCCGGCCTACTGATCCTCAACACGATCCGAATGGCGATGTTTGCCCGTCGTCGCGAGATTGAGGTCATGAAGCTCGTCGGTGCAACCAACTGGTTCATCCGTGTGCCATTCATGGTCGAGGGTTTGATCCAAGGATTAGTGGGTGCATTCTTGGCCATCGTCGCACTGGCAGCGTTTAAGCCGTTCTTTCAGAAATGGCTTCCGAACCCCGAAGACATTCCTCTCGTCAGCGGTTTCACCGTCGGCGGGGGAGAGACGGCCTTCATCTTCATAACGCTCGGCATCGTTGGAATTCTGATCGGTGCCATTGGTGCCGGAGTCGCTGTCTCCCGCTTCCTCGACGTCTAGTCCGGTTATTCCAACCGGCTTACAGAAGCGGGATCAGTCGATAACGACGTTGTGCTGCATGTCGAGAAGACCGGTTTCGACGTCGTAGATGAAGCCACCGATGAGGGTTCCTACCGGAAGGTACGGATAGGTGCGGACAATCTCGATGTCTCCGGCAAGGGCTTCGGCCTGATTGCCAATGAGATGGAATTCGACACTTTCAGGATCGTTCCCGGTTGTGTCGAGAACTTTCTTGCGCAGTCCGGGAAGTGTGATTTTGGCTGCGCCGCAATCGGTGTGCTGGATGATGGCGATGCGCTCTACCTCGAGTTGGTTCACGGACTTCACCAGTGATCGGAGAATGTCGGAGGTAATGCGGGCTCCGGCATTGCGCAGCACATGGATATCGCCGACCTGAAGGCCGAGGATCGCTAAAGGGTCGATCCGGCAGTCCATGCAGGTGACCACGGCAAGGTGCTGGCGCGGAATCGCTCCGAGCGTGCCTGAGCCGAACGATGCCGCAAAGGTGTTGTTTGCGTCGATGAGGTCGGAGAATGCATTCACGGCTTTGAATTGTAGAGGGCGGAACAGGGTGTGCCCGCACACCGGGGGCCTTCTGGTCACTCGACGATTCCGGTACCCTCCGGACATGAGTTGGCTCGACGTTCTTGCATCAGCCGATGTGGTCAATGGTCAGGTCGTCGCGGTCGAATCCGGCTCTGACGAGATCGTCGTGTGGCGAACCACTTCAGGTGAACTGGCGGCCTGCGATGCCCGGTGCCCTCACCAGTGGGCGCATCTCGCAACGGCCGGAGCTGTCGACGGGGATGAACTCGTTTGCCTGAGCCACTTCTGGCGATTTACTACCGATGGCACCGGATCGAAGCTTTCGGCAACTGGCCGCAGGGACGAGAAATCCGCGAACCGCACCTTCAGGGTCGAGGATCGTGGCGGTCGGATCATGTTGTGGTCCGATGACAGCGGTGACACCTCATCGGGCTGAGTCTTTCCTAGACTCTTCGAAAACAGAACTTCATCCCGGAGGAAGATCGTGCCGCCAAGTCCAGTCCTTACCCAAGAGCGTTTCAGCGCTCAGACCATTTCAGCCGGTGGGCAGTCGGGTGTGGTCGAGAAGACCATGACGATCGGCGGGACGCTGTCGGCAGTCGGCGTGCTGTTCGCCCTGATCTTGGCCTCCGGAGCGTACGGATGGTCACAGGTCAAGCAGACGACAGTGCCAGCGACCAACGCGGCGGGGCAGTTGCTCGTCGACTCCAACGGCGATCAGATCTACAACAACACGACATCGATTCCGGGCTGGCTGTTCCTCGCCATGATCATCGGCTTGGGATTCGGCCTCGTGACCGCGTTCAAGCCAAAGATCGCACGGATCACCGCACCCTTTTACGCCCTGTTCTACGGAGCGGTACTCGGCGCAATCTCGGCGGTTTACAACCAGAGCTACAACGGAATCGTCGTTCAGGCGATCGGGGCAACGCTCGGCGTCTTTATCGTGATGTTCTTCCTGTACGCCACCCGCATCGTGAAGGTGACGCCGAAGTTTGTCCTCATGGTGGTTGCTGCTACCGGCGGAATCTTCGTCATGTATTTCGTGACATGGATCGCTCAGCTGTTTGGCGCCAACATCGCATTCTGGAACGAGCCCTCGTTGTTGGGTATCGGAATCAGCATCGTGATCGTCATCGTCGCTGCTCTGAACCTGGCTCTCGATTTCAACTTCATCGAAGAGGCGTCGAAGTCGGGTGCGCCGAAATACATGGAGTGGTACGGCGCCTTCGGCGTGACCGTCACCATCGTGTGGCTCTATCTCGAGATCCTGCGTCTGCTTTCCCTGCTCCGCCAGTAACGAGTCAGGGCTGGAAGGTCGCCTTACGCGCCTTCCGGGCGCGCAGTACGACCGTTACGAAGACCGCAAGAAGGATGAGCGCACCCGCCGCCAATGGCGCTCCAGCGGCGCGCCCAGCCGAGGAATCGTCGCGAGGCACGTCCATTTGTTCGACAAAGTTCATACCCGGGGCAGTGCCGCTAGGGCCGACGAGGGTCGAAACGGGAGCAGTTGTTGTTGTTTCCACGGAGGCGAGCGTAGGCCCCTAAGCCCCGGCGGTGTCGTCGTCGGCGGTGAAGAGCGGCAAGAATCGACGCTGTGGACGACACGACATCGGATACCGAACAGTTCTTCGACGATGCCGCCCGGGAAGCGTCGGGCACGGTACTGCGGCAAGCATTCGTGGCGGCCCAACTGGGCATGCCATCGGAGGATTTCGAGACGGCAGTCGAAACACTCTGGATCATCTTCGAGGCGTTGCTCATCGATCATGTCGCATCCTCCGAATCAGAGTCTCGGGACAGCTCGGAACAGTTTGTGTCTCTCGACGATCGCTGGCGCCGGCTCGTCACCGCCGCAGTCATCCACACGTTTGTGCTCAGCGGCGACTTTGTGATGCCCGAAGCGTTGCTTGTCGCCGTTGAGGAGCGCGCCACCCGTCTCGCCGCCGGCCAGATGTGGCACACCAGGAGACCACCGGCCCAGGGCGCTCTGGTTCTCGGCGTTCATGCCGCGTTGTTGCATCTTGAGCGAACAGGTACGTCCGGCAAGTACCCGGACAAGGATGACGCCGACGCGCTTCAAGAGATCATCGCTCTCGCCACGCTTGGAGCCGTACTGGCGCGCGGAGCAGGCACCAACCGCGTCGCCAACGTCGACTCCGGAGACGATCGCCCTGAGGAGCCAGAGCAATCGGGACGATGGGCTCGATCACCTCAGTCCGTAGCGGAGTCGTTCGGAATCGCCGGCGTGCAATTGGTTGCCGTGCACCGCGATGGATGGGCCTGTGACGAGTGTGGCTGCGTCTTCGTCGGGCGCGTCGAGGCTGGAATCGCCTACCCAGATCGGATGGCTCCCGTCGGGAGGGGCGGACCGTGTGATTCGGTCACTGCATGCGCCTGCCACGAGGCGCCACTCCAACGACGGGTCCGTTGACTAACTGAATCAGTCCCGATCGTCGGGACTGGCCTGCGAATCGGCGAAGGCTCGCATACGAGCGATGCGTCCGTTGTCATCGAAGACCATGGTGTCGATTGTGACCATCGAGATGGTCATTTCGCCGAGGTCGACATCGACCTTGAAGCTGAACGCAGCCTCATTGCCGACGACGCACACGGGAGTGATACGGGTGAGCTTGATCTTGACTCCCGAATCAGCGAGCGCTTGATAGAAGGCACGGACAGCTTCTGCGCCTTCGTGAGCGGGCTCGCCGATGGGATCTTCAACCCACGGATTGTCGTTGTACAACGACATGATCGTGTCGACATCGCCGGCGGAAACGGCGGCGATGTAACGATCGGGGACAGTGACGATTTCTTCGCGAGTCGCCATATCAGTCTCCGTAGATGATGACGCCACGGATGTTCTTGCCGTCGCGCATGTCCTGATAGCCGTCGTTGATCTGCTCGAGTGAGTAGGTCTTGGTGACGAGTTCATCGAGCTTGAGGTGTCCCGATCGGTAGAGACCAAGCAGCTTCGGAATGTCGTAGCGCGGGTTGGCGCTACCGAAGATCGTTCCGACGATTGACTTTTGCTGCATCGCGAGATCGAACAGGTTGAGGTTCACCTCGTTGTCGGCCATGTTGGCAACGGCGGTGTAGACGAGCTTTCCGCCCTTGGACACCATGCTCATGTACGAGCCGAGGTCGGCGCCTTTGCCTTCACCGGTCGTGACGATGACCTTGTCGGCGTTGCGGCCCCACGTGAGCTCGGCGAGAAGCGCCTGGCACTCTTCAACCGAAGCAGCGGAATGGGTGGCACCGAACTTCTGTGCCTGCTCCCGCTTGAACTCGACCGGGTCGAGAGCGATGACGTAACGCGCTCCGGCGAGATGTGCACCCTGAACGGCGTTCATACCGATGCCGCCCGTACCAATGACGATGACGGTTTCGCCGGGCGAAACATCGGCGGCGTAGGTTGCCGAGCCCCAACCAGTGGTGACGCCACAGGCAACGAGACAGGCCTTATCGAGTGGAAGGTCAGGCTCGATCTTCACGAGCGAGTTGATGTTCATGACGGAGTGCTCGGCGAAGGTGCCGAGGCAGCACATGGTGGCGATGTCCTTGCCGTCGAGGCTGTGATGACGGGAGGTGCCGTCGGCCTGGCGACCGGAGAGGAGATGCGCTCCGTTGTCACAAAGGTTCTGATGTCCGCTTGCACATGACGGGCAGCGTCCGCACGACGGCACGAACGAGGTAACGACGTGATCGCCGACGGCGAGATCAGTGGCTCCGGGGCCGACTTCGATGACGACGCCGCCACCCTCGTGACCCATGATGATCGGGTACTGCTGCCATCCGAGCATGTCGAGAATTGACTGGTCCATCGCCATGTCACCGGTGACCATGTGCTCATCGGAATGGCACATACCGCTGGCGGCAAACTTGACCAGAACCTCGTTTGCCTTAGGAGGATCGAGTTCGATCTCCTCGATGACGTACTCGGTGTGCGGTCCGTAGAGCACGGCTGCCTTGGTCCTCATTGTGTCCCCTTGTGAACGGTCGTCGCGCGCCGGATGGCGGAACCTCGCCAATCTAGGCGGTCGGCGTGTCGAGTGGCACGGTGCTGGGAACATCCTGCTACATTGGATCGCACGGTCGATAATTTGTGTCATATATCCGTTCGTTTCATTCCGAAAGAGGGGCACTGATGAGCACACCCATCGCCGAACGACTCGGAGTTGAGTTTCCGATCTTCGCCTTTTCCCATTGCCGCGACGTCGTTGCTGCGGTGACCAACGCCGGAGGATTCGGTGTTCTCGGGGCGCTGGCCTTCGGGCCCGAGCGACTCGAGATCGAGCTCAACTGGATCGATGAACATGTCGGAGGAAAGCCCTACGGCGTCGACTTCGCCATGCCGGTGAACTACGTCGGCAAAGGTGGCGGCGAGGACTCATCGTTCGAGGCTCTCGACGCAATGATTCCTCAAGAGCATCGCGACTTCGTCGACGGGCTACTCGACAAGTACGGCGTCCCTGAGTTGCCCGAGGATCTGCGCGGGGGACCAGTAGCAGCGGCCGGACTCAACGTCGATGCGATGGGACCGAGTCAGGTCGAGGTATGTCTCGCTCATCCGAACGTGAAGATGATCGTGAATGCTCTCGGTCCACCCCCGATGTACGTCATCGAACGGGCCCACGAAGCCGGCATTCTCGTCGGCGGCCTCGCCGGCTCAAAGGTGCACGCCGAACGGCAGGTCGCGATCGGCGTTGACGTCATCGTCGCCCAGGGAACCGAAGCCGGTGGCCATTGCGGCGAGATCTCGACGATGGTCCTGATTCCCGAAGTTGTCGATGCAGTGGGCCCCGACGTGCCGGTACTCGCTGCGGGTGGCATCGCCACAGGTCGTCAGATGGCCGCAGCACTCGCTCTTGGCGCCCAAGGGGTCTGGACCGGATCGATGTGGCTCACCGTGACTGAAGCGGACACAAGCCCCGTTGTTCTCGAGAATCTTCTCGCTGCCACATCGCGAGACACGGTTCGCTCAAAGTCGATGACCGGCAAGCCAGCGCGACAACTGCGCACGGCCTGGACCGAGGCGTGGGAAGCCGAGGACTCGCCGGGCACGCTGCCAATGCCTCTGCAGGGAATCCTCCATCAGGAGGCCGGGCAGCGCACACAACGCGCTGGTACCCGTGAACTCATCGGGTTCCCCGTCGGACAGATCGTCGGTCGGATGAACAAGGTCCGACCGAGTCGCGATCTCGTGCTCGAGATGGTTGAAGAGTGGATTGAAACAACCGAGCGGCTCAGCAGCCTTCTCGGCGAATCCTGAGTCCCGCCGTCCGTCCGTTCCGTTCATCTGCCCCCCAGGAGATTGTCATGACTGCTCTTGAAACCCCAGTTCCGCTTCTTCACGCTGCAAGCACGTATGACCACGGCGTCCCCTACGAGTACTACCGCTGGTTGCGCGACAACGATCCGGTGGCCTGCCTCGATCACCCGACGTATCCGGGCGAAAAGCTGTGGGTCGTAACCCGTCACGCCGACGTGCAGCGCGTTTCACGCGATGCCGCATCATTCCGCAATTCACCCGATCCGTTCCTCGACGAAGGCGTCATGATGAACGACGGCTCGGCGGGTACGTCGGAGCTGATGATCAGCCTTGATGCGCCTGATCACATGAAGTTGCGCAAGATCATCAACAAGGGCTTTACACCCCGTCGCGTCGCCGATTTGAGTGAGCGATTGCGGGAGCGCACCGACGCGATCATCGACGGCCTTGCCGATCGCAACAACTGCGATCTGGTCCATGACCTTGCGTTGTGGTTACCGCTTCACGTGATCGCCGACATGGTTGGTGTCCCCGAAGAGGATCGGGCGCAGGTTTTCGAATGGACGGAGAAGACTTTCGGATTCGATGCCTCGGTTACGCCCGAGGAACGGTCAGCGGCGACCATGGAAATGTTCATGTACGCCGACGCGATGTGCGTCGAACGCGAGAAGAATCCGAGCGACGACCTGATGAGTGTGCTGTTGCACGCCGAGGTCGATGGTGAGCAACTCACACGTTTCCAGATCGAAGTGTTCTTCATGCTTCTGCAGAATGCAGGTAGCGAGACCACCCGGAACCTGATCACCACCGGAACGTTGGCGCTTCTCGAGCACCCCGATCAGAAGCAACTACTCGAGAACGATTTCGATCTGCTTCCGACCGCGATCGAAGAACTGCTCCGTTTCACCACGCCGGTCGTCCACTTCACCCGTACGGCATCAGTCGATGTTGAGGTCGGCGGCAAGACGATCAAGGCGGGGGAGCGCGTGCTGATGATCTATGCCGCGGCCAACCGCGACGAACGGGCCTTTGCTAATCCGGACTCGCTCGACGTGCGCCGCGATCCGAACGAGCACGTCGCATTCGGTGCGGGCGGTCCGCACTTCTGCCTCGGAGCCAACCTGGCCCGTCTCGAAGGGCGGATCATGTTCGAGCAGATCCTGAGTCGCTTCGAGGGCTTGCGTGTTGACGGTGACCCGGCCGATTTCCCTCGGGTGTACTCGAACCTGATCGACGGCTTCGCCGAACTTCCGATCAGTTGGGATCGCATCGCACCGGCGAAGTAGCCGCCACGCTGTCAATCGAGAACACCCGAGGGCGCAGGATCAGGCCTTGATGGCTTCGATGTCGAGCTGCACCTTGATTTTTTCGCTGACGAGAACGCCGCCTGTTTCGAGAGCCATGTTGAAGTCGATGCCCCAGTCTTTGCGGTTGATCTCGGCCTCGGCGGTGAAACCGACGCGGGTGCCGCCCCAGGGATCGCCGCCAACGCCGTCGAATTCCACGTCGAATTCGACACTCTTGGTGATTCCCTTGATCGTGAGATCACCGGTCAGGTAGTACTCGGCGCCGTCGCCGCGCACGCCTGTGCTTGCGAAGGTCATGGTCGGGAAGTTCTCCACATCGAAGAAGTCGGCACCGCGGACGTGCTCATCACGGCCGGCATCGCCGGTATCGATCGACGCCATCTGGACCGTTGCCGCGACAGAGGACATGAGTCGATCCTCGCCAATGGTTATTGCCCCTTCAACGGCACCGAAGCGTCCGCGAACTTTGGTGATCATGAGATGACGAGCGGTGAAGCCGACTGTGGAATGGGAACCATCGATATTCCAGGTTCCGGCGGCGAGATCGTTGATTGAGGGCATGCGGTGAACTCCTTGGGAAGGGTTGGTTTGGCGCTGCAGGTACTGGCTGCTCCTGCATTTCGTTGCGGGCGCAAGTATTACAGGGAATAGTTGCGTTCGCAACCTTTGCGGAGGGAAGGGGATTCGCTAGGGTCTCCGCATGGCGATCTGGCTCTCGGACGACGAAATGGCGGCGTGGCGAGGAATGGTCGACGTTCACGCCGCGGTCATGGCCGAGCTTGAGGCTGAACTTCTGGCCGATCACGGTTTGTCGAGTGGGGATTACGGCGTACTCGTTGCTCTGTCGGAGGCGCCCGACGATCGGTTGCGCATGTGCGACCTCGCCTCGACACTGAATCTGTCGCCGTCGGGTCTGACACGGAGAATTGACGGAATGGTGAAGGCCGGCCTTGTGGCACGAACGCCATCACCCGACGATCGCCGAGTGATGCTTTCAGTGTTGACCGATGAAGGTCGAGCGCGACTCGAACAAGCCGCTCCGGATCACGTTGCCGGAGTGCGCCGTGCTTTCCTCGATCATCTCAGCGAGAAGCAGATCCGGAACCTTGGTGAAGTCTTTGCCGCCGTGACTGAGCGGCGTGGGTCCAAGCCGTCTCATCTGCAGCCGAACGCCACCACCACCTGATCGCTATTCGTATCTGGCGCCCATTTTGCGCAGGATGTCGACGAGATTGGCAGGCTGATCAGGTGGCCCGGCGCCGGGCGTGAACGTGACCGGCCCCATTTCCCCGCTGTAATGGAACGAGCCGTGGGTGAGATGTCGCTCCCACCAAACCGGCGAACGCGGATCGCGACCGATCGAAATGCCTTCGAATGGCGACATTCCGTAGAGCATCGTTACGTCCTGTTGCTCGCCGACGATGACGCCATCAACCATCAACGACATGCGCCACGTGTTTGATCCGATTGCTTCGAACGATGCTTCCAGATGGTGACGTCCGGCAGCCAGCGCAGGTGCGGTAATTGTTGTGAGCTTGCCGCGTCCGTTGCTGTGCATCAGCACTGCAGTTGAATCCTCAATGATGTAGAGCGCGTAACCACCGCTCTGATCGCCGTGGGCGACAAGCGTGCCCATATCAGAAGCAGTGATCTCGACATCGAGTGTGAAGGTGAACGAGCGCAACCAGATCAACTGCAGCGCACGCCAGCGCTCAAGTGTTGGTGTGCCACGCCAGAGCGTGAGCGGCTGCTGGACGACTTCATTGCGCGGAGGCCGCAGGACGTACTTGAGACCGGTTCCCTCGTCGAGCGGGAAGATCTGGCCGTCCCATGCGGCTGACTCCCATGCCGCTGCGAGTTCGGCGAGCTTCTTGGGTTCGAGTTCGGCGAGGTTGTGCAACTCGGTCCGATCGTCAATCAGGTTGTAGAGCTCCCATTCCGTTTCGTGAAAGGGAGTGAAGGGCTGATGGAGCGTGACGATCTCCCAGCCATCTCGGTAAAAACCGCGATGGCCGATCATTTCGTAGATCGCTTCGGTGCGCTGTGCTGGCGCGTCGGCCGCACGGAGCGTCGGAACCATGCTGGAACCGGTCATGGTCTTTACTGCCACTCCGTTTCGTTCGGCAAGCGGCTCGACGCCAATCAGTTCCAGCAGCGTCGGTGCTAGATCCGAGACATGTGAATACTGGCGACGTTTTTGGCCTTCGGTGAGACGACCGGCCGGCCAGGAGAACAGGAACGGAACCGTGTGGCCGCCCGCATGGGTATTGATCTTGTACAGGCGGAACGGCGTGTTACCGGCCATGGCCCAACCGCGCGGGTAATGAGGAGAACTTTGCGGTCCGCCGATCAGGTCGAGGCGTTCGTAATCAGTTTCGACGTCATCGCCAGTGGTGAGGTGGACCATGTACGCGGTTGTTCCAACCATTTCGCCTTCACGAGATGCACCGTTGTCCGACATGAAGATGACGATCGTGTTGTCGAGTTCGCCCATCGCTTCAAGATCGTCAAGCAGGCGTCCTGTGTTTCGATCGACATCGGAAACCATCGCCGCAAAAACTTCCATGTAGCGGGCGTAGAGATCGCGTTGTGTAGCGTCGAGGGTGTCCCACGCCGGTACATCGTTGTTCGCCTCTGAGTTGCGAGGGGCGAGTTCCGTGTTCGCATCGACAATGCCGAGCTCGCGCTGACGGGCGAATCGACGAGCTCGGATTTCGTCCCAACCATCGGCGTATCGACCCCGATGGGCCTCGATGTCGTCGGCCTTGGCGTGAAGGGGCGCGTGAATGGCGCCATGGGCGACGTAAAGGAAGAACGGCTGCTCGGGATTGGAGGCTTTGCCGGCCTTAATCATCGCCAACGCTTCGTTAGTGAGGTCGTCGGTCAGGTAGTAACCCTCGGGGTATGTGTCGATCTCGACGGGCGTGTTGTCGCGCACGAGTCGATGAGGATGGTGAAGATTCGTGAACCCATCGAGGAATCCGTAGAACTGGTCGAAGCCGCGCTGACATGGCCACGAATGGCGAGGGCCAGCATCGGATTGATCCGAATCCTTGGCCAGATGCCATTTGCCGACCATGTAGGTGGCGTAACCGTTGGCCCTGAGGGTCTCGGGCAGGGTGGCGACGTCATCGGCAAGTTCCATCGCATAACCAGGGAAGCCGGGGTCAGCGTGGGCGACTGTGCCAACGCCAGCGGCATGCGGGTTGAGCCCGGTGAGGAACGCGGCTCGTGTTGGCGAACACATTGGCGTGGAATGGAAATCGACGTACTGAAGACCGTTGTGGGCCAGGCGATCAATGTTCGGTGTGTCGATTTCGCTTCCGTAGCAACTGAGATCGGCGTAACCGAGGTCGTCGACAAGGATCACGACAACGTTCGGCGCTCCCTTTGGTGACTCCGGGCGCGGCGGCCACCATGATTCGGAGGTCGCAAATACCCGTCCGACCTTCCCTTCGAAACCCTTATATGCGTCATCGACTGAATCAGTTTCAGACACGTCAGCGACCGGCGCTTCCGGCGACCAGCGTGCTGACCTGAAAGCCCCCACAAGCGGTGTAACCGGCTGTGAACGTCAGCGCGACAGTGTCATCAGGTGGGAACACCTTCATCTTGGATGATTGTGCTGAGCAGGAACTACCGCCGACGCCCTGGTTCGTCGTATGGAGCGTTGCACTTGCGGTCTTGCCGGGGGCGATCGAGACGGTCGCCCCCTCTGAGCCTTCGCGGCTAGCGGGCTGTCCGATCTGATTTCCCGATGCATCAAGAACTGAAACTCCAGGGAATCCGCGCAGTTCGCAGGTTCGGTTTCCGGTGTTCGTGAGCACGAGCGGCGTGTAGACCTGTCCGGCGCCAGCGTTTGGATTCCCGAGGGACGCGGACAACTCGTTGGTCGCGCAGTGGATGCTGGCAACGGTTGCCCGGGTTGAACTAGTCGATCCTGCCGGTTTGGTGGTGGAGGGGCCGGTTGAGGATGTCGAACTGGCTTTAGTCGAATCGGACCCACAGCCGGTCAAGGCAAGACCAGACACGGTGGCGACGATGATGGCGAGACGAAGTAGGCGCATGAGGTAAGGCTAGGGGCTGAGGCTCGATCGGTCGGCGGATGGCGAGGCGATATCGACGCGTCGCGGAGGCGGTCCCGTTTGCGACAAGATGTGCGCTGGTTTTCAGAATGGAAGCCAGCGCATGAGGGGGACAGCTGTGAATGCCGATCTAGTGGCCGAGTTCCAATTCACCGGTCAGGACGTGCCGTGGTTGCTGGCGGATCTCGCCGAGCGCCGACCCGATCACCCGGTCCTCATCTGGGAGCCGAAGTCCGGAGACGGACGCACCTGGACCTATGCGGAGTTTTGGTCAGATGTGCAGCGTCTCGCCGCCGGCCTCGCCGCACGGGGAATCGTCAAGGGCGACCGAGTCATCATCCACTCGGACAACAGCCCCGAGATGGTTCTCTCTTGGTATGCGTGCGCAACGATCGGCGCAGCCGGTGTCACGACGAATACTCGATCCGTAGCGGCCGAGATGAATTACTTCATCACGCACACGAACGCCGTTGCTGCGATCACCCAGCCGCAGTATGCGAAGACGGTCGCTGAGAGCGGGCCAGATCTTCGTTGGATTGTGGTCACCGATGACAATTCGGGCGAAGCGCCCACACCGGAGCAGGCCGCTCACGGCCTCGACTCGTTCGACTCGCTGTTCGGCAAGGTCGATGATTGTCCCCGGCGCGATCGCGAGCCGATGCTTCCGGTCGGCGTGATGTTCACGTCCGGCACGACGTCGCGGCCGAAGGCTGTGGTGCACACGCACGCCAACATGTTGTGGGCGACACGGGTGGGGCCGAACAACATCGGCATGCACCCGGATGGCGTCTACCTGATCTATCTCCCGTTCTTTCATGTCAACGCGCAGAGCTGGTCGATGTGGAGCACGATTGGAGTCGGCGGAACGATCGTCCTTCAGCCGAAGTTCTCGGCGAGCCGCTTCTGGGAAGTGATCGTTGAACACAACGTCACTCATATCTCCCTCATCCCGTTCGTGTTCAACGCGGTGGCGGGCAAGCCGATCCCCGAGAACCGACTCGAGGTCGGGGTGTTCGGTGCGGTGGTTCCGCCGCTTGAGCAGATGCTTGGATGTCGGGTTCTTCCCGCCTACGGCATGACCGAAACGGTCACTCATGCAACGAGTGCCGGTCTCTACGGAAGCATCCCGGTCGGCTCGCTGGGCAAGGCAACGCCCGGATACGAAACACTCGTCGTCGATCCCGAGACCGACGAAGTCGTTGACGACGGTCGTGTGGGCGAACTCTGGCTCCGCGGCACCCGCGGGATTCAGTTGTTCCTCGAGTACTATGACAATCCTGAAGCCAACGCGAAGAGCTTCACCGCCGACGGTTGGTTCAAGACCGGTGACATGGTTCGCATCGGCGAGGGTGGCGCGATCTTCTACACCGAGCGCGACAAGGACATGCTCAAGGTCGGCGGCGAAAACGTTTCGTCGAAAGAGGTCGAGGATCTCTGTCGCACGGTTGCCGGTGTCGGCGAAGTAGCGATTGTTGGTCGCTCGCATCCGATGCTCGATGTCGTGCCGGTGGCGTTCGTCATCAAGGGTGCGAATGCACCCGACGACGCCGAGCTTGAAGCATCCGTGATTGACCTCTGCAAGAAGAACCTCTCTGACTTCAAGGTTCCCCGCGCCGTGTATTTCGTCGACGACTATCCGAGGGCAACTCTCGACAAGATTGCAAAGAACCAACTGCGCGACATGGCTGACGCCATGCCCGAGCCTTTCTGAGGAGCACCATGACACTTTCGAGTTTCGATGAGTATCCGATCCATCAGGTCCCCAAACCGATCGCCCAGTCGGGGACAACCGATCGCAACGCGTACGGCCGCTATTGGATGGGGGCTACTCACCGCGAGGGTGCGTTCCAGGTGGAGGTGGCGTTCGGTCGCTATTCCAACCTTGGGGTGCAGGACACATCAGTGTCGATTGCGCGTGATGGCAAGCAGTACGCATTCCACGGTTCATGCCGTGCCCCGTCCGATCCGATGGACACCAGTGTCGGACCGATGCGTCTTGAGATCGTCGAACCTTTTCGGCAATTGCGTGTTGTTGTCGAACCGAACGAAACCGGGATCACGTGCGATCTGCGTTGGCGGGCCAGAGTGGGCGCGCTTCTCGAAGATCACACGGTGATGGTGGACGGTCCGCACACGATTCTCGACATGGCCCGGTATCTGCAGTTCGGGACATGGGAAGGCAACGTCACCGTTGACGGCGAGGTCACTGAACTGCGCCACGACGAGGTCGTCGGCATCCGCGATCGCTCGTGGGGCGTTCGTCCGGTTGGCTCGCCGACTCCGGGTCGACCCAGTGCGAGCACTCCGAATGCCTGGCTCTGGTCACCTATCCACTTCGAGGACGAATGTGTTGTGGCCGGATGGTTCCAGCGCCCCGGCGGCGTTTTCTGGCGACCCGATGGACATCGCATCGGAATCATTGATCCCGTTCCGCAGTCGGTTTCGTTGGAAGACCCCTCTGTTTCTCGTTTCGATCCCGTGGGTCAGCGACTGACGTTCAAGCCCGGAACCCGTTGGGTCACGAGCGCGTCGATCGATCTAGTCGGTGATGACGGAGTGGGCATGGAACTTGAGCTCGAACCCATCGGGCGTTTCGACATGCGAGCACTCGGCTACATGAACCCCGATTGGGGTCACGGAATGTGGCACGGCGAACTGGAGATCGGCCGGGAGGACTGGACGTTCGACGAGATCCACCCGCAGGACCCGACGCACCAACATGTCCATCACATCGTTCGCGCAAAACTGGGCGACAAGGTCGGTGTCGGGATCTTCGAGCAGATCATCTTTGGCCCGCATACGCAGTTCGGTTTCAACGACATCCTCGACGGCGCTGCGGGTTAACCCGCAGGTGGCACACCGATCGTGACGGAATCGACGAGGGTTCGTGAACTGATCGGCGTCTACGACGCCGACGGTTCCGTCGTGGGCGAGATTCGCTACTGGGTCGGAGCTCGGCTCGGCCGATCCCACTGCGCACTATGCGAGATCACACACGGGCCATTCCGGGAGCGATCCAAATGGCGGGAGCTGTGCGACGCGTTGCCGGTCGATTTCACCACTTTTCATCGTGACGAGGCACCCGCAGATGTGATCGAGGCGTGCGGCGCAAACTTTCCAGCGGTTTGTGCTCGTGTTGAATCGAAGATGGTGGTTCTACTGGGCGGGGTGGCTTTGGACGCTCTCGGGGGAGACATCGATCGGCTCGGCGCGGCAATCGCAGACCGATGCGCGGAACTTGGTCTGGTTCTCGACTCTGAACCCGGTGAGCCTCAGGCTCGAACGAGTCCGTAGATTCCGTCGGCCGCGAATCCGACAGCGGCTACGCCAGCCAAGACAGCAAACACAGGCGGGCCGTGTTTCTGAATGCTCGCCTGAACCCGGTGTAACAGGTCCTCAGCGCGTTCGGGATTTCGTTTGAACGCAATGAAAGTAATTGCGACCGAAGCCGTCGATGCGACGGCAAAAACCATGAACGCAAGAATGGTCTCAACCGCAGTGGGTTTGGCCCGGAGCACGATGAGCGCTACTGCGGCCGTGACCGTCCAAGGTTCTTCAAAGATGCCCGCAAAGAACGCCGTACGGGGACCTATGCGCGAGGCCCATCGCGATGTCTTCTCCGGTTCGCTGGGACGGGCGACCGAGCGCCGACGCCATTCATGAACCGCAACCGGAACTAGAAGTGCACTAAGGCCGATCTCAGCCCAGTGAAGCCAGGTCTGGTCAGCCGATTCGTGGATCGGGTTACTCCCGCGCACAATGAAGAACGAGATTGCGAAGACCACTGCGAGCGACGTCATCCAACCAGCCACGAAGGCCATTGCATTGCGCACTGGTCGTTTGTCGGAAAGGAGAAGGATGAACACCACGAGCGTCCCGGGTTCAGCGTTCGACCAAAGTCCGAGAAGCAAAATCGTAAGGAGGAGACTCACCACGGGATCCACACAGTGGAATAGATCTTAGAGACTCAGGAAAATGGTGACGGCAACAATGGCGCGGGCCGTCCATGCCGCAGTTCGTATCCAGTTCGTGGAGACGAGTCGATCGAGCAGTTCCGTGTCGTGTCGTTCACTGAGTCGGCCATGGAGTGGAGCCGACACAAACGCCGTCGTCCCGATCGCAACCGCTTCGGCAATCGCTCCGACCCACGGAAGCCACCACGCGATTCCGTCCGGGGGCCAGGCCAGTAACGAGAGAACGCAAAGGCCCTCGACCGCCATGAGGGGACCGACGATGAACGTGATTCGTGCGGTGTGTTCGGCCTCGTAGGCCTTAAATGCTGATTCGGGAACCTGCTTCATCAGCGGATAGTGAACGACCTGGATCGTCCAGATGACGCCGAACATGCCGACGGAAGCGAAGACTTGGGCGACGACGATGAATGTCTCGAGCGAGCCGCTCACAGGTCGATCTCCGCGACGACAGCGAAGTGGTCGCTGGCCCAGACATCCCCGAACGGAGTGTCACCTGTCAGCCAGCAACGTTCGACATGGCCGACATTTCGGCGCCGCGGAGCACTGACCATCAGGTAATCGAGTCGTCGGTTCGGGTGGATGGCTCGGCGGGGCACGAGGGGATTGGCAGATGACCATGTATCGCCTCGGGTGGGATTCCCACACGCGTCCCACGCATCGACCATTACGAAACCGTCGACGAATGGAACTGACGCACCCGTGACCGATCGGATCTCGTCGGAATGGGGGACAGCATTGAGATCTCCACCGAGAACGACCGGGAGGTTGAGTCGCCAACCGTCAACACCGCCCGAAGCGTCGGCTAGGTGTCCGCACAGAGCTCGCAATTGTGCCGAACGGGTTTCGGTGCGATCGAGCCCGTGTTCCAGATGGGTGCCGGCCACGATGAATTCTCCGCCCCTGTCGGTGGGCCGCGCTACTCGGGCAAGAAGAACGTGTCGCCAAGTTGGTTCGCCGTACTGATCGGGGAGTGCGATGGCGGTGATGATCTCGATCGGCCAGCGGCTGAGGATTGCATTCACGACCCAATAGGGGGCTTCCGGATAGCGATCGAATCCAGCGAGCGAGGCGGCGGTGACGGTATGCATCGAGAGTGAGTCGGCAAAGGTCTGAGCCTGCGTCGTTCCATCGGGCTCGACCCAGGATTCCTGGAGCATCACGACGTCCGGGTCGGTCTGGCGGATGCCGGATTCGATGGCCGAATGCCGGGCCTGCCAGTCACCGATTCGACCTTGGAGGTTCCACGTCATCGCTCGCACCCATCAATCCTGCCCCGAATCAGCGGGGCGGACGTTGCCCGACGGCGATTTGTCGGCCGACTTCTCCCTAATGGGAAGCGAAGGTCGTTCGGTCGCGGGAAGATGGCGACATGACATCTGAAGAAGGTTCGTCTCCGCCGCCAATCGAAAACTGGAATCGACTCCTCGATGGTCGGGTCGCGGTCGTGACAGGCGGTGCTGGCGGAATCGGCGGAGCGGTCTCGAGCCTGTTTGCGCAGCACGGAGCCCACGTCGAATTCATTGACGTCGACGCTGATGCGGCTCGCGCCAAAGAGGCGGAGATTCTTGCTGCGGGAGGTTCGGCTCGTGCGCACGTTGCCGATGTTCGCGATGCCGACGAAGTTGCCCGCGTAGCGACTGATGTGCTCAGTGCCCATCCGTACGTAAGCGTGCTCGTGAACAACGTGGGGGATTACCGACCGCTTGTTCGATTCCGCGAGTCGACGCCGGAATCATGGAAGGAGATGTACGACATCAACCTGTTCCACATCTTCGCCGTGACCCACGCATTCCTGAACCCAATGATCGAGGGCGGTGGTGGCTCAATCGTGAACATCCATTCCGTCGAGGGAATGCGCGGTTACCCGGGCGAACCGGTCTATGGATCTATGAAAGCGGCGGCAGCGGCGTTCACCACAGATCTTGCTGCGGGCATGGGCCGACACGGGATCCGAGTCAACGGCATCGGACCTGATCTCACTCAGACGGCTCAGGTGGATTACATCGGAACGTCGGTGGGCTCGGAGCACCTTTGGGAGGCATGGGCGCCGGTCGGCCGTGTTGGTTGGCCGGAGGATCAAGCTCGGGTGGCTCTGTTCCTGGCCTCGGACCTCTCGTCGTTCGTTACGGGACACAATGTGCCCGTCGATGGAGGCACCAAAGCGGGTGGTGGTTGGTTCTGGTCTCCGACCGCCAACCGATTCGTGAATCGGCCAACCGGGCTTTAGTCGCCCGGTTTCTACTCCGGGGTCTGGGTGCCGTATCGTCGGACACACGACAAATGCGCTCGTTGAGCGCTCAGTACGAGGAGACACCGATGCTCGGTCCGGACGATCATTACGCCATCATTTCCGCCGATACTCATGCAGGTGGAAGCCATGCTCAGTACCGCGAATATCTCGACCCGAAGTACCGCGACGATTTCGATGCATGGCGTGAGAAGTACAAGAACCCCTTCAAGGATCTGAAGGACACCGATCTCCGTATCCGCAACTGGGATAGCGATCGACGCGACGAAGACCAGCTCGGTGACGGCGTCATTGCCGAGGTCATCTACCCGAACACGGTTCCGCCCTTCTTCCCGAACTTCGTGTTGTTCGCGCAGCCGCCAACGCCCGCCGAGTACGAGCACCGTCACGCCGGCGTGCAGGCTCACAACCGTTGGCTGGCTGACTATTGCTCCATCGCTCCGGAGCGTCGCGCCGGCATCGGCCAGATCTTCCTTAACGATGTCGATGACGCGATTGAAGACGTCAAGTGGTGCAAGGAGAACGGTCTCCGTGGCGGCATCCTCATTGGCGCCGTTCCTCCGACGGCTGACTGGATCAAGCCCCTCTACCATCCCGATTACGACCCGTTGTGGGCCGTGTGTCAGGAACTCGACGTTCCCGTTAACGCGCACAGCGGAACTGGTTCACCGAAGTACGTGCCTGCTCCGGCGATGCCTCTCGTGCATTTCATCGAGATTCCGTATTACTCGCAGCGTCCGCTCGTGCATTTGATCCTTTCCGGTGTCTTCGAGCGTTTCCCGAAGATGCGTTTCGCTCTGACCGAATCTGGTTGCTCGTGGATCCCGGCGTTGCTCGAATCAATGGACAACCTTCTTGCCGGCATGCGCGGCAACAAGGTCGGAGAAATGCGTTTCGAAGGCGAGACGGTGCCGCCGCGGTCGGCGAGCGAGTACTTCCAGCAGAGCTGCTGGGTCGGCGTCAGCCAGCCCACGCCTGCCGATCTCGCCGCTGGTCTTGGCCCGGTCGGTATCGACAAGATCATGTGGGGCAGCGATTACCCGCACGAAGAAGGCACGCATCCGTTCACTCGTGAACATCTCCGCCAGGTGCTCGGTCATCTCGAACCGGCAGAGGTGCAGCAGATCCTCGCCGGCAATGCGGCATCGTTCTACGACTTCGACCTTGCTGCCCTTCAGCCCCTCGCTGATAAGTACGGCCCGACAGTCGCCGAAATCGCCGTGCCGCTTACCGAGCTTCCTGAGAATCCCAATCAGGCTCTCGAGCGCTCGGCTGCTCAGCTGTCACAAGCCAGCTGACGTACCGACAATTGACGTTTCGAAACTGAAGAAGCCCGTCCGAATCTTCGGGCGGGCTTCTTTCGCGTTTGCGTCGATGATCCGCCGTGCGGACTGCGATGTTGCCGCGAGACTCAAGCGAACAAACGGGTGAGCAGCGTCAGCGCGCTGAACGCAAAGAGCCCAATGGCTGGTGCCGTTTCGGCGGTCGTATCGCCGAGCCGCGAATGGACGCGCACGGCAAGGGCGAAATAGATGGTCAATCCGAGGGCGGCAAGTATCCCGAGCGTCGGGTTGGCCAGACCGATGAGTAGTCCGAGGGCACCGAGGATCTTGAACAGCCCAAGGGTCCGCTCGAATCCCGGAAGTCGGCCCATGCGGGCTACGAGGTCGACGATCTGTTGGGAACCACGGAAGTCCATGGCGGCACTGGCCAACATGATGACAGCGAGCACCAGGGAAAGGATGACCGAAACTTCACTCATGAATCGAGACGCTATTGCTCCGATCTGGGCAAACCGTGGATGCCTAAGGGCCATGGGTGGCGAGGAGGGTAGATTCGTCTACATGAGCGAGTACGAACCAAGCCCCTGGGAACCAATTGCCGATCACGTTGAGCGCTACATCGCCACCAACGGCGAGGACGGCTTCATCTGGGAGGGCGGCGAGGTAATCATCCTCACCACGACCGGAGCGAAGAGTGGCAAAGAGCGCCGGACGCCCCTGATCCGCGTGACCGACGGCGAGCGGTACTTCGTCGTGGCCTCGATGGGTGGGGCGCCGCAGAACCCGCAGTGGTTCCACAACATGGTGGCCAACCCCGGAGTCACGATTCAGGATCGCGCCGAAGTGATGCAGTTGACCGCCAGAGTCGCGTCGCCCGAGGAGAAGGCCAAGTTCTGGCCCATCGCTGTTGCAGCATGGCCCGATTACGACAAGTACCAGCAGTCAACCGAGCGTGATATTCCGCTCATGATCTGCGAATCGCGATGATCCGCACTCCCCGTCGCCCGGTGCGTTCGGGGAGCAGTTGCTCATGACGTCGTTCCTTGACCCCTCATTGCAGCGGGTGAAGGCTCGTCTGCGACCGTTGGCTCGTCGCGTCGGACTCGCTAAGGGCGAGCCGGTTTGGTGGGAAAAGCGGACAAAGCCGCAAGCGGGGTCGCTCGGTCTCGGGGACGCATCATGCAACGTGTGCGGATGGAGCGGAGCCGAATTCGCCGAACCGTTTCATTCCGAAATGGCCACATGTCCGCGGTGCGGCAGCATTGCCCGAGACAGGTTTCTCCTCCATGGCTTCCTGTTGCGCAATCCGAAGCCGTGGGGCCTTCGGGTGCTCGAGACAAGCCCTCGAATGGGTCGCGACTATCGCCGGATGATGCGGCAGTGGTTCCGTTACACGGCCAGTGATTTCGATGAGTCCAATCATGTCGCCGACATCAAAGTCGACCTCATGGCGATCGGCCTCCCGGACAACTCTGTCGACGTTCTCCTTACGCCGCATGTGCTCGAACACGTCCCTGACACGGAATTGGCCCTGCGCGAAATCTGGCGCATCCTCACTCCCGGCGGTCGCATGTATTTGCAGGTACCTCTGCTTCAGGGCGTCACCGCTCCGCCCGCCGAGCCCGAGTTCCACGGCGACAACACCCCAGTGTTCTGGCGTTTCGGTTGGGATCTCACTGCGACGTTGCGCGCTGCCGGCTTCGAAACGACTGTTCTGGTGACCGACGAGTGGCGTGACTCGTTGTCAGGCGTGTCGCCGCGCCCCGCTGAGGTCGGCGATGGTTTCGCCATCAACGACATTTGCGATCACGTCGTCATTGATGATCTTGTCGCGGTGTCGACACCCGAAATCGCCCGACGGTTCGGTTTCCTGCCGTCTCATCACTTTGCGACCTGGGAATGCATCAAGCGCTGATCCGGAAATCGCTGACGATCCCGCTTGAACCCATGAGGTGGTTGATTGTGGGTTGCCTCGGTATCGCCTTGTTGGGCTTGGCAGTCCCGTTCCCAATATTTCCGCCCTGCCCGATGCTGACCGTTACGGGCGTTCCATGTCCGATGTGCGGGATGACACGTTCGGTTCGTTCGCTAGCCGGGGGCGACGTCGGTGCATCGCTTCGATATCAACCGCTCGGAATCATTGCGGCATTCGTCGGTATCAGCGTGCTGGTCATGTGGGCTACACCGATGGCCCGTCGCGTCACCTCGATCCGCATCCCTATATTCGTCGCCGTTTCGTGCGTCGCGATTTCGTGGATCTGGAATATTGGTTTCAACCCGACCTTCTAAGAATCGTTTCTGAGGACGGTAGACGCTTCGGTTAATCGACAAAACGAAAGCAGCCCCGGACAATGTCCGGGGCTGCACTCGATGTGGAGGGAAATCAGGCGGTGACGCCCTGGCTTTCCCAAAGGCTGTTCGCGGCATTTTGGGTCTGGACAATCCAGACGAAAATGCCGACGATGGGCAGCAGTATCCAGAGTCCGTTGAGTGCGGAGACTCCTTCGGGCAGACCTGCGCCCTTACGGGTATTGCCCACCTGTGCTGGGAGCAGGAAGATGGCGACGATCGAGCAGAAGAAGGTGATGAGCAGTCCGAAAACGCCAGAGATGCCTTCATTGCTGAACTCGTTGGTTTCCTTGAACATCGCGTAGTGCCAATACAGCCCGTAGATGCCGAGCGTCACGATGCTGAGCAGAATCACGACAACCGGATTCCGGATCTTTCCTGTTGGCCGCATGGGTCCCCCTGGGGATAGATGAATCGTCGAAAAGTTCGACACTTCACCTTAAGCTCACCGAAGGGTCGGAGCGTGGGACTCTTCTAACCGGTGGCCCGGTGTAGGTTCGGTTCGGGGAAATGGGGGCACCATGGTTTTCGACCCGCTCGTTGCCGATTTCGATGATCCTGAACTTGCCGAGTTGCGGCGATCCTGTCCGGTTTCGCGGACCCAATCGGGGCCCTGGTTCTTGGCCCGCTACGAGGATTCGGTGGCGGGGGCAAAAGACGTTGATCGATACGTGGCGAGCTTCCGCGAAGCCGGCGTAGTTGTTCCTGACGAAGAACAACTCATTAGCGAGATCCCGGAACCTCGTCATGGACAGATCCGTCGCATAATCAACTCGGCGATCGCTGCACACCGAATCACCCGCGTGGAGCCGTTCTGCGTATCGCTCTGCAACGAACTCCTTGACGGAATTCTCGAACGTGACGATGCCGTCGATTTGATCACCGACTATGTGATGCCGGTACCAAACAACGTGATCGCACATCTGCTCGGGGCCCCTGCGGCTGATTTCCGTCGATGGGCGGCGTGGTCCGACGAGGTGGTCCAAGGAACGTATCCGACGAAGAATCGAAACGATCGAGGCGAAGGCCTCGCCGGAGCCCATCCGGAGTTCGTGGATTACGTGGATTCGTTGATCGCTGATCGTCGTCGCCAACCTGAGGACGATTTCATCACGAGACTGGTGAACACCGAGGTCGACGGTCGTCGACTCACCGATATCGAAACACGCACACAGCTTGTCTTTCTGTTCATTTCCGGCAATGAGACAACCCGACATCTGATTGGCAATCTGCTTTGGCGTGTTGTGAACGATCCTGCGTTGTTCGCAGCTCTTAATGCGGATCGATCGCTGATTTCGAACGCGGTGGAAGAGTCGTTACGTCTCGACCCGCCGGTTCGCTTCCTCATGCGCAATTGCATGATCGATACCGAGTTGCACGGGGAATCAATTCCCGCGGGCGACAAGGTGGTTTTCGGCCTCGCTTCGGCGAACCGGGACGAGCATCAGTTCGACGACGCACAGAACTTCAGCATCGATAGATCCGATCAACGCAGCCACCTTGCCTTTGGCGGCGGGCCCCATGTTTGCCCCGGTGCGGCGCTGGCCCGCCTTGAGGCGAGAGTCGCGATCGAGGTCTTTCTCGACCGGGTGGGTTTGGTGACGGCAGTCGATCCGGGAACCTACGACGGGGTGCCAGTGTTCTGGGCACATGGCCCCCGGACCCTTCGCGTACGCTTGGACCGCTGAAGGGATGGCCTTCGGCGCAATGTTCGGGGGATAGCTGTGGCCGGTCGTCTTGAAGGCAAGGTCGCGATCGTGACCGGCGCTGCACGCGGTCAGGGACTCGCTGAAGCGCAACTGTTTACAGCCGAGGGCGCCGACGTAATCGCGGGCGATGTTCTCGATCATGACGGCGTGTACCTCGATGTGACTTCGGCTGACAGCTGGGCGGCGGCAGTGGCTCTGGCTGTTGAACGGTTCGGACGCGTCGACGTATTGGTTAACAATGCCGGAATTCGCTCCGACGGTCTCGTCCACGAAATGCCAGCAGCGGACTTCCAGCGCATCCTCGACGTCAACCTCATGGGGCCACTGCTCGGAATCCAGGCCGTTGTTCCGCACATGAAACCGGGCGGATCGATCATCAATATTTCGTCGCTCAACGGTCTCGCTGCTCAGGGCGGTAGTTCTGCGTACACCTCGTCCAAGTTCGCGTTACGCGGCCTGACCAAGGCGGCCGCGCTTGACCTCGGGCCGCTGGGTATCCGTGTGAACGCAATTCTCCCGGGCGTCATCCGGACGCCGATGGTTGCGTACATCGTCGATCAGTACGAAGAACGTCTTGCCTCCGGGCTTCCGTTGGGTCGCATTGGTGAACCCATGGACGTCGCTCAGGCGGCGGTGTTCCTCGCCAGCGATGAGGCCTCGTGGCTCACTGGAATTGATCTGCCGGTCGACGGCGGCCATACGGCAAGTACACCGAAGCTCTAAATGGAACGTCTCGATCTGGTCGATCCTGAGCTCTATCGCGCCGGGGTGCCCCGCGAGTACTTCCGCTGGTTGCGCGACAACGAACCGGTGGCATGGCACGAGGAGGCTGATGGCCCCGGCTATTGGGTGCTGACCCGCTACGACGATGTTGTCGCCGCAAACCGCGACTGGGAGTTGTACTCGAACGCGCTCAAGGGCTCATCAATTGAGGAGGCGCGTTCCGAGGAGGAGCTCGTCGGACGACGTCGGATCTTTGTGAATCAGGATCCGCCTGATCACACGAGGCACCGAAAACTGGTGAGCTCGGCGTTCACCCCGGTTCAGGTCAAACGCATGACTCCACTTATCGAAGCCACTTGTGCACGGCTTGTCGACGAAATCCTTGATGGCAAGGTCCACGACTTCGTGACCGTCGCCGAGGAGTTGTCCTTCCAGATGGTTGCCACGCTGTTCGGTGTTCCGGAGCAGGACTGGCCCGCTCTCATCGACATCACTCGGGCGCTCGCCGACTTCCAGGATCCCGAGATCAACCCGTCGCTGGCTCCCCGTCCCGAGATCCAGCACCAGATGTTTGCCTACGCGACTGATCTCCTTGCGAAAGTCCGAGAGGACCCATCTGCACACTCCGGCATTGTTGCGGAGTTGGTGAACGCGGAGATCGAGGAGGACGGTGTCGTTCATCGTCTGACGGACCTCGAGATCGTGGCGTTCTTCCCCGCTGTTCTGGTCGGCGGTCTGAGTACTACGGCGCACACGATGGTCGAAGCGGTCAACTCATGGATCGAGGACCCACAGCTCTTTGCGCAGTGGGCTGGCGAAGAATGTCCGCCGGTGATGGTCGAGGAGATGTTGCGCTGGCGAGGACCAGTCATGTCGTTCCGACGAACAGCCACCGCAGACCATGAACTGGGCGGGGCCCACATACGGGCTGGTGACAAAGTTCTGCTTTCCTACGCGTCAGCCAACCGCGATGAACGCCATTTCACCGATCCGGATGTCTTCGACGCATCGCGTGTGCCGCTCGATCATGTGGCATTCGGGGGAGGCGGCCCCCATTTCTGCATCGGGGCTCAACTCGCGCGGCTCGATCTGCGACTCGTGTTCAGCGAACTTTTCCGACGTGTCGAGTCCTTCGAACTCGCTGGTGAGCCGGTGCGTCTGCGAGCCAATCAGTTCGCTGGGTGGCTCCATCTTCCGGTCAGAGCCACAGCGCGCTGACGCCGATCTGCCGGTTTGTGCGAACATTGACCGTGATCCCAGTTCCGACCATCGATATTTCGAATCCATCATCCGCCTCGCTGTCGGTTCTGGACGAAGCCTGCAGTGATCACGGTTTCTTCCTTCTTTTTGGGCACGGCCTCGACGAGATGATCCAGCGCACGTGGGCTGAAACTCGAGCGTTTTTCGATGCCGATCGATCGGTGCGGGCCTCAATCCTGCGAACGCAGGAGAATCCGCTCGGCTATTTCGATCGCGAACTGACGAAGCGCAAGCGCGACACCAAGGAAGTGTTCGATTATCTCGATCCGTCTATCGAACAACTCGACGAGCGCAACCGGTGGCCCGATGGACTCCCGGGTTTTCGCGAGTCAATGGTTGAGTTCTTCGAGGAATTCAGTGTTCTTGCCGATCGGACGCTTGGGCTCCTACATGATGCGTTGAATCTCTCGCAAGGCGCACGCCCACAGATGGCGAGCGATCGACACAGCAGCACCGTGCGTCTCAACCACTATCCGGTTGGTGACCCAGTTCCGGAGTCAGAACGATCTGGGCTTGTGGAGCTGGGCGATGTCGCCCTCGGTCATCACACGGACCCAGGTGTTCTGACTTTGCTTCTTCAGGACCAAACCGGTGGCCTACAGACCGAATCGACTGCACTTGGTTGGATCGACGTGCCGCCGACTCCGGGGACGATTGTTGTGAATCTCGGCGACTGCATGCAGGCCTGGACGAACGATCGCTATCGGGCTGCCGTACATCGCGTCATCCCGATGACGCAGAAGCGTCGATTCAGTATTCCGTATTTCTCTAATCCGAATCGCGACTCGGTCATCGACCCGATCGAGGAGTTGTGTCCGGATGGTCCGCGCTATCGGGCTTTTGCGTGGCGTGAGTTCACTTCAGCCCGGGCCTACGACAACTTCGTTGATGCCGGTACTCCCGACACGCAGGTCACGGACTACCGCATCAAGCAGTAATCATTCAGTCGACGGCTGGAACTGACTCCAGATGTTCGTCGTCAGGCTTCCGGCTTGGCAGGCCCTTGGTAAAGAAGAGCGCCGCTGTAGCGATCGCCACGCTGGCCAATAGCCCGATTCGCAGCGCCCTCAGTTGGGCCTCTTCATAATTGGTTACAACTTCATCGGTGACCTCGGCTGGGACGCCAAGCTCGAGTGACGCTGATCGGACTTGATCGGCGGAGACGAAGTTCACGCCCTCGCTGACTGCGATCGTCGCCTGTTCGGTGACGGCCGCAGGGATAGCGGGATCGTCGGTAATCCCCGTGATGAAGTTCGAGGCCAAACCGGAGAGAACGATTGCTCCGATGAGTGCAACACCCACTGCTGATCCAAGTTGCTGCGCCGTGTACTGCAGTCCGCCCGCTTCGCTGCGGCCTGAGGCATCTACGGACGACTGAACAACATTGCCGAGTTGTGAAGCGATGAGGCCCATGCCGATGCCGAGCAACGCCATGGCGAGACCAAACATGATCCCCTGTAGGTCCGGTTGGATGCTCGAGAGGAGAACGATGACGGCAACGACAATGACACCGAGACCGGCTCGCACGATTGCGCGCACGGAGTACTTCGTGGCCAGCCATGAGCCGCCGACCGATGCGACCAGCATTCCGATCGAAACGGGAAGCATGCGTACTCCCGTTTCCAACGCGTTGAAACCGAGAACGAGCTGCAGGTAGAGCGGTGTCGTGAAGAAGATCCCCATGAGGATGAGGTTCTGGGCGAGCATCGTCTGCAGGCCCGCCCGCACCGGTTTGATCTTGAGGATTTCGAGATGGATCAGCGGATCTGTTCCACGTTCAACGCGCAGCTTCTGCCAGCGAACGAAGAGCCAAAGTGTGAATGCGCCAAGCGCCACAAGGAACGGTGAGAGCGAGAATCCGAGAACGGTGATGGGGGAGTTCTTCGGCATGATCCAGCCCCAAGTGCTTGCTTGGAGCACGCCGATGACGATGAGTCCGAGTCCGATCGCAGATAGCGCCGAACCAACGCCATCGAGTCGAGGACGCTTTTCCGGGCCAGGGGCCTCTTTGAGCAGGCGCATCGCGGCGAGGATGGCGCCGACAATGACGACTTCGCCGACAAACACGACTCGCCAGGACAGTTCGGTGGTTGCCCAACCGCCGAGGATCGGCCCGACGGCAATACCGGCACCAGCAACGCCACCAATGATTGCGTAGGCGACCGACCGATCGCGATCGACATAGTTGCCAGCGATGAGCGCGGCGAGCGCCGGGAGCACCAGGGCGGCTCCGAGTCCTTCGAGAACTGACCATCCGATGGCGAGAACCTGAACCGATGGAGCAACTGCGGTCAGGGCTGAGCCGCATCCGTAGATGATCAATCCGACGATAAACGCCCGGCGTCGGCCGACGAGATCGCCGATCTTTCCGCCGGTGATCATGAACATGGCCATGACGAGCGAGTACAGGGTGATGACGATCTGAATGGCCGTAACCGATGTATCGAGATCGGTGACGAGTTGACTGATGGACACATTCATGACGGCCTGATCAAGCACCATCAGGAACTGTGCTGTCGCCAGAATGACCAGTGGTCCCCATTTCTTCATTCGACAACACTAATCAGTCACCAACCCGTGAGTTTCTGTGTTTGGGGGTCGCGACGAGTGTCTAAGCCTCGGTAGCGAGTTCCGGTTGTCGAGCCGGTCCGGCGCAGGCCGTATCATCAGGAGCAATGGATTCGACATGCTGATCAAGCTCCTGAAGAGCAACCTGCTTCCGTATAAGAAGCTTCTGCTCGCAGTGCTTGTGCTGCAGGTCATACAGGTTTCGGCGACGATGTCGTTGCCAACCATCAACGCCAACATCATCGACAAGGGAATCCTCGCCGGAGACACCTCTTACATCGTGCGGATGGGTGGCGTCATGCTTGGCCTCGCGTTCGTGCAGGGCGTGTTCGCCGTGTGGGCGACCTATTACGGCGCCAAAGCAGCGATGAGCTTCGGCCGTGATATCCGTAACGACCTCTTCCATCGCGTCACGAGCTTCTCGACTCGTGAAGTCGACCAGTTTGGTTCGCCCTCGTTGATCACTCGCATCACCAACGACGTCCAGCAAGTCCAGATGCTGGTGATCATGCTGTGCACGATGTTCGTCGCCGCTCCCATCACCATCGGCATCGGTATTGTCCTGGCTGTCCGCGAAGACGGATCGCTGTCGCTGATCCTGCTTGTCGCGATCCCGCTGCTGTTACTCGCAGTCGGACTCGTGATCGTGCGGATGGTTCCGCAGTTCCAGATGATGCAGATCCGTATCGACCGCGTGAATCAGGTGCTGCGGGAGCAGATCATTGGTATGCGCGTGGTGCGGGCGTTCGTTCGAGAGCCGCTCGAAACTGACCGATTCGGCGTCGCCAACAGCGATCTCACGCTCACATCGCTCCGAGCCGGTCGTCTCATGGGGCTGATGTTCCCTGCGGTCATGCTCATCTTGAACGTCTCAAGCGTCGCGGCTGTGTGGATGGGTGGAACTCGTATTGGCGCTGGTTCTCTCCAAGTCGGTGCACTCATAGCGTTCCTGACGTATCTGGTTCAGATCCTCATGGCCGTAATGATGGCGACATTCGTTGGTGTCCTGTGGCCGAGAGCGGCGGTATGTGCTGATCGGATCGAAGAGGTGTTGTCGACAGATACCTCGGTGGTGATCTCACCGACTCCGATCATGGAACTGCCCGGGCGGGGAACACTTGAGTTCCGCGATGTCGGTTTCAGCTTCCCGGGCGCGGATGCCCCCGTGCTTTGCAACGTGAGCTTTGTCGCTCGTCCCGGCGAGATGACGGCGATCATCGGCAGTACTGGGTCAGGCAAAACCACGCTGGTCAATCTCATCCCGCGGCTAGTCGATTGCACGGACGGTGTCGTTCTTGTCGATGGCGCCGATGTACGCACCCTTGATCCTGAAGTGCTGTGGCGCCGAGTGAGTCTCGTCCCGCAAAAGCCGTATCTGTTCACCGGAACCGTTGCGTCCAATCTTCGTTTCGCCGAGCCCGACGCGACCGATGAGGAACTCTGGCATGCCCTCGAAGTCGCGCAGGCTCGCGACTTCGTCTCTGCGATGCCCGGAGGACTCGATGCGCCTATCTCTCAGGGCGGCACAAACGTGTCCGGAGGGCAGCGTCAACGGCTGGCAATTGCACGGGCGCTTGTGCGCAGGTCGAGCATCTACGTGTTCGACGATTCCTTCTCGGCACTGGACTTGGCCACCGATGCGCGTCTGCGTGCAGCACTTGCTCCGGAAACTGTCGATGCAACGGTGATCGTGGTCGCCCAGCGGGTGTCAACCATCAAGAACGCCAATCAGATCATCGTTCTCGAGGATGGGGAGACGATCGGAATCGGAACCCACGCCGAATTGCTCGTCTCTTGTCCGACCTACGCCGAGATCGTCTCCTCGCAGATGACAGCGGAGGAGGCGGCATGAGCGCTGAGGCCCAACCGAACCGTTCCCCGGGAGCCGAGGCTCGGACGCAGATGGGCCCTCGTATAGGGGCGGCGGGGATGCCCGTCGAGAAGTCCAAGGACTTCAAGAACTCCACCATTCGGTTGGCGAGTCAGCTCGGGCCCGAGCGGATCAAGATGGTTCTCGTCGTGATCCTCGCTGTCGTCAGCGTGACACTTTCGGTCTTTGGTCCCAAGCTTTTGGGCAACGCGACCAACCTCATCATCAATGGCGTGCAGTCAACGGCTGGCATTGATTATGACGAACTCCATCGGACGTTGCTCGTCGTGGGAGCGCTCTACATCGCGGCGTCGATCCTCGCCTATGTGCAGGCCTACATGCTCGCCGGTGTTGTGCAGCGCACGATGCTCCGACTCCGGGCGTCAGTCGAGGACAAGCTCAACGCGTTGCCGCTGGGTTACATCGATCGCCAGCCCCGTGGCGACTTGCTCAGCCGAGTCACCAATGATCTCGACAACGTGGCGCAAAGCCTTCAGCAGACACTCAGTCAGCTGTTCATCTCGCTACTGACGGTTGTCGGAGTCCTGATCATGATGATCTTGATCTCTCCGTTGCTTGCGCTCGTTGCCGTCATCACGATTCCGATCTCGCTCTACACGATCAAAATCATTGCCACGCGTTCAAAGAAGCGGTTTGTGGCGCAGTGGTCGCACACTGGCGACCTCAACGCACAGGTCGAAGAGGCCTTCACCGGGCATGCACTCGTAAAGGTCTTCGGGCAGCAACGTCAGGTCGAGGAACGTTTCAGCGCCACCAACGACAAGCTCTACGAGGCAAGTTTCGGTGCTCAGTTCATCTCGGGGATTATCCAGCCCGCCATGATGTTTGTCGGAAACCTCAACTACGTGGCGATCGCTGTGATCGGCGGGCTTCGGGTGGCATCTGGGCAACTGAGTATTGGCGACATCCAGGCGTTCATTCAGTACTCGCGGCAGTTCACGCAGCCGATCACCCAGCTGGCGTCGATGGCCAATCTTCTCCAGTCCGGTATTGCATCAGCGGAGCGCGTCTTTGAGTTGCTTGATATCGACGAGCAGTCTCCGGACGATGTCAATCCGCTGCTCGTTCCAGAACCGCAGGGTCGAGTGGTGTTCGATCATGTGCGCTTCTCGTATGACAAGTCCTCAACGCTGATCAAGGATCTTTCGCTGATCGCCGAGCCGGGGGAGACGGTCGCGATCGTCGGTCCTACCGGCGCTGGCAAGACCACCCTCGTCAATCTGCTGATGCGGTTCTACGAAATCGATGGGGGATCGATCACGCTTGACGGAAACGACATCTCGCACATGCGCCGCAGCGATCTGCGTAGCAACATCGGGATGGTGCTTCAGGACACATGGTTATTCGGCGGCACGATCCGCGACAACATCGCCTACGGAAATCTGGATGCGACCGATGAGCAGATCATCGAAGCGGCAAAGGCGACGTACGTCGACCGTTTCGTGCGCACACTTCCCAATGGTTACGACACCGTGCTCGATGACGAAGCGAGCAATGTGAGTGCTGGCGAGAAGCAGCTGCTCACCATCGCACGCGCCTTCCTGTCCGATCCCACCATACTGATTCTTGATGAGGCCACGAGTTCGGTCGATACCCGCACTGAGGTCCTCATCCAGCGGGCAATGGCCGCGTTGCGATCGAACCGGACGAGCTTTGTGATTGCCCACCGGCTCTCAACCATTCGCGATGCGAACACGATTCTTGTCATGGAATCCGGCAACATCGTCGAACAGGGAAACCACGACGAACTGCTGCGTGCCGGCGGGGCCTATTACAACCTCTACAACGCCCAGTTCGTCGCACCGGCCGTCGACGTCATCTGAGTACCTCGACGTTCACCCCTGGTGCAGCGTTTCAAGGGAACCAATGTGGACCTCTTGAGCCACTGGCTCCAGCCGACACTTGCGGCGGGCAATGTTCTAGAGTTCGGAAATGGCGCTTAAGACACCTCACAAGATCCTTCTTTCCGAAGATGAAATGCCCACGCAGTGGTACAACATCGTGCCCGATCTGCCGTCTCCGCCGCCGCCCGCTCTTAATCCCGGGACCATGCAGCCTGCGGGCCCGGAAGACTTCGCGCCTCTGTTCCCGATGGCGCTCATCCAGCAAGAGGTCTCGCAGGAGCGATACATCGACATTCCCGGGGGCGTTCTCGACATCTACAAGATCTGGCGTCCGAGTCCTTTGTTCCGGGCTCATCGCCTAGAAGCACTCCTCGACACGCCAGCGCGCATTTATTACAAGTACGAAGGAGTGAGCCCTGCCGGCTCACACAAGCCGAACACAGCGGTACCGCAGGCGTATTACAACCATCAAGAGGGCATCCGAAAACTGACTACCGAGACCGGTGCCGGACAATGGGGCACCTCGCTAGCGTTCGCCACCGCGCAGTACGGAATGGAATGCGAAGTGTGGCAGGTCGCCGCATCGTTCCGTCAGAAGCCGCATCGTCGCACGATGATGGAAATCTGGGGTGCAACAGTTCATCCCAGCCCTTCGGACCTCACGGAGTACGGCCGGTCGCTACTGGCTCTCGACCCGGATCATCCCGGAAGCCTCGGCATCGCCATCTCCGAAGCCGTCGCAATGGCTGTCGCCGATCCGAACACGCGTTACGCACTAGGCAGCGTGCTCAACCACGTCCTCATGCACCAAACGATTATCGGTGAAGAAGCACTTCTGCAGCTTGCGAAGGTCGGAGAAACACCTGACGTGCTTGTCGGCTGCACCGGCGGCGGGTCGAACTTCGGTGGCCTCGCCTTTCCGTTCTTGCGAGAGAAGCTTGCTGGTCGTATGAGTCCGACCATTCGTTGCGTTGAGCCGGCAGCATGTCCGAGTCTGACGATGGGAGAGTACCGCTACGACTTCGGCGACTCGGCAGGAATGACACCGCTGATGAAGATGCACACGCTCGGCAGTCAGTTCATCCCGGATCCAATCCATGCCGGTGGACTTCGCTATCACGGCATGTCGCCGCTTGTTTCGCACATCTACGAACTCGGACTCGCCGAGGCGATCTCGATCCCGCAACTTGAGTGCTTTGACGCTGCGATGAAGTTCGCTCAGACCGAAGGAATCGTCGCCGCACCCGAACCGACGCACGCGATCGCTGCTGCCATTCGTGAAGCGCTGGCGTGCAAGGAATCCGGGGAAGAGAAGGTCATCCTCACCGCGCTGTGTGGCCACGGACATCTCGACCTTGCGTCTTACGACAAGTACCTCTCGGGCGAAATGGTCGACTTGGACCTCAGTACTGACGCAATCGCCGAGGCGATGAAGTCAGTTCCAGTCATCGCCGGCTGAACATCGCCGAAAGTTACGACCGTTCGAGGATTCTGATGGGAAGGCTTCGCGGTCCGCGTACCTGACCCTGCGAAAACGTAACGCTGGCAGGGTCAACCAATTCGAACTTCGGGAATCGGCGCAGCCATTCCTCAAGGGCGACCGTCATCTCGAGTCGAGCGAGGTTGGAGCCGAGGCAGCGGTGGATGCCGAGGCCGAACGCCGCGTGACGATTGGCCTCACGGTCGATGAGGACTTCGTCGGCACGGTCGAACATCTCGGGATCGCGGTTGGCGGCCGGGAAGCTCAGCAGAATCCAGTCGTCTTGCTTCATCGGGCAACCCTCGAACTCGAAGTCTTCCTTGACGAGTCGAGCCATCGTGACGGGTGCATAGGCACGAAGGAACTCTTCAATAGCGGATGGCAGAAGCTCGGGATGAGCTACCAGCCGCGCAAGGTCGTCGGGGTTGTTGGCGAGATGCCAGATCGACGAACCGATTGCCGACCAGGTTGTGTCGATCCCGGCGACGATCATGAGGAGGATGGTGCCGAAGACGTGTTCGTCAGCAAGCTTGTTGCCGGCAATCTCCGCGTTCAGCAGGTAGGTGATGAGGTCGTCGGCCGGATTCTCGCGGTGTTCCTCGATGAGCCCGACGATGTACTCCTGAATTGGTTCGAAGCGAGCCAGGCGTTCTTCTGCGGGAAGATCGACGGCTTCGATGACTTCGTGCACGAACGACCGGAACAGATCGCCGTCCTCGGGCGGAAGTCCGGTCATCTTGGCGATGAGCCCGACGGGAATGTGCTGCGCGTAATCGAGGCTGGCGTTCACGATGTCGTCGTCGCCCATTGCGTCTAGAAGGTTGTTGCACAGCTCCCGCGAGTACTCCTCGAGCGCCGCAATCGGTCGTGGCGCAAATGCCGGAAGCAGCAGCCTGCGGGCCAGCTCATGAAAGGGTGGATCGGAGGAGATCGGGGGAGCGACACCGATGGGTGCGGGTGGTGCATCGTCGCCGGGTCGGCCTTCGTTGATGACAACTGTGCGCGACGTGAAGTGCTCGGTGTCGTTGGCGATAGCCGCGACGTCCTTATGAAGCACCGGAACCCACATGCCGCCGTAGCGGTCGCTATGGGCGATCGGACACTGCTCGCGCAGGTCAGCCATGATCGAATACGGATCGGCGACCCACGCATCATCGACATGATCAAAGTCGGTGGTGAAATCCTTTACAGGAGGATGCTCCATATCAGTCTCCGATTTCGATCGCGTACTCGGGGCAATTGGATGCCGCGAGATTCGCACGCTTGAGTTGATCAGCATCGAGTTCGCCGGTGACGAGAACGACGGCGGTGCCGAGATCGTCGGAGTCGAAAAGGTCCGGGGCGAGGCTGTAGCAGCGGCCATGGCCCTGACACTTTGAGGTTTCCAAATGGATCTTCATTGCTCGTCCTGTCGGTTGGATTGTAACTATCCTGCCACCCGAGCCACTTCCGTCAAGTCATAGCGCTTAGAGCCTTTGGCTGCCGCTGGCCTCAGGGATTGACGAATCTGGCCAGGAAGCTGATGGTCGGTGCCCACAGGGCGTCGGCATTCTGAAATGCATGCAACGTCCCATCAACAATGTTGAGTTCGTTGACAACTCCGGCCGACGTCAGCGCCGCGGCGTAGTCGGTGGCCTGGGCAAGAGGCATGACTTCCACCTGGGCATTGGCCACGAACGTTGGACTGGTGCCGGGCCCGACGTGGTTGATCGGTGAGGCATCGGCATAGCTCTGCGGGCATTGACTCGCTGTGCATCCGAAATAGTTTGCAATCACGCCACTATCCCACGCGTATTCGCAGGCTTGGTTGGTCCCGCAACCCGGCGCCGGTTGGCCTGCGGCGGGGGGATCAAGCGGCGCCAACTCAGTTGGAGCGGACCATAACGCTGCAGCAGCGACGGACACCGCTAAACCCGTGGCAGCGAATGTAAGTGTTTGGCCTGACACGGTTACTCCAGGTACCTGTTGGCCGGCACTGCTGGCCCCGGCTGGGGTTCCGGTCAACAAGTTCGTGGTTCCGAGCGTCGAGACAAGAGCACTGAGGTTCCCACCTGCCGATTCTCCGATCAGCGCGATTCGTTTCGGGTCGATGCCGAAGGCGCTGGCATTGGCGGCTACAAAGCGCACTGCCGCTTGCAGATCGTGAAACTCGTCGGGCCACGAAAGCGGATCGGAGTCATCAAGTCGATAGTCGACATCGAACGCGGCCCATCCTTGTTCCGTCACAAGTTTCGTCGCCCAGGGGCTCCACTCGGCACGACTGCCTCCCGCCCAGCCCCCGCCATGCACGAAAATCACGGCAGGGACTCCCGCCGACGGCCGAGAACTAGGAAGATAGGCATCGAGTTCGGGTCCATCCCCGTAATACGGGATGTCCGAGACAACAACGACGCCGGTCGTTGATGGCGTCGGATTCGAGCCCCCGCTGCAAGCAGGTATGGCGAGAGCGAGAGTGAGAAGCCCTATCGCACCGGCAAGGATGTGGTGAGTGCGCATGAGCGCACAGTACCGACGTCCTGCTTCGCCGAACAGCCCTAGTGTACTCTTTTAACAATTAAGTTCTCCAAGCTTTGAAAGGCTGTGCCCATGTCCCCAGCGGCGAATTCGGCTCCCGGTTCTAAAGCACCAAAGATTCTTGATCTTCCGATCGGGTTGAAAGGAAAGGGCGAGCGCAAGGAGTTCGACAGCCTTGGCACGGTGATGGTGCCGGCTAACCGCTACTGGGGTGCACAGACGCAGCGCAGCCTTATTCACTTCAACATCGGCAATGACCGCATGCCGCACGAGGTGTACCACGCCTATGGGTACGTCAAGAAAGCTGCGGCGATCGTCAACACTAAACACGGTCGACTTCCGCGATGGAAGGGTGAACTCATTCAGAGGGTCTGCGACGAAGTCATTAGCGGACAGCTCGACGATGACTTCCCCCTCTATGTGTGGCAGACCGGTTCGGGAACCCAATCGAATATGAATGTCAACGAGGTTGTCTCGAACCGTTGTATCCAACTCGTTGGCGCCAAGTTGGGCACGCAGGAACCGATCCATCCCAATGACCACGTCAACATGGGCCAATCGTCGAACGACACGTTCCCGACCGCCATGCACATTGCTGCCTACACAATGGCGACGGTCAAGACGATCCCAGCTCTCAAGCGGCTGCAGAAGGCACTAGCGAAGAAGGCGCATCAGTGGGACTCGGTCGTCAAGATCGGGCGTACCCATCTCCAGGACGCCACGCCACTTACCGTCGGACAGGAATGGTCTGGTTACGCCGCCGCCCTTGAGGACGCCATCGCCGATGTCGAGCAAGCCACGGCGGGTCTCCTGCGCGTCGCTATGGGCGGAACCGCAGTGGGAACAGGGCTCAACTCCCCCGAAGGATTTGGCGAAGAGGTCGCATCAGTTATCGCCAAGCTCACTGGCTATTCGTTCGAGACCGCCGAAAACAAGTTCGCTGCGCAGGGAACGCTCGATCGCATGGTCCGTGCCCACGCCGGTTTGAAATCAGCTGCTGTGACGCTCTTCAAAATCGCCAACGACATGCGTTGGCTGGGATCTGGCCCGCGCACGGGACTCATGGAACTACTCCTTCCTTCGAACGAGCCGGGCTCATCAATCATGCCCGGCAAGGTCAATCCCACACAGGCCGAGGCGATGCTGATGGTTTGCATTCAGATCATGGGTTCAGACGTCGCCGTACAGATGGGCGGCGCCGAGGGCAACTTCGAACTGAATGCCTTCCGTCCCGTGCTCATCAGCAACTACCTGCATTCGGCCTTGATCATGGCCGACATGTGTGACCACTTCCGCGAGTTCATGATCGAGGGCGCACAGATCAACCGTCCCAAGATCAAGGAGAACATCGACAAGTCCGTGATGATGGTGACGGCGCTCTCACCGATCATCGGTTATGACGAGGCTTCGGTGATCTCGCATTACGCCATCGACAACGATCTGACGTTGCGTGAAGCGGCCCTGAAGAACGGCGTCACCGCCGAACTCTT
This sequence comes from Acidimicrobiales bacterium, assembly GCA_044239895.1. Classification (GTDB taxonomy): domain Bacteria; phylum Actinomycetota; class Acidimicrobiia; order Acidimicrobiales; family Acidimicrobilacustridaceae; genus Acidimicrobilacustris. The sequence goes on along the minus strand of JBIIAM010000002.1, from coordinate 568,557 downwards.
CGATCGTGTCGTCGTACCGATCAACATGACCCATCCGGATGGTGCAGTGACGAAGAAGACCGCCGCCAAAAAGACTTCCGCGAAGAAATCTCCTGCGAAGAAGTCGACAGCCAAGAAAACGGCTGCCAAGAAAAGCGCGGCAAGGAAGTCATGAGTGACGCAATGCAGGGCAAAGCGGCCTTGATGGCTGAAGTCGGTAACCGACAGTTCAGCGCGTCGTGGACAAGTAACGAGCATCGCTTACGTCGACTGCTTGCGGAATTCATCGGAATGTTCGGGCTGGTGTTCGTGCTCTCCGCCGGCGCGGCGATCCTGGCGAAATACGGTGGGGGAGAACCTCCGGTGTTCGTCGTCGCCCTTGTGCTTTCGATGTTCTCATCGCTTTGGTTGATGCTGGCGATCTTTTTTCTTGGTGACATCTCCGCCCACTTCAATCCGGCGATGACGTTGGCGTTCACCCTCCGACGCGACATGGGTTGGGCCATGGCTGGCGCGTACTGGGTCGTCCAGTTTGCCGCTGCCATCGCTGGCGCTCTGCTGGCACGCGCCTTCTTCGGCCCTCTTGGAAATCTTGCTGCGACCCGTCCGCCGGACGGCCTCGATTTTCAGGCGGTGGGCTTCGAGGCGCTGATCACCTTCGGTCTGGTGCTCATGGTCCTCGGCATGGCAAACGGTCCGAAACTCAATGGCCCGTTCGTTCCGTTCGCGGTTGGTGCGTACATCATGGCGTTGGGTTCACTCGGAGGTCCGTTTGAAGGAGCAGCCATGAATCCCGCTCGTGCCTTCGGCCCCGACGTTGCACTTTGGAACTTCAGTTCCTCATGGGTCTACTTCGTTGGACCTTTTGCCGGTGCGATTCTCGCGGTGCTTGTGGCCCACGTGTTGCGAGGTCCCGCCAAGGCCCAAGAGGCCCGAGCGGCCATGGGGGACCCATCCGCAACTACGTGAGTTGGAACCGCTGGTGTGAATTAACCGGTCAACGCAGGAGTGACGGGCTAATACGAAGCCGCTTCGATAACAGTTGCTCCGCTAAGGAGTGCGTGTAAGTCCGAAAACTCGTCTGGCTGCGATAAGTTGCAAAGAGCTACTAATTGGTTGATCAGCAGATTCAGGTCACCTAAAGGAAGTATTTATGGACGAGCTGCCTGAATTGCGAAGCGAGGGCGAGCTTCGGGCTGCGATGACGCGCCGAACTGTTCGTAAATAGAGCCCTGCTGATTGTTCCAACCCACTGCTGAGTCGCGCCGCATTAACTGAGTTGAGTGGCTACCCAGTGAACGTTGGTGCAACGGGACCTGAAGGCGTAGGCGTTGTTGACGACGTTGACGACGTTGTAGTCGTCGTCGTTGGTGAACCCCCCACTGATTGCCACGCTGCGTCCATATCGTCGAACGCTGAGTTGGAAATGTTCACGTCACCAGATCCATCGGCATTGACGACATGCAACCCCCATCTCGCATTTTCGAGGGAAGAGTAGAGAACTTGTAATCCGTCGGGGGACCACACTGGTCGTTCTTGGGCATTTGCGCTTGGGGCGATCGCATGGAGATCCGTACCGTCAGCCGCAACGGAGTAGATCTGACTTACGCCACTCGAATCGGACGAAAAGGCAATCCTCGAACCATCAGGAGACCACGTCGACTGAAAACCGCCGCTCGTTGTGAACTGGGTTTGATTGCTGCCATCGGAATTCATCATCCAGATTTGGTAAGTACCAGAGCGGTCAGAACCGAAAGAAATACGTAAACCATCAGGCGACCAACTCGGCTGCCCGTCCCAACTGTCTGCTGTAGTGAGGCGATATTGACCGCTGCCATCACTATTCATCGCGTAAATATCGATATTGGCCCCACCTCTATCGGATTGAAAAACGATTTTGGAACCGTCAGGCGAATACGACGCACTGCGGTCCTGGCCGTCTGTGTTTTGGGAAAGATTGGTTGCGCCGGTTCCATCGGTGTTCATTACGTAAATGCTCACGACCACGCCGGTTGAATCTGCTCCTTGGTCGTAAACGATTTGAGAACCATCGGGAGAAAAGCTCGGACCGGCATTGAAGACGTCGTTATTGGTGAGCCGCGTCACTCCAGACCCATCGCTATTCATCGTGTAGATCTCAAGATTCACCGCGTCCCGACTTGCGGCGAACGCGATCTTGCCGTTTCCGCCCGGGAACTGCACGGACATAGCCGGTTCCGGCGTCACCACACCAGCCAACACAATTGAGATCACTGCGAGCAACACGAGAACTGACCTGCGGAACATATGAGAACCCCCGACCTAAAAGTCGAGAGACCATTTGCCGGTCGACATGGCAACCCTAGGTCCTGCTGGACCACGCGCGCCCAGGAAATGAGAATCACTAGATACGGGATGGGGGTATCGCGGCGCTGCACGAAAGGGAATCGTCTGGCGCTGAGAGTCTCAGCCGGCGGATAGAAGAAAGGCCAGTCTGGGGTACGGTTCGAATGCGGTCCGGAAAGATCATCTTCCTGAATGAAGAGGAAACGGCGGCAGTGAAAGCCGCCTCGTACCTGGACAGCAGCTCGCTCTCACGCAGCGGATTAATCGCGTAACACCTCTTCCAAGGCTTCTCTCAAGCTCAAGCTGAATACGGCGTGAGCACCACTGGGTTGTAATGGGTTATTGCCCCTACATGAAGCGTGCCGCCTTCGGCGTATGTTCGATAGCCGTCTGATCCAACGGAAGTTTGACTCAGAAGTACTTCTCAAGATGACGTCGTAGTTCCAGGTCGCAAACGTGCACATAGGTGCCTCGGATGCCTCTGGTCAGAAGCACGCCGTAGATATTCGTGATGTACCTAAGTAGATCCTCATCGCTGTAGGTGATGCCGAGGACTCGATTGTTCTCTTTGCCTTTGGTATCGAAATAGTTGTCGCGATCAATTTTGATTCGTGATGTCTCCGGATCGAATACCAAGTCAGGCCCGATAATCACTCCAGCGAAGTTGAGGTCATATCCCTGAATCGTGTGGATCGATCCCACCTCGTGGAATGCATTCGGTGAGTTCACCCAATCTTTGGTCGTACCGTTCCAGCGAAATTGCAGGCCGCCTATTTCGATATCGAAGTACCCAGGATTGTTTCGGCTCTTCCACGGCCATGCGTATCCGGCGATCAACCGGCAGAGACCAAATTCTTGTTCTCGCAGTTCAAGTTCCTGATACATCTCATCGAGGCCATCGAACATTCGCAGGTCATAGTCAGCGAACACCTCTCGCGTTTGCTGCGTCCCTGCGATTGCATGGCGCACATAGCCCACAAAGTCCTCAGACGCCCTCAGGCGCATCTGCGATTGGAGAGGATGCCAGCGTTCTTCAGCCTTGGATTTCTCGATGATCTTGGAGGTCAGATCGAGGGGAAGGTCTGCGGGGCGCACTGACTGTTCGGTATCGAGGAGAAGGATTTGGTGTTGGCTCTTAGCCACGATCCAGTCGAGCTGAGTATGGCTTGGGTTGTCATCACCAAACAGCCGCTCGTTGATCGTTGAAAATTTCTGGTTCAGTACACCAGAGGGCTGATTTGCTCGTTGACCCAGACGATGCGCTTCGTCAACGACAAGAACGTCGAACTCCTCCGAGCTATCGCCTACTTCAAAGGCTGACATGACGCGGACTCCCCGGTCGCTCAATCCGGGAGTTCGCTTGAACACTTGCTGGACGGACTCCCTGAGCGACTGTTGGGGGATGACGAGGCCGATTTTGAGTGAAGACGCCAAGGCGGTGAACTTCGAGGCAAAGAAACCGCTGAAGAGAGCGTCTTCGTCAACGGGCTCCTCGTTGCGATGGTTGGCAATATCGCAAAGAAGTTTCAGCATGAAAATGCCGATGACTGTCTTTCCCGTTCCCGGTTCTCCTTGGATAACGGACATGGAACTCCGTTTGGCCTCAAGGTCCTTAAACAACGCCTTAACAACCTCTTCAACCGCTAGTGCTTGGTCATGTGAGAGAGCTTTGAACGGCGAATACTTGAACAGGTCGCTGTTCTCGATTTCCGGCACAGTGCGACTGAAGAGTCCCTTTGAACGGATGTCTTCGAACACTTCGTCGAACCGGGCCTGGTACTCGTGACGATGGAAATAGTCCGCTTCAGTGATGCCGACATTTCGATTGAGGACGGTGAATTGACCGTCGCCCGAGAAGAGTCGAATTAGATGTGACTCAAGGTCCAAGCAAACGGACTTGTTGAAGGACTCATCGATAATGACGTGCGCTTCATCTAGGTCACTCCGTCCAACGACTTCGAGGTGTTGCTTCAGTCGTGCTTCTGCGTTGAGCGTCTCACCAACGTAGATCTGTGTTCGGTCATGAAGCATGTAGACCACGGGCCAATTGCTGTGCCGGTGATCCAATCGCGACCAACTTGAGACGTTCTCGCGGTCGAATGGAATCGTCCGAACTTCAAAGTTGGTCATACTTGGTGGCCCGACCACGTGACTTTTCGACCGGATACTTCATCCGCGTGATTTCGAGTTTTCTCCTAATGAGCGCATCCGGAGAAACGCCAAGGGAATCGGCAAGAAGAAAGCAGTAGGTCAGAACGTCAGCGAGTTCATCGGCAACACGATCGTTATTTGTTGCGTCGGACCATTGGAAGCACTCAAGAAGTTCTGCTGACTCGATGCAGATGCTCTTAGCGAGGTTTTCGGGTGAGTGAAATTGGTTCCATTCACGTTCTTCGTTGAATCTTCGAAGCAGCTCGATGGTGTCATCAGATTCCACTTCCCAACTGTACCGGTCAAGCCTTATGCATACCGGAGGCTTCAGCCAACTACCGCCCGGCGATTCAGCCAGCGACAGCGAGCTCGACCATGTGGCCAGTGGCGATGAGAAGGTCCTCGCCGTTATGCGGCCCTATGAGTTGGAGGCTCGACGGGAACCCGCCTCCTGCTACCGGGACGGGAATCGACAAGGCGGGCAGACCGGTGACGTTGGCCAGCGGAGTGAACTGCGCGAGCGCCAAGGTGAGGCTTTCGGTGCCCACGAGTGGGTCGTCCAGGCGGGGCGGCAGGATGCCGATGGTCGGCATGGCGAGGAGTTGCACCCGCTCGAAGATCTGACAGAACGATGCGGTGAGGCGGTCGGCTTCGGTTCGGGCCTCGTCGCGCAAAGGGGCGAAGGCTGATCCGAGTGCGATCATCTCCAGCACTTCGGCACTGAGGCCGTTGGGGTCGGTTTCCGCGAGGTGATGGTCGGCGTCCCAAAGTTCAGCGAAGTAGAGCGTGATGAACGCGTTACCCAACGCCTCAATCTCGGCTGGGTCGATCAGGATCACCTCGAAGCCGGCGGCGGCCAGAGCAGCGTCAACTGCGGCGTCAACCACAGGGTCAGCTTGGGTGGCGATCCTGCCGATGACGTTTGCCGCTGCGTTGGCTCGGGTGAAACCAGGCTCGAGTAACTGCATCCCTAACTCGGTGCCGGCAATGTCGCGAGCCATCGGGCCGATGGTGTCGAGAGAGCGACCCAACGGCCAAACCCCGTCGAGAGGAATCCGACCGAACGTGGTCTTGAGCCCAACCACTCCGCAGCACGCTGCTGGGATGCGCACGGAACCGCCAGTATCGGACCCGTAGGCGACGTCGGCGTCGCCAGTGCCGACCGCGACCGCTGATCCGCTTGAGGAGCCGCCGGGGATGCGAGCGGGATCGAGCGGATTGACCGGAGTTCCGAACCATGGGTTGATGCCAACGCCAGTCGCGGCCAACTCGGTGAGGTTGGTTTTGCCAACAATGCGGGCGTCGGCGGCGCGAGCGCCGGCCATGCATGCAGCGTCCTTGGTGGCGGGCTGAGCGTGGTCGGCCACGGCCTTGCACCCCGCCGTTGTCGGGGTGTCGATCACATCGATGAGGTCCTTGACTGCCAGGCGGGGACCAGTCCCGGCGCCCGACATCGGGGTGATGAATGTCGTCATGTTCGGATAGTAAACGGCGTCAACTGCTCAACGCCGCGACTTGCCGGCGGCCGATGAGGTTCAATCGAAGCGTCTCCGAATCGAGCAGTGTGCGTATTGGCGCGTTCGACGAAAGAACTGCAGTGGAGCTGGGGGGAATCGAACCCCCGTCCGCCAAGTGAAAACTGTCCGCGTTACGACCATTCCCGAGTCTTAAGGCTTAACGGCTGCCTCACCGCCGGGTCGGGTGGGGCCGAAACCCCGCCGCCGGGGCTTTCCCCGAAGTCAGCGTTCTTTCACGCCGTCAGCCTTCTTTCAGGCTGTCACCCACTGCTTCTGTTGCCGGGCTGCAGTGAGCTGGCCCCGTGCGCCATTGCTGGTCACGATTTCTCTCTACAGGTCTGAGTTATCAGGCTGCGAGAGTCAACTGCTCATCGGCGGTTGATTTGTTGCCCCTGTTTAAAGAGTCTGAGGCAACTCTGGTCGCACGATCCAGCCTCCGGTCTCAACGTCGAAACCGATCAGCCCCATGATCGCTGCCGCCTTTTCTCTAGCGACAACTGCGAGGTTAGCCGTTCCTCCTTTGGTTTCCTCGTCCGGATTGCGGCGGTGCTGCGTTAGCGTCGCCGGTCAACGTCAGACAGCGCTTCGGGAGAACCAGTGGGCAATCACAGCTACGACATCACCGCATCATCGGCTGCACCTATTGATGTGGTGTTCGAGGTCATTGCTGACGCTCCGGGCTGGTCACGTTGGAATCGCAGCATTAGCCGGGCCACGTGGGACACCGAGGGTGATCCTGCGCCGTGGGGTGTTGGCGCCGTTCGTGCCCTTGGCGCCAATCGTGGTCCACTGTCGCTCGAGAAGATCGTCGACTTCGATGCGCCGAACCATCTGGCGTACGTGATCGTGTCGGGTCCGATGCCGGTGAAGGGCTACCGCGCCGATGTGCGCCTGACGGCTCGTCCCGATGGCGGCACCGACATTTCATGGAAGGGCACCTGGAGCGCGTGGGTGCCCGGTGTGTCGTCGTTGCTCACGAAGATGGTGCGCGGATTTGCCGAGGGTGCAGCGCGCGAAGCCGAACGGCTGCAGGGCCAGTCGACGAGCTAAGAGCTGCGTGCTGTCGCCGGAGCGTTCAGCGCATGGCGCTGATGGAGCGCAGCGTCAGTTGGAACTCGCCAACCTGACCGTCGAGCACGTAAACGCCGATCTGGATGATCGTGGCCGGGTCAAGCGGTTGCGATGAGTTGGTTGGTCGTAGGAATCGATCGACCGGCTCGAAGCTCGAAATTGGCATGACGACGGGGCTGAGCACGTCGTCGCCGAGGAGTTGGGGAGTGAAACGACTGATCCAGCGATCGTTGCCCGACGTTCCCGCCCGCAGTTGCAGGAGATACGTGCGTCCATCGCCAACGGCATTGATGACGAGTGAAGTGGCGCCAGCCGAACGGGCACCGATTGTGCGATCGACGGGGCCGAGGATCGATGAGAACCCGCCGTTGTTGTCGGTCGACAGCGTGCCAGTGAACACGAGCGCTTTGTCCTGCCATGTGCTGGTGCTGTCCGATACGCCACCCATCACCGAATCATCGACGTTGTTCCATGCGGTGACGGATGCAGGATCGGGGAACGACACAACGACGTTGTCGCCGAGTGGCATTTCTGTGATCGTGGTCGAGGTGGTCGACGAGGTTGACGTGATGGTCGTGGCGGGCTCGGCGATGGGCGTGGATTCGCTCGAGCACGAGGTCAGCAGCGTGAGTGTCACCGCGGCAACAAGGGCGATCCGTACAACGCGCATGTCAGTCATCTCGGTTGACGCTGCGTCGGGCCCGACCCATGGCGACGTCGGCTTCACGCTTGGCCTCGCGCTCGGCAATGGCATGGCGCTTGTCGGCTCGATTGCGACCCCGCGCTAGACCGAGTTCGATCTTCGCTTTGCCGTCCTTGAAATACAACGACAGCGGAATGATCGCGAGCCGTTCGAGATCGACGCGCATACGCCACTTGTCGACCTGTTCGCGGTGCAGGAGCAGTTTGCGTTTGCGATCGGGTTCGGCGAGATCGTGCATGGCGCTCGTTCCCCACGGGGCGATGTGCATACCGATGAGCCAGGCCTCGCCGTTGTCGATGCGGGCGTGGGCCTCTTTGATCTGCACCTGCGCCTCACGCAACGACTTCACCTCGGAGCCGCGCAACACCAGACCGGCCTCGACGGTGTCGAGGATCGTGTAATCGTGCCGGGCCGAGCGATTGCTGGCCACGACTTTGATTCCGGTGTTGTCGGGGGTCGCCATGAGAACGCCAAGGCTACCGGCCGAGTCGCGCCGCTCAGAGGAGCGGATTTGGGGTAGAGTCTCTTTAATCGAAGTAAAGACTCTCTAGGATTGGAGGCCCAGAATGACACTCGAATTGCTCCACGCTCCTGCCACCCGCCACGAGGCGTTTAAGGCCGTCGCCCTCACCGAGGAGTCGGAGCGCATGCGCCTCAGCCCTGCGGCCATGCGTGGCGTTGTTGGTTTGGCCGAAACATGGAAGCTGACCGCCGAACAGGTCGGCGATCTTCTCGGCGGAGTCCCTCAGAGCACTTGGTACGCATGGAAGAACACTGCTCCAGTTGATCTCGGCACCGATCGCCTGACTCGTATTTCGTTGCTCCTCGGAATCTTCTCGTCGCTTCGGGCACTCTTCGCTGAGGACATTGCTGACTCGTGGGTGCATCGTGCGAACACCAATCAGTTGTTCGGCGGGCAACATCCACTCGACGTGATGAGACAGGGAGGAATCCCCGCTCTCATCGAGGTGCGCGCGTTGCTTGACGGTCGGCGCGGCGGGCTGTGACTCGTTCGACTCCTGAACCGCCGTTGGTTAGCGGGGTCTGGCGCGAAACGAGTCGGCTCATACTGGCCACCTACGCCGATGAAACGCCGCCCTACTTTTCAACGCTCGTCGACGATCCGGACGATGTTGAGTCGCTGGCGGAGTTAGCGAACGCCACCAACCAACGTTTGTTGGCTCAGGGTGGCCGGGGATCAATGGCGATCGGCCCCGAGGAACTCGTCTTCGACGTCGACTTTTCGAAAATCATCAACGCCGCGTTCACCCATCCGGGTCAAGGCGGACGCTTCCACTCGTCACGACGAGGCGCCTGGTACTCGGCGGTGGACATCGAGACGTGTATCGAAGAGGTCGGTCATCACCACGCCGTGACACTGAACGAGTCGGGATTGACCGAAGGGAGTCGTGATTACATCGAGTATCGATGCGACATTGCCGGACAACCGTTTGCCGATCTGCGCAGCGGAGATTTCAGCAGCGTTCTCGATCCGGATTCGCATGTCGCTGGTCAGAACCTTGCCGCAGACCTTGTGGATCAGGGAGCGGCGGGTGTGGTCTATCCGTCGGTGCGCCGAGCGTTGGGCACGTGCGTCGTGTGCTTCCGCCCAGCGCTACTTCCGCCGGTTGAATTGGCCCGTACGTACCGGCTCACGTGGAGCGAATCACGGCTGAGTTCGGCGACGCAGCTCACCTAACCGCGTGTCGGCGTATTCAGCCGCCGGTAAGCGCCGCGCCGGGCGTGGGAATCCGGCAGGGTCCGTCGACGTCCATGATGCGATTGAGCCGGCCTTGCGAAACCCACATGCCGACGCAAATGCCTAGGTCGACGATTTCGGTATCGGTGAACGCAGCGCGCAGGCGCAACCAGAACGGATCATCCATGTTGAGATGATCGAGGGCGAACAGTTCGGCGAACTCGGCGGCGAGCAGTTCACGCTCCGAGAAACCGCTCCAGGTCTTGTCGCCGATGTGGGCGTAGAACTCCTCGTCGATGGAGTCGGCTTCGGCGGCACGAGACGGGGCATCGACACCTGAGCGCCATCCGAGACACATCGCGCAATCGTTGATCTGGGCGATGCGCACACGAGCAGCTTCGAACTCTCGCAATGGCAGAATCGACTTGTCGTAGACAGCGGCCGACAGCTGGGCGGCGGGCACGGTGAGATCGGGGGCGGCCCCGACCCACAGGTGCATGAGCGGATCTTGACCTTCGGGAACGGCGAGTCTTGGCATGGCGCAAGGGTAGAGCCCGAAGACCGCTGATGCCCGAGTTCCGCGCCGGTTCGGGGGAGCGCCGGTAGCCTCGCAAGGTGCTGCAGTTCACTCGTTCGGCCCATCTCGAACTTCTCGCCCATCTGCTCGATGGTCTGCCCGACGAGGCCTGTGGTCTGATCGGCGGTCTACCGGGCGACGGCGGGGTGTGCACGGTCGACACCTATTACCCCAGCGTCAATGTGGCCGCCTCGAGCCGGGTGTACACGATTGATCCCAAGACCCATCTGCGGGCTGACCGCGACTGCGAGGACAGGGGAGCTGAGATCGTGGGCGTCGTGCATTCGCATACGCACACCGAGCCCTATCCGTCGCCGACTGATGTCGCCCAGGCCCCGGATCCGTCGTGGCATTACGTGATCGTGTCGTTCCGCTTGGGTGAGCCGATGCTGCGCTCGTATCGGATCATCGACGGCGAAATCCTCGAAGAACCGGTTTCGATCTCCGGATAACGACGATTCGCGGCCGGTTGGGTACAATCCCTACCTGTCAGGTCGACATTTCGGCCCGCCCCCGCAAGAATTCGACGAACAATTCGAAGGCGCATCGAGCGCCCTCCCACCCCCGAAGGTTCCCATGGCTGTCTATTCATCGGTTCTCGACATCATTGGCAACACGCCGATGGTCGACGTTTCCGTGATCAGCCCGAATCCGAATGTCCGCATTCTCGGCAAGATGGAGAGCCAGAACCCGGCCGGGTCGGTCAAGGACCGCATTGCGCTCAACATGATCCTTGAGGCGGAGGCTGACGGTTCGCTCAAGCCCGGCCAAACCATCATCGAGCCGTCTTCGGGCAATACCGGTATTGCGCTGGCGATGATCGCCCGCATCCGTGGTTATCCCATCAAGATCGTGCTTCCTGAGAACGTGTCGATCGAACGCCGTCAGCTTCTTGAGATCTTCGGCGCCGAAATCATCCTGTCGCCGGGCGAAGAAGGATCAAACGGAGCGGTGAAGCGCGCGATTGTGCTCGCACACGATCATCCTGAGTGGGCGTTTCTTTATCAGTACTCCAACGAGGCCAACCCTCGGGCGCATTACGAAACCACCGGCCCCGAGATTTGGGCCGACTGCCCGGAGATCACTCATTTCGTCGCCGGTCTCGGAACAAGCGGAACTCTCATGGGTGTCGGCACGTTCCTGAAGGAAAAGAACCCCGACATCAAGATCCTCGCTGTCGAACCGCCGCTGGGTGAAAGCGTCGAAGGTTTGCGCAATCTCGATGAGGGTTACATCCCGCCGGTTTATGAAAAGTGGGGCGGGCCCGAACTGCTCGACGGCAAGCGCATCGTGCGGCCACGCGAGTCAATCGAATACACCCGCTTGCTGGCTGAGAAGTGCGGCATCTTCTCCGGCATCTCCGCTGGCGCTGCTTTGGCCGGTGCGTGCCGCGTCGCTTCGCAGATCGAATCGGGCACGATCGTCTTCATCGTGTGTGACGGCGGTTGGAAGTACCTGTCGACCGGCGCCTGGACCGACGACATCGACGACGTGGTCGAGCGAGCCAAGAAGATCATCTACTTCTAGGTCGGCGGGGGAGTGGCGAGTACCCTCCCCATGTGGATTCCCGGCCCATTGGCATGTTCGATAGCGGTTTTGGGGGCCTCACGGTCGCCCGGGCGTTAATCGACCTGCTGCCCGGTGAGGACCTCGTCTATGTCGGCGATACCGGCCGGTATCCGTACGGTCCTCGTGATCTCGATGAGGTGCGTGGGTTTGCCCACGAGATCACTGAACATCTGCGGGCGAACCACGATGTGAAGCTGATCGTCATCGCCTGCAATACGGCTTCGGCTGCCGCCCTTCATGAACTGCGTGACCTGTGCGACATCCCTGTCATCGGTGTGATCGAACCCGGTGTGCAGTCGCTCGTGAGCGCCACACGTAACGGCAATGTCGGAGTGATTGGAACAGTTGGCACGATTAGTTCCGGCGCGTACCAGTCGTCGGTTGCTGAAGCTGATCCGGCCGTGACGCTCACATGTGCGGCGTGCCCGGGTTTCGTTGAGTTCGTCGAGCGGGGCGAAACGCACAGCGATCAGGTGTACGTGCTGGCCGAACGGTTGTTGGCGCCGTTAGTCGCTGCCGATATCGACACGCTGCTTCTCGGTTGCACGCATTATCCGTTCCTGGCTCGCACGATCAGCGATGTCATGGGACGCGGTGTGGTTCTTGTTGATTCCGCCGACGAGACAGCCTTTCGAGTGCGCCGGTTGTTGTCTGAGCTCGACATCGAGCGCGAGGCCGATGGGCGACTCGGTCGCCACGTATTCGAATCATCAGGCGATGTCGAGGTCTTCCGCAGTCTCGGGCGACGTTTGCTTGGTCCCGAGCTCGACGCAGTTACAGGTGTGTCATGGGAATGAACCTCACCGTGCTCGGATGCTCGGGGAGCTATCCGGGTATCGAATGTCCGTGCAGCGGCTATCTCATCCAGTACGACGACACGAATGTCGCCGTTGATCTTGGCCCGGGTTGTCTCGCCAATATGCAAAGGCACATTTCGCTGGCCGACATCACCGCCGTTGTGCTGAGCCACTCGCACGCCGATCACTGGACTGATCTCGGTGGGCTGCATGTTGCGTTGCGCTATCGCTACGAGATCGAAAACATCCCCGTGTACGGAACGGCCGAAACTCACGAGATGGCCAAGCTTGTTCCCGGCAATCTTTCACCGACATTCGATTGGCGTGTCACTGGCGACAACGACGAGTTCGCGATCGGCCCGCTGCGCTTCCGGTTGGCGCTCACCGATCATTACGTCGAGACCTACGCCATGCGCATCGACGCAGTCACCGGCGAATCGTTGGTGTATTCCGCTGACACCGGCCCGGATTGGTCGATGACCACACTGGGCCGCAACGTCGACTTGGCACTTGTCGAAGCGACCTACGGAACCGACGAAGAAGCGGCCGGAATCAAACACCTTTCGGCCGGACAAGCCGGAGCGTTGGCCCGCGAAGCGGGGGCCAAGTACCTGCTGCTCACGCACATGTGGCCCGAATCAGACCTCGCTGTGCACGCCCGCAACGGCGAAGCCGCCTACGGTGCTCCCGTACGCATTGCATCCCCCAACGAGAGGTACACCCTGTGAGACCAGATGGTCGCGGCCCCGCCGATCTTCGTGACGTCACCTTCGAACGTGACTTCACCGACGCCGCAACGGGGTCGATCCTCGTGCGTTGCGGAAAGACGATCGTGCTTTGCACGGCATACGTCGACGAAGGTGTTCCGCGTTGGATGAAGGGATCCGGCAAGGGCTGGGTCACGGCTGAGTACTCGATGCTGCCGGGCGCATCACCCGAGCGCATTCGCCGCGAGGTCTCGAAGGGATCACCGTCGGGACGCACCCACGAGATCCAGCGCCTTATCGGTCGGTCATTGCGCGGTGTGTGCGACATGGTGGCGCTCGGTGAGCGTCAGGTCGTCGTCGACTGCGACGTACTGCAAGCCGACGGCGGAACTCGTACCGCGGCGATCACCGGCGGATATCTCGCCTTGCATGATGCGCTCACGCGTCTCGTTGCCGATGGCACCATTTCCAAGCACCCGCTGACCGAAGCGTGCGCGGCGATTTCCGTTGGCATCGTCGACGGCAAGCCCGTGCTTGATCTTCCGTACGTTGAGGATTCCGCAGCCGAGGTCGACATGAACGTCGTCATGACCGAAAGCGGACGTTTCCTCGAAGTGCAGGGAACCGCCGAAGGCATGAGCTTCAGCCGCGAGGAACTCGACGAGTTGCTTGGTCTCGCCGAAACCGGCATTCGTGAGCTCATGACACTTCAGAAGCTGATGATTGCCGACGCACCGGCACCGCGAAGCGCAGGTCGCTGACCGCGGTGGCGATTTATTGCGCGAGCGCGAACCCACGCAAGGTCTCCGAAATGGCGGAGATCCTGGGTCCGCTCGGCATCGAGTTGTATCCGCGTCCCGATCACGTCCCTGATGTGATCGAGGACGCCGACACCCTCGTGGGCAACGCTCGTCTCAAGGCCGTGGCAATCGCGCAGGCGACGGGTTACCCGGCCCTCGCCGATGACACTGGTCTTGAAGTCGACGCGATCGGCGGCCTGCCCGGTGTGCGTTCGGCTCGCTACGCCGGCGAAGGAGCGGTCGACGCCGACAATGTCGCCAAGTTGCTCTCGGAACTCAACGTGTTTGGAGCGGACGCTCCCGAACAACGTCGGGCGCGGTTTCGCACGGTCATCGTTGTTCACTGGCCGACCGGTGAGGAACTCATTGCCGAAGGTGTTGTCGAGGGCCACATCGCAGCGGTGCCGACGGGGGAGAATGGGTTTGGGTACGACCCAGTGTTCGTCCCCGATGAAGCCGGAGGCCGCACGTTTGCCGAACTGACAAGCGTCGAGAAGAACGCCATCAGCCATCGCGGCCGAGCCTTGCGATCGATGGCGGCGATGCTCAGACCCGGCGCAATAGTTGCGGAGCCCAACACATCGGCGCTGGCCGAACCAGTGCCGGTAATCGGCTGGGGCATGGGCGATGTGCTCTATGCGCTTTTGTTCTGGATCTGTGGCGGCCTGCTCGCCGGGATCGTGTTTATTGCCTCCGGCAACTCTGACTCCTCAAGTTCGTCGTTCACCGAATTGGGCTTGGGTGTGCTTGTTGTGAGTCTTGTGTCGGGCTGGCCTGGTTTTCTCGGCTGGCCCATCGTTGCGTCCTACACCAAGGGGCAACGGAGCCTCGCGAAGGACTTCGGACTCGAGATCCACGGCGTCGATGTTGGATGGGGACTTCTCGGCGGTCTTGTGGCCCTTGTCTTCTCGGCGGCCGGCAGCCTCACGTGGGCGTTCTTCTCCGGCGAGTCAGCTCCGACCAACACCGATTTCCTGCCGACCAGCCCCAGCCTGCTCACGGCGTTGGTCATCTTCTTCTTTGTGGCGATCTGCACTCCGATCATCGAGGAACTGTTCTTCCGCGGATTGTTTCTGCGGGCAGTCGGTCGGCGATGGAGCCTTTCAGTCGCCGTCGTCTCGACATCGGTGGTTTTCGGCCTGTTCCACTCCCAGGGTGGCTCGTTGGGCAAGACGGCGTTCATCGTCGCCGTCACCGCCTCCTACGGGGCGGTATTCGCCCTGCTCGATGTGCGGGCCCATGGTCGCCTCGGGCCATCGATCGTCGCCCACATGGCCGTGAACACGGTCGGTGTCTACGCCGCGCTCTACGCCTGAGTCCTGAAATTCCGCCCGAGTATTGGTTCCAGTTGTGCGTCGAAACCCGACCTGCGCGGTAGCCTCGTCATTCGGGCCGCCGGCCCAGTCATCCTTCGGAAGGAGCCCGATGTCGTTTCCCTCGATCGCACCACAGGTGGCAGCTGCCGCCTCCATCGCCGACCCGGGTTCGGACATCTTCCGCATGTTGCTGCGCGATCGCATCGTCGTTCTCGGCAGCGATGTCAACGACATGGTGGCCAACCAGATCGTCGCCCAGCTCCTGTACCTCGAGGGCGAAGATCCCAAGAAGGACATCTGGCTGTACATCAATTCTCCCGGTGGCTCGATCACCGCAGGCATGGCCATCTACGACACGATGCAGTTCGTGTCGCCCGACGTCGGCACAATCTGCATGGGCCTCGCCGCCTCGATGGGTCAGTTCCTTCTTTGTGCCGGCGCCGAAGGCAAGCGCTTCACGCTTCCTCACGCCCGCATCATGATGCATCAGCCCCTCGGCGGCATTCAGGGTCAGGCCTCCGACATCGCCATCCAGGCTGAGCAGATGGCGTACATCAAGCGCCTTATGGCCGAGCGCATCGCTCACCATTCCGGCCAGGACGTCGCCCAGATCGAAACCGATTCCGAGCGTGACCGCTGGTTCACTGCCGAACAGGCGAAGGCCTACGGCATCGTCGACAAGGTCATCGTGAAGCGCGGCGAGCTGGAGTAACTCAGTGGGGCGGCTAGTCAGCCGTCCCGTTGAGAGAAATGCCGCAGTTGGCTGACGACCATTCCTGTACCGCGCGCCCCGCTGCGGTAACAGCGTCGATCTCGCCCTGACGTTGTTCAAGCGCGTTCACAAGTGCTTCGCGCTTGTTGGTCGGCGACGCGCTTACTGCCGCGGTGATCTGCTCGATGAACGCGGTGAGCGTGGACAACTGCGGCTTGATGTCGGCGGGAGCGACGCTAAGTGCTCGCTGTAGAGCGCCGGTCTGCGGGCCGAGCGTTGTCGGATCAAGCGTGGCGAGCGACTGGTCGAGATCTTGGGCCAACGCAAGACGCTCACAGAACACCGGAACCGATGCGGGTTCGTCTCGGCCTTGAATGAACAGGTATGCCCCAGTGCCGCCGGCCGCCGCGATGAGGACGGCGACGACAACGAGCAACCGCCGCAATCGACGGGGGCGAGGCTCAGTGTCGGGCACTGCTTTCAGGCTCCGGAGGCCTCGGTGGCCAGTGCTCGCAACTGGGTGGTGGCGTGGGCGAGACCCTCGGGATCGCGGAACAACGAGCTGCCGGCGATGAACACGTTTGCGCCGGCCGACGCCGCGCCACCGATGGTGGCCGGACCGACGCCGCCGTCGACCTCAAGATCGACATCGTGACCGCCGTCGACAATGAGCTTTCGCAGTTGTGCGATCTTGGGCTCCATCGTCGAGATGTAGGCCTGCCCGCCGAAACCGGGATTGACGGTCATGACGAGCACCATTGAAACGAGATCGAGGACATTGGCGACAGCCTCAACCGGCGTGGCCGGGTTTATTGCGACGGATGCTTTTGCGCCGAGTTCGTTGATGCGACCGAGCGTGCGATGCAGATGCGTGCAGGCCTCGGCGTGAACGATGAGAAGTTCGCAACCGGCCTCAACCATCGTGTCGAGGATCCATGTCGGTTCAGTCACCATGAGATGGGCTTCGAACGGCACCGAAACAAGCGGGCGTGTCGCAGCGATGACGTCGGCACCGAACGTGAGGTTCGGAACGAAGTTGCCGTCCATGACATCCCACTGGATGCGATCGACACCGGCCTTCTCAAGCGCGACGCACGCGTCGCCGAGATTCGCGAAATCAGCCGGTAGAACCGAAGGGACGATCTCGATCGTGCGTGGAGCTGAGGAAGTCATGACCGGCCTTCGGGGAGGTGGGTGGGCACGCCGACGATACCGCCTACGCTGCCGACGTGGCCGATCAGTTCGTTGAAGGTGAAATCGAAACAGTGTTGGCCGAGCGACTTGTCGCCGGCGGCGAGGCTTTGGCACGTCGCGATGACGGCAAAGTCGTGCTTGTGGCCGGTGCATTGCCGGGCGAGCGGGTCCAGGTGTCGGTCGAACATCGACAGGGCGCCGATCGTGGCCGCCTGCGCATGATTCTCGAGGCGTCACCCGATCGCATCGAACCGAAATGCGATCACGTCATCGAAGGCTGCGGCGGCTGCGACCTCGCCTCGCTGTCTGAAGAAGCCCAGATCCCGACCAAAATCGAACTTGTCACCGACTCGTTGCGGCGTCTCGGTCGGATCCCTGAACCGGTCGTTCGGGCTGGCCCCGCCCTTGATCCGTGGGGGTTCCGCACGACGCTGCGGGTCGCAATCACCCACGGCCGCGCTGGTCTGCGCCGAGCCGAAAGCCACGAGGTCGTCGAACTCGACTCGTGCGCGGTTTCACATCCGCTGATTCAGGATCTGCTCGTTGAAGGCCGTTACGGAGCCGCTACCGAGGTCATGCTTCGCGTGGGGGCGAACACGGGCGAGCGCATGGCCGTCGTCACCCCAACGGTCGGTGAGGTGTCGCTGCCGAGTGACGTTCTTGTCGTCGGTGCCGATGAACTCGCCGCTGGTCGTCGGGCCTGGATCCACGAACAGGTTGGCGGTCGCGTTTGGCGTATCTCGGCCGACTCGTTCTTTCAGACTCGCCCCGACGGAGCTCTCGCTCTCGTTGAGGTCGTTCGTTCGCTCACCGAAGACATGCTCAGTGAGGGCTCGACCGGTTCGGACCAACCCCGCACCCTCGTCGACGCCTACTGCGGTGTCGGGCTGTTTGCCGGCTCGCTGCTCGACGGCGTGAGTGGCTGGCGGGCCGTGGCCGCTGAGCGTTCGCGATCGTCAGTTGCCGATGCCAAGCAGAACCTTGCCGATATCGATGCCCGTGTTGTTGGAACCTCGGTTGAACGGTTGCGGGCACCGAAGGCTGACCTTGTCATAGCGGATCCATCCCGGGCTGGTCTCGGGCGCAGGGGAGCGTCAGTGCTCGCCTCGACCGGCGCATCCCGGCTGATCCTCGTGAGTTGCGATCCCGCTTCGGCCGGACGCGACGCCGCCCTTCTGAGCGCCATGGGCTATGCGCCGACCGAATCGATCGTGGTCGACATGTTCCCGCATACGCATCACACCGAGGTTGTCACCCGCTTCGATCGTCGCTGATTTCTCGTCTCGGTCGGACGTGAATCGGGAGGTTCGTCGACCCCGGCCTATTGTCGAGTCGTTGGGTCGGGATTAAGGTGCACTCATGGCATCGAACTCGACTCCGGCACCGATTGACCCCCGAGGACCCCGGACCAACCAGGCTGTGTTGGCCACTTCCCTCATTCTTGGCTTCGTGTTTGGAGCTCCGTGGGTGGCACCGGTGTTCGCCGTCGTGTTGTTCCTCGGCGCGGCCTTTGGTCCTAAATGGGGTCCCGTCCTGCGGGCCTATCAGCTTGTGCTCCGGCCCCGTCTCTCACCGCCGAGGGAGCTCGAAGATCCCCGCCCGCCCCGTTTCGCGGCGGCCGTCGGCGTGGTCTTTCTTGTCTCGGCATCGTTGGCTTTCGCTCTCGGGGCATCCGCGGTTGGTTGGACTCTGGCGCTGATCGTGGCGGCACTCGCTGCTCTAGCGGCGATCACTGGCCTGTGTGTCGGTTGCGAGATGTATGTGTGGTTCGTCCGCCTTCGCGGTGGCGTTCGCATCGTGACGGTTGACCGTGACGAGCGAGCCACGCACGGCGCGCGCAGCACCCAGCGCTGCGATCTTCCGGATCTTCCGGCCGAATACCTCACCGGTAAGCCTCTTTGGATTGTCTTTACAACGGAATATTGCGCGGTTTGCCCGACGGTGGTGGCCGATCTCAACCGGCAGCGTCCCGACGATTCCGTCGTGGTTCTCGACGTTTCCGAGCACCTTGATCTGGCCGCGAAATATCGCGTACGCCGTGCTCCAACCGTTTTTCGGGCCGATGCCGAGGGTCACATCGCGACGCGATTGTCGGGTGCGGATGCGGTGCGAACCGAACTGCGCGATGTGGCCGAAGGTGTCACCGCAACCGTCTAATCAGAAAAACCCGTGTTTTTCTGTCTGATTGCCGCGCATGACCCGTCGCGATGCGCGACGCTTGGCCTCCCCGGTCAAGTAGAAGTCGCCCACCTGGCGGCTGTCGGGTCACCAAGGAGAAAACGATGAACAAACGAGAGCTGGCCGCAGAGCTCGCTGAGCGGCTCGAGATCGACAAGCGCACGGCACTGCAATTCGTTGATGAATTCATCACGACCATCACCGATACGGTCGCCAGCGGTGAGCCCGTTGTTCTGACCGGATTCGCCAAGTTCGTTCGTGTGCAGCGTGGAGCCCGTATGGCTCGCAATCCCATGACCGGCGAAGCCGTCAAGGTGCCGGCCAAGAAGGCAGCCCGCATCACCGCCCTGAAGGCATTCAAGGATGCCGTCATCGCCGGCAAGAAGGCTCCGGCCAAGAAGCCAGCTGCGAAGAAGGCACCGGCCAAGAAGGCACCGGCCAAGAAGACCGCCGCCAAGAAGACCGTTGCGAAGAAGGCACCGGCTCGCAAGGCTCCCGCCAAGAAGGCACCTGCCCGCAAGGCCCCGGCCAAGAAGAAGGCAACCGCTCGCCGCTGAGCGAGCTTGTCGAACTTTGAATCGGACATCAGTTCCGACTCGAGAACGGAAAAGGCCCGGGCTTGTGCCCGGGCCTTTTCCGTTCCCGGAACATTGGTTCCGAAACACGTGCTTTTGGTACGCCCCCTGGGACTTGAACCCAGAACCTGCGGATTAAGAGTCCGACGCTCTGCCAATTGAGCTAGAGGCGCTTGAAGCGCTGTCAACCTACCACCGCATCGAGTGTGTGAGCGACGGTGGTCGCTCATCAAGAGACGAGCTACCACCGTCGTTCATGGGGTGGCCGAGGGGACTTGAACCCCCGACCTCCAGGGCCACAACCTGGCGCTCTAACCTGGCTGAGCTACGGCCACCATATGCAGCGGCAAGCATACGACAGTCCTGAGGTGTCCCCGACATCCCGATCGTCAACGTGCTTGGCTGCAGGTTTCGACGCCTACTGTTGTCTCTGGTTTGCCTTCGTAGCTCAATTGGATAGAGCAGCCGGTTTCTACCCGGCAGGTTCCGGGTTCGACTCCTGGCGAGGGCGCGTGAGCGAAACATCCAACGAGCGCGCAAGTGTTCCCCTCAGCGATGTTGAACGCAGCGACGACGGCGATGACATGACAGGGACCAAGTCGGGCGTGTTTGCCCCCGGCACTCGGTTGCTGACGAGCGGTCTCGTGATGATCGTCACGCTCGTGGCCTTTGAGGCACTTGCCGTCGCCACGGTGATGCCACTAGTCGAGAACGATCTCAACGACCTCTCGCTTTACGGCTGGGTGTTCAGCGCGTTCTTCCTCGGCAATCTCGTTGGCGTTGTAGTGGCCGGATCAGCGGCCGACCGGATGAAGCCCGCGATTCCGTTCGCGATCGGTCTCGTGGTGTTCTCTGTCGGTCTGGTGGTCGGTGGGCTCGCCGGGTCGATGCTCATCCTCGTGCTCGGTCGGGCGCTGCAGGGACTCGGCGCCGGGGCGATGCCGGCGGTCTCCTATGTCTGCATCGGGCGCAGCTATCGACCGGACCAGCGGGCAAAGATGTTTGCCCTGATCTCGAGCGCATGGGTGATTCCCTCGGTATTCGGTCCGACCCTCTCTGGCGTGATTGGAGAATCGGTTGGTTGGCGCTGGGTGTTCCTCGGGTTGCTGCCCTTGTGCGGCATCATCGGGATGATTGCGCTTGCTGGCGTGCGCAAGGTTCCCGCCGCCGACACACCTTCGAGAGAGACAAATCTCGTCAAGGCGGTCCTGGTTGCCCTCGGAGCCGGACTTCTTCTCGCCGGGTTCGGCCAACATTCGTGGTTCGTGGCAGTGCCACTCGTGCTCATCGGCTCAGCGATTGCGGTGCCGGCTTATCGGGCGCTTACGCCACCTGGAACACTTCGGGCCCGAGCGGGGTTGCCAGCAACAGTCGCGGTGCGCGGCCTATTGAACTTCGCCTTTTTCTCTGCCGATGCGTACGTTCCTTTCGTACTCACAACGGTTCGTGGGCTGTCGCCGGCGATCGGAGGACTGGCGCTTACCTCGGCGTCGTTCACGTGGACGGCGGCGTCATGGATTCAAGCCCGCACCATCGAACGGGTCGGAGCGCGCAGGCTCGTCCGGATCGGGATGGCGGCCATCGCCGTTGCGAGTTTCGGCATGATCCTCATTTTGAGTCCGGCCGTACCCGCATTGTTCGGGATCGTGGTGTGGGCGATCGGAGGGTTCGGAATCGGTCTCGCGTACGCACCGTTGTCGCTCGTGACTCTTGAGAATGCCCCTGAAGGACAAGAGGGCAAGATCAGCGCCTCGCTGCAGCTCTCGGACATGTTGGGTGTTGCACTCGGAACGGGAATCGCCGGGGTGCTGGTGGCCGGGGGAGTCTCAATCACCGGATCGAACACCGCTGGGTTGATCGCCACCTTCACGATGGGCGGAGCGGTGGGCCTCGCCACGGTGTTCCTTTCCCGACGAGTTCCGGGCCGTCGCGAACTATCGTCCTAAATCATGAAACTTGCCTTGGGGCTGGACCTCTACCGCGGTGCCACGATGGAAGTGCCGGTCGATCAGGTTCGCCTTGCGGAAGACCTCGGCTATCACTCGGTATGGACCGCTGAAGCCTACGGATCCGATGCGCTCTCGCCGCTTGCATATCTCGCTGCGTTTACGACGCGCATCAAGCTCGCAACCGGTGTCGTGCAGATCGCGGCGCGCACTCCCGCCGCCACCGCGATGCATGCGCTTACCATCGACGCTCTCGCTGGCGGTAACCGCGTGATTATCGGCCTCGGCGTGTCCGGACCGCAGATTGTCGAAGGTTGGTATGGCCAGCCATGGGGCAATCCGAACCGACGTCTGCGTGAATACGTGGCGATCATGCGCAAGGTGTTTGCGCGTGAACCTCTCACCAACGAAGGCCCCGAGTTTCCTCTGCCGTACAACGGGCCCGGTGCGCTGGGTCAGGGCAAGCCGCTTCGCTCGATCCTGCATCCTGCCGGCGAGATCGAAATCTGGTTGGCGGCGGGCGGACCTCAGAACACGGCACTTAGTGCCGAAGTCGCCGACGGCATTCTTCCGATGGGTTGGGGCGCGGACGGACCGGCCGTCTACGGACCGTCGCTCGACAAGGGATTCGCCAAGCGTGGCGAGCATCCCGACTCGTTCGAGAACTTCGGCGGACTGAACATCATGATCACTGACGATGTTCAGGGCGCTCTCGACAAGATGAAGCCGCTCACGGCGATGTACGTCGGTGGCATGGGTTCGGAATCGCATAACTATCACCGCGAGGCAATGGCCCGACGCGGTTTCCCTGAAGCAGCCGAGCGCATCCACGAGTTGTGGTTGGCCGGCAAGCGCGACGAGGCGATCGCCGCCGTTCCCGACGAGTACCACGACGATGGCGCTCTCATCGGTTCAATCGACCGCATCCGCGATCGCTGGGAGGCTTGGACTCGGATGGGATTCACTGGCCTAATCGTCCGCGCCGAAGACAGTGTCGGAATCGAACTGCTGGCCGATCTCGCCGGTACCCGCGACACGATGGAATCGAATCGATGAGCACGTACGAACTGATCCTGATTGACGCTCCGGCTCTTGGCGTTTCGCGCATCACGATCAATCGCCCGGAGAAGCGCAACGCGATCTCGACCCCGTTGCGTGGCGAGTTGCTGGCTGCACTCGAAGCGAACGATTTCGACCCCTCGGTCAGGGTCACGATTATCCGAGGCGCAGGCGATTGTTTCTCCGCCGGCTACGACCTTGGCGGCGATCTGATGGCCGAACCGCCGTTCCACACTGCGCCCGGCGACGGTTCGTGGTCGCGTCAGGTCACGCAGAACTGGTTCGCGTTCTGGGATCTCGCCAAGCCAGTCATCGCCCAGGTGCACGGCTATGCCATTGCCGGAGCCACCGAACTCGCGCAGGCCTGCGATCTCGTCTACGTGGCTGACGACGTGCGCATCGGTTATCCGATCGTGCGCATCGCTTCGCCACCGGACTGGCAGTACCACATGCCCCTTCTTGGGATGCGACGCTCGATGGAGATCATGCTCACGGGCGACGATCTCACCGGGGCCGAAGCCGTTGCGATCGGATGGGCGAACAAGACCTTTCCGGCCACGGACCTCGATGACAAGGTGCTGGAAATCGCTGAGCGCATTGCTGGTGTCGAATCAGATCTTGCTCAGATCAACAAGCGCCTCGTACATCGTCAGGCCGAGATCATGGGCGTTCGCTCAGCCATCCGTGCTGGCTCGGAGTTCCAGGCACTCGCCGGTCATCAGAAATCGGTCGAGGAATTCAAGAAGGATCCTTTGGCCACGATGAAGCGTCACAATGCCGCCGACGCTGAGCGTCGGGCCAAGCGCGCCGCCGGCCCGTCGGGCGACGCGTCGACAGCGTGAGCGACACCACCGAAACCGCGACTCCGGTTCCGCTTTCGAACCGTCGAACCAAGCTGGTCTTTCTCGGGATCCTGCTCGGAGCGACGCTTTCTGGTCTTGACTCCTCAATCGTTGCGACGGCGGCGCCAACCATCATCGGTGAACTCGGAACCGTTTCGTTGCTGCCGTGGCTCACGTCGAGCTATTTGCTTGCGCAAGTCGCCTCGATGGCCGTGTTCGGCAAACTTGGGGACATCCACGGTCGCAAGAAGATCTTTGCCATTGCAATCGGCATCTTCCTTCTGGGTTCGTTGTTCTGTGGCTTCTCAACATCAATGTCGATGCTCGTGCTGAGCCGCGGGTTGCAGGGCGTGGGCGCCGGTGGAATCACGGGGCTCGCTATGGCGCTGGTCGCTGATCTGATTCCGAGGGACCGTCTTGGTCGGTATCTCGGATACACGGGACTTGTGTTCGGCGTCACCAGTGTGATCGGTCCGTTCGCCGGCGGCTTTTTCGTCGATCATTTCTCTTGGCGGTGGGCGTTCTTCGTAAACGTGCCCAGTGGGCTCATCTGCCTCGTTGCTCTGATCTACCAACCGACACAGGCGGCGTTCGTTCGTCATCGCATTGACGTTGTCGGTGCGTCACTGCTCGCCACGAGTGCATCAGCGCTTCTGCTGGCGCTCAGTCGCACCGGGGGCGATTCGTCCTGGGGCTCACCGCTCACGATCGGGCTGCTTGTATTGGCTTTTGTCGCCGGGATCGCATTCGTTTTGTGGGAGCTGAGGGCACCCGAGCCAATTCTGCCGATGCGGATACTCGCCAACCGCGTGAGCGCTATTGCGACGCTCGCCAATCTGCTTGCCGGTATTGGTTTCACCTGTGGGATTGTGTACCCGCCGATTTTCTTCCAGGCCGTCGCCGGCATCCGCGCCCAAAGCTCAGGGTTGTTGCTCGCTCCGTTCGCACTCACGACCGCATTGTCAACCCTCGTGGCGGGACAGGTCACTGACCGGTTCGGTGGTCACAAGATCCTTCCGCTAATCGGGATGGGGTTGCTGACGATCGGCTACGGACTTCTCGGACTGATTGGCTATTCCACGCCGGTCTGGCAGGTCGTGGTGTTTGGCATGATCGGCGGGATCGGCGTTGGCTTTGTGATGCAAACGTTGTTGTTCGTTGTGCAGCGATTCTCGAGGATCACTGACATGGGCGTCGCCACCTCGACGGTGATGCTCGCCCGTGTGCTCGGTTCTTCGCTAGGTGTGGCAATCATCGGCTCGGTATTCACGTCCTCCTGGCTCACCGAGGTTGAGGAGCGTTTGCCCGGCATGCCGCTGAGCGAACTCAAGGGCGATCCAGAGAAGGTCGCCTTGCTTGCCGACGATGTGCGCATACAGGTGCAGGAAGCATTCGCCTCCAGTCTGAGCCATGCGTTCCGTTACGCCGTCCCGTTCATGATCATCGGGTTTGTGGCGGTTGCGTTCTTGCCGGCCCGGAAGATTCGCGAACGCATGCGCGACGTACCCGAACCTGTGTCACTCGCGGAAGCAAGCGCTCACGTCCTGTGAGCCGTCGCTCATCAGATGCGGAGCGGCCAAGACCTCGAGTGTGAGAACTGGTCAGGCGACGGGGCGGGGACCGCTGATGCTGGCCCGTTCCATCACGCGGCGTTGAGGCCAGTAATCGCTTGACGCGTAGTGCTGAACGGCGCGGTTGTCCCAGAAGGCGACTGAGTCGTTCTCCCAATGGAAACGAATCTGGTGTTCGACCGTCTCTGCTTGTCGACATAGATGCTCGAGTAGGACATCGGCCTCGTTTTCGTCGAGTCCGACTATTCCGGTGGTGAAGTTGCGATTGACGTACAGCAGCTTCTGTCCGGTGACCTGATGGGTGATGACGACGGGATGTTCGATGAGCGGGAAGCGATCGCGCATCTCCTGTTGGCGTTCGGGCGGGAACTGATTACCGAAGCTGCGCATGAAGTCGTGAATCGCGAGCATTCCATCGAGTCGTTGTTTTGTCTCATCGTCGAGACCGTTGTACGCAGCGGACATGTCGCTGAAGAGGGTGTCGCCGCCAAAAGCGGGGACTTCTATGGCGTGGAGGATCGCTCCCATCGACGGGAACTCTCGCCAGGTGACATCGTGATGCCACGAATTCTCGTAGCCGGCGACCTCCGCTGATTTCTCGAAGCGGACGAGTTTTGGCTGGTCGGCATTGGGAGGAATGAACGGATGAATCTCGAGCTCACCGAACTTCGAGGCGAAGGCAACGTGTTGATCGGCGCTCAAAGGCTGATTCCGAAAGAAGATGACCTTGTAATCAGCAAGTGCCTGTGCGATCTCGGAGATCGCATCATCTGAAAGCTCCGAGGTGAGATCGATGCCTGAGAGTTCGGCGCCGAGTGTCGAACCCAACTGAGTCGCCTCGAAGTTGCGCCATTCGAGCCTCGCCAGTCGTTCACGTTCGGGAGCGAGATGGGTGGCGGGACCGACGGGGGTCTTGAACTTTCCCATAGTCCGGCGCGTGGCGCCGAGTGCCTTGGCCGGATCGGCTTTGCCAACGAACTCGTCGGCAGCCTTTGCGGAGTCGGTAGCCGTCATTCGTTCCCCCTAGAAGTTCTATGACTCAAATCAACCGTACATGGGTCGAGCGTGGTTCATCAGAGGCATGTGACCAATCCAGGTCCGGTCCGTCAGTGTGCATGTCGGTAGTGTTCGGTTCGTGCGCAGAAAATGGGTGAGGCGGCCGATCACGATCACGGGTGTGCTCGTTGGCGCCATGGTCTTGCTGGTTGCCGTTCCGCTCTGGCTCGTAGTGAGCGCCATTGCCGATCTCGTCCGGGGCCGGCGTCGACTTCCGACAGTTCGTCTTCTGGGGTTTGCTCTGTGCTGGACATGGCTGGAGACGATCGGAGTTTTGGCCGCATTTGGGTTGTGGCTCGGCGGTCAAGGGAAGCGACACTCTGCTCATTACGCGCTGCAACGTTGGTGGGCCGCCCGTCTCATCGGCTCGCTGCGCCTTACATGCGGTTTGCGCGTGCAGGTTGAAGGTGCGGGCGCGATTTCTGCTGGACCGATTGTCGCCCTCGGTCGTCACGCCAGCCTTGCCGATGCACTTGTTAGCGCATGGATATTTGGGTCCCTCGCGGATCGTGATCCGCGCTACGTAATGAAGAAGGAACTGTCCTACGACCCGTGTCTCGATGTCGTCGGCCGGCGAGTGCCGAACTACTTCGTTGATCGCTCATCGGTGGCAACCCAGCGTGAGATCGATGGCATCGTGGCGATGGCGCAGGACATGAGCCGTCGTGATGTTGCCGTGATCTTCCCAGAAGGAACGCGCGCGAATGATACGAAACGTTTGCGGGCCCTCAAGAAGATCAGCGAACGTTCCCCGGAACGCGCTGAGCGCCTTTCGGGTTTGTCGCACCTCCTTCCGCCCAAGGCGGCTGGGGCGTCGGCGTTGCTTGAGGCGGTCCCCGACGCCGACGTGGTGCTGATGTGGCATGTGGGATTCGAGGGACTCGACACGTTCAAAGGAATCTTCCGGCGACTCACCTATGCCGAGCCTGACGCCGTTGTGGTCATTGAATCGATCAAACGGTCGACGATTCCCAAGGGCGATGCGTTTGCCGAGTGGCTCGACGCGCAGTGGTTACGACTCGATCTTCTTATCGGGGAGCGATTGCTCGCCCGCTGATCAAGCCTCGGACGGGTCGGCCCGACGGACTCGTAGTACCTGCTCATCGGCGTTCACGCATTTGCCGGTCTCGAGGTTGAAGCGCCATCCGTGCAACGTGCACACGAGATTGTCACCGTCGATTTCGCCGAACACGCTCAGATCGGCACGACGATGAGGGCACGTGCGCTCGACGATGTACTCGCCAATGCGAATCTCTTCACCGGCGATGCCGCCGCGATCGGGATCGAGTTTTCGGAGCGCTTCGGCCTCAGTGCGGCGCATCCGTTCATCTGAGAGTGATTTGAAGAAGTTATAAACGAACTCGTTGTACGGACCGGATCGCCACGCTGTGAACCGACAGGACAGGAACAGTGAGTTGCTCCAGTCGACGGCGTGTTCGGCAACAACGGTTTCAACGAGCCGCCTATCGATGTGAAAGCTGAAACCGTGCGGCTCCTCCGCCCACTCACGGACGGTTCCGTTGCGGAAGTCGATGGCGATGGCCAGATCACCAGCGTGCACGACGCAGATGTCGTCGATGCCTTTTCGCAATGTCGGCGCGATGGCGAGGAGGGGCTCCCACCATGCGGCAAGAGTCGCGATCAGATCGTCGGTCGGCTCGGCCCACGTTGTCTTAAGTTCCTGGATCCATGGCAACCAGTCAGCCTGATAGGTGCGTAGGTATTCAAGCTTCTCGTTGAAGATTTGAGCGACGGAGTCGTCGTCGATCGGGTGGGTGACGCTGTAACCATCGGAGCGAAGCTCGATCTCGGTGCCGGGGATGGCGAGAATGCCTTCGCGATTGGAAGCCTCCAGCAGCGTCATAAAACTCCGCTGATCGGGGAAGATGCTGAGCTCGTCGCCGGTGATCATATTGAGATGGAACAGATTCGGGTCGAGAAAGGCCGGGGGTCCGGCACTGGGAACAACGCAGCGAGCATCGAGTGCTTCGACATAACGCATGGCACGCGTGAACTGACTCTCGACCTTGGCGTCGACCTGTTCGCGCATCACCTGTGGCGTCTCGTCGTAGACCATCGGGTACCAGATTGCACCGCTGTACTGGATCCAGTGGAGATCGATCGGCCCGTGTGAGCGCAATGCTCCGAGATCAGTCGTGCGGCAGTCGTTCTGGTTCACGAGTCGGGATGTTCCGTCGGAGACCACGATGGCCGAATCGCCGCCGGGGCCATCGGTGATGCTGGTCTCGCAGTGGATTGCGATCCGGAGATCGCCGTTCAACACGATCTCCTCGCCGTCGACCGTACGGATGACATTGGCGAAGCCGAGGGCGCGCAACCGCCGTTCGAGTTCATCGGTCGGAAACCCGGGGATGAGGACCGTTGCATCGCGATTGATGTGATCGGGCAACCACAGCTCGTCGAGATGATCGCCGTGGATGTGAGAGATGTAGAGGTAGTCAGGATTCTCAATCCGAGCCACAAGTTCGGGCGAGAGCTGGTCGTTCCTCGGAAAGACGCACCAGGAACCGCGGAAGGCGGGCAGGAACCACGGATCGCAGACGATCGAGCCGTCGGTGGTCTCGATGAGCATGCCCGCGTGGCCGATGGAGGTCGCCTTCATGGGACTGAGACTAGTGATGGTGGCGAGCGGTACTGACTGTCCATGCGAGAATCTGGCTGTGACTTCTGCCGCGTCGAGCCCAACGGGATCATCCGTCGAGTACCCGGTTGACCGGCCCCGATTTTTTGAGCTTGCTGCGACCAGTGTCGGCGCCGTTGCTGTAATCGGCCCGTTACTCGTGCTGCTCATTCGACAGTTTGGCTCGCTCGGTGATCGAGCGATTCCCTGTTGCGACTACGCCGCTCTCGAACTTGGTACTCGTGCATTCCTGCGCGGCGAGCAATGGGTGGGGCTTTACTCAAGGGAGGGCTGGCGTCATCCGGGCCCAGCTCCGTTCCTCTGGGACTCGTTGTTCCGGATACTTCCCGGTGGGGGGTTTGCCGAGCATCAGATTGCTGCGGTAACCCTGGCACTGATCGCGACGGGTGCGCTGCTGTTTGTCTTGCGGACGCGACTCGGAACCGTCACCTGGGTCGCAGGTTGTCTGGTTCTCTCAACGTGGTTGTTCCAGTTCGATGTTGGCTACTTCCGCGAACCGTGGAATCCCATTGTCGCGATGTCGTGGGTCCTGATCGTCGCCACTGCGTTCATCGCTCTTGTTTCAGGCGGATCGTTGCGTTGGGCAGTGGCGCTGGTTGCGGCCGGATCAATGGCGGTGCAGACACACGTCGGGGCCGGGCCGATCGTGGTTGTGGCTCTGGGTTGTGCCGCCGTTCTCGTGTGGCGACGACGAACCGAACGAACATTCCGACCGAGCGTGTTTGCCAGTGCCGCAGTTGCGGTGGTGCTGTGGGCGTTGCCGGTCTACGACCTTGTGTTCGGCGAGCACAACCTCTGGTACATCTTTGCCGGACAGGGCGGGGACGTACCGGTGAAGGATTTCGGACTCAGCGGACTCATTGGCGGGATCGTTCACATCCTTTCTCTCAGCCCCGGACCGCAGGGTCTCCATTTCGGCGCCGCCAGTCCGTTCCTCCCAAGTGAGCCGGTCACCGTGGTGCAGGCCGTTGTCGCCGTGATCGGGATAGGCCTCGGAGCGCTCGCGGTTAGATCGTGGCGGCCTCGGCCCTTCGCGGCGGCGTGCGCAGCAATCGGGTTGACAGGACTCGTCGTCACCGGAGTCACGCTTGCGGTGGGTAGTTCGGCGTTCTTGCCGTATCTGCTGTTCCCAGTCATCGTGCTCGGGCCTCTCGTGTGGCTTGGAGGAATCATCAACATCGCGGCGCTCATCGCGAAGCGCAACGAAGTCGCTTCCCGTCCGGTACTGCACAATGTTGCTGGCGTTGTGTTTCTCGGTGTTGCGATGGCATTCGGACTGCTGTCGACACTCGGTCTCCCGACTAATTCACTTGTTGCGCAGTACAGCGATGCCGATACGCAAGAACTCGTGGTGCAGATTCAGGAGAACTGCGCCAAGTTGCCCGAGAGCCCCGTGGTCGAGGTGCAGGACACCGTCGAGTGGCTCAATGCGATCTCGATCGCTGAAGCCATTGACTCGTGTGACACCGCCGAACCACCCGTGTTCATCGGTTTCACCGGTTTCGTCGCGGGCCCCTCGTATCAAGCCGAGCAAGGTGCGATTCCGAACGTCTACGTCGTGGCTGAGGGCGAGATCATCTTCCCGGCGCGCAAGATCGCCGGCGTTGGCAACACAATGATCGTCGTGCTGATCTGGGATCTTCCGTGACCGAATCAGAGGTCGTTTCCTTCTGCCGCATTTGCAATGCGATGTGCGGAATTGTTGCGACGGTCGACGATGGCCGAGTCGTTCGGATACGCGGTGATGAGTCGCACCCGTTATCGCGCGGGTACACCTGTCCAAAGGGTCGGGCGCTGGGGGTGATGCATCATCATCCACAGCGGCTTGATTATCCATCGTCGTTATCGTCCGTGGATCCTGTCTCGGGATCGCGATCTATGACGCAGATTTCCTGGGATGAATTGCTCGACGACATTGCCGAGATCGTGCAATCGGTCATCGGGGAGTCGGACCAAGACGGGATCGGCATGTACCTTGCGTCAGGCTCCGCCTTCGACACGAATGGAAGACGGGCGGCGGAGCGATTCCTCACTCAGGCCGGATCCATCCAGAAATACACGGCCACGACTATCGACACGCCGTGTAAGCCGCTCGTCGCTGAACTGGTGGGCGGTTGGTCCGGACTCACGCCGATATGGGACCAGGAACATTCGAAGCTCCTGATCCTCGTCGGTTCGAATCCGGTTGTTTCGCACGGTCATTCGAATGCGATTCCTGATCCGGTTCGACGTCTTCGCGACTTTCAGAAACGAGGCGGCCGGGTTGTCGTCATTGATCCCCGACGGACGGAAACCGCGGCACTGGCCGATGTGCATCTCGCCGTGCGTCCCGGTTCCGATGCGACGATGCTCGGATTCCTGGTGCGAGCGTTGCTTGACGACGTTCGGATCGAGGAGGTGCGTACTAGAGCGAACGGAATCGACGAACTGTTTGCGGCAGTCGCTCGTTTCACGTTGTCGTTTGCCGCCGAGCGCACTGGCCTATCGGAATCGCAACTCTCGGAACTCTTGAACGATGTGCTCAGTGCGGGACGGATCTCTGTACTCACGGGTACAGGTAGCTCAATGAACGCGGCTGCGAATGTCACGGAGTGGTTGGTGTGGGCGCTGCACATCGTCACCGATTCCTATGACAAGCCCGGTGGCATGTGGTTCAACCCCGGATACCTGATGCAGCTCGACACGCGTGATTGGCAAGCTTCGGACGGTCAGGCCGAGCGAGGGCCAGTGAGCCGCCCGGAACTTCCTCGGCGCTTCGGCGAGTATCCATGTTCAGGCCTTGTCTCCGAGATCGAGTCCGGAAACATTCGCGTGCTGTTCGTCGTCGGTGGCAATCCGGTGACGGCGCTTCCGGATAGGGAGAGGACGGAAGCGGCACTCTTGTCACTCGATGCGCTAATCGTGCTCGATGTCGTTGAAACAGAGACGACGCGACTAGCGACTCATGTGCTTCCTGTCGCGGGTCAGCTCGAGCGAGGTGACCTCACGTGGCTACTCGACTCGTACCAACTCGCAGTGGCCGCCCAGTACACGCCAGCGGTTGTCGGCATCGGTGCGAATCGGCGAACGGTCTGGAAGGTCTTCGCGGAACTGGGGGAGCGACTCGCACTCGACGTTTTGCCGCGCGGATTTACCTCCGACAACGCCACTGATGAATCGCTCTTCGGGCCGATACTTGCCAGGAGTCGGAGCGATGTCGCGACAGTCATGTCCGCCACCAGCGGCGTGGTCGAGTCTGGAGCGGTGTTCGGCTGGGTGACTGAGCGGGTGTTGCCGGAAGGCAAATGGCGCATCGCTCCGAGCGAACTGATCGCGCAGTGCGACAAACTGCATGGCGATGGTCTGATCCCGTCGGAGTCTGATCCATCGACCGAGCCCGAGTTCGATCGGTTACTGCTGCTCCCACAGCGCCGGATGCGGACGATGAATTCACAGTTGCGCGATGTAGCTGCTCCCGGGGGAAGAACAGAGACGCCGACGATCGTTATGTCCCCCCAAGACGCACAGGAAAGGGGCATCGCCCAGGGCGATCGGGCGAAGGTTGAATCCGATGTCGGATACACGGTCGGCGAGGTGGCCGTTGATGGGAACATGCCACCGGGATCGATCGGGATCCCGCATGGATGGGCTTCGCCTGATGTGGGTCGATTGACGAGTGCCGACAGCGGTATTGACCCGCTCACGGGAATGGTCCTTCAATCGGGTCTAAGCGTGTCGGTGGAGAGACTGCACGACTGAAGCCCGTTGCGTCCGGGTGCAATCATCCGCGGGCCACTATGCGACGTGCTGAACCAGAACGTGCTGACCCAAACGCAGCTGACCCAAAAGCACAACGGACCCCCGAAGGAGTCCGTTGTTTCTGTGGAGCGGGTGAAGGTAATCGAAACCTCGTAGCCGACTTGGAAGGACGGTGCTCTACCATTGAGCTACACCCGCAGAAGTGTTTAGGTTATCGCCTCAGGGCTGTAGTAGCGCCAATCACTTCGAGGCGAGTCCGTCGAGGGTTGCACCGGCCGTTCCCGGTTCGGGGGGATCCCATGCCGAGCCGCCGGTACGTCCGCCGAGCTCGGGACACTCGCCGGCGAACGTTCCCCATGAGCACTCCCAACCGGGAACGACCCAGTTGTGGAGCATCCACACCGAATCCATCGCGCTCTTGCGCCCACCACGAGCACGACATTCGTCGTCGGACACTGCCTCGCCGCCGACAACAAGGCCGCCCTTCATGCACAGGCCGCCGTTGCTGTTGTGTTGGTGCCAGCGATCGTTCTCACCCGCGAACCCCGTTGGTGCGCCGCCAGGACTCCAGACGAGGTAACTCAGCCCGACGATCTTCGATGTCGGCGTGGTGCCATCGAAGAGCAACTCCGACGGATAGGCAGGATTGAACGAAGCCACATACCTCTGATTCGTGTAGTGGGATCCGATGCAGGGGACGAATCCGACAGATTTGCGGAAGCCAGCTGCTTCGGCATCGGCGACCGTCGGGTAACGAAGAGCGGCATCGCGTGCAAGGACCTGCTGCGCCGCCAATTGGTCCCGCTCTGATTGGCTGAGCGCGATCTGTTCGGTCGGACCGCGGTTGCTGTGACCCTCGGCATCGAGCGCAACCTGTCCGGGTGACGCCGCCGGTCCGGAAAGTTCGCATGCAGTCGTCCCCGTAAGAGCGGAGCTATCAGCGTGTGCTTGGCCGGATTCAGCGTGGGGGGTAGCCGAATGGGTAGACGTATAGGTCGGCGTGAGCATGACGGCGCCGGTGAGGATGGTGAGAACTGAGACAAGTCCGGTTACGGCGCCAGTGCCCAAGCGATCGCGCACTGGTCGGCCGAGGAAGTTCGGCGCCAGCAGAGCCAGAGCCCCGAGGGCAACGACTCCGAGACCAAGTACGACACATACGACATCGGGAGTGGAGACAGGCTCGGAACGCAAAGCCTCTGGACCTACGGGTAGCCCGACGGTTCGTGAAAGTACCCACGTGGCGGTAACGCCGAGGTTGAGGGCGATCGCCGAGGCCCAGACCCATCGTCGTGGCCGGTTGACGAACAGAATCGCGGAAGCCACCTGAGCCGCGCCGACAGCGATGAAGAACCAGCCGTGGGCCCAATCCTCCTCGAGATGATGGGGCGCGTAGCCGAGGTGTACGGCACCGGCGGTGGCGGAGAACACCGCGGCGATCCACCGGACATAGTGTCCGATGCTCACCGAGGTATTCGTTGGTATTTCCGCCGAATCTTCTGCGGTTTCAATTGGTGAATCCATGTCACCCCTCAAAATTGCCTGGTCGGGGAAGGGAGATTCGAACTCCCGGCCTCCTGCTCCCAAAGCAGGCGCGCTACCAAGCTGCGCCATTCCCCGGCAGGTGCATGGTAGCTGTCGTTGCGGGGGGCACCGGCGGCGGCTGATTTCGGTGTGGGTTCGGGATGTTTCGGCAGGTCGGCACAGGGTGCACGAGCCAGGGGATTGCGCCGGTACACTCGCCTTCTTGTGAATGCCACCGTCGAAGCCCTAGAGGGCAACAAAGTCAAGCTCTCGGTCGTAGTCGATGAGCAGGAATTCGAAACGGCAGTCGATGCCGCGTTCAAGAAGATCGCGCACGAGGTGAAAGTTCCGGGCTTCCGTCCAGGCAAGGCACCCCGTCGTCTTCTTGAGACACGTCTCGGCACCGGAGCAGGCCGCGCTCAGGCCCTCAACGATTCGCTGCCCGATTATTACTCGGAGGCCGTCCGCGCCAACGAAGTCGATGTGATCGCTCCTCCGGAGATCGAGATCACCGCTGGTCAGGACGCAGGTCCTGTGACGTTCGAAGCGATTGTCTTGGTTCGGCCGATCATCACCGTGAGCGGCTACGCCGAGATCACGGTCGAGATCCCCAACCCGGATGCTGTCGACGAAGAGGTCGATGCACAGCTCGAGCGCGTGCGCAGTCAGTTCGCCGAACTCGAGGTCGTCGAACGTGCCGCCGCTGAAGGCGATTACGTCACGATTGACATCGAAGGCAGTCAGGAAGGTGAAGTCCTCGATGGGCTCGTCGCCAGTGCCTATCTCTACGAGATCGGCAGCGCCGGCATCGTCCCCGAACTCGATGTTGAACTCGCAGGCGTCAGCGCCGGCGATACTCGCTCGTTCGATGCCGTGCATCCCAACGGTGAAGAGGAAGGCCCTCTCCATTTCGAGGTGACCGTCACCGAGGTCAAGGCCAAGATCCTCCCCGATCTCAATGATGAACTCGCGACGCAGGCTTCTTCGTTTGAGACGGTTACCGAATGGCGTACCGATCTCGTCACGCGCATGTCGCAGGTCAAGAAGGCACAGGCTCAGATGGCTGTGCGCGAAAAGATCGGCGAAGCCCTTGCCGAACTCGTGCTCGACGAGCTGCCCGAACCACTCGTCG
Organism: Acidimicrobiales bacterium; assembly: GCA_044239895.1. Classification (GTDB taxonomy): domain Bacteria; phylum Actinomycetota; class Acidimicrobiia; order Acidimicrobiales; family Acidimicrobilacustridaceae; genus Acidimicrobilacustris. The sequence continues at coordinate 533,160 of JBIIAM010000002.1, read as the reverse complement.
CCGCCGAGATGCAAGAGCGTCTCCAGGACATGGCGATGCGTCTTCAGGCTCAAGGTCTCACGCTCGAGCAGTGGCTCCAATTCTCGGGTACCGAGACGGAACAGTTCCTCGAGGATCTCAAGTCCACGGCTGAACGTTCGGCCAAGGTCGACCTGGCTTTGCGGGCCATCGCGGTTGCCGAATCGATCGAGGCGCTCGAAGTTGACCTCGAAGAAGAGTTCGACGCTGTTGCCGAACGAGTTCAGCAGCCCGCCGACGTCGTGCGCGATCAGTTGACCGAAGCCGGACACATGCCGGCCCTCCGAGTCGACATTGCCAAGCGCAAGGCGCTCGATTGGCTCACCGAGAACGTCGCCATCGCCGACGAGTCCGGTACAAAAATCTCGTTCGCCGATCTCGCACTGGCCGAGGAAGACGACGACACTGCTCTGGCCGAGGCCGACCTGGCCGACGCTGAATCAACCCCGTCCGAGGAGGGGTAACACACGTGAACGCAACGACTGGGCTCAGTGGCCTGCAGATCAGCAATTACATCCCGAACCCATCGGTTCTGTATGAGACCAGCCGTGGCCAGACGATCCAGGCGGATCTGTATTCCCGCCTGCTCAAGGAAAACATCATCTTCCTTGGGACGCCGATCGACGACACCGTCGCCAATCTCGTATGCGCCCAGTTGCTCCACCTTGAGTCGGAAAATCCCGATCGCGACATCAACATTTACATCAACAGCCCGGGTGGCGACATCACGGCCCTGTTCGCGATCTACGACACGATGCAGTTCGTCAAGCCCGACATCACCACGATCTGTTTCGGTCAGGCTGCATCGGCCGCCGCCGTGCTTCTGGCCGCAGGTACGCCGGGCAAGCGCATGGCCCTTCCTCATGCGCGAGTGCTGATCCACCAGCCTTACGCCGGCGCACAGGGCCAGGCCACCGACATCGAACTGGCGGCCAAGGAAATCCTGCGCATGCGCAGTCTTCTTGAAGAGGTACTGGCCGGACACACGGGACAGACCCAGGAAAAGATCCACAACGACACCGATCGCGACTTCGTGATGTCAGGCGAAGAAGCGAAGGAGTACGGGATCATCGACGAAGTGATTTCGACCCGACAGCTCGCCGACAACAGCGGCGCCATTACGGCCGTCCGCTGAGGCGTCCGGAACTCAATCGAAGCGGGGGGAATCCAACGTGGCGAAGTTCGGTGATGGTGGCGAGCTGCTCAAGTGCTCGTTCTGCGGTAAATCGCAGAAGCAGGTCAAGAAGCTGATCGCTGGTCCAGGTGTTTACATCTGCGACGAGTGCATCGATCTCTGCAACGAGATCATTGAGGAAGAGCTGGCCGAAACGCCGGAACTCGGATTCGACGAACTTCCGAAGCCCATGGAGATCTTCGAGTTCCTGAACGATTACATCGTCGGACAGGACCCCGCGAAGCGCATCCTTTCGGTTGCGGTCTACAACCATTACAAGCGGATCCAATTCGGCGCAACGAACCGCGACGAGGTTGAGCTCGCGAAGTCCAACATCTTGCTTATCGGTCCGACCGGTTGCGGTAAGACGCTTCTTGCTCAGACACTCGCTCGCATGCTCAACGTTCCGTTCGCTATCGCCGACGCCACGGCGCTCACCGAGGCGGGCTACGTCGGCGAAGACGTCGAGAACATCCTTCTCAAACTGATCCAGGCCGCTGATTACGACGTGAAGAAGGCCGAAACCGGCATTATTTACATCGACGAAATCGACAAGATCGCGCGTAAGGCGGAGAACCCGTCGATCACCCGTGACGTCTCTGGTGAAGGCGTTCAGCAAGCACTGCTCAAGATCCTCGAGGGAACAACTGCATCAGTACCGCCTCAAGGTGGTCGCAAGCACCCGCATCAGGAATTCATCCAGATAGACACAACCAACATTCTGTTCATCTGCGGTGGTGCGTTCGCCGGTATCGACAAGATCATCGAGAACCGCATCGGCAAGAAGGGCATCGGCTTCTCCGCCGAGTTGCGCACCGAAACCAAAGACATGGGCAAGCTCTACACGAGCGTGCTGCCCGAGGATCTCCTCAAGTTCGGACTCATCCCCGAGTTCATCGGCCGCCTGCCCGTCATCGGCGCCGTTTCAAACCTTGACCGAGAAGCACTTGTTGAGATCCTCGTCGAGCCTCGTAATGCTCTGGTCAAGCAGTACCAGAAGTTCTTCGAATTTGAAGACGTCAAGCTGGAGTTCACACCCGAATCACTCGATGCAGTCGCCGATCTCGCGCTTGTACGTGGCACCGGTGCACGCGGTCTGCGGGCGATCCTCGAGGAAGTTCTCAACGGCGTCATGTACGAGCTGCCGAGTCGTGACGATGTCGAGAAAGTCATCATCGACGCTGACGTCGTTCTCGAAAAGGTCGACCCGACACTCGTGCCCCGCGTGGCGGCACCCCGAGCAAGTAGGCCGCGCCGCGCCGCATCCTGACGCGTCGGAGCCGGGTCGTAGACGATCCAGTTCCCCGTCGATAGCGCCCTCAACATCGTGAACCTTCCCGAAGCACTGCGCTATCTCGACAGTCACATCAACCTCGAGGCATCGGCCGGGGCGATCCATGGTCTCTCGTTGGACCAAATGCAGAGCCTCGTGCGTGTACTGGGCGATCCTCAGACAGCCTTCAAGGTCATTCACGTCACGGGAACCAACGGCAAGGGCTCAACGGCTCGGATGATCACGGCGTTACTTGTCGAGCACGGATTGTCGGTCGGGACGTATTCGAGTCCCCATCTCCAGAAGATCAACGAACGGATCAGCTGGAACGGCGATCCCATTGACGATGAGCAACTCGCTTCAGCAATTACCGAACTGGCGCGTGTGGCGCCCCTTTCGGGTGTTACTCCTTCGTACTTTGAACTACTTACGGCCGCAGCGTTGCAATGGTTCGCGGAGATAGCGGTTGATGTTGCGGTCATCGAAGTTGGACTTCTTGGGCGATATGACGCGACCAACGTGGTTGACGCTGATGTCGCAGTCGTGACCAACATCGGTCAGGACCACACCGACGGAGTGGGTGACTGGAAGGTTGCGATCGCCGCGGAGAAGGCCGGCATCATCAAGCCAGACTCGTTTCTTGTTCTCGGCGAACCTGATACATCGCTGCATCCGGTGTTCGCGGCCGAAGGGCCCCGCGGTACGTGGACGCGCGGTATCGACTTCGACGTTGTCGCTGACCAACCAGCGCTCGGCGGACACCTTGTCGATTTCCGCACACCACTGGGAACTCTCGATGATGTCTACCTTCCTCTGCACGGCGAGCATCAGGCCGAGAATGCCGCGATGGCCATTGCAGCGGTCGAAGCGTTCTTCGACCGTCCGATTGAACTCGACATCGTGCAAGCGGCTCTGGCGGGAGTGACGATGCCGGGCCGTTTCGAGGTCATGGCCTACGGACCGCTCGTCGTTATTGACGGCGCTCACAATCCCGAAGGCGCGAGGGCGGCACTGGCCACCCTGGAGAATGAATTCGATGTCGCCGGTCGCCGAGTCTTGGTAATTGGCATGTTGAGTGGTCGCGATCCAGTTCAGATGCTTGAGGAACTCGGTGCTCGACAGGCTGATCTGCTGATCGCCTGCACCCCGTCGAGTCCGAGGGCGATGAGTGGCGCCGACCTTGCCGCCATTGGCCGAGCGATGGGTGTGATGACCGAGCAGATCGACGATGTCGCCACGGCTGTGCAGCGGGCCCTCGATGTCTCCACCGAAGAGGACGTGGTCTTGATCGCCGGATCGCTCTACGTCGCTGGGGCGGCACGAACAGCGCTGGAATCGCCCCGAGGCTGATTGCTCCTCTACATTGACGGGTCCTATGGATCGCACACTTGTTCTCGCCAAGCCTGACGCCGTCGAACGTGGCCTCGTCGGGGAAATCATCAGCCGCTTCGAGCGCCGCAACCTGACGCTGGTTGCCGCTGAGCTTCAGTCAATCGACAAAGCGACCGCCGAGAAGCATTACGGCGAGCATTCCGATAAGCCATTTTTCGGAGAATTGGTCGATTTCATTACCCGTGGACCAGTGATGGCCCTTGTCATCGAAGGCCCTGAGGACACCTGGAAGGTGGTTCGCACCATGATGGGGGCGACGAACCCCCGCGATGCGGCGCCGGGCACGATTCGGGGCGATTTGGGCATTCTTTTCACCGAGAACTTGATCCACGGAAGCGACAGTCTCGAAGCTGCCCAGCGTGAGATCGGTATCTTTTTCCCCAATCTGTAGTTTGTGATCCGGTGTTGGAGCACTAGCCTCGGCAAGGGCCGGGGCGTGCGGGCGTTCTTTACCCGTGCCTTGGTTGCTTAGTCGCCGTATCTTTTTCTCTGCATCTTTCGAGCTCCATCGGGAGGCTCACCGCATGGCTGGAAACCTGTTCTCTTCCTTTTCCTCGTCGCTTTCGAATTCGATCGCGTCCCGTTCATCGTTGTCGAACATCGTCGGGCGCGACATGGCAGTCGATCTTGGAACCGCCAACACCCTGATTTACGTCCGCGGTGAAGGCATCGTCCTTAATGAGCCGTCGGTGGTGGCGATCAACGTCAAGGATGGCCGGCCGGTGGCGGTTGGCATTGAGGCCAAGCGAATGATCGGGCGCACTCCCGCGCACATCCAGGCCATCCGGCCGTTGAAGGATGGCGTCATCGCCGATTTCGACATCTGCGAGAAGATGCTTCGCTATTTCATTCAGAAGGTCCACACCTCCAAGTGGGCCAAGCCCCGCATGGTCATCTGTGTTCCCTCGGGAATCACTCCGGTTGAGCAACGTGCCGTTCAGGAGGCTGCCGAATTCGCCGGCGCCCGGAAGCCGGCGTACATCATCGAAGAGCCCATGGCGGCTGCCATCGGAGCGGGCCTGCCCGTGCAGGAGCCGACCGGAAACATGATCGTCGACATCGGCGGCGGAACCACAGAGGTCGCCGTCATCTCGCTCGGTGGCGTGGTCACATCGCAGTCCGCCCGTGTTGGTGGCGATGCGATCGATATCGCCATCATCAACTACATCAAGAAGGAATACAGCTTGGCCTTGGGCGAGCGTACGGCCGAGGAAGTCAAGATGGCTCTCGGTACTGCTTGGCCGCTCGAGATCGAGCTGCATGCCGAGATCCGCGGACGCGATCTGGTTTCGGGCCTTCCCAAGACCATTGTGACAACGACCGAAGAGATTCGCGAAGCCATCGCCGAACCGGTTGCGGCGATCGTCGACGCGGTCAAGGTGACACTCGACAAGACACCGCCGGAACTCGCGGCCGACATCATGGAGCAGGGGATCGTCCTTGCCGGTGGTGGCGCTCTTCTTCACGGCATCTCCGCTCGACTCGAGTTCGAGACGGGAATGCCGATCATCATCGCCCCGAATCCATTGTTCTCCGTAGCAATTGGTTCAGGGCAGTCACTTGAAGAGTTCGATGCGCTCAAGGGCGTGTTGTTCTCGTCGACGATCAACTAATCATCGACTGAGTCGTGCCAGTTTCCCGACGTAGAGGGCGTGCCCGCTTCACCATCGTGCTGCTGATGCTCACGTCTGTCGTCCTACTGACCCTTGATGGTCGCGGATCAGGCCCGCTATCGGCGGTCCGCAGCGCTTCGATGTCGGTACTTTCACCGGTAGGCGATGTTGCGTCGACCGTTTTCTCACCAGTGCGCAATGCGTGGTCGGGTGCCTTCACGCAGGGTGACCTTGAGAGCGAGAACGAACGATTGCAGGAAGAGAATGACCGACTGAAAGGCGAGCTCACGACGAGCGTCGTCTCGAAGGAGCAGTTGCAGCAACTGTTGCAACTCGTAGGAATCCCCTTCGTCGGAGATACGCCGGTGGTGCACACCCGTGTTGTTTCGGGAACAGTCGGTAATTTCGGTGAGACGGTTGAACTCGACAAGGGATCGTCGAGTGGCATCGAGAAGAACATGCCCGTCATCACCGGCGAGGGTCTCATCGGCAAGGTCGTTCAGGTTTCCGATAATCGCTCAGTGGTCGCCCTGATCACGGGTGGCTCGTTCAACGTCAACTTCAATGTGGTCGGCACTCCAGCGATTGGGACGGCGCAGGGAACCGGTTCTGCGACGATTCTTCGCGGCGGCAGCATTGATGTTCGTCAGTCGATCTCTCCGGGACAGATCGTCGTGACGAGCGGACTCCTGGGGAGCCCGTTCCCGCCAAATCTTCCGATTGGCACCATTACTGCCTTGAGAACCGATGAGGCTGCCCGCGAGACCTCAGTCGATATCACAATGTTCGCGAATACCCGTGACCTCACCTACGCGGACGTTGTGCTCTGGAAGCCGGTGGGCTGATGCTGGGTCATCCAGTTGTTCGTTATCTGATCGTCCTTGTCACTGGAGTTGTTGTCCAGCGTGCGGTGTGCGTTCAGTTCGAAATAGGCGGAATAGCTCCGGATGTTCTTTTGGTTCTGGCCATAGCGGCCGGAATCGTCGGTGGAACCGAGCGAGGAGCAATCGTCGGGTTCTGCGCGGGGATTGCGCTCGATTCGATTTCGGCTACGCCATACGGTCTCGGAGCGGTCGCCTACATGGGCGCGGGTGCCTTGGCGGGATGGATGGAAGCGGCGCTCGTGCACTCGGCTCGGTGGCTCACGATGGCAGTGGCCTTCGTCGCTAGCGCCCTTGGAGTCACGGCCTTTGCCGTCATCGGTGCTGTGATTGGCCAGAGCCAGATGGTGTCGGGTCACCTGCTTCAGGTGGTAGCGGTGGTTTCCATCTGGTCGGCACTGCTCATCATCCCGGCGACACGGGCCTGCCGTTGGGCTGAGACCCACTCCGACCGATTCCGCCCTGCCATGCGATGAGCGGTTTCGTCTGCTGGACTGTTGTGGTTATGTCCGCACCTCGAACCACGTTTCAGCTCCTTACGGGACGCCAATAGATGGACACCGCATCGCCGCGCACGCGGATGAGTTTTGTTGGCGTTGTCGTGATCGGTTGCTTCATGGCGCTCTTCGCAAGGCTCTGGTATTTGCAGGTTATGGAGGCACCGCGGCTTCAGGTTCAGGCAATCGCGAACCGGACGAGGGTCGTGGCCATCGAAGCGCCGCGTGGTCGGATCCTCGATGTAAACGGCAAAGTTCTCGTCGACAATCGGACATCGCTCTCCGTCACCATCGATCGGGTGGCATTCCGGAAGCTTCGAGATCAGGACGATCTCATGAGCCGGCTGGCCGATGTGCTCACGCGCTACGGAACCCCAACCAAAATTTCGTCGCTCGAGAGGCGATATGCCGATATGCAGTTCGACGATCTGCAACCGGTTCCTGTTGCGACAGACGTGTCCGAAGAAGTGCAGTGGTACTTGGCTGAACACGCCGATGACTTTCCAACAATTGCGGTGGAGCGACGATCGACACGCGTGTACCCGTACGGCGCTGCGGCCGGAAACGTGCTCGGGTATGTCGGCCGCATCACGACCGAGAGGCTCAAAGTCGCGGAGCCTGGAGTCGATCCCGATTCCGGAGTGCCGAAGAGCTACCAATCCAATTCGACGATCGGTCTTGCCGGTGTTGAATCGACCTATGAGAAGGAACTGCGGGGCACGCCAGGCGTCGAGATGATTGAGGTCGATTCGAAAAATCGACCAGTCGGCACCTCGTCGTATCAGGCCCCAAAGGCAGGAAGTGACGTCCAGTTGCACATTGATATCGATGTGCAACTGCGGGCGGAACAATCCCTTCAGGACAAATTGCTGCGTTTGCGGGGAACGAATCAGCGAGACGGGACGCTCCGCAAAGCCACGGCCGGCTCGGTCGTTGTCATGGATCCGCAGACCGGCGGAGTAGTCGCGCTCGCTACTTACCCGTCGTATGATCCCCGCGAGTTTGTCAATGGAATCTCGCAAGAACGATATAACGAACTGACCGATGTCGATGGTGTGAGCGCGCTTATCGATCGCTCAATCAGCGGGCAGTATGCACCGGGATCAACGTTCAAATTGGTGACGGCCACAGCCGCTCTTAGTAATGGACTGATTACCGGAGGTACCCCCTACAACGACCAGGGCGTTTACACCGTTGGCAATCCAGCCCAGACCTTCACCAACGCCGGAAGTGTTCGTAACGGCACGATCTCGCTACCCACTGCTCTCACGCTGTCGTCAGATGTGTACTTCTATTGGCTCGGCGATCGGATGGATGGGTCGAAGCTGATCCAAGACACGGCGTCGGCATACGGATTCGATAAGCGGACGGGCATCGATCTTCCGAATGAATCGGCCGGTTACGTATTGACGCCGGAAGACAAGAAGGCTCTTCACGCGAAGTACCCGGAGTCCTACAGCGAGGGTACGTGGTACACCGGCGACAACGTTCAGTTAGCCGTTGGCCAGAACGTCATCGTTGTCACTCCGTTGCAATTGGCACGCGCCTATGCGGCATTTGCCAACGGTGGGACTCTCTACACGCCCCATGTCGGATGGAGGATTCTGCGGTCGAAGAACTCCGATGTGAATCCCGGTGGCGTCATCAGTGTCATTGAACCGGTCGTCGCTGGCACCGTGGCACTGCCTGCGGATGTCCGGGATCCGATCCTCGCGGGCCTATCGCGGGTTACGACGGGTTTGGGTACCGGATCAAGTGCGTTCATTGGTTTCAACCAGCAGGCATTCCCAGTTGTAGGTAAGACTGGAACGGCGCAGGTGGACGGCAAGGCGGATACGTCGTTGTTCGCGTCCTATGGTCCCGGTTTGAACCCGCGTTATGCGGTGGCGGCTGTCATGGAAGAGAGTGGCTTCGGTGCGGAGGCCTCGGGCGAAGTTGTCCGGCATGTCTATGAGGTTCTTGCCGGTCAGACCCTCACCGATGCGGCGCCGGCAAGCGTAGGTTCGACTGACTAATGCTTCCATCCTCCGTTAGTCGTCACGATTCGAATCGCAGTCGTCGGGATCCAACCGCTCCGGCCCGACACCTCGACCCCCTGCTCGTGCTGGCGGTTGTAGGCCTCTCGATCGTCGGGATCATCGCCGTCTACAGCGCGACTCGTGGCCCTGGGCCGACCTACTCGTCGTCCTATCTGGTTAAGCAGACGGCGTTCGTCGGGATCGGAGCCGGTGCCTTCGTGATCTTCTCGATCGTGGATTATCGAAAGCTCCACGATTGGGCCTGGGCGTTCTACGGACTGACCACACTGATGTTGGTTCTCGTGATTTCACCGCTCGGATCGCAATCGAAGGGCGCGCAGGCGTGGTTCACGCTGGGACCTTTCCAGTTGCAACCGGCTGAGTTCGCCAAACTTTCACTAATCGGGGCGTTGGGGTTCATGCTTTCGGAGTTCCGCGGCGATATAGATGTGCGCCGCTTGTTCTCACTTCTCGGAGTGGCCGCGCTTCCGATGGTCCTCATCCTCATCCAACCGGACCTTGGACTCGTTCTTGTCCTCACCGTTATTGCTCTTGCCATGCTCGTCGTCGGCGGCCTACCGACGAAGTTCATCGTCGTGCTGGCGCTAGTCGGACTCATCGGAGTTTTCGGAGCGCTCAATTCGCCGGTACTCAAGGAGTACCAGATCAGCCGGTTGACAGCATTCGCCAACCCGGATGACAAGACAAACCCGGCCGTTTACAACGTCGACCAGAGCCAGCAGGCCATCGCCAACGGGGGAGTGACGGGCGAAGGCCTCTTCAACGGACCCCAAACGAAGCTTGGGTTCGTTCCTGAGCAACAGACCGACTTCATTTTCACTGCGGTGGCCGAGCAGTTCGGTTTCGTGGGCGCGGCCATGGTTCTGTTCCTCTATGGGCTGCTCTGCTACCGAATCTGGCGGATCGCCCAGATCGCAAAGGACTCCTTCGGTAGCTACGTCTGCATCGGGGTACTCGCCATGTTCGCGTTCTCCATTTTTGAGAATGTGGGTATGGCGATGGGAATCATGCCGGTCACTGGAATTCCCTTGCTCCTGTTGAGCGCCGGAGGATCCTCGACGGTGACTGCACTGGCCGCTTTGGGCCTTGTCATGAGCGTCCACGCCCGCCGGTTCCAGTAAACGGGGGCCGAACCGGTACTCTTCTTTGGGTGAACGGAATGTGGCCCCAGCTGGAGCCTCTTCTGGCCAGAGTGGCCAAGCCGGCCCGATATATCGGGCTTGAAGACGGTTCCCAGCGTCCTGAACACGCCAATGATCGTGTGGCGTGGCTTTTGGCGTACCCGGATACGTATGAGATCGGCCTGCCAAATCAGGGCTTGCAGATTCTTTACGAGATCCTCAACGAGCGTTCCGATGCCGTGGCCGAACGGGCCTACGCCCCGTGGACTGATCTTGAGGCGTTGCTGCGCGAACACGGACTGCCGTTGTTCTCGCTCGACACTCATCGTCCGGCGACCGATTTCGACATCATCGGGTTCAACCTCTCGGCCGAACTCACCTATACGAACCTTCTGAACATGGTGGATCTCGCTGGGGCACCGGTCCGTTCTGCCGATCGTCTCGAGCATCATCCGTTGATCGCTGCTGGTGGTCATTGCACGTACAACCCGGAGCCGATCGCCGACTTCCTCGATTTCGTGGTGCTTGGCGATGGCGAGGAGATCGTCGCTGAGATCACCGAAGTCGTCGTGAAATGGAAGCTCTCGGGTCGTCCGCCCGGTTCGCGCGCCGCGATGTTGCGCGAACTGTCCCATGTAAGTGGCGTGTACGTGCCGTCGATGTACGACGTGACCTACGACGGTGCTGCTCTCGCCGCGATCACTCCGCGTTTTTCCGACGTACCCGAAACTGTCGAAAAGCGAACCGTTGCAGATCTCGCCGATTTCCCGTACCCCAAGAACCAGTTGGTTCCGCTGACTGAAGTCGTTCACGATCGTCTTAACGTTGAAGTGTTCCGCGGCTGCACCCGCGGGTGCCGTTTCTGTCAAGCAGGGATGATCACACGACCGGTTCGTGAGCGTCCGGCGGAACAGGTCCGCACGATGGTCGAAGACGGTTTGCGTCGCACCGGGTACGACGAGGTTGCACTGACGTCATTGTCGACGGCTGATTTCTCGGGCATTGAAGATCTGGTGCGCGACATCGCCGATTCCACGTCGAATAATTCGCCTGTTTCGGTTTCGCTTCCCAGTCTCCGGGTCGACGCTTTCGGCGTCGGCATTGCCACGCAACTCCAGAAGGGTCGCCGCACTGGTCTTACATTCGCTCCGGAAGCTGGCACCTGGCGCATGCGGCAAGTTATTAACAAGCTCATTCGCGAAGAGGATCTCTATAGCGCCGTCGAGGCCGCATACGCGAACGGTTGGCGGCGTGTGAAGCTCTATTTCCTCACGGGTCTTCCGACCGAAACCGACGAAGACACTCTGGGTATCGCCGAACTGGCCCGCAACTGTGTGGAGCTTGGCAAGAAGTACACCAAGAGTCCATCTGTCACGGTCTCCGTTGGTGGATTCGTTCCCAAACCGTTCACGCCGTTCCAGTGGTTTGGTCAGAACACTGTCGAGGAACTTCGTCGCAAAATCAATCTGCTCCGGGATGCCACCCGCAAATCTCATGGCGTTCAGGTCAAGTGGCACGATCCGAAGGCCACGATGGTCGAGGGAATCATGAGTCGTGGCGATCGTCGTGTTGGCGCCGCCATCGAAACGGTCTGGCGCAACGACGGAACGTTCCAGGAATGGAGCGAATGCTTCGATCTCGATCTGTGGCTCGCCGCTATGGAAGAGCACGGCCTCGATCCCGATTGGTACGCGTATCGCCATCGTACGGAGACCGAAGTCCTTCCGTGGGATCACCTGTCGGCAGGTCTTCACAAGGATTTCCTTTGGCAGGACTGGCGCGATGCACTCGCAGAAGTTGGCCTTCCCGATTGTCGTTGGACGCCGTGTTACGACTGTGGTGCCTGCACGGGTTACTCAATCGAACACATCGTGGCGTCGGCTACACCGCCCGCAGGTGGATCGCAGGGGACCGGCCAGGATCTGGGTTCATCAGTTCCGGTTTCGCTTCTCGGCCGCAAGCCCGAGTCCGCCAAGGTTGGTGCCGAATGAGAATTCGATTGCGCTACAGCAAACACGGCAAAGTTCGCTTCACCAGCCATCGTGATGTGGCGCGCATCTGGGAGCGGGTCCTTCGTCGGGCCGAACTCCCGCTCGCCCGCACCGAAGGTTTTTCACCGCGTCCGAAAATGCATTTCGGACTCGCGCTTTCCACCGGCCATGAGTCGCTGGGGGAGTATCTGGATGTTGATCTTCGTGAGCCTGAGGCTGACGAGGTCGATCTCGGGATGTTGCCCGAGCGGCTCACGCCGCTTCTTCCACCCGGTATCGAGGTTGAGGCCGTTTCGGTCATCAACCGCTCCGATCCCTCCCTTCAGGAGGCGGTGACCTCGTGCGTTTGGCGCATTGAGGTGCCGGGACAATCTGTCGATTCACTTACCAGCGCAGTGGCGGCGATGCTCGCGGCCGATGCGATCCCCGTTGTTCGGGAACGTAAGGGTAAGCAGGTCGCTGATGACCTTCGTCCGGGAATCTTGCACCTAAGCGTGCTCGGTTCAACTCCAGACGATGCCCCGCAAACGGGGGCAGTATTCGAAGCTGAACTGGCGACACAGCCACGTTCGATACGTCCGGCAGAATTGCTGGCCGCGTTCGATCCGCCTCTCACCGAGGGTCGGGTCTGCAGAATTTTTCAATGGATCAACGAAGACGGCGCGACGCGAGAACCCCTCTCGCAAGGCGCGCACGTCACGGCTACTGCAATCGCAGTCGCCCCGAGAGAGGACTATTCCGATGACCGATCCAACGGTCGAGCCCAACACGCCCAAGATTCCGTCAGTTCCGACGGAATCTCCGACGCCGCAACCGAAAGCGCCTTCGACTTCGTCTGAAACCACCGGGGCCAGCGGGGACGATTCCTCATCTGGCACCGAGAGCGCGGCGAGTCGCAATCGCCGCCGTCGGGGCTCACGCGGAGGTCGGAATCGCACTCGTTCTGGTGCACCGCGCGACAACGAGTCGGATTCGTCGGATTCATCTGACGTCGGCGATGTAGAACTGCCCGAGCGCCCGACGCAAAACCGGCCCAAGAATCCTGCCGCCGCCGAAGAGGCGCTCGTGAAGCGACCTCAAATCGGTGATGTTCGTCCCGCTCCGGCGGATGCGCAGAAGGCCGAGACAACCGAAGCAGCGTCCGGCCAAGGACAAGGCCAGCCCCGTACCGGTTCGCGTCGCCGTCGAGGCGGGCGAGGTCGTGGCGCTGGTAATGGCGGCGGCGGCAATGGTGGCGGAGGACAGAACGCAGGCCAGGCCAAAGGTCAGAACGGCGGTCAGTCGCAATCTGGCCAGGGCGGTCGCTCCGGTGGCCGTGGATCCAACCGTCCGGTCGAAGCGATTCTCGGTGGCGGTGGACCAGATCTCGATGAGGAGACTCTCGATCGTCGTCGTGGTCGCGAGCGCAATGGTCGCCCGGTAGGTCGCTACTTGATGACGGTCAGTGTCCGTCCCGAGGCAACGCAGATCGCCGTACTCGAGGGCCGCAACCTGATCGAGCACTTCGTCTCCCGACCAGCTGATGATGTGGCACAGATCCACGGAAATATCTACCTGGGCAAGGTTCAGAACGTGCTGCCCGGCATGGAAGCGGCGTTCGTTGACATCAGCACACCGAAGAACGCGGTCCTTTACCGCGGCGATGTGCATCTCGATGCAGACGATGTCGAGCAGGGCGGTAACGCTCGTATCGAACAGATACTGAAGCCCAAGCAGACGATCATCTGTCAGGTCACCAAGAACCCGATCGCCCACAAGGGTGCACGACTTACCCAGGAAGTCTCACTTCCCGGACGGTTTGTTGTGCTTATCCCGAACTCGTCGACCTACGGAATCTCAAAGCGGCTCGCCGACGATGAGCGCAAGCGCCTTCGTTCGATTCTCGACAAGGTCAAGCCGCCGCAGCATGGCGTCATCGTCCGTACTGCCGCCGAGGGCGTCACCTCCGAAGAGATTTCTGCTGACGTGCGTCGACTGCTCTCGCAGTGGGAACAGATTGAGCAACTCGCGGCCAAGGTGCAGGCCCCAGCCCTTCTCTATCGTGAACCCGACATGGCAGTCCGTGTCATCCGCGAAGAATTCAACGACGACTATCGCGGCATCATCATCGACGACGAGGCCCTTTTCGCCGATGTGCGCGACTACGTCTCGAACATTTCCCCGGCGCTGGCCGACCGGGTGCAGCACTACGACCGTTCGGTGGAGCCGCTCTCGATCTTTGAGCGTCATCACGTCCACGAGCAGTTGCACAAGGCGCTCGATCGCAAGGTCTGGTTGCCCTCGGGCGGCTCGCTCATCATTGAGCACACCGAAGCGCTCACAGTCATCGATGTGAACACGGGCAAGAACGTTGGCTCCTCGAGCCTCGAGGAGACCGTTTTCAGGAACAATCTCGAAGCCGCTGTGGAAATCGCCAAGCAGCTCCGGCTTCGCGATATCGGCGGAATTATCGTGATCGATTTCATCGATATGGAGATCAAGGCGAACCGGGACGAAGTGATCAAGGTCTTCCGGGATGGTCTTGCCCGGGATAAGACCCGAACCCAGGTCTTCGATATCTCCGAACTTGGTCTCGTGGAGATGACCCGAAAGCGCATAGGGGAGGGCCTTCTCGAGTCCTTCGCTGACCAGTGCCCGGAGTGCGAGGGCCGCGGAATCCGTATCGATGCCGACCTTCTCAAGTAAGCCGAAACCATCCGGGTTTTATCTCCCGACCCCAACCCGCTAGGATCAGACCCCTATGTATGCCGTGATTCAAACAGGTGGCAAGCAGTATCGAGTCGAAGAGGGCCAACGTCTTGACGTTGAGCGCCTCGGCGACGCTGATGAAGTCACCCTCACCCCCGTTCTCGTGGTTGATGGTGATTCTGTTCTGGCTACCCCAGCTCAACTCTCTGGCGCCAGCGTCACAGCCCGTGTGGTCGGCGAGACCAAGGGGCCCAAGGTCATTGGCTTCACCTATAAGAACAAGGCGAACGAACGTCGCCGTTTTGGTCATCGCCAGCATTACGCGACGATCGAAATCACCGGAATTAAGAAGGGCTGACCCATGTCAAAGACAAAAGGCGGCGGCTCCACACGGAACGGCCGCGATTCAAACGCACAACGTCTTGGTGTGAAGCGCTTCGACGGCCAGGCCGTCACTGCCGGCACCATCCTCGTTCGCCAGCGCGGCACTCGCATCCACCCGGGTGAGAATGTTGGCCGTGGCGGCGACGACACCCTTTTCGCCCTCACTGAAGGAACCGTGAAGTTCGGTTCCCGTAAGGGCCGCAAGCTTGTTGACATCCTCCCCGTCGGCTGAATTCGACAGCAGTAACTACTTAGCGGCTTTGGCGGTTCGTGGACGATGAGCGTCGAGTCCTCGAGGTAGTTCGTGCTCGGGCCAGTGCAGTTCGTCGATGGCTGCTTGGCAAGCGAACCGATCGGTCATGCCGGCGACATAGGCGATGGAGCGGTGTAAGGCCTCGATGCCTGAGGGATCGGGCGAGTCCGTACCGGGAATTCGGTCGGGTCGGGCGGCGAAATGTTCGACGAGGCCTTGGAGTACCGACACCACGGCTCGGCCTTGCGCCAGAGACTCGGGTCGCAGGTAGATGCGCTCGTAGTTGAGTGACCGGAAGGCGGCCAAGGCTTCGGCAAGTGGTTCAGTCATAGCGACTCGACCTGCCGCGACCGAACCTTCGGCTACGCCCTGAATGAATGCGCTCAGCCAGGTGCTGCGGCGGGGACCACAACGATTGAGCACGATCGGCGGAAGATCGTCGATGGTCACGATGCCGGCATGGACCGCATCTTCGAAGTCGTGGCAGACGTAGGCGATTCGGTCGGCCCAACTCACGACCTCGCCCTCGGGAGTGGACGGGGCGGGGCGCGACCACGAATGGTTTCGAATTCCGTCGAGAGTTTCGGTGCAGAGATTGAGTGGGGCCAGAACGACATCGGCGCCCCAAACGGCATGGTCGAAGCCGTCGGTGAGATACGGGGCGAAGGCATCCTCGCTGGCATGACCGCCGGGCCCGTGGCCGCAATCGTGCCCGAGAGCGATTGCCTCGGTGAGCGCCTCGTTGAGATGCAATTGTCGGGCGATGGCTACGGCGACCTGTGCGACCTCGAGGGCATGGGTCAATCGGGTTCGAGCGTGATCGTCAGGGAAGATGAAGACCTGGGTCTTTCCGGCGAGACGGCGAAACGCAGTCGCCCCGTGGAGGATGCGATCTCGGTCGCGCTCGAAACATGTCCGAACTGGATCGGCTGGCTCGGCGACGGCCCGGTTGCCGCCTTCGACGGATCGCGTGGCGCCCGGAGCGAGAAGTACGGCCTCAAGCGATTCTCTTTCAGATCGCATGAGCGGCTCGGATGCCCCAATGGTCGGCCCGGCGTCTCGGTGGGCGTGACGAGTCGCTGTGGGGGCGTCTGACGCTGCGGAGTCGTCGGCAGGGCGAGCGAAGCCGTCCATCGTTGATGCCCAGAGTCGAGCTCGTTCCGTGAGTTCTTCCATGGACGAATCATGCCAAGCGGGTGTGACAGCCGCCTACCGGGCTGGCGTGGCCGGATGCATGCTGGTCTCGCATCCTTTAGCCCGTAGGCTGTCCGGTCGTGTCAGGGTTTGTCGACGAGTGTCAGATCAACGTCCGTGGTGGCGATGGAGGTGCAGGCTGCGTCGCGTTCCGGCGCGAGGCCCATGTCTCCAAGGGCGGCCCCGATGGCGGCGATGGCGGTCGTGGCGGCGACATCTGGTTCGTCGCCGATCGAAATGTCGCATCGCTTCTGGCTTTCCGTGACCATCCCCATCGCCGGGCCGGTAGCGGCGCCCACGGATCAGGCAAGAAGAAGCACGGTGCCGGAGCTGACGATCTCCTCGTCCACGTACCTGAAGGAACGGTCGTTCTCGATCGAGAGGGCGGAATTCTTGCTGATCTCGTGTCCCAGGGTGACCGTTGGATGGCTGCCGCTGGTGGACAGGGAGGCAAGGGCAATGCCCGCTTCCTTTCGAACACCCGTAGGGCCCCTTCGTTCGCAGAACAGGGCGAGGTTGGCGAGGAGCGCTGGCTCAATCTCGAGATCAAGCTCATGGCTGACGTTGCGCTCGTCGGATATCCCAACGTCGGTAAATCCACGCTGATCTCGCGCGTTTCGGCGGCGAAGCCGAAGATCGCTGACTATCCCTTCACGACCCTCGAACCCAATCTCGGCGTCGTGCGGCTTGACGATGGTTTCGAGTATGTCGTCGCCGATATTCCTGGTCTGGTCGAGGGGGCGAGTGAAGGTCGCGGCCTTGGACATCGTTTCCTCCGCCACATTGAACGGGCCCGGGCGCTCGTTCTGCTGATCGACCTCGGCGGAGGCGCCGATGGCACGACGACTGATCCTCCCGCTGAACAGGCGCGCATCTTGCTGAATGAACTCGGCGCGTATCAGCCCGAACTTCTTGAGCGTCCCCGGCTAATCATCGGATCGCGCGCAGACCTCTCCGCGCATTATGCCGTTCTCGCCGAGTCAGGGGAGCCCGCCGTTACTGAAGACGGCCTCGAACTCGATGTGTGCATCTCGGCCGTTGTCGGATCGGGTCTCGCGCGCCTCACTGGCCTTATGGCCGATGCAGTTCGCGAAGCTCGTGGCGTCGAGCCCGAGGTCGAAGGATTCGTGGTGCATCGTCCCATCGCCGAAGGAATCCGCATCGAGCGCGAAGACGACGGCGGTTACAGGGTTATCGGGCGCCAGGCCGAACGTGCCGTCGCTCTTTCTGATCTCACGAACCTCGAAGCTCTTGATTACGCACATGCGCGTCTCAAGAAGCTTGGTGTCGACAAGGCTCTGGCCAAGGCTGGGGCGAAAGATGGCGATCGCGTTCATATCGGACGGCTCACCTTCGACTACGAGGAAGAGTGATCTCGGATGATCGTTGTCGCCAAGATCGGAACATCATCGCTCACTGATGAACGGGGCGAAATCCGCACCGATGCCATCGCGAAACTCTGTCGCGAGGTGGCCGGGCTGCGTGTCGCTGGGCACTCGGTCGTCATCGTCACCTCCGGAGCTATCGGTGCTGGTTTGCCTGCCCTCGGTCTGGGCGGCGATAACAGACCCCGCGATGCTGTGACGTTGCAGGCGCTATCGGCAGTTGGTCAGAGTCGCTTGATGGGTGTCTACGGCGAGGAACTGGCGAAGCACTCGCTCGTAGCTGGTCAGGTCCTGCTGGCTCCGCTCGATTTCGTCGAACGCCGTCAGTATCTGCAGGCGCGGGGGACCCTAAACCGGCTCCTCGAATTGGGGGTTGTCCCCATCGTCAATGAGAACGACGCTGTTGCTGACGACGAGATCCGATTCGGCGACAACGATCGACTGGCGGCGCTAGTTGCGCACCTCGTCGGAGCTGATCTTCTTGCACTTTTGACCGACACTCCTGGGCTGCTTTCTGCTGATCCTCGTCTCGATTCCAACGCATCGCTGATCGAGGAGATCGTTGAGTTCGATAAAGACCTCGAAGCGCTCGCCGGCGGCGCGGGGACAGTCGGTGGCAGCGGGGGAATGGCCTCCAAGATTGCCGCCGCCAAGATCGCGGCGTGGTCAGGCGTTCGCACGGTTATCGCTGCGGCCCATCGGCCCGACGTCCTTTCCGACGCAGTTTCTGGCGTCCCCGGGGTCGGCACCATCGTGCTGCCCCATGAGCGCGATCTACCTGCTCGCAAACTTTGGATCGCGTTCGCAGTCGGTTCATCAGGTTCGATCACCGTGGACGCAGGTGCGCGACGTGCGCTTGAATCCGGTGGTGCGTCCTTGTTAACTGCCGGCGTGATCGACGTCGTCGGTGCGTTTGGTGCCGATGATGCCGTGGAACTCAAGGATCAGAGTGGCGAAGTGTTCGCGAAGGGCCTTGTGCGTTTCGGCGCCGATGTGATCCGAGACGCGGCCGGTAAACACAGTTCCGCTCTGCCTGCAGGAGTATCAAGCGAGATCATCCATGCTGATGACCTCGTCATGCTTCCTTAGTCCTCAGCCCTTCGATCGACCTTGGAATCGTCCAATCAGGGCGGTTGTCTCCGTTGAGCGCAGAGCGGTGAGGGCCAGGAGATAGGACGCGAGTCCAACCGTGGTAGCAACGATGACAGTTGCCAGTGATCCGGTCGACAAGAGGCGCATTGTTGCCCAGACGGTCAAGCCCATGAAGGCGCTTGCACCGACAAGTTTGGCGATGGCGATGAACGAGCTTCGGTTTAGGAAGGGTCCGATCCTGCGTCGGAGAACGACGATGGCGACGATGGCGAAGACGCTGTACGCGATCGAGCCGGCTGCCCCGAGTCCGACCACTTCGAACCGATTGACGATGAATGAAGCGAGCGCGACGGCGAGGATGCTCTCGGCGAGATTGATGAAGAACGGTGTCCGTGTATCGCGTTGTGCATAGAAACCGCGCATGGCGAAAAGGAATAACGAGAATGCGGGAAGTCCGATAGCAAAGGCGACAAGTGTGTTACCGGTCGTTGTTGCGGCGGCGCTTGAAAACTCTCCGTGTTCGAGAACGACGCTGACGATAGGTTCGGCGAGCAGGGCCATGCCGACTGTTGCCGGAAGAACGAACACAAGAATGAGCCGAAGGCCTGACTCGAACCGAGACCGGAGTCCGTCGGCGTTACCCGAAGAGTGCAGTGCCGAAAGTTCGGGGGTGTAACTGGTCATCACGGAGACAGTCCAAAGACCGTACGGAAGTTGAAAGAACAGCCACGCATACCCATAGATCGTGACTCCGTCGACGCCGTTGGCAAAGGTTTGGATGGCCATGTAGGCGATCAGGTTGGTGACGACATAGCCGAATGTCCATCCGGAGAGGCGGCCAATCTCGCGCACGGCGGGATGGCGGGTGTCGAAGTTCCACCGAAGGCGGATGTCGGCATGTCGAATCGCGGGCCAGAGAACGGCGGTCATCGCCATGATGCCGGCTGTTGTTCCCAAGCCGAGAAGCAGGAGTAGTCCGGTGTCGTCGCGTACCTGGTCGAACGTGGGCGAATCGCCCCCGGCGAGACGCGGAAGCGCAAGGAACAGACAGATGACGACGACGTTGTTGAGGACGGGTGCAAAGGCGGCGACGGCGAACGAGCGCTTGGCGTTGAGGAGAGCGGTGCCGAGTGCGGTCAACCCGTAAAAAAGAATCTGAGGAGCGAAAAGGATTAGAAGCGGTACTGCGACCTTGGCCTGCTGTGAGTATTGGCCCATCGGCGCGCTCAGGTTGAAGAGCCAAATGATTGCGGGCGCCGCGACCATGCCGATGAAAGTTGTGGCGAGCAGCACGACGGTGATGACCGTGGCGACGGCATTGATCCCGTCCTTGTCGTCGCGCGACATGTGATCGACCACGACGGGCACGAGTGTCGCCGAAAGGATGCCTCCGAGAACGAGATCGTAAAGAAGGTTCGGCGTGTTGTTGGCGAGGTTGTAGGCCTCAGCTAGCGCACCCGTGCCAAGCACATACGCCATGACGGCGACTCGTCCGAATCCGGTGAGTCGGCTGAGACCAGTGCCTGCTGCAACAACGGCGCTTGAGCGAAGCAGATGGCCCGCTGAGCGGGGTTGGTGCGGGGCACTTAGAGATCCGCTCATCGGGGATCAACCTAGTGCGGACCGGCCCAAACTTTGGGTGTGATCGCCGGACTGATCATGGTGAGGGCATTCGGCTCCGGAGTACCCTTTCGGTCGTGAGCACCAAAGGGAACAACGCTGAAGCCCCGTCCGTCGCTGAGCTTGGTCTCCGGGTCAAGGCCGCGTCACGACTCCTGGCCACCGCGTCGACCGAGCAGAAGAATGCGGCTCTGACCGCCGCTGCCGATCTTTTGGTGGCCCGCGCCGTAGAGATTTTGCGAGCTAACGAGGTTGACGTTGCGCGTGCCGAAGCCGAAGGAGTCTCGGCCACGGTCGTCGATCGGCTCAGGCTCACGCCGGCCCGCATCGAATCGATGGCCTCTGGCCTTCGGCAGGTCGCCGGATTGCCCGATCCTGTGGGCGAGGTTCTTGATGGTTGGGTTCGTCCGAACGGTCTGAAGATTCGGCGAGTTCGGGTTCCGTTGGGTGTCGTGGCGATCATTTACGAGAACCGACCCAACGTCACCTCGGATGCGGCCGGGCTGTGTCTCAAGTCGGGCAACGCGGCCTTTCTCCGGGGATCATCGGGTGCCATCGATTCGAATATCGCGATCGCATTGGTACTGCGCGAAGCGATCGCGTCGGCCGGTCTGCCTGCCGACTCTGTTGTGCTGGTCGAGGACACGTCACGCGACGCGGCAGTTGAGTTCATGCAGCAGCGCGGATCGATCGACTGTCTTATTCCGCGCGGAGGTCCATCCCTTATACGTTCGATCCTCGACAATGCCACGGTACCGTTCGTGATCGACGGTGATGGCAACTGTCATGTCTACGTTCATGACGATGCTGATCTGGAAATGGCGTCGAGGATCATCGTCAACGCCAAGACGCAGCGTCCATCGGTATGCAACGCAGCGGAGACGCTTCTGGTCAATGCAGATGTGGCGGGGAAGTTCCTCCCAATGGCGAAGGCCGCGCTCGAAGGCGTCGAACTTCTCGTCGACGAGAAAACCAGGGCGATCCTCCCAGGAGCAACACTGGCTTCCGACGACGCGTGGTCGACCGAGTTCCTTGATCTTCGGCTGGCTGTGAAGGTCGTCGATTCGCTCGACGAGGCGATCGACCACATCGCCCGCTACAGCTCGGGTCATTCCGAAGCCATCATCACGGAATCGCTCGAGGCGGCCGAGCGCTTTACGACCGAGGTCGACGCTGCCGCCGTACTTGTTAATGCCTCGACACGGTTCGTCGACGGCGAGGAGTTCGGTTTCGGCGCTGAGATCGGAATCTCGACCCAAAAGCTCCATGCCCGCGGCCCGATGGGTCTTCGCGAGCTGACCTGCGCCAAGTACATCGTCCACGGCACAGGTCAGACCCGGGGCTGAGCGGCGCGAGTCTTCTGTTCTCCGGCGACCGTCGGCCGGAATCGGGCCCGGGCCCGGCTGGCTTGTAGATTTCCGGAATGGATTACCGCTTCGATTCACCGGCATCAGTCACGACGCGCCTGCGCGGGGTGGACTACCTCTCCGATGAGGCAATCGCTGGGGTTGTGTTCCTCGCCGATCGCCTCGGAAAACCGATTCTTGTTGAGGGTCCAGCCGGCACCGGAAAGACGCAGCTGGCGAAGTCCGTTGCCGAGATCCTTGGCGCCCGACTCATTCGCCTCCAGTGCTACGAGGGACTTGATGAGTCCAAGGCGCTGTACGAGTGGAACTACAAGAAGCAGCTCCTCCGCATTCAGGCCGAGCGGAACAACGAATCAACGTGGGAGGACATCGAGACCGACATTTTCTCTGACGAGTTCCTGCTCACTCGTCCCTTGCTGGAAGCAATCACGTCTGACGAGCCGGTCGTGTTGCTGATCGACGAGGTCGACCGTGTCGAGGTGGAGACCGAAGCGCTCCTGCTCGAGATTCTCTCTGACTATCAGGTCTCGATTCCCGAACTTGGCACGATCGAGGCCAAGCAAATCCCGATGGTGTTTCTTACGTCGAATAACACTCGTGAACTCTCGGAAGCCTTGAAGCGTCGGTGCCTCTTCCTGCACATCGATTACCCCGACATGGAACGGGAAAAAGAAATCGTGCTCACGAAGGTTCCCGAGATCACCGACAATCTTGCTGACCAGGTCACCCGAATCGTCCGCTCAATCCGACAACTCGAACTCAAGAAGTCGCCATCGGTTTCCGAAACGATTGACTGGGCTCGCACGCTTCTGCTCCTTGGTGTCGACACGATTACTGAGGCCGAGGCAATCGAGACACTCAATATTCTCTTGAAGTACCAGAGCGACATCACCCGTGCGACGAAGGAATTCTCCGCCGACACGAACCAACGACGCCCCGGCGTTCCGAGAACCTCATAGCCGTCGTAATGACACCGCCCGTCGCCGAATCGCCAATGCTCGAACTCCTTACGGGGTTCATCGTCGAGTTGCGCGCGGCAGGGCTTCCCGTGAGTCTCACGGAGAATCTCGATGCGATGCAGGCAATCACGCACATCCCGCTCGAGGATCGGGACGCGTTCAAGTACGCGTTGGCCGCGACGCTAGTGAAGAACAACTCCCATTGGCGTGCGTTTGAAACCGTCTTTGAGGTGTATTTCTCTCTGAGGGGCGAGCAGTACTCGCTCTCCGGGGATGTTCTCGATCTTCCCGAGACCGACGATGGCGACGACGCCCAGGCCAATCCCGACGCGGCTGGCGCCGGGGCCGGTGGTGGCGGCGGCGAAGCGATGTCACCCGAGCAAATGGCTGAGATGCTTTTCCAGGCGCTGAAGAATGGTGACAACGCCATGATGCGTGCACTCGCTCGTCAGGCAGTCACTCGGTTCGCCGGCATGGAGCCAGGTCGTCCGGTGGGTGGCACGTATTACCTCTTCCGCACCCTCCGTAATCTTGATCTCGACTCAGTCCTCCAGCGATTGATGGACGAGTCGAATAATGACGCCCCCGAACCTTTGTCCCCGTTTGAAGAGCGGCTCGAGCGCGATGAGTTTGAGAACCGAATCGACAAAATGAAGAAGGAAATCGAGGCGGAGATTCGTCGGCGCCTTGTTGCTGATCGCGGTGTCGAAGCTATGGCAAAGACGTTGCGCAAACCGCTTCCAGAGGACGTCGATTTCATGCATGCCAGCCGCGAGGAGCTGCTTGGACTCCGAAAGGCGATGTACCCGCTCACCCGGAAGCTTGCTGTCCGCCTAGCCCGTAAACGCCGTCATGGTCGGAAGGGTCCTCTCGATTTCCGCGCCACCGTGCGCAAGTCCTTGAGCTACGGCGGCGTCCCCGCCGATCCGCAGTTCCGCTATCCCCGTCCAGCCAAGCCTGAGATCTTCGTGATCGCGGACATCTCCGGATCGGTGGCAGCGTTCGCTCGCTTCACGCTGCAACTCGTTTATGCAATCTCAGGACAGTTTTCGCGAGTTCGGTCGTTCGTGTTTATCGACGGAATCGACGAGGTGACGCGTTTTTTCGAGGGCGTCGAGGACATCAGCGACGCGATCCATCGTGTCAACACGGAAGCCGATGTCGTGTGGGTCGACGGGCATTCCGATTACGGCCATGCCTTCGAGGTGTTCTGGGAGAAGTACGGCCGCGAGATCGGTCCCAAGACGACCGTGATTATCTTGGGTGACGCCCGGAACAATTACCACGCGTCACAATCCTGGGTGATCTCGGAGATCAACAAGAAGTCGCGCCATCTGTATTGGCTGAATCCCGAGCCGCGTGCGTACTGGGACACCGGTGACTCCATCGTCGGCGAGTATGGAGCTCATTGCGACGGCATCTATGAATGCCGAAACCTTCGTCAACTGGAGAAGTTCGTCGACATTCTGGAGTGATTCAACCGGCTGGGCTTGCGCCGGAGCATTGGCGCGTCAGAGCAGGTGTAGTCCGCACTCAGTCTTGGCGGTTCCAGCCCAGCGACCCGAACGGGCATCGTCGGAATCGGTTGGACGCTGTGTGCAGGGCTGACATCCGATCGAGGTGAATCCCTGACCGATGAGCGGATTGAGGATCACGTCGTTGGCTTGGATGTACGACTGGACGTCCGCGTCAGACCACATGGCGATCGGATTGATCTTGATGAGCCCGCGCAGATCGCGTGCGACGAGGGGGGCGGTGACTCGTGAGTCGGCCTCAGCTCGTCGCAATCCGCTCATCCATGCGGCTTTGCCGGTGAGGGCACGATCGAGCTGACCAACCTTGACTGCGGTGCAGCAGTTCTCGGGATCGGCCTGCCAGAGGGGCTCGTCCTGGCGCTGGACGGTCATGATGCGAAGGTTGAGGCCGTAACGACGGCGGACCTGCTCGACGGTGTCGAGAGTCTCGGAGAAGTGGTAACCGGTGTCGATGAACACGACTTCGGTTGCTGGGTCGACCTTGACGGCGAGGTCGATCAGAACGGCGTCAGTCATGGATGCCGTCAGGGCGAGATGTGGAGCAAAGTTTTCGACAGCCCATTCAATGATCGCTTCAGCCGACCACTTCTCAAACTGAATACTGAGAGCGGCAAGTTGGGCGTCGGTGAACTCGGGTGCTGAGAGATTGGTGAGACTCATGTTGCACACTCGGATTCGCCAATCTCCGCCTCGTACGGAGAGGTTTCATCGAAGTCGACATAGAAGTCGGGGTTTTCGTCCGGCTTAGGGAACTGGTCGAGCTCCTTAAGCGCCGTGCCGATGCCCTTGGCGCCGCCGGAACGGTCAAGCCATCCGCGGAAGGATTCGCCTGCGGCGCGCTCGTCGTTGAATTGGCGAACGATGCGCACGACCGCCTCGGGAGCGGATTTGGCCGGAAGACGTGTGGACTTCTCGGCAAAGTGAATCTGCTCGTCGCCGACGTAACCGCCGAGGAGCATTTGGTAGCCGGGCGCTGACTTGCCGTGGGCACGGCGCTCGGCCCCATGAAATCCGATGTCGGCAACATGGTGCTGGCCGCACGAGTTGGTGCAACCGGAGATGTTGATGCGGAGACCGCCAACCTCAGCGAGACCCTCGGCCTGCAGTGCGACATCGATGGCGTCGGCGAGGCCGCGACTCTGAGTGACGGCGAGGTTGCAGGTGTCGGCTCCAGGGCAGGCAACGACGTCGCTCACTAGTTCGGCCGACGGTGATGCCATGTCGATGGCCGTGAGGCGATCGAAGAGCATTGGAAGCTGCTCGTTGGTGAGATTGCGGATCGCGAAGTTCTGCCGGTTTGTGACGCGAATGTCGACGCCGAATTCACGCACGATCGAGGCAAGCCCTCGGAACTGGGCTGAGGTGACATCGCCGAGCTTGGCGTAGGCAATGGCGGAGACGGTTCCCTTGGCGACGCCTCGAATGACGTTGGAATCTTCCCAACGTGCGAAAGCACCGGCCCGCCGCAGCAGGACTGGTGTTCCCTGGCCCATAGGCGTTGCCTGGACGGTGGCCGAAAGGCCGGCGGGCGCATCACCGGCAGTAATCACGGCCTCGGGGATGCCACCAGGCCATGTCGACGAACCGAGAAGGAACTTACGACTGGCGAGAACTCGGCGCTGAACTTCTTCGAAACCAAGGTTGTCGACAACCCACTTCATACGAGCGCGCAGTTTGTTGTCGCGGTTGCCGTTTTGTTCGAAGACACGCAGCACGGCTTCGATGGTGGGCAGAAGGTCCTCGCGGGGTGTGAACGGTTCGAGTGCAAGTGCCGCGTGCGGGTTCGCTCCGAGACCGCCGGCGATGTACACACGGAAACCAGCCTCGATGGTTCCGTCGTCGAGTGTTCTCGTGGTGGCGATGATGCCGACGTCGTTGAACATGGCCTGACCACAATCGGTGGCACAGCCGGAGAAGTTGATCTTGAACTTGCGGGGGAGGCGCTGGCCGATGGGATTGCGCAGGAAGTGACGGAAGGCCGCCTCGGCCCACGGGGTGACATCGAGGATCTCACTTGGGCAGGCGCCGGCAAGATGGCAGCCCTGCACATTGCGAACGGTGTCGCCGCAGGCTTCACGGCTGGTCATGCCAACGAGGGCAATCTCGCGGAGCAGATCGGGGACACGTTCGAGTTGCACGAAGTGGAACTGGATCGCCTGTCGGGTGGTGATGTGGCCCCAGCCCCGTGAGAACTCATCGGCGATAGATGCCATGCGGTCGAGCTGCGCGCTCGTGATTGTTCCGTAGGGAGCTTTGATGCGGATCATCTGGTTGTGGCCGCCCTGGCGCTGGCCGTAGATCCCGTTGTTCAGTCGGAAGACGCGGAAAACGTCATCGTCGAGATCGCCCTCGAGATAGCGCTTCAACTGCTGTTCAAATTTGGCGATGTCTGCGGACATTTCTGCGTCGAGAACGAGATCGGCCATGAAATGTGGTCTGCGCTTCCGGGGGAGAGGGAATACCTGAGCTGATTGGTCAACAATCTAGCCCCGCAGATCTTGAATGTCGACCCATCAGGTCGGTAATTGCCCGAAAGACCTTCGTGGCGTTCAGGGACGAAGGAGTTCAGCCACGCGGAAGGCGAGGTCGAGCGACTGCCTGGCGTTCAGCCGGGGATCGCACATCGTCTCGTAGCGGGTGCCGAGATCGGCATCGAGGATCTCCTCGGCGCCACCGAGACATTCGGTGACATCGTCGCCGGTGAGTTCGATATGGACGCCACCCGGCCATGTTCCGCAGGAGCGATGAGCTTCGAAGAAGCCGGCGATTTCGCGCAGGACGTCGTCAAAATGGCGCGTCTTTCGGCCACTAGGTGCGGTGAACGTGTTTCCGTGCATCGGATCACATGCCCAGGCAACAGGGTGTCCTGCATCACGGACGGCACGAAGCAGCGGAGGAAGTGCGTCGCCTACCTTGTCGGCGCCCATCCGAGTGATCAGTGTGAGTCGACCAGGTATGCGTTCGGGATTGAGCGCTTCGCAGAGAGCGAGCACATCGTCGGCGCTAACACTTGGCCCGATCTTGCAACCGATCGGGTTACGCACACCGGAAAGGAAGTGGACATGGGCGCCGTCGAGTTGGCGTGTGCGCTCGCCAATCCAGAGCATGTGAGCCGAACAGTCGTACCAGTCGCCGGTCAGCGAGTCGCGACGCGTCAGGGCCTCCTCGTAACCGAGGATGAGCGCTTCGTGGCTGGTTGAGACATCGACGGTGTGTAACTGAGGCGTTGACTCGGTGTTGACGCCGCATGCGGACATGAACTGGAGCGCTCGCTCGATACCAGCGGCGACCTCTTCGTATCGCTGACCCTCGGCACTAGACGCGACGAACTCTTGGTTCCAGGCGTGGACGCGAGACAGGTCTCCGAATCCGCCCTTCGTGAATGCGCGTACCAAGTTCAGCGTTGACGCCGACTGGTGATAGGCGGTGATGAGTCGTTGAGGATCAGCAACGCGCGCTTCATCGGTGAAGGCGATGTCGTTGACCATGTGGCCGCGGAACGACGGCAGGGTGATGTCACCGATGGTCTCGTCGGGGGCTGATCTGGGTTTTGCGAACTGGCCGGCAATCCGACCGACCTTCACGACGGGGACTCCCGATGAGTACATGAGGACGACGGCCATCTGAAGAATGACTTTGAGCTTGTCCCGGATGCCGTCGGCCGAGAATGCGTCGAACGATTCGGCGCAGTCGCCTGCTTGAAGAAGAAAGGCCTCGCCAAGCGCGACCTTGCCAAGATCAGCGGTGAGGCGACGGGCCTCGCCTGCAAAGACGAGAGGCGGGAGAGTCCCGAGTGTGTCGATGGTCGCGTCGAAGGCGGCCTGATCGGCCCACTGCGGCTGCTGCGCAGCCGGGAAGTCATGCCATGAAGTTGGGGACCAATCGGTAGTCACAAGGCACCACGTTGCCGGACCCGCCGGTCATAACGCAAAGCCGTTTCGCCGATCGGGCTCAAATTAGGAGACGTCGACCCGATCGCCGGCGTTTTCGCGCACCGACGCGACGGCTCGCTTTACGAGGCGACGGGCCGCTTCGGCGGTCACGCCAAGCTCGTCGCCGACTTCGCGATATGACCGTCGGCGTCCGTCTACGAGGCCAAACCGCTGCTCGACAGCCCGACGGGCACGTCCATCGAGAATCGAGAGCAGGTCGATGATCATCGCCGAATCGATGCGATCCATGACGATCTCTTCTGGCCCAGGAAGTGAATCGGGCAGGAGATCGATGAGTTCGTTCGAATCATCCTCGCCGATTGTCCGATCCAACGATGTCGGCGTCGTGAGTCGGTGCAGGCGGGCATGTTCGGCGTCGAGTTCCTCGCCGCCGGTTCCGGATTGACGCAGAGCGGCGCGCAGGCTGGCTGACCGATCACCAGGAAGGCGAACGAGACTGCCCTTCTGGTCGAGGGCCCGACCGATGGCCTGACGAATCCAGAACGTTGCGTAGGTCGAGAACTTGAAGCCCTTACGCCAGTCGAACTTGTCGACGGCGTGCTCGAGGCCGATGTTGCCCTCCTGGATGAGATCCAGAAGTTCCATGCCGGACGGGAGGGGATAGCGGCGGGCAACGCTAACGACAAGCCGCAGGTTCGAACGGATGAACCGATCCTTCGCCGCCGCTGCCGCACGAACATCGCTCTTGAGCAAGACCGTGCGCTCGCCGTTCTCAATGCGTAGCGAGGCCTCATGGCCCTTTTCGATGATCTGCGAGAGTTCTCGCTCTTCGAGAGCAGTGAGGAGCGGAACAAGTCCAATTTCGTTCAGGTACTGACCTACTGAATCACTCATGATCGTTACTCGTTGTCTGCTGGGGGGTTTGTCGCACACCCTCGGGCGGATTAGCTCGGTATGGATGGCTTTACCGAGCGATTACTTGCGACACAGGTAGAACCGCACAAAGGGGACCAAATGTTCCCTAGAACCACGGTGACATGGGTCACCAATGCGCGCAATTCCATTGAAGTGGGAATTGTCCGTCCCCTTAGCGTCATCGGATCAGCTAGGCGGAGCGGCCGTAGACTTCACTGGATGCCAAGGAATCGGGAACGAATCGGCGTGTTGGGGGGAACCTTCGATCCGCCTCATATCGGCCATCTCCTTGCCGCGGTCAACGTTCGTTCGGCTCTGAATCTCGACCGTGTCCTTCTCGTGGTGGCCAATGAACCATGGCAGAAGGTCGGGACTCGGGAGATCAGTCCAGCTGTGGACCGGCTTGCGATGGTCGTAGCGGCGGTTGTCGATCTCCCCGGCATTGAAGCTTCCGATATGGAGATCAGGCGCGGCGGACCCTCCTTCTCCGTCGAGACACTCGAGGCGCTCCGGTCCGGTCTCCCTGACGCGGACTTGTTCCTTATCGTCGGCGCCGACGCCGCCGGCGCACTGCACACTTGGGAGCGGTCGAGGGAACTTCCGGCCCTCGCCACACTCGTGCTTGTGGACCGACCGGGGGTGCAAGCCGACGATCCACCCGAGGGTTGGTCGTTGGAACGGGTCGAGATACCCCGGGTGGAGGTCTCCTCAACCGATCTGCGATCAAGGGTTGTCGAAGGTCGTCCTCTGGATTTCCTAATCCCGCCTTCCGTCGCGACCTGTATCGCACAGCGTCGGTTGTACGGTTTGGCCGACTCATGACGACTCCTACACCTCCGCTTCCGCCGAAAGATGGCATCGACGCCGCAGATTTCGACGTGGCGGCCCTCCTCACCGGTACGCCATCGGCTCGGGGGGCTGAATCTGCAGTAGGCGAGGGGACCCGTTCGCGCTGGTGGCGAATCGGGTATCCAGCGTCGCTCGTAGCGCTGACCTTCCTGGTGCCTTTGCTCGTATGGACAGGACTCCAAGTCATCCTCACGAGTAGTGACGGCGAACTGATTCGACGCGTGAGTGATCCAAGTGCAGCTGGTTACGAAGCGGCCGTCGTGAAGACGCCCACCGCTCTGATCGTGTCGGTTAATCCGGTCGGAAAGCTCGACTCGTTGGCGCTATTAGCGCTGACCTCGGACGCGATCGGTGGCGTGCTTTCGATCCCGGCCGACACGGCGGTCGCAGGTCCGGACGCATCGTCGACGCTGCGCACGATTTTCGATTCCTCTGGGCTTGATGCGCTCAGTCAGGCCACCGGACGGATCCTGAATCTCTCGTTCACTGATGTCGAAATCGTTTCGAGCACCGAGTGGGCCACATTGGTCGGCCCCGTGGCTCCAGTGACAGTGAACAATCCCGATCCGGTGTCTGATGCGTCCGGCTCTGTCATCTTTGCTCGGGGCACTCTTGAACTTGCCGCGTCGCAGGTATGGCCGTATTTGGCGGCGAAGGGTCGCAATGAGGCTGACCTGAGCAGGCTTGTGCGGCAGCAGGCGTTTTGGAAGGGCTGGCTCGCGGAGGTTGGAGCTGGCGGGGGATCGGTAGTCGTACCGATTTCATCGGAACGCGGTCTTGGCCGCTTCGTCGTCGCGCTCGGCGCCGGGCGAGTGACGTTCCAGACGCTTCCGGTTACGACCGTCCCAGCCGGAGCGACCGGCGGGGTGCGGTATGCGCCGATACCCGATGCGGTCGCCGATTCGGTGGCGGCAATCGTGCCGTTCCCCGAAGGTGCTCCGGGGAGCCGGCCGCGCTTAAGGGTGCTCGATGGCACAGGCCAGCTTGCTGATGGGATCGGGGCGGCGACTGTTCTGGCTGCCGCTGGTGGCCAGATCGACGTCATCGGGAACGCGCGGACCTTCGGCGCAGAAACCACCGAGTTCATCTATTACGAAGTGGCATCGAAGGATGCAGCGTTGAAGATGCGCGATGCTCTTGGTGTCGGCGAGATCGTGGAGAGTACGCAAACAAACTCTGCCACCGATCTGACAGTGATCCTCGGTGACGATTATCTGAACATGGTTGGCCCTTCATCGGCTGGCACCGCAACCTCGACAATGAATGGTGGCCAGAGTGGCTGAAGTGAAAGTTCCGACAACCGATTCTCTTCAGTGGGTGCTTCAGGCCGCACGTGCAGCCGATTCGAAGACTGACGAAGAGACTGTCGTTCTCGACGTGGGCGACGTCCTGTCGATAACCGGATGGTTCGTGATCACTGGTGGTTCGAATACCCGTCAGGTGAGGGCGCTTGCATCTTTTATCGAAGAGGAAGTCGCGGCGGCGGGCGGGCCCAAGCCGATCCGGATCGAGGGTCTGGACTCCATGCAGTGGGTGCTTCTCGATTACGGCGACTTCATCGTCCACGTGCTGCTCAAAGAGACACGGGATTTCTACGACATCGAGCGCCTGTGGCGCGACGTCCCAGTTGTCGAATGGAAAGAACCCGACGCCTAATTCTGATTCGCCGGACTTCTATGTTGCGCTGTCGGAGTTTTTACTCGGATAGCGCTTACGTGGAGCTTAGGAGAATCGAACTCCTGGCCTCTTCCATGCCATGGAAGCGCTCTACCAACTGAGCTAAAGCCCCGTAAGAACTTGTGACTGTACTGTCCCGCAATGGGTGGTCAAAATCCTGCCCAAGCCTCGGAATGGCAAGTGATCACGCAGGTGCCTCGGAATGCGTCGCCTACGATTCTCGCTATGGCTGATGGCTACGACCCGCAGGTAATCGAAGCAAAGTGGCAGAAACTGTGGGCTGACCGCGGCACCTATGAGGTCGACAACGACGATCCTCGCCCTCATTGGTACACGTTGTGCATGTATCCGTACCCAAGCGGCGCGGCGCACATGGGTCATGTTCGTAATTACACATTCGGCGATCTCATCGTTCGTTATCGAACGATGAACGGTTACGCAGTCCTTAGCCCAATGGGTTTCGACAGCTTCGGATTGCCGGCGGAAAACGCGGCAATCAAGACCGGTCGTCATCCGCGTGAGTTCACCGATGAACGGATCGAGCAACTTCGCAGTTCAATCCTGCGCATCGGGGCCGTCTATGACTGGCGTCGACAGGTGACAAGTCACAGCCCCGAGTACCAGCGTTGGACCCAGTGGATCTTCCTGAAGTTCCTCGAGGCTGGTTTGGCGTATCGCCGTAACGCTCCGGTTAATTGGTGCCCAGGTTGTCAGACCGTTCTGGCGAACGAGCAGGTCAACGCCGACGGTTCATGTGATCGTTCGGGAGATCTCGTTGAGAAGCGCGATCTCGAGCAGTGGTTCTTCAAGATCACTGACTACGCGCAGCAATTGTTAGACGATCTGGATGGACTGGATTGGCCGGAGCGGGTCAAGACAATGCAGCGGAACTGGATCGGCCGCTCCGAGGGTGCCGAGTTCGATATGGCCGTCACTGACGCCGAGGGAAATCTGCATGCGGATGGTCTCTCGATCCGAGTGTTCACAACTCGTCCTGACACGAGTTTCGGCATGACGTATTCGGTCTTGGCCCCTGAACATCCGATGGTCCCGATGATTGTTTCTGATGAACAACGCCACGCGGTCGAGGCGTTTGTGGCCACGGCGCGCAAGTCGAGCGATGTCGAACGCATGTCATCGGATGGTTCTCTCGACAAGCGCGGAATTTTCACCGGTGCCTATGTGCATAATCCATTTACGCACAAGCCAGTTCCCGTGTATCTCGCCGATTACGTACTGATCGGATACGGAACCGGCGCAATCATGGCTGTCCCAGCTGAGGATCAACGCGACTGGGATTTC
This sequence comes from Acidimicrobiales bacterium, assembly GCA_044239895.1. GTDB lineage: Bacteria > Actinomycetota > Acidimicrobiia > Acidimicrobiales > Acidimicrobilacustridaceae > Acidimicrobilacustris. The sequence goes on along the minus strand of JBIIAM010000002.1, from coordinate 500,048 downwards.
GCGATCGCCCACAACCTCCCGATTGTCCGCACAATCGCTCCGCCGGAAGGATTCGACGGCGAGGCATTCACTGGCGATGGACTTCACATCAACAGCGAGTGGCTCGACGGCATGGGCAAGGTCGACGGAATTGCAGCCGCGATCAAGTTCCTTGAGCGCGAAGGGGTGGGAGAGGGCAAGGTCAACTTCCGGCTGCGCGATTGGCTTGTCAGCCGCCAGCGTTTCTGGGGTTGTCCTATCCCGGTAATCAACTGTGATGTCTGTGGGATGGTTCCTGTGCCGGTGAAAGATCTTCCAGTTTTGGCTCCCGATGATGTCGAGTTCCTCCCTACAGGTGAATCGCCGTTGGAATCACATCCGGATTTTCAGCACACCACATGTCCGACGTGTAGTGGGCCGGCGATCCGTGAAACGGACACGATGGACACCTTCGTCGATTCGTCCTGGTATTACCTGCGATTCTGCGAGCCGTGGAATAACGACGCACCCTTCTCGACCGAGGCGGTGAACGCATGGATGCCGGTCGATCAATACATCGGCGGTGTTGAACACGCGATTCTCCATCTCATGTATGCCCGGTTCTTTACCAAGGCGCTGTCGGATCTCGGGGTTGCGCCGAAGGAACTGCGTGAACCGTTCACCCGGCTCTTCACCCAGGGAATGATCCGACTTGATGGCGACAAGATGTCGAAGTCCAAGGGCAATCTTGTTGCGCCCGAGGAAATTCTCGATACTGACGGCGCTGATGCTCTGCGACTTGCCCATCTTTTCGTCGGGCCGCCGCAGGACGACATCGACTGGGAGGGCGTCGGTATCGACGGCTGCTCGCGATTCTTGAATCGCGTCTGGCGCCTCTCGAATGGAGAGATCGGCCAGGCTCCGATTGATCGGGAACCCGTCGCGGCCGACATCGACATCGACCGCTCCACGCATCGACTCATCGCGAAGGTTTCCGACGATTACGAACGCTGGTCCTACAACACTGCAGTCGCAGCATTCATGGAATTCACGAACGATCTCTATCGCTATACGCAAGCCCCGGAAGGCGCGCGCGAGCAGACGCTCGACTTTGCTCTTGACGCGCTGATGCTGCTGCTTGCCCCGATGGCCCCGCACATCACCGCAGAGATGTGGGAGTCCCGTCACGGCACACATGTTCACGAACAGTCGTGGCCGGTCGCTGACATGTCGCTTGTTGCATTCGACTCTGTCACGATGATCGTTCAAGTGAACGGAAAGGTTCGTGACCGGATCGACGTCGATGCATCTATCGATGAGGCGACGGCCGAAGCGCTCGCATTATCTAGCGAGAAGGTTCAAGCCCACCTAGGCGGAGTGCCACCGCGAAAGATAATCGTCCGACCCCCAGGGCTTGTGAACATCGTCGCCGGCTGACGCCGAGACGAGTTACTCCTGATCGCGAAGGAACTGTTCGAGTTCGGCAGCGATGTCGTCGCCAGTCGGCAATGGCCCGTTGTCGGCATTACCCATGGCATCGGACTGCTGCTCAAGCTGGCGCACCATGGCGATGTGCTCTTCGCTGTTGGACACGAGCTCATCGAGACGGGCCCGGGTTGAACGTGAATCTTCCACCAATGATCCGAGTGGGAACTGCAGCCCTCCATAGGTACGCAGTCCTTCAATAAGTGCAAGTGCGCCGTCTGGGTAGGGCATGCCAGCTGCGTAATGGGGAACCTGGGCCCATAGTCCGGTGGCAGGGAGACCTTCATCGGCACTGTGTCGTTCGATTGCGGCGTGCACGCCGGCAGGAACGTCTACCCGTCCCCCAACACTTCCGATGCGATGTGCCATCTCCGGATCGGTCGCTGTCGCGACAAGCCGGGTTGGTCGCGTGTGTGGACTCGGTGCGGGATACGCGCCCAATCCGAGAACTGTGTCGGCGCCGAAATGGTGAGCGAGGTTTACGACCGCCTCGGAGAACGAGCGCCAACGATGATCGGGTTCGGCGCCGACGAGAAAGAGAACGTCGCGCCCGTCCGCATCGGCACCGGCTCGGAGTTCGATCGATGGCCACGTAAGTCCGGTATTGATGCCGTCGAGGAGATGCATAACTGGCCGTCGAGAACGGTGATCGAGGAGGGCATCAGTGTCGAAGACAGCAACGGTCATCGTGTCGAGGTCCTCAAGGATCGTGCCAAGAGCATTGGCAGCGGCGAAGCCAGCATCGATCCATCCATCGAGTCCGAGGATCAATGTGGGTGAATCAAGTTCTGGACTCTCGATGAGGTCGTACATCTCAGCCATGTGACGAACCTAATTCGCCGTCGAGGGCAGCGAGACCGGCTTGGCCGAGAGCGATCACCTGATCGGTGAACATGTCGTCTACAGAGGAGTCTGATGCCGCTGCTTCGGACCCCATTGCTCCCGCTCGATAGCGCACCATGACTCCCTGAAGGATGCAGGCGAGCTTCCAGTATCCGAGGGCGATGAAGTAGCCAATACCGCTGATATCGCGGCCCGTGATCTCGCTGTATCTGGCAAGAAGTTCGGCGCGAGTGGCAAAACCTTCGGCTGTTGTGCCGTCGGGCAGACCAGACCGAATCGAATCACCCGACTCGACCCAGTAGACGAGCATTAGCCCGACATCGGCGAGGGGGTTCCCGAGAGTGCAGAGTTCCCAGTCGAGGACGGATACAACCGATCCATCGGAGTCCAGGATGCAGTTGTCGAGGCGGTAGTCGCCATGAACGATGGTGGCCGGACCCTGTTCGGGGATGTCGGCCGCAAGGCGCTTCGCTAGTTCTTCCATAACGGGAACATCGCGATCGCGTGTCGCTTCCCATTGTCGGGTCCACCGGGAGATCTGACGCTCGACGTAGGCCTCTTTGCGACCGAGATCACCGAGTCCGCAGGCGTCGATGTCGACATCATGAATGGCGCTGAGCACCTCGACAAGTGATTCTCCGGCGCGACGCCGAGCCTTGATCGAGAGTGACTCGGCAGACGACGTGTCCCGAGCGATCACTCCGTCGACAAAATTCATGACGTAGAACGGAGCCCCGTTGACAGACTCGTCCGTGCACAGCCCGACCAGCGGTGGTACCGGCACATTGGTGGGGGTGAGCGCGTCAATGATTCTGAACTCTCGGCTCATGTCGTGTGCAGTGGCAAGTACGTGGCCCAAGGGCGGGCGACGAAGCACCCACCGGTTTCCGCTTTCGTCGGTCACTCGGTAACTGATGTTCGAGAGTCCGCCGGTGATGAGATCAAAGCGCAGCGGTTTGGCCAAAGATGGCACTCGTTCCTGCATCCATCCGGTCACATTCCCGACGTCAACGCCGGAAACGGTTTCACTTTCTCCCACGGATTCTCCTTGCCGAGTGACCGCAAGGACGTTACCCGTGTCGCCGGGAGGGCGCATTGGCCGGTAATGGCCGTATCCTTGCCCTCGTGAGTATCGACGTAACAGACGAAACATTCGAAACCGACGTTCTTGAGCGGTCGATGACGACGCCCGTGGTCGTTGACCTCTGGGCCCCGTGGTGCGGTCCTTGTACATCTCTCGGGCCGATCCTTGAATCCGTGATCGACGAGACGGCCGGTGAGGTAGTTCTCGTCAAAGTAAATATCGACGAGAACCCTGCGATCGCCAGTGCGTTCAAAGTTCAGAGCATTCCGGCGGTGTTTGCTCTTGATCAGGGGAAGGTCGTGTCGACTTTTGTGGGGGCGCAACCGGAGGCACAGGTGCGCGAGTTCGTCTCTGCGCTGCGCGGTTCAGCCGAGCCAACGGAGATTGAACGACTCCGCGAGCTCGGCGACGAAGCATCGTTGCGGGCGGCACTCGAACTCGAACCCGACAACGAGGGCGCGATCATTGACCTGGCTGAGCTTCTTGCCGGCGATGAGCGGGGTGCCGAAGCGCTTGAGCTTCTTGCTCGGATCCCCGAAACCCCGGACACGCGCAGGGTCGCCGCCTTCGTTCGAAGCGGCGGACTTTTCACGAGCGACGAAGAGGTTGAAGCCAAGTTGACTGAATTGCTTGAGATCGTGAAGGACGACGACGATGCCCGGCAGCAGTTCATCGACCTGCTCGAATTGCTTGGTCCAGACGATCCTCGAACCTCGGTCTTTCGCCGGAAACTCACGACGCGCCTGTTCTGAGGTTCATAGGGCCCATACACCTGGCCTTAACAGGACCTAGTTTCAACAAGTGCCCGACGTGACGGGCCATCTTCTCCCCAACGCAATCGACCTCCGGGTCGCGTCCGAGGAGCGGATGGGTGGACCAGGAACGTAACGACAATCGATCCGATCCGGTCCGACTCCGCGAACGGCTCGGCGAGCTGCCATTGCGTTCATCGTCGGAGTTCGTGGCTGCGCTTTCCAGCAGATTCTCAAATTTGGGCAGCTCAGCTGATTGGATCCGGACAACCTCGATCGCTGCAGCGGCGGGTGTTCTTGTGCTTTTCGGCGCGGGTCTAGGACTGCGCTCGTGCGCGTCGAAGCCTGATCCCGCATCGGCGCCGTTGTTCGCCACGCCGCCAGCCTCCGAATTGGCCGCCTCGACACCAACGACTGTCGAGTCGATCGTGGTTCACGCCGCCGGTGCGGTGCGGGCCCCGGGGTTATACCCATTGGCCAAGGGATCTCGGGTCGCTGATGTGCTCGAAGTGGCCGGGGGAGTAGCCGACGGGGCTGATCTCAACCGTGTGAACCTCGCCGCACTTGTGTCCGATTCGGAACGCATCTTTATTCCTTTCATCGGCGTGCCGATACCCGGCCCCACGTCCGGTGCAACTGGTGCGCAATCGGGAGGCGGTGGGGCAATTGACAAGAGCGGACCCGTAAACCTCAATACGGCGACCGAGGAAGAACTTGATGATCTCCCCGGCATAGGCCCGACTACTGCAGCAGCAATTGTGAATCATCGCGAAAAGGTTGGCCGTTTCGCGTCGGTCGATGATCTTCTTGATGTGCGCGGAATCGGCACCGCGAAACTCGAGAGCTTGCGCGATCTAGTCACGGCGGGATGATCTCCGGCGTAACAATGCCCGCTGACGGTACGCCTCACACGGTGGCGAGCCGGCTGTCGCGCATTCATTCCGCATCGGAGTGGCGGACTCTTCTCGTCACATCGGCAGCAGTTCTCGGTTCTCTTGTCGCGTTCCCTGTCCCCATACTGGCCGTCGTTGGTGCCGCGGCCACTGTGATGTTGCGTCGAACAATCTTTAGTGCAGCGATCTTCATCGCACTGCTGACATCTATGGGTGCTGCATCAAGTTGGGCCGGACTAGCGCCAGTCGATCAAGTCGCGTTTGAGGGAAGCGCAACGCTGATGTCTGACCCGACGTCATCGTTCGGATCCTGGCGAGCCAGAGTGCGCACATCAGAGGGCTATTTCGAACTTCACGCAACGGGTCGGAACGGAGCGATGCTTCGACAGCGTCAAACAGGACAACGGATCACGGTGAGCGGTCGATTCGACGACGTCACCTCGAAATTTCGCGATCCTTCGAAACATATTCGAGGACGACTTATTGCTGATCAGATCAGCGCATGGGACGCCGGGGGAGTGGTTGTGCGCTTCGTGAATGGTGCCCGCTCCACCGTTCTGCGGGGGGCAAGCTCGTTCCCGGGAGATGAACGCGCACTGTTCGGTGGTTTTGTTCTCGGCGATGACCGGGGCGCCCCGGAAGTCGTGAAGGATGATTTCAAGGCTTCAGGCTTGTCGCACTTGTTGGTCGTCAGTGGGCAAAACCTTGCCTTCGTGATGGTTGTCTTGGGGCCACTGCTGTCGCGATTGGGACTGCGTATGCGATTCCTTGTCACGATGGGTGCCGTGTTGCTGTTCGCGGCGATGACACGTTTCGAACCGTCGATCCTTCGGGCGTCCGCAATGGTGTGCGTCGCAGTTCTCTTCTCCACGATTGGCAGACCAACATCCGGACTACGGGTTCTCGGCCTTGCTGTCATCGGGCTTCTTGTTATGGACCCGTTACTCGTCCACTCGGTCGGTTTCCGCCTTTCGGTTGCCGCCACCGCGGGAATTGTTCTCTTCTCCCGGAAAATTGCCGAATGGATTCCGCTCCCGAGATACCTCGCGATGTCCCTGGCCGTCACAATCTCGGCACAGGTCGCCGTCGCTCCGTTGATTATTCCCATGTTTGGCCCGATGCCTTTGGTCTCGCTACCGGCGAATGTATTGGCAGAACCGGCCGCTGCCCTTGTGATGATGTGGGGCTGCACCGGTGGCGTGCTCGCAGGGTTGGTGGGTGAAGACCTCGCGTCGGTCGTGCACCTTCCGACCCGCCTCGGACTGTGGTGGGTCATGGCCGTCAGTCGGATCGGTGCGAGTGTCCCGGTGGCGTCGGTGGGCATGGCCGGAGTCGCACTCCTCTTCGTTGCCGTCGTCGGGATCGGAGTTGTCCGCCGCATCGCGACCGCGCGGTGGATAAAGATCGCGGGCGTTGTCTCCATCACGGCGGTTGTGGTGCTCTCGATTCCCCGGCCCGCGACAGTGGCCGCCGGTGAGCATCGGATTGGAGGGGCTTCCCTTTGGCGCGGATCTGGAACGAATCCAGCCCACGTGCTCGTCGTTTCGGGAACCTCACAGACGGGTCCGGTTTTAGCTCGACTCCGATCGATGGGTATCGGCCGGCTCGACCTCGTCATTGTTCGCTCTGTCGCTCCGGCCGCTGAACGTCTGGTCCTAGAGATTCGCTCGCGACTCGAGATTGAGGCCGTGTGGGCGCCAGCGTCCAGTCGGATGGAATCCCTTTCGCCGTTGCCCGAGGGACCCGTCGTTGGGGGTTCGTTGCGGATCGCCTTAACTCGATCGAACTCGACTCTCGAACCGTTGATTGAACTGCTGCCCACATCCGGGTTGGTGACCCGCGAACGATAGGGTCGGATCCGTGAATCTGGATCTTGGTACGACGCGGTTCGACATCACACACCGCGCAGTGGTGATGGGAATTCTCAATCGCACACCAGACTCGTTCTACGACCAAGGCGCCTACTACGAGTTCGACGATTTTCTCCGTAAAGCGGAGCAACTGGTAGCAGACGGCGCCGACTTCCTCGATGTTGGCGGCGTGAAGGCTGGGCCTGGCGATGAGGTCACCGAGGCCGAGGAACTCGAACGTGTCGTCCCCGCGGTCGAAGCTCTGCGAGCCCGGTTTGATCTCCCTCTGTCTGTGGATACCTGGCGTGCGTCAGTGGCCAAGGCTTGCTTCGAGGCAGGTGCGGTCGTTGGTAATGACATCAGCGGGTTCGCCGATCCCGACTATCTCGATGTTTGCGCCGCTGCAGGATCGTCGGTGGTCGCCACACACATCCGGTTGGCGCCGCGTGTCCCCGATCCCGATCCGCAGTACGACGACGTCGTGCTTTCGGTGTGCGAGTACCTCACCGAGCGTGCCGGACGAGCGATCGCAGCTGGCATCCCGCGCGAGCGGATCATGGTTGATGCTGGCCTGGACCTCGGAAAGTCCGAACCGCAATCGTTAATTCTGCTTCGGACTTCCGACGCACTCACGAAACTTGGTTTCCCGGTCTTCCTGTCGGCATCGAACAAGCGATTCCTGTGGACGCTGCTCGACGTTGAACGAGGTTCGGCAGGCGACGGCACCATGGCCGCGCACTCGCTCGGTATCGCTCTCGGCTGCCGGATCCTTCGCTCTCATGACGTCCGCAACGGGCGGCGGGTCGCCGACATGATGGCGTCGATATTGGCGGAAGCATGAGCATCGACCTCGCCGCTCCGGTCATCCTGGTGAAGGGCGGCGACGAGGTCCTTCTCAACGATGGTGTCGTAGCTCTCGTTCGCGAACTCGTTGGCACTGGTGATCGCTCGCTCATGGTCGAAGAACTCACGATCGATACTTACGTGGGAAGCGAGAACGCTGACGCCTCCATCGCTTCAGTTGTGGACGCTTCCCAGACGTCCCCGTTCCTCACGGAGCGCCGCGTGGTCGTTGCCCGTCACTGTGGTGTGTTCTCGACGAAGGATTCGGTGGCGGCGCTGGTTGCGTATCTCGAGAACCCACTGCCGTCTACGTCGCTCGTCCTCGTATGGGAGAAGGATCCCCGACCGAACCGCGGGGCACGCGGAGCCGCTGTCCCGAAGAGCCTTCTCGATGCCATCACCGGATCGGGCGGGATCGTTCACGACACGTCACCGGGATCGGGTAAAGCGCAGACCGCGTGGATTGACGAGCACCTCGCGAACAGCTCGCTGTCGTTCGATGTCGGTTCGCGCCGAATGCTCGCTGATCGGATCGGCAGCGACGTGGGGAGGCTGCCTGGACTCATCGCGACACTCGAGGGCACATTCGGCCCGGGAACCAAAGTGTCGTCCGCCGACATCGAGCCCTATCTGGGTGAGGCTGGCGATGTCGCCCCATGGGATCTCACGGACGCTATCGATGAAGGCGATGTCACCCGATCGCTCGATCTGCTTTCACGGATGCTCGGGGGAGGCGCGCGCCATCCGCTTCAGGTCATGGCAGTACTGACCAACCATTATCTGAGGATGGTGCGGCTGGACGATCCAGACATCCGTGGGGAGAAGGCGGCGGCCGAAGCGCTAGGCATCAAGGGCAGCACGTTCCCCGCCAAGAAGGCGCTTGCGGGAGCACAGCGTCTCGGCTCCGAGAAGTTGGCTGAGTTCGCAGCATTGCTTGCTGAGGCCGATCTCGACCTCCACGGTACGAAAGCATGGCCATCTGAACTCGTCGTTGAGGTCCTTGTCGCCAGACTTGCCGGGCGCAATCGCGCTGCCCGAACCGGCCGGCGCTGAAGCATCTAGTCGCAAACGAAAAGAACCGGAGCTTTCGCTCCGGTCCCTCTCAGATCTCAGATGTCTTCACAAGGCGCAGATGCGCTTCGAATTACTTAGAGGCGGCGGCCGATGCGGCAGCGACACGCTTCATGAGGCGGCTCTTGCGGCGAGCGGCCTGGTTCTTGTGGATGATTCCGGCGCTAGCGGCACGGTCAATGCGCTTAATGGCAAGGCGGGTTAGTTCGGCAGTGTTCTCGCCGCCTTCTTCAGCAGATCCGAGGGCGCGCTTGGTGCGGGTCTTCATCTCGGAGCGCACGGCCTTGTTGGCGAGACGAAGACGCTCGTTCTGGCGATTGCGCTTGATTTGGCTCTTGATGTTGGCCACTGGTGCACCTTTTTGACGTGAAACGAATGTGGATGAAACGGGGGGTGAGCAGATTGGCCAAAAAGCCATCACACACGGACCTGCGAGCATAGCCCCTTGGTGGCAGCAGGTACAGGTGTGGGTTCAAGCAGAGGGGCAACTAGGATCTTCTGACCCCCAGACCCAAGGAATTCTGCCCTCTCGTGGCTTCGCTCGATCGCTTCCGCAACTTGTGCATTATTGCCCATATCGATCATGGCAAGTCCACCCTGGCGGACCGCATGCTCGAGCTATGCGGCGCGGTCGATCCCCGGGATATGCGGGCCCAGTACCTCGATTCGATGGATATTGAGCGGGAACGTGGGATCACCATCAAGTTGCAGAGCGTTCGTCTCGATTATCGGGATCACATCCTCCATCTGATCGACACGCCCGGCCACGTCGATTTCGGGTACGAGGTCAGCCGGTCTCTTGCTGCTTGTGAAGGCGCGATTCTGCTGGTGGATGCGGCACAGGGCATCGAGGCCCAAACCCTTGCGAACTGTTACCTGGCCCTCGAGAACAACCTCGAGATCGTCGCCGCGTTAAACAAGATTGATCTCCCTGCCGCCGAACCGGATCGCTACGCCGCCGAGATCGAAAAGGTGCTCGGTATTCCGGCCAATGAGATCCTGCGCGTCAGCGCCAAGACGGGTGAAGGCGTCGCGGAACTGCTCGATGCGGTCGTCGAACGAATCCCGGCTCCGGAGGGTGATCCTGACGCCACACTTCAAGGGCTCATCTTCGATTCCCATTTCGACCAGTACCGCGGTGTTGTTTCGTCGGTGCGGATCATGAACGGCACCCTGCGGACAGGGGAGCGAATCAAGTTCGTCCAAGCCGGTTCGGTCTATGGCGCTGAAGAGGTCGGCGTCCGGCGGCCCGATCCGACACCTATCGCCTCGCTTGGCGCTGGGGAAGTGGGCTATCTCATCGCAGGGATCAAGGATGTCGGTGAGGCCCGATCAGGCGAGACCATCACGACGCCAGCCCATCCCGCTCCCGCTCTTGAGGGCTATCTCGAACCGAAGCCAATGGTGTTCTGCGGTCTTTACCCAATCGACGGGGACGAATTCACCTCGCTCCGCGAAGCTCTCGACAAGCTTCGACTGAACGATTCGAGCTACACCTTCCAGCCGGAAAGTTCGGGCGCTCTTGGCTTCGGTTTCCGTTGCGGCTTTCTTGGGCTGTTGCATATGGAAATCGTGCGTGAGCGTCTCGAACGCGAATTCAATCTGTCGCTCATCGCTACTGCGCCCTCAGTTCAGTACATCGTGCACAAGGAAAACGGCGAGATCATCACGATCGACAATCCGAGTGAACTGCCTACATCTACCGAGGTCTCGCTCGTAGAGGAACCGTTCCTGCGGGCCACGATCCTGACGCCCACGGCTTATACCGGCACGTTGATGGAACTCTGTCAGGCGCGTCGTGGCGAAATGATCAAGATCGAATACCTCTCGCCCGAGCGAATGGAGCTGGTTTACGAGTTGCCACTAGCTGAGGTGGTTACCGACTTCTTCGATCAGATGAAGAGCCGGACGCAGGGCTACGCCAGTCTCGACTACGAACCAGCCGGATACCGAAGCTCAGCGCTCGTCAAGGTCGACATTCTCCTCAACGCTGTTCCGGTCGATGCGTTCAGCATGATCGTGCATAAGGACAAGGCCTATAGCTACGGCCTGCGGATGACCGAGAAGTTGAAGGAACTGATTCCCCGGCAACTGTTTGATGTGCCGATTCAGGCGGCCATCGGCGGACGAATCATCGCCCGCGAGACCGTGAAGGCGAAGCGCAAGGATGTTCTGGCCAAGTGTTATGGCGGCGACATCAGCCGGAAGAACAAACTTCTTGAGAAGCAGAAGGCCGGTAAGAAGCGCATGAAGAACATTGGTCGGGTCGAAGTGCCTCAGGAGGCTTTCGTTTCGGCTTTGCGCCTCGACGATTGACCCCAAACACGGCTGGCACTCGCCCCTGCAGTCTGCCAATCCGAGCCTCCACGGGTAACATGACCCGAGTCCCGCAGGGGTTTCCGATTGTCCAGGATCGATTCGCAGGTTCTTATGCTCGATGAACGAAAGGCCATCATCCTTAGGGCGGTGGTTACCGAGTACATCGAAACGGCTCTACCTGTGGGCTCAGGGCATGTGGCGACAGTTCCTGAGGTCACCGTTTCGTCGGCGACCATTCGTAATGACATGGCCGCGCTTGAGGCTGACGGGTATCTCGCCCAGCCCCACACAAGTGCTGGTCGGGTCCCCACTGAGAAGGGTTACCGCTTCTTCGTCGACCAACTCGGTGGGCCCGGTCGCCTCGGTGCCTCCGAATCGCAACAGGTGCGGTCGTTCTTTTCACAGACACACGGCGAACTCGAGCAGATGCTGGCGGACACGACACATCTGCTTTCCGGCCTGACCCGTTACACCGCTGTTGTGGTTGGTCCGCCTCACGAGGTCGCCACCATCAAGTCGATACAGATCGTGGTGCTGGCGCCGCGCCTGATCCTCGTCGTTCTCGTCCTTTCCAACGGCGCGATTGAAAAGCATTCGATCGATCTTCTTCACGATGTCGACGAGGCTCATGTCGCGACAGCCAGTCAACGTATTTCTGCACTACTCGTCGGTCAGGGTCTCGCTTCCGCCGGTTCGCCAAGCCTCGATGATGCGATTTCGCTCGTTGAATCTGCCCCAGTGCGCGAAATCGTCGCTCTCACGGTTGCATCGTTGCGGGTGGAACATCGTCAGGATGATCACGTGTTCATTGGGGGTACGTCCGAGATGGTCGCTTCCTTCGATGCGGTTGCGACCGTCAGCGAGATTCTCCGGATACTCGAACAGCAGCTCGTCGTCGTAAGCCTGATCGAGAACGTTCTCGATAGAGGTCTGTCGGTTGCCATCGGGCGTGAGACAGGCAACGAAGCGCTTTCTGATTGTTCACTTGTGGTGGCGCCCTATGTCGTGGATGGCGAGAATGCGGGTTCGATCGGGGTGCTCGGTCCGACACGCATGCACTATGACCAGGCACTTTCTGCAGTTGCTGTTGTTGCTGATCGTCTCGGTAAAAGGTTGAGCGAAGGCTGATGAGCGATTATTACGAACTGCTCGGAGTGTCGCGCAGCGCGGCACCCGATGAGATCAAGCGGGCGTATCGGCAACTCGCGCGCCAGTTTCATCCTGACGCCAATCCCGATGATCCGGCTGCTGAGGCGCGCTTCAAGGAAGTGGCTGTCGCGTACGAAACGCTCTCGGACCCGCAGCGCCGTCAGCAGTACGACCGTTACGGCGCATCCGGAGCACAAGCTGGTTCGCCCTTCGACGGTGGCGGCGGTTTTGGCGACATTTTCGACATGTTCTTCAACGGCTCGAGTCCGTTCGGTGGCACCTCACAAGGTTCGACGGGCCCGCCGCGCGGCGCCGATCTCGAAGTAGTTCTTGAACTTGAATTCGATGAGGCCGTATTCGGCACCGAAGCGCCCGTTTCTGTTCGCACAGCTGTTGCTTGCGACGATTGCAACGGTTCCGGAGCCGACGCAGGATCGGCGCCGGCCACCTGTCCCGAGTGCAACGGTGCCGGTCAGGTTCGTCGAGTGCGCCAATCGATACTTGGACAGATGGTCACCGCGGGCCCGTGCGGCCGGTGTAGCGGATTCGGCTCCATCATCGCCAAGCCGTGTACGTCATGTAGTGGCGAGGGCCGGCGTATCGAGGAAGCCTCGTACACCGTCGATGTTCCGGCCGGCGTCGACACCGGAGCGACCCTTCGTCTCACCGGCCGAGGTGCGGTTGGCCAGCGCCAAGGTGCCGCCGGCGACCTTTACGTACATATAAGGGTCGCGCCGCACGAGCGTTTCGTCCGCCACAACGATGATCTCGTACACGAATTCCACATTCCGATGACACAGGCCGCCCTCGGCGCCCAGATTGCCTTCGAGACTCTCGACGGTGAAGAGATCATTCCGGTCGACCCGGGAACGCAGTCCGGTCAGGTCATCCGCCTCCGTCAGAAGGGCGTTCCGCATCTTCAAGGGCGCGGCCGGGGCGATCTGCTTCTCAAGATTCAGGTCGATACGCCCGAGCCCACCTCGGATGCTGAGCTTGCACTTCTGACCAAACTTGCTGAACTCCGTGGTGAACCAATCGACCCGCCCGAGCATGGGTTGATGTCGAAGCTCCGCTCGGCATTCAAATAGCAATGCAGGATTTTCCTGAGGCGCCGGGCGGTACGGCTCCGCATGTCTTCGTGACCGACATCGCGACGCCGGTTCTAACGCCCGAGGATCGGCATCATCTGGCCAAGGTCCGACGTATTCGGTCGGGTGACCTCCTTTCCGTGACCGATGGTGCAGGTTCGTGGCGCTGGTGCCGATTCGGCGATGACCTCGAAATTGCGACTGACACGAAGTTCGATACTGCACCGGATCCGTCACTTGCCGTGGCGTTCGCGTTGGTTAAGGGTGAGCGTCCGGAACTAGTTGTTCAGAAACTCACCGAACTCGGTATCGACGTGATCATCCCGTATATCGCCGACCGCTCTGTTGTGCGTTGGGACGATTCGAAAGCGTCGCGCAATCACGAGCGACTGGTGAAGGTAGCGCGAGAGGCGAGCATGCAATCGCGTCGCGTTCGTCTTCCGGTGGTGGAGGCGGTATGCGATTTTGATTCACTTCCTTCTCGGGGATTCGTTCGAGCTGATCGCCGCGAGATTCACCAAGGAGTGGCCGATTTGGCTGTTCCGACATCTCTTGCAATCGGCCCTGAGGGTGGTTGGTCCGAGCGGGAAGTGATGGCAATTCCGGCATCGATTGGTTTGGGACCAACAGTGCTCCGCGCCGAGACCGCTGCGATCGCCGGTGCCGCATTGATGGTTGCTCTGCGTTCAAGGATTGTTGAGCCCGGAGTCTCGCCGTCATGAGCGGGGGAGATGAGTCGACAGATTTCGGCGTTTACGTCCACATTCCCTTCTGCTCGCGCCGATGCGACTATTGCGCCTTTGCCACTTGGACTGATCGGGACCACCTGATCGAGGAGTACGTCGACGCGGTATGTCTGGAGCTTGAACGAGCTGTCGCGTCTGGGGATTTGGTCACGGCCACCTCCGTCTTTTTCGGCGGGGGTACGCCTTCGTTGATCCCGGGTGAATTGCTCATGCGAATACTGGATCGAATCCCGCTCTCTCCGGAAGCGGAGGTGACGGTTGAGTGCAATCCCGACACGGTCACGGCTGAACTGGCCGAGATCTATTTTGCTGGCGGGGTTAATCGGGTCTCGTTTGGGGTTCAGTCGATGGTTCCACATGTGCTGGAGGCACTTGGAAGGACTCACGACCCTGCGTCGGTGGCTCGGGCCGTTGGGTTCGCTCGGCAGGCGGGCTTCGTAAAGCTCAATCTTGATCTTATTTATGGAGGTGCGGGAGAGTCGCTCGATGACTGGTGCCAGACACTCGACGCGGTGATTGCGCTTGCGCCGACCCATGTGAGTGCCTACGCGTTGACGATTGAGCCCGGCACCCCGTTGGCATCTGATCCGGCCCGTCATCCCGATGACGATGATCAGGCCGACAAGTACCTCGCTGCTGAGGAGCGTTTACGGAACGCGGGACTCCTTAACTACGAGATCTCCAATTGGGCGGTCCCTGGCGACGAGTGTCGGCACAACGAGTTGTACTGGGCGCAGGGTGATTATCTCGGTTTTGGTTGTGCTGCTCATTCACACCGTCAGGGTCGGCGTTGGTGGAATGTCCGAACTCCAGACCGCTACATCGAAACGGTGGCGGCCGGAGAGTCAACTGAAGCTTCGTTTGAATTGCTTGATCCACAGCATCGTCATGTTGAAGGATTGCGTCTCGCCCTCCGAACAAATGTTGGCGTACCAGTTGATGCGTTATCCGACGAAGACCGGGCTTTACTTGAGCCCCTACTTGAGGAAGCTGGAGGTCGCTTGCATCTAACGGTTGACGGGCGCCTTCTTGCTAACGAGGTAGCGGTCCGTTTGCGCTGAGCAGACTGGTGAGTTCAACCTTCGGGTACGAGGAACTCTTGGCCCGAATAGATCAAGTCAGGTCGGCCGGGATCAACAAGGACATGTCGGTTCGCATCGACCACCCTGTTGAGATACTCGAGGATCTCCGGTTCCGTGGCGGGACGGGACAGTTGTTGTGTTCGAACAGCCTTCGCGATGTTCCAGAGGCAGTCTCCGGCCTCCACCGTCCATGTCGCCGGCGCGACCAGTGGCGTCGGAATGGCAATGGCGATCCCGAACTCGGGTAAGAGATTGCTATGCGTTGGTGGCCGTACTTGGGACTCTTCGTCAGACAGCAGGAGCGTAGAAGGAACGGGAACAGTGTCGACCGGCAACGACGGGCGTGGAGTGAGGTCCGCGTCTTCGAGTGTTTCGAGAAGACGCATTGAGGGAACATCCTCCTCGGATATTTCTGTCGCCGTCTGCGCCGACGCAAATACTTGGGGAGTGAGTGCGACGAATCCACTGAGGAGAGCAAAGGCGGCTCGGAGCGTTGGAGGCCCTGGCACCCTGGCCAGGGTCTGGCGCGGTCTCACGGGGACACTTGGGAGGACGAGCCGGACTAAAGCTCCGCGGAGAAATACGAGCGCAGTCGATGTGAACAGGAGCAGACACATGGCCACAGCGCCCGCGAACGCTGCAGATTCAGGTGTCGCGAATCGGATGGCGAGCATCTCGGCAATCTGCTCAAGTTTGCGCACGGCCGAAATTGGCAGCAGGTGGCTCATGGTGTCTCCAGTTGCGTGAAGTGTTCTCGATGGCCATCAGCGAACGTGATGGCGAGCGCGTCACAGCCCGTGAACGGATCTATGTCGGCCTCGATAGCCGCAACGCCGGTCACTGGAGTCCGCGTTGTTGGATACGTGTCGACTCCTAACGTGGCCATTGAATCGAACACAAAGAGGGTTCCTGCCTCCGGCCGGAGCAGGTAGATACTCATTTGATCCTTGCAATCCGGAGCGAGCGGAATGGCGATGTCCCCGGATCGCCCGACGCGATAGCGAGATACTCCGATGCTCACGATCGGGGCCTCAGCTGCAGCGGTGATTTGGGATTCGACGATTGCTGCGGATTCGGGTTGGATCTGAGTGCCGAAGGTGGCGTACCCCCCGATGATTGTCAAGCAGACAACGACGAGCGTGGCCCGCCGGCGCCGCCGCGAGCGATCGGACTTTGTTGCGCGCTCTCGTGTCACAGTTGGCTCCGGCTTTGTTCCTGCTTCAGCCTTGGCCTTGGCCTCAGCGTCGGCGTCGGCGCCGAGTCCGAGGGTTGCGTTGGGAACCAGATTCCTCACCATCTCAAGGATCTCCTCGAGGGGCGGCATCTTTTCGTCAGAGCGATCGGCCAACGAGCGCAAATAGGCGAGCAGTCGTCGTCGACGCCATCGGTGATCAGTACGGGTCCCATTCCTTGTAGCCACTGAAGGATCGGAGGTGTCGAGCAACCAGAGAGTGAGGTCAACCAACGCCGCAACGTCGTGCCCAAAACCGCGACAATTGGTCGATGCGCTGCGAAAACCGCAGATTGTTGGCCGGCCCGCCTCGTCGAGAAGCACACGGGAGGGACCGAGGCGGTTGTGCGCTGCTCCGGCGTTGTGGACTCGTTGCAATGTGGTCCCGATGGCGAGACAGAACCCAGCGGCCTTGTTGGCCGAGGTGGGTCGTCTGATTTCGGAAAGCGATCGGTAACCGATCCACGCCGTCGCAAACTCAAAGCCATCCGGAATTTCGGAAGTTGCGACGATCGCCACCACTCCCGGTCCGCGAACTCGGTTGAGGACTGCCGCTTCGGCGCGTATCGCATTTGCGGCTGGGCCCACGCCGGTCTTCACCAGCCGGATCACACCACTGACATCTGATTCGATTCGCACGGTTCCGTTCACTGTCGAAGGATCGTTCAGTCCAATCCATACAGGCAATGGGTCGAACGATGCGATCGAATCGGTTTCGTGCCATCATCACGCCGCTGGAAGTTTCCGGCTCGAACGTCCGGGGGGACTAATGGAGTACAAGCAGATTCTCGTTGACGAACCAGCGCCGGGTATCCGTCGAATCACGCTCAATAACCCAGACAAGCGGAATCCCCTTGGCGCGACAATGCGCCGCGAGATCATCACCGCCCTTCGCGAACATGATGCCGATGAGACCGCGAGAGTCACGATCATCCGTGGCGCAGGCAAGTGTTTCTCTGCCGGTTACGACCTCACCGGAGGCGCCGTTGACGACGAGCCGCCTGCGTACCAATCGGCCGATGGGCTTGGTAGCTACCCGCGTGAGGTGACGGAAACTTGGATGAGTATCTGGGATCTCGCAAAGCCCGTGATTGCTCAGGTCCATAGTTACTGTCTTGCCGGAGCGACAGAACTCGCTACGGGTTGCGATCTCGTTTATGTCGCCGACGATGCAAAGATCGGTTACCCGGCCGTCAGATTCGGGACTCCCGACATGCAGTGGCATGCATGGCTCCTCGGCCCGCGACTCGGGATGGAGCTCATGTTGACGGGTGACTCAATCACTGGAGAAGAAGCGGCCCGCGCCGGCTTCGCAACGCGTTCGTATCCGGCTGCTGAACTCGAAGAGCGCGTGCTCGATATTGCGAAGAGGATCGCTCTCATCCCTGCCGACATTCTTCAGATCAACAAACGCACCGTGCACCGCGGCATGGCCGTGATGGGTTTCCCAACCGCCATTCGGCAGGGGACTGAGTTGTGCGCCCTGACGATGGGAACTGAGACCTTCCAGGCCTTCATGAATGAGAAGGACAAGCCTGGCGGGCTGACCGCTGCACTTACCAAGCGCGACTCCGGATTCGGCGATTACCGGACTTCTTCCGACGGGTGAGGTCTCGGGTCTGGATGCAACGCGCACCGTGACGAGCAGCGAAATCCTGTTGCGGCCTGCGATTACGATCGCTTGATGGAACCGGAACCGTTCGACGCCGAGAACCCGGACAACCTCACGATCGTTGCCGGCGAAGTCACTTGGAAGTTCGACAGCGCGTTTCTGAAATCGAATTGGACCTGTATCTGGGGACGGGGATGCCTCGGAATCGATAAGGAACCGACGGAAGAACTGCAGCAAGGGTGCTGCTCAGTGGGGGCGCATATGGACGGCGAGGATGAGGCGCGTATGGTCAGCGCGTTCGCCGCGATGATCGAACCCAAACTGTTTGAGTTTCACGAGGAGGCTGTTGTTGGGGGAGTGTTCAGCAACGACAAGCGTGACAACACGCGTGTCGTCGACGGAGCGTGCATCTTCCTAAACCGACCGGGTTTCGATGGCGGCGCCGGGTGCGCCCTTCACCTCGCCGCCGTTGCCGCAGGAGAATCCCCGCACGAGTGGAAGCCGTCGGTCTGTTGGCAGTTGCCTGTGAAGGTCGATTGGGTGGAGACATCATCGACGACAGAGCAGGCAACGGTCAGACGTTGGTCGCGCGCTGATTGGGGTGATGAGGGCGACACCATGGCGTGGTGCTGTACCGAAGGAGATCGGGCCTATGTGGGCGAGGGGCCTGTGATCGAATCGCTTTCCGACGAGCTCGGAGAACTCCTCGGAGCTGAAGTGCTGGTTGAACTCAAAGCCCGCTTGCGGGGTTGAGTGCCTAGCCCATCAATTCAGACCGTGAAATCAACTCTCGAGCGCACTACTTGAATCGTCAAGGTCCGAACGTTCGAGTCGATAGTCGGCGTCGTTCACGTTTGAGCGAGACCCAATGCGGATGGCGATAAGCACCAAGGCGGCGGCGATGAACGTGGAGATCACTCTGGCCCTGATCGCACCATCCAGCGGGTATCCGACCTCGTGGAAGAGAAAGAAGACAAAGATGGTGATCCCTGTTACGGCGAATGCGTAATTGAGGGTGAGGAAGGACAGCAGGAGATAGGCCCCTAAGGCGATCAACACAATTGATTCCGCTCTGGTGGCCGGAGTGAGGGAGAGGATGGTCCCAGCGACTGCCACTCCGATCAGGGTGCCGACGACACGAAGTGTGACCTTCTCGACAGTGCCATCGCGATCCGGTCGAGATATCCAGGCAACAGTCATGGGGATCCAGTACGCGTGCGGGAGATCCATCAGTTCTTCAAGAATTGTCGCCACCATGATCACGCCGCTGAGACGAATGCTGTGCAGGACGAATTGGTCGGACAAATGGAGGTGAATTTTCGATCGGGCCCAGAAGGACTCGGTCGGCATCTCGCCGATCGCATGCGGCACCCGCTTGAAGATCAGGCGAAATCCGAACTCGATGAGAACCGACGCCATCATGAGGCAGGCGCCGACCGCCATTAACTGTGTGTTCGTTCTGGTGTCGAGTAGGTCAATGGGTGATCCGGCGAAGATCGTGAAGGTGACCAAGGTGTAGACACCGGCAGTCATCGAGGGAACGCCGGCAACGCCCACGAGACCGCAAACCGCAGCGACAAGACCAGCAATAGCGATGTGCAGAATCGGGTTCGCAGAGACAACAGATCCGATGAGTGTCCCGAGCGTGAATGCGACACTGGCCCCAATCATCGAGGTCATGCGTCGCCTAAACGAAACACCATGATCGGCTAGAGCGGCAAAGAGCATCCCGATGCCGAGCGGCAATGCGGCCTTAGCGTCTCGGTGCTCGAACGCAAAGACAAGCACAACCAAAATCACCAAAGCGGTGCGGATGGGGCGCACATGCTCGAAACGATCGAAGTTGGTGGAGATCACCGATCGAAACCACTGAGAAATAGTGTGCACGCGTCGAGCCTAGGGGAGCGGAACTCTTGTCCCGCTCCCTCGTTGGTGTTTTTGGTGGGCGATACTGGACTCGAACCAGCGACCCCTGCCGTGTGAATACATGGAAGATGTTTCGTGGTCTGTCGCTTTCTCTCGCATTCTCTCCGATCCCGTAAGTGAGTAAGGAAAGAGGGACAAGAGAGAAATGGCGAAAGACGGCGAAATGTTCGGAAGTGTTGGACGGATGTTGGACGCGAGTCCGCCTACCTCTATTCAGCCGACGCGCTGAAGTCCGTGAGGATCACATAGGGGCGGGAAGTGGTTGAGACCGCGCGGGCCGAATAGCCGAGCGTTGGAGGTCGATACTTAGCAATCAGTAGAGGGTAGGACGGTCGCAACCTTGGGAATCCATTTCGCGCAATCGTTCCGTAATCAATACGTCGAAAGACTCGTACCTATCAGATTGTTGTTGCATCTCCAGTTGATTCTTTGCAAGGAACATTCCCGCCTCTGCACTTAATTGCGAATTTCTGAGATCGTTGACCTTCATCCTCAAGGTCGTGCAACTGGGTGCTGCTGACGTCGGTGTCGATTGAAAGGCCTCTGGCGGTAGTGGCGGCTTAGACACAAAAATTGATGTTTGCGTTGTTGCTTCCCATTTGGACGCTTGACGACCTCCGCACCCAGCGAAAAGCAACGCCGCAATCGAAACCGCTAGGACACCCGCCATAGTCTTCGCCATGCGGAAATTGTAGGCAATGGAAGATGTTGCGGGCGCTGCGCGTGATGTCGTCACTGGCAACTACGGCACCGAATTCACGACGAGACAACTAGAGAAAATCCTGCGAGCCACCGGCTACGGACTACCGCCGGAGACGCTGAACTAGTCGCAGTTCTCCGCCCACTCTTCAAAAATTCCCGGGTGGTCATCTTCCCATTTTTGTCTCTTATCGAAATCTTCTACTGACTCCGACGCAACTCGCTTGAATCCAATCGCCTTCGTCTTTACTCCGGAGCCTTCCCATGGCTCGCTACCAAACCCCAACTTCTCGCCGATTTCTTTGCATTTGCTATCGGTCCATTTACTCTCGCCACCGCCGCACCCAGCGAAGAGCAACGCCGCTATCGAAACCGCTAGGACTCCCGCCAAATTTTTCGCCATGAGTGAATCGTAGACAAAGCAGAGAAGGCCCGCATCGAGCAGAACTCGACACGGGCCTTCTCTGTTGTCGCTCGCTCCTATGTAGCTACTGCGAGCGACAAACAAACGAGGGACCGGCGCGAAGCCAGTCCCTCGTTGGTGTTTTTGGTGGGCGATACTGGACTCGAACCAGCGACCCCTGCCGTGTGAAGGCAGTGCTCTAGCCAACTGAGCTAATCGCCCGAAGATTGGCGATGATACTCCACCCCCGGAGACGGCCCTAACCGTCGATCGGGAACTGCGCTGGCGTCGTCACCAACGAGCGCGTCGAGCTTCTAAGGTTCTTTAGCCCGCTACGACGATGATCCTTGGAGGATTGACCAGTGCCACCGATTCCCGCAGACGAATACCCGCTCCATCAGGCGCCCTACTCATTGGCGTACGCGGCGAGCAGCGATCGCAACTTTTACGACCGCTGCTATCTGAACGCACACGACCGTACGGGCGAGGTTTTTCTCATTACCGGACTTGGTCAGTACCCGAACATTGGCGTAACCGATGCGTTTGCTTGCGTCCGTCGTGGCGACAAGCAGTTCACGGTCCGGATGTCCGATGCTCTCGGCGAAGATCGCATGAACCAAAAGGTCGGTCCGTACAAGCTTGAGATCCTCGACCCCTTGAAGGAACTGCGGATCACCTGTGACTCTGACGAATACGGAGTCGGTCTTGATCTTCACTGGCGCGGATCATTCCCCGCTGTTGATGAATCACCGCATCTCATGCGTGCGGGTGCGAAGGTCATGCTCGACGCCCAGCGTTTCGCTCAGGTCGGCACATGGGAAGGTTCGATTCGTGTTGATGGCGAGACCTTCGATGTCACGCCAGATAAGTGGGTCGGCACCCGTGACCGTTCATGGGGGATCCGTCCCGTCGGCGAACCTGAACCGGCAGGACGCGCGGCAGCTGAACCCGCCGTAAACGGTGGTTTCTGGTGGTGCTACGTACCGCTCCGTTTCGAGGACTTCTCGCTTGTGTTCATCGCGCAGGAAAGCGCCGATGGTCATCGCACGTTGAATGACGCACTTCGAGTGTGGCCCGCCGAGTCGGGACGCGGAGTCGAGACACTCGGCTACCCGAAGTACGACATCAACTATCGCAGCGGAACACGCATTCCCGAGAGTGCAACGATCACTGCGTATGAGACCGATGGCACTCCGCTCGTTGTTGAGATCGAGTGCCTTGGCCACGTGGCGCTGTCTGCCGGCTGCGGTTACGGCCCGGATCCGCAATGGACCCACGGTGTGTGGCGCGGTCGTGACTGGATTGAGGGTGCTGTTTACGATCTCAACGATCCGGCCAACCTCATTGCCACGCAGTACGGAATGCTTGACCACGTAGGTCGGGCGCGAGTTAATGGCCAAGAAGGCTTCGGACTTTTCGAGCACGCATGTGCAGGACGCCACACGCCGTCGGGATTCCCCGATGGCGGGACGATGGCTCCCTGACGTTGGACTGAACCAGTCCGAACAGACAGAGACGAACGGTTCGGGTCAGCCTTGGGTAAGTAGCCCGAGGTTGGCCCGTGCCCGTTTGAGAACAGGTCCGGCGATCGATCGGGCTTTCTCGGCACCGGCAGCCAGGATCTCCGCGGTTCCGGTTGGATCTGCGGAGAGTTCGGCGAAGCGCTGCTGTATTGGACGCAGCGTCTCGACAACGGCCTCCGCACACGCTGATTTGAGATCGCCGTAGCGCTCAAAGCGTTCAGCAATCGCGTGCGGTTCGTCGCCAGTACATGCGCTCAGTATCGAGAGGAGATTGGAAACTCCTGGCTTGGCCTCCGGGTCGAACCGGACATCAGTCTCGGTGTCGGTGACGGCCCGCTTGATCTTTTTGGCCACAGCGTCGAGATCCTCGAGTACGAGAATCGTTCCCTGGGGTGAGTCTTCTGACTTCGACATCTTCCGGGTGGGTTCCTGCAGATCCATCACGCGGGCGCCGATTTTCGGGATCGATGCTTCAGGTACGACGAATGTGTCTCCGTATCGGTGATTAAAGCGAATCGCAAGGTCGCGAGACAGCTCTAGATGCTGACGTTGGTCGTCTCCAACAGGAACTCGATTCGTGTCATACAAGAGAATGTCAGCAGCCATCAGCGCTGGATAGGTGAAGAGCCCCGCCGAGACGAAATCGGCGTTGTCGCTCTTGTCTTTGAACTGGGTCATACGCCGCAGTTCGCCGAACGAAGCAGTGCACTCGAGCACCCATGAAAGTTCCGTGTGCTCGGGCACATGGCTCTGAACGAACAAGGTTGACTCAGCCGGATCGATTCCGATGGCGAGTAGTAGCTGGGCGAGCTCGAGTGTGCGGGCCCTGAGTTCGGCAGGATCCTGGGGGACGGTTAGGGCGTGAAGATCGACCACGCAGAAGATCGTGTCGGCTTCGGCCTGATCGGTGACCCAGTAGCGCAGTGCGCCGAGAAGGTTCCCCAGCTGGACCGGTCCGGTGGGTTTGATCCCCGAAAACACTCTCGTCATAGGGTCCGATCGTAGATGCCATCTGATCCCGCGGCGTGATGCTCGGGTGGCCCGGCAGGCTCCGCCGGAGCGTTGCGCGGGTGGGTCGCCATGGGCCCTATCGTGAGGCCGTGGCATACGAGGTTCAAACGCCGATCTATGAGGGGCCCTTCGACCTCCTTCTCCATCTGATTCTGCGCGAGCAGGTGGATCTCTACGAGATCTCCCTCGCTCGGATCGTTGACGCCTATCTCGTTGAGATCGAGAAGATGGACGAGCTCGATCTCGATATCACCACTGAATTTCTTCTGATTGCGGCGACTCTCGTCGAACTGAAGTGCAAGCGACTTCTGCCTGAGGACGCCGACATCGATCTCGACGATGAGTTCGCGCTGTGGGAGGAGCGGGACCTCCTTATTGCGCGACTTCTCGATTGCAAGACGTTCAAGGATGCAGCGCAGGTTCTCGGAGCTCTGTTCGACACAGCAGTGTTGTCTGCGCCTCGTCGTGCTGGTCTCGACGAGCGGTTCATGGAGATGGCTCCGGACTTGCTCGTTGGCATCGATCTTCAGGACATCAAGTCGGCGTATCTGAGGGCAATGACGCCGCGACCCAAGCCGGTCGTGAGCATCGACCACATCCACAACGTCAGGGTCAGCGTCACTGAGGCATGCGAGGAGCTGATCGACGAGCTCCCCCGTATGGGCAGGGTGACGTTCCGACGCCTCACTGGGTCACTGGTCGAGCGGCTCGAGATCGTGATTCGATTCTTGGCCGTCCTCGAATTGTTCAAGCAGGGCTATATCGAACTCGATCAGCCTCGTGCGTTCGGGGATATTGAAATCATTTGGGTCGGCTCTCCGACCTTCGACCCCGCCGATCTCGCCGGCGTCGACTCCTACGAGGGCTGAGGAAACAATTATGTCCGCTGAAATGAAACGCGCTCTCGAAGCAATAGTGATGGTGGCGGATTCGCCGCTCGAATCCGAGATGCTCGCCGAGCTCACTGAACTGAACGTCGACAAGGTCGACGCCCTTCTCGTCGAGCTCGCGGCTGAATACGCGCAGCAGGTACGCGGCTTCCAACTTGTGCGCGTCGCCGGTGGATGGCGTTATCAGAGCCATCCTGATCAGTCGCCGTACGTGGAACGATTCGTCCTCGATGGCCAGTCGGCGAAGCTTTCGGCCGCTGCTCTCGAAACACTTGCGATCGTCGCGTACAAGCAACCGATCAGCCGTGCTCAGATTGCGGCGATCCGCGGCGTAAGCGTTGACGGCGTCGTCCGGACGATCGAACAGCGCGGGTACATCGGAGAAGTCGCCCGCGATCCCGGCCCCGGGCAGGCGGTGCTTTTTGGCACCACACCAGCCTTCCTTGAGCGCATGGGTATCGACTCACTGTCGGACCTTCCGGCCATCGCAGATTTCGTCCCTGGAGCTGATGTTGTGGAAGCGCTCGAGCACGGCCTGCGTGTTGAAGTTGTGATCGACCCCACGCTTGCCGCTAGTGAATCGTCAGCTGACGATCGTCCATCGCTCGGCGACCTCCTTGATGGAGACCAGTCAGCTTGACCGGCGTTGAATTGAGTGACGGTGAGCGTTTGCAGAAGGTGCTTGCTCGTGTCGGCATCGGTAGCCGTCGTATCTGCGAAGACTTGATTTTTGATGGTCGGATTACGGTCAATGGCGAAGTTGCCGTTCTAGGCCGACGGGTGAAACCTGACGACGATGTGATCGCGCTCGACGGAACGCCGCTGGCGGTGAAGCCGGGCCTCGTCCACTACATCCTCAACAAGCCAGTTGGGATCATCACCACCGCCGATGATCCGCAGGGTCGTCCGACCGTGCTTTCGCTTGTACCCGAGGAGCCCCGAGTGTTCCCCGTTGGACGCCTCGACATGGACACTGAAGGCCTTCTGCTTCTCACCAATGACGGAGCGTTGACCCATCGTCTGACGCATCCATCTTTCGGAGTCGATAAGGAATACATCGTCCATGTGGACGGCGAGCCGACCCGAGGCGAGATCCGTGCACTCCGCGATGGGGTGTTACTCGAAGACGGCGTAACCGCTCCGGCGCAGGCGGCGCTCGTGGCCCCGTCGATCATCAAGCTCACGATCCATGAGGGTCGCAATCGTCAGATTCGCCGCATGTGCGAGGCGATTGGCCATCCTGTACGCCGACTTGTGCGCACCCGTATTGGTCCGATCGCGGATCGAAAGCTCAAGCCGGGGGAGTGGCGGGAACTAACCGGCAAGGAATTGCGGGCTCTCGAGCGGGCGGCAACGCC
Organism: Acidimicrobiales bacterium; assembly: GCA_044239895.1. Taxonomy (GTDB): domain Bacteria; phylum Actinomycetota; class Acidimicrobiia; order Acidimicrobiales; family Acidimicrobilacustridaceae; genus Acidimicrobilacustris. The sequence goes on along the minus strand of JBIIAM010000002.1, from coordinate 474,232 downwards.
GGAATCCGAGAAAACAACACCTAAGGGCCAGCGGCCCCGCCCCTAGTATCGGCATTTGTGACTACCGCCGTACGCGCCCTCCGTGGTGCAACCACTGTCGAATCAGATGAGGCCGATCAGGTTCGAGCGCGGACCGTTGCGCTACTTCAGGAAATGGTCGATCGCAACGGCATTGATCACGATGACATCATCAGCGTCCTGTTCACCGCGACCGATGACATTCATTCAATCTTCCCCGCCGCTGCGGCTCGCGACATTGGTTTCGGCGACATTCCGCTTATTTGCGCCAGAGAACTCGACATCGTCGGCTCGACTCCGCTCTGCATTCGGGTTCTGATGCACCTGAACACATCGCTTTCCCGCTCCGAACTTCGACATGTCTATCTGGAGGGCGCCAGCGGCCTCCGCGACGATCTGCCCGAATGACAGCGTCGAGCAACTCGGGCACGGATCTTGAATCCTCATCACCGGGGACCGCGCTGGTAGTCGGCGTCGGTCTTATCGGCGGTTCTATCGGTCTGGCGCTTAAGTCCCGCGGCTGGCGCGTGCTCGGTCGGGACCTCGACCAAACGAATCTCGTCGCAGCACTCGAACTCGGGGTGATTGACGCGACTGCGGACGACGGACCCCTGAGCGTCGACCTGACGTTCGTCGCAACCCCTGTGGGAGCGATAGGCGCCGAAGTGGAGCGTGCTCTTCACGAAACAGAAGGTCTCGTCACCGACGCCGGGAGTGTGAAGTCACAGCTCGCTCCGCTCATGATGAATCCTCGATACATCGGTGGTCATCCGATGGCAGGTAGCGAACTCGACGGTGTCGCGGGAGCCCGAGCCGATCTCTTTGAAGGTCGAACGTGGGTGCTCACGCCAACTGGAGAAACGGATGACGAGGCCTTCGCTCGTTTGCGCGGAGTCATCGTCGACTTCGGCGCCGAGGTCGTATCGCTTCCGCCGGAACGTCACGACACGATGGTCGCTGTGGTCTCGCATGTACCGCACCTGACGGCAGCGAGTCTTATGGGTCTCGCTGATGCGCGTTCCGACGAGCACCGAGGGCTCCTTCGACTCGCCGCTGGCGGCTTCCGAGATATGACGCGTATTGCTGCGGGGCATCCGGGCATCTGGCCTGATATCTGTGCCGAGAACCAGGACGCGATTGTTGTTGAGCTCGATCGCCTTGTTGAGGGTCTCGGTGTGGTTCGTTCGTTGATCGTGAACGATGACCGCGACGGACTTGTCGACCTGCTTTCGAAGGCACGGTCTGCTCGTCTCGCCCTCCCTTCACGGTTTACCCGCGCTGAGGAACTCTCCGAAATCCGAATCCCCGTTCCCGATCAGAAGGGTGCCCTCGCGGGCATCACCATGCTTGCGGCTGAACTAGATGTCAGCATCGCCGATATCGAAATCGCGCACTCCGTCGAAGGCGATGAGGGTGTTGTGATTCTGTTGGTCGAATCGACGCAGGGAACTCGACTTCGCGACGGACTCGCCTCGCACGGATACCGACCCGTCCTCCGACTTCTCGATGGCGACTTCGATCAATGAGCGCGGGGAGCAATCTGGCAGATCCGCTGCCGATGGAACCGTTCACCGGTCCAGTGCGAGCGTCGGTCAATGTTCCCGGATCGAAGAGCCTCACTAATCGAGCGCTCATGTGCGCGGCCCTTGCGTCGGGGACCTCTCGTATCGAAGGCATCCTTCTTGCCGACGACACGGAGGCGATGTTGTCCTGTATTTCCAATCTCGGTGCCCATGTGCAACTTGATCGCACGAACTGCGCGGTGGAGATCCGTGGTTTCGGCGGGCGACCGCTTGACGGTCCCATTGACCTTGACGCTCGCTTGTCCGGAACTACGTCCCGCTTCGTGGCGGCGTCACTAGTCCTCGGCTCAGGTCCCTATCGGCTCACGGGGGCGCTCCCGTTGCAACTAAGACCGCTCGGCCCCACGCTCGACGCCCTCATCGAACTCGGGAGTGAGTTGTCCTTCGAGGGTGACGACGGATGTCTTCCGGTGATCGTGAGGACGCCCACGCTCAATGCAGATTCAGAGATGCCAACTATTTGCGTCTCTGGTGACGTCTCCAGCCAATTCCTGTCAGGACTTCTCCTTGTCGGTCCGTGTCTCCCGAAGGGATTGCGGATCGACATGACAACGCCCCTTGTGTCTCGCCCGTATGTCGATATGACTCTCTCGGTCATGGCGGCATTCGGAGCGCTCGTGGACGAAAGAGAATCGACATTTGTCGTGTCACCGGGCGGGTATGCAGGTACTGGATTCAACATCGAACCGGATGCATCGGCCGCGTCCTATTTCTATGCAGCAGCGGCGATCTGCGGGGGCTCCGTCACTGTCGAGGGTCTCGGTACCGATTCGATACAGGGAGATGTGGGCTTCGTCGATGCGCTCGAGGCCATGGGTTGCGAGATCGACAGGTCGCCTGTGTCGATCACCGTCACTGGTCCAGCTCGTCACGGAATCGATGTTGACTTTTCAGACATCTCCGACACCGCCCAGACGCTTGCCGCAGTCGCCGTCTTTGTGGACTCACCAACACGGATCTCCGGCATCGGATTCATACGTCAGAAGGAGACGGACCGCATTGCCGCGGTTGTCACCGAGCTCCGTCGTTTGGGTTTGGAAGCGAGCGAAGATCCAGACGGATTTACGGTGGTGCCTTCGTCTCCCTCGTCAGCCGAAATTCACACGTATGAGGATCATCGGATGGCCATGAGCTTCGCCCTAGTAGGGCTGCGCGCTTCAGGGATCCTGATACAGGATCCAGCCTGCGTGGCGAAAACTTTCCCCGACTACTTTGAGCGGTTGGAGCTCATCCGCCCTGGGAGCGTTACATGACCGAAGAACGAAAAGTCATCGCCATTGATGGTCCTGCGGGATCCGGCAAGTCGACAGTGGCCAAAGCTGTTGCCGAGCGACTGGGTCTCGAGTATCTCGACACGGGCGCCATGTACCGATCAGTGGCATTCGCCGCTATGCGAGAAGGGGTGGATCCCGAAGACACCGAGGTCGTCGCAAACCTCTCACGGGGCCTCTCACTGATCATTGGTCCTAATGGAATCGTCAATGTTGACGGAGTGGATGCGAGCATCGAAATCCGAGGGCCAGAAGTTACGCGGGCTGTCAGCATCGTTGCCGCCAATCCGGGAGTGCGCGATGAGATGCGTCGCCGCCAGCGCGAATGGGTCGCAAAGCGCAACGGTGGGGTGATGGAGGGTCGAGACATCGGCACCGTGGTGTTCCCCGACGCAACGCTCAAGGTGTATCTCGACGCCAACCCGGAAGTCCGCGCCGCTCGACGATCAAAAGAGGTGTCGGACCTTTCCTACGAGACGGTCGCATCTGATCTGGCTCGGCGTGATGCCCTCGATCAGGGCCGAACCCATGATCCGCTTCGTGCGGCATCCGATGCGGTGGTAATCGACACAAGCGATCTGTCAGTCGCCGAGATCGTCGACGCCATTCTCGGCCGCCTCTGATGGCACGCGAGGAACTTCACGTCCCGGCGTGGCACGAGAAGGGCGAGCAGATGAGTTGGGGGCAGAATCTGCTCTACAGCGTCGTGAGGGGTGCAATTCACTTCGCAATGCTCGTCTGGTTTCGCATTGAGATTCACGGGCGCGAGAACCTTCCGAAGGAAGGTGCCTACATCGTGTCTCCAGTGCACCGATCGAATCTCGACGCAGCAGTCATCTGCGCCATCACGCGGCGTCGAATGCGCTACATGGGGAAAGAATCGTTGTGGTCGTCACGATTGTTCGGTTGGTTCCTGTCAGCGATGGGTGGATTCCCAGTGCAGCGTGGCTCTGCCGATCGCGAAGCACTGAAAGCGGGTTTGACTGTTGTTGATCGAGGCGAACCGCTCGTGATGTTTCCGGAAGGCACAAGGCAGAGTGGTCCGGTCATCACGGAATTCTTCGATGGTCCCGCCTACGTGGCCTGCCGCACCGGCGTGTCAATCATCCCAATCGGGCTCGGCGGCACGGAGTGGGCAATGCCAAAGGGATCAAAGTTCATCCGCCCAGTGAAGGTCGTCATCGTGATCGGCGAGCCGTTAGTCCCCGATGTTCCGACCGACGGGGGCAGGGTGCCGCGCAGGGCGGTGCGGGAACTGAGCGCCCGCCTGGGAGAGGTGCTGCAGGAACTCTTCGACGAGGCGCAGACCTTGGCCGGTCGCCCCAATCGCTGAGGCTTCACCGAAACCCGTAATTTCCGGTTCCAGATGTCGCTGGGATGGGGGATTTTCGGCAATGATCGTCGTATGACACTTCTGGGGGAACACGGAACCGATCTGGTCGACTCGTTGGCTGATCTCATCACCGCCGAGGCCGACGCCTGTGAATCCAATCGCACGATGACGCAGCCTGTCGTAGATGCGCTGTGGGATTCCGGTCTCATGTCGTACCTGAATCCAGCGGAGGCCGGTGGGAGTGAGCCCGGCTTCGCCGAGATGCTCGATATCTGGCAGCGCATGGCCTGGCTCGACGGTTCATTCGGTTGGATCGGTATTGCCAACCTTCCCTCCGCTGCTGCCGTTGCGGCCTACCTTCCGCAGCAGGGATTCGACGAAACCTTTGGATCCTCCGATCGCGTGACGATGGGTGGCCAATTCGCCCCCAACGGTCAAGGAATCAAGGTCGAAGGCGGCTACCGGGTTTCAGGCGCATGGAACTTCGGTTCGGGAACGGGACATTCGGAATTCGTCTGTGCTGGATTCCTCACGATCGACGATGGCAACTTCGGCGTTGATGAGGACGGGCAGATCGCACTTCGCGCCGCAGTAATCCATCGCGACGACATCAACTTCACCGACGGGTGGCACGTACAGGGCCTTCGCGGAACTGGCTCATTCGATTACAACGTCAGCGATCTTTTCGTTCCCGAGTACCGCACCATCGGCCTCTTTGACCGAAAGCCTCAGCGGGGGAGTTCCGCGGTGTTCAAGATGGGTCTCATGTCGATCACCGCGGCTGGTCATGCGGCGTGGGCACTCGGTGTCGCCGAGAGCATGCTTGATGACGTCCGCGACATCGCGTTGACAAAGGTCCGAATGGGCGACATGGATCCGCTTGCCAATCGTGCCTCGTTCCAGCGTAACTATGCCCATCATCTTGGAATGTGGCGAGCCGCCCGCCTCCTTGTGGCCGACACGTTTGTCGGAGTTGAATCACGAGTCGCCGCCGGCGAGGAACTCTCTCCGCAGATGCGAGCCGACATGAGGATCGCAGCAACGTACGCAACCGAAGCATCGCGTGAGGTTGCCCAGTGGGCGCATCTCGCGGCCGGCACAACGGCGATCCGTCAGGGCAGCCGATTGGAACGGGCGTTTCGTGATCTCTACACCGGCACCCAGCACGCGTTCATCAGCGAGAAGACGTATCTCGAATCAGCTCAGGTGCTGCTCGGTCTTGTCGACGACCACCGCGGGTTGTAACTCTCGGGCTTAAGGCCAGAGCTGCAACTAGATCAAGGCTTTTGCAGTAATCCTTCGCACAAGCGGCTCGAAATGCTCGAGAGGGAGCGTCTCGTAGTGGGGATCAAACGCTTTCTGATCCCATTCGTCGGCGAAGGTTTCGGCCAGAGCCCATTGAGCAGGAGTGAGAGTCTCGCGATGGTTCTCGCGAGCGTCTGGGTTTCCCCCGAAGTGCGCGTAGTAATGACGCCCCTGAAAATCCTGATGCACCCGGATCATCTCGTACACGTCTGGGCTGACATAAGGGCGAATGATTTCCGCAGCGATCGCCGGATGGTTGGGAACACTGATTGCCTTGCCCACGTCGTGGAGTAGAGCGGCGAAGACGATCTCATCGTTGGCACCGGCGCGTTCAGCCATTGAGGCGGTCTGCAGGCAGTGAGTGAGTTGGTCGGTTCCGAAGCCGTCGGTGATCGAGGCCAATGAGCGAAGAAGTCCGAGAATGCTGTCGGCGACGCGGCCCTGGTTTGCCGAAGTTTGAACGCCAATTTCCATCCATTGGTCGGCGGTGGATTGATCCATGCGGGTGAACGATGCGGCCATCGGGGATACCTCCGGGTCGGGTGGGGAAAGTCTGTCAGGTGAGCGATGCGAGCACGTCGCTCGCGTGGAGAGAACGGTCGTTCATGGGCGGCCGATCATCGACCGGCCCTCCGAGAAGAAGGGTGGCCGCGGCGTCGACTGAGGTGATGAGATCGCGCAGATTGCGGGGCGGCGGGAAATACTCGTCCTCTTCGGTAACTCTGATCTCTTCGACTCCGTTGCGGGGATTGATCTTGTGGATCACGGAGGCGACAAGTTCCTCCGGGGCTGACGCACCGGCGGTGACGCCAACGACACCGGCTAAATCGTCGGGGAGCTCTTCGGGACCATTCACCCTGTAGACCCTCGGGCAACCGGCCTGGCGGGCCAAACTTTCGAGAGCCCTTGTGTTTGATGAGTTCGCTGATCCGATGATGACCATGGCATCACACCGTGGCGCGATCTCCATCAGCGCCGATTGGCGGTTTGTGGTGGCAAAGCAGAGATCAGATTTACCCGGAACCCACATTTCGGGAAAGCGCTCGCGTGTTGCCTCGAGTACTTCAGCCCAATCACGGTGACTCAGTGTGGTTTGTGCGAGCAGCGCGACCGGCTCGGTGAATGCAGGCAACGCCGCAACCTCGGCGACTGACTCAACGCGGTGGATGGCATCGGGCGCGACCGCCATGGTTCCGACGGCCTCTTCATGGCCTTCGTGCCCTACATACACAATTTGGTAGCCCTTGCCAGCCCGGACTTTCACCTCGTGGTGGACCTTGGTTACCAGCGGACACACAGCGTCGACGACGTATCCGCCGTTGGCCTGGGCGGCAGCCACCACTTCCGGTGCTGACCCGTGGGCGGAAAGCATGACAGGACGCCCTTTTGGCACCTCGCTGATCTCGTCGACGAAAATCACGCCTAGATCCTCGAAACGCTCAACCACCCGTTGATTGTGGACGATCTCGTGATAGCAGTAGACCGGCGGCTCGAAGGCCCGAACCATCCATGCGAGAGCCTTGATTGCCATCTCGACGCCGGCGCAGAAACCCCGAGGGGCAGCCAGAAGCACTTTCTCGGCGGGGCCGATCAGATGGGCAGATGTTGTGGGCTCAGGATCACCGATCATTGGATTGAAGGTTACCGGCACTAGCCTCATGACCTATGTCCGTGCCCCGTGTTGTCAGCGTCGCACCTGCGTCGCCAGCCGAAAGGGCCGGATTGCAGGTGGGAGACGAGATCCTCTCCCTCAATGGTGAAGTTCCGCGCGACGTGATTGCCTATCGGCTTCTCGTCGATGAGGCCGAAATCGACCTCGAGATCACACGTGGAGGCCTCGGACTGAGCCTCGGCGTCGAAAAATCCCCAGGTGAGCCGCTGGGGGCGGAAATCCATTCGGCGCTCTTCGATCAAGTCCGTACCTGTGACAACCATTGCGAGTTCTGCTTCATCTATCAACTTCCGCCCGGCCTGCGGAAAAGCCTGTACCTCAAGGATGACGATTATCGGTTGTCGTTCCTTTACGGAAACTTCACAACGCTTACCCGATTCACCGAGTCGGATCTCGAGCGTGTCATCACCGAGCGCATCTCTCCGCTTCACGTTTCGATTCATGCAACTGATCCCGAAGTGCGAGCTGATCTTCTCCGGAACCGGCGGGGAGCGACGAGTCTGCGATGGCTTCGAGCACTTCTCGATCACGACATCGAAGTACACGGCCAGATCGTGGTGTGCCCGGATCGGAATAACGGAGCCATTCTGGACGACACACTTGCTGGCGTTCTTGACCGTTTCCCGGAGTTGGCAAGTATTTGTGTCGTTCCGCTTGGGGTGAGCAAGTACAACCCGGAAGCGGCGATGCGACCTCACACTCGCGAGGAAGCATCCGAAGTAATTCGCGCCGTGCACGATTGGCAGGACATCTTCCTCTCCACCCTTGGTCACCGGTTGGTGTTTGCCGCTGATGAGTACTACCTCGCAGCTGGTGAACCCTTTCCTGAATCCGATGCCTACGAGGGTTTCCCGATGCACGAGGATGGTGTCGGGATGGCACGAACATTCGAGCGAGAGTTCATGGGCGCGACTGATTCTCCTACGGGCGTCGCAACGGGTTTCTTCGCTTGGGTCGACGGTGCGCCCCCCGAGGGCTACCGGGCACCGCGCACGCAATCGACGCGCGCAGCCACTGGAGGCCGCGTCCAGTTGCGCCCTCGCGCCAACGCTCCGATCGGGATTCTCACTGGGTCCTACGGCGTTGAGGTCCTTCGGCCGCTTATCGATTCCCTCGGTCGCGATGATGTCCGGATTATCCCGGTCGAAAACGAGTTCTTTGGCGGGAACACTGCAGTGGCAGGCTTGATGACAGGCAGCGATCTCACTCGAGTTCTTTCGAGCGAGCCCGAAGGTCATCGCTATCTGCTTCCCGATGTCTGTCTTTCCCAAGGCGTATTCCTCGATGGATCCGCGCCACATGATCTACCTCGTGCAGTCGAAGTCATCGCTACTGATGGCATCGCACTACGCGCCGCTTTGGAGTCACGATGAGTACTGAGCCGAGCCAAGAACTTCCGAGTGTCGCTGTCGTTGGGCGGCCGAACGTCGGCAAGTCGACTCTCTTCAACCGCATCGTTGGTCGTCGCGAGGCGATCGTCGAGGAGAAGCCTGGTGTCACTCGTGATCGCAAGGAAGTAGTTGCTGAATGGCAGGGACGCGAGTTCCGGCTTGTTGATACTGGTGGCTGGATGCCGGGCGGAGACTCGCTTGATGCGAAGGTTTCTGCCCAGAGCGAAAAGGCAATCGAAGAGGCCGACTGTGTCCTCTTTGTCGTTGACACGGTGATTGGCATCACGGAAGAGGACAGCCGTATCGCGAACATCCTTCGGCGCAATGGACGTCCGGTGTTGGTTGTCGTGAACAAGGTCGACGACACCAATCGTGAAAATTCGATCTGGGAATTCGTGCGACTCGGAGTTGGCGATCCGTATCCCGTTAGTGCACTGCACGGACGCGGGACCGGAGATTTGCTTGAAGATCTCGTCAAGATTCTTCCTGCAGTACCTGAGGTCGAATCAGATGCTGACGCCGCTCCTGCCGACAAGATCTTCTCGGTGTCGATCGTGGGTCGCCCGAATGTTGGCAAATCGACACTCTTCAACCGTCTGATCGGCGACGATCGTTCGGTCGTTCATGACATGCCGGGTACAACTCGCGATGCCGTCGATACGGTCGTCGAGACAGAGGACGGCCCGGTTCGCTTCGTCGACACCGCTGGGATGCGCCGTCGAAGCAAAATCGACGAAGGTACCGAGTACTACTCGCTTGTCCGAGCGCTTCAGGCCATCGATCGATCAGATGTGGCTCTGCTCGTCATTGATTCGACGGTTGGGGTCACGGCGCAGGATCAGCGTCTCGCCGAGCGTGTCGATGCGGCAGGTTGCCCTGTTGTCGTGGTGATGAACAAGTGGGAACTACTTGATGCCGATGCACGCGACGAGGTCGGCTACCAGATCTCCCAGCGGCTTCACTTCATCGGTGATTCGCCTGTGCTGAAGCTCAGTGCGCTTACTGGCAAGGGCGTCCATCGTCTTCTGCCCGCACTCGCTGGAACCATCGACGACTATCACAAGCGCATTCCGACCCGAAAGGTCAATCAAGTCATCCGCGCTGCTCAGGCGGCGCAACCAGCTCCTCACGGAGGCAGGGTGCTTTACGCAACGCAGGGCGCTGTGGACCCTCCTACCTTCACGCTCTTCGCGAACAAAGAACTCGCGCCGGCATACCTTCGGTATCTCGAGCGTTCGCTGCGTGAAGCGTGCGATTTCGGATCAACTCCCATCAAGATTCGCGTTCGTAAGCGCGACTAGTCGGGGAGCGGACATGCCGTGGTGTGAGGACTGTTCCAAGTTCTGGAACCCCAACACGCTCCCGCCCGATGGGACGTGCCCGTCGTGTGGGCGAATGATCGGCGATCCACCCAAGGACTCCGGAGTGCCGTGGCACTTCTGGATACTTGTCGCTGGCGCAGGTGCTTATCTTGGTTGGCGCGCAATCCAGGGGGTTCTGTGGCTCGTCACTTGAAATCTGAAACGCTGCCGCGCCTTCGGCCAGAACTCGACTTTGATGTGGTTGTTGTTGGCGCGGGTTTCGGCGGAATCGGAGCTGGCGAATCCCTGTTGCGTTCTGGCATCACCGCGTTCGCAATTTTCGAACAGGCAGAGTCGGTCGGGGGAACCTGGCGCGACAACACCTATCCAGGTTGTGCGTGCGATATTCCGAGTCATCTCTATTCGCTGTCATTTTCATTGAACCCAGAATGGACCCGCAGTTATCCTGCCCAGCCTGAGATAGAGACATATCTCGAGCGAACGGCAACTGAATTGGATCTCCGTCCGTATCTGCACTTTGGGCGTGAGGTTTCCGAACTTCGCTGGGCGGACGACGAAGACTGTTGGGTAGTCGCCTTCTCTGAGGGAGCAGTGGTGAAGGCTGGTTCCGTCATCGGGGCCACCGGTCCGCTTCGGCGACCATCGATGCCGGTGATCACGGGAATTGATTCGTTTGACGGCGAGATGTTTCATTCGGCGCGTTGGCGTCATGACATTGATCTTTCTGGGAAAAAGGTCGGTGTTATCGGTACCGGTGCATCCGCGGTTCAATTCGTACCCGAGATCGCCAATGTCGCCGGGAGCATCACGATCTTTCAGCGCACGCCGCCCTGGATTCTCCCGCGCGATGATCGGCCGAGTCCCCAGTGGCGACGGTCCCTGTACCGACGAATCCCAGTTCTCCAGCGTCTTCATCGTTGGCGGATCTATTTCCGTCAGGAGATGCTTTCGCTCGCGTTTATTGGGAGAGGTCGCATCGCTCAAGGGCTTGCGGATCGCATCAAGGTCGCCGGGCGGGAGTTGATTGACGCGTCTTTTTCTGATCCGGCCGAACAATTGAAGTTGGTTCCGGAGTTTGAACCCGGCTGCAAGCGACTCCTCATCACAAACGATTGGTACCCGGCCCTCGCTCGCGAGAATGTCAACGTCGTCACCGACTCCATAGAAGCGATTTCTCCAGTTGGAATCGCGGCCGGCGGGGACATATACGAATGTGATGTTCTGATCGCTGCGACCGGATTTGCGGCGACCGAGTTCCTGGCGCCGTTACGAATCTTCGGCCGCGATGGCGAGGAGATAACCGACCACTGGCGCAACGGAGCCAGAACTCATTTAGGTATGACCGTCTCCGGCTTTCCGAATCTGTACCTTCTCGCCGGACCGAGCACGGGCCTTGGTCACAATTCCATCGTGTTCATGATCGAAGCCCAGTTGCGGTATGTGAGGGGCGCCCTCGCCGAACTCCGACGCTCGGGCGCCGTATCGCTTGAACTCGAAGGCGCCCTTGAGACCACTACATACGACGAGATGCAGCGTCGTCTCGGCCAGACGGTCTGGACATCCGGATGCGGAAGTTGGTATCGCTCTGACGATGGGCGAGTGGACACGATGTGGCCGGGAACCACCATCGAGTACTGGTGGCGGACCCGAACGTTCCCTCGTTCGGACTATCGGAAGGACTTCGGTCGATTCGGCGCCATCCCGACCGGTCGCTAAGGTGGAACCGTCACGGGCTGTGGCGCAGCTTGGTTAGCGCGTCGGTCTGGGGGACCGAAGGTCGTGGGTTCGAATCCCGCCAGCCCGACCATCGTGAAGCGGGGTGCCAGAATGGCACCCCGCACGTGCATCGGATGAAACGATGTGGACCGGGCGTATTTCCCCCGAGTTGCAGTTGAACCATTTCCCACTTTCCGGAGAGTCGCCATGAGCATTGACGAAACCGAATCATCGGCGACTAGCGGTTCGGACACAGCTGAGGAAACCCCCGATGAACTCGAGGTGAGTCCCGAGGAGCGGGCGTCCATACGGTCGCAGCGGCTGGCCAAGCTCGAAGCGATGCGGACGGCGGGTGTGAATCCCTACCCGTATCGATTCGATCGGGATCGCACTATCGGCGAACTTCGAGCGGAGTTTGACGCGCTCGAAGCGGGTACTGAGACCGAGGTGTGTGTTCGAATCGCAGGTCGGCTCATGCTCAAGCGGGAGCAAGGTCGCTTGACGTTCGGGCAATTGCGCGATCGTACTGGCGAGGTGCAGCTGTTTGTCTCCGCAGGAGTTCTTGGCAAGGAGGCTTTCGCCGAGTTCAACACGCTCGACCGAGGGGACTGGGTCGGGGTCGAGGGACTCGTGATGGTGACCAAGAAGGGCGAGCTTTCGGTCAAGGTCTCCTCGTACGAGCTTCTGAGTAAGGCGCTTCGACCGCTGCCTGACAAGTGGAAAGGCTTGGCGGATGTCGATGCTCGTTATCGGCAGCGCTACGTCGATCTCACGGTCAACAACGATGCACGTCGAGTGTTCGAGATTCGGTTCGCTGCCGTCGATGCGATTCGCGCCGAACTTCGCGACCGCGGGTATCTCGAGGTCGAGACCCCATTTCTGCATTTGCAGCAGGGTGGGGCAACAGCCCGGCCATTCACCACCCATTACAACGCCCTCGATCTGACGACGTATTTGCGGATCGCACTCGAGCTTCCGCTCAAGCGACTTCTCGTGGGTGGCTTCGAAAAGGTGTTTGAGATCGGACGGGTATTCCGCAACGAAGGCATCGACACTCGACATAACCCGGAGTTCACGATGCTTGAGGCATACGAGGCCTTCGGCGATTACAACGAGATGATTGAACTCGTCGAGTCGCTGGTTTCGGGAGCGGCGTTGGCGGCTACTGGGGCGACATCAGTTGAGGTGCACGGCAACGTGATCGAACTAGCGGCCCCGTGGCGGCGAGTCACAATGGTCGACTTGATCAAGGAAGTGATCGGCGTCGACATTCACCCGGGGATGCCCCTCGCTGAAGCCAGATCTGTCCTCGATGGTCTGGGGCTGTCATGGAAGGACTCTTGGGGGGCTGGCCGCTGCACCCATGAGGTCTATGACGAGCTGGTGGAATCAAAGGTGGTCCAGCCAACGGTTGTGCTCGATCATCCTCGCGAGACATCACCTCTCGCCAAGCCCCATCGTGACAATCCTGATTTGGTCGAACGATTCGAAGTCATCGTCGACGGCCGCGAACTTGCGAACGCTTATAGCGAGCTCAACGATCCTGTCGAACAATTGCTGCGCTTCCAGGAAGGCGCTGCGCAGAAAGCAGCCGGCGATCTCGAGGCTGGTGATGTGGACCTCGACTACATCCGAGCCCTTGAGTACGGCATGCCGCCGGCAGGCGGACTCGGAATCGGTATTGATCGATTGATCATGCTGCTTGCTGGCGTTGAAAGCATTCGTGAAGTCATCCTCTTTCCAACCCTTCGGCCGGAGTCTGGACTTTCCGAGGACGACTTCCGTCCGGTCTGAACGTCTGCGCGGATCGGGACACGGCGTAACTCCGCGCTCTGAAAGAATCTGAGTATGCAGCCGGGGGGAAGAAGGTCGAGGCTCATCGGGATCCTGACCGCTTTTGGCGGTCTGTTGCTCGTTGCCTCGACGTTGCCCTTGGTTTCCACACGGGTGGTCTCGGTAGCCAATGTTTTGACTCCATTCGGAGTGCGGGTAACGAGTCAAGTGATCGCTCTCGCCGTGGGGCTTGCGCTGCTTTATCTCGCCGGACAGTTGGCCCGTAAGCGCCATCTTGCGTGGGTTGTGGCTCTCGTGTTGTTTGCCACAAGCGCGGTAGTCAATCTTGCCCGGATTCATCACAACGTTGCCGCGGTTTACTCGATCGGCATGGTTCTGCTCCTGTCTCTGAGCCGTCGTCAGTTCAAGGCGCCGGGAGATCCACCCACGCTTTTCGAATTCCTGCGGTTCGTCCCTCGCTATTTCCTCACGGTGTTTGGCTACGGAATGCTTGCGCTCTATCTCGAGCGAAAGAGCATCACGCCCACACCGACGCTTGTCGGAAATCTCGAGACGATCGCTCTGGGATTGGTGGGCATGGACGGCCCGTACGAGTATGAGAGGAGCTTCTTTAGTTGGGCGTTCCCCACATCGCTTCTCGTGCTCGGTCTCGGTGGTCTGGGCTGGTCAATCGTGCTTCTCTTCCGCCCGATCATCGCCAAGCCAGTCGGAGACCGCAGTGCGTGGGGCCAGGCGGTGGATATCGTCCATCGCCATAGTTCCGATTCGTTGGACTACTTCGCTCTTCGCGATGACAAGATGTTCTTCTTCTCGTCGGATGGCGGAGCGTTTATCGCCTACACCTATGTGGGGCGCCATGCGCTTGTCTCCGGGGACCCAATCGGCGCTCCGTCCTCAGCTCAGCTGGTTGTGGACGAGTTCCTCGAGATGTGTCGAGGCCGCGCATGGGGCGTCGCTTTTCTAGCGGTGCGCGAGAACGACAGACAGATGTATCTCGATAGGGGACTCCACACGATCTACCTCGGGGATGAAGCGGTCGTTCGTTGCCGCAACTTTTCGCTAAACGGCAAGAAGTGGAAGAGCATCCGTCAGTCATCGGGTCGGGTGGAGCGCACGTATCGCTTTGTGTGGATGGCCGAGACTGATGCCTCGCCTGAACTCGTTGGAGAACTGAATGCAATATCTTCGAGATGGCGGGGCAAGACGCCCGAGCGCGGATTCACGATGACGTTGAATCAGGACATCGAAGGCACGAACCCCGAGTTCCGTCTGTGCATCGCGCTCGACGAGAATGGAATTCCTGGAGGCTTTTTGAGGATCGTTCCAATTTTCGGCGGCGAACCGGGATACACACTTGATGTCATGCGTCGAGATCCGGACACCCCGAACGGAATGACCGAGTTCCTGCTCACCCGGACGATCATGAAACTCGATGAACTTGGTCTTGATCGTTTCTCGATGAATTTTGCGGCTTGGGGCAGGTTCTTCGAGGACGATATCGAATACTCAATGTTGCAAAAGATCGGAAAACTCACGCTCAACGCGTTGAGCCCCTTTTACCAAATCAAGTCGCTGAAGGAGTTCAATCAGCGCTTCCATCCGGAGTGGGTACCTCGTTGCATTGTTTACGAGGATCTTCGGGCGTTACCGCGAGTTGCGCTGCTGTATTCGAGTGCAGAGGGCTTACTCACACTGCCGTTCGTCGGAAAGTACTTTCTCCCTAAGACCGTCATCGACCCAGGTCATCCCATCCAACATGCGGACGGAACGCCAGTTGCCGCACGCGATCTTGTAGAGGGTGATGCCGAAGCCTTGATCCGGCAGGCTCCGGATTCTCCCGAAGGGGCGTGATCGGGAGATGTGCGGACGGTTCACGCTTTCCTCAACGGCATCTGAGATAGCCGATTTCTTCAGTGTCGATCAGCAAGGTCTCGACTTCGTTCCGAACTACAACGTTGCTCCCACATCCGACATCGTCACGATCGTAGGGAATGAGGGTGAGAGGGTGAGAGGGTTCTTGAGTTTATGCACTGGGGTCTCGTGCCCCCATGGGCGAAGGACATCTCGATCGGCAGTCGCATGATTAACGCTCGGTCGGAAACGCTCACCGAGAAGCCTTCCTTCAAGCGCGCGTTCGCGCGACGGCGATGCCTAGTGATCGCCGATGGCTTCTTCGAATGGCAGGCGACGCCCGGGGAGAAGCGTAAGCAGCCGATGTATATCTCTCGATCTGATGGGGCTCCATTGGCCTTCGCGTCACTTTGGGAGATTTGGCGCCCGGATGGTGATCCCCAGCGGATGGACTTAGAGCTGCACTCCTGCGCGATCGTGACATGTGCAGCAAACGCAAAGATCGAACCAGTCCATCACCGCATGCCGGTCATACTCGAGAATGCCGACTGGTCAACTTGGCTCGACGTTGACGGGACATCAGTCGAGGCCGCTACCGAGTTGTTGCAGCCTGCTGCCGAGGATGTACTCACGTTCCACCCGGTGAGCACCGACGTAAACCGTGTCAGCATGAACGACGTCCATCTGATTCACCCGATCGAAATCGATCTCAAGAATCAAGACGGACAGATGCGACTGCTTTAGCTCAGGGCGAGGACTCAAATCCGAGTGCAACACGGAGTCGGTCTGCCGCGTCGTCGAGCGCTTCGGCGCTTGCGCCAGCGTCGGCCTTACTGAAATCGATGTCCGATTCCGAGCGGATTGGAAGAACGTGTAAGTGGGTATGGGGCACTTCGAGGCCGGCGATGATGAGCGCTACACGTTCAGCATCGAATGCTTCCTTTTGGGCGAGACCAATCCTCTTGGCCACGACCGTGAGTCGAGCGATGGTTTCGTCGTCAAGATCGGTCCAGTGATCAATCTCCACGCGTGGCACTACGAGTGTGTGACCGGGGCAGATTGGGGCGATCGTGAGGAAGGCGACACAGAGATCGTCCTGGTGCACGAATCGCCCGGGAAGCTCTCCGTTGATGATTTTGCTGAAGATCGTTGGCATAGGTCAAGGATCGTAGAGTGGTCTCCATGGGTACGCAGGAGATTTCTTCGGAAGGGGCACCTACTAGCAGTGGGAAGGATCCACAGGATCGGATCCTTACGATTCCCAACCTGATTACTGCGGTGCGGCTCGCCCTGTTGCCAGTTTTCGTCTGGCTCTTGTTATCGCAAAACAACCGGGCCGCGGCGGCGATTTTGCTTGGGGCAATAGGTGCAACAGATTGGGTGGATGGTTGGTTCGCCCGACGGTTCAACCAGGTATCCAACGTTGGAAAGGTGCTCGATCCTGTCGCCGATCGGATGCTGTTCTTCGTCTCGATCGTTGCGATCATCATCGATGGGGGAGCCCCCATCTGGTTCTGCATTGCGGTTCTTGCGCGGGAGATCATCGTCAGCATCGCAACCTTGGTCCTCGCTGCACTTGGTGCCCGTCGTATTGACGTGACTTGGTTCGGAAAATCCGGCACCTTCGGATTGATGTTCGCATTCCCCCTCTTCCTGCTGGCGTCGAGCGGAAGTTCATGGGAGGGCCTTTGGCTCGTATCAGCGTGGATCTGCGCTGTTCCGGGTCTGGCCTTTTCGTATTGGGCCACCGTCCTGTATGTCCCGCTGGGGCTTCGTGCGTTGCGAGAGGGAAGATCCGGGGAAAGCCAAGGCTGACCGGGCCGCCCCTGGCAGCTCGACCCCATTGCGACCCTGACACTTCTGTCGAGCTCGAGGCCTATCGGGTAGCGTGAGAAACATGATGCTGCCTGACGATCTGCGCTATTCGACCGACCACGAATGGGTCCGTCTCGAGGACGGTCGACTCCGTCTTGGGATCACCGATTACGCACAGGACGCACTCGGGGACGTCGTCTACGTGGAGATTCCCGAGGTCGGCGCGGAATTCGCCGCAGCGGCAAAGGTGAGCGAAGTGGAGTCGACGAAGTCGGTCTCTGATATTTACTCTCCTGTTTCCGGGCGCGTTGTCGAAGTCAACTTGGAACTTGAAGGTTCGCCGGAGCGCCTGAACGATGATCCTTACGGTGAGGGTTGGATTTGCATCATTGAACCTTCCGATGCCAGCGATGTTGATGCGCTACTCGATGTTGAGGGCTATCGGCGGTTGATCGAAGGCACGTGATGGAGGCGTCTGAGGTTTTCTGCAACAACTGCGGGCATCGCAACGCGCTCGGCGCGGGATTCTGCTCGTCGTGTGGGGCGATCCTTGAGCCCGCATCAAGCCAGAACTCAACGATCACGTTCCACCCAGTCATTCCGAGCGATCCCATTGATGACGCATTCGTGGCGACACCGGACGTATTTGATGGCGAATACGGCGTGCTTGTCGCTCATCAGGGGGCGAAGGCCGGGAGTCGGATTGTCCTCGACAGTGGATTGACGACGGCAGGACGTCATCCTGACTCCGATCTGTTCCTCGATGACATCACCGTCTCGCGTCGTCATGCTGAAATTCGTCGCTCCGACGATGGTCTGTACGAAGTGTCCGATACGGGGTCACTAAACGGGACTTATCTAAATCGAGTGCGGATCGAGCATGCGATGTTGCGATCAGGCGATGAACTGCAGATCGGTAAATTCAAGTTGGTATTCCTGCTCAACGAAAAGAATGCGAACGTCTGATGCCCGAGCGTCGGCACTCGTCGATCGGAGAAGTGCTGTCACTCCTGCAGATTGACTTTCCGGACGTCACCATCTCCAAAATTCGTTTCTTGGAGAGTCAGGGACTTCTCAACCCCGAGCGGACCCCCTCGGGATACCGGAAGTTTCACGACGAAGACATTGAGCGGCTGCGCTGGATTCTGACTGAGCAGCGTGATCACTTCTTGCCGTTGAAGGTCATCAAAGGTCGACTCGCATCTGGCGATCTGACTTCGGGTTCGGCGGACGGTGTGCTTGCCTTAGAGCCAGCTAGCGGAGCCGAGGCCAGAGCCCATTTATCGTCAAGGCCGGTTTCGGCTGAGTCTGCCTCTACTTCGGTTCCTGTCAGGACAGCTGCGCCTCTTTCGGCGGCCGCCGACCATTCCCGTGCCCGTGCAGTGGCACAACTTGTTGAGGGACCCGAGGATTCGCGTCCGAGGAGCGCTGCCGCAACCGGCGACACCGAGCCCAAATCACCGCCTGTTCGCCGGCGCCATCCAACTGGTCACAGCAAAGGGGACCCGACGCCTACTGGCGGCGCCCCCGATGAAGCCCCGGGCGCGATTGCGCTTAGCGCTAAGGAACTCGCAGCTCGAACCGGTCTGACGTTGACGGAAGTAGCGGATCTCGAGAAGTTCGGGCTGATTAGTGCACAGGTCGACGGCAAATCGGTCTCGTACGATCAAGACGCCGTCGATGTGGCGCAACTTTCGGCCGGATTCCGTCGTTACGGCATCGAACCTCGGCATCTGCGCATGTACAAAGTTGCCGCCGATCGAGAAGCCGCTCTGTTCGAGCAACTTATCGCTCCTCTCCTGAAGCAGCGGCGGGCGGAAGCGCGGGAGCAGGCTGTTGAGATGCTCGAGGATCTGGCCGAATTGGCTGACGATCTTCGAGCCGCCATGGTTCGGGCAGCATTACGGGATTTTCTCGGCAGCGCCTGATCGCACTTGGCCGGAATAGCTCCATCGCCGGTATCGTCCCGTAGATGATCGAGATGGAAGTAGTCGCCGTGCGGATCGAACTCCCGGGGAACAGCCCTGTGGTCATCCTCCGCGAAATCGTCGATCCGGAACGACTGTTGCCAATCTTCATCGGGCAACCGGAAGCAACCGCCATTGCGTTTGCTCTCGACGGGGTGGTAACGCCGCGTCCGATGACGCACGATCTGCTGTGTGACGTGCTCGAGGAGCTTGGGGCCAAGTTGACATCGGTGGAGATAACCGCAGTTGAGGCGGGCACGTACTACGCCGATCTTGTGTTGCAGTTTGGAACCGAGGAACGACGCGTATCCAGTCGGCCTTCGGATGCGATGGCCTTGGCACTTCGGCTGGATGCTCCGATATTTGTCTCGCCCACGCTGATCGATGAGGCGGGCATCCTCGCTGACGACGATGACGACGAATTGGACGATTCTCCAGGCCAGGGTGGTGATGTTGTCGAGCAGTTCAAGGACTTCATCGACACGGTGAATCCAGAAGATTTTGGGGCCTAACAAAAGCGGGTGTGGCTGCCAGATGATTGACGGCGGGGGAGTAGGCCGATAGGTTTCGCTCTCCACAGGGCCGGTTCTCCGGGCTAGCGAGTTCTGAAGGAGTGGGGTCTTCGTGGCCATGGCGATCGAGTCTTTAGTAAATGAAGGCGGGTACAGCGGCGCACGTACTGCTGAGATCGTCGGGATCAGTTACCGTCAGCTCGATTACTGGGCACGCACCGATCTGGTTCGGCCGTCGGTAGAAGATGCAAAGGGCAGCGGAAGTCGCCGCCGGTACTCCTATACCGATCTACTTGAGCTTCGGGTAATCAAGAGCCTTCTTGATGCTGGACTCAAGCTTGAGAGTGTTCGCGAGGTTTTTGCCTACCTGCACGACAATCTTGGCGAGGACATCTCCTCTGCCAATCTGGTCATCCAAGGTTCGAAGTCAGTTCTTATTCAGACCGACGGTGAACTGATTGATCTCGTGAAGCGGGGCCAGGGAGTGTTGAACATCCTCCCTCTTGATGGTGTTCGCAAGGACATGGACGCACGGATCCGTGAACTTCATCCAGCCGACGTCTCGGCACCAGTCCAGAAGCTGGCCAGCGGGCTCTAGCCGACCGGTAGTGTCGGCACGTGTCTGATCGCCTCTCACCGCTTGATGCGGTTCATCGCT
This sequence comes from Acidimicrobiales bacterium, assembly GCA_044239895.1. Taxonomy (GTDB): domain Bacteria; phylum Actinomycetota; class Acidimicrobiia; order Acidimicrobiales; family Acidimicrobilacustridaceae; genus Acidimicrobilacustris. The sequence goes on along the minus strand of JBIIAM010000002.1, from coordinate 454,024 downwards.
CGCTTGGTGCCAAAGTCGTTCCCTTCGGCGGCTGGGAGATGCCGCTTTCATATCCGGATGGGACGCTCGCCGAGCATCATCTCTGTCGTCATGATGCAGTCGTGTTCGACGTATCTCATCTCGGGACAGTCCGCGTGTCGGGATCAGATGCATTCGATGTACTCCAACGGGCATTTACGAATGACTTAGGTCGAGTACAGCCGGGACGGGCGCAGTACACACATCTACTCGACCGCTCTGACGCGTCCGTGCTCGACGACATCATCATCTGGTGGGTTGATGACGATCGGTTCGATGTGATGCCGAATGCGTCGAACACGCAGCGCGTAACCGACGCGATAGCCGAGGAATCGTCGGCGTTAGGCGCCAGCGATGTACAAGCAATTGATGTGACCGACACTCGAGCGATCCTCGCGGTGCAGGGCCCAAAAGCGCGTGAGCGTCTTACTGCTGTCAGCCCAACCATCGCATCGGTAGAACGCTTCGCTGTAGCTGCTGTCGATTGGGACGGTATTGACCTCATCGTCGCCGGTACTGGGTACACCGGCGAAGACGGCGTAGAGATTTCGGTTCCCGTTGAGTTCGCTGCTGAACTTTGGAATGCGATTGTTGCGGCCGGCGTGAAGCCTGCTGGACTTGGCGCTCGGGACACGCTTCGACTCGAGGCCGGCTTGCCGCTCCATGGCCATGAACTTGGCGATGGCATCACGTCACTTCAGGCGAGGCTCGGTTGGGCAGTGTCGTGGACAAAGGGCGAGTTCCGCGGTCGAGGTCCGCTTGAAGCTGAGAAAGACGCAGGGATCGCCCGAATCCTTCGAGGCCTTACAACAGAGGGACGCAGGCCTCCCCGCGAGGGTGCACCTGTCATGCGCGACGGCATCCAGATTGGCATCGTGACCAGTGGGAACTACTCGCCTGAACTCGGGCACGGAATAGCCCTGGCGTTTCTTCCGCCGGACATCGGGATCGGTGACTCAGTCATCATTAACGTGAGGGGAACGGGTCTCCCCGCAGTTGTCACGTCGACTCCGTTCGTGACACGAAGCAACTGAATCGCTAGCGGTTCTCCGCGAAATCTGCAATCGGCGGGCACGAGCACACAACGTTGCGATCACCCCAGGCTCCGTCAATCCGAGTAACGGGTGGCCAGTACTTGCTCTTCGTGCTCCCGGAAGGCCACGCGGCGATCTCTCTCGAGTAGGCGTGATCCCAGGCTGTGCACGCAATATCGGCGGCAGTGTGCGGAGCGTTGTGAAGTGGATTGTCCTCGGCGGGCCAAACACCGGCCTGCACCTGATCTATCTCGGCGCGGATGGCAAGCATCGCGTCACAGAATCGGTCGAGTTCGGCGCGACTCTCGCTCTCAGTGCTCTCGACCATGAGGGTTCCGGCGACCGGGAACGACATAGTGGGTGCGTGGAATCCGTAGTCGATAAGACGTTTGGCCACATCGTCAACAGTCACGCCGGTACTCGCAGTGATTGGCCGTATGTCGAGGATGCATTCGTGAGCGACGTGCCCGTCCCGACCGGTGTAGAGGATCGGGTATGCATCGGCGAGACGTTTTGCGATGTAGTTGGCATTGAGGATTGCGACGATGGTGGCGCGGCGCAAACCGGCAGGGCCCATCATGGAGATGTACGCCCACGGAATCGGGAGGATGCCCGCCGATCCGAACGGGGCTCCGGAGACCGCGCCAACAACGGGTCCGAGGCCATCATTGGGGGAGCGGAGAGGACCTGCATCGGTGACGACGGGATGGGTAGGAAGGAACGGAGCGAGATGGGCACGAACTGCCACGGGCCCGACACCAGGACCGCCGCCTCCGTGCGGAATGCAGAACGTTTTGTGGAGATTGAGATGACTGACGTCTGCCCCGAAGCGGCCGGGACGGGCGACACCAACGAGCGCGTTCAAGTTTGCGCCGTCAAGATAAACCTGTCCGCCTGCGTCGTGTACCGCTGCGCAGATTTCGCCGACGGCCTCTTCGAAAACTCCGTGGGTCGACGGGTAGGTAATCATTAGAGCGGCAAGTTCGTTGGCATGGGTTGCGATCAACGAACGCAGGTCCGCTACGTCGACGTTTCCGTTTTCATCGCAGGCAACAACAACCACACGCATTCCGACCATCGCCGCGCTGGCGGCGTTGGTGCCATGAGCCGACTCAGGAATGAGGCAGACGGTTCGTTCGAGGTTGCCGCGGCTGTGATGCCATGCCCGGATGGCGAGAAGTCCTGCAAATTCACCCTGTGAACCAGCATTCGGTTGCAGAGATACAGCGTCGTAACCGGTGATATCAGCGAGCCACACCTCGAGGTCCTTGATGATGCGGCGATACCCGACAGTGTCAGCGGCTGGCGCATAGGGGTGAATCCCAGCGAACTCCGGCCATGTAACCGGCTCCATTTCGGCAGCCGAATTCAGCTTCATGGTGCACGATCCGAGTGGGATCATCGTGCGGTCGAGGGCGAGATCTAGATCCGAGAGGCGGCGCAGATTTCGGACCATGTCGGTCTCGCTGTGGAAACTGCTGAACGTCGGATGAGTCATGAACTCGCTAGTGCGCGCGTGGCTCGCAGGGATGCCGGCGGGGGAGCGCTGATCGACAGCGATCGCTCCGTCGTTTGTGGCGCCGAAGATGGTCCAGAGTTGTTCGACCAACTGCGTGTTGGAGGTCTCGTCGAAACTGAACCCGAGTCGATCCTCGTCGATTAGCCGAACATCGACTCCGGCAGTGCGACACGCGGCATGGAGCGTGAGTGCTGCACCAGGGGCGACCAGCGTGACTGTGTCGAAGAACGTGTCATGGGCGAAGGTAAAGCCACGTTCTCGCATCCCCTGCACGAAGAGGGACGTGAGTCGGTTGACGCGTTGGGCGATGCGACGTAAACCGTCGGGTCCGTGCCACGCACCGTAGAGTGCGGCCATAACGGCAAGAAGAACCTGTGCGGTGCAGATGTTCGACGTCGCTCGTTCCCGGCGAATGTGCTGTTCGCGAGTTTGCAGTGCGAGTCGGTACGCCGGTCGTCCCATGGTGTCGATTGATACGCCGACAAGACGGCCGGGGAGCACTCGTCGATGATCCTGCTTCGTGGCAAGGAAGCCGGCGCTCGGGCCACCAAACCCGAGCGGGACGCCAAAGCGCTGTGAGGATCCAACAACAACATCGGCTCCGAGTTCTCCGGGCGGTGTGACGAGGCAGCATGCGAGAAGATCAGTGGCAACGGCAACAAGTGCGCCTTGCTCGCGAGCTGAGGCGATTGCTTCGGCGAGATTGCGAATTCGCCCGCTTGAACCGGGATGGGACAGCAAGACTCCAAAGACGTCATCGGGGAGGTTTGCGAGGGAGTCATCGATTTCTGTGATCTCAAGGAGCAGCCCGAGCGGTTCGGCTCGGGTGTGCAATACGGCAAGCGTTTGCGGGTGGGTATCGCTATCGACGATGAATCTGTCGCCGCGTTTTCCGTTGATGCGATGGAGCAGCGTCATCGCCTCGGCTGCAGCAGTCGACTCATCGAGCATCGACGCATTCGCGATCTCCATGCCGGTCAAATCACAGACCATGGTTTGATACGCGAGCAGCACCTCTAGGCGTCCCTGCGAGATCTCTGGCTGGTACGGGGTGTACGCCGTGTACCACGCCGGATTTTCGAGAACGTTGCGACGCAAGACCGGCGGGGTGACGGTGTTGTACCAACCTGTACCGATTAGTGATGTCCTGACCGTGTTCGCCGCAGCAAGCGCACGCAACGACTCAAGGACACCGGCTTCGTCTACCGGCCCAGGAACCGCTAACGGAGAATCGTCGCGGATAGATGGGGGAACGACGGCGGCGACGAGTTCGTCGAGCGATGACAATCCGATGGCGGTAAGCATCTCGGCGATCTCGGAATCGGACGGACCGATATGGCGACCGATGAATTGATCGGGAGCGGCGAGATCCTGAAGTGACGGGCGGGGGAGTGAAGACACGATGGCCCTCCGGGGTTGGGCGTGCTAACGCCTGGGACGAGGACCCCGATCTGTCGTTGGACCTGAGAGTTTCATCTCGTTCCACCAGCCAATCTGCTCGACGTACTCGCTCCGAACGAGCGATCACGCCGACGATGTCGTGGTGTTGCGGACTTTCTCCTTCGGTGAACCACCCTGACCAAAAGCCCTGATGGTTACTCTCCAGATTTGCCTACACAAGCGATACATGGGCCTGAGAGTTTCCCGGGGGGTTGCTCCTTCGGCGCTGACCGGATGCTGCTCGATCAGACTCTCCCGCAAGTGATCAATGGCTTCAGTTGTGGATGTGAATCTAGTCGAACAGATCCGGTTGTTCGCGCACGATGACGCTGTAAAGCGGTTGAAACGAGAACCAGCCGGCGAAGCTGTGGCCGATTTGTCCCCGTGTGAGCTCGGCGTATTCGGGATCGATCAGGACCGGGTCGCCGGCGGCCATAGCCAGTAACTGCGCCTGGCAACTGCGTTCCATAGTGATGAACCACCATGCTGCCTCATCGACAGACGCTCCAGTGGTGAGGAGACCGTGGTTGCGCAGGATCGCCGCCTTTTTGTCGCCCATCGCCTCGGCGATTCGCATTCCCTCGCTCGTATCGAGCACGACGCCGGTGTAATCGTCGAAGAGCACGTGATCGCCATAGAACTGGCAGGCGTCCTGAGTGATGGGGTCGAGAAGTCGCCCGAGCGATGAAAAGGCCTTGCCATGAATCGAATGTGTATGCGCGGCGGCAATCACATCAGGCCGCGCCGCATGAACCTGTGAATGGATCGCGAAGGCGGCCTGGTTGATTGCGTACTCGCCATGAACAACTTCACCTGAATGGTCGACGCACACAAGGTCAGAAACGCTGATGAGCTGGAAATCAACGCCGATCGGATTCAGCCAGAAGCGATCCGGGAATTCGGGATCTCGGACTGTGATGTGTCCAGCTACACCTTCACCAAAGCCGAACTTGCCAAAGAGGCGGAACGCGGCAGCGAGGCGCTCTTTGCGATGCCGGCGCTCGTCATCGAAATTGTCGAACACGGGGATGTCATACGGAATTGGTTTCGAGGCGCCGCGTACGACACCCATGTTGTCCGGATCAAGGCTTGCCGTCACGCTCTTCCTCCGTGTTTGCGAGAGCCTCGAAAAGTCCGGCTCCGAATGCACGAAGTGTACGTCTGGTGGCGAATCGCACGCCTTACAATCTGGAACGATCAACGAAGGTCCTTGACGGAAACCGTTATTGATGATTGTCTTGGCCCTTCAACGAGTTGATGTCTGGTGAGGGGAAGTTCGGTGAGATTCCGGCGCTGTCCCGCAACCGTGTGTCACTAAGTGCAAACCGGAGTGGTTGTTCACACTCAGGTCTGGGCTCAGCGACGAGTCGGAATACCGAACCTGACATTGAGGCTCACCTTCACCGTCGTGGACTGCGGTGCCGAGCCCGGATGTCTCCTTGATCCGTGACCTCGGTCGTCGGGTTCTTGGTGAGGACACACGGGATTGGTCGTTTCAGTCCTTGATGGTCCAATCCAATGAATGAGGTAGACGTGTCTTTTCTCCACAGCGTGAGACCACGGGTATGCCGCCGTCGAGGAACGGTCGCCATCTTGGTAGCGCTCGCGATTGTTTGTGCTTCAGTGTCGCCATCCACCGCCGCCCCGACGCGTTCGGTGAGCGCCAACGGCGCAGCCGCCTGGATGGCAGATCAAGTTGCTGCTGATGGTTCTGTGCTCAATCCGTATACGCAGGTCCCCTCGGTAGCCTGGGCGCTGAACGTCTCGCTTGGTTTGGCCGCAGTCGGCACGCAACCTGAAGCTCTCGGGCGAGCCATGTCGTACGTCGAATCAAACGTCAGCAACTACGTCAACGGCGGAACGTCTGATGTTGTCGGCCGCAATGCATGGCTCGTGATCCTGGCGTATGCCATGGAACGGGATCCGCGCGCGTTTGGGACACCGGCCACCGATTTGGTCGCGGGGATTCTTGCTCGGTACGAGGTTTCCGAAGCCGGACTTTTTGGCTCAACCGGCGATGAGTACACGCCCGTAACCAACCAGGCGCTTTCCCTGATCGCTCTAACGGCGGCGGGGGAGCCGGTACCGGCTGATGCGGTGAACTGGCTCGAAGAACAGCAGTGTCCTGCGGGCAACTCAGCTGCCGGAGCGTGGGAGGGCTATCGCGCCAGTGTTCTTGGTGTCCTCGTCGCGTGCGCTGAATCAGGCACGGGTTTTGACAGTGCCGAGTCAGGCAGCACGTCGTTGGCGGTTCAGGCGCTCGTGGCCGTCGGCGAGACCGACACGGTTCCTGCAGCAATGGGTTGGTTGAGCGGGCTGCAATCGTTCACGGGGTTAGCGCCGGGTGGCTTTGGTCAGTTCATTGGCGATTCGAGCGATCCGAACTCGACAGCTCTGGTTGTCCAGGCAATCTCCGCCGCCGGGGGAGATCCGGGTGCAGACCCTTGGCTCGTCAACGGAGCATCACCGATGACCTCGCTCGAGTATTGGGTGATCCCGTCTGGACCCGGAGCAGGGGCATTGTCCTCGCCCTACAGCAGCGGCGAAGCTGACATTTATGCGACGTATCAGGCGGTCTGGGGGCTCACCACAACGGTGTTCCCGTTTGTCGAGCCGCTACCTGTCCCGGCAACGGCGAACCTCGAACAGGTCACCGTCGTGGCAGCACCGACCTTCACTGGCTGACGCGAGTATCCGGCCGAACCCTCCTCGAATCGGGTAATTTCGTCACATGACGAAATTACCCGATTGCGAACCTGACCCAGAAACTGAGGGTCAGACAAAGGATCGTGTAACTCGTGGGTCTGAGGTCCGCCGATGTCGTTGGTGTGGCCGACCCGTGGCTGAGAATCTGCGGGCGGGGCGGCCACGGCGGTTCTGTCGGGACGGTTGCAAGCAGCAGGCCTATCTGGCCCGAAAGTTCGCCGAAGCCCATGGGTTGGATGACGACGATGTCATTGTGCCGAGGGACCGGCTTGAGGAACTCCAGAGCCGGTTGTATTGCCTTCAGGCGGCCCTCGAGGACGTTGACAAAGATCTGGCCGTTTCAGCTGAGCCATCCGATGTGATCGACGCTCTGGCTTGGCTGCAGGAAAACGCGCGGCCATTAGCCGGGGTGTGGATCGAGCCACGGATGGTGGCAGACCCGGGGACCTGAATAGATGTATGCCTTTGGATAGCTGTCGCTTTACCTCTAGCTATCACTTTACATAACGAGGATTATCGGCACCCTAAACCCGCAAATCGCGGGTTCTGAGGTCCTCCTCCCCATCCATCAGCGTCGGTCAGGTTGGGCCTTGGTCGTGTGGGCGCTGGCTCTCGTCCAGATGTCCGGTGTCGTTGTAACTCCGAACGATCCACCGATCGCCGACTATGACGAGTCGGGCGATCGATGCATTGTCGGTCGCGGAGAAGGCGAGTGAGGCTGCTCCTGTCGCTTCGGCAAGTGCAGCCCCGATCGCTCCCCCATGGCTGACCGCTACAACCCGTTCATTCGGATGCCGTTGGTGCAGACGTGTCAGAGCGGAACGGACACGGCTTCGCAGCGACGCAGAGGTTTCGGCGCCTGGGATGGCACCCCATTCCTGCGTAGCGTCCATCTCGGCGAATGCGGGATGGGCCTCGGCAGCCATTTTCCTGAAGTACCCACCCTCCCATTCGCCGAGATGGACCTCCCGCAGATCGGATTCGATCGCAATTTCCAGCCCCATCCGCTCGGCCAGTGGATTCGCGGTCTCCACGGTGCGTCGCAGCGTGGTGGCGTAGATCGCGGCAATCTCAAGTAGGACGAGCCTTTCAGCAACCTGATGCGCTTGGTGACGGCCGAGGTCTGACAGCGGTGGATCGCCTTGTCCATCGACGAGTGTAAACGGTGACGACTCGACGTACGCGGCCGATTGCCCATGGCGGACGAGGACGATTTCGGTCGCACCCGGCGGCAGCGACCATGCGCGTTGAGCGAATTCCTGATTGTCGATGCCGGTGTTGGCATCCGAAGAACCGGTGTGCGGATGTTGGGCCGGCTCGATCGATTCCATGACTGAGGATCCTACGGTCGGAGGCGTCCGTTCGCCCCGCGACGCGCACTGGGGATAGCTTGTCTTCCCTATGTCGCGCCGCATCGAAGTCGAGTTAACCAGTTCCCGAGAAGATGGCATCTGGACCTGGCGCGCTGCCGGGGCCAAGCTCCCGAAGGGCGACCTTCAGGGATCGCTGCTGTACGAGGGAGCCAAGGTCGGCGACGTCGTTCGTGCCGACGCCGATTTCATGATGGACGGCATCGTCATCGTCGGCGTTCTCGCTCCCAAGGGTGCCCGCAAGGAGGCCGAGCGGATCCAAGTCGTCGGTACTCCTCGTAAGGACGACGACCAGTTGGTCACCACCACTCTCGCCCCGAAGGGCCCGCGCAAGGAGCGGCGTGACGGCGATCGTCGTCCACCGCGCGACGATGACCGTGGCCCCCGCCCGACAGGTGACCGCAAGCCGCGTCCCGAAGGGGCCGGTTCGCAAGACGAGCGGCGTAAGCGTCAGGATCGCTCGGAGCATCCGAACCGCCCAGCTCGCCCAGCACGCCCCGCCCCAGAGGCCAAGCCGAAGCCGAAGCGACTTCGCGCCGGGAGAACCCATCGCAATGCTGTGCTCGCCACACTGCCCGAAGAGCAGAAGCCAGTAGCTGAACAGGTTCTACGCGGGGGAATCCCTGCCGTGCGTGTCGCAGTCGAAAAGCAGAACGAAACCAATAAGGCAGAGGGAAAGCCGGAGATCAGCGCAGCTCCCCTTCTGGCACTCGCCGAACAAATTATGCCGGCGTTACGTACCGCTGACTGGCGCGACAAGGCCGAAGCAGCGCTGGCCGATATTGCGGAGCTTGACCTGCGCGATCTTCGCTCCGTTGTCGTTGCGTCTGATCTTGGTGCTCGAGACGAAGAGACCCGCGAACTCGCAGAGAAGCTGCGCACAGGCCTTGCTGCACGCGTCGAATCCGAGCAGGTTGCCTGGCTCGCTGAAATCACAGAGACGCTCGAGGGCGGACGCACGGTGCGCGCCCTGCGTGTCAGCTCACGTCCGCCGAAGGCCGGATCACCGCTTCCTTCGGAGTTGGCTGTTCGACTGACCGAGGCAACCGCCGCGGCACTCACAGCCGAGACCGGTTCCGATCGTTACGCAACCGTTCTCGATGCGCTGGCTTACTCCCCGGTGCGTACACAGGTGAAGCCTCTCGGAATTCCCGCTGAACCGACCCCGGAACTTCTCGCCGCCGTCAAGAAGGCGGCTTCGCGCCTGCCGGCGATCGCTGCGCTCTTCGGTATCGAAGCAACTGCCGCACCGAAAGCGGGCAAGCCGCGTCCGAAGGTCAAGCCACCTCGCCCAGATCTGCCGCCCGCCGCCGCTCCGGTTGCCGCCGAGCCCACAGTCGATGCTCCGGTCGAACCCGTTGTTGAGACCGAGTCAGTGGCTACACCTGCCGTCGAGGCAGTGACAGGGGCAGTGGCTGAGGCTGAGGCTGAGGCAGTGACAGAGGCTCCTGTCGAAACAGTTTCAGAAACCGATTCAGAAGCCGAGCAGTCCGAGTAGCTCACCGAACTCGAACTCCTCTGGCTGTTGTCTAGCGCCGGAAGGGGCCAGTGACGGCGAGATGGCTACAGTTTGCGACCATGGTTGAATACGAAGTCAAAGGTCATGTTGCCATCCTCACGCTGAATCGTCCCGAGGCCCGCAACGCCGTAAATGGTGAACTCGCTCAGGCTATGGAGGCCTGTATTGATCGTGTCGAAGCAGACCCCAACGTCTGGGTAGCGGTTCTCGCCGCAAATGGTCCAGTCTTCTGTGCCGGGGCCGATCTCAAGGCGATCAATGCGGGTAAGGCCGGAGAGCTTGCTACCGCAAAGGGCGGCTTCGGTGGCTTCGCGACCTATCCGCGCACTAAGCCCGTGATCGCAGCCGTCGACGGGCTCGCCACTGCCGGCGGCTGTGAAATCGCTTTGGCGTGCGACATGGTTGTTGCCTCAAAGAACGCAGCATTCGGGCTCGCTGAGGTGAAGCGCAATCTTGTCGCCGCAGCCGGTGGCCTCTACCGCCTTCCGAAATTGATCGGTAAGAACGTCGCCCTCGAAGTTGCGCTCACCGGAACTCCCCTTACTGTCGAACGCGCCTACCAACTGGGTCTCGTAAATCAGGTGACGGAGACCGGCGAAGCTCTCGCCGGAGCCCTTGCTCTCGCCGAGACCATTGCAGCGAATGCTCCGCTCGCAGTATGGGAAAGTCGCGCGCTTGTACTCGCCGCCGACTGGGATGACGAGGCCACGATTCAGAAGGCCACCGGTGCAGCGTTCGGCCGTGTACTTGCGTCCGAGGACACCAAAGAGGGACTCACCGCATTCATCGAAAAGCGCGCCCCTGAGTGGAAGGGCCGCTGAACCGAACTAACTGCCGCGCACGGTTCTGGTGAGACCAGGACCCTGTGCGGCAGCGGTCAGGGCAGTTTCTTGTGCACGGTTATGGCACGGGCCGTGAGACCAAAACGTTCAAAGAAGTTTTTGGTGTCTCGCATCCCCGGAAGCGCAATGGCGTCCAGTCCGGTTGCGTCGTTCGACGCCGCCCATTCAGTGACTAGGTCGAGCATTGCTTCGCCGACACCAACGCGCCGGGCATCGGGATCGGTATAGATCTCCTCGATGACGGCGATCAATGAACTTTCACGAGTTCGGGTCAACCGGCAAACGGCGTAGCCGAGGATGGTTCCGTCGACCATGCCGGATACAACAAGAACTTCTGAATTGGAAGTATCGGCGACGAACGAATCCACAAGGGGCTCAGTACGACCGTGCAACGCGAGATGAGCCAATCCCCCACGTTCGGTTCGAAGCGCTCCATAGAGATCTGTGGCTAGTGCCGACAGGACGCCGATGTCCGCAATGGTGGCGACTCGGGCGCGACCCTCTGAATCAGAATCCGCCCGAGGCATCCAAACGCCCGATCTTGTCGAGAATTGTTTTGCGCTTGCGGTTCGCCGATTCGAATCTGGCTACAGCTTTACGTTCGGCGGGCGTCAGGCCCTCGAGGCGGGAGACGATTTGGGAAGCGGCGAGGGTGTCATACCCATCGATCGCCAGTGAGCCCACCGTAGGTGCCTTGGCTGGTGCACGCCCCGCATTCTTCGCAACGGGTTTTGCCCGCTTCTTGGCTGGCGCTTTGTCCGGGGAAGTCTTCGACTTGGTCGATGCCGAGGGAGCAGTTGTCGGCGAACTCGTGGGCCGCTCCGCTCCCCCGTCTGTTTTCACACCAGTGGCGGAACCGGCCAATGCGCTGAAGAGCAGACCAAGTTGACGCTCGACATCGGCGACGGCTGTTTGAACACGAGAGTCGGCCGTTGAGAGAGCAAAGGTTCCCAGGACACGTGCGTTGGCGGCTTGGGCTCGACCACGTTTGGCGAGATCGGGAATGAGATCTTTCCCGTCGAGGAGAAGACCGATGGGCGCATAGACGAATGCATCAAGGATCCTGTCGATTGGATCTACGTCCTCGCTGCCTTCGTCGACGGCCATTTTCAGCGCTTCTTGGTTGCCTTAGCGACAGCCTTCACGGGCTTAGCTGCCTTCGTGCTCTTTGCAACCTTCGCAGCCTTCGGGGGCGCGGACAGGATCTTGATGGCCGGGCAGTCCGATTCTCCAACCGGACACGTCATCTGCTCGGGTGGTCCGAACTGGCCGCGGTTGACGAGTAGGAAGCAGCCCGTGCAGGTGAACTCATTTGCCTTCTTGGGAGTCACGCCTTCAGCGACCTCCGCCGGAGACTTTGTTTCGGGCACAACCTCTTCGTCGTCTTCTTCCTCGTCGTCGGCCGCAGCAATCCGATCCTTCAGGATCGCATCGAGATCTGCTTCGACATCGTCGGGATCAACTTCTTCCTCGTCGTCGTCATCGTCGTCGCGTTTCGCAACGGTGCCCGCTTCTTCTTCATCTTCCTCGTCGTCAACCAACGCGATTTCGTCGTCGCCATCGGCGGCTACGCCGACAAGATCGTCGTCGATAGCGTCATCGTCTAAGTCTTCGGCGGCAAGAACTTCCTCGAGGTCTACTTCCTCGAACTCTTCGTCGTCGATTGGATCGTCAGCCATGTGTTCCTCAGTTTGGGCGCTTTCCGGATCGGGGGATGAAGGAAAGCGTGTTGTGCGGCGGATGATACGCAGGTTTCCCGGGTCTATGTCCACCCAATCTCCTGCAGGCCGGTCAAAGTGACAACCGGCACGTCAAATCAGGTCCCTAGGCGCTTACTTTCGGCCCGTCGTTCGGCCTGAAGACGTTCGAGTTCAGGTTCGGCGCTGTGATCCACGAACCGCATCATTGCGGCGATCGCATGGTGGCCAGCTTGCTCAGCGATGAGCCTGTGCATCTCCTGACCAACGATTCGGTATGCAGGATGGCCCTGGGGTGTCGTCCGTAGCTCGATGAGATGCATGGCCTCGCGGGCATTCATCTGCATTGAGAACCGAACTTTGTAGGCGAGGGCAACTGCATAGGAGGCCTCAGCCGGGAAACGCTCGGCGAGAGCATCATGAAGGGACGCAGACCGGGCCATCGCTTCATCGAAAGCCGGAGCGGCCCCTGCTTCGTCGACAGCCTGTGGTCGCGTGTAGCCGTGTGCAGGCGTGAGCTTCTGCCATTCGATGGTGAGCATTCGATGTCGCTGCAAATCTCGGAACGCGCCGTAATCGGCAAGCACATCAAACCGGTATCCAGGACGTTCCATGGCACGGCCAGGCTTGAGACGGCGATTGGCTCGGTCACCTTCGTAGGCGGTGAGTACGGAGAGACGCTCTTCAGTCGACATCAGCCGAACACGAGCTTCGATCTGGGCTTCGGGAAGCGAAAGATGCGAATAGAGCGCGCTTGCTACCAATTTCACTTCGGCATCAGGGTCAAAATCGACAAGCGTCACCACGGCGGCGGGTTCGGTGGCGATGCCAGTGGGAAAGAGTCGCTCCGCGATCTCGTCCATCGACTGACGATTGGTATCGAGATAGCGGCTCCATGCCAGTCCCCGATCGTCGAGATCAACGCGCTTGAGGAACGAAGGAACGACCTTGCGCAATTCGGTGAGCATCAAATCGGCATAGGTGCGCGCCTCGGGCAACGGATTCGCACGCATGCGCATAAGTAGCTGCTCGTAACCCTGACCAGTTCCGTAGATGCCGACATTTGAGAGTGAACTTGCCGGGAGCAGACCGCGTAGCGCGTCGAAGGCCTTGGCGCGAATCGCCTGACGGTAAACGAAATCGCTGTCGGCCTTCTCTTTTGGAATGGTTGAGCGAAGATGCTCAACAACCACCGGCAGAAGTTCCGCGTAGGTGTCGAACATCCGGTCCATGTCGCCGACGTAGCGAGTACCAAGCGACGACTGGAGGACCTCCGGCGGCCGGAAGAACCGATAGCGTCCGCCGAGACGTTCGTCATACGCGATGTAGCGGGTCGACTGCTCCAGATAAGCCATGAGGCGACCCCACTCAAGAACTTTCGTAAGCAGATTCGAAGCCTGTTCGCAGGCGAGATGGACTCCGCCGAGCTGGGCGACAGAATCATCTCCATATTCGAAGAACACACGGTCGTAGAGCTCTTCCGCTCTGCGCAATCCGATCGTGGCGTCGATGGACACATCACCGCTTATGTCCAGTTCACCAACGAATTCGTCGAGGAACAGCCGACGAAGACTCTTCGGCGAGCGCGAATAGCGGGCAAAGAGGGCGCCTTTCACAACCTCCGGGAGGTTGACGAGCGCAAACACCGGACCGTAGAGATTGGTGAAGTAACGACGAAGAACGTCGGCTTCCTCTGCGCTGAACTCTTCTGCCACATAGACACTCACGACCGGCCACCGTATGACCTCCGAGCCGCTCCACCGCGGATGCCTTTGGCGGAGATGATTACGAGGCTGAGTCTGCGAATTGCTCTCGGACTCGGCTCAGAGCTTCATTGTTCGACCAGAGGTCGACGATCGTCATCGCCATGATCTTGGCGCCTTCGATCACCCCACGATCGCCTTCGGCATTGAGCGCGAATTCAGCGAAACGAGGTGTGTGAATCCCGATCCCCGGAGGAGCGATCGCGAGCATGGGGTGGATGCTCGGGACGAGATGGCTGATATTGCCCATGTCCGTGGAGCCGACAACGTTTGCCGCGTCGGTTACAGGACCGACATCTCGTCCGACACTTTTCGCGTTTGCGACGTAGAGATCTTCCAACGCAGTATTCGAATTCAGCTCGGCGTATGCAGGATCGATCCACCGATGTTCCATTGTGCATCCTGTTGCGTTGGCACCTGCCTCAAGTGCAGCGAGCACCCTCGGCTTGAGGTCCTCTAGATTTCGAAGACTCGCTGCTCTAACAAACCAGTGCATCGCGGCGGTGGCAGGGACAATGTTGGGCTTGTCTCCCCCATCAGTGAAAACTCCATGGATGCGCTCGTCAGGACGAATGTGTTGGCGTAGCGCAGCGACATTCATATAGCCAAGAACGGCCGCGTCGAGTGCGTTGCGACCCAGCCACGGATAGGCCGCGGCATGGGCAGCGAGGCCGCTGTATGTGACCTCTAACCGGTGGACCGCAATTGTCGTCATCGAACGCAGATCGTGATCGGCGGGATGGACCATCAGAGCGGCGTCGACCTGCGAGAAAGCCCCTGCCTCGGCCATGAAAATTTTCCCGCCGCCACCCTCCTCGGCTGGCGTGCCGAGGATACGAACGCGTCCTCCCAATTCCTCGGCTAGCACCGCAGCCGCAAGACCCGCGCCAAGTCCGGCGGCGGCAATGACGTTGTGGCCGCATGCGTGACCAATCCCTGGGAGGGCGTCGTATTCAAGAAGCACCGCAATAGTGGGCCCAGTCGAACCCACATTGGCCTCGAAGGCGGTCTCGAGGCCGTATGCCCCACAATCAACGGTAAGCCCATCGCTCTCAAGCGAGCGCGTCAGGAGTTCGTGGGCGAAATGCTCCTCAAAGTTCTCCTCGGGATGGCCGTGAATCTGATGCGACACCTCAAGCAGTAGATCTGCTCGGGCGTCCACTGCATCACAAACCGCTTTCTTGGCCCCGGCAATATCCATGCCCTCACGCTATCGCCGACGGCATCGGACGTGTTCCGCGTTCAGAGAACAACCAGAGCAAAATCGGTTTCTAGGCGAATCGACAGGTCGCGCACCTTCCCGTGCCGAACGCCGTCGAGATACACGGTTATCGGCCGATCGAACGTGGTCTTAAACGAGCCAACCCGTGATGCCTGCAGCGCAGGATGAGGCAGATGAGTCCCGGTGCGGGCCCGACGCCTCGCGGCGAGTCTGTCTCTTAGAGCAAGTTTCCCGTCGGTTATGTCGAGCAGGCCATCGCCAGGATGGGCGCGAATTCCGAGGTCAAGATCTCCGAGCCATTCAGCGTTCATGACTGCAACGAAGCGACCCGACCACCAGCGACGCCGAGCGACGAGATGAGAGACGAAGAGGTGCTCCTCGCCGTTGAGCATGGCGTAGGCAACATCGATGGGAAAAGCGAGACCATCTGGGGTTCCGCCGGCCACCGATTGTTGGCCTCCAAGCGTTCTGAACATGTCGCCACCTATGAGGCGGATCAGCGGCTGTTGTTCCCCACTTACGGACGCCAAGCGAATGATGTCGGCCAACTCGGCATCTGTCGACGCCTCAGGCAGATTGGATCCTCCGGATCGTTGGATACCGTAGGAGCTGCCTTTGCGAATGGTCATCGGTCAGAATCGCCGACGGCATTCGACGCTGATGGCTGATCACCGGATCCAATCGGAGACGATGCGCCAGTTGGCGACGATGCCGCGACCACGCCACGGAACAGATCATCGGCTGCTCTACGCGCAGTGCCCGACGTGACGTCGTTCGTGCTCGCATCTCCAATCTGACGAAGCAGATCGATCAACTGCTTCATGGTTCGCACGAAGTCACCTCCGGGCATCTCGTCATCGGCGAGGATTCGTTCGAGATCGTCACCAGCGGCCCACGCGTGGGCCAAGGCAAAGAAGCCGGCGTCGGGCCGACGAGTGGTCGGTAGGCCGAGTCGCCGCTCGTCGCCGTTCATATCAAGGGCCACCGAGTCGAGTTCGTCGATGCGATTGGCGATGTCCGAATTCGGGAACCACGGCTCAAGATCCGGCCCTGAGTTCCGATGCTCGTAGATGAACGACGACGCCGCTCCCGCCATGCTCGATGCGTCGAGGCCGTCAAAGAGTCCGAGCTCGAGCGCCTCAGCAACCAAGAGGTCCGCTTCGTGATAAATGCGGACGAGTTGCTCGCCTCGCTCCGTCAATGTCCATCCATCCAGATAGTTCCACTGCTCGAGCATTTGCAACACACGATCGAAGGTCTCGGCCAGTGAATCCGAGCGATCTTTGATCTGGCGGTCGAGGTCGGTGAGCTCTCGATCAAGGCGATCTAGCCGGCGCAATGCACGTATGTGACTGTCACGATCGGGACAGCGATGCACTGGGTGCGATTCATGAACAAGCCGGACCCGTTTCGACGAATGCACCTTCTTGCCCTTCGCCGAACCTGACTTCGACGATGTTCCCGTCGATTGAGCGAGCAACCGAGCAACTGATTTTTGGAATGCTGGCTTTGATGGAGTGAACGGCACCGGCAGCAAAATTCGGTCGACGACGATTGCTGGCTCATTGAAGTCGGCCGCCGACAACCGTTTGGTTCGTCCATTCGCTGTAAGCGAATTCACGCGTACATGGCCCCCCTTGCGATGGGAGACCGATATGACCGCACACCGATCGTTCCCGCCCGATCCTGAAAACCAAAGAACATCCCCGGGCTTGAGCGACTGGAGACTCTGTTCGATTTCGTTGCCCGATGCTGATTTCCCTGGCCCGCTCGTGTGTCGGGCCCCTTCAAGTGCTGATCGATAGTCACGAACATCACCCAACTCGCAGGTCGACTCCTCAGTTAGCTCCGATCGAAGAGTCTCTCGCTGGCTGCGTCGTCGCTCGAACCGCACGACCTCGGCGTCCGCTTGGAACTGGGCAAAGCTCAGAGTGAGAAGCCGATGAGCCTCATTGGCGTCGTACCGTCTCACAAGATTTGCGGCCATGTTGTAGGTCGGGCGGAACGAACTTGTGAGCCGGAAACTTTTGCTCGCTGCGAGCGTTGCCACATCTTCGAATGTCACGAACGGTGACCAAAGCACCACCGCATGCCCGTGATTGTCGATCCCACGACGTCCGGCGCGACCAGTCAACTGGGTGTACTGGCCCGCGGTGAGAAACTCGTGGGCCTCGCCCGTGAACTTCATAAGCTTCTCGATGACTACCGTGCGCGCTGGCATGTTCACACCGAGGGCGAGAGTTTCAGTAGCGAAGACGACCTTCACTAGACCGCCAAGGAAGCAGGCTTCGACCGCTTCCTTAAATGGCGGGATCATTCCCGCGTGATGACAGGCGATACCGGCTTGAAGGCCGTGGAGCCAACGGTCGTACTCGAGAATTCGGAGATCGTCATCGCCGAGATCCGCGACATGGCGCTCGGCAATCTTGCGAATCTGATCCCGCTCATCATCCGTCGTGAAACTGAGACGTGCATCGACGCACGCTTGGGCGGCGTCGTTGCAAGCAGCTCGCGAAAAGATGAAATAGATGGCCGGAAGCATCGATCGCTCCGCCAGCAGTTCTACGACCTCGACCCGTCGTGGCGTTGCGAAACGCCTACGCGGCCGACCGCCACCACGTGATCGCCAAGCCTCTCGTGGATCATTGTCGAATCGAGCTCCATCAGGGTTCGACCGACCCTCCACAAGCGTTGGGAGGAGAACCAAATCGGACGAATGTGTGTCCTCGACCAGAAACCAATTGTCGAGGGTGACCGGGCGAGTGTCTTCGACCACGACGTCAGTCGGACCACGGACAGTGCCTATCCACTCAGCCAATTCGGCCGCATTGGAAACGGTGGCCGAGAGACACACGAGTCGAACATGTTGCGGGAGGTGGATGATGACTTCTTCCCAGACCGGGCCGCGGTAGGCGTCTTGCAGATAGTGAACCTCGTCGAGAATCACCCAGCCAAGCCGCTCTAGAGAAGCGGCCCGGCTGTAGATCATGTTCCGCAGGACCTCCGTCGTCATGACGACTATCGCTGCATCACCGTTGATTGAAGTGTCGCCGGTAAGAAGTCCGACATTCTCCGTGCCATGTTCGGCGCACAGATCGTGGTACTTCTGATTGGAGAGTGCCTTGATTGGGGTCGTATAAAAAGCGCGCTGCCCGGATTTCATTGCGAGGGTTAGGGCATGTTCGGCGACGACGGTCTTGCCTGAACCAGTTGGGGCGCTGACAAGCACTGATTTCCCGGCATCGATGGAACTGATGGCCTCGCGCTGGAATCTGTCGAGTGTGAACCTGCTGCTGCGCTCAGCCATCAAATCAGTCTGAGGATTCGGCGTCTGCTCGTGATGCCTTGCGGCGCCTGAGTTTCAGGACCGCAGCCCCGATGCCAATCGACGCGAAATAAAGCAGGGTCATCGGAAGTGCGAGGGAGAACATGCTGATCGGATCGCCGCTGGGCGTAATAACCGCAGCGATGACTGCTACCACAACGATTGCCATCCGCCACCAACCGAGTAGGCGACGAGGAGTGACAACCCCTAGTAGCTGCAATGCGACAACCAAAACAGGAAATTCAAATCCAATCCCGAATGCAAGCATCATCCAGACAATCAGCGTTACATAGCTATCAGCCGTGTAGTAGGGCTCAATGTCTGGCCCCCCGATGTGCACCAGGAAATCGAGGGTCGGGTTGAGAATGAAATAGGCAAGAGATCCACCAGCGGCAAAGAGGATGAGTGCGCTCGTGGTGAACGGAACCGCGTAGCGGCGCTCGTGTGAATAGAGGGCGGGTGTAATGAATCGCCAGAGTTGCCAAAGAATGACAGGCATGGCCACAGCGATGCCGATGTAGACCGACACCTTGATTCGGAGGGTGAAGGCCTGGAGCGGCTCGGTGCTAATGAACGGTGCATCGGGTTGCACCTCGTTAAATGGATGCTTCAGGAACGAGATGACGTAGGGAAACAGAAACCAACCGACGATGGCACCGATGAGGACTGTGGCAGCGATCTTGAGGAGCCGGGATCGAAGCTCGCCGATGTGCTCCCAGATCGTCATGTGACCATCAGCGGTTTTCGCAGTCGCAGAGCCACTTGCGGTCATTGTCGAGCCCATCGGTTAGGCATCGGAGCCACTCCCCTGCTGCTCCGGTTCAACTGAGCTCTCGGGTGAATTGGTCGGCACAACGTCTGCGGAAAATGTCTCCGGCATATTTGGGGTCTGGTCCGAAGGAGCAGATGGTGTTTTCGGGGCGAGTCGCGGCCCGGGTTCGGTGCGATCAAGCGCATTGTCCTTTGGTGTGGCCGAGAGTGAGCCAAGGTCCATCGCGCTCCGGACCTCCTCTTGAAAGCCCGATGTCATGCGTCGGAACTCATGGAGAAACTTGCCCGCCTTGCGCGCCGCCTCGGGGAGTTTGTCCGGGCCGAGGACCACGAGAGCCAGGAGAAGAACGACAATGATCTCCCCGCCTCCAACGTTGAACATGAGTCGATCCTACCGGAGGGCCGGGCGGTGTTTCCTCGCTCTGGCTTCAGCAATTGCCCTCCACACGGCATGATCTAGGGGTGACTCGCCTGCCTTCGCTGCGCTCCCCCATCGGCTTCGCCCATCGCGGGGCGTCAGCCCATGCGCGAGAGAACACCATGGAATCGTTCGAACTAGCCCTCAGGCTTGGTGCATCGGCGCTCGAGAGTGACGTTTGGGTTACTGCCGACGGATGGGCAGTACTCGACCACGACGGCCTTGTCGGGCGGCGCCCGAGGCGGCGACCGATCTCTGATTGTCTCCGCAGTGAACTTCCAGCTCACATTCCGACACTCTTCGAGCTGTATGAATTGATCGGTGACCGGATCGACCTCTCACTCGACGTGAAGGATGTCGATGCTGCGTCAGCGACCGTCGCATGTGCTCGTTCGAACACGGCGGAGTCTCGACTGTGGCTCTGTCACCCCGAACGCGATGTTGTGTCGGATTGGAGGCTGCTTTCGGCCGATGTCCAACTCGTTGAATCGACGAGGCTGGCAAAGATGATCGGCGGGCCAGAGATTCATGTCGCCCGAAGTACCGAGGCAGGCATCAACGTGATCAATCTGCATCACTCGGACTGGACAGGTGGACTAATCGCCACGGTCCACAGGTTCGGGCTCCTCGCCTTCGGCTGGGACGCGCAGTTTGAAAGGATTCTCGATGAGCTTCTCGATTCGGGGATCGATGCCGTCTACAGCGACCATGTCGACCGAATGTGCGCAGCCCTCTCGCGAATCTGAACGTGAGTTAGAGCAGACCGAGACGACTAAGAGGCCACACCCGAACGAATGCCCGTCCAACGATGCTGCTCTGGGCGATAGTCCCGAAATAACGGCTGTCTTTCGAATCATTGCGATTGTCGCCCATGACCCACACTTGGCCGTCAGGGACAACACATGGCGCAACGCGCTGACACTTGTTCGGCGCGTTGTCGGCAGTGGTGGTCATGCCGTCGGGTAGGTAGGACTCTGGCAGTTGTGTCCCGTCAATGAACACGTGCCCTCCCTCAATGACGATTGCCTCTCCGGGCAGACCCACAACGCGCTTAATCAAATCTGGAATCTCGCTGTTGGCTTCTGAAGCTGGACGCTCGAACACGATGATGTCCCCCCGGTTCACGTCGTGGAGTTTGTAGCTCAGCTTGTTAACTAGCACCCGATCCCCTACGTGAAGGGCAGGAAACATCGACAGTGACGGGATATAGAACGCCTGCAGCAGGAAAAGCTTGACAACAATGGCGAGGAGAACGGCTCCGCCGATGACTGCGATCCACTCAGCGATATTGGCGCCGGTGGTGCCAAAGAGACGTTCAAGGCGTCGCTGACGAGAATTGCGGACACCAATCTCGCCAATGGCGACTGCGAGGTTCTCGTTGAACTCATCAATGGGGGATGTCACGAGAACCCTCGGTTCTTGGGTGGAAACGCCCCAAGGTTACTTCAGGTATCGGCGGAGAATTCGCCGGGCGGCGTCTGACCGGCAGGCAGCGAGGGCCGGATCACTGGCCACAACCTCAGCATCTGAACCGAGTCTCACGAGCAGTCGCTCCAACCATTGCGGCGATGAGACGGCAAGTGTCACCTGTGAACGGCCATCAGCGAGTGTTTTGGAGCCGCGAATCGGGTACTGCGTGATTACCCAGCGAGCCGACGGAGCAAGGTTGATCGTGACCTGCGGATCAGCATCAGTTGGTTTGTACGATTCGATCTGGGAAGCCTGTGTCCCGGCGATGAAGGTTGACTCAAGGGGCCGGATGTCGCGAATTCGATCGACACGGAATGTCCGAACTGCTTCGGCACTGTGACAGAACGCCTTCACATACCAGAAGCCGTCAACTGATTGAACGGTCCACGGATCGATCCGTCGTGTAGCGAGTTGATCGCGACCGTAGGTGTAGTAATCGATCTCAAGTTGGCGTCGTTGAGAAACGGCTTGCTGTAGGGCCGCCACTTGGGTCGAATGCTCACCCAGTTCAACGTCGACTACCGAGGAGCGATCAGATCCCAGTGCTCCAGCAAGTTTGTCGAGCCCTCGGGAAAGAGGTCCATTCGGATCGGCATTGGGGGCGGAAAGGACGCTTCGCCCGGCGGCAACAAGCGCGAAGGCCTGGGCCACCGTGAGTCGCAACGGTCGCGTGAAGTAATCCGGGAGGCGGATCTCCACATGATCAGATTCGAGTGTCAGATCAATCAACGCGTCCGGGGTGTACGGATGGACGCCGACCATCCAAACAATTCGGAGACATTCCTCGAGTTGGGTCGGCGTCAACTGAAAGCGGTCGGAAAGTTCGGAAAGGGAAACGCCCCCGGGATGAGCAGCGACCCATGGAACGATCGCCAACATCCTCTCGAGGCGTTCAGCGGCGGTGAGTTGTTTGGTCACGATTCACCGCCCTCGTTATTCATGTCCTGCAGCCAGTCAACGAGATCGCTGCGAAGCTCAGGAGGGCCGATGAGCTCTGCGTGGTCGAGAAACGAGAGCACGAATGATCGGAATGCAGGCCACGAGGTGACTGGAACCTCATAGATGGTCGCCCCATCAATCTCCACGGAACTGATGGTTTCCGTGCCGAGCAACTCGGTGGCGGTTGCGGCGTGTTCACCGTCGACACGCAAGATCGCCGTGACCGGTTGATCGCCGGAGCCGTCCGGGTTCCACGGTCTGAATGGCCGTTCTCCCCTCGTATCCGACGAGGGTGCGAATGCGCCGGCAGGTCCAGCTTCTATTGGGCCCACAATCCGATCAATTCGGAAATTGCGCTCGCCCTGACGGTCGATATCGAAGCCCAAGACGTACCAATGGCCGCGCTGGAATTCGAGACGCCACGGTTCAAGGGATCGGGTTGCCTCACCCTCATTCGTTCCGTAAACGAACGTCGCAACACGACGTTCGAGCACGGCACCAAATAACGGAACGAGGGCTGGGTCTGTCGGTAGTGCTCCGAGAGTGAAGGCTGATTCGCCGGAGCTTTCATCTTCGTTCCCGAGAACTCCACCGAGACGCCAAAGGGCACGGGTGCCGAGCGAGTCGGACTCACCCACCCGCACGGCCCGGAGCGCCAAATGGAGTGCAGCAAGCTCTTCGGGATCGAGTTCGGGATCGGGAAGTTCGTAATCGGTCCGCTCGATGCGATAGCCCTTCGTCCCAGGAGCTTCACCGGGAATGTCCTGAAGAACTATTGGAATTCCCAACTCGAGAAGGTCGACCTTGTCACGCTCGAAGGCCCGGCGATACGACTCGCCATCCGATGTGTACCCAGCCACATGCTCGTGGATGTACTCGGCGCTTAGCGGCCGCTCAGCGTCGAGCAGCGCAGCACAGAGGTTCATAAGTCGTTCGAACTTGTCGTCAATCGCAGCCATGGGACCTACAGGGAAGCGATGAGCTTTTCGACGCGCTCATCATGGGATCGGAATGGATCTTTGCAAAGAACGGTTCGCTGTGCTTGATCGTTGAGCTTGAGGTGCACCCAATCCACGGTGTAATCGCGATTGCGCTCCTTCGCCTTGCGCACGAACTCGCCCCGCAGGCGGGCCCGGGTGGTCTGGGGAGGGGTGTCGATCGCGTGATCTATCTCTTCATCGGTGCAGGTCCGCTCGACCAGTCCGCGATCCTGGAGTTTGTAGAACACGCCCCTGCGTCGGTTGATGTCGTGATACTGAAGGTCGAGCAATGCGATCCTCGGGTCGGTCATCTCAAGGCCGTGCTTGGCTCGATACGACTCGACAAGCTTGTATTTGATGACCCAGTCGGCTTCTCTGTCGAGGCCTAAGGGGTCCTTCTCGATTTGAGTGATCGCGTGCTCCCACATGTCGAGGGCCTTCTGTTCAAGCGGAGAGAAATCCCTTCGCTCGGCGTACTTCAACGCTCGGTTGAGATACTCGCTTTGAATCTCGAGCGCGGTCGCCTCGCGTCCGCTCGCAAGTCGTACTTTTCGGGTACACGTGATGTCGTGGCTGATCTCGCGGATGGCACGGATCGGATTCTCGAGCGACATGTCTCGTAGAATGACATTTGGCTCCTCAAGCATTCGGAGGAGTATCGAGGTCGCTCCTACCTTGAGAAACGTCGCGTGCTCGCTCATGTTGGAGTCGCCGACAATCACATGGAGCCGGCGATAGCGATCTGCGTCAGCGTGAGGTTCGTCACGTGTATTGATGATCGGACGACTTCGAGTCGTGGCGGACGACACGCCCTCCCAAACATGCTCGGCTCGTTGGGAGATGCAGAACATCGCGCCCCGGGCAGTCTGCAAAACCTTTCCGGCTCCGGCGTAGATCTGGCGCGAGACAAGGAACGGGATCAAGGCGTCCGAGTAATGCGAGAAGTCTTGCTTGCGTCCAGCCAAATAATTCTCGTGACATCCGTAGGAATTGCCGGCCGAGTCCGTGTTGTTCTTGAACAGGTAGATGTCTCCGCGGATGCCTTCATCCGATAGGCGCTGTTCGGCACTTACGAGCAGTTGCTCGAGGATCCGCTCCCCCGCCTTGTCGTGAACGACAAGTTCGTGGATCGAGTCACACTCCGGTGTCGCATATTCCGGATGGGATCCGACGTCGAGGTAAAGCCTCGCTCCGTTAGCGAGAAAGACATTGGAACTCCTACCCCAGGACACAACCCTGCGAAACAAATAGCGGGCAACCTCGTCGGGGCTCAGGCGACGCTGCCCGCGCAGCGTGCACGTCACGCCGTATTCATTCTCGAGCCCGTAAATGCGCCGTTCCATCGAGTGTGACGCTATCGGCGCCGGGCGGTTGATGGGTGATGCGGGAGGTCGATCAGGCCTTTGGAAGAAATTCGGGAAGAACGTTGCGCTCGATTCGCCGGAATGCACGACGCTCCGCAGTTCGTTCGAGAACCGCCACCTCGAGGTCGCTGGCGGCCAATGAACGATCAGGGCCGGAGAGGGCACCTACAGCTGCAGCCAATGCGCCGCGAAGGTCGAGGGTGTCAGACCAACGTTCCTCAAGCCTCGACGCGATCGTTTCTGCTTCGCCCCCGAGGACCGTGAAGTTCTCCTCATCCATGACGGTTCCGTCGTAGAGGATGTGGAACAACTGGTCGTGGGCTGGAGACTTCCCCACTTCGGCCACGAGGATCTCAACTTCCATCGGCTTCATCTCGTGGGTGAACACCTGCCCGAGGATCTGCGCGTAGTTGTTGGCGAGGCTCCTAGCGTCAACATCTTCACGGCTATAGGCGAAGCCCTTTAGGTCCGCAGCGCGAACTCCAGCAATCCTCAATTGGTCGAACTCGTTGTACTTACCGACCCCAGCGAAGCCTATGCGGTCGTAGATCTCGCTCACTTTGCGCAGTGTCGACGAAGGATTTTCTGCACAAATCAAAATGCCGTTGTCGTAGACGGCGGCGACCAGCGAACGTCCCCGTGCGATGCCTTTGCGCGCGTAGTCGGCGCGGTCCTTCATCACCTGCTCAGGTGCGACGTAGAAGGGCATGCTCATCGCTTCTCACCTCCGGTCTCGGTTGAGTTCTCAGGTATTCGAGTGATCCCAACTTCTCGCGATGCGAGAATGTCAAGGAGTCCGGTGAAACGATCGGCGATCTCGCCGTCGGGGACCCGAGTAAAGCCGTCGGCGGTGATCGTTGCGATGACCGGATAAATCCCCCGTACAAGATCGGGGCCACCGGTGGCTGAGTCTTCGTCGGCCGCCTGGAAGATCGCAGACAGCGCGAGGTCAACAGCCTCGTTTCGCGTCAGGCTTTCCCGGAAACCCAGTTTGACGACAGTTCCGGCGTGCAGACTTCCTGATCCGCTTGATGCGTAGTTGGACTCCTCGTAGCGACCGCCCGTGACGTCGTACTGGAATAGACGCCCCGTCAGTCGCCCCAAGTCGTAGCCAGCGAAAATCGGAACGACTGCCAGCCCTTGCATGGCTGCAGGGAGGTTGGACCGCACCATCTGCCCCAGCTGGTTGGCCTTCCCCTCGAGGGAGAGTTGGGTTCCTTCGACCTTTTCATAATGCTCGAGCTGCAACTGGAAGAGCTTCACCATCTCCATCGCAGGACCGGCGGCACCGGCGATTGCTACACCTGAATATCGATCGGCAGGAAACACCTTCTCGATGGCCCGGTGTGAAATCAGGTTTCCGGATGTCGCGCGACGGTCGCCAGCAATGACAACGCCGTCGGCAAACCGTATGGCAACCACCGTGGTTGCATGCGTGACTGCCAGCCGCGCTCCCACATCCGACGATGGTGTCTCGGGCGACAATCCGAGCCTTCGAACAAGAGAGGAGAAACTGGGACCGGGATCGTCACCTGGCGTAAAGAAGGGCATGCTCACAAACGGGAAGGATACCGGTTTGTGGCCAATGGGGATGATCGGAACTACTGGCCACCCTTTTGCACAAAACTTCGGACAAACTCTTCGGCATTCGTCTCGAGGACCTCATCAATCTCGTCAAGGAGATCATCGAGTTCGGCTTTAAGTTTCTCGGCCTGATCAGAAACACCAGGCGTCTCATCGACATCGACAGCTGGTGTCTCCGCCGGAGTCTTTCTGATCTGTTCACGTTCAGTCATAGCCCCTCTTTATGAATCCGTCCGAGTGCTTTGGTAGCAACGGATGCAGGCGATGTGGATTGTTGTGATCCGGACGTACGGGATGGTGTCAGGCGCCAAGCGATTCAAGCAGTTCAGCCGCTGAGGAGCTCGACTCAAGAACGCTACCCACGTGAGCGGCGGTTCCGCGCAACGGTTCGAGCATCGGGACTCGGCGAAGGCGCTTCTCCCCCGTATCGAACACGAGCGAGTCCCAGTTAGCGGAGACGATCTCGCCCCCAAACTTCTTCAGACACATACCTCGGAAATACGCCCGAGTGTCGAGCGGCGGGTCGGACATTGCCGATTCGATCTCCGATTCGCTGCAGAACGTTTGCAGGCCGACGCGTCTCGAGAGGGATCGATCTTCCCGAAGATCGTGATACTGCAGATCAAGAGCGTTCAAGCGAGCGTTCGACCACTCGAGGCCATGCCGGTCTCGGTAGCCCTCGATCAGCCGGTATTTCGCGACCCAGTCGATCTGATCCGCGAGGGACATGGGATCCGTTTCGAGTCCCGTAAGGACTTCCTCCCACTTCCCCAATATGTCCCGTCCAACCTCTTCGCCTACGCACGCCAAGCCTGATCTCTCTGCAAATGCAGTAGCTCGCGCAAACAGCTCCCATTGCACAGCGAGTGCCGTTGTAGTTGTGCCGTCAGAAAGGGCAAGCGGTTGGCGAAGGGTCAGGTCGTAACTAACTGATCGCAGGGCACGGATCGGCTTCGCGAACGAGAACTTTTTAGGCAGGAAGTCGTCCTCAATCATTGCGAGAACGATGGCGGTTGAACCGACCTTGAGGAACGTCGCGATCTCCGACATGTTCGCGTCGCCGATGATCACATGGAGGCGACGGTACTTTTGCGGATCGGCATGAGGTTCGTCCCGCGTGTTGATGATGGGGCGTTTGAGAGTTGTCTCAAGACCAACTTCCTCCTCGAAGAAGTCAGCGCGCTGACTGATCTGGAAGGGAACCTCGTCGGGACCAAGGCCCGCCTCGCACCCAACTTTCCCGGCCCCACAAAAGATCTGACGCGTGATGAAGTGCGGAGTCACGTCTGAGACGATGCGACCAAAGGGGGTGTCCCTGTCCATCATGTAGTTCTCGTGGCAGCCGTACGAGTTCCCCTTGCCATCGGAGTTGTTCTTGTAAATGACAATCTCTTGACCCCGAGGGAGGACCCGGTTCGCCGCCTCCATGGAAAGCTGGAGGATCCGCTCAGCTGCTCGGTCGAAGACGACCACAGATCGGGCGTTGGAACATTCTGGAGTGGCTAGTTCCGGATGAGCGTGGTCGACGTAGTACCGGGCGCCGTTCGTGAGAACTGCGTTGACAAGGTGCATCTCAATGTCGGGAGCCTGCGATCCATGCGGGGTGAAGCCACGTGCATCCCTATCGGGTTGCTCGTCCTCAAAATCCCAGCCGAGCAAGGGACCCTCTCCTGAATCCGGTCCTCCGCCAGCAACCTCGTCGAGATAGGCGCTGATGAGGATCGAGGATGCGGCGATGGGGTTCTGATCCTCCACTCCCCTCATGACGATCCCGTATTCGGTCTCGATACCGCAGACCTTCGTTATCGACATGATTTTTCCTCCTGCTGACTAGTCGCTGCGCTCATCGGTCGAGCTCGCACCAAAGCTGCTGTTGCTCGAGTCCGAGTTCTAGAGGTATTGACCGGTGGCCGCTCGTTCGATGGAGCGCCCGCCGCCGGTCCCGGAGTCGTGGTGCTTCACAAGGGTCCGGATGTACACGATGCGCTCACCCTTCTTCCCCGAGATTTTCGCCCAGTCATCAGGGTTCGTGGTGTTCGGGAGGTCCTCGTGTTCCTTGTATTCCTGGTGGATCGATTCGATCAAGTCGTCGAGGCGGATCCCACGTTCACCGGAGGCAATGAGTCGCTTAATCGCAAGCTTCTTGGCTCGTCGCACGATGTTTTCGATCATGGCCCCGGACGAAAAGTCCTTGAAGTACATGATCTCCTTGTCGCCGTTTTGATAAGTCACTTCGAGAAACTGGTTCGCCTCGTCGTCGCGGTACATCTCCGCGACGGTGGCTTCAATCATCACGCGTACGGTCTTCTCGGGATCGCCGCCGCCAAGAGATGCAACCTCTCCGGCGTCCAGCGGAAGGTCGGCGGTGAGATAGCGACCAAAGATCTGCGCGGCTGATGATTCATCAGGTCGCTCGATCTTGATCTTCACGTCCAGCCGACCTGGACGAAGGATGGCCGGATCGATGAGATCCTCACGGTTCGAGGCTCCAATGACGATCACGTTTTTGAGCGTCTCGACTCCGTCGATCTCCGCCAACAGCTGAGGGACAATCGTCGACTCCATGTCGGAACTAATACCGGTTCCACGCGTACGGAAAAGAGAATCCATCTCGTCGAAGAACACGATGACTGGCCAACCTTCTTCGCTCTTCTCCCGAGCTCGCTCGAACACCAGTCGGATTTGTCGCTCAGTCTCGCCGACGTACTTGTTCAGCAGTTCGGGGCCCTTGATGTTCAGGAAGTAACTGCGCGCCTCCTTATCCCCCGAGACTTCGGCAACCTTCTTGGCGAGGGAATTTGCGACTGCTTTGGCAATCAGCGTCTTCCCGCAGCCCGGAGGGCCATAGAGGAGAATGCCCTTGGGAGCGGGCAACTTGTGTTCCGCAAAAAGTTTCTGATGCAGGAACGGCAACTCGACGGCATCCATGATCTGATCAATCTGGGAATCGAGTCCGCCCACATCTCCATAGGAGATATCTGGCACCTCTTCGAGAATCAACTGCTCTACCTGCGGGCGGGGAAGTTTTTCGATGAGTAACTGTGCCCTCGGGTCGAGCAACACCGAATCTCCGGCGCGGAGTTTCAGTCCAAGCATTTCGTCGCTGAGTTCGACGACCTTCTCCTCATCGCCGCGACCGACAATCATCGCCCGACGCCCGTCGTCTAAGAGATCCTTGAACGTCACCACCTCGCCGGTTCGTTCAGGAGCACGGCACAGAATCACGTTGAGCGACTCGTTGAGAACGACCTCAGTGCCCCGTGTGAGTTCTGTCGGGCTGATCTCGGGATGGAGCGAGACCCGCACCTTGCGCCCGCCCGAGAAGACGTCCACGGTTCCGTCGTCGTTGCTGCCGACGAATGTTCCGTATGCGCCAGGCGGCTGCGTGAGCTTCTCGACCTCAGCTCGCAAGGAAACGATGTGTTCTCTCGCCTCGCGCAACGTGTCGGTGAGTTTCTCGTTCTGACCGGCCACTTGAGAGAGGTGACCCTTGGCCTCGAGTACCCGTTCCTCCAGCATCCGCACCCGCTTTGGGGCGTCCTGCAACCGACGACGGAGCGATGCGATCTCGTCCTCGAGGATCGTGATCTGGAAGGCGACATCATCCGGGCTGGAACTGCCGGGGAACTGATTGCCATCGTCGTCATGTGCGCTCACGTTGCGACCTCCGTGTCGATTTGCTGACCCTACTGTGGGACCCGACGGGATGGAGACGTGGGATCGAATCCCATTTGACCTCCTGAGGCAAACCCGGTGGCCCCGACGCACTATGGTTCCGGTTGGACATCTTGGGTGTCCAAGGCTCCATATTCCCCCTCACAAGTACTCACGAAGAGGTGTTAAGGCACATGAAGGTCTGGATCGATCAGGATCTCTGCACCGGCGACGGACTCTGCGAAGAGATTGCGCCCGACGTATTCACCCTGCTCGACGATGGCTTGGCCTACGTCCGAGAGGGCGACAAGGTCTTTTCCGAACCGGGCGGCGCCGCCGGCCTTGCGAACATTCCCGATGGGCAGCTTGATGGCGTGATTGAGTCGGCCGAAGAGTGCCCCGGAGAATGCATCTTCATCGAAGTCGACTGAATCCTCGCTGGTGACTTAGCCAGCAGGATCAATTCAAGCAGGGTCCGGTCGAGACTCCATTACTAGGCAGCGTGTCGAATACAGCAGCGAGTTCTGCCGTCGAGAGTGCGTAGGCGACGTCGCTTTTATCTCGCGCGATCGCGAATGCAATTCCTACGACCCTGCCACTCGGATCGACGATCGCCGAACCCGAATCCCCTGGCCTCAACGAGGACGCAAGCTCCAATACCTCTCGTTCCGTAACGCCCGAACCATAGATATCACGACCCGTAGCGGCAAGGGTTCGTGCTACTGCGAACGGAGCGACACGCAACGGCTCTCCACCCGGGTGTCCGAAAACGCCGCCGATCGTACCGTTCTTGACGGCCGCCGACTGAATGACAAGCGCTGGTCTCCCGAACCCGGGGACCGAGATGATCGCAAGGTCGCGCTGAGGATCGAATGCTATGACGGTGCCGTTGAACTGTCGGCCATCGTCACGGATAACCGTGGTTTTCTTTTCGCCAGCGACGACGTGAGCATTCGTGACCACTAGGTCTTCTCGAGCAACGAAACCAGTTCCGTCCTGAATCCTGTCGCATGCCACTCCTTCGATCTTCGCTACGGAACGAGAGACCGTCAACAACACGGCTGCACTAAGACCTGACGCAGCGGGCGGGTCACCAAGCTCGGGTGTCGGTCGGAGCGCATCAAACACCTCGGGAAATGCATCTGGCCCGACTAGCGATCGCAACGCTTGCATCGTGTCCGGCGCCTGCGGGAGATGTTGATCAACGCGCTGGGCAAGCCAGGATCCAGACGCTTCGCGAGCGGTCCAACCGGGCGAAGCAACCAATACCGGCAGAAGCAGCCAGAAGAGTGCGGTGACACCAAGGAGTCCAGCAACTGCTCCGAAAGAGCGATCTACCGCTCCAAGAGCACTGTCGGTACGCCGAGGGCTGAGTCTGCTTCCGATCATGAACCCGAGCGCTTGGCCGAGCGATGCACCAACAAGTAAAAGGCCAATGGTGAGAACGAGAACAACGCTGTGGTTCGTCGAATCAAGTTGATTGAGAAATGATGGGAGAATCTTGACGGAGACATACAGCCCCGCCGCGAGACCGAACCATGAAACCGCTCTGGCTGTAAACCCAAGGCGATAGCCGCCAACCACAGCGAGTATCGCTATGGCGAGTAGGAGCAGATCAAGAAGGTTCATGTTCCTGCGTTGGTATCGCAGGGATGGCCGATCTCGTGCGCTCGCCAAGGAGTCGCGCATGAGTGAGGAATCCGGTGTGGGCGACCATTCGATGATCGGGCCGTACTGCCTGCCCCTCGACATGCCATGTTCGGTTGAGAACTTCAAGGGTCTCGGGCATATCGAAATTGCTTTCTTCGAGCTTCTCTCTGAGCTGCATCACCTGAACAATGCTTGGGCAATACGCAAGAAGGATTCCGCCTGGATGGAGTGCCTTCTCTGCGTGCTTAACGACGTTCCAGGGCTCGGGAAGATCCAGGACCACACGATCCAGATCGGTCTCGTCGATGCCGTCGTAGCAATCACGTAGCTCAACCCGGTAACGACTCAGCGCTTCCTCCCCGAGGAAGGACGACACGTTTTCGACCGCCCGCTCGGCAAAGTCTTCGCGAAGTTCATAACCGACGATGTCGGCTCCGGCCCTGAGCATTGCCATGGAAAGAGCCCCGGAGCCGACTCCCGATTCGAGCACTCGTGCACCGGGATAGATATCAGCAAGCAGGAGGATAGGTCCGAGATCCTTGGGATAGATCACCTGGGCGCCGCGCGGCATCTTGAGGACGAAATCCGAAAGCGTCGGACGCACACAGAGGTATGCAAAGTTCTTGGTGGAGCGGATGGTGCAGCCTTCGGTCTGCCCGATGATGTTGTCGTGCGGGACGAAACCAGCGTGAGAGTGGAACTCTCCTCCTGACTTGAGCGTCACCAGATATCGGCGCTTCTTCGGATCGATCATCAAGACACGATCGCCTGCTTCGAATACACGACTCACTGTTTTGCTCCTGCTCGAGATTTGCCGAGGACTACGGGTACCGCTGATGGCTGATCGTCATGGGGTACTTCCCCACCAGCTCGATCGACGAGGCGGCAAAACGCGCAGGTTTCCGCAGTCGTCGGGGCTCCGCACGACGCGCAGGGGTGAAGATCCTCGCGGTCGGCTTCAGCCTCAGGCTCGAAGAGGGCGGCGGCACGATCGAGGAAACCGAAATAGAACGAATGCTTCGCCCCCGGTGACATTTTCTCAATGTCGTTGAGCGCAAGCTTGTAGGAGATGTGTTTGTTGCCAGCCGCCATCGGGCACTCGTCGACCAAGTAATCGATCCCACGGAGTACGCAATAGGCCGCTGTCTCCCGCTCGGTTAGCCGAACGAGAGGCTTTACCTTTCGAGGGAAACCATCGCGTGCGGGAAGCACGGGATGTTGGCGCCCGAGGTAATCGGTCTGCCAATGCAACGTGTTGCCAAACAGAACAGCGGCCTCATCATCGAGATTGTGTCCGGTGACCAGTACGTCGTAGCCGCCCTGGATGGCAGCCTCATCAAAGAGATGCCGTTTGGAAAGCCCGCATGCTGAACATGGCGCCCGGCGAGCAGCACGACTTCCAGTCGGGATGTCGTAACCAAAACGACTCGGGATATCGACTTCAAGAAGCGTCAGCCCGCGTTCGGTGGCAAAGGCTCGGGCGTGATCCCCGGATACGTCGCTGTAGTCACCAATCCCAAGTCCGATATAGAGCCCATCAGCTTCGTAACCGAGATCGAGGAGCAGATCCCACACTGCGAGAGAGTCTTTACCCCCTGAGACGGCAACGAGAACTTTCTCGCCCTTGGCGATCATCGAATGATCGTCGATCGCCTTCATCACCTGCCGCCGGCAAAGTTCGAAAAAGTGATCGGTGCAGAAATTCGCGTTGTGTCGCCGGATGTCGATGACTGCGGGTCCTTTGCAGGTCACGCACTTCATGCGGCACCACCCGAGATCACAGGCCGGATCTCAATCGAATCATCGTCGCTGAGAGATGCATCGCCCGCTACAAGGGTGTCTCCTTGAATGACGATTACGGCTTCTCGGTTGAGATCGAGTTTCGCGAGAAGGTTCACGACCGTGATTGGGCCAGGGATCTCGAGTTCTCGCCTTGGGTTTCGCAGTAGGACCTTCACCCACACATGATCGCAGGCGCAGAGGGGTGGCGATGACGCTCTAGGCAGATTCTGTCTGCGAACCCGCTCGGGACCTTTGGTCACGGCGGCGCATCTTCCGGCGTTGCCGCCGGGTCGGACGAGCAGGCTCGTGGGAAATGACAAGAGTTTCACCGATGTCTAGGCGCTCGCTGAACACTGTGGTCGGCGCTGGCTTCAGCGCCCAACGCATCGCCCGAAACGCCCACGCGAGTCCCCCGAGGAGAAGCCAAGTACGGCTGCCACCTAAAAGGCCGCGCTCAATGGCATGTCGTCGCGCCACGCCGAGAATCCCCATCAGCCGCGTCGAATCTCGACGACAGTCCGCCGCTTACGGCCTCGGCGACTTCCCAGAGAAAACGCAATCACGACCAATGCCACTGCGACAACGGCGACGGCAAGACCAGCGAAATTGGTGGCTTCGTTCTCGACCTCCTCAACCTCGCCCTGAATCGAGCGAAAACGGGATTCGATGTGATCACGAGTGATTCGCCCAGCGTCGGAAGAGTCAGTCATCGCTTCGGCTCCTTAGCAGTTCCTATATCGCCTTTGCCGATTCGAGAAATCGCCAGCCCGACGAGCGCCACTAGGACGAGAGTGACGATCGCATACGGAACCCAAGACCAAAACCCGGAGAAAAGATCTCCCGTCAGAGACTGCATTGCCCGCAGCACCGAAAGGGCAAGCAAGACGCATCCGACTGTAAGGATCAACATGCCCCCGACTCCGTAGGCAACGAAGCGCCCGATGTTCCGGAGTGGATCGACGGTTTCTTGCTTCGTGTAGGCAACAAGAAGATTCCAGAGCTCCTGGATGGTCTCGGGAATCGATCTGAGCGAGGTGGCCATGCGGTTCCCTTCAGGAACGTGGGTCGCGGGCGGAAGGCACGCTGGTTGAGTTCCAATCCTTGGGGACTGGGCTCGAGTGGCGATGCCAAGTTATCGACTATTCGAACTCTCCGGAAGAACGGCCGCCAAGATCGAGTAATTCGTGCTGTTCAGCCAAAAGAGTTGACAGCAATTCAAGCCTGTCCCCGACTTCAGCGCATGCGAGCAGCCTCTGGCGGTCAAGCGGGCCGATCGGGCTGATTGAGCACAGTTGCCAGGTCGCCTCCGACGGATCGTCGCTTAGGCGTGAAAAGTCGACTCCGACGTTCGAACCCTCAGGGGTGACCCTCTGGAGATACGCGAAGAGTTGCTCTGCACACCCTTGAACATGCAGGGATGCATCGAAGGGCGCGATGCGCTCGTCCCACCCGGCGACGATTGCCCTCGGATACGGCGAATCCTCAAGCCATTCGACAATTCTCAATCGACGGGTTCCGGCGGCCAGTAACGACCACGTCCCATCAGCGAACTTCTGGGAGTCTTCGATCACTGCCAAAGTTCCGAAGTCCGACCGCACATCGCCGCCGCCGACTTCGCTCCCCCGCTCAATGAGGACGACCCCGAAACCCGAACCGGAGGCGAGGCATTGTTCGACCATCCGGACATACCGTTCCTCGAAAATCTGGAGCTGCAATGGCATTCCCGGGAACAAGACAGAGCCAAGGGGAAACATTGGCAACACCTGCCCTCTTGCCGGACCATCGGCCGATCCGGTCACGGGGAAGCGGGAAGTGGTCCGAGTGCGGCGAGTTTCATTCCGGCAGCGAATCCCATGAGCCGGTCCGCGAAGCCGTCGGCGACAACAGGTCCTCGAACGTCGGAACCGTTATGAATGAATGCGAACGTCATTTGGTTTCCCGAGGGAGTATCGGCAAATCCAGCAAGGGCATTGACAGTGTTCAGGGTGCCGGTCTTGGCCCGCACTCGATTTGTAGCGGGTGTGGCCAGCATCCGCTTACGAAGTGTCCCCGTCTTTCCTGCGAGTGGAAGTCCGTCGCCAACGATCGAGCCCATCGGAGCGGCGGTGATAAGAGACAACGCGAGCGTGCACGACATCCGGTTTTCGAGGCTGAGCCCTGAGCCGTCAGAAATCTTGAGGTCATTGACCGGGAAACCAAGTCTCGCTGCGGTGTCAGCGATTGCGGTGAGCCCGGCGTTAGTCGTCCCATTTCCGCTGGAGACAAGGCCGATTTCACGTGTGAGGAGCTCAGCTGTCGTGTTGTCAGAATCGGAAAGCATCTCGCCCACAATCTCGGCGATGGTCGCTGATTCGAATGTCGCGATCCGGACGGAATCCTTAGGTGCTTTGCCGGTTCGCGAGGGTCCCGCTACGTCGATTCCTCGAGAGGCGAGCACCGTTTTGAATGTCTCAGCAGCAAGCAGAGTCGGATCGCCCGCTTTGCGGTTGGGGTTTGTTGCGGTGGGCGACACGGTGAACCCCGTTTGGCCGTCGTTCACAATCAATGCCGACAATGGACCCACGGTTCCGCCGATTTGGTAACGGGTCGGCCAGCTCGACAGCCAACGAACATTTTCGTAGCGCGAATCGTCACCAACAATTGCGCCATTGACCTTTTTCACACCCGCAGCAACAAGAGCGTCGGCTACCGCTGTGAAGTCCTCAGAGAACTGTTTGGGGTTATCGAGACTCAAGCGATAGCCCGCAGTCGTGAGAAGAGGGTCTCCCCCACCGATGAGGAAGAGGTCGCCGGCAATTATTCCGTTGTCCGCTTTCTGTGCTGCGGCCATGACAGTGGCCAATCGTGTCGTTGGTCCGAGTACCTCTAGCGCAGCGGTGGCGGTGAGAAGCTTTTGGACCGAAGCCGGAGCCAAAGCGTCGTCAGGTTCTCGGGAGTACACAATTCGCCCCTCGTCCAACACCAGTGCACAGGTGGTGCCAGTGACTTTGGCGAGATAGGCATCGAGAACGCCTTTGAGTGCGGCATCGGCTGAGGAGGCCTGCAGAGCATTGGGAAACCGCCGAGCCGAAAGCAGAGGCGTTACTGGGACTACATCCTCGACCTCTTCAGGCTCGTTAGCACGGGCAGGAGTGGCGCCGACCGCCGAGACGATGAGAAGGACTCCAATGGCGATGATCACACCGATTCGATGCCGCACGTCGGTCATTTGCCTTGGAGCGGAAGATCGCGTCGTGAACGCCATTGTGCGTTTCGGAGAACCTGATCGAGTGATCGAACAGCCCGATCGGCAGACGGGAAGCAATAGCGGCCACCTGCTCGCACCGCGGCGACGGCGGCATTGGTTGGATCACCGACGGCGAGTTCCGTAGCAACCAACACCGGCTTGCCATGTCGCGCTGAGAGTTCTCCTGCAAGGTCGGCGTAGCGCGCATCTTGTCGATCATGAAATGCGGTAATTCGCTCGAGACCGAACTCGGGGAAGAAATCTCCCTCACGTTCGAGTCGAGCCTGATTTGACTGAATACCGACACCGAGCAGGATGACTGCATCCACCTCGGGGTGCGATACGACTGCGTCAAGGACATCGGCGACGGTGTCCTTTGTCTCGCCGCCGGCGAGATCGATCGGATTGTTGCGGCTCCATCTAGGCGGCAAGAGAGTGTCGAGCGTCTCCCGAAGGTCTCCTGGCAGCTGGATCAAATCGAGGTTCGTGTTTGCCACGGCATCGGCTGTAACCACGCCCCATCCTCCCACGGTGGTCACGATTGCCAACCGCGGCCCCGAGGGTTGCGGTTGAGTGGCGAGCAGGGCGGCGGTATCGAAAGCTTCGAAGAGATTCGCCGCCCGGATTGCTCCCGCCTGGCGACACATGCCATCGAACACTCGATCATTCGAAGCGAGCGAACCGGTGTGGCTTGCAGCGGCTCTGGCTCCGGATTCCGAGGCTCCGCCCTTGAGGATCACTACCGGGAGTCGGCGCGTCACGGCACACAGTCGTTCAAAAAAGGCCCGACCATCGGGAATGCCCTCGACATAGACAAGTCCGACTGACGTCTCTGGATCGTCAGCGAAATATTCGAGCATGTCGATGACACCGACCTGCGCGGCGTTGCCCACCGAAATTGCCCGACTGATTCCGACGTCCGAATGGCGGGCAAGATTCAAGAAAGAAGAAACGAAGTTGCCGGACTGGCTGGCTACTGCAATACGTCCGCGGGGCGGATTGGGTGCCACGATCTGAGCGCACAGTGCCGATGGCGTCGACACGAGTCCCTGTCCGTTGGGCCCGACAAGCAAGATTCCGAGGCTGTCGGCGTGGTCAACCAATGCTTGCTGCCGAGTCTCCCCATCAACTCCAGATTCGCCGTATCCGGCAGAAGCGATGAACGCCGCTCGAATTCCGCGGCCGGCCGCCTGCGTCAAGACTTCATGGTTCGACCCAGATGGCGTACATACGAAAACCAGGTCTGCCTCACCGGACGGCACATCGGCAACGGACCGTAATGTTGAGCGCCCAAGCACCTCGGCGCCTTCACGGTTGGTGGCGAAAACGTTTCCTGTGTAGCCGCAGGAGAGAATGTTGTGCAGAGCGACAAATCCGAACTTTCCCGGATGCGTCGATGCTCCGGCGACAACCACACCACGCGGGTCGAAAAGCGCGTCAAAATGATCCTTGCCGAACATCCTTGCGCCTCCCTCGCTAGTCACTGTGCAGTCCACGCCGAGCCATCTTCAAACTCAACGAGAGCGTCGACCGCAACTGGAACGCCGTCGACGATCATCAACGGGTTGAGATCGACCGAGATGAGGTCCGGACTCAAGGATGCAAATTCGGAAAGGGCCATCAGAATTCTCACGAGCTCGTTCCGGTCGATTTCTGGCTCACCCCGAAACGCACCTAGAAACGCCTGGGTACGAAGTTCCCCGATCATCTCATCTGCGTCCATCTCTGTAATCGGGACGAGGCGTATAGCGACGTCGGCGATCACCTCAGTGAAGATCCCACCGATTCCGAGCACCACTGTCGGTCCGAACTGGTCGTCGACTGTGATCCCGGCGATGAGCTCGCGCGTAGCCCGAACCATTGGCGCGATGAGAACAGTTACGTCTCCATCAGCGACCGTCGCTTTTCCGAGGAGGTCGTCGACCGCTCCCTGCAACTCAGATCCGTTCTGGATCATCAGTCTCACGAGTCCGCGTTCGGTTTTGTGGGCGATGTTGTCACCGCACAACTTGGCAACGAGCGGGTAACCAAGACCTTCTCCAGCGAGCAAGGCTTCATCCGATGTCGCCACGTTTGCTTCGGGAAGAAACGGTATGCCAAACGGCGAGAGAAGTGCCTTGGATTCTGATTCGGAGAGGGTGCGCGCCATCAATCGACTCAGGGTTCGAGCGCAGCCCGGAAGAACGATCTGAGATGTTCAAGTCGGGATTCAAGAACGTCGTCACCGAGCGGGTCTCGGTCGAGGAGACCCTCAATGAACGGAAGGTCGGAGAAGTAGCTCAGAAGAGCGCCGTAACCAGTGAGCATCAACTGCTCGGGATCGAACCAGCGAAACGTGCCCGCTTCCATTTCGACTGTGAAGTACTGGACAGCCTTTTCAAATAGGGGACGAAGCGATCCGCCGAGGTTGACCCCTAGGTGGCCACCGCCGTCGAGTGCCTCACGCCGCACGATCCGAACGAATTGGGGATTCTCCCTGAAAAATCGAAATCCCTCGGTCAGAACAAGATCAACCTTCGGCCATCCAACCACTGTGCTGTCGGTGGCGGCGTCGACACGGATGATCCAGCCGGCGAGGGCTCGCTCGAATACCTCTCGGTAGATCGCATCCTTCGACGGGAAGTGATGAAGGACACTCGAGCGACGAATTCCCACAGCTTCGGCGATGTCATTGAGTGACGCTCCTTCAAAGCCACTCATGGCGAAACAGCGTTCGGCTTCTACGAGGATCACTTCCCGTGTGGGGATTGTTCCTTCGCTAACGGCCATTTGGGCAGGTTAGCGGTGCCGTGACCTCCCAGCTTGTGAATGCTTGTACCTTGCCTTCCATGGACATCCTTGCTGCCCTCTTCATCGACTCGATCGACCTTCGCCAGGTCCCTGGACCTTCGACGAGAATCGACCTCACCGGCATCCAGTTCTCCGCTGCTGCGACGGCCACGGTGCCGTTGACGATCGAGCCACATCTCTGCGTAATCGTTTACTGCCCTCTCGACGGCAAAGGAACCGGAGTTCTCGAGGTGGTCTACAAGCGGGGCGACGAGCAGCTGGCGCGCAACGTGCAGCCTTTGCAGGTTGAGCCGGGCAAGTTCAATTACCGACTGGTTAGGGCAGAACTTGCTTTTGATGACTATGGCACCGTTCACGCCCACTGCCGGGTGGATCTTGGTCCGACCGTTGTCGTTCCGTACACGCTGCTTCCTCCGATCTAGTCGTGGCGCGCTTCGCCGCTGCACTCTCGGAACACCCGGTCGCCACGCAGGCGATTGGTGAGATTGTGGGCGATGTTCTCGACCAGTTAGACGACGTGCCCGACACTGTCTTTCTCTTTGTCTCGGAAGCCCATGCCGGGAGTCTCGAGGACATGGCGGGCGCAGTGCAGCGGATCCTCGGTCCGACAGTGCTCGTTGGAAGCTCCACTGGCTCGACGCTCGCCGGTAGCCAGGAGGTCGAACGTGTCCCATCCGTGGCGATCTGGGCGGGCCTCACCGGCGATCCGCTCGGGGTCAGGGTTACTCAACCATCAGAGCTCCCTGATGCACTCGACAAAGATTCGCAACCAATCGGTGGCACCCTTGTGTTGCTCGGCTCATCCTCCTTCGAAATCATCAGCGAGGACTTCCACCGCCTTGCGAGGGTCCATCCCGATCTGACGGTTGCAGGAGCGGTTGCGTCACCGAGTGCCCACAACGAGCCGAACCGATTGATGCTTAACGGAGAGATATTCACTGATGGTGCAGTGGGCGTTGTCCTTCCCGCCGAATGCCCGCTGGAGGTGAAAGTCAGTCATGGCGCCGAGGAAGTCGGCGAACCGTTCACGGTGACGCGCTGCGAACGCAACATGATCATCGAACTTGCCGGTAGGCCCGCCGCCGACCGCCTTCGTGAGATGGTGGCTGGGCTTGACGCCGAAGAACGGGTCCGAATGTTGTCCGGCCTTTTTCTCGGAAGCGTCCCGGACAACCATGTCCACGAGGTCATGTCCAGCGATTTCGTCATCCATGAGATCCGTGGCGAGGATCGAACGAATGGAGCTCTTGCAATTGACGCCGAGGTTTCGCTGGGAGCGACAGTTCAGTTTCAGATCCGAGACGCGATCTCAGCCGACAGGCAGCTGCAATCTGCTCTACTCGGTGCCGTAGGTTCGTCAGCGCTCGTCTTCGTCGGAGCCGAACGCGGTATGAGGCTTTTCGAAGGTCCAGATCATGACGCAGAGGCCATCTCGTCGCTGCTAGGAACCCGCTGTATCGCAGGAATGTTCGGGGCAGCCGAATTCGCTCCGGTCGGAGGGGTGAACACCGCCCATCGGCGCAGCGTCGTCTCGGTGATCTTCGGCGACCGGCCACCACTAAGGTTCCGACCGTGACTGAAAGCTCTCCTCAAACACGCACCATTGACGTCGTACGCGGTCTCTCGATGGACGCACCTCAAAAGGCCAATTCGGGACATCCCGGAACTGCGATGGCGCTCGCACCCCTCGCCTACGCGCTCTACGCCAGGGTCATGCGTTACGACGCTTCCGAACCGCTGTGGCCCAACCGAGATCGTTTTGTGCTCTCCGGCGGTCACGCTTCGATTCTTCAGTACTCCATGCTCTACCTGGCTGGTTTCGGGCTCACTCTCGACGACATCAAGGACTTCCGGCAGTGGGGTTCACTCACTCCTGGTCACCCAGAGACGCATCACACCCCAGGTGTCGAAGTAACGACCGGACCGTTGGGTCAAGGTCTGGCAAACGCGGTCGGCATGGCGATGGCAGAGCATTGGCTTCGTGCACGCTTCGGTCCACAACTTTTCGACCATCACACCTATGTCATCTGCGGCGACGGAGACCTCCAAGAAGGTCTGAGCCACGAAGCCGCATCAATGGCCGGGCATATGGGCCTCGGGAAACTCGTCGCGATTTACGACGACAATCACATCTCGATCGACGGCCCTACCGAATTGGCGCTGTCCGACGACGCCGCGAAGCGCTTCGAGGCCTATGGCTGGCACGTCGAGAATGTCGGCGAAATCGGCGAGGATGTTGATGCACTCGAGGCCGCAATCGGACGGGCCAAGGATGTCGACGGGAAACCTTCGATGATTATCCTGCGCTCCCACATTGGTTACCCGTCGCCTAAGTTCACCGACACCGCCCACGCTCATGGCAATCCTCTCGGAGCCGATGAGATCTCAGCGACCAAAGCCGTTCTGGGCATCCCCAACGAATTGTTCTGGTCCCCGCAGGATGTTGTCGACCACATGCGAGATGCGGGGTTACGTGGCCGCGAAGCCCGCATTGCGTGGGAGGCCACGTACAAGGGATGGACCGAGAACCGTGCCGAAATCGATGCCGCACTTAGCGGCAAGGGACTTCCCGGCTGGCAAGCCTCGCTCCCGACCTGGGAGGTCGGTGAGAGTGTGGCTACCCGCAACGCCGGCAAGAAGGTCGTTAACGCACTCATACCGTTGATCCCCGGGCTTGCCGGAGGCGGCGCCGATCTGACTGGGAATACCGGCGTCGAGATCGACGGCGCCGATTCCTTCTCGAAGCTGCACCGTGACGGACGGCAGATTCATTTTGGGGTTCGCGAACACGCCATGGGCTCGGTTATGAACGGGATGGCCGCACACGGCGGCATGCTTCCATTCGGAGGCACGTTCTTTGTGTTCTCCGATTACATGCGTCCCGCTGTTCGTCTTGCGGCTTTGTCGGATCTCCATGTCATCTACTCGTGGACGCATGACTCAGTCGGTGTCGGCGAAGACGGCCCGACTCACCAGCCGATTGAGCACCTTTCATCGCTTCGAGCGATGCCAAAGCTGCGAGTGATCCGACCTGCCGACGCTAACGAAACCTCCCAGGCCTGGAGAATCGCCGTGGAGAAGGGTGGTCCGACCGCCCTCATCCTCAGCCGCCAGAATCTTCCTGTACTTGCAGGAACGGCCGGTAACACCGATGTGGAACTCGGCGCGTACATCCTTGTTCCCACGAAGGGTGATCCCGACGTTGTGCTGATAGGCACCGGTTCTGAGGTGCAGTTGTGCGTAGCTGCGGCAGAACGTCTCGCTACCGAAGGCATCGCAGCTCGTGTCGTCTCCATGCCTTGCTGGGAACTATTCGAAGAACAAGATGACGACTACCAGGATTCGATCCTCGGCATCGGCATTCCGTCAGTCTCGGTCGAGGCGGGGACCACGTTTGGTTGGGCGAAATGGGCGACGGCGAGCGTCGGTATCGACCATTTTGGCGCCAGTGCCCCGGGCCCAGAACTTATGGAGCGTTTCGGCATGACAGTCGACAACGTCGTCGAACACGCCCGTCTCGTTCTCAACTGAACTCAACCGTTTGCCGTCGATCCGGAGGATCAAATGACACGACTTGGAGATCTCTACACGATGCAGGGCCAGAGTCCATGGCTCGACAATGTCCGTCGTGACTGGATCGAAAACGGAGAGATGAAGCGCTGGGTAGATCGAGGAGTGCGGGGCGTTACATCGAATCCCACGATTTTCCAGAAGGCTATTTCTGGCGGCACGGCCTATGACAAACAGTTCGGTATGTTGCTTGCCAACGGGACATCAGTAGTCGACGCGTATTGGGAACTCGTCGTCACCGACATCCGGGACACACTCGCAATCCTCCGTCCAGTTCACGATGACAGTGACGGAATCGATGGCTACGTTTCGATTGAGGTCTCTCCGCTTCTTGCCCGTGATACCGCCCGCACGGCTGAAGCAGCTCGCCATCTCAACAACTTGATCGACGAGCCGAACCTGTACGTCAAGATCCCCGGGACGGCCGAGGGACTCCCAGCCATTACGCAAATGATCAGCGAGGGTTGCAGCGTCAATGTGACGCTGCTCTTCTCTGCTGAGCGGTATCGGGAAGTCATGGAGAGTTACCTCGTTGGCCTCGAACAACGCGAAGGTGATCTCTCAGGTGTGTCGTCTGTTGCATCGTTTTTCATCAGTCGGGTTGACAATGAAGCTGATCGGCGTCTCGACGCCTTAGGCACGCCTGAGGCCGCAGCTTTCAAGGGACGGGT
Source organism: Acidimicrobiales bacterium (assembly GCA_044239895.1). Lineage (GTDB taxonomy): Bacteria > Actinomycetota > Acidimicrobiia > Acidimicrobiales > Acidimicrobilacustridaceae > Acidimicrobilacustris. The sequence continues at coordinate 410,700 of JBIIAM010000002.1, read as the reverse complement.
TGCCGTCGCTAATGCCCAGGTCGCCTACGAAGCATTCCTTCAGACTTTCAAAGGACCGCGATGGGACGCTCTCGTTGCTCGCGGCGCAAGAGTTCAGCGCCCCCTCTGGGCGTCGACGTCCACAAAGAACCCGACGTACTCGCCGACCCTCTACGTAGACACACTCATTGGCCCCGACACCGTGAACACGATGCCGGAGAACACTCTCGAAGATTTTGAGGAGAGGGGCACGCTTGCTCGCACTGTCGACGCCGACTTTGCTGATGCTCACGCCGTGCTCGATGGCATCGCCGCACTCGGTATCGATCTTGACGACATAACCACAGCACTCGAGATCGAGGGTGTCGCGTCATTTTCGAAGTCCTTCGACGATCTTCTCGCGACGCTGAGCGAAAAGGCCGAATCGCTACGATGATCGGCGACCTACTGGTCGTTGATGATGTGCCGACAGCTTTTTGCAACACAATCTCTCGCCTGTACTCAGAGTGCGGCACTACGACATTTCGTATTGCCCTATCGGGAGGAGCGACGGCGGAAGATTGCTATGAGGCGCTTGCGGCCAATTCGGATTCCGGGATCGACTGGTCGTCAGTCTCTTTTTTTTGGGGTGATGAGCGCTGCGTTCCCCTCGACAATGAAGACTCAAATTTCCACCTCGCCCAAATGGCACTCCTCTCCGATCTCGGACCGGTCGCGAGCGTCCATCCGATGCGTTGTACCGATGGATCCGGGACCTACGACCGAATGCTTCGTTCAACGCCACCGTTGAACGTGGTTCATCTTGGCCTCGGGGTTGACGGCCACACCGCATCACTTTTCCCGGAGTCCGCAGCTCTTGATTGCGGACCAGAAACGTTGGTCGCGATGAACGTCGATCCGCTGGGCAACAACCCTCATGAGCGGATGACCCTCACGTTCGCAGGCATTGAACGCGCCGAGCACGTCGTGATCACTGTTTCGGGTGCCGCGAAGGGCAGCGCCCTGGCCCGAGTAATGGCTGGGGATGTCTCGGCCCCAGCAGCGCTGCTGCGTGGAGCTGACGTTCTCTGGATCGTTGACCGGGCCGCTCTTGACCAGTCGGTCTCCCGATAGGGTTCAACCATGTCGCGCTACGACGCTCCCTTGAGTGATCTCCTCTCCGAAGCTCGTGCGATCCGCGATGCAGCATTTGGCACCCGGATCACCTATTCGCCGAAGGTGTTCATTCCGCTCACGATGCTCTGCCGGGATCGCTGCGGCTACTGCACCTTCGCTCAGCCACCAGCACGTTTGGACTCCCCGTTCCTCACGCCGACGCAGGTCGGGGCACTGGCGAGAGCTGGCGCCCGTGCAGGCTGTCACGAGGCGCTGTTCACATTGGGAGAGGCGCCCGAGGAGCGTTATCCGGTGGCAGCGCAATGGCTCGAAGAGAACGGTTACTCAAGCACGGTCGACTATCTCGTGGCGATGGCCCAACTTGTGCTGGATCAAACCGGTCTTCTCCCCCACGCCAATGCTGGAGCTCTCTCGCTCGAGGATCTCGCACGGCTTCGAACCGTTTCACCATCGCAGGGAATGATGATCGAAACCCTCCGAGGTGACCTTGACTGTCATCGTGGTGCCCCCGACAAGACGCCCGAACGCCGCCTTGCCACGTTGAACTACGCAGGTGAGCTTTCAATCCCGTTCACGACAGGAATCCTCGTCGGTATTGGAGAGGATCGCGTCGATCGAATTGCTGCGCTTGAGGCGATCGCTGCGTCCCATGCCCGTTACGGCCATGTTCAGGAGGTGATTGTCCAGAACTTCCTACCGAAGGAGGGAACCGCGATGCACAACGCTCCTGCGTGTCCGCACGACGATTATCTCGAAGCAATCGCTTTGGCCCGACTCATCCTTCCGCCGGACATCCATCTCCAGGCACCACCGAATCTGTCCGACGATTTTGGCGTTCTTCTCGATGCGGGCATCGATGATTGGGGCGGCGTTTCCCCGGTGACCGCAGACCATGTGAACCCTGAGCGGCCTTGGCCGGACCTCGACCTGCTCCGCAGCGTCAGCGAGGCACGTGGGTTCGCCGTTGCACCGCGGCTCACGGCACATTCTGAGTTCGTTCGAGAGCCCGAGAAGTGGTTCGACGAACGGCTCCGGTTCTCGGTCATGGATCGCTCCGACGCCGACGGTCTCGGGCGAGATGATCCTGGGGCCGTCTTCGTTCAGAAACTCAAGCCCGCCTCACCCGAGCAGGTCGATGACGGTGTTGAAGTACTTCAACTCGGCCCGCGCTCTACTGCGTGGTACTCCGGTTCGAGCGTCTCACCGCCATTACTTCTGCCCGGCGTTTCGGCTGCTCGCGGCAGGGTCGCTGAGATCCTTCAGGGTGTCGGACTGGGCCAACGTGTTGGCCACGACGAAATCGTCGCCCTTTTCGAGGCCCGCGGCCCTGAAGTAGTTGCCATCGCTGAAGTGGCTGACGATCTGCGTCGACAGGTCAACGGTGAAAGCGTTTCGTTCGTCCACAACCGCAACATCAACTACACCAACATCTGTACGTTCAAGTGCAAGTTCTGCGGATTCAGCAAGGGTCCGCTGTCGCTCAACTTACGCGGCACTCCCTATTTGCTGACGCTCGATGATCTCGTGCAACGGACAATTGAGGCAGCGGAACTCGGAGCAACCGAGGTTTGCCTTCAGGGTGGAATCCATCCGGATTTCGATGGCAACTATTACATCGACGTCGCCCGAGCGGTTCACGATGCAGTACCCGAAATGCACATCCATGGCTTCACTGCTCTGGAAGTCACCGAGGGTGCTCGCCGTCTCGACGAGCCATTGGCGTCATATCTGATCCGCCTCAAGGAGGCCGGACTCAAAACCCTCCCCGGAACCGCAGCCGAAATTCTCGACGACGAGATCCGAGCGATCCTTTGCCCGGACAAAATCACGACAGATGAATGGCTGGAGGCGCATCGCACCGCCCACTCAGTCGGTCTTCGTTCGAATGTCACGATCATGTTCGGATCCGTTGAACAGCCGAAGCATTGGGCTCGTCACATCATTCGCACGCGTGACTTGCAGGACGAAACAGGCGGCTTCACCGAGTTCGTTCCCTTGCCATTCGTGCACATGGCCACGCCGCTTTATTTGCAGAGCAAGGCCCGTCGTGGTCCAACGTTCCGCGAGGCATTACTCATGCACGCAGTGCCGCGAATCGCCTATCACGGGTCCATCGACAACATTCAGACGTCATGGGTGAAACTCGGGGTCGCCGGAGCACGTCAGGTACTCCAAGCGGGTGTGAATGATCTCGGCGGAACACTGATGGACGAGAACATCAGTCGTGCGGCGGGCGCCGATCATGGACAAGGCATGGAACCGTCCGATTTCCGTGACCTCGTCGAGCCGCTCGGCCGTCCACTGATCCAGCGCACCACGCTCTACGGGCATCTCGATTCTGTCGGCGCCTAACCGAAGTCGCCGTCGTCCGGCTCCCGCAGGATGGCAGCCGCTTTCTCCACAGCGCGACGAGCGCGAGTGATTCGTTTTTCGTCTACCGGCAACTCGTGTCCACCCGCATCGATTGACTCGCGAAGCCGCACGATTGCGAGGTCAGCAAGTTCCTCGGCGATCTGCTCGAGTCGGACACGAAGGTTCTCGAATTCACCAGGCATGTATCAATAGTGGCTCACCGAACTTGAGCGCGGCGACAGGTAATGTGAACCAGTCTCTCCACGATTGGAATTCTCATGACGAAGGCTTCGCCAATAACTGACGATGATGTGCACGAGTGGTTGTCGTTCGAGTTTGAAGGCGAGACCTTCACATTCGATGTCACTTGGCTCATGAGTTCATGGAGCTGCATCTATGGCAATGGCTGCCTCGGAATTCAGGACGACCCAGCCCCGGAAGACAACCTGGGTTGCTGCAGTTATGGCGCCCATTTTTCGGACAAAGCCGATCGACGAAGGGTCCAGACCAAAGCTCTCGAGCTCACGCCCGACGAATGGCAGTACCACGATCTGGCAAAGTCGCTAGGTGGGCCGATCCACAAGAATGACGATGGCGATTGGTCCACCCGAGTAGTTGATGGCGCCTGCATCTTCCTCAATAGAAATGGCCATCCCGACGGCCCTGGCTGTGCGTTCCACAACGCCGCTCCCAAGCGAGGCGAGAGCTACGTGGAATGGAAGCCTGAGGTTTGCTGGCAGGTGCCGATCCGCCTCGAATTCCACACTGACGACAATGATCACGAGACCAAAATTTTGCGGGAGTGGAAACGTCGAGATTGGGGTGCGGGTGGAGCGGACTTCCACTGGTGGTGCACCGAGGATCCGTTGGCCTTCGTCGGTTCTGACCCGGTCTACCGTGGATGCCGCGACGAAATCGTTGCACTTGTCGGCGAAGGTCCCTATCTGCGGATCGTCGAACTGCTCGAGTCCCGTGGGCAGGAAGTTCTACTCCCCCACCCAGCGTTGAAGCGAAAGCCTGCCAGCGCAGGCTGACGGTTTACTTCTTGCTGGTTCGACGCCGATCGGATTCCTTGAGCTGACGCTTGCGGATGCGCAGAGACGCCGGAGTTACTTCGACGAGCTCATCATCGGCAATGAACTCGATTGCTGTTTCCAGCGTGATGTCTCGCGGCGGTACCAGCTTGATTGCTTCGTCAGTCGAGTGGGTGCGGATGTTGGTCTTCTGCTTCTCGCGAATGCAGTTGACCTGCATGTCATCAGCTCGTGCGTTCTCGCCGATGATCATTCCCTCGTAAACCTTCTCGGCTGGGCCGACGAAGAGCTCTCCTCGCTGCTGGAGATTGTCGAGTGCGTAACCGGTCGTCGAACCCTCACGGTCCGCGATCATGGCGCCGCCCTTACGGGTTGGCAGATCGCCCACCCAAGGGACCCAACCGGCATTGTGCTGATGCATCAAGCCGGTTCCGCGGGTTGCAGTGAGAAGTTGTGATCGGAAACCGATGAGACCGCGAGCCGGGGCCTCGATGGTGACCACCGTGCGTCCGGTGTCGCCGGGGCGAAGATCGGTGACCTTGCCCTTTCGCGGGGCCAATGCTTGAGTCACGGTGCCGACATGCTCATCGGGGACGTCGATGACTGCACGCTCAAGGGGCTCGTGACGCTTGCCGTCGATCTCCTTGACGATGACCTCGGGACGACTGACCTGAAGTTCGTAGCCTTCACGACGCATCGTCTCAATGAGAACGGCCAGCTGGAGCTCGCCGCGACCAGCGACCTCAATGACGTCAGGGGACGAGGTCTGGTCGACTCGGATGGAGACGTTTCCAAGCACCTCACGGTCCAGACGCTCGCGAAGATGGCGTGACGTCAGGAAGTTGCCTTCCTTGCCAGCAAGCGGCGAGGTGTTCACGCCGAAGGTCATACGCAACACAGGTTCGTCGACGCTCAAGCGCGGCAGAGCGACAGGATTCGCACCGTCGGCGATGGTGTCGCCGATTTCAACTTCGGGGAAACCAGCGACGATGAAAAGGTCGCCGGCGACAATCTCGTCGGCTTCAAGGCGGCTGATGCCGGAGAAGGTCATGAGCTGGCTGAGCTTGCGGCGGAGCGGGTTCTGGCCCTCGTCCTCTTCGCACAGCGCAACCTGCTCGCCACGGCGCATCGTGCCTTCCATGACTCGCCCGATGGCAAGGCGACCGAGGTAATCGGATGCGTCGAGGTTGGTGACGATTGCCTGGAGCGGGGCGGCCGGATCGCCCTTCGGGCCGGGAACCGTAGCCACGATGGCTTCGAAGAGCGGTGTGAGATCGTCGTCCTCGCCGGGCATACCGATACCGGCGACTGCCTTGCCGTCACGAGCGATAGCCGAGATGACGGGGAATTCGATCGAGTGCTCGTCGGCATCAAGGTCAAGAAAGAGCTGGTAGATCTCGTCAAGAACTTCTTCGGGACGAGCGTCGCCACGGTCGACCTTGTTGAGAACGACAACGGCGGGCAGCCCAGCGGCGAGGGCCTTCGACAGCACGTATCGGGTCTGTGGGAGAGGCCCTTCAGCGGCGTCGACGAGGAGGACGACACCGTCCACCATTGTCAACGCCCGTTCTACCTCGCCACCAAAATCGGAATGGCCAGGGGTGTCGACGAGATTGATGTGGATCCCGTTCCAGTCAACGGAGGCAGCCTTAGCAAGAATCGTGATTCCGCGTTCGCGCTCTTGATCGTTGGAGTCCATGACTCGGTCGATGACGGCGGCGTGGTCACTAAACGTACCGGTGGCTCGGAGGAGCGCATCGACGAGAGTCGTCTTGCCATGGTCGACGTGGGCGACAAGGGCAACGTTGCGAAGTGGTCTTGATTCGTTCTCGGCGGGGGGCACAGAATTCCTACGATCTGGAGTGATGTCCATCAGGGTGTCTTCGCCCCGATCGGCGATCGAGGGTACGGCTAACTGGGCCAGACGCCCTCGTCGGGCTCGGCGTCGTACATGCACCACGACGAATGGTCGTGGCCGGGATTTGCTCCACATTCAGGACACGGCTCAGCGTCCTTCTTGTCGAGAATCTCGTCGAGATTTTCATTGGTGCGTTTGAGTGCACGGGCTTCTTCGAAGCGCCGATGTCGCCCCTTTTTCACGGGTCAACTCCCGTCGGTGAGAGAACTCGTCGATTGTAACGGCAAGATCCGGGTGAGTGACGAATCCCCGGTCAGGCGGGTGCCGCCCCATCAATCGCCTTGGCGATCCGGGCTGGGCTCATGCCAACGGCTGATGCGATCGCTCCTCAATCACCAGTTCACCATCGCCAGCGAAGGCCACGGCCGCCTCGCCCCGTAACAGTCGCTGGATTGGAAGCCCCACGATTTCAGCTCGCCAACCCGATGAAAGGCGGGAAAGAGGATCCTCTCGAAGGAACGATTCCAGATCGCCTCGAGTGGCCAGAAGTGCCGAATCGAGCTCGAGATCCCGGGAGATCTGTGCGATCCACGCCGAGATCAGAGCGACCGCCGGACGGAGGTCCCGGTCGAGTGCGCCTTGCGGGGGCTCATCAGATTTGGGAGCCGGCTCATCAATCCCTCGGGCCACAGCCAGAAGTAAGTCCTTCTGGGCATCTTCCCGAAGGCCCCGATCGAATCCGCGGATCCGCTCGAGGTCCCCTTTATTTCGCGGTGGTCGCTGGGCTATCCCAACAACGGCGATATCGGAAAGGACATAACGGACCGGAATGTCGAGGCTCGCTGCCCGGCGTTCACGCCATGCGGCAACGGCTCGGGCGACAGAACGGGCCTGGCCCTTTAATTGCCTTGCCTCTTTGATCTTCCGCCAGGCCTCGTCGGGGTCCCGCTGTCCCCTGCCGCGAGTCCGCTGGATCTCGCACTCATCGAGCGCCCACTCCAGCCGCCCACGGGACTCAAGGTCCCGGCACAGCAGATCCCGTACTTCCAGCAGATGCAGAACATCATTGGCGGCGTAGACGAGCTGGTCGCGGGTGAGGGGTCGCTGAAGCCAGTCGGTGAGTCGATCGGCCTTGCCGACGCGCACGTCGACCATGCGTTCGTAAAGAGATGCGAGCGACGGCGTACTCATTCCGACAAAACCGGCAGCGACTTGGGTGTCGAACAAGCGGCGAGGGATTGTCCCGCAGACCAGTTCCAAAATCTCGAGGTCTTGGTCGGCGGCATGAAGAACTGCGATCGTGTCGCTATCGAGAATTTCTGCGAACGGTGCCAGATCTACGGCGAGAGGATCGAGCAGTACGAGGTCGCCGGCCCACGAGATCTGAACCAACGCCAGCTTTGGGAAGTAGGTCTTCTCCCGATGGAATTCGGTGTCGAGGGCATAAGCCGGCTCATCGCGGAGCGCAGCGATCACCTCGGAGAGGCCCTCCGCAGTGGAGACGATGCGGTATCCGGATTCGGTCACAGCGGACCGATCAGGCCGAAGCCGGACCGGAAATGACAGGCCGACCGCTTTCGATCCAACCGAGGGTTCCACCCGCGATATTCGTGGCGTCGATGCCATTGGCCCGCATGAACTCAACTGCTCGGGCGCTACGGCCACCAAGAGCGCAGATCACGAGAACTGCTTCTCCGGTCGGGATCTCGTAAAGCCGCTCGGGAACGGTGCTCAAAGGCATGTGAACCACGCCATCGAGACGGGCCTCGATGAACTCATCTTCTTCGCGAACATCGATGATCACCGGGTTGCCGATAATTCGGCGCTCGAGTTCATCAAGGTCGATCTCAGGAATTTCCGACATGCTCAGTGCTCCGCTTCGTCAATGACTGCGTTCAGTCTCGTCAGAGTAGCGGTCGAGGTCCGCCGGCGAATCCACGTCATCTACCAGCTCGGGATCGATGTCGACCACGTCGAGAACCTTCAGCGTCGACAGAGCCACCCGCGGCGCTCGCTCCCCCCGCTCAAAGAGGGTCTCGAGCACAGAAAGGCATCGGTCCCGTCGCCAGACGGCGTTGAGGGGATGACGCCTTCCGTCAATTGTGATCACTGCGACATCGACCGAGCGGTCGCTAACGATTGATCGAACGAGAGTCTCCGGCACCTCAGCGGTGATCTGGGGCGTGTCGCAGGCAAGTACAACGACCAGGTTCTCGGTGCTCTCTCGTAGCGCGGTGATGATTCCACCAAGAGGCCCCTCGCCCGGGAATTGATCCGGCACCGACTTCATACCGAGCGCAGCTAGCGACACTGCATTGCCGCCGACGGAGAAGACCTCAGATGCACCTGCGAGAACAAGCGCATCACGCACCAATCCGGCAAGAGGCTTTGAGTCGGCGACCGTGATGAGGGCCTTATCCCGGCCCATCCGTCGTGAACTTCCGCCGGTGAGAACGACTCCGGCGAATGCTTCGATCATCGATCGGCGACCGAAGCGGTGAAATCGGATGGCGGCCAACTGGGATCGCACTGACGTAAGAACAGCTCGCACCGCTCGGCTTCATCGTCCTCGCCGATGGCACGTGCCATCGCCGCGAGTCCGGCAAGACTGCGAAGGAACCCTCGGTTCGACTCATGTGTCCATCGGACATAACCAGAACCTCTCCATCCGTTTGCACGGAGGGTGTCGAGTCCACGGTGATAGCCGACGCGGAACGCAGCGTATGACTCAACGTCGTCACGCCCTTCAGTTCCAAGCTCGGACCACGCGTCGCTCCAACGGGGGTTTGCCGCAACTACCGCCGCTAGCGCTTCCCTCCGGCCGTCTGGCGATGTCTGACTTGCCTGTGCAAGAGCATGTCGAGCCTCTGCAGGGGCATCGGGAAGAACGGTCTCGGGCGGACCCGATGGGTTCAGACTTACTGGCCGGGAATCATTCACCCGCTCAGGCTAGAGGGAATGGGGTTTAGTCGCGCGCCCTGGAGCGCACTGAGCCAGTTCACACGATCGACGTACAAGTTGGGCAAAGTCCTCAGGACGACGTGAGTGGGCCCCATGTGGAGCGTTCTCGATCAGCATCACTTCCGACGATCTCAGCTGCGCTTCCAAGTGCGCCGTTGTCGCAGCCCTGTGCTGCGGTGCGTCGGTGCTTCGGCCGAGAACGACGGGACACACAACATCGGCGAGACCAAAAAGAGGCTGAGGAATCGCCGATTCAAACTCGGACTGCAAGACAAGTCCTTCGCTGAGACGCTGTGCCCGCGTGCCCGAAGGGAGCGAGTCCCATCCTGCGTCGCCAATGATCGACCTCATGAAGCGCTCGACTGAGAGTTCTGGCGGCTCTTCCGGCCCGACTCGTGCGCGACCGCCGCCCGTCGAGGAACTCGGCATCCATGGGATCGGGCATTCGTAGACGACAAGTGAATCGACGAGATCGGGCCTCTCTGCTGCAATCGCTAACGCAAGCGTTCCGCCGATGCTGTGTCCTACAACGACGACAGAACCCGACGATCGCATCTGCTCTTCCTCAAGTAGTCCAATGAGATCGTCGCGATGAGTATCGAATGTGGGAGTCATTGCACTGGTTGACCGGCCATAGCCTCGTCGGTCATAGACAATCCAGGAGATGTTGGGAAGCATTCGCGCGCACCGAAGAAACGCCGCTCCCCTGTCCATTGCCCCATGAACGAACACGACCGTTGTTGGAGCGTTTGTTAACCGCGTGCCGCGAAACAATCCTGAGGCCGAGGTGGAGCGGTCCACTGCGTCTACGGAACCTGAACGATCCGCACTGTGTCAGTGACGCGGCCTTTGAAGAAGCCAGATCCACCGATCACGACGACAAGATCGCCACTCGAGACTTCTCCAGCTTCGACGGCCATGGTCAGAGCACGCACGGTGAGTTCGTCAGAATTGCCCGACATGTTTTCAAGCAGATAGGGAGTCGTTCCCCAACTCATCGAGAGCTGCGTAACCGTGCGCGGGTCGGGGGTGAAGCCCAAGATCTTCGCCCGCGGACGGAACCGAGCCACCGAACGCACGGTGAAACCACTTCGTGAGATACAGATGATCGCGGCAGCGTTGATCTCGCTTGCGGCTCGCTGTCCAGCGGACGTCATCGCATTCGTGATCGCGCTCTCTGTACTGCTGGCCGGGAGGCGATGCAACGTCGAGAGCCACTGCGGCCACGCGTCGTAATCGAATTCCTCGTCGGCGCGTTCTGCGATTCGCGCCATGACACTTACAACGTTGACCGGGTCGACGCCTATTGCGGTCTCACCCGACAGCATGACTGTCGACGAACCGTCGAACACTGCGTTCGCTACATCTGAGGCTTCAGCTCGTGTTGGGGTCGGAGCATCGATCATCGACTCAAGCATCTGCGTTGCAGTGATCACTGGGCGCCCCACGGCGATACAACGTCGAATGATCTCCTTCTGCAGATGTGGAAGCTCCTCAATCGGGAACTCCGATCCGAGATCGCCTCGAGCGACCATCACGGCGCCAGACGCTTCAACAATCGCATCAAGGTTCTCGACGGCGTGACGCGTCTCAATCTTGGCCACAACCATTGGACCAGCTGGGCTTGGCTCCACATTTAGGCGGTGAATGTCGTCCGCAGTGCGCACGAACGACAGCGCAATCATGTCGGTACCAGCTTCTACAAAAGCTTCGGCAAGACGGAGATCTTCGGCGGTCGGAGTGGTCAGTCGCAATCGCTCGGAGGGGATGTGAAGACCTGGGCGACCGCTGAGACGTCCTCCGTGTACAACTCGGATGGGGATCGTGTCGCCGACACGCGCCAACGCTCGCACCTGCACGGCGCCATCTCCGAAGACGAGGAGGTCCCCCTCCTGAACATCGGTGAGTAACTCCTCGTAGTCCACCTGAATGATCGAATCGGTACTCGGGTCATTCCCTGGGACGAGGGCCAACGACGAACCGTCGGCGAGGATGATTCCGCTCTCTGGCATGCGACCGACGCGAACCTTCGGACCGGGAAGGTCGGCGAGAATCCCTACTGGGCGGCCGAGTTCGGCGGAAACCTTCCGGATCCTATGAAAGCGGTCGAGTGCGAGGTCGAGCGATTCGTGGGACAGATTGATGCGAGCAATGTCCATGCCCGCGTTGATCAAGCCCTTGAGAACAGTCTCGCTGTCGGAGGCTGGACCGATTGTTGCGATGATTTTGGTACGACGCGCCATAGCTCAACGCTACCGGCCCGAGCGAGGAGCAATCGCGGACTTGGTTCTGGCGCCAACCCGAAACAGAAGGCGGCGAGGCTTCAGTTGAGTTGGGAGCGCCAGCGGGCCGCGACCGATCGGTAATTCTCCGCTACGTGATCCGGCGCCCTCAGCGCAAGCAACTCAAGTCGTTCGGCCGCGCTATCGAACGAGCCAATCGCTGCGTGGGCGGAAGCGACGTCGGCCTCTTCCTCGATCGAGGCTCCAGGGATCGAGGATCGCAGAGTGCTGGCCCAGAGCCTCGAGTGAAGATCGCGCCTGCCTGCATAGATCGCATCGAGATTGCCGAGCATGCGTCGCGCAATAGCCCGCGGCCCCACCGGCTCAAGCATCTCGACGCCAAAAGCCCGGTCCGCCCCATGCAGACGATGGAAGAGGTTCCGTACGCCGACCACATCGAGTTCCTGGCCGCCTCCAAATGGATCGATGAAAGAATCCTGCCGATCGCCTACGCCGACCAGGAAATGACCTGGAAATCCCACCCCGTAAAGGTCCACTCCAAGACGGGAACCAACTGCGATTAGGACAATTGACAGCGTGATGGGAATGCCCCGCCTCGATGTGATCACGACATCAAGGAGCGAATTGCACGGGTCGTAGTAGTTCGCAGAGTTGCCGGCAAAACCCTGTTCTTCAAAGAGGAATCGGCAGATTGATTCGACCGATGGACTCGGGCAGGCGTCGGCAAGCTGGTCAAGTTCTGCAAGCGACCGAGCGACGCAAAGATCCGGATTCGCGTGCTTGGCAATCTCAAGGGCCAGAACCTCGATGGGCACAGTCCCGTCCGGCTTGCCGATCAGTTCACTGAATCCGTCCGAAGGGCCCACACCGTTGAGGCTATCTGCAGGGTTCGCGGATCAACGCTGGCGCTTGGAACCTTCTAGCGTCTGGAAATGGCTGAGCGAGAAGTGCATCCGTATCTACAGCATCGGCACCCAATTGCATTCGCCCACCGTGGTGGGGCTGGTGACTGGCCAGAGAACACAATGCCGGCTTTCGCTGGCGCTGTTGCACTGGGATTCACCTATGTCGAGACTGATGCCCACGTCACTGCTGATGGAGTTGTCCTCGCCTTCCACGATGACCGTCTTGATCGAGTGACCTCAATGGAGGGTCGGATCAGCGATCTTGCTTGGAGCGAGGTTTCCAAGGCACTGGTCGACGACACGGAACCAATCCCTCTCCTTAAGGAAATTCTCGAGTCTTGGCCGAACATCCGAGTGAATATCGATGCGAAGTCCGATGAAGTTGTCGAACCATTAGCCGCCCTACTGGCTCGGCTCAACTGCCTCGACCGTGTCTGCATTGGTTCCTTCTCCGATTCACGCCTCGAGAGGCTGCGAACGTTGCTTGGACCGGACCTCTGCACCTCAATGGGACCAAAGGCGGTCGCTCGGGTTAAAGCCACGAGTTACCGCATTGGGAATTCAGTTCCTCCAGGCGATTGCCTTCAGGTTCCCGTTTCATCTCGCGGGATCACGCTGGTAGATGACCGCTTCATCAGGAGGGCCAAAGCGATCGGTATTCCTGTCCACATCTGGACCATCGACGATGAAGCAGAAATGAACCGCCTACTCGACATGGGTGTCAGCGGAATCATGACCGATCGACCAGCGCTACTTCGGTCTGTGCTCGTTGGTCGGGGTCAGTGGGCGGGACTGCGATGACAGTTGATCCGTTGACACCTGAATGTCGAGTGCCTAGGTTTAGCCATATGTGTCGCTCGTCACAGCCATGCGATGCAGCGACGGATCTAAGCCATGCACGAACACAGCATTCAAGGCAGGTACGGTACCGGCCAATCACTTCCTCAAGGATGAATCACACGGTATGAACATCGAGAATCACCGATGAGATTCGTTCGCAAGAAGGTTCTTCAACTTGTGATCGTGTTGCTGTCGGTCACCTTCCTATCGTTTCTTCTTCTGGAACTGATCCCGGGAGATCCCGCAGCCAGAATCTGCGGACTTTCTGGCCCCGAATGCATCGCCGAGAAGCGCGCCGAATTGAATCTCGACGATCCCATGCCGGTTCGTTATGTGAACTGGCTCGGCGATGCGATCACTGGTGACCTTGGCCAGTCAGCTCGCAATCAGCAACCAGTGTGGGAAGCACTCAAGCAACGGCTCCCTGTCACCATTGAGTTGCTGCTTTACTCCCAGTTCATTGCGCTTGCCATTGCCGTACCAGCTGGCCTCTTGGCCGCAAAACGAGCTGGAGGAATCTTCGACAAAGCATCAACAGCAATTCTGTTTGCTTTTCTTTGCGTCCCCAGCTTCATGCTTGCCCTCGTCTTGATCCTTATTTTCCCGGTCAAGCTCGGTCTCTTTCAAACAACGGGTTACACACCGTTCTCGGAGAATCCGTTCAAGAGCCTCGGCTCACTCTTTTTACCGGCACTTACATTGGCCACGGCGGAGATGGCGACGTACATGCGTCTTCTGCGTACCGATCTGATTTCGACAATGCAAGAGGATTACATCACGATGGCCCGGGCGAAGGGTTTGTCACCTCGCCGTGTATTGCTCGGACATGCATTCAAACCATCGACGTTCTCGTTGGTCACCGTTGTCGGACTCAATTTCGGCCGACTTATTGGCGGCACGCTCATCATCGAAGTCATCTTCGGCATCAATGGCCTAGGCAAGTACATCGTTGATGCGATTAATGGCAAGGATTTCATTCCCGTGCAAGGCGCGATCGTGATTATCGCGATCGGCTACGTGCTCATCAACTTCGCCGTCGACATGCTTTACGCCGTCCTCGACCCCAGGATCCGTCATGCCCGTGCCCTCGTCTGAACTTCCCGGATCATCGCAACGCGAGAGCTCAGTCTTCGCGGGGAGTGGCGATGCTGCCACCGAGATGGGACTCGTTTCCGATGGCCTCGCCGCGAATCTCAACGAGCTTCACGCACTCGATCCGGACCAGGTCGCAGGCACTCGAGCAGCCAAGAGACTCGGGACGGTCTTCTGGATTGCCCTGGGTTGGTTCGCACTCGTGGTCATCCTTGCGTTACTTGCTCCCGTGCTTCCCCTGAAATCGCACACGGCTCCGGTTGGTCTACCTCGTCGTGCACCCAGCGCTGACTGGTGGTTCGGAACGGATGCGATCGGACGGGACGTCTTTAGTCGCACTATTTGGGGCGCCCGAGTGTCGCTCGTTGTGGGCTTCGCATCGATCATGTTTGGTCTCCTCGTGGGTGGAACCATCGGCGTCGTAGCCGGTTATCTACGGGGACGGGTTGAAACGCTCTTGATGGGTTTCTGTGACGTCCTCCTGTCGTTCCCGGCGCTGCTGCTCGCTGTTGCCATTGTCAGCTTCAATGACAGCCGAAGCGTGATCACCATCTCGCTTGCGATCGGAGTTGTATCTATCGCCCCTGTGGCTCGCCTTGTTCGGGCCAACACGTTGGTCTTCACGCAACGCGAGTTCGTCACCGCATCACGATCACTCGGTGCTAGCAACATCAGGATTATCCGCAGAGAAATTCTTCCCAACGTGATTCCCCCGGTGATGTCGTTCTCCATCATCCTCGTGGCCATCGCAATCGTGGCGGAAAGCGGCCTCGCCTTCCTCGGACTTTCGGTCAATCCACCAAATCCCACTTGGGGCGGGATGATCGCCGACGGAACTCGTTTCGTAATCGATGGATCGGCCCCATGGATCAGCCTCCTGCCCTGCCTTGTTCTCTTCCTCACGGTGCTCGCCCTTAATCTCGCCGGTGACCGGATACGTCAATACCTCGACATCAAGGACAGCGAGTCGTGAGCACCAAACGAAGGATCACGGCGCCGGAACAATCGAGCGGAGTGACGGGAAGCGTCCCACTCCTCGAAGTCCGGGACCTCCACACGACGTTCAAGACAGAGGCTGGTCCCATCCGGGCAGTCGATGGTGTCTCGTTCACACTCGAACGGGGCAGAACTCTCGGGGTCGTCGGCGAGTCGGGCTCAGGTAAAACCGTCCTATCCCGTTCGGTGATGGGCCTGCTTCCCAAGCGAAACGTCATACGCTCCGGCGCCGTTCTCTATGAGGGTTCCGACATCGTCGGTCTAGATGAGAAGAAGATGAGCGACATCTGGGGCGCCGAAATGGCCATGGTCTTCCAAGACCCGATGACCTCGCTCAACCCCGTGATGCGCATCGGAACCCAGATCACCGAATCGCTTAGGCATCATCTGGGGATCGACAAGTCTGAGGCAAACGAAACTGCAATTGCCTTGCTGACGTCCGTCGGTATTCCCGAACCGAAGCAACGCTTGCGCGAGTACCCCCATCAGCTGTCTGGCGGCATGCGACAACGCGTAGCCATCTCGATTGCGCTCGCCTGCGGGCCGAAGATTCTCTTCGCCGACGAACCAACGACCGCTCTTGATGTAACGATCCAGGCTCAGATCCTCGATCTCCTTGAGGCCAAGCAACGCGAACGCCATATGGCGATGATTCTCGTAAGTCACGATCTCGGGGTCGTAGCCGGCCGTACTGACGAAATCATGGTCATGTACGGAGGAAAGGTTGTCGAGCAGGCACCGACGAGCGTTCTGCTCGGCCGCGAGTTGATGCCTTACACAGAGGCTCTGCGTCGGGCGATGCCGCGTATCCAGGACCCGAGCCACACACGCCTCCAGGCGATCCCAGGTCGACCGCCTAACCTCTCGAACCCGCCGAAGGGCTGCAACTTCTCCCCCCGCTGTGCCTATGTACAGGATCGATGCCGAGAAGAAGAGCCGCCGCTCGTTGAGGGTCCTGAACCGGGACATCTCTACCGGTGCTGGACGCCGGTCGGCAGCCCTGAGGCTGACGAGGCTCTGGCCCGCAACAGGGCTGCTGGTGTCAACGTCTCCCTCCCATCGGCCTCAACACCTACGACAAGGACGAACTGATGGCCGGTAGCGGCACCGCACATCTCCGGCCTGCCTCCGACTCACTTCTGCGCGCCGAACACCTCGTTGTCGAGTTTCCTGTCGGATCGACTGGACTCAAAGTTCACGCAGTGTCCGATATCAGCCTTGACATCCTCCCCGGGGAAACACTCGGTCTGGTGGGCGAATCCGGATCAGGAAAGTCGACTACCGGTCGTGCCCTCATGCAGATGCCACGCTCAGACTCGGGTTCGGTGTTGTTCGATGGGATGAACTTGAACTCACTCAGCGGCCCGGATCTTCGCGAGGTCCGACCATCGATGCAGATGATCTTTCAGGATCCGATCTCGTCGCTCAACCCGCGTCGGAAGGTCGGCGACATCATCGCTGAACCGCTCAGAATCTGGAAGCGCGGAAGCGCCGAAGAGCAGCGGTCCGAGGTTGATGCGATGCTTGAAGCGGTTGGTATCGATCCGCAAGCAGCACGCAACCGTCGCCCGCATGAGTTCTCCGGCGGGCAGTGCCAACGTATCTGTATCGCCCGGTCGCTAATGCTCGATCCGAAGCTGTTGATCTGCGATGAACCGGTTTCGGCGCTCGACGTCTCTGTGCAGGCACAGATCCTGAATCTCCTTCATGACATGAAGGAGCAGTTCAACCTCACCATGTTGTTCATCGCCCACGACCTCGCTGTAGTTAAGAACGTAAGCGACAGGGTTGCGGTCATGTACCTCGGCAAATTGTGTGAAGTCGGCACCCCCGACGCCCTCTACGCTCGCCCGGCTCATCCGTACACCGCAAAGATGATCGCCTCGATCCCCAATCCGGACCCGAACGCATCAACATCGATCCCAGATCGGCTAACCGGCGAGTTGCCGTCTCCTGTAGCTCCGCCCAGCGGTTGCCGCTTCCGTACACGATGCCCGTCAGCACAGGATCTGTGCGCCCAAGTGGAGCCGGTGATGAGAGAGGTTGGACCTGATCATTTCGTGGCCTGCCATTTTCCGCTCCACGATTTGGCGAAGCCGAGCGAAACCCCTGTCGCGTTGAGCTGATACTCGCCCCTCGGGAACCCTCTTGGCTCAGGTCACGGCGGCCGAATGTGCCACGATGACGGGATGGCTAATCCCCCAGCGATGGAAATCGACACAAACATCATCTACCGAGTCACAATCACGACGCCGCAGGGCGACATCGTGATGGATCTTGATCCGCGAATTGCCCCGCAAACCGTGAACAACTTCATCGTTCTCGCTCGCAAGGGTTTCTACGACGGTCTCAACTTCCATCGCGTCGAGCCCGGCTTCGTCATTCAGGGCGGATGCCCCGAGGGATCAGGACGCGGCGGCCCCGGATACAAGTTCGCCGACGAACCAGTGCAGGGTAACTACCGCCAAGGGGCTGTCGCCATGGCGAACTCGGGCCCGGACACCAACGGATCCCAGTTCTTCATCTGCCTTGAAGATCTCACCGGTCGACTTCCGAAGCAATACAGCCTTTTCGGACACGTCGTGAGCGGTATGGACATCGTCTCCTCAACGCAGCGCAACGACGCAATGCAGACTGTTGTTGTCGAGGAACTCCCGATCGAAGCTTGACCGGAGCGGTCGCGATCAGTCTTTGGTCGCGACCGCGTTCGGAGTCACGTTCATTTTTGGCTCGTAGTCGGTTGCAGCAACGACACGGGCCTCAGTTCCCTGCGTTGCCCGCAGTTCTGCGCGGCAGTCATCGCATGGTCCGTAGAACCGAGCTAACACGGCGCTATTGCAGCGTGGACACACAACGTCAAGAAGATTCATCGCTCACACACTCCTATATCGGTCGTCGCTATTGCAGCGGATCAGGGTACATACGCGCCGGTCCAGGCCAGAGCGCTCAACGCAACCATTCCACCCGCAAGTCCCATAAAGGCGACTCGTTCGTACTGCTCTCGTTTGAGCAGTACGGCGAAGGTGAGCGCCAAGGGAAAGGCATTCAACCCATAGCGCTCGAGTGAGTTGAGGTTGTCGGCCGCCAATGCTGCGACTAAGACAACCGAAGCGAATGCTCCGTACGAGACAGGCCACCATCGGAAGGTGAGAACTAGGAGGATCACAAAACCGATTGCGAATGGGATATGAAGCCCATCGCCGAAGCGTTCAGCTCCGAACATCTGCGATAGTCCGTCGAAAATGCGCGAGACGGGATCAACGCTGTCACCGCGCAGCGAACTCTGGACGGTGAACGGAAGGAAAGCATCCCCAAAATTCCGACTGACCCAGAGCATGTATATACCGGTGCCAACCACTGGCGAAACGATGGCTAATGCTCCAGTTGAGCGTTCCGACTTCGAAGCGTCCCTCCATACCCGGACGAGTTCGATCGCTACAGGAATCGCCAGCGCAATTCCCAAAGGCCGCGTCAGACCTGCCGCGAGTCCAGCACCGACAACCCACCACCAACGGCGACTACGCATCGCCCAAAAGGCAATAACTACCGCCAGAAGCCAGAGCGCCTCTGCGTACGCCCACGAAAGCACGAATGCGGCCGGGAACAAGCACGTCACCCAGACAGCGCGATCCGCAAGTGCCACACTGCCCCGCTCGAAACGCACCAGGCGGCGAATTCCGATCGCAAGTGCGAACGACGCAACGTTCGCTATGAGAATCAATGCGAAGTCTGTATTTCCGAAAGTGATGACAGAGAGGGCTTTGCCTAGAAGCGGGAACAATGGGAAGAAGCGCAACCCTTCATCGGGAAGCGACGCGTAACCGAACGAAGCGATGTCTCGATACCACGTGCCATCCCATGCAACCAGACCTTCGCCGAGGGTGACTGGTCGCGCACCCGGGGCGAGTCGGTCGCTCGCGGCTACCGCGACAATGAATCCCATGAGCATCAGGCATCGAGCGGTCAACCAAGGAACAACTACGGCTCGAGCATCGTCGAGAAGCGCTCTATCCCAACGCCCGGAACTCATTTAGACGCCGTCGTGACCGGGTACCACGTAACCGATTCGTGCTCGAAGAAATTGTCTCCGTCGGCGACGAGCAAATCGAAAGCTGGCCGTCCAGCCCCGAGGGTTGCAATCAATTTCTCGCAATGGCCTTCAAATGTTTTGTACGCCGGATTCCAGACGACAAAGATCGCCCGGTTCGGCCCAGCCTTGGCGAGGACTCGATCGGCAAATACAACTGGATCACTGCTCGCGTTCCGGTTGGCGTAGTCGACCCAATCGACGAACAGCGGAGAATCAAAAGTCGGATACACCACCTGCTCAAGGCTGTTGCCTAGGGCACGGTTTCCAGATGGTCCAAGTTGATCCGGACAGAAGATAACCAAGTCAGATTCTCGGGAGTTTGCGATGATGACGTTCGCTGCCTCTTCTGCTTGCGACCGTATCTCTAGAGCAGACCACAACCCTCCTACAAGGAGGCATCCGCAGGTTCCGGCAACCACAGCAAACCGAATGACCCTCCCTGTGAACCGGGAAAGTCCCGCCGCAACCACAAGGGCTACAAGTGGGAACACGATTGCGGTGTAGCGAGTGGCAAAGGCACTGTTCGAAGCGAAAGTGATACAGGCCCCAAACGCAAACGCAACGAAGGCAACGAGAGCTTCAATGCGCACCTGAGGCCGCGTCCGAAAATCCAGCTCGATCGTTCGCGCCGAGGTTGCTCGCCCCAGCACACCGAGCACGATTGCAATGCACACCACCATGAGAACGAAAGTGGCATCCGAATACAGACCTGAGCCGAAATCCTGCAATGTGAAAGCAAGAGCTGCGGTCGGACGGGTTGCCGCTGCCCATGGAGTTGCGGTGTTCGCGGCTTGGTAGAGCATCGTCGGCAGCCACGGGACAAAAAGGGCGCCGCCCCCGACCATCGCCGCAATCACCTTCACCGATATTTTTCGGGCCTGCGGGGAGGACGGTTTCCAGACGATCCAGAGAAGAACGAGGCCGAGGGCGGATAGGAGCCAGAGGCTCCAGTAGTGGGTGTAGAGAAGGGCAGCGGTAACTGCAGTCACCCCGAGAAGCCTGCCCAGACTGTCCTTACCCGCACGAACGATGTCGTCCACGAGTAGATAGCCCGCCAACACGAGAAGAATGATCAAGGAATACATGCGCGCTTCATCTGAATAGCGAATTGCAAAAGGAGAAAGCGCAACCATGGAGACGGTGAGCCAGCCGAGAACCGGCCCGCCTCGTCGACGACCAGCCACCCACGCAAGCGGAAGCGCCACAAGCCCGAACATGCCGGAGAGGGCTCTAACGGCGAAATCACCCTCGCCGAATAACTGCATCCACCAATGAAGGATGGCGTAGAACAACGGAGGGTGACCGTCGTGGCGCAGTGCATCCAGCATGTCGGCAAACGGAAGCGCCGAAATATTGACGGTAAGCGCCTCGTCGAGCCACAGGGGTGACCGACTCGCAAACCTGAGAACCACGCCGATCACTAAAGCCACGACGCCGATAGCGACGATCTCCGGCGGCGCCGCAGAGGACTCGGAGGTGTTTCCGGGTGCTTCTGAGCCAGCATTCTGCATGGCGGGAGACTACAGCCGCCCAGTTGCGGCTGAGAGGAGCCTGAATCAGCCATTTGGAGGGAACGCTTCACTATGATCTCCCCGGTTCCCAGTTTGAAAGCGACGTGATGACAGTTTCTGCCGATAACCCCGTGCCTACATCCGATTCTGGAATTGTGGTGATCGGAGCTGGTCCTGCCGGCCTCACTGCCGCCTACGAGTTGGGCAAGGTGGGTCGCTCGTGCACGGTCCTCGAGGCAACGGACACGGTCGGTGGGATTTCGCGCACGGTTGAGCGTGATGGTTGGCGGTTCGACCTTGGCGGGCACCGGTTCTTCACCAAAGTTGTACCGGTAACCGAACTTTGGCATGAGATCCTCCCGCCTGAGGATTTTCTTCTTCGCCCACGCATGAGCCGGATCTATTACGACGGCAAATACTTCGACTACCCGCTCAAGGCATCGAACGCTCTCAAGAATCTCGGAATCATCGAGGCGATTCGGTGTGTCCTGTCGTACTTCAAGGCACGTGCGTCAACAATCATCAGCAAAAAACTCGGCCGCGGAACTCCGGACGACAGTCTCAAGGACTGGATCACCGCCCGGTTTGGTAAGCGTCTCTACGATCACTTTTTCAAGACATACAACGAAAAGGTCTGGGGAGTTCCCGCCAGCGAGATCCAGGCGGATTGGGCCGCCCAGCGGATCAAGAACCTCTCGCTCTGGACCGCCGGGATCAACGCCCTCGTCGATGCCGTCCCGGATTGGGTTCCCTTCATGAAGAAGGGCAAAGCAACTGACGTGACTTCGCTGATCGAGGAATTTGAATACCCGAAATACGGGCCGGGCATGATGTGGGAAGCATGCCGTGATCAGGTTCGTGCCGCAGGTTCGCCGGTGCTTATGGAGCACAAGGTCCTGTCGATCAAACATGATGGCGGCCGGGCCACAAGTGTGGTTTCGAGTGGTCCATCTGGCGACGTTGACTTTGCATGTACAGACGTCATCTCGTCCATGCCGATGTCAAGTCTCCTCAGGGCCATGGACCCGCCCGCACCGGCCAACGTGCTCGCCGCCGCGAATGATCTGCGCTATCGCGACTTCCTCACCGTGGCGTTGGTTGTTCCCGAGAGTGTGGGATTCCCCGACAACTGGATTTACATCCACTCCCCTGACGTAAAGGTCGGTCGGATCCAAAACTTCGGCTCGTGGTCTCCGTACATGGTCAAAGAAGGTCGGACCTGCCTCGGACTCGAGTATTTCGTGTTTGAAGGCGACGAACTCTGGAATTCTGCGGATGAGGACCTTGTCGCCCTCGCTACCGTTGAACTCAACAAACTCGGACTCATCGAACCAACCACGGTCGAGGCCGGATATGTGGTCCGGGTTCCTAAGGCCTACCCGTTCTACGACGAGCGCTACAAAGCCAACGTCGAAATCATGCGGACCTGGCTGGAGTCCACCGTGGCGAATGTGCACCCTGTCGGACGCAACGGCATGCACCGCTACAACAATCAGGATCACTCGATGTACACCGCAATGCTCACCGTTGAGAACATCGTCGCCGGCAAGCATTACGACGTGTGGGAAGTAAACGTCGAAGAGGAGTACCACGAGGAGACCGCTTCAGGGTCAGGCGAAAAGGGAACCGGGCGCGATGCCCCGGTGATTTCTCGTGACGCCTACGGCCCGGATCACCCCGTCAACCAGACACCTTCCTAAGCCTGCACGGATGACCGACCCCCGAGCGTCGAGTGTTTCCGACATTGCCGCACTCGCAGAAGAAGCTGGACTGCGAAACGTCCATGTGCTCGCCTGGCGTGATCTCGTCGACATCGAAGCCGGAGGCTCCGAGGTGCACGCGGCAAAGATCATTTCGATCTGGGCCGAGGCTGGTCTCAACATCACAATGCGAACGTCGTACGCACAGGGCCACCCTTACGAAGGCACACGCGACGGCTACCGGGTCGTTCGAAAGCACGGTCGGTTCATGGTGTTCCCGACGGCGGTGCTCGCAGAACTCACCGGAAGTCACGGGAAGCGAGATGGCCTGGTGGAGATCTGGAATGGCGTTCCCTTCCTAACTCCGTTGTGGGCGACCGGGCCCAGAGTCACCTGGATCCATCATGTCCACCGAGACATGTGGGAAATGGTCCTCGAACCACCGCTGGCTAAAGCTGGGAAGTTCTTCGAGCATCGAATCGCTCCCCCTCTCTACGGCCGCACTCCCATCGTCACGCTCTCAGAATCGTCTCGGCATGAGCTCATTGAGTATCTGGGTCTGCGCCCAGAACGGATTTCGGTAGTCGCACCTGGTATTGACGAACGCTTCAGGCCCGACGGCGAAAAAGCTTCAACACCCACAGTTGTCGCCGTCGGTCGGTTAATGCCCTCCAAGCGTTTCGATGAGCTAATCACCGCCATGGTCGAGGTCCGACGCTCAGTACCAGAGGCGAAGCTGGTGATCGTGGGAGACGGCTACGAGCGACCAAATCTGGAAGCTCAGGTTGACGCACTCAACGCCACATCATGGATCCGGATCGCCGGAAAGGTTTCGGACGACGAGTTGCTCAGTCTTTACCGTCAGGCGTGGTTGGTGGCCAGTGCCTCAATCGCCGAAGGATGGGGCATGACGCTCACCGAGGCGGCAGCGTGCGGGACGCCGTCTGTGGCTTCCGACATCGCCGGGCACCGCGATGCGGTGTCCGATGGGAAGTCCGGAATTCTCACCCCCGATTCACGATCGTTTGTTGACTCGATCATTGCGGTCCTTACTGACCCATTCCTGCGATCGAAACTCTCGGCTGGATCCCTCGAACACGCTGCCACCCTGACCTGGCAGGCCACGGCCTATGGAACATTTGCTCCTCTTGCCGCTGATGCACTGCGCCGCAAGCGCGGTCGACGCCGTTGAGTACCGTCCCGGTCGTTCTCGTTCACGGCTTCGCCACCTCGTCGGCGAGAACGTGGGGCGACAACGGATGGTTGGACCTTCTTGCCGATATCGGCAGAACAGCAGTACCGATGGATCTCCTTGGCCACGGTTCGGCAGAGAAGCCAACCGAGCCGGAGGCTTACGATGATCTGGAGGCCGAGCTCCTCAGTCGGTTTCCCGAAGGACCGGTTGATGCGATCGGTTTCTCGCTGGGGGCCCGGACGCTTCTCGTGCTGGCCTCACAGCACCCTGAGCGCTTTCGCTCACTGATCATCGCGGGGGTCGGGCAGAACCTCTTCCCGTCAGATCGATCCACCGGTTCGGGTGAGGCGATCGCTGCGGCGATTGAGGGATCTCAGGTTCCCGACGATCCCACCTTGCGTTATTTCGCAACCTTGGCCGAGGCCCCCGACCAAAATCCTGCTGCGTTGTCGGCGCTCATGCGCCGGACGAACGCTGCACCCGTCACGGCGGATTCACTCTCGGCAATCACCTGTCCAGTTCTTGTGGTTCTTGGCGACAAGGACTTCGCAGGACCAGCCGATCCTCTCCTCGCAGCGCTACCAACTTCGAGACTTGTGACACTCCGAAATGTTGATCACTTCGCGACGCCGAAGGATTTCGGGTTTATCGGAGCAGCACTCGACTTTCTTGCTGAACTCCCCTGACTATGGCGGACTTCGTCTTAGGGGTTGATCTCGATGGTGTCTGTGGCGATCACGCCGCGGCCTTCAAGAGGGTCGTAGCCAAAGATCGAGGTATCGAAGAATCCGAACTCGAAGATCAGCAGTCCTGGGATTATGTCGAGTGGGGAATGGACCGAGACGAATTCGAACGACTCCATCGCTCAGCCGTGCTGGACCATCACATGTTCCGCACGATGCCTGTCATTCCCGGTGCAGCGGACGCTCTTTGGCGCCTCTCGGACGCTGGTTGCTGGATCCGGCTCATTACTCATCGTCTGTATACCAACTGGGGTCACGCTGTAGCCGTAAGCGACACTGTTGCCTGGCTTGACGAGCACTCCATCCCCTACCGCGATCTGTGTTTCCTGGGCGACAAACCGCAGATTGATGCAGATGCGTACATTGATGATGCCCCGCACAATGTCGAGGCTCTCCGGGCCGGAGGAGCTTCGGTGCTTGTGTTCAGTCAGCCCTACAACACCGAGCTCGCGGGCCCTCGAGCATCAGGATGGTCAGACGTCGAGGACTGGGTCCTTGATCAGATGGCTCGAGGCGGTAGGACTGTTCAACCATTGATCGCCTTAGATGCAGATGTGAATCAACGACTAAAGATCGACGGCGACTGATCGCTGGCGAACAGCACAGGCATGCAATCCGTACACGAGTACGGTTGGAAATGGTAGAGGACGAGATCGCTTCGGTTTCGTTCTGGTACGAGACGAAAAGGAGTCACGATGAGCGATATTTCACAGGGCGACGGTTGGTGGCAGGCATCTAACGGAAAGTGGTACTCGCCAGAGCAGCAACCAGCACCCACACCATCGGGGCAACCGGCTCAGTCTGCACGACTCGACATCGGTGCCGCACTGTCCTACGGATGGTCGAAGTTCAACGAAAATCTGAGCTCAATGATCGTCATTGTGCTGATCTTCTTTGGAGTTCAGATCGGTTTCCAGATTGTCTCGAATGTCCTTCGATTTTCTATCGATAGCCTCGCCGCCAGCCTCTTCTTTGGTTTCGGGCTCATGGCTATTGGTCTCTTCATCGGCTTTCTCCTCGAAGCGGGCCTTATCCGAACTGCACTCGCAATTACTCGAGGAGAAAAGCCTGATCCAGCAAAGATGTTCTCCACGGAGCGCCTGGCCCCGTTTGCCATCGCATCGGTGCTCGTGGCGTTGCTCTCGTTCGTCGGACTCATCTTCTGCTGCATTGGCTACTTTGTGGTCCGAATTTTCCTGCTCTTCTACGGCTTCTACGTAATCGACAAGGATGTTGCACCGGCCGATTCGCTTAAAGCCTCCTATGACCTCGTCAGCAAGAACGCCGGAGACGTGGCCGTCTTTGCCATCGTTATCGTGCTTCTCAACCTCGTCACCTGTGGACTCGCCATCGGGGTGACCGAGATTGCCGTGGGTTATGCCTATCGACGACTAAACGGCGAGCCGATCCCAGCCTGATCCTCTCGGTGGAATCGCATGAAGCCCCGCATCAGCGGGGCTTCATCGCGTTACGACAGATAACGAGTGACCACCTGCCGGCCCCGCCTTAACGGAGCGGAGCGGCGTCGGGGCTGATTGGTGACGGGAGAAGTGTCTCACCCATCAAATAGGTATCAACCGCTGCGGCCGCCGCACGACCCTCTGCGATAGCCCAAACGATAAGGCTTTGTCCGCGCCCCATATCGCCAGCGACGAACACACCGTCGACATTCGTAGCCCATTCAGCGGAGCGACCAACATTGCCGCGGCCATCGAGAGAGACGCCGAATTGCTCAACCATTCCCGAACGTTCCGGACCCACGAAGCCCATAGCGAGGAACACGAACTCGCACGGAAGTTCGAATTCGGAGCCTTCGACGGGAACAAAGGACGATCGACCATCGACAATCTCGGATCGAACCTCTACCGCACGCAGACCCCGAAGATTTCCATCTTCATCGCCAAGGAATTCCACAGTGTTCACGGCGTAGACACGATCGCCACCTTCTTCGTGCGCCGACGAGGTGCGGTAGATCATGGGCCATGTTGGCCACGGATCTGACTCCGGACGGGAGTCGATCGGCCTGGGCATGATTTCGAACTGGTGGACCGACAACGCACCATGACGATGGGACGTGCCGAGGCAGTCGGCACCGGTATCGCCACCACCAATGATCACCACGCGCTTGCCCTTGGTGTTGAGGGGATGATTCTCAAGATCACCCTCCTGGACGCGGTTGGCCAAAGGCAGGAACTCCATTGCTTGGTAAACGCCTTTAAAGCTCCGACCGGGGATGTCGAGATCACGCCAAGCCGTAGCACCGGCGGCAAGCACGATCGCGTCAAACTCGGCTCGCAATTCGTCTGCCGATACATCGACACCGACGTTCACATCGCATCGGAATTCGGTGCCCTCGGCTCGCATCTGGTCGAGACGCTGATCGAGATGGCGTTTCTCCATCTTGAATTCGGGAATCCCATAACGAAGAAGTCCGCCGGGACGATCTGCCCTCTCAAGTACGACAACAGAATGCCCGGCGCGCGTGAGTTGCTGCGCGGCGGCGAGACCGGCTGGCCCTGATCCGACCACGGCAACTTTCTTGCCCGTCTTAATCGCCGCCATCTGTGGGACGACCCAACCCTCTGAAAAGGCACGGTCGATGATCTCAACTTCAACCTGTTTGATTGTCACAGGGTCGGCGTTAATGCCGAGCACACAGGCAGCTTCACATGGAGCGGGACACAGACGACCGGTGAACTCCGGGAAGTTGTTCGTTGCGTGCAAACGATCGATGGCGTCTCGCCAGTTGTCCCGGTAAACCAGATCATTCCAATCTGGAATGAGATTGCCGAGAGGGCAACCGTTATTGCAGAAGGGTATTCCGCAGTCCATACAACGACTGGCCTGGTCTCGCACTTTGTCAATTGGGAATTCCTCGTACACCTCGCGCCAATCCGTAAGACGTACGGGAACTTCTCGCCGGATCGGCAATTCGCGGTCGTGTTTCAGGAATCCTGAGCTGTCACCCATTGCTGCTTCTCCTCAGACTCGCGACGCGGCCATGACGGCCTCGACGGGATCGCGCCCTTCAGCCAGAGCATCGCGCTCGGCGTTCAGAACTCTCTTGTAATCACGGGGCATGACCTTCACGAAGGCTGAACTACTTCCGGTCCAGTCGGCCAGAAGTGCTTCCGCCACCCGTGACTCGGTTTCAGTGAGGTGACGACGAACACGATCTTCCAACCAGATGAGTTCCTCGGAATCAGGGATCTCCAGTTCAACCATATCTGGATTTAACTTCGACTCGAAGGATCCGTCGCGGTCGAGCACGTAGGCGATTCCACCTGACATACCTGCGCCAAAGTTGCGGCCCGTGTCTCCAAGAACGACCACTCGCCCACCGGTCATGTACTCACACGCGTGGTCACCAACACCCTCGACGACGGCTACAGCACCACTGTTACGGACAGCGAACCTTTCGCCCACGACACCGCGCAGGAAGACTTCACCGGAGGTGGCCCCGTAAAGGATCACGTTTCCAGCGATGATGTTGTCCTCAGCACGGAACGTGGCGTTCGGTGCCGGACGGACCACGATGCGGCCACCAGAAAGACCCTTGCCGACGTAGTCGTTCGCATCGCCTTCGAGACGCAACGTGATCCCCGAGGGAAGGAACGCTCCGAGACTTTGCCCCGCCGAACCGACGAGGTCGACAACGATGGTGTCGTCAGCGAGACCGGAGCCCCCATGTCGTCGCGTAAGTTCCGATCCCAGCATCGTGCCAACCGTGCGATTGACGTTTCGGATCGGTGAGGAAATACGGACAGCCTCGGACCGTTCAAGCGCTGGGGCGGCGAGGCGAATCAGTTCGACGTCAAGAGCACGCTCGAGACCGTGATCTTGGGAACTGGTGTTGTGGAGGCTTGCACCATCAGCGATTTCCGGGACATGCAAGATTGGCTCAAGATCGAGGCCAGAAGCCTTCCAATGGTCGATTGCAGTCCGGGTGTCAAGAACCTCGGCGTGTCCGATCGCTTCCTCGATGGTTCGGAATCCGAGCTCGGCCAGCAACTCCCGGACTTCCTCAGCAATGAATTCGAAGAAGGTGACAACGAATTCCGGCTTGCCGCTAAACCGGGCACGGAGTTCCGGGTTCTGGGTGGCGACACCCACCGGACACGTGTCGAGATGGCACACCCGCATCATGACGCAGCCGGAAACAACTAAAGGAGCAGTAGCAAAGCCGAATTCCTCAGCTCCGAGCAACGCGGCGATTACAACGTCCCGACCAGTCTTCAGCTGGCCGTCGACCTGCACAACAATGCGATCACGCAACCCGTTGAGCAAAAGCGTCTGTTGGGTCTCTGCGAGCCCAAGCTCCCAAGGCGCACCAGCGTGCTTAAGCGATGTGAGAGGAGAGGCACCGGTGCCACCGTCGTGGCCTGAGATCAGGACAACGTCGGCATGCGCCTTTGACACACCCGCGGCGACGGTACCCACGCCAACCTCGGAAACGAGTTTCACGTGGACGCGCGCCTGATTGTTGGCGTTCTTCAGATCGTGAATCAGCTGCGCAAGATCCTCGATCGAATAAATGTCGTGATGTGGTGGCGGAGAAATCAGCCCAACACCTGGCGTGGAATGTCGTGTTTTGGCGATCCACGGATACACCTTGTGGCCGGGGAGCTGGCCACCCTCGCCGGGCTTCGCTCCTTGCGCCATCTTGATCTGAAGGTCATCCGCATTCACCAAATAATCACTGGTAACACCGAAACGACCGGAGGCCACCTGCTTGATAGCGGAACGCTTCGAATCGCCGTTGGCCATCGGAATGAATCGCTCGGGGTCCTCGCCGCCTTCACCGGTGTTGGACTTTCCACCGATCCGGTTCATGGCGATTGCAAGGGTTTCGTGAGCCTCAGCAGAGATCGATCCGTACGACATTGCCCCGGTGGAGAATCTCCGGACTATCGCCTCAATTGATTCGACTTCGTCGATCGGCACCGGTGTGCGCTCAGCTTTGAAGGCGAAGAGCCCGCGCAGGGTTGCGAGGTGTTTGGCCTGATCGTCGACTCTTGACGTGTATTCCTTGAAGACGTCGTAGCGACCGCTTCTGGTCGAGTGCTGCAGTTTGTAGACCGTCTCGGGATTGAAGAGGTGGTACTCGCCTTCACGGCGCCATTGGTATTCACCGCCGACCTCAAGAGAACGATGGGCACGCTCTGTCGGATTCGCGGGATACGCGAGTCGATGCCGCATGGAGATCTCGGTAGCGAGTTGCTCGAGTTCGATGCCTCCGAGTCGGCTCACCGTGCCGGCGAAGTAATTGTCGACAAGAGTTTTTGACAGACCAACAGCTTCGAAGATCTGAGCCCCGGTATAGGACGCGACTGTGGAGATGCCCATCTTCGACATCACCTTCAAGACGCCCTTGCTCGACGCTTTGACGTAGTTAGCTACAGCCTTGACTGGATCGCGGTAATCGGCAGCACCTTCCGAGATTCGATCCTCAATGGTTTCGAATGCAAGGTACGGATTGACCGCGCCGGCGCCGTAACCGATGAGGAGACACATGTGGTGCACTTCTCTCGCTTCACCAGTCTCAACAACAAGTCCGACGCGAGTACGCGTCTTTTCACGAATCAGATGGTGATGAACAGCAGAGGTGAATAACAACGATGGGATGGGCGCCATTTCGGCGTCGGATCCGCGATCGGACAGAACGAGAATGGTCGCACCGCCAGCGATTGCCTCCGATGCCAGGTGACAGACATGAGAAATCGCCTTCGCTAATCCCTCTCCCCCGGTGGTAACCGGATAGAGGCAAGGAAGAACGACTGTCTTGAAATCGGCCGTATCAGAATGATCGGCGATGGTGACGATCTTGCGCAGATCATCATTCGAGAGGATCGGCTGCGGGATGAATAACTGACGGCACGAACCAGGAGTCGGATCGAGCAGATTGCTCTCCGGTCCGAGTGTGCCGCCGAGGGCCGTGACGAGTTCTTCGCGAATCGCATCGAGCGGTGGATTCGTAACCTGGGCGAAGAGTTGAGCGAAATAGTCGAAGAGCAAACGGGGACGGTCCGAAAGCACAGCTATCGGCGTATCAGTTCCCATGGAGCCAAGCGGTTCGAGTCCCGAACGCGCCATCGGATCGAGAATGATCTTCACCTCCTCAGAGGTGTATCCGAAAACCTGCTGACGATGCAGCACAGCCTCATGCGGAGGGAGCGGATGGGTGGAAACGGCGATGGAGTCGAGCGAGACCTGGTTGTCATCAAGCCACTCGCCATATGGACGTTGTTCAGCGAGTCCCGACTTCACCTCATCGTCGCCGATGATGCGCCCCGCCGTGGTGTCCACCAGGAACATACGCCCGGGTTGAAGACGGCCCTTGCTCACAATGCGCTCGGAGGGAATGTCGATGACGCCAACTTCCGACGCCATAATCACAAGATCGTCAGCGGTTACCCAATAGCGAGAGGGACGGAGTCCGTTTCGATCAAGAACGGCACCGATCACTGAACCATCGGTGAAGGCGATGGAGGCAGGTCCGTCCCATGGCTCCATGAGCGACGCGTGATAGCGGTAGAAGTCGCGCTTCGCTTTCGGCATCGAGGCATGGTGCTCCCACGCTTCCGGAATCATCATGAGAACGGCGTGCGGCAGGGAGTAACCACCCATGTGCAGGAGTTCCAGGACTTCGTCGAATGTGGCCGAGTCCGAAGCACCCGGTGTGCAGATGGGGAAGATCCGCTCTATGTCGCCATCAAGCAGATCGGACTGGAGAAGAGCTTCGCGGGCCTTCATCCAATTGCGGTTCCCCTGAACCGTATTGATCTCACCGTTGTGAGCGACGTAACGGAACGGATGCGCGAGCGGCCAGGACGGAAAGGTATTGGTTGAAAAGCGAGAGTGAACTAGCGCCAATGCAGAGTCGACGCGTTCGTCGGCAAGGTCGAGGAAGAATTCGGGCAACTGACCAGTCGTCAGCATTCCCTTGTATACGAACGTCTGCGAGGAGAGAGACGGGAAATACACGCCGCCTTCGTTGAGAACCCCGAGGGCGTTCTCAATCCGCTTTCGAGCTACATAGACACGACGTTCAAGTGCGGTGTCCGCAAGCCCTGTTCCAGACACGAACGGCTGCCAGAACGACGGTTCGACGCGAGCGGCCTGTGAGCCGATCATCGAATCATCAACAGGGACCTGACGCCAACCGAGTACATCGAGACCCTCAGACTCGAAGATGGCATTGATTGCAGTTCTCGCTTCGAGCATGTCCGCGTCAGCCTTGGGCAAGAAGGCAAGGCCAGTGGCGTAGTGACCTACGGAAGGAAGGTCGAAATTGACCACCTCACGAAAGAAAGTGTCAGGGATCTGGATAAGGATGCCGGCGCCGTCACCGGTATTGATCTCGGCCCCTGCCGCGCCGCGATGGTCCATGTTGCATAGCGCGCCGATGCCCATGCGGACGATCTCGTGGCTCCGCACGCCCTTCATGTTCACGACAAAACTGACGCCACAGGCGTCATGCTCGAAACGGGGGTCATAGAGACCTTGCGCCGCCGGGAAACCGGCGGGACGGGACTGCTGCATACGTCTACCTGGCTTGCGTGAGGCGGCCACCGGGGGGTGAGGACCGCAGGGGGATTACACGCACCACGGGGACGACGCTGGCCCTGCGGTGGGTCATAAAGGTACATCGAAGTGGCCGGATTTTGCCAGTTGAGAACACGATTCTTCGCCTTGCGGGCTCCCCCGATCCCCTTCTGGGCCCCGTTGTAGCTCCTCGTCGAGGACGGTAGGACTGCGAAACCGAGAGTGAGGACCGGTACAGTCCGGGAATGCTCCGCCACGAGGATTCGTACATCGGACCGATCCCCGACGGAGGCTTCATCAAGGATCTTTCCGAGTTCATCGTCGCCTCGCCCTCGCCATTCCATGTCGTCGAGTCAGTCAGGCTCCGGCTCGAGGCAGATGGATTCGAGGCCGTCGACGAGTCGGAACCCTGGCCCTCTGAACCCGGCCGCCATTTCGTTATCCGCAACGGTTCGATCGTGGCGTGGGATACCAGCGTCGACGCCAGGCCTTCACGGGGATTCCGCATCGTGGGGGCTCATAGCGATTCTCCGAATCTCCGAATCCGACCCCGGCCGGATCGCAGCGCATCGGGATTCCGCCAACTCGGCGTTGAAGTCTACGGAGGCGTGTTGCTCAACTCATGGCTCGATAGGGACCTCGGCCTCTCCGGCCGAGTCGTTGTCGAATCGTCGTCTGGCTCGCATGAATCTGTCCTTGTTCACATTGATGAGCCAATCGCACGCATTCCCCAACTGGCGATCCACCTCGACCGCTCAATCAACACCGATGGCCTGCGACTCGATCCTCAGCAACACATCGTTCCGATCTGGGGAACTGGTTTCTCGCAGGATGGCGATCTACTCAGATGCGTCGCTGACCGAGAGGGACTCAATCCCGGGTCCATCTTGGCCATGGAACTCATGCTCCACGACCTCACTCCGCCAAGTCTTGCCGGGGCCGACAGGACACTCTTTGCCGCCCCGCGCATCGACAATCAACTCTCATGCCATGCGGGCGTGCGCGCATTCCTCGAGGCGGGCAGAACGGGGCTTGGGCCTCTAGTTCCCGTGCTTGCCATTTTCGACCACGAGGAAGTCGGCAGCGAGACAGAGAGTGGCGCCGCAGGACCTCTGCTCGCCACGGTTCTCGAACGAGTCGCCCTCGCTGCTGGGCTGTCGCGCGACGAGTGGTTTGCCGCGCTCGCCAATTCCACGTGCCTCTCGGCCGATGGAGCCCATGCGACTCATCCGAACTATGTGCAACGACACGAACCGGACCACCAAATCAAGGTGAACGCTGGTCCCGTTCTCAAATTCAACGCAAATAGGCGATACGCGACAGATGCGAACGGAGCAGCCGAGGTGGAAGTGATGGCCCGCAGCCTTTCAATCCCCCTTCAGCATTTCGTGACACGCGGAGATTTGCCGTGCGGCTCCACCATTGGGCCGGTAACAGCCGCCCAACTCGGCGTTCGGACAGTCGATATCGGAGTTGCGCAACTGTCAATGCACTCAGCACGCGAAACATGTGGATCGATCGACCCGCCGATCTTCAGCCGATTGCTCGAAGGATTCTTCTGCGCTGACACCGCTGGTACGGAGGTCTGATGACAGCTCCGCGATTGCTCCGCACTGGGACGTTTGGTCTTGTTCTCTGTTTCGCGGCGTTTGCCAGTTCATGCTCTGGATCGTCGACGGGAAGTTCAGTGACGACACCGGCTCCGGTCCCGAGTTCGATCGCATCCCCGACCACTACCGCCGTTCAGCTTCATTCGATGGATCCGTCAATGGGAACGGGCGCCACGGGTAGTCCTGTGATCAAGAGTGTCCGAGTCAACGTTTCCGACTCGTGCGTCGACAGGCGTGCAGCAGTCACTGTCACCTCAGAAGTGGCCGCAGCGCCGCCTATACGCGTCATGACCCTCATCGCGGGCGGTACGCAGACAGCCATCAACCCAGTGGCAGGCCAGGAACTTGTCGTTCAAACCGGGTCACTCCCCTGTGATGGATCTTCCACGATGTTGCTCGTGATTGCGACGGATTTCGATGGCCGGTCTTCCACGCAAGCTGTGGCCGCCAAGTCGCCGCTCGTCCCCTGACGGACATGGAACTTGACGCCGCCGTGTCAATCCTCGGCGTGAAGCCTGGGATGACAATGGCCGAGGTTCGAATCATCTATCGGGACAAGCTACGGATCACCCATCCAGATGTGCGGGCGGAAAACGTCAGTGTCGATGAAGCGGGACAAGCGACAGCTCTACTGAATGAGGCGTTCAACACCATTCGGTGCACTGTCGAGCAACAAGGTTTTGTCCCCTTACCCATGTCCGTCACTGGCCCGGACGATTCGCCCGTGCCCGCTGGTCCTCCGACCAACGCTGCGTCGCGTCACTTCGGGTCGGGGGTGGCTGTATCAATTGAATCGGGTGACACGATCTCGATCGATGCTCCCCCCGATGAAGCCTTTGCCCTTCTCCTTGAGGCGTCGTCAAGACTGGGAGGCATTGGGTACATCGACAGGTCCCTGGGGATCCTCGAGATAATCGTCCGGTTCGAAGGGGGACCCAGTTGTTCGGTCCTGATGACTCTCCAAGGGCGTGCATTCGGGACTGACATTTTTTGCACAATGGACTCAATCGAGGCAGCCCCGACACCTCCATTCGCTCCGGTCATGGACGCGCTTCTCGCCGAGCTCGCAACGTTGAGTTGACCCATCCGCGGACGCGCTGCCGTTTCCCGCGACACTTTGAAAGGAAGAGTCCTCAGGAGGGCAATCGTGGGAGTGGCAAGTCGATCGTGGATGCTCGACACGATCGAGTTTCATAGGGAATTCGAATCACTCTTGCTCGGTTCCGGGAAGCTTGTGGCACTGCGCGATCAAGCATTGCGGGTCTGGGACAGCCAAGACCCCCTGTCTCGTTCCTATCTCGAACTGCTCACGGTTTCCGGCCCCGAGGAATGGTCCCGAGGATGTCAGGACGACTACTTGGTTGACTGGTATCGGGTCCTTATGGTCCCCCATCTCATTCCGACCCGCTCACTGCGATCACCTGATGCAATTCGCCGTGGTCTACCTGAGTTGGGCTGGCATGCCACCGAGGCTCGGCGTCTAGCCCGGGGTCGTGAACTCGTCACCCTCGCTGAACGTCATCTCGACGGCCGGGTACTCGATCGGCTCCTCGTCCACTTCGGATGGGGCCACAAGGGCTGGCTCGACTTCGCTGATTCAACAACAGCACTCGACCGCATGCGACGTCTGGACCCTCGCCGGTTTCGCGAGCAACCAGAACTCGTGCCCGTCGTCGAGAACATGTTCGAGGTGCTTGAAGCGGCGGCGAATAAGCCCGATCACGTGCTGATCTGCATCTCCGACTGATCGTCAGCTCATCTGGCCAACGCTGCGATGACCGCTGCCGATCCGCCCTCAAGCTCAAGCACCAACGCTCCCCCTGATGTTTGCCTCGGAGTAACGGGAATCGCCACAGGGGTGAGAGTTGCATCCTTGAGCGTCCACGCCAATCGCAGCGCCTCGGGGTAGGAAACGGTGGTGTCGAGGCGAAGCCCCGCTCCAAGCGCCGACGGCATCCTCAGAAGGGCAATCGGATTCCTTTCGTTGGCCAGCGACTTCGTTAGAGCAGCCATGAAATCTCGCTGACGTTTCGTCCGCCCTACATCGGAGGTGGGATCGGTGCGCCATTTCCCGTCGACGAGTTCTTCGTAATAGCGACTCCGAACCAAGGCAAGAGCGGACGTGCCGTCAAGCTTGTTCGGTCCCGCATTCGCGATCGCCAAACCGGAATGTCCGTCTCGGGCCGGGTATGGAAAATCGACGGTGATGCCGCCCACGGCGTCGACGATCGACGCGAATCCTCCGAAGTTGATTTCGGCATAGTGATCGACCGGGATGCCGATTGCCTTTACCGCTTCGACGAGATTGGCCGGACCAGCGGCGAACGTCGAGTTGATCCGGCCCATCTGGCCCGACGCAGGGTCCTTGACCCAAAGATCTCGAGGTATCGAAGCCAAGCTTGTGTTCGAACCGTCCATATGCAGGATCATGATTGTGTCGGTGCGCGACCCTGACACTTCGCCGGCGATGAACGCCCCTGAGTTGGGATCGTTGGCGTCGATACCTTCACGTGAATCAATCCCGACAAGTAGGTAGTTGGTGCCGGAACGAGCTCTCCCAATGGTGAGCGAACTGAGTACATCAACTTTGGGTATCTGCGAGAACTGCCACCATCCGAGAACAACCAGAAGCGCCATCGGAGCGAGAACAACTAAGGCAAGCATCACTGCGATGGTTCGCCGTCGCAGTCGTCTGAACCGACGCCAAAGATGCGGACGCAGCGACCGCCCACCGTTCGCGCCATCACGAGCTACGTCACCGGTCCGAGCGGCTCCGGAGTCCGTCGTCTTCCGAGAAGCCAACCCTGCAGGACCATTTCCTCGGCCAGTCACCGGTCGACCAGCGCTGGAGCCGATTGTCTCCCGCTGCGGCACAGGAGGCCGGACATCCGGAATGGCGGATGCTGGCGCTTTGGGGAAAGGGCTGCGACTCTCCTCGGGATCTGTTTCCGAACCGATGGTCACTTTTTGATTCTGCGTACCGCCGGACCGACCGATCACTCGTCGCCCGTCAGAACGCTGTGAGTCGTCATCCACGCTGACCAGCCACCAATCGAGCCTCCATGCGTCAAGCGTACGGGCGGATCTGTACCCTTTCGGTTCATGGATCACGAGGTCATCGTCGTCGGTGCCGGGCTCGCAGGACTCAGTTGTGCGCGAACCATTGCGGCAGCGGGCATCGATGTCAGTGTCGTGGAGAAAAGTAACGGAGTTGGAGGCCGAGTTCGCACCGATTCGGTCGATGGCTATCGCCTTGACCGGGGGTTCCAGATTCTCCTCACGGCGTATCCTGAACTCGATCGTTGGTTCGATCTTGACGCCCTCGATTTTCGGCGTTTCCGGGCTGGGGCGAATGTCTGGACCGGTAGTCGCTTCGCCCGAGTCGGTGATCCTCTACGCAGACCTGCCGATCTCGTCTCCACCCTGCGTGCTCCGATCGGGTCCTTCGCCGACAAGCTCCGAGTTCTCCAACTCGTCGCATCGGTGCGGAAAGGAAAAGCTCGCAACCTTCTTTCCCGACCAGATATGACAACGATGGCGCGACTCGAGCGCGAAAGCTTCAGCCCTGCGATGATCGATCGCTTTTTTCGCCCATTGTTCGCCGGGATTCAACTAGATCCCGCACTCGAGGTTTCGTCTCGCCGGTTCGAGATGATCATGAGGATGCTCGCCGTCGGGGACACCGGAGTCCCGGCGCTCGGAATGGGCACCCTT
Organism: Acidimicrobiales bacterium; assembly: GCA_044239895.1. GTDB lineage: Bacteria > Actinomycetota > Acidimicrobiia > Acidimicrobiales > Acidimicrobilacustridaceae > Acidimicrobilacustris. The sequence continues at coordinate 373,216 of JBIIAM010000002.1, read as the reverse complement.
TCCGAAACACTTGCCGCGCCACTTCCAGACGGATCCGTACAGCTCAATCGGGCCGTTCTCGGTATCGATTCAGGGCGAGTGTCCTTCGCCGATGGAGGATCGACGACCGCACGGGTTGTGGTTGTGGCCACCGACGGTCCGACCGCTAGCACCCTCGCCCCTGTCACTGACCCCGGATCACGATCAGTCGCCGCTCTGTGGTTCGGTGCGGATGAACCGCCTCTTGCCGGACCAGTGCTTGCGTTAGATGGGGCTGCTTCAGGGCCCGTCAAGAACTTCGCAGTTATGACCGAGGTGTCGCCCGCTTATGCCCCGCAGGGCAGACACTTAGCCGTAGCCGCAGTTCCCGGTGGAGCGGCCCGAAGCTCTGGGCTCGAGGCTGAGTCGAGATCGCAACTTCGCTCATGGTTCGGACCTGTCGTCGACCACTGGGACCTACTGCGGATCGATCGGATCGAGCATGCCCAACCGAACCAAGAACCCCCCTTCAGCCCGAAAAAGGCGGTGAGGGTTGACACCAATCTGTTCGTGTGCGGCGATCACCGAGACACAGCATCGATCCAGGGCGCTTTGTTCTCGGGTCGACGTACTGCGGAGGCCGTACTGGCCGAGCTCGCTAACGGGAGCTGATACTCAGATCCCCTCCCGCGCCTCGAGACGACCAGAGTCGATCGCTGAACGGAGAAGAGCGTGATCGGCTTCGGCCTGGTCGGCGTACAACTGGGCAAACGATACGAGTGCCCGGTCGAATGAATCTCCACCGCCGAGGTAGGCGGCAATCGCTACGGGATCACCAGTGCGGGCGTGAGAACGGGCCAGAGTCCAACCACAGATCGACGCGTAATCGCCCAGGCCATCTGCTTGCACTGCACTGAGATCGACCGAACCTTTCATGTCGCGCAACTGGCGCACATAGAAATGACGATCCCCCAAACTCGTCCAGCCAAGGAACAGATCGCTCGCGGCTTGCATCAACCTCTGACCCACGACGACCCGCTGTCCATGATTCGAGAACAAGCTCGGCGCCATGAATGGCTCGAGAACGGACCGCGTGGCTTCCTTCACCTGAAGCAGCAAAGGGTCAGAGTCGGCTGGGTCGGCGCTACAAAGGGCGATGTGGCAATGCGTCCCTACGCTGCCGACGCCGACAACCTTGCGAGCCGTATCGACGAGTTCGAATCGATCGAAGAGGTGTCGTCGATCGTCGTTCAGGGTCTCGCGGTAAAGGTCCACAATATGCACGACGCCCTCATGTGACTCAGCCTCGGCAACATGCTCAACAAGCGGCGGATCATCGACAATGCGCAACTGACCATCCACGACTTCGGTCAGCTTCCCCACCGCTTGAATCGTGGTGCGCTTTCGCGCTTTGGTCGCAAGTCGCTGACCCGACTTGCGGCTCTGTCCCGTTACGAGGGCGAGAATCGAATCGATATCGACACGGCTGTACCAAAGATCGAGCTGTGACATCTGCGCATAGACAGCCATCCATGCGCGATACGAGGCAACACATCGGTAGGTGGCCGAAGCTGAGTCGACCTCGGAAAGACCCGCTGAACGTCCAGCGAGTACCACGCTCGCAGCGAGTCGCTTGACGTCCCATTCCCACGGGCCCGGGAGCGTCTCGTCGAAATCATTCACATCAAAGAGCAGATTGCGCTCGGGGGAAGCGAACAGCCCAAAATTTTGTAGATGGGAATCACCGCATGCCTGCACGAGCAATCCGCTATCGGGGGAACCCGCAAGATCGGAGGCCATCACCGCCGCTGATCCTCGGAAGAACGTGAATGGTGACGCAACCATGCGGCCCCATCGCAACGAGATCAGATCCGGATAACGGTTCTCGTTCTGAGCAGCGAGAATCTCGATCGGTCCGGGTCCTCCTTGAGGACGACTCCATTCGCCGTGGCTCGAACGCCGCGCCCGTAACCGACCGGCCCGCCCAGCTGCTGCTCGTTCGGGACGGGTAAGTAGAACACTCCCGGGATGGATGGCCGGTTCTATCCGACGACGCCGATCTGTCTGTGAATCGGGCGAGCTTGTGTGTTCTATGTCAGCCATGAGGTAAACCGTACCGACCGGGACACCGTCATGCCGCGCACTCTAGGTTGTGTATCTTCGGAGTCCATGGAAGACCTCGAAGTGCTGACGTGGCCGCTGTATGGAAGTGCGTCGAAGGACCTAGCCCTCATGGTCTCCGATGACGGGTTCAAACCCGATCTGATTCTCTCGATCGCACGGGGCGGGCTCCTCATAGCTGGGTCTCTCGCCTACGCCCTCGGCGTCAAGAACCTCCACGTCATGAACGTCGAGTACTACACGGGACGCGGTGAGCGACTCGAGTTTCCTGTGATCCTTCCTCCCCCGTTGACCCTTGTCGATCTCGAATCTGCTCGGGTGCTTATCGCCGACGACGTGGCCGATACCGGACACACGCTTGCAATGGTGCGTGATTACGTTTCTCCTCAGGTCGGAGAAGTACGCACAGCCGTTATCTATCAAAAGCCGATCTCGGTCATGCAGTGCGATTACGTATGGCGTCACACCGACAAGTGGATCGACTTCCCTTGGTCAACAAATGCTGCGCTCGTAAACCCGCACGGATCAGACAGCCACTCCTAAAGATCGCCAACCGATCTGATCACTGCTGATTGTTTCTGTCAGCGTTCTTCGCGCTCGTAGGGTTTACCTAACGCTGCCGGAGCGCCAAGATGCCGTCGTGCCGATGATGTCGACACAAGCACCAGAACAATGATCGTCATTGCATAGGGAAGCGCACTCAATACAGCAAGAGAGATTCCGACGCCGCGCGCCTGAAGTGTGAAACCGAGGCTCGAGAGCGCCCCGAAGAGATACGCGCCGACCAGCATCAGATCGGGACGCCAGAAACCGAAGATCACGAGAGCAAGAGCAATCCAGCCTTGACCGGACGTCAAGCCATCGGCCCATGTCGGGACAATGCTCAATGAGAAGCACGCGCCAGCGATTCCGGCGAACGTTCCTCCGAGGATGACATGGAAGTAGCGATATCCCGCTACTGAAATTCCAACGGAGTCAGCGGTCTGCGGGGATTCGCCGACCGATCGCAGGTGGAGGCCGGCTCTCGTCCTGAACAGATAGAACGAGGCACCCAACACAAGCAACCAGGACAAGTACGTAAGCAGTGTCTGATGGAAAAGAATCGGTCCAAACAGCGGCATGTCCGCCAAACCAAAGACATCGAGTCGATTGAACTGGTTCACAATCGGGGCCTGTCCCAGATCCCAAATATTCGCCAGATATGACGAGAGCCCTGCCGCTCCCGCGAAGATAGTTAGCGCTAGTCCGGAGATGATCTGATTCACTCGCAGAGTGATCGTCAGGAACGCATGTATCGCGGCACCCAATCCGGCCGCGATCATCGCGGCGAGCAGTGCCAACGGTAGAACCACCCCGGCCGGGCCATCAATGTTCGTCGCGACCCAGGCGGCACTGACTGCGCCAAGAAGCATCATTCCTTCGACGCCGAGGTTGATCACGCCTGAACGCTCAGCCATGATCTCGCCCAACGCGGCGAAGACGAGAGGTGTTCCGTAGAAAATGGCCGAAGCCACAATGACGATGAGGAGATTGTCGTTGAAACTCACGCCGTCTCAGCTTTCACCGGGGCGGTCGTATTCTTCGTTCGAACGATTCGGTACCGGACGAGAACTTCGCCACCCAGGGTGCAGAAGAGAATGAGGCCCTGGAGTGTTCCGACGAGACCGGACGGGAAATCTGGGCCTCGCAATGCGTATCCCGCATTGGTAATACCGCCGAGGATCACCGCTACGAATATGGTCGCCAACGGATTGAGACGGGCAAGGGCGGCAACAACGATGCCCGCGTAACCGAATCCCGATTGCTGCAGACCCTTAGGGTCCAGCACGTGACGGAAATTGCCAACGTCGGCGGCTCCACCCAGACCGGCGAATGCCCCCGAGATAGCCGCGACGATCACGATGACTCTTGATGGACGCATACCGGCGTACCGGGCGGTGGTGGGCGCTCCCCCAACCACACGCATCTCGTAACCGAAACGAGTCCGCCGCTGCAGAGCAGCTAGCCACACCGCTCCGGCGATTCCCAAGAGAAAGCCAAATGGAATCACGAGCGACCCGATGTCGAGGTTCGGCCACCACGCGATTGAGGGGATGAACTTCCCCTTCGGAAATACGGCGCCTGTACCGTCAAGGTCACGCCAGAACGACTCGGATTCGAAGATGAGATACGTAGCGATGATCCCGGCGATGTAGTTCAACATCAGCGACGTGATGATTTCGTTCGTTTTGAAATACGCACGAAGTACGCCAGGAATGGCGGCCCAGAGACCGCCTCCGATCGCGCCTGCGACGATCATCGACAGAATTGCCAGCCATGCCGGAAGGTCGTTGCCGTATTTGAGCGCGATGCCGGATGCGAAGATCGCACCCATGTAGAACTGACCTTCACCACCAATATTGAAAAAGCCGATCTTGAATGCCACCGCGGCGCATAAGCCGGTAAATAGCAGTGGCGTAGCGGCTACAAGTGTTCCGCTAAGGGCACCCTGATCAAGAAAGCCCCGTTCGAGGATCCGCAGATAGGTCGACAGCGGGTTCTGGGCAGTCACAAGCAAGACCACCGCTCCGACGAGCAGTGCGGCAAAGAACGAACACACTGGAACAGCCCATACGAGCCAGCGAGGACGATCTGGTCGCGGTTCGAGTCGGATACCGAATCGGGTGAGCGCACTCACGATTGAGCTCCAGCGTCTCGTGATCCGCCCATGAGCAATCCGAGTCGTTCGATGGTTGCATCCTGCGCTTCAAGTACCGCCATAATCGAACCTTCGTAGATGACGGCGACACGATCGGCGAGTGCTCGTACTTCTTCGAGATCCTCGCTTACGAGGAGAATGCCGACACCGGCCTCGGCCGCGTCAAGAAGCAACCGATGGACTGTTGCCACCGCCCCGACATCTAGACCCTGTGTTGGCGATGCGATAACCAGTACCTTCGGTGCACCAGACATTTCCCGGGCAAGCAGCACCTTCTGGACGTTTCCGCCCGACAACTGTCGAGTCGGAGTCTGAGGCGAGGGCGCTCGGACATCGAAACGATCCATGAGCGCTACCGCTTCCGAACGGATCACGGAGGTTCGGAGAAAAGGCCCATTGGCAACTGGGCGACGGCGATACTTCTTGAGAATCAGATTTTCTTCGATGGACAGATCGCCAGCGAGCCCGGTTCCGAGTCGGTCCTGGGGCACGTAGGCGACTCCCAAATGAATCGGATGTCGGGCGTCCATGCGGTCAAACGGTTCGCCTTCCACCGTGATCGTTCCGGCCGAACGAGCACGAAGTCCGGCTAAGACCTCGACCAACTCTCGCTGGCCGTTTCCGGCAACGCCAGCAACGCCAAGAATCTCGCCTCGACGGACATGGAGCGACACATTGTTGAGTGCCTGCAGTCCACGGTCACCGTCAGCAGAGATTCCCGCCATCTCGAGAACCGTGGGACTGGTCGTCGGCACATCAGCGACCCGCCGCTCCACTCGCTCAATCGTACGACCCACCATCAGTTGAGCAAGATCCTGTCTCGAGGTATCGCCGGTCGCGACGGTTCCGATGGTCCGACCTTCACGTAAAACCGTGACCCGATCCGAGATCGACATCACTTCACCGAGTTTGTGCGAAATAAAGATCACGCTGCGACCTTGATCCACCATCGCCCGCAACGTTCCAGCAAGCACATCCGCCTCGATTGGCGTGAGCACTGCGGTCGGCTCGTCCATGATCAGAACCCTTGCGTCCCGATACAACACCTTGAGAATCTCGACCCTCTGCTGCTCTCCTACTGAAAGCTGCCAAACGCGAGAACGCGGATCTACGGGCATTTCAAAACGGATCGCTAGCTCGGAGACTCGCTCCTCAATCTCACGCAGATTCGGAATACGGCGATCGCCGGCCAATTTGGCACCGAGCACGATATTTTCCGCCACCGTGAACGTTGGGACGAGTCGAAAGTGCTGATGGACCATTCCGATGCCTGCATTGATGGCATCGCGTGGAGTATCGAACTCGACCGAAAGGCCATCCACTTCAAGATGTCCGTCATCGGGACGATAGAGACCGGTGAGGATGTTCGAGAGCGTTGTCTTGCCGGCACCATTCTCACCGAGGAGCGCGTGAACCTCGCCGACTCGAACATCAAAATTGACGTCCTGGTTGGCAATGACGCCAGGGAACCTCTTAGACACGCCAAAGGCGGCCACCGCAATCGCGGTGGCCGCCCCGGCACTTCCATTACGAGTCATCGAACGGGATGACTGTTCAAATTCAGCCCTTTGCGCTTCCGTCGACACCCTTGACGAAGTAGCTCATGGTGTAGAGGTCCTTTTGTGTCAGGGATGTTCCCTTCTTGATCTGGACGACTCCGGCCTGATCAAGACGATCCTGGAGACCCCAGTACCAACCGAATGACTTCGCCCCACCACTCTTAGCGAGCGCGAGTTGTGAATCGATGCCGGTCTTCGTTGTGCTCGAGACAAGCGTTCCGAACGGAGCCAATGAGGTGAAATTGTCAGCGATGGTGCCGTAGTAGTTGTCGGCCTTCCATGTTCCGTCAGAAGCGGCGTTGATCTTGGCGAGGTAGTACGGGCCCCAGTTGTAGGTAGCCGTTGTCAGCCAAACGCTGCCGTAAGCACCGGACTGATCGGAGTCGTAGCCGACCCACGGAAGGTTCGCGGCCTTAGCCACTTCACCAGCGGCCGGACCGTCCTGATGGGAGAACAGCGCGTCGACGCCACTCGAGACAAGCGATTCGGCAGCCTGACGCTCCAGCGTCGGGTTGAACCAAGACTTTGTCCAGACAACCTTGACCGTGGCGGCCGGGTTAACTGACTGAGCGCCGAGAGTGAAGGCGTTGATGTGACGAATCACCTCAGGAATCGGGAACGGAGCGACAATGCCGATCACGCCCTTCTTGGACGCGTTACCCGCTGCAACACCGGACAGATACAGGGTGTCTTCGCCGGCACCCCAGTATTCGTTGTAATTGGTCGGGAGACCCGCCTTGCCGGTGGTGATGTCATCACCAGTCGCCTGTTCAAACTTGACGTTCGGGTACTTCGCAGCAGCTTCCTGCATCTGCTGCTTGTAACCGTAGGAGGTCGCAAAGATGACAGTGTTGCCATCCTTTACGAGGCCATCAATCACTTGAGCGGCCTCGGGGCCTTCAGGGATGCTCTCCTTGTAGGTGGTCTTCACCTTGGAGCCGAGCTCACTTGCTGCAAACTCGCGTCCGACGTTATGCGCTGTCGTCCACCCACCATCGTTGATGGGGCCGACATAGATCCAGGCAGCCTTGGTGGTGCCGCCGCTGCTGGAATCATCGCTGCTACTGCACGCAGAGGCGAAAAGTCCGAGAACCGCTACAAGCGAAAGAGAGACGATTCCTGCCTTGCGGAAGGAACGTCGCCGGGTCGTAATGCCCATGTGAAGTGATCTCCTGAGTTGGGTTGCATCGCCCTTGCGAGCGACCTTGGAAAGATGAACGTACCCCAAACGAGGGATAGCGCGGGAACTATGAATCGTGGTCTTCTCCAACTCGCGCTCACCGGGCGAAACTTGCGTACTTCTTTACGGAATTCAGACCCGCGATCAAACGAACCGCTAGCGTCCGGGCGTGCCGGAATGGGTTCAGCTATGCCTCAATCCATGGACCACCCCGGCGACGATTCTCATCGTCGTGATCGGCGCGGGGTATCTCCTCGGCCTCAGAAATCGGCGCCTCGCCGTCTGGGCCGCGATCTTCGCAACCGGCCTCGCACTGTGGCCCTCATGGAGCATCGGGCCACCCAGCGGACTTCTCGACCTACAGATCTACGTCGGTGCAGCCCGAGGGTGGACCGAGGGCGGGTCGCTGTACGCATTCACCGATCCTGTCTTCAATCTCAGCGCGACGTACCCACCAATCGGACCAATTCTCTTCTCGGCATTCGTCCCACTCGGCACCGATGCTCGCGAGGTGCTCTTCACTGCCATAAGTCTCTGTGCATTGTTCGCGGCCTCGTGGTCAGCGACGCAACTCGCCGGCCTTGAACGAACACAGCGACTGATCTGGGCGCCGGCCGCGTACGCCGCCGCAATCGTGACAATGCCGGTCTGGCTGACGCTTCGGCTGGGACAAGTGAACATCATCCTTTGGGCGCTGATCATCTGTGACGTGGCGGCAATCTCGCGCCGAGCGAAGTTCGGCGGGATCGCAATTGGGGTCGCAACCGCAATCAAACTCACGCCGGGACTATTCATCGTCTGGCTTGTCAGTACGAAACGGGTCAGACCGGCGATACTCGCGCTCCTCGGTGCCGCCATTGCGACGGCTCTCGGCTGGGCACTGGCCCCGTCGGACTCGAAGAGATACTGGACGGACCTCGTCTGGCATTCCGACCGGGTCGGATCGCTCGTTGATTCGAGGAACAACGCAATGTTTGGCGTCGTCGCTCGCGTTGTCTCCCAGGGCTCTGCTCGAACCGGACTGTGGCTCCTAGCCCTTGTAATCATCGTGGGCATCGCGCTCGTAAGAGGTTCGCGGGCGGCGCAAGAGGACGACCTACTTGCGGCCCTCGCCATTGTCGGGTGCGCGGCGGTACTCGCGAGTCCAATCTCGTGGACTCACCATCTCGGTTTCCTCGTCGTCGCCCTCATGGCCTGCATCCAATTGGTGCGACGGCCATGGCACTGGGCGGCGCTCGCCTTTGGGTGGCTGCTGCTGATTGAGCCGGGTGGACACGGCGACGGCACTATCTATCTCTACGTACGAGTAGCGCTTTTGTTCGGCACTGTCCTGTTCCTCCCCGTCATCCCCGGGAGAAGCAAGTCAGTCACGCCGATCGATGAGGAACCTGAACGTGTTGTTGCCTAGACGGCAACGATCCCAAGAAGCCGTTCGACGAATTCGACGCTTCCGTCCTCAAGCTCATTGCGCTTAATGGCATAGCCACCGATGACATCAGCGCCGCGGCCCCGCATTATCGCGGACAGCTTGTCGAGTGTCTTCCCAGTATCCAACGCGTAAGTGCAAAAGACTGCGCATCGTTTCCCAGTCATGTAGGGAAGGTTCGCAAGTCGACCTGCCCGTGCCGGTTTCTGGCCGAAGAAAAACATCCCATCCGTCCAGCTCCCAACTATGACGAGCTCGGCATCAGCCAAAGCCTGAAAATTGACATCTGATGCCGGACAAACGGTGACGCCAAGACCCCGAAGTTCAAGCTGGCCGCCGATCAGGCGGGCTGCCTTCTCCGTATTACCCGTCATGCTCTCGTAAATCACGACTGCGTTCATTGGCCATCGACTCCGAACTGGAAGGATCTGTGCTGAATAGATCAGACGCCTGAGAATACCTCTGCCGGGTCCTACTAGTGGTTGTTACTCGCCCAGGTCATCCCGACGGTACCGTTGTCCCATGCCTGAATTTGTCCATCAAGAAATGCTCCCCCTCGGAGCCGACGACACCGTGTATCGCAAAATCTCTGGCGACGGTGTCGAAACTATCGAGACATCCGCCGGCACCTTCCTGCGGGTTGCTCCCTCGGCGCTCACTTTGCTCTCAGCGACGGCGATGTTCGAGATCGCTCACTTCTTGCGGTCCGGGCATCTCGCGCAACTCAGGGCGATTCTCGATGATCCCGAGGCATCCGGAAACGACCGGTTTGTTGCACTGGATCTTCTCAGAAATGCAAACATTGCCGCCGGCGGAGTACTCCCCTCCTGCCAGGACACCGGCACCGCGATTGTCAAAGCCAAGAAGGGTCAGTTCGTTCTCACCGAAGGCAGGGACGAAGAAGCTCTCGCCCAAGGGATCTACGACACCTATCTGACTGACAACCTCCGCTATTCACAAATGGCTGCACTGGACATGTACACCGAGGTCAACACCGGGACGAATCTCCCCGCAGAAATCGAAATTTCCGCGGTTGACGGTGATGCGTACAAGTTCCTGTTCATGGCAAAGGGGGGCGGATCGGCGAACAAGAGCTACCTCTTCCAAGAAACGAAGGCGCTCCTGAATCCGACGAGCCTGTTGGAGTTCGTTGCAGCGAAAATGGATCTTCTGGGCACCTCGGCATGCCCGCCGTATCATCTCGCGCTTGTAGTCGGCGGAACGTCGGCCGAGTTTGCACTCAAAACAGCGAAGCTGGCATCGGCCCGCTATCTGGACTCCCTTCCGCTCGAAGGAAACGAACTTGGACGAGGCTTCCGCGACCTCGCGCTTGAAGCCGAGATTCTCAAGGTCTCACAGCAATCCGGGATCGGCGCACAATTCGGCGGCAAGTACTTCTGTCACGACGTGCGCGTCATCCGACTTCCGCGACACGGTGCATCGTGCCCGGTCGCGATTGCCGTCTCCTGCTCTGCCGACCGACAAGCACTTGGCAAGATCACATCCGACGGCGTATTCCTCGAAGAACTCGAACACGATCCAGCCCAATTCTTGCCGGAAATCACTGATGAGCATCTCGACACCGATGTCGTTCAGATTGATCTCAATCGCCCTATGGACGAGATCCGTGCCGCCCTTAGCGCGCTGCCAATCAAAACCCGTGTGTCACTTACTGGTCCCGTGATTGTCGCCCGCGACATCGCACACGCGAAGTTGAAAGAACGTCTCGATGCTGGTGACGGTCTCCCCCAGTACTTCAAGGACCATTGCGTTTATTACGCCGGTCCGGCGAAGACACCTGAAGGATTCGCATCCGGTTCATTCGGGCCGACGACAGCCGGGCGGATGGATTCCTACGTCGATCTGTTCCAAGAGCAAGGTGCCAGTCTTGTGATGCTGGCCAAGGGAAACCGCTCGAAAGCAGTTACCGACGCATGCAAACGACATGGTGGCTTCTACCTCGGCTCCATCGGTGGCCCCGCAGCGCGTCTCGCACAGGACTGCATCCGTTCGGTCGAGGTGCTTGAGTATGCCGAGCTCGGCATGGAAGCCGTCTGGAAGATCGAAGTCGAAAACTTCCCCGCATTTATCGTGGTGGACGACAAGGGCAACGACTTCTTCGAGGAAGTCATCAAGAGCCGTCCAGTGACACTTAGCCGCTGACGATTGCTTCTCAGCCTCGTGGCGCCGGAGACCAGGGTTTGTCACGATACGCGTCGCGAAGGTCTTGCTTCAGAACCTTTCGCAACGTCTCGTTACGTGGAAGAGCATCCACAACCTCAAGCTGTTCGGGGATCTTCTGCGTCATGAGATCTTCAGACTTCAGATAGGCCACCATCTCTGCGAATCCGAGATCATCGGTACCCGGAGCCCGCTCGACTACGGCGCAAACGCGCTCGCCGCGTTCCTTATCGGGCAAGCCGATCACTGCGACATCCCCGACATTCGGCAGTTGGTAGAGGAGATCTTCGATCTCCTTCGCCGAGATGTTCTCTCCCTTGCGGATGATTACGTCCTTCAGCCGTCCGGTGAGAACGACGTGACCGGTTGCATCGATATGTCCGAGGTCTCCTGTGCGGAACCATCCGTCATCGTCAAACGCATCGGCATCCAGAGACGAATCCGTATAGCCCTTGAAGACCATCGGGCCCTTTAGACGCACCTCACCATTTCCACCCTGGGGTGCCTCAACGCCTTCGGCGGTGACGATGCGGACAGTGATTCCCGTGACTGGAGCCCCATCGGTGTACATCAGTTGCTCATCCGTGTCGTTCGGGCCGCCCTGGGCGATCATCGGGCATTCGGTCATTCCGTAACCGTGACAAATCGGAATTCCCATCTCCTGTTTCACTTCGGTGAACATCTCGGGAGGCTTCGGAGCGCCACCGCCGGAGAGCAACCGGAGCGACGGGATGATCGGTACGCCCGGCTGCGTGCGTTGCTTCGCCAGGTACATCTGGTAAAACGCGGGGCCTCCGCCAGCCATCGTCACGCCCTTACGCGAGAACAATGACACCGCTTCTTCGAGATTGAACGCCTCGACGAGAACCGCGCCGCATCCGCGGTAGAGCAGCATCATCAGGTAGTCGGGTCCTGCGATGTGGGCGTAGGGGAAAGCGATGGAGCCGACATCCTCGCTCGACAGGGCCGCTGCATTCGCAAGACCGAGACCGCCGGCCATGAGGGTCCCGTCGGTGTGACGAACACCCTTTGGCGAGGAAGTCGTTCCTGATGTGTAATAAATCCATCGCACCACGTCACCATCGGTCGTCGCCGGAGGCAGGGTGTACGGCTCCGCTTCGGGAAGAGCGTCGTAGGTGATGAAGACGCTCAGTTCAATGCCGATCTGATCAATGATCCGCTCGGCCATCGCGTTGAAGTCGTAACCGTTCCAATCACCTGGGATGAAGAAGAACTCTGCGTTGGTCTGCTCGAGAACGAAACCAACCTCGCGGTCGCGATAGATCGGGATGATTGGGTTCTGCACGGCGCCCAGGCGCGCAAGCGCGAGCGACACAACAACAGTCTCGATGCGAGTCGGAAGCTGCCACGTCACGCGTGAACCGGAGCGGACCCCCATGGCATGAAGCCCGGCGGCGACGCGCTCGGACTTGTCGCGTAATTCTTTGAACGTGACTTGACGATCTTCGCCATCGAGGAGAACCACGACGTCCGGATTAGCGGCAGCACTGGCCTCAACCAGTTCCCACATCGTCCCTGCTTCTTCCAGACTCTTCACTTCGGACACTTGGCCTCCCTCGAATGAACGGCAACATCATGCCTCGCCGGAGACCTCAAGGCAGACTTAGGCGTCCCGTGTCAGGATGCGCACATGACCGAGATGATGAAGGCGTACAGAATCGTTGAGTGGCAACAGCAGCCCGTCCTTACCGAAGCGCCCGTTCCGACGCCCGGACCCGGACAAGTGGTCGTTGAAGTGGCCGGAAACGGCTTATGCCATTCCGACGTCGGCATGGCCCAGATGCCGGGCTCCTTCGCCGAACCTCTGGGTTGGAAAGTTCCGTTCACACTCGGACACGAGGTAGGCGGACACATCGCTGCGCTAGGCAAGGGCGTCACCGGATTCAAGGAGGGCGATCCCGTAGCGGTCATCTCCCCACGGTCGTGCGGATCCTGCCGGTATTGCGCCAATGGCGAAGACAACAACTGTGACGACTCGGTTGTTGGTCGGGGTTACGGGGTCGACGGCGGTCTCGCCAAGTACATGCTCGTGCACAGCACGCGAGAGCTCGTTCCTCTCCGCAACCTTGATCCGAAGATTGCCGGCCCGCTCACCGATGCCGGCGCAACGTCGTTCCATGCGGTTAAACGTGCACTGAAGCGAATTCGACCAGGGGGTTCGGCAGTCGTAATCGGCGCTGGTGGCCTCGGCGCCTATGCGATCCAACACCTAGTTGCGTTAACTAGCGCCCGAATAATCGCGGTCGATACCTCGGGCGATCGTCTGGCCTATGCGACCGAATTGGGCGCCCACGATGTTCTGGATGGCGTTAACCCAGAAACTGCCGCCGATGTTCGGAGAATACTGGGCGGTTCCGGAGCCGACGCAGTCTTCGACTTCGTCGGAATCGACGCAACCATCGACCAGGGCCTTCGCTCTACCGGCAAGGGAGGGGCATTCGCTCTCGTCGGGGCCGGACAGGGTGCGCTGCGATCTGGCACATGGTTCGATGCTCTACCCAAAGACGGCGAAGTGTTCTGTTTCCAAGCTCCGACGATCGCCGACACCCTCGATGTCATCGCACTCGCCGACGCCGGTCGAATTCGCGTCGACGCTGACTTCTTCTCGCTCGATGACGTCGCACTTGCATACGAAAAAATGGAGCGGGGCGAGTTGCGAGGACGCGCCGTCGTCACTCCGGACTAGGTCGAGTCAGTACCCTCAGAGTTCAGTCACGATCGGCCTGCAGATACGGAGTCGTCTGTAAATCCTCGACCAGACGCACCAGAAGCCGGCCGAGTTCTATCCGCTCCTCTGGTGTCCATTCAGCAAGCGCGCGAGATAGCTGCGCGTTCCGTACCCGTTCGAAACTTGCCGCCATCGACCGACCATTCTCAGTCGCCTCGACGAGCACGATGCTGCCGTGCTGAGGACTTGCTCGACGATCCGCCAGACCCCGCTCTTCGAGCACGCGAACCTGGCGACTCACGGCACCGCTGTCCATCCTCGCCGCTTTGGCGAGGTCGCCCATGGGCAACGCCTCACGGTCGCCGAGCGCTCTCAAGACATTCATGGCCTGCTGCGGAAGTTCGACTCCCGCGGCACCAGCCATACCGGCATGAATACGCCTGCTCGAAAGCAGCCGACCCAACCGGTTCAATCCGAGCCGAACAGCCCCCAGTTGGTCCTCAATCTCTGATGCCTGATCAGACGTCATCGTGCGTGGACCAACCGGAGGCCATCGGGCGCGTTCAGGCCCGCTGGAAGGCGGGGCTCTGATGGTCCGGAATTTCGGTGAGCGGCTCGGCGATCTCCGCCACGGTCGGACCGATACGGTCAGCGAGAGGCTGCAGCGCGGCCAGATCGAATCCGTAGACGCTCACCGCAGTCTCGGTAAGCACCTGACGCAGGTCCGCTTCGCTCCAGCCATTGAAGCTGTGGCGCAGTGACTCACGTGAGAAGGGCGAGCACGCCTCGTTGTGCGGGTAATCGCTACCCCACATGACCTTGTCGAGACCGAGGTCGTGGAAATGAGCTGCTTCACCTGGCGACGGGAAACTGGCGCCAAGGAAACAGTTGCGACGGAAGTAGTCACTGGGCTTGTGCGGCAGTGCGCCTGATTCGGGCATACCAATCTCGCCCATGCGTCCACGAACCTGCGCGTTGTGGATGTCGTCCATCTTGGTGAGAGCCGGCGGAAGCCACGAGGTTCCCTGTTCGGTCATGACGAACTTAAGGCCGGGGAAACGTTCAAACACACCAGACATGATCAGGTGCCAGATTGCGCGGTTGGCAAAGAAGCCCGACTCAAGCACGAACATGGTGAGCGCCGACGCATGCTTTCCGTAATTCGGGATGCCGCTGCCACCCGCGTGGTGGGTGATGGACATGTCGAGCTCCTGGCAGATTGCCCAGAGCGGGTCGTAGATAGCCGAGAAGAGAGGATCGATCCAGGGCGTGTCAGGTGAGACACCGGGAAGCAGAATGCCGCGCAGGCCCTGTTCGCGAGCCCACTTCACATCGGCAACCGCCTCATCGACGTCGTTAAGTGCAACCTGAGCGAGACCAGCGCGACGTTCCGGTGATTCAGCGACGAAATCGACGAGCCAACGGTTGTGAGCGCGCAGCCCAGCAAGACGCTTGGGGAAATCCGCAACAGACGGAGCCGGGGCAATGACGACACCGGTCGGAAAAAACGGAGGAACGGTGTTGGGGAAGAGAACCTCGGCAGCAATACCTTCGGCGTCAAGATCGCCGTTACGGCGAGCGCTATCCCAGTTACGCGAACGACCATCGTCCTGAAGGTCACGGAACGGGTTCTTGTAGCCACCCCTCCAGGCATCGAATTCGTCGCGCCATGCGGGATCGAGATACTCGCGGTACTGGACATGGTTACCGCCGGCATGACCATCAGCAGAGATGATCGTGTAGTGATCGTTGGGCGCCATCGCGTTTCTCCTGTGGGGGTGAGATCCGGGTCTGTCCCGGCCTCGTAACCGTACGCACAGGTCTTGACTTAGTCAAGCCTTGGGCAAGAGTTTTTCCACGGGTCGGAAATACGGCAGGGTGAAACCCTCCACCCCTCGGTGGAACTCGACCTCGACCGCCATGCCGATTTCTGCGACCTCAGGTTCGCAGCCCACTAGTGCCGACAGAAGTTGCCAACCCTCGAGCATCGTCACCACGATCGGCACATACGGGACAACAAACGCAGGCGTGGCCGGACGCCACACAACGGTCCAGCTATAAATCTCTCCAATACCAGCGCTGCGCTCCCAATGGATGTCGAGTGACGCACACGCCCCACAGAGAACCGCCGGGGTATGTGTCGCGCCGTTGCATTCTCCGCAACGCTGGTATCGCAACTCATGTTCGGCGCATCCCTCCCAGTAATACCTGGAGAACGCGCCCGGCTGCGGAACCGGAATCGCACCATCCTGCGGAACGAGAATCGTCATGGTCGGTCCTTTCCGAGCAGGAGCACGTCCGTGAACAATGCACCTGAGCCACCACCGGTGCTCATTGCAACTTCCGCTCCCCCAACTTGTCCAGTCACACATTCGCCGCGTATCTGTTGCACTCCGCGCACGACTCTCTGAAAAAGTTGAACTGACGCGCCTCCGTGACTGAAGGACATAGTTCCACCGTCGGTCGTGATCGGGAACCGGCCGCCCGGTTCGATGACGCCGGACATGACGAAGTCACCACCCTCGCCTTCGCCGCAGAATCCAAACGCTTCGAACTGTCGGATCAATTCAAAGGAGAACGGATCGTAGAACTCACACACATCAACATCATCGGGACCGATCCCAGCGGCAGCAAACGCTTCCTCAGCTGCTTGCCTTCCGACGTAACCAGCCACCAGGTCGCTGCGCCTGTTCCCGCCAAGATCCCAGACCGGAGGATGTTGATACGAAGGGCCGTAGTAATCAGTCCCTCCTCCGAGGATGTACACCGGCGGCTTGGCAAGGTCATCCACGCGGTCGGCACGGGTCAGAACGAGCGCAGTTGCTCCCTCGGATGTTGTTGCACACTCGAGAAGATGGAACGGATCGGCGATCATTCGACTGGCGAGAATGTCATCGATGGTGAAGGGGCCCTTACCGAAATAAACCGCTTCAGAATTGACGTGGCCGTTGTTACGAATCGTGGCGGCGACGTGCGCCATCGACTCAGCCGTTGTGCCATACATATGCATGTGACGACGGGCCATTAGCGCGAATTCGGCAGCAGTAAACATTCCGTAGGAGGCCACGAATTCGTTCGTGGGCCGGGTCCATGGTGCAGTCGAGTCATGCTGTCGATAGCTCCCTGCTTCACCGGTAGCCACGAGCACGGTGGACGCGAGGCCACAAGCAATAGCCATTGCCGCCTCAAGAACAGCGGGGATTCCCAATGGGGAGAGAGACCGCCATGCCGGACCAATCCGAGACTGGAACAGGAAGTCGCTCGCTAATGAACCAACGACTCCGTCGATGTCCCGTGGCTCGAGACCAGCATCGGAAATGGCACCTAGGGCACCTTCCATCGTGATGCTGCGCGCGTCGTGCCCTTCAAGAACTCGGGCTTGACGCGTGTTGTGGACGCCGACAATGGCAACGTCGTGGAACGGATGCTTGCTCATTGCCGGGAAGGATCCCCTCACTGAATATGTGCGCCCCTACGGGCGCGTTGTACCTGGAGTCTTCCCGACGTCCTCAGTCGGTGATGACGTTTGGAATTCCGAAGCCCTGCATTTCACAAAGCGCAAGGTAGGCCTGCAACGAGCCGGCACCATCAGTTACTGATTCGACGTTGCCGTCGTCGTCAAGATTGAGATTCACGCCGTACATGTGGAACCACACTCGCGTGTTGTCCTCGATGCACTCGAGGGTATGAATCGAACCTGCCGGTTCGTACAAGAACGACCCGGCGCGGTTCACGTAGTCGTATTCCTTGTACTTCCATGCCCCTGAAGTCGTGTAGCCCCACACCGGACCAGAGTGACGATGCTTCTGCACGTCGAACCCGGCCATGAAGATGTTCTCCACGATCCAGAGGCCTTCTCTTTCCTTGACCTGAAGAACGCGCATCTTGTTGCCGCCGCCGATCTCGACGAACGGAAGATCCGAGTCACCGATGTGGACGGCTTCCGGGGCGTTATGGGCAGTGAGCGTCATCGTGCAATCTCCTTGAAGTGTTTCGTAGATCTGGGGAAAGGTTAGCGGGCGCCGCGGATGAGGCGGCCGGGTCGGGCACCGGTATCTACATCATCTCGCCGGGTAATCGTTCCGGCAACAACGGTCAGTCGGTAGCCGCTAGCTCGCTGGACAAGGCGACGACCACCGGCGGGAAGGTCATAGATCACCTCGGGCTGGTGCAGTTCGAGAGCGTCAAAATCGATGACATTGATATCGGCACGCTTGCCTGCTGCGAGGGTCCCTCTGTCGCCGAGTCCATAGAGTTCGGCGGTCTCAAACGTCTGCATCCGCACCGCTGACTCGAGTCCGATCCGCGGGCCGCGGGTCCGGTCACGGACCCAATGGGTGAGGAGCATTGTAGGCATCGAGGCGTCCACGAGGAGTCCACAATGGGCTCCTGCATCGGACAGGCCCAGCGCCGAACCTGGATGGGTGAGCATGTCGTACACGCCGTCAAGCGACGCATTCGCATAGTTATTGATCCCAGCCATCAACAACGCTCGGCCGTCGCGCTCGAGCATGAGGTCGTACGTCATGTCGAGTGCAGACACTCCGGCCGCCTCGGCCAGCGACGCCACGCTCTGATCCGATCGTGGTTCTTGATCGACTGCATCACTAATCGGGAAGATGATCGAAGTTCCATGCTGTGCGAACACCGCAATTCCCTCGTAGAGCGCCCCTGACAGCGGCAGGTCCTCCTCGGAAAGTATCGCCGCCTTCGTCTCCGGCTTGCGGAGTTCGGAGACGAGCGCAAGAAGATCGCCATCAGCCTTGTTCGACAACGCAACGAAGGTGGGGCGGCGCATGAATGCATGTGATGTCTGCAAACCGAGAAGAAGGCCCTGCGACTTCGCGGACACCTGCGGGATTACGACCGCGCCATCAGCACGAGCTGCGAGCGCCGCATCGAGAACCTCGCGGTAGAGACCTGGGTTGGTCGGGATCTGCGCCAGAACCGGCGAGACGACAAGGCCGAATTCGAGCGACAGCCGGCGCATCCAGTCGAACTCCTTGAGAACCTCTTCGGGATCCTGACTGGTGGTGCCAAGTGGAGCGAGCTGAAAGACAGCACGACCAGCATCCTTCATTGCCGCGGCGATGGGCCACAACTCATCTTGTCCTGCGAATGTGCCGGGCACGTAGTTGCCATCAGGGGCTTTGTGGCTGAAGGTTCGAGAGGTCGAGAACCCAAGCGCTCCTTCACCGATGGCCTCAGCGACCAGTCGCGCCATCTCATCGACTTCAACACGTGTCGCGACGGTCTCGCCAATTGCACGATCACCCATCACCCATACCCGCAGAGCGCCATGCGTGATCTGCGTTCCGACATCCATTGACCACGAACGCTTGTCGAGAGCATCAAGGTAATCCGGGAACGTGACCCAGTCCCACGTCATTCCCTCGGTGAGCGCTGAACCGGGGATGTCCTCGACGCCTTCCATCAACTGCACTAACTGGTCACGGCGTTCCGGGAGCACCGGGGCGAAGCCGACACCGCAGTTACCCGCAACAATCGTCGTGACACCATGACTTGCCGAAGGTTCGAGCAGATCATCCCACGTGACCTGTCCGTCGAAATGGGTATGGATGTCGACGAACCCGGGGGTGACGATGAGCCCCGTGGCATCGACCGTCTCAATTGCATCGCCAACGACGGTCCCACCCACCTGGACGAGAAGTCCGTCGCGTACCGCGACGTCGCCAACGAACCGTGCCCGGCCGGTCCCATCGACAATGGTTCCATTCCGGATGATCAGGTCGAACATGAATCCCCACTTCGTGCGCATTGGGGCGGACTGGCCCTCAGGAGAAATCATCCCACATTCCCTGTAGGGATCAGCACCTGTAACAGGTAATCGATGCCAGTTCTCATGCCGAGAGTCGAACCGGAAGCTTCTTCAATCCGTTGTTCAGATTCGACCGGACCCTGACGGGATCGCCCGCCAATTCAAATGACCGAAAACTTCCGAGGAGTTCCTCAAAAAACACTCTTCCCTCGAGTCGGGCCAAGTGGACCCCAAGACAAAAATGCTCACCGATCCCGAAAGACAACTGCGGGTTTGGCGAACGAGAAATGTCGAATCGCTGCGGATCGTCGAACACCAATTCGTCGCGATTGGCGCTTGTGTAATACATGGCGACCTTGTCCCCCGCAGCGATCGATGTATCGCCGATGGTTGTGTCCTGCGTCGCAGTCCTGCGGAAATAGTGGAGCGGATTGTGCCAGCGGAGAATCTCCTCCACTGCCCCAGGGATCAGCGAAGGGTCCTGCGCTACCTCGAAGAGCTGACCCGGATGGAGCATCAGTGCCAACAGACCACCGGCCATCATCGAAACGGTCGTGTCGTTCCCGGCGGTGATCATCTGAACCAGCATGCTGCCGATGTCAGCATCGGTCAGAAACCTTCCGTCGAACTCCGAACCGAGGATGATGTCCATCAGGTCGCCTTGGGGCGCCATCGTGCGGCGGTCCGCAGCGAAGGCCATTCCGTACATCGCCATCTTCATCGACGAGTCAGCGCTGCCCGCTTCGTCGTTGGATTCGCCGGGGTTGATATCCGGATCCTGCCCACTTGTGTTTCTTTCGGCCAGATCGTGAAGCAAGTCCCAGTCCGCTTCAGGGAGACCGAAAAGTTTGCCGATCACCTGCGTTGGGATGCCGCCTACGACCTCATGCACGAATTCCACTTCGGAACGGCCGCGCACGTCGTCGATGACTTGGCGGGTGATTTCCCGGATCTGCGTCTCGAGTCCCGCTATCACTCGAGCGCGGAACTCAGGGGCAAGCGGCTTCCGGTAGGCGATGTGTCGTGGTGGGTCCATCGACAGGATCATTTCCCGCATCCGCGCCAGCCGTTCGGGATCGAGGTCCTCGATGACCACCCCACCAACCTCGGCAGAGAAAAGATTTGGATTTCGAGATACATGCACAACATCAGCGTGTCGAAGTACCGCCCAGTAACCCGGCTGATCAGGCACGTTCTGCCAGAACACGGGTTGCGTGCGGCGGAGCTCCGTGAACACATCGTGCGGAACTCCGGCGCTGTAGGTGTCGGGATCGTAAAGGTCGACGAGCGTTGTCATAGGAGTCCCCCTCCGGAACATCTCACGCCATCGCACTCCCCCGAGCCCGATGACGATTGCGAGTCTTACCCACCGTCGCTCAGAGAGCACGAAATTTCGGCCATGATCATTGGCATGGAAATCGCAATGACCCTGCCGACGATGGTGGCCCATGGACGAGACGACACTCTTGCGTGGTGTCAGACCATCGATGAAGGCCCTTGGTCCAGCCTTGCCGTACCCGAGCGCGTCACGTACCCAAGCCATTCCTGGATCGTGGAACTTTCCGCGGCCGCTGCGCTGACGCAACGGGTACGCCTCTGGACAACGATCATCGTGTTGCCCGCTCATCCGGCGGTCGATGTGGCAAAGCAATTGGCCTCCGTGGATCAGTTGAGCAATGGGCGTCTCACCGTGGGTATCGGCGTCGGCGGTCGAGAGCACGATTATCGGGCGATCGATGCCCCGTTCGACCGTCGGTGGAGCCGTATGGACGAGCAAGTGGCGACGATGCGACGCATCTGGAACGGCGACGCACCGTTTGAGGGTGCCGATCCAGTCGGACCTCCTCCAGTCCAGGCTGGCGGACCACCGTTGGTTGCCGGCGTCATGGGCCCGAAGGCACTGGCCCGAGCGGCCAAGTGGGCAGTTGGCGTTGACGATGGCTCAACCGTCTTCGGAATCGACCCAGCCGCAACGACGGCGGCATTCGACCGAATTCGAAAAGCATGGGCCGATGCTGGCCGCGCTGATGCTCCCCACATCTCGGCCAGCCTCTGGTACTCCCTCGGTGACGGAGCCCAGGATCGCCTTCACGACTATGGCTACTCGTACATGAAGATCTTCGGCGAAGACGTCGCAACGATGATGGCGGGGATGCTCGCGACATCGACACCAGAGGCTCTCCGAACGGCCGTGTCCACCCTCTCCGACCTTGGATGCGACGAGTTGTTCCTGGTGCCCACAACGGCAGACGTCGACGAGCTTCACCGCACAAGGGACGCTCTCGGGATCTGAGCGCTCCTTCCAGCGATCGGCCAAACTGTCGCCATGACAGACATGACCTACCGCCGCTTAGGAAATTCCGGACTCACCGTTTCGACAGTGGGCATCGGGTGCAACAACTTTGGGATGCGCATCGACGCTGATGCAACCAAGTTGGTGGTGGGCGCGGCGATCGACGCGGGCATCACGCTTTTCGATACCTCCGATTCCTACGGCGACTCCGAGGTCTTCCTCGCAGAAGCGCTTGGATCGCGGCGCGACGATGTAGTGATAGCTACGAAATTCGGTAGTGATCTGCGCGGCGCGAATGGACCCGACTGGGACGCACGTGGATCGCGCCGTTACATTCGCCGGGCCGTGGAGCGGTCCTTGACTCGCTTGAAAACAGACTGGATCGACCTCTATCAGATCCACAAGCCCGATCCCAGCACGCCAATAGAAGAGACACTCGGCGCACTTTCAGATCTCGTACACGAAGGCTTGGTGCGCTACATCGGTTGCTCCAACTTCACGGCATGGCAGGTCGCCGATGCCGACTGGATCTCACAGACCAACGGTTTCGAAAGGTTCATCAGTGCCCAGAACCTCTACAGCTTCGTTGAGCGTGAAGCCGAGGCCGAATTGATACCAGCCTGTGAGCGTTTCGGAGTGGGACTTCTCCCCTATTTTCCACTCGCCAGCGGGCTCCTCACCGGCAAGTACCGGCGCGGTGACGCCCCGCCTGAAGGTGGTCGCATCGCTGCATGGGGATTGACCAATCTTCTGTCGGACATGAATTTCGATGTCGTCGAACGCCTTGAGTCTTTCGCCGCCGAACGTTCCATCACGCTGCTCGACGTTGCGATGGGTGGACTCGCCGCCCAGCCCACAGTTGCGTCGGTAATCGCCGGCGCCACCTCGGTCGCTCAGGTCGAGGCCAACGCCGCTGCCGGGCTTTGGACGCCTTCAGCCGAAGACCACGCAGCACTGCGCGATCTACTCGCCGTCGCATAGCCCATTGAAAAACCCCTACCGGGTTTCGTATTCGAAAGACCGTTAGATGGCTAGGGGGCCGACATCCGTGAACTCGATCACGTTGCCCGCCGGGTCCGTAACGAAGGCCGCCCGCACAGGAACCCCTAAATCGTTGCGCTCGGAGGGACCCATGAGAAACGCGATCCCCGCGTCGACGAGTACAGTCAACGCGTCATCCCATGCGTCGGAAGGGACATAGACCGCGAAGTGCGGGAAACCTGGCCCCGATATCGGCATCACGTCGGTCTCAATGAAGTGCAACTGAAGATCGCCTACGCGCAACCACATTCCGTCGACGCCCAAATCCGGTCGAGCTAATTCGTCGAACCCAAGGATCCCGCAGTAGAACCGTCGGGCCTCCTCAAGGTCGGTGACCGCAATCGCCACATGGGCGAAACCCGAGATTCGGATACGACTCATGCCACGGCCCCGCTGGCCCGGAGCGCCTCGACGGCGGCACCGAGCCCAAGCTCCTCAAGAATCTCGTCGGTATGTTGGCCGAGCGTCGGTGCAGGCCCTCCGATCGCTGATGGCGTTCCCCCAAATTGGGCGGGGTGACGCGGTTGCCGGAGTCGCCCAGCTAGTGGATGAACTGACTCCTCGAACAATCCCATTGCCTGGGCGTGTGCATCATCGGGCAGATCCGCGGGAGCGATCACAAGTCCGAACGGAACCCTGAGTTGATCCATCGTCGCAAGTGCTTCAGCGACGGTGAACGTTCCTGCCGCCGCATGACACGCCCTCATGATGTCGGCGGTTGCCTCTGGGTTCTTTCGCCGCTCACCGATAGTTGCAACACGCGGATCATCGTGACCTTCGACCCCGAGAGCAATGCACATACCGTGAAAATCGGCATCTGCAGTCGGCGTCGCGATCCCCCATCCGTCTTTAAAACGGAACGGACGGGAGCCCTGTACAAAGCTTGAGTTCATCGTGTGATCGGAATCAAGCATGATCTCGTTTCCGGCCGCGTCGGCCCACAGGAACGAAACAACAGCGTCGGTCATCGAAAGTTCGATGTGCTGCCCTCCGAGGCCACGCTCGCGGGCGAACAGAGCCGCCGTAATCGCCTGCACCGCGTAAAGAGCCGTGATCTTGTCAGCCGCAGTCTGGCGAAGAAATACAGGTGTTTCGTCATCAGGGTCCGACTGGTTCGTGGCCAAACCTGCGTAAGCCTGAATCACGGTGTCGTAGGCACCCTTGTGGGCATATGGACCAGTCGAGCCGAATCCAGAAAGCGAAACGTAGATGAGGTCTGGATTTTCCTCGGAGAGCTCCTTCCATCCCAGACCGGCGCGATCGAGCGCTCCCGGCCGGAAGTTTTGGATAAACACATCGCTCTGCGCGACAAGACGACGAATGATCTCGCGACCATCGGGCGATGAGATATCCACGGCGATCGAACGTTTGCCCCGGTTGCACGCTTGGAAGAGTGCAGAAATTCCGTTTACCGCGACGCCTACCCAACGAGCAATATCGCCGAATCCAACGCGTTCGACCTTCACGACGTCGGCACCCTGATCGGCAAGCAACGCGGACGCGTAAGGTCCCGTAAGAGCGATCGACAGATCTGTGATCCGGATACCTTCAAGTGGTCGAGTCATGGTCCCCCGGAGCGACTCAAGCTGTCTTGCGATAGCGCCAGACAGCAAGCGGTGCGAAGAGTGCAAGCAGTGCGACCGACCAAATCACGGCTGGGATGACCCAACGCGCTGTCGGTCCGCCTTCGAGTAGCGCCCTCGTCGCATTGACAACGACTCCGACAGGTTGATGCTCGGCGAACCAACGAAGCCAGGACGGCATGGTCTCGGCTGGAACGAACGCCGATGACGCAAACGTCAACGGAAACAGGATCGGGAATGCCATTAGTTGTGCAGTCTCACTGTTGGGTGCGGATAGACCAATACAGGAGAAGCCCCACGACACTGCGTAGGCAAAGAAAAGCAACAGCGCGAATGCGGCGAGGAAGCCCGCGAAATTTGTGCCGACGCGGAATCCGACCAAATAGCCGACGCCGATCACAAGAAGGATCACGAACACATTCCGGATGCTGTCGGCCGATGTTCGCCCGGCCAGAACCGCAGAACGTGCCATCGGCAGCGATCGGAACCGGTCCACGAGTCCCTTCTGGAGATCTTCGGCGAGTCCGACGCTTGTACTTACAGATCCGAAGAGGACGGTCTGCACAAGGATCCCCGGAATCAGGTAGTCGACGTAGCTCATTCCCGGAGGAGAGATTGCTCCTCCAAAGACGTAACGAAAGAGCAACACGAACATGATCGGCTGCACGCTCGAAAAGAAAAGCTGCTCAGGGATGCGGACGTAGCCGATGAGATTGCGCTCGGTGATGACGATGCTGTCGCCGATCGAAGCACGCAACCGCGAACGTTTGAGCCCAACCGCACGGCCCGGAAGTACCGATGCTGTCATTCCCCGTCCTCCAAGTCTGTTTCCGTTCGTCGTCCGGTGATGCTTAGAAACACGTCGTCGAGACTCGGTTCACGCAACACCATTGTCACTGGTGCAATACCTGCTTCGTCGAGGTGACGAAGCGCCATCATCACCTGCGAGGGACCAGCGTCGATATTCAGTTCCACGAGCGACCCATCACGCACCGGGGCGCTTCCCCACGTCCCGACAAAAATTGATTCCGCCATCGTTGCGGCGTGGTCATCGACGAAACCAAGATCGAGGACAGTTTCCCCGAGACGAGACTTCAGTTCAGCTGCGGTTCCTTCGGCGATGACTTGACCACGGTCGACGACAACAATCTGATCGGCAAGACGATCGGCCTCTTCGAGGTATTGAGTCGTGAGCAAAACAGTCGTTCCGTTCGCTACGAGGTCCTCGACGATCGCCCACACCGCGATTCGGCTCTTCGGGTCAAGACCGGTCGTTGGCTCGTCGAGAAAGAGCACGGGAGGTCTGACCACGAGGGCGGCGGCGATGTCGAGACGGCGCCGCATTCCGCCGGAGTACGTCTTCGATGGTCGATTCGCGGCATCGGTAAGTCCGAAGTGTTCGAGCAACTCGTCAGCGACACGTGATGCATCCTTGCGTGACAATTGAAAGAGCTGGCCGACCATTCGTAGGTTTTCTCGACCGGTGAGATTTTCATCGACGGCGGCGTACTGTCCGGCGAGTCCGATGCTCGCCCGCACCTTGTTCGGTTGACGCACAACGTCGAAACCGTTGACAAACGCCTGTCCCTGATCCGGGATGAGTGTGGTCGTCAGGACCCTCACTGTTGTTGTCTTGCCGGCGCCATTGGGCCCGAGAAGACCCAAGACGGTTCCCTCCTCGACCGAGAGGCTCACTCCGTCCAGTGCTTTCACATCGGATCCAAACACCTTGACAAGGCCATGGGCCTCGATTGCAGCAGACATCATTCCTCCCTGGACCGAGATCTTAGGGGGTGGGCTCTTGGTCCTCCGGGAGTGAACCTCTTAGCCGAAGGTGACTTCGCGTCTTGCCATCTTCCAACCATCGGATGTTCTGACCACTGTGTCGCGGTAATGGCCTACCAATTGAACCCGCGCCGCAACATCGGTCTCCACGAAATACGCGAAATACGAGTCAGCTACAGCCTCGTCAGCTGACGTGAAGTTCATCGCCGTGGACGTGACGATGTGCCTCGAGTTACTGCCAGGTCCCACGCCACCCATTGCGCGGCGTTCGATGCTGCCTTTCCTGATGTCTTCGCGTCCGTGCCGGGGCGCGCCCGGCATCAGCCACTCGGCATCCTCGATGAAGAGATCCGCGTACTGATCGACCGTTCCAAGACCGTCGGCATATTGAGCGAGCCGAACGATCACCGAACGAACCGCTAGTTCGTCGGAAGCCGCTTGACCGGGATCGGGATGACGATGAGGCATAGGAACTCCTTGATTGCTGAGCGCATACCGCTCAGGACGAAACGGAGGCGGGGCAGGTCTCACCTCGCACAGGACTAGTGAATCAGAGCGGAGGGCACGGAACCGCGTGAAAGTATGAAGCCATGGAGATATCTGTCGGAATCACCCCAGGCCCGGAAGCAGTTCGTCTTGCCCAGTTAGCCGAAGAGCTCGGGTTTGCTCGAGCATGGCTTTACGACTCGGCGGCCCTATACGAGGACATCTGGATCAATCTGGCCCAAATTGCCGAACACACAACGATTGATCTCGGGACGGCTGTCCTTGTTCCAAACCTCCGACACGTGATGACTACCGCCACAGCAATCGCCACCATCGAGCGCATTGCCCCCGGCCGACTCACCTGTGGTTTCGGAACCGGGCTCACCGCTCGTTGGGTGCTCGGCAAGCCGGCGCTGAGCTGGGCGTCGCTGACGAACTACGTCACCCAGTTGCGCGGGCTTCTCAATGGGGAGGTCGTCGACGTAGCAGGAGCCAAGGCGCAGATGATCCACCTGCCGCATCTCGCTGCGCCGAGGCCCATCCACACGCCCCTTCTGCTCTCCGCACTAGGACCAAAGGGACTCGGCATCACCAAAGATCTCGTCGAGTCCGGAATCGTTGAAGGCCTCATCGACACTGAAGGCATTGAAGGCAACTGGGGTCGCCATGTGCAGATGGTCTCAGGAACTGTTCTCGACCCAGGCGAAGACATCGGGGACACCAGAGTCCGCGAGGCTGTCGGGCCATGGTTCGTCGTCGGCTACCACTACGTCTGGCAAGCCTTCCCGGAAGCACTCGCCGGTATGCCAGGGGGACCTGAATGGCTTGCCCGCGTCGAATCGGACCGCCCTGAAGGCGAACGCCACCTGGCCGTAAATGAAGGCCACGTGACTGATATCTCGGACCGGGACCGGCCGCTACTCGACGCTGCGTCTGCCGAGACCATCGGAGCCTCGGGTTGGGTGGGCAACGCCGAAAACATCGCTGAGCGTATTTCCGCCTCCGCCGAACGAGGCGTGGACGAGGTGCTCTACACGCCCTCCGGGCCGGACGTCGAGCGGGAAATGCGCGCATTTGCCGCTGCCGCAATTAGATAACTGATGATCACCCCGAAAAGCGGCAGACGAACGAGGGCCACATGGAGCGCCCTATTCGGCGTCGTGCCGGATCACGGCCTACACCGCAGACCAAGCGACGTTCTTCGTGTGATCGTGGGAGTGCTAGTCGCTGCTTTCGGAGTTGTAGCAGCGCGCAATTATTCGTCGTTCGAGCAAGCTGTCCACTCGACGTTCGCTGCACTTCCGCAGATATTCGGGCAGATATTCCGGATCGCCAATGGTGGGGGCATCGTCACAGCCGTCGGAGTGGTCTTCGTCGTCGCCCTTTCCTCCCGCCGCATTCGATTCATCGGTTCGTTGCTCGTTACTGCTGCACTTGCTTTCGGCTCGGCCGCCCTATTGCAAACTCTCGTCAATGCCCCAGGAGCCGTAGAGGCGGCCCAGAAGCAGCTCGCTAGTTACCCCGAGTACCCCTCGATCAGGTTGGTGACCGTCGCAGCGATCTTCTTCGTGGCGGGACCAGAACTCACGCGTCCATCGCGCCGGTTGATGATGTTCCTGCTCGTACTCGTTTCGGCAAGTTCCGTTTCCGTCACCGATGGCTATCCGGCTGGGATCATCGGCTCACTGTTCCTCGGTTGGGCACTTGCCGCGCTCGTCCATCTGGCTTTCGGTTCTCCTGATGGGGCGCCCGATCCCGATGAGGTCTCAGCAGATCTAGCGACGATCGGCGTTGACGTAATCAACCTTCAGCCAAGCGCTTTTCAAGCCTGGGGGGAGAAGGCCTACGACAGTCCGTCGGACGAAAAGCACCTTCGCGTTGTCGTGATTGGCCGTGATGCGACCGACGGTCAACTTCTCACCAAAGTGGCTCGGTTTGTCTGGTTCAAAGATTCCGGCCCAACGATTTCATTTAGTCGACAACAACAGATCGAGCATCGCGCGTATTACCTTCTCCTCGCTGAACGCGCTGGTGTTTCGGCACCTCGAGTTGTCACGACAGCCACGATCGGAGCGCGTCGAGATTCCGTTCTCGTCATGGAATCTCTTGGAGGTCCGACGCTCGACCAATTGCCGTCAAGTTCCGTGACACCGGAGCTTCTCCAAGCGGCATGGAAGCAACTGTCCGAGCTCCACAATGCTGGCATCGCACACGGCGGCATCTGGTCGGCATCGTTCAGAAAGGTTTCTGATGATTCGGTGGCGTTCACCGATCTAGCAACGGCAAATACCCGCCCGGACTCCGATGAGCTTCTCGCCGATCGCGTCGCGCTGTTAGTGGCGTCGAGCCAGATGGCGACAGTCGACGTTGCGGTTCAGGCTGCATTCGATTCGCTTGGTCCCGCTTCGCTGGCTGAATGCTTGACAATGATGCAGCTCTCGTCATTGCCGCGAGTCTCACGGAAATCGGCTGATGGGCTTAAGAAACTCTGTAAACAATTGCGCGACGCCGTGAGCACCAAGACCGGTATCGATCCGCCCAAACTCGTTGAAGTCCGCAGAGTCTCACCGGGTGCAATCGCAGTTGCTGCCGCCACAATCCTCGGCGCGTATCTCCTCATCGGCCAACTCGCCCACGTCGATTGGGCAACCATCTTCGATGACGCCCAATGGTCATGGGTGGTCGCTACCGCGGTCATCGCTCAAGTCCCAATCCTCGGCATGGCGATGGCAAAGCTTGGGTCCGTGGAACAACAGCTCCCACTTCGACCGGTCATAGCGCTCGTCATCGGAACGAAGTTCACTGGTCTCGTAGGTGGCGGGGTCACCACGATTGCACTCGTGGTTCGCTTCTTCCAGAAACAGGGCCTCAAACCTGCAATAGCGGTCACCGCCGGACTGCTGAATTCAGTGGCTTCAGGATTCACGCAGGTGCTGTTCCTCGGCGGAGCAATCATCATCGGGGCAAGTTCCTTCTCGCTGAAACGTGGCGGCTCCGACGGCAGCCTCTCCGGGAAGTTGCTCATCGGGGCGGCTGTGCTCGCCCTCGTCACCGCCGTGGCCTTCCTCGTCCCCGGGCTCCGGCACAGGCTTGGCGGTTACCTCCTCCCCCAGCTTCGCTCAGCAAGGCAGAACCTCTCCGCTGTCCTGCGCGACCCCCGCAAGGGTGCGCAGCTCATCGGCGGGAACATGATTTCGCAGTTGTTCTACGCTGTCGCCCTCTGGGCTGCGCTGCATGCCTACGGCGAATCGCTCGGACTCGTGCAACTCATCGTAATCAACTCGCTCGCATCGATCCTCGGAGGTATCGCTCCGGTACCAGGGGGCATCGGCGTCATCGAAGCCGGACTCATTGGCGGGTTCACAGCAGCTGGCATCCCCGACCAACAGGCCATCGCCGCCACCTTCACGGCGAGAATGTTCACCAGTTACCTTCCGCCCGTGTTTGGTTGGCTGGCGATCTCCTGGATGCGCAAACGCGACCTCGTTTAACCCTCCGACGCGATGGCTCAGCGATTGTCGCCGGGAGCCTTCGCGTACTGATCAAGAAGCAGTCGCTCGATTCGGGCGAGTCGATCTTCGACACTTCCCGGTTGCACGGGCGATTCCGTGACCAAGGATTGCGTCATAGGCGAAGGGTCAACAGAGTCGAAATCGATCGAACCCGCCCGCCTCGCCGCAGCCTGGTCCATGAAACTCGACGCGATCTGTGCGGTGACGACGCCGATTGTTGTCAGTCCGATGACCATGAGCGTCACAGCGGAGATCCGACCCCCGAGTGTTACGGGGAAGTAATCGCCATAACCCACGGTCGCGACGGTGACGCATGCCCACCACAACGAGATGCCGATGGAAGTGATATTCGCATCCGGGGCCCTCGTCTCGAACGCGTAGACAATCACCGAAACATTGAGGAGAAGTATCCCAGCGACGAAAAGGAAATGGAAGAGATTTCCCTTCCGAAACATTGCGCCAAGCAAACGGAGACTGAACAGGATTCGCACAGCCGGAACGATGACCGCGAGTACGCCGATCGGGTGTCTAAAGGCGTACCGAATTCCTTGGCCTGACAAATGAACTCTGATCGCCATGTCGAGGAAATAGACGAACGACAGAGCGAACCGTCCCGCCCACCAATACAGAGGCTTTCCCGAAAGATCGTCCAGATTCGCGATAGGGACAATCGTCAACCAAATCGTGCAAAGGGCAAGAAGGTCCAGAGGAGCAGTAGTTACTGCCAGCCAAGCATCGAGACGCGGAGTATTCGGAAGTTCTCGACTCTGTCGGGCGAAACGCTTTGCCGGTGCGGGTGAGTTCGGTTCCATGGGATCCAGTTTCACAGATGGATCGCCATTACTCCGCGAACGAGTGTCGGGCCTGCTCTTTCCAGCGCGTTTGGTCAACCTTGCCGTTTGCGGCACGCCCAATGTCGGAGACCAACTCGAGACCCCGGGGGACCTTGTAAGCAGCCAAGCTCAACCGGCAAAATTCGATAAGCGCCTTGGAGTCGGTGGCAGACCCTTCGACAAGCTGCACGAACCCGGCAACGCTCTCCCCAAAGCGGAGATTGGGCACACCCACCACAACCGCATCGACCACAGCCGGATGCAGCTTCAAGGCCTCCTCGACTTCTTCGGGAAACACCTTTTCGCCACCGGTGTTGATGCAACCAGATCCTCGGCCAAGCAATCGGACCGTTCCATCGACGTCGACGGTCGCGTGATCGCCTGGCGTCGTCCATCGCAGACCATCGATCTCCCGGAACGTACGTGCCGATTTTTCGGGATCACCGAGATAGCCGATCGGCCCGCGTCCGGCGATCGCTACGAGACCGACCTCACCCGATCCCGGCTCAACCGAATTTCCGTCTTCGCGGATGACCCGCGCTTCGGATCCCAACTTGAAACCAGCCGTTGATGCCGTTCCCCGGCGTGACGAAATCGAACGAGCGAGACCCACTGCTTCGGATGAGCCCAACGTGTCGACGCAGAGCAAATTCGGAAGGTGACCAATAAGTCCATCCTTCACCGGGGCAGACCACATCACGCCGGACGAAAGCATCACGCGCAGTGAAGAAAGATCCCAGCGTCCCGGTTCCGCGTCGAGTGCATCCAAGAGAGGTCGGGCAAACGCGTCGCCCACGATTGCGACATCGGTGCATTGGTAATGGGCCAGGGTGTCGAGCAGTTCAACGGGATCAAACTTCGTGCCCTTGCAAAGAACCACGGCGCCACCTGCACTGAGCATTCCAAAGGCCGCGAACGCTGCTGTTCCGTGCATCAACGGCGCCGCTGGCAGCACCCGTCCAGAGTGTTCAGCGCTCTCACGAATAGTTACATCGATAGATTCCACTCCCCCGTGTTCGGGATAGCGAACGAGAGCAGTTCTGTTGAGAACGACAAACAGGTCGTCTTGTCGCCACATGACCCCTTTGGGCATTCCGGTCGTGCCCCCCGTGTAGAGGAGATAGAGATCGTCACCCGAACGGTTTCGGAATGATTCGGAAGTCAAAGCAGATTCGGAAACAAGTGATTCGTAGGGCACAGCCCACTCAGGACAAGGCCCCGAAGAATCGTCGACCCAGATCCACGAACGGACCGAGGGCAGATCGGCCCGCAATGACGCAACGGTCTCGACGAACGTCCCATGAAAGACCACTGCTTCCACGCCGGCATCTATCCAGAGGTAACGCAATTCGTCCGCGACATACCGATAGTTCGTGTTGACGGGCACGAACGAGAACTTGAAGCACGCGAAGAGCGCCTCGAGATACTCAGGGCCATTGTGGAGATATTGAGCAACTTTCCCTCCTGCCGCCACTCCACGAGCGGCCAGCCCGGAGCCCAGCCGATCGGCACGCGACGAGAACTCCGCCCATGTGCGTGATGTTTCGCCACAGGCGATTGCGAGTCTGTCCGGCTGGATGCGTGCGATTTCCTCCCACGCATCGGCGAAGTTCCATCCAGACAATCGTCAACCCCCCGTACTTGGTTGAGCCTTCACAGCGCCGGTAACAAGACGGAGGGAAGTGGATGCCGGAACACACGAGCGGCATTGCCGCAAAGAATCGCCCGGAGTTCTTCGACCGGCAGATCGCCATAGGTCTTCTCGACAAGATCTTGCGTTACTGGCCATGTCCCGTCTCCATGCGGGTAATCGGTTTCGAACATGATGTTCTCGACTCCGATCCGATGGCGGGTAGAGATCGTCGACGGATCGTCGAGCGTGCAGAACCAGAAATTTCTCTTGAGAACATCCGCAGGACGCGTGTCCCAACCCATTCCGTATCCCGATCGATCTACGACGTTGTCAAGACGATCGAGAAGCATTGCGACCCAGCCGATTCCACCTTCGGACATCGCGATCTTGAGATTTGGATACTTGAGCGGATACCCGGACCACAGCCACTCAGCGCATGCAGCGAGGGAGAGCTGGCCGAACATCGTCGCCCCCAATTGGAGGGCCGGAGCACCCTCGGCAAGTTCATAACCTCCGGAGGATCCGACATGAAGAGCAATGACCGTGTCGGTTTCGGCGCAGGCCTGGACGATGGGGTCCCAGTATCCGGTGAATAGCGACGGGAGACCGATGCGCTGTGGACGCTCCGGAAGCGTCACAGCCACAAAGCCGCGCTCCGCATTGCGACGAATTTCCTGGGCCGCGAGCTCGGGATTAGCGAGAAAGGTGATTCCCATTGGAATAATCCGATCGGGATATGGCTGCCACCACGCATCATGGAGCCAATCGTTCCAAGCGCGGGTTGTGGCGAGTCCGAGTTCCTTGTCGTCGATCTGAGCAAAGACGCGACCGCAGAATCCGGTGATCATCGACGGGAAATTCATCGACGCCCACACACCGTTCAAATCCATGTCATGGATACGAGCGTCAATGTCCCAGCACCCGCGTCGCATGTCTTCGAACCTCGTCGGCTCAAGGTTCTTCATAGTTTGCTTGCGACCAGCAACGGCGTTCATGCCTACCTGAGTGAACTGTTGGCCCTCGAATTCCCACACCTCATGCCCGCGTTCGTTGACGATAACTTTCGGGGCACGCGGCTGGAATGCAGCTGGGAGACGACCCTCGAACATCTCTGGCGGTTCAACCAGATGATCATCGACGGAAATGATCGTGTAGCGCATCTTCGCTGGTTCGGGATCAGGAAGGAGCATCGAATCTTGCACATCAATCGCCACAGTTGCCCCCAAGAAGTCGATACCCATGAAGAGTCCGATTGTAAGGTCCGCCCACTGCTGACGTGTGATTCTTCTTGGAACCGGCGATTGGAGATCGTGACAATGCCTACCAACCTCGAGCCATCTGCTGCCTTCGCTAGCTGGTTAGCACAGAGAACCGGATCGGATTCCGTCTCGATCGACACGACATCGACCCCGTCCGGAGGTTTCTCTGCTGAGACCGTGCTGGCAACAGTCACTGCGCGGCGAGGAAACAAGGACTTCCGAGAGACCTACGTCGTACGTCTCGAAACCCCTGACCCAGCGGTTTACCCCCAGCAGTCCTCTGAAGAACTGCCAGAGATCGAAATTCAGTATCGAGTGATGGAATCCATCCTTCGTAATTCCCAAGTACCGGTCGCTCCGCTCGTCGGGTTTGAGTCAGACGCAACGGTCATCGGCACTCCATTCTTCGTGATGGCCTGCGTCGACGGTGATGTGCCCAGAGAAAGTCCTCCATATCCGAGCGAGGGGTTCTTCCGGACATCGACTCCCGGCGAACGCCGATCCATGATCACGTCTGGCATCGAGACCCTTGCCGGCATCCACCGGCTCGATTGGCGCGCTGCTGGTCTCGAATGGCTGGAACATGATGGCGTTGCACCCGGAACCCCCACCCAGCTTGAACGCTGGTCCGCGTTCGCGACTACGGAACTCCGAGGTCGAGCACACCCATTACTTGAGGATGCGTTCGAGTGGCTGGGCCGATCTTTACCTGCCGACTCAGACATTGTTCTCTGTTGGGGTGATCCGCGGCCGGGAAACATCATCTACGCCAACGCCGTTCCGGCCTGTGTCACCGATTTCGAGGCCGCATGCATCGGATCGCCGATGATGGACCTCGCGTGGTGGTTGATGTTCGATAGGACGATGCACGAGCTCAGTGCAGCCGATGGCACTTCTCAGCAACGACTAGACGGAGATCCGAACCGGGATGATCAGCGAAAGCATTACTTCGAAGTTTCAGGTCGACCAGAGGAAGACACCGCCGCCCATGAGGTCTTTGCGGCAGCCCGGTATGCCGTAATCGTCACGAGAGTCATGAATCGACTCGAAGCTCGGGGCCAGCTGCCACCCGACAGCACAATCTGGCGTGACAATCCGGCCTCGACCTGTCTCGGAATACTTCTCGACGAAATGCGGTCCTGACCTAGTGCCTACAGCTGGGTGGCGACCCTGCCGCCCGCCTGACGACTGCTACCGTCCTCCCCTGTGGGGATGACATTGACGGCGGTTAACCATGTCCGTTGACGTCCGTGGTCTCCTTCGTCGCCGCTGGGCCGAGTTCTCACTGGCGCTGGTCGCGTACTTCCCCCTTCTACTGAGCGCCCCGGGGGAGATTTCGGCCGACACCAAGGCCTATCTGTACCTAGATCCCGGCGGTCTCCTCTCCCGTGCAAGCTCGCTGTGGGACAGCCATATTGCGGCTGGAACGGTGACGCATCAGAACATCGGCTACCTGTTCCCAATGGGGCCTTATTACTGGCTCTGCGACGCCATTGGGATCCCAACATGGATTGCCGAACGACTCTGGCTCGGTTCCCTTCTCTTCGCCGCAGGACTCGGAACCCTATGGATGCTGCGCCAACTCGGCCTGCGCGGTGCCGGTGCAGCGGTTGCATCGTTCGTGTACATGCTCACCCCATACCAACTGTCGTACATGGGACGTATGTCGGTCATCCTCACTCCATGGTGTGCACTTCCCTGGCTGATCGGTCTCATGATCGCCGCGCTGAGAGAGCGAACATGGCGCGCTCCGATCCTCTTTGGCTTGATTGTCACCGTGATGGCGGGAACGAACGCCAGTTCCGTCATATTCGTTCTCCTCGGACCACTACTTCTGGTGCCATTCGCGATCTGGGGTACTCGCGAAACCGATCTGCGCAGTGCAGTTCGCGTGCTTCTGCGTATCGCCGTCGCCACCGGGCCCGCCCAGCTCTGGTGGCTCTCGGGACTCTACGTGCAAGGGAAGTTCGGACTGCCGATTCTCCAGTTGACCGAGACGGTCGAGACTGTTGCGGAGACGTCGACGGCATCCGAGGCCCTCCGAGGCCTCGGATATTGGGTTTTCTACGGACAGGACGGCCTAACTGGTTGGATCCAATCTGCACCGCTGTACACGACCGCACTGATCATGCTCCCGCTCTCGTTCGTGATTCCGTTGTTCGGCCTGATCGGAGGGATCCTCACCCGATGGCTCTACCGTGCATTCTTTGTCACCCTTGTCCTAGTGGGTCTGGTCTTCGCCGTTGGCACCTACCCATACAAAGACCCATCACCCGTGGGTTCGATCATCAAGTTCATTACGTCGAATGAGATCGGGTTCGCGCTGCGAAGTTCGCCTCGAATCGTTCCTCTCGTCGTCATCGGCTTGGCTGCATTACTCGCCTCATTCATTAATGCCCTTATTCCGGCGATGCTTCGCCAGTTCCGATCCCCTCTCAGCCGACGACTCGCCACCGCTCTTCCCTTCGCCGTCATCTGCATCGCGATACTCAACCTCCCGCCGTTGTGGATGGGAAAAATGGTGCAGGATGATCTGAAGTTCCCCGATCCTCTCCCCGCTTATTGGACCGAGGCAGCATCGTGGCTTGATGGGCAGAGCGGTGAACTACGCGTACTCGAACTGCCAGGCGCAGACTTCGGTGCATACCGGTGGGGAGATACACAGGACCCTCTTACACCGGGGTTGATTAGCCGTCCGTGGATCGGTCGCGAGATCACCGCCTACGGAACCCCAGCAAGCGTGGATCTCGTGAGAGCCCTTGATCGCACTCTTCAAGAAGGGATCGGTGAGACAGACGCTATCGCCGGGGTCGCCCGCCTTCTTTCTGCGTCCGATGTACTACTCCGACTCGACAGCCAATACGAGCGCTATCGAGGTCCACTTCCCGCCGTTCTCTGGACGCAATTCGGCGGGATGACACCGACGAACGGACTTGGAGTGCCCACGACCTTCGGGGATCCAACCGTGAACACTCCCGATCCCCGCCAGCCGATGATCGACGAACCGAATATCGCAGCGGGTGCATCCACCCTCACCACTCCTCCCTTGGTGGTCTACCCAGTCAACGGAGTCCGACCGATCCTTCGTTCCGAACTCACCGAGAACCCCACTGTCATCTTCGGTGATGGTGACGGGATTATTCAAGCAGCAATTTGGAATCAGCTTCCGCTCAACCGAGCCCTCTTCTACGCCGCAACCGCGAACGCGTCGTCGTCCCTCCTAAGCGGTATCCGAACGTCCAAGCCCAATCTTGTGATCACCGACACCAATCGCAAACGAGCCCAGCGGTGGGGAACGTTGCGAGAAAACAACGGGGCAACCGAGACCGCCGGCCACACTCCTCTGGTCAAAGACCCGAAGGACACTCGATTGGACTTGTTCCCTGGCGAAACCTCAAGCGACCAGTCTGTGGCGTGGTTCGGCGATGACGTCGCAAACGTACGAGCATCGACATACGGGAACATCGTTGCGTACTCATCAGAGGTCCGGCCATCGAACGCAATCGACGGCGACACACGTACCGCGTGGACGACTGGCGGATTCTCCGACGTCATCGGCGATCAACTCGTTGTCGACTACACCCACCCCATCACTGCAAATCACATCGATGTTCTACAAACCCAAGGAAATCGTTGGATCACAAAGGCGACTGTCCTGCTTGATGGAGTTGCAGTTGCAATGGTTGACATGACTGACGCATCGTTCAGCGGCACTGGCCAGCGAATTGATCTAGGCCGCGATCGGACCTTTTCTTCACTCGGGATCCGCGTGGACGAAGCGAATGTCAAAGGACTCGCGTCATGGGTCGGTTTCTCGAACATTGGAATCCGAGAGCTCACCGTGCCCGGAGTTGTCTCACAGGAATGGATCGTGATGCCGACCGCAGGAGTTGACGATCTTGCTCAGTCGGCATTGAACGTTACCTATCTGTTCTCTCGACTTCGATCCAACCCCGTCGAGGGATTCCGACAGGACACCGAACTTCAAATGCGGCGCATTTTCCACGTAGGGAAGGCCGGAACATTCCAACTCTCGGGTCGAGCTCGACTAAGCGCCGGTATCGACGGCGCTCAGATCGACAACATCGTGGGCCGTCCCGGGCTCGCCAATGGTTATCCAATTGTCAGCGGCGTCGATTATCTGAACGGCGACCTTCCCGCACGTCCGTCGTCGGCTCTAGACGGCGACCTCGCCACGTCATGGACGACGAAGTTCGATGATCAGGTTGGCGCAAGCGCGACAGTGACATCTCCTTCCACGCTCACATTCGATCGCTTAAACCTCTCAGTGGTGAATGACACCGAGCACTCCGTCCCCACCGCACTCACGCTCACGCTCGAGGATGGATCGAGTCAAACGGTTGCAGTCCCCGATATCCCTACATCCGAGCGCATCGGAAATGTCGCGACGGTCGTCGTGCCGACCGGTTCGATGTCCTCGAAAGTTGTCCGCATCTCGATAGCAAGCGAGCGGCGAGTCACAACCAAGGAATTCTTCACTGGCAATCCTCGAATTCTTCCGATTTCGATTGCCGAATTTGGGCTTCCCACCACAGTCGCACCTCTCCCGACCTCGCTTCCTGCCGACTGCCGCGTCGATCTCGTTTCGCTCGACGGAGTGCCGCTCTCAGTCTCTCTTAAGGGATCGGTTGAGGCATCGCTCGACCGACGATCGTTCGATCTGGTTCCCTGCGACTCCCTCCCCTTGACCATCACGGGCAGTTCGGCCACGACCTCAACGCTCGAGTCCGGCGATCATCGACTTGTCACATCGATCGGACTCGAAAGTGGCATCGATATCGATTCCTTACAACTGCAGTCAGTACCGATCGCCACGTACGCCAGCGCCTCTGTACCACCATCAACGACGGTGACCCAGGCAGAGGGGAATTCCTACTCCGTCGACATCGCCAATGCGACGTCCCCCTTTTGGCTTGTTCTCGGCCAGTCCCTCTCGGATGGATGGAAGGCGAATGTTCGCGGAGGGCCATCGCTAGGCGAGCCGACGCTCATCGACGGCTTCGCTAATGGTTGGAACATCGATCCCGCAGACGTTGGCTCCTCTTTCACCGTCGACATCACGTGGGCGCCACAAAAAGCAGTTTGGATGGGACTGACAGTGTCGGGCATCTGGACCGCTGGACTCGCTCTCGCTGCGTTACTGCTCTTTTGGCGGAGACGAAACATTCACACGCACGTAGCAGCCACTTTCCCGGTGCTGGTTTCCTCTGAGCTCACCACTACAGCAAGCGCAACCCTCCGAGTCGGACTTCTCGTGGCGATTACGGCACTGTCGGCATTCATCGGAGGATTCGGTGTTGCTGTCGCTATGGCCTTGATAACGGGACTCTCGCTCTGGACCCGACGCCGATCCGCCATCGCCACCCTCACCGTCCTCGGCGCAGTCGGAGGAATCGTTCTGCTCTACACCGGACTTCAATACGGACACGAATACCGCACCACCGCCCTGTGGCCGTCGGGTTTCAAGATTGCACACCAACTCGGACTCATCGCAGTGCTCGCCATGTTCTCCGAAACTGTGACGCGGTGGTTCCTGCGCACTCGATCGAAAACGACGAAGATCCCAAACGATGCGGACCAAATTAGAGACGGTTCGGCACTCACCCGATAATGGTTCTCTCCGAAACCTTGCTCCGGTTCGCCGCACGCAAGTGGCCAAAAACCGAGTAGTCCACGAAACGCACCCGGGTGGTCCGTTGGACGGAACCACCCGGGGAAATTCACGCGGTGTCAGCCCCGCTTGGGCGTGTACAGAACCTGCATGCGATAGAGCAGCGCTGGCTTCTCTGAGCCAACGGCTGCGATTTCGGCTTCGGTGGTGATGAGCGTCCCCTTCGGCTTGGCGACGGCGCCAACGAGACGAACTCGACCATGAACCTCGGAGCCGGCGGGTACTGGCGACAGGAATCGCAAAGATTCGGCGCCGTAGTTCACCGCGCTTCCGTGACCAGTCATCTTGATCGGAAACATCGCGAGGCTGGGCATGAGGCTCAATGTGAGGAACCCGTGTGCAACCGGTCCGCCGAACGGGCTTTCCTTGATCGAGCGTTCAACGTCGATGTGAATCCACTGACGGTCACCAGTGATCTCGGCAAACGAATTGATCATGTCCTGCGTGATCTCGATCGTCGAGCTCCATTCACCGAAGGTGTCGGAGGCAAGTGCATTGATCGCATCGATATCGTCGAACTGAACGGTTTCCATCTCTGATCCCTTTGATAGGCGGCAAGAGCACACACTGCCAAGGCGGAGTGCGAGCGATCGAGACACTACCGGTTCGTCTGTGGCGATTCGACGGTCAACTCCAGCTGATGCGACGAACGGCCTGATTGCGTAGCCTCGGGCCAATGGCAACCACAGGAGCTTCGCCCGACACGATCCGGGTTCTGGATCTCGTAGAACAGTTGATTGACGGCGGCGAGCCGACTCCCGAAACGATTCCCGAGTTCCGCGGCCGTCAGTACGACCTGGGGCTCGCATGGGTCCACTTCCCGGTCGGCTGGGGCGGGCTGGGCCTCGCACCAAATCACCAGCGCGAGATCGATCGCCGAATCCGGATCGCCGGAGCACCACCGATGGGCGATCGGCACTTCTTCGGCTTCACGATGGCTGGGCCCACCATCGTCACCCACGGCAACGACGATCTCCGAGCCCGGATGTTGCGTCGGATCTTCACGGGCGAGGATGCCTGGTGCCAACTCTTCTCCGAGCCTGGCGCTGGCTCGGATCTCGCCGGCCTCGCGTGCCGCGCTGTGCGCGACGGCGACGAATGGGTGATTACCGGACAGAAGGTTTGGAACACTCTCGCCCACATCGCCACACGGGGCATGCTCGTAGCCCGCACCGATCCTGATTCGCCGAAGCACAAGGGTCTCACCTACTTCGCTCTCGATATGAATGCTCCGGGCGTTGAAGTCCGTCCGTTGCGGCAGATGACCGGGGAAGCAGAATTCAACGAGGTCTATCTCACCGAGGTACGCGTTCCCGATTCCGATCGCATCGGGGACATTGGCGAAGGCTGGCGCGTCTCAATGACGACTCTCGCTAACGAACGCACAACGATCGGTGGTGGTGGCGGTACTCCGCCCGCACGCGGTTCGGGAGCAATCGCCGAAGCGGTACGCCTATGGCATGAGGAGACGACAGACCACAACGCGCCGACCAAAGACAGGCTGATGCAATTGTGGGTCGAGGCTGAAGTACTTCGCCTGACCAACATGCGG
Source organism: Acidimicrobiales bacterium (assembly GCA_044239895.1). Classification (GTDB taxonomy): domain Bacteria; phylum Actinomycetota; class Acidimicrobiia; order Acidimicrobiales; family Acidimicrobilacustridaceae; genus Acidimicrobilacustris. The sequence goes on along the minus strand of JBIIAM010000002.1, from coordinate 331,956 downwards.
GCGTCCCAAAGTCGCCGAACGGGTAATCCTGGGCCAGAGGGTTCCATTGCCAAGCTGCAGTTCGCCGAGGTGAACAAGCGAATCTACGAATTCTGTGTCGAACTTCTCGGAGCAAAAGCATTGGTCGACTACGACTACACGATGCGCCGCTCCGAGCAACTTGGGCTTACCGGTCCACCCGGGTCATCGCGAAAGATGTTTCTTCGATCACGTGCTAATTCGATCGAAGGCGGAACGTCCGAGATCCAGCGCAACATCCTTGGGGAGCGCGTTCTCGGCCTGCCAGGAGAGCCTCGTAACGACAAAGACATTCCCTGGATCCAAGTCCCCCGCAACTAGTTCAACCGCCCCGACGCCACAAGGAAGTTCCGTGCGAGTCAACCTCGATATTTCAACAGTGCCCCAGGATTACCAGTTTCAGCACGACATTCGAGTTCGCTTTGCCGAAACCGACGCCATGGGCGTCATGCACCACGCCGCCTATGTACCGTTCCTCGAGGAGTCGCGTGTCGAATTCCTTCGTGCTCTCGGCCACCCTTACAAGGACATTCGCGCCGCAGGCTTTGACCTCGCGGTACTCGAGTGCTTCGTTCAATACAGGTTCTCCGCCCGATTTGAGGACATCGTGCGGGTTCACACGAGAGTGTCCTCCCTGAAGGGAGCTACCTTCCAGATGGATTACCTACTCATGGTCGGCGATGAGATCTGTGCGTCCGCCGCTACCGTGCACGGCGTCGTAGATCCCACCGGTCGTGCCACCCGGGCACCGGGATGGATGAAGGACCTGCTCGCGGACGTCGGCTGAAATCCCACGTCGATCCCGAGACCGCTCAGTTCTGTTCGGACTTAAGCCAGTCGTCGATTCCGCCGACTGCTGCAAGCTTTACCGCTTCCGATGCAGAACTGAACTCGATCGAGGTCCTGGCTATCCCAGCGATGCAGTCATCATCGAACCCGAACTCTCTGCGACACACCTCGTATTCGCCAAGCAATGTCGATCCAAAAAGAATCGGATCATCGGCATTGATAGAAAAGGAAATGCCCGCCTCAAGAATCTGCGGCAGCGGATGAGCCTCAAAGTTCGGGTAGACCCCCAACATGATGTTCGAAGTCGGACAAACATCGAGACAGACATCTTCGGAAGCGAGTCTGTCGAGAAGGGCGGGAAGTTCGACTGAGCGCACACCATGCCCGATCCGGTCAGCGCTGAGAAGATCGAGTGAATCGACCACGAACTGTCCCGACTCAAGTTCGCCAGCATGCGGAGTACTCAGTAATCCACCGTTAACTGCGTGATGGAACGCATCCACGAAATCGCCGGGCGGATGACCCACTTCGTCGTTATGCAAACCGAAACTGACGACGCGATCTTGATTGCGGATCGCGAAACGAGCAAGTGCCATGGCCTCATCCGGGCTGTCCTTCACCCGGTCGACCGGCACCATGAACTTGAGTTCTAACCCGCTGCTACTCGCTGCGCCGTCAAATACCTCGAACACGAGGTCCCAGCATTGTTCGTCAGATTCAAAGATGTGCCGGTAATTCCCAGCCCAAAAAGCGGGTTCGAGATAAACCGCTCCGTCTTCCACATGTGATCGACAAATATCCGCGGCGAGAAGTTCCCAATCAGATCTGTCCCGAAGAACATCAGTAGCCGCGACATACGTATCGGAGAACGCCGCGAAGTTGCCATACCCCGAGATCACCGGGACGTCGCGCTTGTATTTGCGAGCAAGCTCAACGAGCAGCTCAGTACTCATTCCCGCTTCGAGATGGAGATGGAGATGTGCTTTCGGGAGCAGAGCAAGGTTGCGCATTGAGTGATCCTCTGGCCAGGTTCGGGTCTCGCACGTTCGAGTCCGTGGGCGACGTTCAGTCCTTGAACTCAGGCTTGCGGCCTTCAGCTCTCGCAGCCACTGCCTCATCCCAGTTCCGCGTCGTCATGCGAACGTACAACTGGGCGGTCATCTCATGACGCATATGCGCGCGAAAACTGCTGGCTTCCAGCCCAGCCAAAGCCATCTTCTTCGTGAGTTCGATTCCGATTCGGCTCTTCCCGGCAATTTGTTCCGCAATCTCGAAACTTGTTGCCATTAACTGATCACGAGGGACCACACGGCTCAGCAACCCGATTCGCTCCGCTTCCTCGGCCCCCATGTCGCGACCCGTCAGCATCAATTCGGTTGAGCGCCCCGCCCCGATGATCCTCGGAAGTATGAAACTCAGTCCGAGTTCCGTTGCTGTGAGTCCGTTATTAATCCCGGCGGCGCGAAAATACGCGTCGGGGGTTCCGATCCTGATGTCACAACTGGCGGCGAGGCAAAGACCCCCTCCGATAGCAGCGCCGTTGATTGCGGCGATCACCGGTTGGGGCATGTCTTGGATTCCGAGGACGATGTCGTCGAGCAATTTTCCAGCTCGCTGCGCGATGACCGTGGGAGTCAGACCGTCGATGTGCGGAATCGTTCCTGAAACCTTCTGGTCGGCGCCTGAACAAAATCCCTCACCGGCTCCGGTGATGACCACGACGCGCGTGTCGTTGTCATCGGCAACGGCCTGAAGTTGTTCGGCAAAGGGAATCATCACATCGAAGGCCATCGCATTCATGCGATCGGGTCGGTTGAGCGTGATCACGGTGACGTGCGGATAGGGCTTCTCAACAAGGACAAATGACATGGTTCCCCCTAAAGATGGACTGAATATCGAACCCTAACCATCGGATCTGCAGACAACCGTCGAATCCAGCGACGAAGATGGGACGATGGAACATGAGACCGAACAGGGCAGTTACGTTGAGGCAGGCGGATTCAAGCGGGATACCAACTACCTCACCACGCGAATTACTGCTGATGGCTCCGAGGGATTCCCGGTCGTCGCTGGCCGATATCGCCTAATCGTTAGCCGTGCTTGCCCCTGGGCGAACCGGGTCATCATCGTCCGGCGCCTCCTTGGTCTGGAGTCGGCGCTTTCGATGGGTGTGTGCGGCCCGACTCACGACAAGAGGAGTTGGACATTCGATCTTGATCCGGATGGCGTCGACCCGGTCCTCGGCATCCCCCGTATCGCAGATGCCTACTTCGCTCGTGATCCCGAGTACCCACGCGGGATCACGGTTCCTGCGATCGTCGATGTGGAAACCGGTCAGGTAGTCACAAACGATTTCGCCCAAATCACGCTGGACCTCTCGACCGAGTGGGGCGCTCTTCATCGAAGTGGCGCACCCGATCTCTACCCGATCGCCCATCGAGCGGAAATCGACAGTCTCATCGGCGACATCTTCCACGACGTTAATAACGGTGTCTACAAGTGTGGATTCGCCGGCGACCAGGAGTCCTACGAAAAGGCTTACGACATTCTCTTCTCGAGACTTGATCAACTGAGCGATCGTCTCACCAACCAGCGTTACCTTGTCAGCGACTCGATCACCGAAGTCGACATACGGCTCTTCTGCACTCTCGTGCGTTTCGATGCCGTGTATCACGGGCACTTCAAGTGCAATCGTCAGAAGCTCTCGGAGATGCCCGTGCTCTGGGCCTACTCTCGAGATCTCTTCCAAACACCAGGTTTCGGCGACACCATCGACTTCAATCACATCAAACGCCACTATTACGCAGTCCATACTGATATCAATCCGACCGGAGTCGTTCCAAAGGGTCCAGACCTCGGGAACTGGTTCGATCCCCATGGCCGCGAGAGCCTCGGAGGTCGCCCGTTCGGGACCGGAACGCCTCCCGGTAACGTGTCCGCAGATGAACAGGTCCCGCCCGCTCATCGTGCCAATCAAGGCTGATTTTCGTCTCTGCCGCCGTTTTCCCATGTCAGCGACATCATGGGTACACCGGTACGACGTCCGGAACCGATAGGTTTCTCTCTGGGCGTTTCGCCCCCACCACGGTTTTTCGGCGATACCTGCTCGAGTTCCCGGCAATCCCGCCGGATCGAGACACGGTTCCCGCCGGTTTCCTCCCCCGAGGACCGGCCGGGTGAATCGGAAGGAGGCGCACATGAGTGCGCAACGAACGAGCTTCGAGAAGTTGCAACGCGATCGAGCCAAAAAGGCCAAGCAAGCGCTCAAGCGCGAGAAAAAGTTGTCCGATGAACCGGACGCATCCGACGACATAGAAGGCGTCGAACTGAGCACCGAGGGTGAGCTTTCCGCCTCCGAGCTGCTCGCCCAGATCGAACTCATCCACCGCCAACTCGAGGACAAGGTCATCACCTTCGACGACTTCGAAGAGCGCAAGATCGACCTCATGGCGCGTCTCCCGATCGACTGATCGGAATCGCCGCCCCTACTTATTGGCGGCGTGATCTTCGGCACTACAGTCGCCGGAAGGGCCGGAGTCACGGTCCATCATCTCTAGGGGAACCGATGAATGACGCAATCAATCCGCATGCCGGATTGCCGTTCGACGATGACGACAGCGCGATCCGGGTCGCCCTCGAAGACGTGAGCATTCCGACGCTCCTGCTCTCGTGTGTACACATGTCCGGCGATCTCGCGGTGATCCGAGGCGCCCTCAAGCCCCACGGGCTCGTCATCAATGAGGTTCAAGGATTCATGTCTCCCGACGAGCAGTCCGCGGCACGAGACGTCGCCTTCGAGATCATCCGGGACTTCCGCGACGGAGGCTGCGTGCTCCCGCCGGCGCCCAGCGCAGCCGACATCAAGGAGATGATGGATTGGCTGTGTTGCGAGGAAGTTCCGGCCGAGTACCTCCCAATGCTGGACGAGGAGCTCGTCCTCGACGGCGTCGACAAGCGCAAAGTGGCAATGAAGTCATCTGAGGCCGATCGGTCCGACTTCCCGGTTCTCGTCATCGGTGCCGGCGAATCTGGGGTTCTTGCTGGGATCCGTCTTCAAGAGTCTGGAATCCCGTTCACAGTCATCGAAAAGAACGCCGGCGTTGGCGGCACATGGTTCGAGAACAGTTATCCCGGAGCCCGAGTCGATGTCGGCAACCACTTCTACTGCTACTCGTTCGAGCCAAGCGATCACTGGACCGAGTACTACGCCCAGCAACCAGAACTCCGGAAGTACTTCGACGATGTCGTAATACGTCACGGGATCGAATCGAACATTCGCTTCGGCACCGAGGTCACCGGAGCGGCCTGGAACGACGACACCGGCACATGGTCAGTCTCGCTGCGAACCGCAAACGGGTCGTCAGACCAGCTTGAGGTACGCGCGATCATCTCAGCAGTTGGACAACTCAATCGACCCAATCTTCCCAACATCGATGGACTCGAGAACTTCACGGGAGACTGGTTCCACTCCGCTCAGTGGAACCACAACGTCGACCACGTCGGCAAGCGGGTTGCTCTCGTTGGCGCCGGAGCCAGCGGGTTTCAGATCGCGCCGACGATTGCTCCGGATGTAGCGGAGCTCAAAGTCTTCCAGCGCACTGCTCAATGGATGTTCCCAAATCCGAACTATCGCAAATCGGTTGGGCCCGGCTTCCGTTGGGCGTTAAGGCACCTCCCCTTCTATGGGCGTTGGTATCGGTTCCTCATCCTCTGGTCAGCATGCGACAAGGGTCTTATGGGGGCCAAGATCGATCCCGAATGGCCGGATCAAGCGCGATCAGTGAGCGAAGGCAACGAGTTCACCCGGCTGATCTTCACTGACTGGATCACGAGTCAGGTCGGTGAGGACACCGAACTCCTTTCGAAGGTCATCCCCGACTATCCGCCCACAGCAAAGCGCACCCTGCAGGATGATGGGAGTTGGCTCGGCGCCCTATCGCGCGACAACGTTGAATTGATCCGAGACTCAATCGACCACGTCGATGAAAATGCGATTGTCTTGGCCGATGGGTCGAGACACGAAGTCGACATCATCGTGTTCGCGACTGGGTTTCAGGCAAACCGTTTCCTATGGCCGATGGAAATCACTGGACGCAGCGGCGTCTCGTTGCGCGACACATGGGGCGAGCGCCCCAAGGCCTACCTCGGGATCACGATTCCTGACTTCCCCAATCTCTTCTGCATGTATGGCCCCGGGACAAACCTCGCCCACGGCGGAAGCTTGATCTTCCATTCCGAATGCCAGATGCGTTACATCACGGGCTGCATCGATGCTCTCATCGATGGGGACCTCAAAGCGATGGAGCCGTCCCGAAGTGTGCACGACTTGTACTACGAACGTGTTCAGGCCGAATTGAAAACTCTCGTGTGGTCGAGCCCACAGGTACGACACTCATGGTTCAAAAACGCGGACGGCGATATTCATGTGCTCTCGCCTTGGCGTCTCGTCGATTACTGGGGCTGGACCCAGGAACCCGATCTCAAAGACTTCGTACTCAGCTGAGATAGCGATCTCGAAGTTTCGCAAGCACTTCGAGACACTCTGTCGCACACTGGTTGATGACATCGGCGACCGATTCGATTGCTTCAATACGCCCGGCTACCGAACCGCCGAGCGCAAGCGCCGCTTCCATGTCGCCACCGAAGTAGAGCTCCTGATGACGCGCCATGTGTTCCATGGCATTGCTTGTCGTATCGAACTCGAGCGCTTCGCTACGAGCAGTTCGCAACGCCCGAAGCGCGGGAGCGGCGTGGCGATTCAACAGCACACTGTCCGTCTCGGCAGCCTCAACGATCGCATTCTTCCAGTTGTCATGAATCGGCGATTCGACCGTGGCGACCATGCGGGTTCCCAATTGGATTCCCTCGGCGCCGAGGGCAAATGCGGCTGCCATTGTCCTTCCGTCGAGGAATCCCCCTGCCGCGATGATCGGAACTTCAACTTTCGACGCGATGAGCGGCAACAGCACCATGGTCGAAACATCCTTCGGGTTTTTGAATCCACCCCCTTCGGATCCTTCGACGACGAGTCCGTCGACGCCGGCGTCGACGGCCTTCAGGGCCGCATGAAGGGTCGGCACGACGTGGAACACCACAAGTCCGGCTTCCTTCAGTTGTGTGGTGAACCGACGCGGATCACCCGCCGACGTCGTGACGAACCGCACGCCTTCGGAAACGACGAAATCGACGATCGAGGGATCCCGCACGAAGGCTTGGGCAATGTTGACGCCAAACGGCTTGTCTGTGAGATCACGCATACGAGCGATCTCAATGCGAATTGCCTCCAAATCGCCGGAGGAGGTTTCGATAATCCCCATCGCTCCCGCGTTCGAGACGGCAGACGCCAGCTGCGATCTGGCGATGTATCCCATCGGAGCCTGGACGATCGGGATGTCGACACCGAGCATCTCGGTGATGCGATTGTTGAACACGGGCGCCGATTCGATCATGGCCACGATCTTGTCAGTTCGCCGCCGCGTTGGTGACAGGCGTAGACCGAAAGAGGAACGGTTTGCTTGCTCAGACCAATTCGCAGATTTCGTAAAGCAGACCGCCGCCTTCGGCCATCGTGCCCTTACCTACCGGCTGCAGCGCATTGAGCCAGCGATAGCGTTCGTCGCCAGCTTCAAATCGCATCGCGACATAAACGGGAGCCTTGCCCATGCCTCCGGACCAATCCGCCCGACCTTCGTAGGACAGATAAAGGACCGCTCCGTCATCGGTTTCGAGGGTCATCCGGATGTCGAAGGTAGCGACACCTTGAGCGTCGACCGAAAGCCAATCGGCAGCAGCGTTGCCCCGGAGAGATGCCTTGACCCGGTCACCTTCAAGACGAGCCGAAACGATTTCCTGGATGATCCGGGTGCCGACGGGCGTAGCCCCGAGCATGTGAAGGCCGTCCGAACCGAGGCCGAGGGTGAGCATTCCGAAGGGTCGAAGTTCCATGGAGTGATCTTCGCGCAGGTTGCCCTTCGGGCCGTAAAACTAGCGGTCCAACGGTGTCGATTCGTCAACGGGGCGCCTGCGTGTAACGGTAGACAAGGGCTTTCGCTCCAGATTCAGGAGCAAAGCTATGAAAAACACCAAAGAATCCGATCACAATGCCCGGGAATCTGAGACGGGTGATTCAACCGACGACACCGGCACCTTCGCCGATCTCGGTCTCCGGAGCGAACTACTGAGTGCCCTTTCGGCGCTCGGGTACGAAGAACCAACCCCGATCCAGCGCGAGACAATCCCGTTGCTCATCGAGGGGCGTGACCTTCTTGGCCAGGCCGCTACCGGCACCGGCAAAACCGCCGCGTTCGCATTGCCGATGCTTGAACGACTCGCAACGAAGGGCCGCGGACCAGAGCCGCTGGGCCTGATTCTCGTGCCAACCCGCGAACTAGCCATGCAGGTGTCCGAGGCCGTCCATCGCTATGGCCGAGATCTGGGCGCCCGAGTCCTTCCGATCTACGGGGGCCAGCCCATCGGACGGCAACTCCAGGCCCTCGGGCGCGGCGTCGACATCGTCATCGCCACGCCGGGTCGCGCAGTCGATCACATCAAGCGGGGGACTCTCCCACTTGATGCAATCGAAGTCGTCGTTCTCGATGAGGCCGACGAAATGCTCGACATGGGTTTCGCCGAAGATCTCGATGCAATCCTCGGAGCAACTCCCCCATCTCGCCAGACAGTGCTCTTCTCCGCCACGATGCCGAAGCGGATCGAATCCTTGGCCCGCCGCCATCTCGACAACCCCTCTCATATTCAGATCGCTAGGGCTACGGCCGAACCGGGTGAAGCACCCCGCGTACGTCAGAGCGCATATGTGGTCCCTCGATCACACAAGCCTGCCGCTCTCGGTCGCATCCTGGACGTAGAAGCGCCGGCAGCGGCAATCGTCTTCTGCCGTACCCGTAATGAAGTTGATTCACTCACCGAAACGCTCAATGGACGCGGTTACCGCGCTGAGGCCCTTCATGGTGGCATGAACCAGGAGGGTCGAGACAGAGTGATGGCCCGCGTCCGTAACGGGAACGCTGACCTCCTGATCGCCACCGATGTCGCTGCCCGCGGTCTCGACATTGACCAACTGACCCACGTCGTGAATTACGACGTTCCCTCCGCTCCCGAGGCTTACGTGCACCGCATCGGTCGCGTCGGGCGAGCCGGACGCGAAGGCGTGGCGATCACACTCGCCGAGCCTCGCGAACATCGTCTACTGGAGAACATCCAACGGATCACAGGACAGAAGATCCTGATCGAAAAGGTTCCGACCATTGCTGACCTGCGCAACCGTCGCATGGAACTCACCATGGCGACCCTGCGGGAGACGCTGCTCGACGACGAACTCGATCGCTATCGCACCATCGTCGAGACGCTCACCGACGAATTCGATCTCTACGAGATCGCTCTCGCCGCAGTGAAACTCGCGCACGAGGCTTCCGGCGCCGAACTCGAGGAAGTCGAGATCCCCGATGTATCGATGCGTGGCTCAAGCGACCGGGACCGTTTCAGCAAGGATGGAAAACCGGGCAAGGGCGGCAAAGGTAAGGGCGACAAGCCAGGTAAAGAGGGCAAAGGCGGCAAAGGTAAGGATCGCCTCAGCTCAAACGATGCGACCCGCCTGTATTTCCCGATCGGTCGCTCATCGCGAGTACGACCTGGCGACCTCGTCGGGGCTATCGCCGGAGAGACCTCCCTCACCGGTCGCGATGTCGGCGCGATCGAGATCACCGAGAACTTCTCCCTCGTCGAAGTGCCGTCCAACGCGGTTGACGAAGTCATCTCCGCGATCAAGCGCACGACCATCAAGGGACAGAAAGTCACTCCCCGCCGCGAGCGCTCAGGCCGCGACTGAACCCGTAGCCTGAGCGTATGGAAAATCCAATCCTGCAGACGGTGGAGCTTGGCCTTCATTGGCCGACAATCGATCCGTTCCTATTCTGCGCGCATCACAACGATGCCTATCCCGCCGGCAACGAACTTCAGGGTCCCGACGAATCACTCGATGGACGAGAAATCGGCATGGACTTCGTCGGTGCCGATGGTTGGAGGATGTATCACGGCGACGTTGTGCCAGGTTTCCCCCAGCACCCACACCGTGGATTCGAAACGGTCACGTACGTACGCACCGGCTACGCCGATCATTCGGATTCTCTCGGCGCAACTGCTCGTTTCGGCCAAGGAGATGTCCAGTGGCTTACCGCCGGTGCCGGCATCGTCCACTCAGAAATGTTCCCCCTTCGCAACAGGATGCAAGCCAACCCGCTTGAGCTTTTCCAGATATGGCTCAACCTTCCGGGCGCCGACAAGATGATTGATCCGTACTTCACGATGATCTGGGCCGACAACATCCCGCGCGTGCGATCCACTGACACCACAGGAAATTCAACAGAAGTCATCGTCCTCGCCGGTTCATTCGGCGAAACCACTCCCCCGCCTCCGCCACCCAACTCATGGGCGGCTCGACTCGTCTCCGACGTCGCAATCTGGCATTTGCATCTCGATGCGGGCACCAGCCTCGAACTTCCTGCCGCAGAATCCGAGGACACAGTCCGAACCATCTATGTGTTCGACGGTGATGGAATCGAGATTGCCGGGATCGATCTCCCCGCCGGAACCGGATCGGTCGTACGTAGTGATCTGGCGATCACTCTTAACTCTTCTGGTGGTGCCGATTGTCTTGTTCTTCAGGGTCGGCCGATTGGTGAACCCGTAGCCCGACAAGGACCGTTCGTCATGAATGACGAACAGGGGCTTCGTCAGACCTTTGAGGACTATCGACGCACGGGATTCGGGGGCTGGCCGTGGCCAGTCAATGGTCCCGTGCATCCAGCCGAGAGTGGCCGCTTCGCACGATTCCCCGACGGCCACATCGAGCACGCGCCCGGCTGACTGTTCGACTAGAACTCCCTCGGGGAATTATTTATCAAGGGGGAAATTATGTCGTCACAATCTGGGGCACCAGACAACGGATCGTTCAGCGAGGCTGAGGTCCGCTCGGCGTACGAAAATTTTGTCGCCGTTGGTGACTCAGGTGACTGGAACGCGTGGGCAGATCTGCACACCGTCGATGGCATCTGGGTCGAGCATCATCTCGGTCGCTTCGAAGGTCGCGAAGCGATCCGCAAGGGCATCGTCGAGGTCATGGCACAGGCGCCGGTCGACATGCAGTTTCCTATTGAGTGGGCGATGTTCGATGGAAACCGAGTCGTCTTCTACCCGTGGCAAGTTCTCCCCCACCCAACCGGAGGCGAAGACTTCCGATTCGGGTGCGTGACGATTCTCGAATACGCAGGCGACGGTCAGTTCTCGTATCAGGAGGATCTCTACAACCCGAAAGAGGGAGAAGCCCTCTTCGGTGCGTGGATTGCAGCCGGCGGAATCCTCCCAGGAATGGGCTGATCCAACCCGGGCTGCCGAACGTGCCGCTCGCTCAATTGTGAAGTGGAACTCCGGCTGCTTCTGCGGCTTGTCGATACCACGCCGAAAGAGTTTCGACTGTTTCGTGAGCGTTGAGTCCACTCGGGTTCGGAAGCACCCAAAGTTCGGCGCCCTCGAACGGTTCGTCACTTCGCCCGATTCCGATCTTGGGATTCCCGAATGCTTGGCGATACGCCGTCACGCCAAGCACCGCCACCACAGCGGGCCGACAGTTACTGACCAATTCACGAAGGTGCTCGCCGCCTACGCGAATTTCTGCGGCAGTGAGTTCAGCAGCACGTGCTGTCGCTATCGGGACGATGTTCGAAATTCCGATACCGGCTGCCGCAAGTTCGATACGTGCATCGTTCGGCAGACCCGTTGAAGCGTCGACAGCACGCTCGGTGATTCCAGCACGGTGCAGCGCAGGCCAGAACCGGTTGCCCGGCCGGGCAAAATGGGCATTTACCGCCGCGGTCCACAAACCCGGGTTGATGCCGACGAACAACAGGCGTAGCGGATCGGCCAACAGATCGTCGACCTTCGCCCCCTGGAACGATTGGAGCTCGTCCTTGGTCGGGCGGCGCCCCTTGATCGTGTCCATCTGACCAGTGTCGCCGAAAGTACCGCTCACATGCCTAGTGAGTGGATCGATACTGAGAGTCCAGACGCAAGGGGCATGGCGGTGAGTGAGTCCACGTCCCGAGACGAGCTCGTGAGCGTCCCCGTGAGTGCTCCCGGGTGACCGTGAGTGACCGAGACCGCGCCCGGACGAAGTGACTCGTCCAATTGCACCGTGGCGACTAGGGATCCGTTCACTGTCTGAAGAGCGACCCATGATCCCTCGCCGACGCCCACTCTGTCTGCGTCGAGCGGATTCAGCCGGATCACGGGTTCATCGCCGGCGCCAGCAATGCGAACCGAGTTGCTCCAGTTCACCTCGCGACGCGGGATCAGCACGAGACCCATCTCGGGTCCGAGATGGCGGGCGAGGCGCGACAGAAGTTCGGTCGGTGCGATCCTCCACCGAGCGTCAGGAAGCATCGCCAAGCGCACCCAACCGTAGGTGGGTTCGAGGTCGATCCCGCGTGGACCAGCCGCTATGACCTCGCCAGCATCGAGGGGTCCGTGCCCGAGCAAACCGGACAGGAAGGTCTCGTCCGAAACGTCCTCGGGCCGCGCTCCGCCGAGCAGCGATGATCCGCAGCGATCAGCCAGCGATGCAAACATCCACAGAAGGGATCTGCGCAGCGGCGCCGGGGTCACAACTGGCGGTGTGAACTGCATCCCCGATCGGAGCGCTACCTGTTCGGCTAGAGCAAGATCAGATCGCTCGAGTTGAGCCAACGCCGGTAGGGCATGGGTGGCGAGACCAACCAGTTCCGTGTCGGAGACGTCGACGACGACAAGCGCTTCGAGTGATGCCAGTGCCTCGCGCAGCCGATCCGGTTCAGGGAAGGCACTCAGCGGATTTCCGCCGGTCACGACGAGTACGCGCACCGAACCTGATTCGATCTCGTCAACCAATGCAGCCACAGGCATCTGTCCCGCAACGCGGCCGAGATCCGGTCGGCTACGGGGACCGGAGAGCGGTTCCTTTCCCGGCTTTGCTGGACGAAGTTGGTTGACGACCCCTCGGTTGAAACGCATTCCCTCGGGACGATCGAGCGAGTCGGTCAGGATGAGGAGCACCCAACGCAACCATTCAACGAGAATGCCATCACGAGCCATGGTCGTACCGGTTCCGCAAAAGGCCGCCACCGAGCCATGATTCGCAATCAACGCATTGACGAGTTCCTTAAGGCGAACAACAGAAACATCGGCGGCAAGAGCAGCGTTCGCGAGGGTGAATGGTCCGAGAGCGATTCGCAGGCGGGCAATGTCGTCCGGGTCACATGCATCTTCGAGATGAGACAGATTCGGACTCGTCAGCAGAAGTTCATGCGCAAGCGCACCCAGTACGGCAACATCGGACCCGGGACGCACCGAGAGATAGTCATCCGCGTGAGCCGCAGTCTCAGTGCGACGCGGATCTAACACCCAAACACATCCACCCGCATCGCGATACTCGCGTAGGTGGCGGACCGGATCGGGCAACGTCGTTCCATATCCGTGCGAGACAACAGGGTTGGTGCCGACCAACAACAGCAGTCCGGGGGCCTCGGGATCCCACACCGGATTCAACATCGGATGACCGGCCACCATCTCCGCCGCTACAAGGACTGGAGCATTATCCACGGTGGCCGCCGTGTAGAACGACGAACTGCCGATCGAGCCCATCCACATACCGGACGCGACCTGGCCGACCGAGTCATACGCAAGTCCAGTCGCCAAATAGAGCGCGACGGAATCGGCGCCGCTCTTGGCAATCGTCGAACCGATCACCGACGCAAGGTCGTCGAGCACCACGTTCCACTCAACATCGTTGCCACGCAGACGAGGTGCATCCAGGCGATCGGAGGCGTGATGCAGCTGCGGCAGAGCGCGACCCTTGGTGCACGTATAACCGCGCGAGACCGGATGATCGGCGTCGCCGCGCACCTTCACGACGATTCCACTATCTACGCTGACCACAATTCCGCACGCCGCCGCGCAAATGCGGCAGTAGGAAAGTACGTCGGTCGTCGAATCGACCACGGTCACTCGCCGAGATCGTCGAGAATCGTCGGGTCGGCCCGCAACTCGACCCGCGCCATCGCCTCCCAGAACCCAATGAACCCGTTGCCGTCGCTGTGGCGACCCCGCTCAATCCACCAATCTGGAACCGCGGATTCCGAGCGACCGTCCGCCGCCCGGATATGCCATGCCCGTTGACAGCGTTGTTCGAGCGCAACGGCACGCTGGTGTGCCGCTCGAATAGTGGAACCGAGAACGAACACACCATGTCCTGCAAGCAGTGCGAGGTTGGCATCACCCATGGCCACGACCGCGTCGCGTGCCGCGTCGGAGTTGTCGACACCTCCGCCGTATTCATCGACGAGGACCAGGTCACCTCCGCCGCCAAGCCCCGAGCTCTGATCGTGAACCGGCGGAATCTCGCCCATATCAGCCCAAACAGTTCCGTAAAGAGGATGGCTGTGCACCGCTACACCGACATCGGGCCGAAGTTTGTGCAACTCAAGATGGAGCGGAATGCCGAGCGGGGCGGGCCAGTCACCTTCAAGGACCGTCCCATCGAGATCGAGTCGGATGACTTGGCTGGGCCGGAACTCCTCCCAGGTGAGGAACCATGGGTTGCAGAGAAGCGTTCCGTCCCCGAGGTTGTACGTGATGTGCCCGGCCAGATGGTCGTTGTATCCCTCGCGCCATAACGTCCGCGCGAGGATCACGATCTCTTGACGGGGCGTGAGTGCCGGCAACAATTCCCCCGGTTTGGGTTCAAACATGGTGGAAGCTCCCTCTATGCGTCCCCACATCATTACCTAACCGGCATGCCCCGCGGCGCCGAAAAGGGGTCTCCTACTTCGCAAGATGCCAGTCACGTCCGCACTATGGTCGGCCCATGCGATTTGAGAACAAGCGAATATTCGTCACCGGTGCAGCATCAGGGATCGGCGCAGCAACAGTCGAACTCCTTCGGTCCGAGGGCGCACAGGTTTTCGGTGTCGACGTCACCGATGCCCCCGGTATCCGTTTCTGCGATGTAACTGATGGTGTAACCATCACCTCAGCGATGCAGCAAGCAGTTGATGAGATGGGTGGCCTTGATGTACTCGTCAACGTTGCCGGCGTGAACTGGTTTTCCAAAGTCGAAGACATCACGCTTGATCTCTGGCAGAAGCATCTCGATGTAAACCTCACCGGACCGATGCTCGTGACCCAAGCGGCTCTACCCCATCTTCGGGCCAGCACGGGCAACATCGTGACTGTCGCATCCATCTCCGGCATACAGGGCCAGCCCTACAACTCGTCATACTGCGCTTCGAAAGCTGGCCTCCTGCTCTTTATGAAGGCGATAGCGGTCGAGCTTGCCGTGGATGGCATCCGAGTCAACTGCGTGTGCCCGGGCGGGGTCGACACCGCGATGTCGACCAATGCCCTGTCAAACATCAAAGGCGAGATTGATTTCGGACACTTCCCCAAGATGATGGGAGTCCTGCCGGGCATGATGCCGCCGGTGAAGATTGCTGAGGCCATTGCATTCCTTGCCTCTGACGCCGCTAGTACCACAACGGGCGCATCCCTCGTCGTCGATAACGGAACCCTCTGGCAATAAGCCAACCCGAATCAAAGTTGGACCGTCAGCTCAGAAGACCGGCTTTCGCTGACGAATATTCTGCGTCGGTCAGAGCACCGGACACGTGAAGTTCCTTCAGACGCTCCAGTTGGCCGACGATGTCGGCATCGCCAGATTTGTTCCCTGAGCGTTCTGCCCCGATCGTCCGGACACGGCCTACGACCGATGTCCACGCGCCCCCGACTTTCGCCGAGAGTTCGCCGGTATCTACCGACCACGCCGCTTCCGGGAACTCTGACTCGCTGCGTCGCCGGATGAATTCGAGACCAACGCCGATGATGGCACCGAGCAAGAGAACTGACCACCACAACGAGAACGCTGGGGAAGGCGAAATCATGATCACAAGAAGATAGAGGACCGCGGCGCCTCCCCAGAAAACTCCGGGGTCGGCATTGAAGGCGGGAGCCATGAATCGACGCATCGCAACTGCTGGACGGCTCGGGCCTATAAGAAGCATCCCGACGACGATGACGAGTCCGTAGGTGAAAAGCGCCCAAGCAACCTGCACCAGCAGTTCCGACAGAATCGAATAGATGACCTTGCTTGCGGGTGAATAGCGGGGATCGGTGACGATAGAGGCAACGACCCGACCGGAAATCCGACGAACGGCAATTAACAAGAACGACACCACGACGATGGACCATCCGACATTGCGAAGTGTGCGTCGACGACGGGTACGGGCCAGATACACCGCCAACCCATACATCGCCACGATCACAATCGTCAGCAGGATCCCCATCCACTGAACGAGTTTCACGATCTTTTGGAGCGACGCCAGTTCATTCGACTGAATCAGCGTGATTTGGCCAGCATCAGCCGGAATCTTGTCGACGGCGGCCTGAGGGATACCAAGATCGCTAGCAATCGTCCGAACGAACTCGCCGAGATCAAGAGTCACCGTGCCGTCCGCTGTCGAACCGAATCGGGTGTCATCCTCAAGGACTCGCACAAGCGCCGAATGGGCGGCAGTGTTCACCTTGGTCCAAAGGCTGCGGACTTGGGGTGAGCCCAGTAGGTTTTCCACGGCACCCGTGGCTGGAGCGCGCAGACCGGCCGAAATCGGTCCGGCCAGGCCCTTCAGGTTTTCGGGTAACTGATCCGACAGTTCCTGCTCGACATCAACCGAGGCATAGACCTCGTTGACGATGTACGTAGCCAGGGCTGCCTGCACCTCGGGCTGATCAAGCACCTTTTGGCTCGCCTCCACCCACGCCGACGTGCTCAGGACCTGCCGCTTCACCCACACATCAGCGGCGGTTCCAAATAGAAGCGCAGACGCAACAATTATCAGCGCCCAGATCGCAACTATCCGTTTGCGCGAGAGGCCATTCGTATCCTTAGTCATTTACCGATTCTGCCTGCTCAATCCCACGGTTGCGTGGATCGTCCCACCGATTCAGGGTTGTTCAGGAGTGAATTCGATCGGGACAACGTCATAGGCACGGGTGAACGTCGCCCCGAGCACTTTCGGCGTCACACCCTCGGCGAGCTTCCAGTCCGGTATGCGGCGCAGAAGTTCTTCGAACATGACCCTCAGTTCGATGCGCGCAAGCGATGATCCGAGGCAGAAGTGAGTACCGAAGCCAAAGGCGACGTGATGGTTATGTGCTCTGGTCACGTCGAACACATCCGGGTTGTCGAAGACTCGTTCATCGCGGTTACCTGACGAGTACATCAGCAATACCTGATCACCCGTCTTCATGTGCTTGCCGCGGAACTCGTGATCTTCGGTCACGGTGCGCCGCATGTTCAGGATCGGTGTCACCCAACGGATGAATTCTTCCACCGCAGTGCCGGCAAGTACTTCTGGACTGTCGATGAGAATCTGACGCTGCGCTGGGTCGATAGCGAGCTCCCGAATAATCGAGCCGATCACCGTACGAGTGGTCTCGGCGCCTCCGTCGAGGAGCAGCAGACATTCAGAGATGATCTCGCCATCCGACCACAGGCGACCGTCAACCTCGGTGTTGGCCCACAACGAGATGAGGTCACCGGTTGGTTCTGCCCGCCGCTGTGCGATCAGTTCGATCATTGTCCCGGCGAACTCCATGATTGCCGTCGTAGAGCGCTCCGACTGCGGGGCTGGTGAACCATCGGCAGGGTTCTGGCCCGACTCGTACATCGTGATCTCTGACCATTCGCGCAGCTTCGGCCACATCTCGCGGGGAAAACCAAGTTTGTCGCCGATGACAATGGCCGGTAGTGGTGACGCAAGCGATTCGATCGCCTCACACGATCCGTCCTGCGCAACCGCGTCGATCAACTCATTCACGATGAGACGAAGCTGATCTTCGATCTGACGAACCGCCCGAGGAGTGAACTGTCGAGCCACCAGCATGCGCTGGCGCTGATGGGACGGATCATCAAGGTTGATCATCGAGGTGTCGTCCGTCTGATCGGTGGCCGGACGCGATCCATGAACTGAGGTGTAGCGGACGGTCTGCTTCTCGATCTCGACGATGTCCTCGTATCGAGAGATTCCCCAGATTTTATGAATCGGATCCCAGTGAACAGGATCGTTGTCCCGAAGCCATCGGTAGGCAGCCCACGGATCGACATAGAACTGCGGATCAAGCAGATTCACATATGGCACTTCAACAGTCGTCATTTCTCCCCCAAGAACATCCGAAGAACGGGCATACCCCTCGTCCTTCCCCAGTGCAGAAGGCTACCTATCCGTAACCGTCGATGTGCCGAGGGGTCAGTAGTTCAGACGGCCGTAGCCGGTTGGCGGCTTCCACCAACCATTGAGGTTTGTGACTGCCACTCCACGCATCGATCCAAAGGCGTGCACAATCTGATCGCCGCCCATATAGATCGCGACATGTTCTGATCCGCTGCTTCCCCAGAACACGAGATCTCCGGGAGCCAACTGCGAAGCACCGATCCTCGTGCTGCGGGCGTACTGAGCTCCGCTGAAGTGAGGAAGCGAAACTCCGACACGTCCATAGGCCCACATGACGAGACCGGAACAGTCGAACGAGTTCGGTCCTGACGCTGCCCATACATATGGTGCACCCTTCCGGCTGACCGCGGCCTCTATCGCACCGGATGCTCCTTGACCCGGAGGCGGAGGATTGCCGATTGGCCCAATGTTCGAGCCCCCGGAGTTCGCCGCCCTCTGAGCAGCGGCTGCTGCAGCGGCAGCTCGTGCCGCAGCAGCTCTCCGGGCATTTTCTTCCGCAACGAGTGCGGCCAGTTCACCCTGGACCTTGGAATTAACCGCCCGCTGTTCGCCGGCAGCTGCTTCTGCGGCAATCCGCGTCTTTTCGATCTCGGCAGCTCGCTCGTCAGCATCACTTTGGGCTGACTCGAGACGAGCCTGGTCTTCCTTTGCCTTCAGCTGAGCCGAGTTCAGTGAATCGACGAGATCCTGGCGATTACCCGTGAGGTTCTCGAGATAGGAGCGCATTTGCACGCCTGAGCTTGCGTCGCTTGTAAGTAGCGCGTCGAACTCGGGGCTGTCGTTACCGTTTAAATACGCAGCAACTGCGTATCGCTTCACGTCGTCTCGACGTCTATCGAGGTCGGCATTCGTCTGCTCGAGAAAAACCTTCGCCTCGGAAACCCTCTGTTGGGCGAGAAACAACTCGTAATTGGCCGCCTCGTACTGCGCATTGAGCTCCATGGCCCGGGAGTCAAGCGCCGCGAGCTTGTCGGCCACCTGCCGAGCTTCGGCCCGCTTGTCGCTCAGCTGATCTGCTTGCGCCGGTCCGATAACCGAAGCACTAGCGATTACTGCCACTACCAAGGCGACCGAAACGGCGGCCCGAGCGAAGTTCTTGTGTCCGGTGGACGACGGAATCCTCATGGGTTCCAATCTTTACAGATCCATGACAGAACGCGGCTGTTCTGGTGCCTCAGGCGCCGGATTTTTCGGCGTCCAGGGCTCCTGCCCCTTCCAGGACAGCGATCGCGGGTTTTTCGAGGCCAAGAATCCTTTGGCAGATTTCGCTGGAATGTTCACCGATTCCCGGTGCTGGATTACAAAGTGGCTCGCCTAGCCCCGATCCGCTGAAGCACGGCCCTTCCACCAGCAACGGACCTGAGCCAATCTGCTGAAGCTGAACCGGGTATCCCCGAGCCACGAATTGCGGATGAGTCGCCTGCAACCTCGGGTGGAGTGCCCGACCGGCGCTCACCCCGGAGGACTGGAGGGTGGATTCCATCATTTCCGCATCGCTTAAACGCAGCCAATTCGCAACCGCCTTGTCGATTGCGACGCGCTCGAGAACACGAGTCGCTTCATTCGCCCATCGCTCCTCGACAACGAGTCCATCACCGGCGATAGCGCAAAGCTCGAGCCACTGTCGATCGTCGGTTACGCAAACGGCTAGCCACGACTCAACGCCGCCCTCATCCGCGCATCGGTACAGATTCCACGGGACGTGTTCTGCCGACATGTTGCCCACGGGAACCGCTGCACCCGCTTCAAGACTCTCAGCGAGCAACTGGTCCCCGAGTAGGCCGATAACAGCCTCGAACTGCGCCACGTCGATGCGCGACCCAACATCGATGCGGTCACGTCGAAGCAGCCCGGCCACCGCGCCAAGAGCGCAGAGCCGTCCGGCGAGATGGTCGGGATGAATGGTCTGCACACCGCGTGGATCGTCGGAGCCATGCGCCCACATCCATGTCAGTCCCCCAACCGCTCGTGCGCTCGGCCCGTAACCCTTTCGAAGGGCCCACGGGCCACGATTGCCATAGAGCTGGGAGTCGACGAGAACGATGCGCGGATTGATCTGCGTAATTTCGTCCCATCCGAGACCAAGTCGTTCGAGGACACCAGTCGCGTTGTTCTCGAAAATCACATCGACATGCGGCAGTAGTGAACGCACGAGATCGCGCCCATCGGGGTGTGCGAGCTCGGCCCCAAACGAAAGCTTGCCTCGATTGACTGTCGCAAAGGCCGGGTTCATCTCGCCGCCCATCACCATGCGCTGGAAATCGGGATGCGAGCGTGTTTCCACCTTGATCACCTCCGCACCCCAATCAGCAAATATCCGTCCGGCTTCCGGTGCGGCAACGCCGCTACCGATCTCAAGAACCCTGACACCCTCGAGAGGACGACCAGACTCGATCGCTGGACTCGGAGTCAGCCGCGCTGGCCAATTCGGAATCTCGTCAACGAAACACGCAGGTTCATCGACAGCTGCTCTCACACCGTCGACGCCAAAGAATCCGGCCATCAATTCACCTTGGCCAAGAACCCCCAACGTGAACTTCGAAAAAGTCTCCCGTTGAATTACGTGCTCGTTGACCAAGATTTCAGCGGGGGTGAGTACTGGTGTCACACGCACTCCAGCCGCTTCTCCATCGACAGTGATCTCCTCGCGGGTAACGGCACCGAACCGTTGCGCCAATTTTGCGAGAACAAGTAGCCGCTCGTCAGGACCCAACATCGGCTCATCCCATCCGGCGCCGATCCATTCGGGCGGCGAACCAAGCCAGCCAATGAGTGCCTTCCAGTCAGAAGGCTTCATGGGGAGGACAATCCGGGCCAATCCATCAACGCACTCGAATAGCGGATACATACCCGCGCCCGATCGCTGTTGATCCATTCCTAGGAGGCTCCACAACGGTAGAGACATGTCGGTGCATTGCGCGAGGGCGAGGACCGTAGAGAGATCGATCACCTGGCCGCGTCCTTCGGGGCCACGCTGGAACAGGGCGATTACCGCCGCCATTGCACCTGTCAACGCTCCGACATCCTCCGCGAAGCTTCCGGGGGCGGAGACCGGTGGGAGCTCTGGAACACCGGATCGATACACGACACCACCCATTGCTTGTGCAACGAGCTCAGTCGCCGTCCATCCGGACGCCGGGCCCGTCAGGCCAAAAGGGGTCAGCGAAACAATGACCAGATGCGGATGGCGCTTTCCAAGCTCATCAAGCGTTCCACGGAAACGATCATGATCCCCAGGTACGAATACGACATCGGCACCGCTCAAAATCTTCGTGATTTGATCGTGAACGGAGGCATCGGTCTCCCCGACATGAAGTATCTGCTTACCGGCGTTCCTGTAGGTGTGGTGCAGGCTCGTCCCGTTGGCGGCCATGGGAGAGCGTTTCCGGCCCGATTCATTGCCTTCGAACTCGATGCGCAGGACCTCCGCGCCGAGTTCGGCAAACACTCTCGACGCCAACGCCCCATAACCATCAGTGAGGTCGACAACCCGGTAACCATCAAGAAGAGGGATCATTCTCAGCGAAGAGTAGCGGTCAGACCATTTACGCTGTCGTGAGTGTCAGCAGACTGGTCAGCCATAGCCAAGCGCAATGCACGCTCGGTACAGACATCCATCGGCTGGATCTTCTGGGACCCGGGAGCAGTAAAACGTTTCGGTGCACTCGGACTTCCGGGACCAGTTGGGTACATCGCTGCGCGCTGCGCTCCGCTTGCCCCAGCGGGACCTGACGCTGTCATCGCCGCCTTCGGATCCATCAGCCCACTGGCGATACGAACCACGTTCGCAATGGTCGAAGCAACAACGTCATTCGACGACGCGTGGAGCGAACGTAACGACGCAGTGCTGGAGGGACTTAATGCGCACGCTCCAGACCTCGTGGGGGTTCTTGCTGCCGGGGCAGAGGCCTGGTGGAGCATCGTCGAACAATTACCGGCAACTGGTCGCACATTCTTTGCTTCGCATCTGCGCATGAAACGACCGGAGGATCCGACGCTCTCGGGATGGCACGCCATCAATTGCATACGCGAATGGCGCGGAGATACGCACTGGGCGATCGTCGCGGCGAACGGCCTTTCGGGTATTGAAGCGTCGATTCTTCACAACGCGTGGCTCAGATATGAACCGGACTGGCTGCCCACGTCGCGCGGAAGTAGTCCGGACGAAATCGCTCAGGGTTTGATCCTCCTCGAGGAAAAGGGGCTCGCCATCGACGGCCGCGTCAACGACGCCGGATTAGACCTTCGGCAACATCTCGAGGATGCAACCGATTCGATGACGATTCGTCCATGGCAGTTGCTCGGTGAAGCCTCATCTGAGGAGTTCGCAGTCTTGTTCGAACCATCGTGTGAACTTCTGCTTGCGCGCGTCGACGAAACGGCTGGTGTCAACTATCAGCCGGCTTCGCGTCAACGAGGTGCCGGCGCCAACTCCACACCGGATCAGGAGTAGTCGCTCCGCCATGCACGCTGATGTACTCATCATCGGAGCTGGAGCAGCAGGAGGCGTTGCTGCCCGACATCTCGCTGCGTCCGGAAGGATCGTGGTCTGCCTCGAACAAGGCCAATGGAACGACCCAGCGGACTATCCCGGGGCCAGCCCACTATGGGAAGTTCTCGCGTCGCAGCGTTGGTCAAGTTCGCCGGCGTTACGCAACAACCCTGCCGACTATCCGATCGGCCTGCAGAACTCCGATCTCGGAGCGCTCAACTTCAACGGCGTCGGCGGCGGCACGATCCTCTACAACGCCCAATGGCCGCGTATGCGTCCCGACGACTTCCGCGTCAACACCGTCGATGGCGTCGCCGAAGACTGGCCCCTGACCTACGAAGATCTGCAGCCGTTCTATGAATCCACCGAGAAACATTTCGGCGTCTCTGGCCTTGGAGGCAACCCCGCCTATCCCGCCGGCGCCGAGCCGCCCATGCCAGCCCTGCCCATTGGCGACATCGGACTCCGGGTGGCTCGTGCCCATGCTGCACTGGGATGGCACTGGTGGCCCGCGACAAACGCGATCAATTCCACCAGCTACCAGGGACGAAGGGCCTGTGTGCAGCGCGGGGCATGCGGACAGGGCTGTAACGAAGGCGCCAAGGGTTCCACCGATGTCACACATTGGCCCGGCGCCATTGCCGATGGAACAACGCTGATCACTGGCGCCCGGGTCCAGCGGATCGTGCTCGACGCCAACGGCCTGGCCGCCGGAGCGGTGTGGATCGACGAAGCTGGAGACGAACAGTTCCAGAGTGCCAACGTGGTGCTGTGCTCGGCGAATGCGATCGGCACCGCTCGCTTGCTACTTTCATCGGCCTGCGATTCGCATCCCGACGGATTGGCCAACAGCTCCGGCCTTGTCGGTCGCCGACTCATGTTGCATCCACTAAGCACTGTGGTTGGGGTCTTCGACGAGGAACTCCACGGATGGAGGGCGCACAACGGGGCACTCATCCAGTCGCTCGAATTCTCCGCGTCTGATGCGACACGCGGGTTTGTGCGAGGGTCGACGTGGGGTCTTGGCTCGGCAACTGGTCCCCTGCGATCGTTGTTCACTCCCGACCCAATGGGCGTCTGGGGCGAGCTTCATCATGAACATGTCCGCTCGCGCTTTGGTCACACTGCGCAATGGGCAATCCTGTGCGAGGACCTTCCCGAGTCCCATAACCGTGTTGTTCTCGATAGCGAGCGCTGCGACTCGTCAGGAATGCCCGCCGCGCTGCTCGAATACACGCTTTCCGAGAACAGTCGGCGAATGTCGGACTACATGGTCGAACGGGCTTCCGAGTCACTCTCTGCCGCCGGCGCCACGAGCATCGAGTCGTCGATCGGAATTCCCAATGGCCATTTCATGGGAACAGCACGAATGGGCAACGATGCCGCGACCTCGGTTGTCGATCGATACGGCTTCTGCCATGACATCCCCAACCTGGGAATCATTGACGGAAGCGTCTTCGTGACCGGAGGATCGGCGAACCCCACAAGCACGATCGCCGCCCTAGCCCTACGTGCCGCGGATCATGTCGCATCCGGGCGAGTCCGAATGTCCGGCCCCGCCGCAGCCCCAGTGGTCACACCAAAACTTCGGACCGGAGTCGAGGATCGCTTCGCTTTGTCGGGGTCTCCGACTCTCTCGAAAGTTTCACTCCAGAAGCGGTTTTTCGACACCGACGCCCTCGAGATGATTGCCGGCATCGCCGACATCTTGATCCCCGGCGACGATCAAATGCCCGTTCCGTCAACGGTCAAGCTCGCCCATCATCTTGAGGCCGTCCTGTCCGCACGGCCAGACCTTATCGAAGTGATCGAACGAGTCACCGCCATGAACGCAACTCCGTCCGAGGTTCTCGACAGGCTTTCCGAGGCCGGTGCTCCTGATCTTCGATGGCTCCGGTGGTGCGTTGCTGCCGCTTATTACCTCGCCCCGGAAGTCCGATCAGCGCTCGGATGGGATCCCGAGAACGCCGCCGAAGTACACATCGATCGCATCCCGCAGTTCATGGACGAGGGACTCCTCGACCACATGTTCAGCGACTAGTTGCTGCCCGCCGCTCCGACCGGCACGAGACTCGTGGGATCGAGTCCCAGCATCGTGATCGCATTCGTCCGCACGAGCATCTCCAACTCGCCGGGCTTGACCCGCTCGCCGATTCGGCGCACCAGGTCGGGAGTGTTCGGCCACGTCGTGTCCTGATGCGGATAGTCCGTCTCGAACACGAGTTGCCCGATGCCGATCTCGTAACGGGCATCGACCCCAACCATGTCATCGAAGAAGCAGCCGAACACGCGTCCTGGAATGTAGGACGATGGCAACTCGGTGATGGCCGGGTTGACCTTCACCCAGGCACCGCTGTTCATGTAGACGTGGTCGACGCGCGACATGAGGAAAGGCATCCAGCCGACCTGACTCTCGGAAAATGCGATCTTCAGTTTCGGATACCGCGCCAACACACCCGACAGCAACCAGTCCGCCATCGACATGTAGGCGTTGAGTGACGTGAGCGCCACACCAACAGCTTGCGGTGCGTCGGAACTCGACGTCGGCATCTTCGATCCGGAACCGATGTGCATGTTGATGGTGGTCCCGGTCTCGTTGCACGCGTCAAAGAAAGGATCCCAATAGCCATCGGCGTCGTGAATCGTGGGGAGACCGAGATACTCGGGAAGTTCCGTGAATGCGACAGCGGTACAACCGCGCGCTGCATTGCGTCGAACTTCGATCGCCGCAGCCTTCGCATCCCATAGCGGGATGAGGCAAAGAGGGATGAGCCGTCCGCCACTCGGACCGCACCACTCCTCGACCATCCAGTCGTTGTAGGCACGGACACCGAGCAGCGCAAGATCCATGTCTTTCGCTTCCATAAAGATCTGGCCGGCGAAACGAGAGAATGAAGGAAAGCACAGCGAACGCTCGGTGCGATTGATATCCATGTCGGCGATACGGGCATCGCGGTCGTAGCAACCCGGCCTCATCTTGGAGTAGGGAATCGGCGCCAGCGTCATCTCCTCCGGAGGGAAGCCGGCGCACGCCATCACCTGCGGCATCGGACGCAGAACGTCCTCGTAAGCCCACCAGTCGATAAGCGGGCCGTCACCACCCTTTTTGTACGTGGCTGCTTTGGTATCGGGATTGATGATTGTCTCGCACGTGTCCTGGATGACACGCGGACACCGGTCGTGCACCGACGCTGGAAGTCGATCGGTCCAGACTGTCGGCGGTTCCACCACGTGATCGTCGACAGAGATCACCCACGGAAGATCAGAATTGTCGATAGCCATTGGTTTCGTCATCCTTTTTGCTGGCGGAATCGGGGTCCGCGGATCAATTCGCCCGGACGGGCACCAGTCGGCTCGCCGTGGCTCTGCGTCACGACGCCGTTCACGATCGTCGCTGCGAATCCGTCAGCCTTCTGCACGATGCGCTTCTCCCCCGCGGGCAGATCATGCTCAATGCGCGGCATCGAGGGGGCGACGGTGTCGGGGTCGAAGACGTTGATGTCGGCAACCATTCCTTCGCGGAGCAGCCCGCGATCATGGAAGCCCCATGCCCGCGCCGGAGCGAGTGACATCATGCGAACCGCCTCTTCGAGGGTGAAGTCCTGCCGGTTGCGAACCCAGTGAGCGAGGAAGTGGGTCTGGATCGAGCAGTCGGACATCTGACTGACATGCGCGCCGGCGTCGGAGAACGCCATCACCGTGCGCGGGTGCTTCATGACATCGCGTACTTTCTCCGTGTCGAATGGTGCCAGCGTCTGCACGAAAAACACATCGAGATCAGACTCGAGAGCGAGATCGATCATGGCCTCGACGGGGTCACAGCCCCGGGCCGCGGCAACTTCGGCAACGGCCGGATTGGGCGGGAGAGGGGAATCCATAACCCTCATCCGCTCGAAGTCCGGCCTGCGGGCCTCGCCGCCGATCGCCTGCTTGTAGGGGCCGTTGTGGGCCGCGTGCACGAGTCGGGCCCGTGTCTCAGGGTCTGACAATGCTGCACGCATCTCGGACTCCGGCAAAGCCCGAACTTCCTGCCAGTCCGGCAACGAATCGAACGGAAGCTGACTGCGGAACGACGACATCGTGCCGATCCCTCGGCAGTGACTGAGCCCGAACATGCGCCCGCCAGCTTCGGCCGTCGCCTCGATCAACTGGATGGGACGGGTCGATGACCCGGTGGCGCCGATGGCGAACGGGATTCCGGATCGGACGGCAAGGTCGATGATTTCGGCATCCCGCTTCTCGCGGTTCTCGTCTGATGGCGGATCTTCCACGAACTGGAAGATTCCCGTCTGTTCGTCGCCCATCGCCATGACCAGATCACAGACCTCATCCCACGATGCGATCCGTGACGCGACCGGGCGACCGTCGGAGGTCTCGTGGTGCATCGTCCGCGATGTCGTGAACCCCCAGGCACCGGCCTGCAGGGCGCTGCGCAATTCACCGCTCATCGCCGCGATGTCATCGACGCTTCCGGACTCGGTGAATGCTCGCTCCCCCATCGCCCATGTCCGCAGAGCCGAATGACCGATGTTGGCGGCGTAGTTGATCCCCTTGGGTAACGCGTCGACAGCATCGAGGTATTCGGAGAAGGTCGACCATGTCCAGGTGATCCCGGCTGCCATCGCGGCACCCGAGATGTCTTCGGCGCGTTCTAGATTGCGTACGACCAGCGCGCGCTCATCCGGGCGGGCCGGCGCAAGGGTGAACCCACAATGCCCCATGACCACGGTTGTGACACCGTGCCAGCACGAGCAGGACCCAAGCTCGTCCCAAAAGATCTGTGCATCCATGTGGGTGTGTCCATCGATGAAACCCGGCGTTACCACCTGACCCGTTGCGTCGATCTCAACGTCGCCGGATTCGGTGATCCGCCCGATCGAGGCGATCACCCCATCGCGGATACCGACGTCTGCCCGGTATCGGGGATACCCGGTCCCGTCGACGACGTCACCGTTGCGAATAACGATGTCGAAGTTCATGCCTCTGGTCGCAGCAATACTTCGTGGATGGTTCCGTCAAGATCGGTGAAGCCAAATTCCCTCGCAAGGTTCGCGGAAGTGAACGGCTTGCCAGAACGCTGCGCAAGATCGGGCGCACCAGCAAGGGCCACAACCGCTCGTCCGAGAAAACGCGGACTCTCCGCGCCTGAAAGGTCGAACCGGCCTTCACCCGGAAGCTCGATGAAGATCTCATCACCTTCGGTCTGTGCGCCCATGTCGAGGAGTTCTGTGCGGACGAGGCCGGGCCAGAGAGAAACGATCGAAACGCCGGTGTCCGCGAGTTCGACGGCCATGTCCGCAGTCATTTTGTCAACTGCTGCTTTGCCGACGCCGTAGACGACGTTGTGCCCGTAGCTCACTGCACCGGACGACGAAACGTTCACGATCAGACCGTGGTTGTTGGCCAGCATGAGCGGCGCAGCAAAAACACTGGCTACGTAATGTGAACGCGTGCCGATGTCGATGACTTGATCCCAGGCATTCACCGGGAGCTCCCAGAACTTCTTGTTGAGCCATGGCACAAGATCAGGGGCTGAATACACGTTGTTCACGAGAACATCGAGACGTCCCTGCTCTGCTTCGACGCGATCGAAGAGGGCCTTGACCTGATCATCATCATGGTGATCACACGCAACCCCGATTCCGATCCCGCCAAGCTCAGTGATCTGCGCAGCAGTCTCGCCGACAGTCCCCGGGATCGGTCCTGACTCGACTGAGCGGCCGGTGGCGTACACGGTGTATCCGGCTGCCCCCAGCTCGAGTGCAATGCCCTTGCCGATTCCCCGACTGGCACCGGTGACTACTGCAACGCGTGAATCTGACATGCGAACCTCGATCGCGGGGAACGGACCGACAGCGGCGACGACCCCCCGGTCACTCGCACCGCCACACAGGTTACAGAGCGTAGCAATGGCAGCTCAGCGGGGCTCAGGAAGCATCCGTTGGCCTGACATGAGATCATTACTCGATGAATGATCCTTACGCGAACAGTGCAAAGGCACCGTCCGTCCCTTTTCCTCATGCGGGATGAGCGATCGATGAACGAACCGGCCACGCTAATGGACCGTGTCGAACTGTTCGACGCGATCACTACGACGAGTCGCGCATTTTGGCCCGATCCGCTGTTTGGACATTTCGCTCGTAATGCGGTCAATGAACACCAGATGCTGCCGATCTTCCTTGGCGCCCTCATCGAGGACGCCCGACGCAGCGGCGAGATCTGGGTTGTTCACGCAAACAATCGCGTTGTCGGATCTGCGTCATGGCTTCCACCCGGTTCCCTGCCCCGCAACGCGCTACGCGAAACCCGCATCTACCGAGCGTGCCTCAAAGCTCTTCGGAAAGGCACCAACCGCAGGAGTGGCATCCGACTCTTGAACGAAGTCGAACGCAAACATCCCACCGAGCCCCACTGGTATCTCGCGGTTCTCGGCGTTGATCCGAAGTGGCAGGGCCGCGGATTTGGCGAAGCATTGATTAAGCCCGTGCTTGATCGTTGCGACATCGAGCAGGTTCCCGCCTACCTCGAAACTCAGAAGATCGAAAACCTACCGTTTTACGAGCGGTTCGGGTTTGTTGTCATGGACAAAGTGATGGTCGAAGGAGCTCCACCGGTTTGGCTCATGTGGCGCGAGCCTCGTTCAGGCTGAACGCAAGGCGAAGACGGATCTCTGCCGAGCGTCTCAGCGCTTCCCGGCGATGATGTTCTTCCAAGAGGCGAGGTCCCGCTCGTCGGCCGGTCGCCCGACCCGAGTAATGAGGTCGACATCCGGTGATTCAGCTCGCAATGCACCAGCAGTGCACTGCTCACGCGTCCGCGTTGCGAACGGGTCGAAGTGATAATGGGACATGGCGTTCTCATAGGTGATCTTGTTGACCTGGGCGTCTGAGAGCCCAACAAGCGTCTTGATGACTTCCTCGGGGGCATAGGGCCACGTTCCGTCGGAATGCGGATAGTCCGATTCCCAGAAAACATTGTCGAGGTTGAAATGGTTAATCAGTTCCGGCCCAACCGTTTCCTTGATGAAGCACACGAGAATGTGATCGTTGAAGATCTGCATCGGCCCGCCGGTCTTCGAGAAATCGTGATTGATCCAACCCTTGTGGCGATCGTTGACATGCTCCGCGCGCCACATGAAATAGGGGATCCAACCGATATCGCCTTCAGTAAGCGAGAACTTAAGTGTCGGGAACCGCTCCCAAAATGTTGCCCACACCAGATCCATCAGCGTGTAGATCGTGGCCGCCGATGAAACAGACATCGCCACACCGGCCGGGGCGTCGCTTGACGTCATCGCGCTGCGTGACGACGAACCGAGATGACAACAAAGAACCGTGTCGGATTCCACACATGCTGCGAAAAGCGGGTCCCACTCCCCCGAGTGAATCGACGGCATCGCAAGAGCTTCAGGGTTTTCCGAGAAAGTCACGGCGTGCACGCCCATAGCCGCCAAACGACGAACCTCGGCGGCGGCTTTGTCCACGTCGAAGAGGGGCAGGATGCCGCAGGGAATGAACCTGTCCGGATACGCACCGCACCATTCGTCGACATGCCAGTCGTTGTACGCCCTGATCATCATCTCATTGAGTGACCGATCCGGACCCTGGTTGAGCACCTGACCCGAGAACCCTGTGAAGTTCGGGAAGTTCAGCCCTGCCAACTGGCCACCGGCGTTCATGTCCCGGACCCGCTCGTGGACATCGAAGCAGCCAGGACGCATCTGGTCGTAGCGGCTGGCGTCGATGTTGTACATCTCGGGCGGCTTGCCAGCGACCGCGTTCAATCCGAGGTTCCGGCCCTTGACGTCGCCGTACCACCATTGCTGAATGCCGTTGGCGTCGGTAACTACCCGCGGCGCCTTGTCCTTGTACTTCGCCGGCACATGCGCATCGAACATGTCCGCTGGTTCGGCGATGTGATCATCAACGCTGATCAGGATGAGGTCTTCGGCATTCATGGTGACTCAGCTTCCTGGGGGCGTTCCGTCATGTTGCACGAGCTCAACGAGATAGCCGTCGGGATCCATCACAAAAGCGACGATGACCGGCCAACGCTCAAGTCGTTCGGGATCCATGACTGACTGGTAGCCGGCATCGACGACCTTCTGCCACGTGGCCTTGCAATCGTCCACATTTACATAGGTCTTCCAGAGCGCATTGCCATGGTCGATGGGCTGCGGACTCATGGTTTCCGCAAACTTGGCAAGCTGCAAACGCCCACCGCCGACGTCTGCCGCCACGTGCACTTCCTGCACGTTGGGGATCTCGGTGCGACCCTGTTCCTTAAGCCCAAGCAGATTCACGTAGAAGTCCACAGACTTCTCCAGATCGCTGACCTTGATGCAGTACTGACCGACTGTTGTAGCCATGATTCCCCCTCATTGGCTGAAGCTGACCGAGTCGGTGGTGACATCGGCTCAGCAAATTTTTCTAGAACGCAACTGAAGGTAGCGGAACACGGCGCCGGCCGCGTCCATTCACTAGGCGATCCACAATCCCATTCGAAGATCAACCATCTCCGATACGGTCCGGCCATGACCGACGAGCCGCTTTCCGAGACCGAACGTCGAGACCGGGGAGTCTCCAAATACCACGAGGTCTACGGCGACGATGCCTTTGTCCTCCCCGAGGGACACTCGGACTTTTTCGACCTCATGATGAAGCAACTTTTTGGTGAGGTTTGGTCTCGACCGTCGCTATCTATCGAATCTCGTCGACTCCTCGTCATGGGTGTACTCGCCGCTCAGCAACGTTTCGACGTGCTCGGCATACAGCTCGCCCGATGCCTCGACACCGGCGAACTCACCCCCGAACAAGTACGCGAAGTTGCGATTCAACTCATCCCCTATGTCGGTTATCCCAGCAGTGGGGATCTCTTCAGAGTGACCGAGGCCGCTATCGCCAATTCTGCAAAGAGTGCGTCATGAGCGACCCGTCTGTGTCTGGCTCTCCGATCGCCCCGGAACGCGTCGCTGTCATTGGACTCGGACAGATGGGCGGCCCCATGGCCGACTGTTTGCTGGCGGCAGGACATACCGTTTCGGTATTCGACGTTTCGTCCGAAGCCATGGCGCCTCGCGTTGCCAAAGGGGCTCGGGCAGCAACCAGTGCCGCCGATGCCGTCACCGGCGCCACATTTGTCAGCATCGTCGTGTTCAATGATTCTCAACTTGTCGACGTTGCGACCGGCCCCGATGGCGTACTGCGCTCGCTTGACCCGGATGCCGTCGTCGCGATCCATACAACGGCCTCTCTGACCACCATTCTCCGCGTCGCGCAGGAAGCTCACGAGTCCGGCGTTTCGGTCATCGATGCCGGCGTGAGCGGGGGCGAGGAAGGTGCAACAAACGGAACGCTCCTCACTATGGTCGGAGGGTCCGAGGACGCAGTTGTCAGAGCTCGTCCCGCGCTCATGGCCTTCTCGAAGGAAGTGGTTCATGCCGGTCCCATCGGGGCTGGCATGGCACTCAAACTTGCCCGAAACGCAGCCGGCTACATCATGATGTCGGCGGTGCACGAGGCGATGGTTCTGGCCCGGGCTGCGAACGTTGATCTTGCGCTTCTAAACCATGTAATCCAAGAGACCGGAGTCTTGGCACAGGCACTTGCCCCCTTCGTCCTCGGCGGACCATCGCCCTTAACGCCGGAGGATCCCGAGTCGCTACGCACGATGCTCGACCATCTCCGCGATCTTGGGGAGAAGGATCTTCAACAGGCCCTTGCTCTCGCTGCCGATCTTGAGGTCGAGATTCCCGTGACAAATCTGGTCAGCACCACATTCCACGCGGTGGCTCGGCTGTGACGGGCCGTCTCAGCCGCATCGATCTTCAACCGATTGAGCGAATTGCTAGCGTCGGACAATTCATCAAGGGGGAAAAATGAAGGATCTCAACGGCAAGGTTGCAGTCATCACCGGAGGTGCCGGCGGCATCGGACGGGCAATGGGTGAGCGCTTCGCCCAAGAGGGCATGAAGCTTGTCCTGGCCGATCTCAAACAGGGGGCTCTTGACGAGACCGTCGCCGAGATGCGTTCGCAAGGGATTGATGTCATCGGCGTAGCCACCGACGTTTCGAAACTCGAATCAGTCGAGGCTCTGCGAGACGCCACGCTCGAACATTTCGGCAAGGTGCATGTTCTGTGCAACAACGCCGGAGTCGCGTCAGGCGCACATGGCGCCCTTTGGGAACACGAGATCAACGACTGGGGCTTCGCATTCAGCGTTCATGTCTACGGGGTCATCAACGGCATTAATGCATTCGTGCCAACCCTGCTCGCCCAGAACGAGGAGGGTCACATCATCAACACCACCTCGAACAACGGCGGCTTTTCGCCCATTGCCATGTCACCCACGTACGCGACCTGCAAGGCAGCAGTCGTCACCCTGTCCGAGTGTCTGTGGGGTCAGCTCCATGCCGTTGACCCCAAGATTGGCGTCTCGGTCCTGTTCCCGACCGGTAAGACCCAAGGCATCCTGAACACGGGCATCTGGGCAGCTGCCGAGCGCCCTCCGGAGTTTGAAGCCGAGGTCCCGGTAGACACCTCGTCGAAAATGGAGGGCTGGATCGCTTCGATGGAAGCAGCTGGGACGCCAATCGCGTTCACCCCCCTGTCCGAGGTCGCCGAAACGGTCATCGAAGGCCTCTATGCCAACCGCTTCTGGATGGTCGAAGAGGGACGATTCGAAGACGCCGTGAAACAACGAACCGACATCATCCTCCGACGAGCAGATCCCGATTACCAACGATGAACCTCACCCTCGATTCACTCCAGCGTCGCATGGCCGCGATGCACTCGCTCTATTACCAGGCCGTCGAGTCGATGACTCTCGATCACGTCAACCACTTCGAACGCGAAGGAGTCCTCCCCATCGCGTTCTCACTCTTTCATTACACGAACGTGGAGGACGGTTCGTTCATGCTCATCACTGGAACCGAACCGATCTGGAACGACCAATGGCAGGAACGGGTGAAGATGGGTGTCGACGATCACGGTAAACACAAGACCGTCGCCGAGATGAACCATCAGAGGATTGGCGACTACGAGGAGTTCAAGCTCTACCAGCGCGAAGTCTTTGATCGAACAGAAGCGTGGCTCGCGCAACTTGATCCCGCCGAGTTCACCAGGGTGATCTTCCCCCATCCTCTGCCGCCGCAGATCGCGACGACATACAGTGCCCGCGTGGCGGGGCCCGAGGGAATCACTGTGCTGGACGGGGCGGAATGCTGGCTCTACCAGCACGGCCTGCGTCATATGGGCGAAATAGAGCTGGCCCGCGGACTCGTAGGCCTCGGCGGAATGACCAGCTGACGGCAACTGCCCGTCAAGGCCCTAACCTGCTCTGGTGACTTCTACGTCAGCCTTCTCTCGATCCCACATCTGGTCCGTTGCGCATGTCGACGCGCCCGAGATCATTACTTCCGCGTGGATCGACGAGCAGCTCGCCGAAACTTACGAACGGGTCGGCGTTCGGGCTGGGCTCCTCGAGTCAGTTGCCGGCATCAAAGCCCGGCGATGGTGGCCCGAAGATGTCACGTTCGACGATGCTGCCGCTCGGGCTGGAATCGTCGCACTCGAGCAGGCCGGTGTTGCTCCATCCGAGGTCGATCTTCTTATATCCACCTCGGTGTGCAAGCACCATCTCGAGCCCAGCGTGGCGTGCTCCGTGCATAATCGACTCGGCCTGCCTTCGACGTGCATGAACTTCGACCTCGGAAACGCTTGCCTCGGATTCATCAATGCCATGACAATCGCTTCGTCACTTATCGAATCTGGGCAGGTCAAAGTGGTAGTGATCGTTGACGGCGAGGGAAGCCGTCAACCGCAAACACAGACGATCAAGCGGCTCCAGGGCCCGGAAACGACTGTGACCGACGTCTTCGACCAGTTCGCTTCACTCACACTTGGTTCCGGTGCTGCCGCAATGGTCATGGGCGGTCCGCGAGTCGGTTCTCATCAGTTCCTAGGCGGGGTTACCCGAGCGGCCACGAAATATCACGATCTATGCGTCGGCGATCTCGATGAGATGCGCACCGACACCGCGGCTCTGCTCGAATCAGGTCTCAGCCTCGCCGAGATCACGTTCAACGACGCACTTGCCGATGGATGGGAATGGACCAACTGCGACACGTACATCCTCCATCAGGTTTCGGCCGTACACACCAACAAACTCTGCGAACTCCTGTCTATTGACAAGACGCGAGTGCCGCTCACCTATCCGGACTTCGGCAATATCGGGCCTGCTGCCGTTCCGTACACGCTGTCGGTGAGCGCTGATCGTTTGAAGGTCGGCGACCATGTCCTGCTCATGGGAATCGGCTCGGGACTCAACTGCTCCGTCGCCGAACTGATCTGGTAATCGGCGTTGGCCCTCGAATTCCCTTCCGATGCCGACTGGACACGATGGGGAGTCGATCCGGCATGGCACCGAAGCATGCGCATCGATCTTCCCAACTCTGCATCAATTGACTGGAGCATTCTTGACACGGGAACAGGCCACAGGGGCACCATCGTCTGCGTCCACGGCAATCCCACCTGGGGCTATCTGTGGCGGGGTTTTCTCAAGACGCTGAGTCCGGACTGGCGTGTCATCGCTATTGACCAAACCGGAATGGGTTGGTCGCAGCGTGCAGAACCCCGCACCCTCGAGCAACGCAGTTCAGAACTTGTGGCCTTCTGCGAACAACACACATCCGGGCCCTTGGTGATCGTCGCCCACGACTGGGGTGGTCCCGTTGCCCTCGGAGCAGTTGCATCGCTTGATGTGAGCGCAGTCATCCTCGCCAACACCGCAGTAGCCAAGCCCGAGCGGACACCGATGCCGCCATTGATCGCGACCGCGCGCAGGTTCGTGGATCTCGCATGTCGACGCTCATCTCTCTTCGTCAGCGGCACTGCTTGTATGACAGCCAAAGAGCATCGGGATCCCCTACGCGCTCCGTATCGCACGACAACTCGTCGAGCGGGAGTTGCCGAATTCGTCGCCGACATTCCGCTCGCTCCTGGCGACACATCATGGGTGGCTCTGCAGAACTCCGCAAGCAATCTCGCCGATCTCCGCGTTCCCCTGCTCGTCGTCTGGGGAGGACGCGATCCGGTCTTTCACGATCGTTTTCTCTCCGACTTACTCGAGCGCGCTCCTCACGCCGATGTGCACCGCTTTCCCGATGCCGGACATCTCGTTCCTCTCGATGAACCAATGGCTGAGATCGCATCCGACTGGCTCGATCACGTCTTCAACTCTCCGCGCTCGATCGGCGCCGCACCCAATGCCGCAGCGACCATTGCCACTGACCAGCCGTTCGAAAACATCACGTCAGCTCTCATGCGGCGCTCAAAAGACGAAGAACGCGCCTTTAGTGCCGTGTCGGGATCGGTCTCCTGGTCGGCGCTTGCCCAGAGCTCGGCCAACATCGCACGCGTGCTTGTCGAGCAGGGCTTTGTCGCCGGGGACCGGGTGGCGATGCTCGTCCCGCCTAGTGCCGAACTCCTGACCGCCGCTTACGGCGTGTGGCTCGCTGGAGGCGTACTAGTCGTTGCCGACAGCGCACTTGGAGCCAGGGGACTTCGATCGGTTCTCCGAGCATCTGGGGCAACGTGGACGTTCGGCACTCCAAAGACCCTTGCCGCCGCGCGGGCGCTCCGATGGACCCCCGGTGCACGCGTCATCTGCACAACCCGATTCCCCGGATCGATCAACGTTGCGAAGTCATCGGCATCGCCTGAGACCGCACTTCCCATCATTGAGGCTGCGTTTGATGCCGCGATAGTGCACACCTCAGGCTCCACTGGGCCGGCCAAACCGGTTCGTTACTCACACCGGGCGTTAGCGGCTCAGCGCGACGTAATCCGCGATTCATTCACCATGACTGCAGATTGTGGCTTCGTGACATCGTTCGCTCCGTTCGTCCTCTTGGGTCCCGCCCTCGGGGTTCCTTGCGTTCTTCCCGACATCGATGTCGCCAAGCCGGTCGAACTCGATTTCGACCGATTCGTAAAGGTTTGTGAATCATCACCGATTGATGTGGCCTGGCTCTCCCCCGCATCTGCCCGCACCATTGTGGAAACCGCAGCTGGACGAACCGTGGACCTCCGTTTGGTCATGCTGGCCGGTGCACCAATCTCCCCAGAGCTGGCATTGGCGATCGCGGCGGTAACGGGTGCTGACGTCCGATCGCCGTGGGGAATGACCGAAGCAATGCCACTGACCGATGGAGTCGGGGCTGCTGTCGCCGTTGAGCCAGGGACAAACACCGGGCGTCCTCTTCGCGGCACCGAGATCGTCGTACTTTCCCTGAATCACAACGATCTCGAGCCGCTACCCGTGGGCGAATGGGGAGAACTCGCCGTCAGAGCTCCTTGGATGTTTGATGGCTATGAGCATCAATGGCGTACCGAGCAACGATCCGAGATTTCGCTCGCTGGTCATCGATTCCATCGAACCGGAGATCTCGGTCTCTTCGACGAGAGCGGCAACCTTCATCAGCTCGGGCGCGTACAACACGCTCTTGCTGTTCCCGGTCGAAACATCCCCAATGCATTGATTGAGCAACCTCTTGCGACAGAACTCGGTCGGCAGGTCGCTGCGGTGGGCATCGGGCCAAGCGGTACGCAGGTGATTGCCGTTGTCGTCCAGTCGATCGGAAAGATCCGGCTCGCCGATCCCGAACTGACATCTCGTGTTCGCTCCGTTTCTGATTTCGAAGTTGCTGCCGTACTCGAGGGTGAACTCCCCGTGGACATAAGACACCAATCGAAGGTGAAGCGTGACGTTCTCGCCTCGAGCGTGTCGGTGTTTCTGGCCGGACGATGAAGGTACTCATCACGGGTGGTTCGAGTCTCCTCGGACGGACTGTCGCCGATCTGCTCGTCGCTCGCGAAGACCACGTCACTTGCTTTCAACGTCACCCATCCGAATCCTTGGCGATCGATGTTCTCGGTGACATTCGCGATCGAGACTCGTTACTCGCCGCTTCCGAGGGCGTCAACGCCGTCATTCACCTTGCCGCCCTCGTTGCACCCAAGGCCTCCTGGTCTGACATGGAGGCAATCAACATCGACGGGACACGCAATGCTCTCGCCGCAGCCACCTTGTCCGGGCGCTTCATCCACATCTCAAGTCCGTCTGTCGCGTTCCATGACAAAGCAAGCGTCGGGTCAGGCGCACTCAATGCCGATTATCAAGGTCATGACGGATACACGAGGTCGAAGGCGCTCGCTGAGCAGATGGTTTCTGCCGAGACGACCATTCCGACCGTCATCATTCGACCCCATTTGATCTGGGGCCCCGGCGATACTCAGCTCATCGGTCGAATCGTCGATCGGGCGCGCGCCGGAAGGCTTGCCCTTCCCGACGGCGGCCGTGCACTCGTCGACACGACATACGTTGACGATGCTGCCTCTGCAATTGTCGCTGCGCTCGATCATTGCGTGGTCGGCGATGAAGCAACGGAGCGCCCGCTAATAGTGACCGGCGGCGAGCCACGGCCCCTGCGCGACCTTGTTTCGTCCATCCTCCAAGCGGCTGGGGTCGACCGCCGCCCCCGCTCGATCCCAGCTCCGCTCACAGCAGCGCTCGGTTCAATACTCGAGCGTGTCTGGCCGGGGGCAGAGCCGCCCCTCACTCATTTCG
This sequence comes from Acidimicrobiales bacterium, assembly GCA_044239895.1. Lineage (GTDB taxonomy): Bacteria > Actinomycetota > Acidimicrobiia > Acidimicrobiales > Acidimicrobilacustridaceae > Acidimicrobilacustris. The sequence continues at coordinate 293,696 of JBIIAM010000002.1, read as the reverse complement.
CCGCGCGACAACTTTCCGTTGCGCACTGGTTCGATCAGCGCGAGACCAAAAGGATCCTCGGCTGGGCTCCTGCTGTTGGACTCGATGAGGGATTCCTCCGCCTCCGAGCACATTTCGAATCCCGCTCCTGAATGCGGCCCTGTAAGTTCACCGCATGAAAGCTGTCGGCATAGTTGAGTTTGGTGGTCCCGATTCCCTGAAGGTTGTCGACATTCTTGAGCGACACGCCGGTCCCGGCGAGGTTCGAATCCGAGTAGCTGCCGCCGCCGTCAATCCGACTGACACCCTCCTTCGTAGCGGTGCCCGCGCCGCGGAGCTTCAGGCGCTCGGGGAGCCTCCGTACATTCCGGGTATGGACGTTGCTGGCATCATCGACGAAATCGGTGAAGGAACCGACACCGATCTACACACGGGCGATCCGGTCATGGCAATCGTTCTTCCTCGTCTGGCCCACGGCGGTTACTCCGAATCCATCGTGCTCCCCGCAACGTCGGTTGTGCGCGCTCCCGCCGGGATCAGCCACGCCGAAGCCTGCACACTTCCGATGAACGCGCTGACTGCACGCCTGTCGCTCGATTTACTGCAACTTAAGACCGGGGCCACGATCTTTGTAGGCGGGGCGGCTGGAGCGTATGGCGGATATCTCGTTCAATTGGCAAAGGCTGAAGGGCTTCGCGTCATTGCCGACGCATCGGCCGCCGACGAAGAGCTCGTGTCATCACTCGGCGCCGACGACATTGTGCGTCGGGGCGACGATGTTTCTGAACGGATCCTCACCCTTGCCCCGAACGGAGTCGATGCGGTGGCCGATGGAGCTCTTCAGGGAGCCCTCCTGTTTCCGGCTGTCCGCGACGGTGGTGGCTTCGCTGTTGTCCGCGGCATCACCCACACCCCGCCACGCGAGATCGAAGCACACGCAACATGGGTGCGTGACTACGCGTTCGAGCACGCCAAACTGGACAGACTCGCAAGGATGGTCGAAGAGGGACTTCTCACACCCCGGGTGGCACAAGTCCTTCCTGCCGACCAAGCCCCCGATGCACACCGATTGCTTGAGGCTGGCGGAGTCCGCGGCCGTCTTGTTCTCTCGTTCGAAAACTGAGTCTGCAGCGCGATCTAGCGCGTCGCTGTGTGCGCGTCAGCTGGGGATGACCCCGCCGGCGGCGATCCAACGATTGACCACGGCACCGGCTTCGGCCGGTGAGTACACGTCTTCCTCATAACTCCACTTTCCGTTGCCGGCGTAATGGAGAATCGTGTTGACGTCGAAACCGTAATAACCGTCATCGCCCTCGGGAGCCGGGAGAATGTTCGGAATCAGCGCGCTGATTCGGTTACCTTCGATCACCGTGTAAGAAATCGGGAACTTCATCGTCGGGAACGGTTGCATCACCGAATTGATCCATGACCGAATCTCGTCCTGACTGCGGAAGTACCCGTAATGGTGTTCGCGGTATTGCGCATCGGCGGTGAACTGATCGGCCCACTGATTCCAGTCACCAGTCGCGACCGCCAGGTCACCCCGGGCCCGATACTTCTCAAGTTCGGATTCGATCTCTTCCCGGGGAAAAACTGCAGTCGGAACCGGCGGCGCCCAGTCGTCGATTCCCATCAGGGTGCGGTCCTGTGGCGTGTTGCGGTTTCCCCCAGCCGAAAGCCATTCGACAAACACTCGACCGGCGTCTTCCGGGTTGTAATAGTCACCCTCGAAGCTGAACTTTCCGTCGCCGGCGTACTCAAGGAATGTCGTATTCGGGAACCCGAAACGTCGACCGGTACCTGTCGGATCGGGCAGGTTGTTCCAAATGTAAAAGCTGACCCGGTTTCCCTCGATCTGATACCACTCGATCCAGAGAGTCATAGTCGGGTAATCGGCCATGCATTCAACGATCCAGGTCTTGATCGCGTCCCGCCCGTTGAAAACTCCGAGATTATGTTCTTCGTACAGCGCGTCGTCGGTGAACATGTCGGCCCAAGCCACCCAGTCATGGGTCTCCACGCCGCGACGGCGGAACTCGGCAAAGGCCGCTTCGATTTCTTCACGCGGGAAAATGGTCACGGTGTTCTCCTGGATGTTCGGGACTGGTTTCATAAGCTGGTCAAATTGGATTGCTGAGGAAGGTTCAGGGGCGGCTGAAATCCCGGTCCGGCTGGCGGGGTGGCATCTTCATGCCTTCGGGTGCCTTCCAACCTGACGCGACGAGGTCTTCGTAGACATGCGCCATGTTGAGAACGTCCTCCTCATAACGGAACTTGCCGTCTCCGGCGTAGAGCAGCGTCGTGTAGGCAGACTGTTGCCGCCCATCAGGTAGGACCTGCCGGTACTTGACGACGATCTCGTCGCCGTCGACGAAAATGTTGTCGACCGGAAATGTCCAGTCCTCAATGCCCGTCATCGAATCGAGAAGAAACTCACGTATTGCTTCGATTCCCCGGATACGGCCCCATGCGGGATCAACAAAGACCGCATCGTCAGTGAAGAATTGGACAAGGTCGACCCACGGCCGATTGCCAGCGTCGACCTCGGCACGAAACGCCAGATAGCGATCGAGTGTCGCCATCAGTTCTTCCGACCCGTTCTGCATGATGGACCCCCCGTCCCCCTAAAGGGCGAAGACTACCGTCGATCCCGGGGTAGGTCTTGGCCCGTTCCCCACAAGTGCAATCGCGAGGATTGGCGGCAGCCTTCCCGAAGATCTGAGATGATCGGGGGGTCGCATCGCGCTCATCTCCTGCCGTTGCCACATCTAGGGGGACCACCATGACCGAATTAGTTGATGCCGCATCCATTCGCCGTGCCGTCGAGTACGCCGATCTTGCTGCCCTTCGAATCGCCATCTTCCAGGCCAGCGGCGATGCCGAGATCGGCAGCCTTGGGCCGGTGGCAAAACTCAATCCCGAGGACCGGCAGCGACTCCTTGACCGATGCGTCGAACTAATCGAGCGGGATCTCGACTCCTGGTCACTACGCACTCCTGACGACGACGAGCTTTACACCCTTCTTGAAATGGTCATTGGCGCTCCGACACCCGAGGGCGACTTTGAACTGCGCAAGGGTGTGCTTTCGTTCGAGGACTTTCCGTTCTACGCCGAATGGCCCTCGGGTGAGGACAAGACTCCCGAGGATTTCCATGTCGCCATCATCGGCGGAGGATTCAACGGCGTGGCCACCGCAGTCCAACTCGAACAGCTCGGTATTCCGTACACGGTGTACGAGCGGCGCGAAGAGATGGGCGGAACCTGGAGCATCAACCGCTATCCCGACATCCGCGTCGATACGTTGAGCGCCTCGTATGAATTCAGTTTCGAGAAGGACTACCCATGGGACGAGTACTTCGCGCGTGGACCCGAGGTCCGTAGCTATCTTCAGCACATAGCCGCGAAGTTCGGTGTCACGCCCAACCTCAAGCTCGGCCACGATCTTGTCGAGGCGCGCTTCGATGATCAACGCGAAATTTGGCAAATCACCCTGCGCCGAACCGACGGCTCGATCGAAACGCGCGAGGTCAACGCGATCGTCAGCGCTGCAGGTCTGTTTGCGAATCCAAAGTATGCCGATTTCGCCGGGGTCGAGGACTTCGGCGGTCTCGTGATCCATCCGACGCAATGGCCCGACAATCTCGACCTCAGCAACAAGCGCGTCGCTGTGATCGGCAACGGTTCGACCGGCGTACAGCTCCTCGGCCGCGTCGCCGAAATGTCGAAACACGTCGACGTGTTCCAGCGCACTCCGCAGTGGATCAGTCCCCGCGACAAGTACGGCAAGTACGTCGAGCCCGAAACTCGTTGGCTCATCGACTCGATGCCGGCGTACTGGAACTGGTGTCGCATCACGTCGATCATGCACCTGTTCAATTTCCACAAGGACTTTCTCATTATCGATCCCGAGTTCGAAGCAACGGGTGGCCGAATCACACAAATCAGCGAGAACGTCCGCGCAATGCTCACCGAGTACATCAAGACCGAAACTGGCGGCCGCCAGGATCTCATCGACAAGTTGATTCCCGATTACGCGCCGATGGTTCGCCGTCCGATCGTCGACAACGGCTGGTACCGGGCACTCACTCGAGACAACGTCGAACTCGTTACCGACGACATCGTGAGGTTTACCAAAACCGGTATCGAAACAGCAGACGGCGTCCATCACGATGTCGACGTTGTCGTCACTGCCACCGGCTTCGACATCGTCAAGTACCTCTGGCCCGCCGAATACTTCGGACGCGGCGGCGCCAATCTGCATGAGCGCTGGGATGAGGAGTCCCCCATGGCCTATGTCGGCATGCTCGTGCCCGACTTCCCGAATCTCTTCATCCTCTACGGTCCCAACTCACAGCCGGTCTCCGGTGGCGTCGCGCTTCCGGCCTGGTACCAAATGTGGGCTGGTTTCGTGGCTCGCTGCCTCACCACCATGATCGAACAGGGCAACACCACTGTCGAGGTCACCCTTGAGGCGTTCAAGGATTACAACGACCGTCTGGTCGTCGAATCGCAGAATCTCATCATGGTCACCGAGGCCGCATCGGCCAGCAAGAACTACTACGTCAACGAACGCGGTCGCATGCAGGTCAATGCCCCATGGGAAACCTGCGACTACTTCCGCATGACGACCTACCCGGACACCGAAGCGATTCGCTTCAGCTGATCCAAGAGTTCACACGCCTATGGATAGGGGCCGCTAGGCCTTCTTCACGAACTTCGCCTTTAGCAAAATCCCTTGCCCGTTGATCTTTGTGTCGATCTCGTGATCGCCCGAAACGATTCGGATATTGGCAAATTTGGTGCCGACCTTGAGCATGTTCGTCGAACCCTTCAGGGGAAGACCTTTGGTGAGAACCACGGAATCACCGTTCTGCAGCAATGTGCCGTTGGCATCGCGGATTTCACCAAGCTCATTCGGATCGGTTGAGGCCGCATCCCATTCGTGGCCACAGGTCACGCACTCATGATCACCCGAGGTCGTTACGAGAATGTCGGTCATCGTGCAGATCGGGCAACTTGCGTCTGTTTCCATACCAAAGGTCTAGCAAGCCGCCGACCCCTTCTCCCCCGGCCGCGGCCGAAGGTGTCGATCCTGAGATAGAAAGTGTCCATGGAGACATGGAAACCGGCTACCACTCATGAGCAGCACCATCGTCTCCATGCCCCGAGTCCGTCGTTCGTCGGAGCTGCCCTCGCCGCTATCTGTGTGGGTGAGTTAGCGGCCAAGGCATTCAACCGATTCCTTGGCGAGGATCTCGTCCCCATGCCGAGCAAAGTGATTCGTCGGTTGTCATGGGTTCGTGTGGCGTCGGGTTCCGGCCGTTTCACAGCACGTGCTGCAATGTGGACGACACTTGCCGCCGGTGCCATTGCGATACAGGCCAAGGCTGCCGGAAGACGCTCTGGGTCGTCCGGAACCACGAGCTCCGCACGTTCCTGAACCTTCAGTCCATCTGGGCCTCGTGCAGGTGACCGTTGGCGGCTGTGGCATGACACACTCGTGAATGTGAGAAGGATTCGACAGTGACCAAAGTCGTGCTTTCCGATGAACGCGTGATGCTCCAGGGCCTCGCCCGTGGCATCGCTACGTCGGCAGCAGCCAGCGCCCTTCCCGGATCCCCATGCCCCATTGCCCAAGATGCCTGGCAACTTGTCGTCGAGACGGGATGTCTCGGACTCGGAATCGGCGAATCTCGTGGTGGGAGCGGAGGTCAGGCCATCGACGCAGGGCTCGTTGCTGAACAATTTGCGCGCGGGCCACTCCCGGTTCCCTTCCTCGGATCCGCTCTAGCCCTTCGGCTGCTGGATGCCACGGGAGACGCCGGCGCCGAGACCATGCGAGCCATTCTCTCTGGAGAACCTGCCGGAGTTATCGTCGATTCGCGGTTGATGCATGACGGAGAGCCCGAGTTGGTCATCGACGCAAGGCCCTCTCAATTGGCGATCGGTTTACGCGGTTCGATGGTGGTTGTCGGTCGCGCTGGTCCTGCCCTCGAGAGCATCGACCTCATGCGCCCCGTATCAGCCATCGACTCCATCCAGCGCGAGATCGCCGACATCGGTGATGACGCTGTCACACGTTGGCACGCATTTGCACTCGCGCTGACCTGCGCGGACCTGCTCGGGGCCATGCACGCTGCGCTCGACAGTGCCGTAGGACATGCCCGGGAGCGCGAACAATTCGGCCGCCCCATCGGGAGTTTTCAGGCCGTCCAGCACATGTGTGCCGACGCGCTCGTGTCAGTGGAAGCAGCGCGCAGTATCTGCTGGAACGCTGCCTGGGCTGTCGACGCCCAACCAGCTACAGAGGCGCTGCATGTCGCTCGCATTGCGAAAGCGTGGTGCTCCGAGGTGGCGCTCGAGGTTGTCGAGGCCGCTATCCAGGTATGGGGTGGAACCGGGATCACCTGGGAATGTCCGGTCCACTATCTTCAGCGTCGCGTGCTGCTGTCGCGTGGCCTGTTCGGCAACGAGGACCACCACTTCGGGGAAATCGCCGCACTCCTCGTGGATCGACCTGTGAACCAGTGATGGATTTCAGCGATGACGCAGAAGCGGCCCTGTTCCGCACACAGTTGCGGGAGTGGCTTGACGCCAACCAACCGAGGGAGCCAGAGCCGATCAACGGCCCCCGACGCGCAATGTTCTGGGCCGACTGGCATGCTGCTCTGCACGCCGGCGGCTGGATGGGTCTGTCATGGCCTGAGGAATATGGAGGTCGGAACCTCCCAGCCACCTTCGAAGCGCTCCTGAATGACGAGGTCGGAAGGGCAGGCGCCCCACCGGTCCCTCATGTTGGTTTCCTGGGCCGGGCCATCCTCCATTACGGCACTGAAGTTCAAAAGCAGCGGTATTTACCCGGGTTACTTTCCGGCGCCGAGGTCTGGTGTCAGGGATTCAGCGAGCCGAATGCCGGATCCGACCTCGCCAATCTCTCCACGTCTGCCGTTCGATCTGGCGACAACTACATCGTTACCGGACAGAAGATCTGGACGAGCGATGCAGCGTGGGCCGACTGGTGTCTTCTTCTCGTTCGTACCGACACCGATGCCCCCAAGCACAGCGGCATGTCAATGCTCATCATCGACATGCGCAGTTCGGGTATCGACGTGAGGCCCATAACCCAATCGAACGGCGATTCAGAGTTCAACGAAGTGTTCTTCACTGAGGTCCAGGTTCCCTGTGACGCAGTGGTCGGCGCGCTTGGCGACGGATGGCGCATTGCCATGACCACAGTCGGCTACGAACGCGGACCAGCCGATGTCGGATTCTCCTCCCGATATGCGCGACTCATGGGAGAACTCGTCGACGATTTTCGCGGAACCGATCCCAGTCCGGCCGATCGAGTGCTGCTTGCTCGTTCCCACGTCGCGGTCGAGGTCCTCCGCTCCCATGTCCTTCGCAGTCTGTCGGCGCGAAACGATGCTGAAGCGCCGGGACCGGAAGGGTCCATTGACAAACTCCTGAGCACACTGGTGGAACAGCGTTTACATCACGCAGCCATGGACCTTCATGGTGCCGCCGCAATGACTGGTGCGAGCCCAAAGATCCAAGCCGACTATTTCTATTCAAGAGCCGCATCGATAGCCGGGGGCACCGCGCAGATTCAACGCACGATCGTGGCGGAGCAATTGCTCGACCTCCCGCGCTGGCGCTGACTACGGCGGTCAAGTACGCCGGCGGAGTCGTTCCTGTAGAGCTCTGACCCGATTGACGAGCGCGGGATCAGCTAGTGATTTCTGCTGCAATTCGAATTCGAGATCGAATGCCGCTTCGGAATCGACAACCGTCAGTGATTCATCGAGGGTCCGCTTGGCCTGCAGCATCACGTCACGTGGACGTCCCGCTGCGCGCCGGGCGAAACGCAGAGCGGTAGGCATTAGTTCGGAAGAAAGCATTGAGCGCCAGACCAGGCCTTTGTTTTCGGCTTCAGCCCCGGTGAGCACATCGCCACACAACGAAAGCGCTACCGCGCCCTGACGGCCGATCCGCTGGGTGAGCCGCCAGTAATGACCACCGGCAGGATGAATCCCGAGATCAAGTAATCGAGGATCGAAGCTCGCGTTCTCACCCGCCAAAACGACGTCACACGCGAGTGGCAGGTTCACCCCAGCACCAATTGCCGCACCGTCAACGGCAGCGATTGTGACGATCGGAAGATTCGAAATGGCGAGAAAACCGAGGTGGGCCGTCTCAAGGGGAGCTCGCGGCGTGACCAAATCATCGAGCTGTCCTCCGGAGCAGAAAACCGGAGGCTCGGCTGAGAGCACCAGCGCCCCAACTCCCGCGCCCAGCGCAACTTCGACTGCTGCTGCCAGATCCATCGACATTTCAACCGTGAGCGCATTGCGTTGACCCGGATCAGCAAGCGTGAGAACCGCCACGTCGCCGTCGACAAAATCGACTCGCACAAGCGGATGTCCATCCGGACGCGAGATCGCCGCGTAGTCGCTCATGCGGACGCCGGTGGGTCTATTTCACTTTCGGCGACAGCCTCGTCCCTGAGTTGGTATTTCAAAACCTTGTTGCTTGCGTTCATCGGCAGAGTCGTGACGAATCGGAATTGGCGGGGCACCTTGTAGTTGGCCATCTGTTCGCGGCACCATGCGACCAGTTCCGCCTCGGCGACTGACATCCCCGGTCGCAGAACAACGAAAGCCATTCCAACCTCGCCCATCCGGTGATCTGGAACACCGACGATTGCCACCTGGTTGATCGCAGGATGACCGAGCATGATCCCCTCGATCTCGGCTGGGTAGGCATTGAACCCACCCACGATGAACATGTCCTTGATGCGATCGGTGATTCGCAAGTTGCCGTCCGAGTCGAGCGTGCCGATGTCACCAGTGTGTAACCAGCCGTTCGGATCGATCGCTTCTGAAGTGGCTTCAGGATTTGCGAAGAAACCGCGCATGACCACGTAACCCCGGATCACGACTTCACCGGGAACTCCGGACGCGACCGGAGCACCATCGGGATCAATGATCCGTACTTCTACGTCGGGTATCGCACGTCCTGCCGTCTGCGAAATTGTCTCTGGATCATCGTCGTAGCGACACATCGTCGCGATACCGGTCGCCTCGGTGAGGCCATACCCGGTGACAATCGTGCGGAACGTCAGCTCTTCACGCATCCGTCTGATCATCTCCACCGGAACTGCAGCGGCTCCGGTAACCGCCAGCCGGAGGGTGGAGAGATCGAACTTGTCGAGATCGGGGTGGTCAAGAATCGTCTGGTAGATCGCTGGTGGCCCGGGGAGGAAGGTAATGCTCTCCTCTTCAACGCGGGCCATCACCGACGGGACGTCGAATATCGGATGGGGCACGATGGTTGCGCCCTTCAGGAAACTGGCCAGGATCCCCGACTTGAGACCAAAGGCATGGAAGAAAGGGTTGATGATTAGGTATCGATCACCCTCCTGAACTCCCACCACTGAGCTCCAAGCCCAGAACGCTCGCACACTCGCTCGGTGCTGGAGCATCGCCCCTTTCGGAGCGCCGGTGGTACCGGACGTGAACAGGATGTCGCAGAGATCATCCTCACCAATGGCACTCGCCCGTTCGGCTGCCGCCCCGGGCGGGACAGAGGATGCGCGATCGAGAAATGCTGCCCAACTTGTACTCGACTCGCGAACCGGGCCGCGCATCACGATGACTTCCTCGATGGAGGGCACGAGCGCCCGATCGCCGAGCAACTCCAAATAGTCCGTGTCGAGGAAATCCGTGACCGTGAATAACAGGCGTGCTTGCGAATTGTTGAGGATGAAGGCGGCCTCGGGGCCCTTAAACCGGGTGTTGAGGGGAACTAACACGGCGCCAACGCGATGGACAGCCGAAGCTGCGATGACCCATTCGGCGATGTTCTGAGCCCAGATCGCCACCCGGTCACCGGGCTCGATGCCGGTCGCCATAAGCGCTCGGCCAGCCTCGTCGGCCGCTTCGAGAAGTTGCGGATAATTCAAACGGGTCTCACCGTCGACCAGGGCTTCCTGCTCCGGGAAAAGACGTGCCGCCCGCTCGAGTGCACCGGCCACGGTCAGAGGGAGGTCCTCAGGTTCAAACACTTCGTCTGACATCGGTACACGCTCGCAGTGGGCTTGAGGGCAAGGAGAAATCAACCGCATGCTCCATCGGAACAGGGAAGATTCCGGAAATTGGATATATGATTCAGTCTAGATCGGGGCCGAGAAAAGCCCGCGTTTATCGAGCAAGGTGATGACTGCCTCGCCCTGCAACCCGAGCATGGTTTTGAACTCTGCAGATGCCTTCGCCGAATCCCGGGCCCTCAGCGCCACTGCAATGGAACCCACCCCACGACGTTGAATGTCGAGAGCACCCGGCACCTCCTCAAAGAAGTTGCCCGGAACAATGCTGGTCATCACTCGTGCCACTGACGCGATTCGCGGCGCAGCAGCAACCTGGGTGAGTAGTCGCAGCAAGGCATGGTTCGCGGTATTGAACACAGCAGGATCGGTAGCCGCCTCAACCGCTGCAGCGGATTCGAGAATTTCACCAAGCTCGGCACCATCGGCCCGATTGACAGCCCGGGCCGCAGTCAGACCGAAGAGCAAGCCGAAGAGTTCGTAATGATCACGCACGTAGTCGGGGTCGAGCCCGTTAACGAATGCTCCACGATGTGGCTCAATCGTGACCCAGCCCTCCCGATCGAGCGCAATGACAGCCTCCCGGACTGGAATGCGACTGACACCGAGTTCGGCGGCAATGTCATCCTGCCGAATGCGATCTCCGGGCCGCACGGCGCCATCGAACACCATCCGACGTATGTGGGCTGCAACCTGATCACCGCTACTTCGTCGGTCCATTACGTCCATTCTTCTTGATCCGGGACCACTGTCTCCCGAGTCGGTCAGCGAGGGCATCGATCGGGGAGGCGAGACCGGAATCGCTGTATCTGTATACAGTATGCGATGTGAAGATACCCCAACAGATTCCCGGATTGTCGATCGCCTTGTCGAGTTCGGTGCTCCGACTCGAGGTGACCAAACCCGATCGGCGCAATGCCCTCGACGACGAGATCGTCGCGGCGTTGATCGACGCCATCGAATGGGCAGCGATCGACGAAAGCGTCCGGGTGATCGTGCTTTCCGGTCAGGGTGAGCACTTCTGCTCCGGGTTCGACATCGTGAGTCGCAACAGTGGTGAAGCTCCCCGGCCGCGAGTTGGAAGCATCCAGCGCCGACTGCCATCACAAGCGCACCGTCTGATTCCGCTCATGCTGCGAACCCAGACACCAATCGTTTGCGTCGCGCGTGGATGGACCGCCGGCATCGGTCTCGCACTTGCTCTTGCTGCGGACTTCACCGTGAGTTCCGATGATGCAAAGTTCTGGGCACCCTTCACCGAACGGGCTTTCACCCCCGACAGCGGCGTGAGCTGGATGCTGCCGAAACGAATCGGGGAGATTCGAGCTCGCGACATGATCCTGCTTGGACGAACCGTCTCGGGATCCGAGGCTGCGGCGTGGGGAATGATTCACGCCGCCTTCGCACCCGCCGATCTGGACTCCGGGGCGGAACAACTGATCGCGACTCTGGCCGCCAGCCCCACTGTGGCAATCGGTCTCGCGAAGTCGCTCATGAACTCCGGCCGAACTGCGTCGCTCGACGAGCACCTGCAGGCTGAGGCATTCTCAATGGAAATCTCCTCTCGCAGTCAGGACTTTAAAGAAGGCCTTGCAGCATTTCAGGAAAAGCGTCCACCTGAGTTCAAGGGACGTTGAGCATGCCGGGACAACCCGAACCGACGAATGGCCGCGTTGCCGAACTGGCCATGACTCCGGGAGCGGACGTAGACACGGCAATCGCAGCGGTACGGCAATGGATCTCGACGAATGTGCCTTCGGAATGGCAGAAGGCCGCTCAACGCGGCGGTGCTGCAGCGATACGAAAAATCCGGCCATTCGCCGAGTACCACGAGTGGTATCCGAACTTCGCCCGGTCAGGCTTGGCCGTCGCGACGTGGCCGGTTGCCTACGGCGGACTCGACCTCTCCCCCGGCGTTGCGCGGGCCGTAGAAGCTGAATTGTCGCCATTCAACCTTGGCCGCCTCAACCCTCTCGGACTCAACTTGGCTGCGCCGGCGTTGTTCGCCCATGGAACCGAAGAACAGCGACTGCGCTTCCTTCCACCGATGGTGCGCAACGAGGAAGTCTGGTGCCAACTATTTAGCGAACCTGGCGCCGGTTCCGATCTGGCCTCACTAGCGACCCGCGCTGAGCGAGATGGCGATGACTGGATTCTGACTGGTCAGAAGGTCTGGAGCACGTGGGCCCACAACGCCGACTTCGGCGTTCTTCTGGCACGAACCGATCCCGATCTTCCCAAACGCAAGGGCATCACCTTCTTTCTGGTCGGCCTGCACGAGACCGGCGTCGAGGTACGAGCACTCCGACACATCACCGGCGAAGTTGACTTCAACGAGACGTTCCTCGACCAGGTTCGGGTGCCAGACTTTCAACGCGTCGGGGCCATCGGCGATGGTTGGCGTGTGGCAAACGCGACACTTTCCGGCGAACGCCAAATGGTGGCTGGCTCAGGTTCGGGCGGAGTCGACCGGATCGGCGGATCTGGTGCTGATCGTCTCATCCAGATTGCACGCGAGAACGATGCCGTCGGTTTGCAGGATGGTTGGTCCGATCCTGTGGTCCGTCAGTCGATCATGAAGGTCTACTCCGAAGAGCGCATCCGAGGGTGGACGAACCAGCGGACTCGTGCCGGTCTCAAAGCAGGCCGCGCGCCTGGACCGGAAAGCTCGATCGGCAAGGTGCATCAGGGTTCGTTGAACCAGCGCATCCAGGTTTTGGCAACCGATCTATTGGGTTCCCGTGCCATCGCTTGGGACGTGAATACACCATCCGAACCATCGGGGGCCGATCACAATCCGGCTGAGATTTACGGTCTCAACCTCCCCCGCGAGGTGAAGGGAATGTTGCGGAGCCGTGCCAACACCATCGAGGGCGGAACCACCGAAGTGAACAAAAACATCATCGGTGAACGGGTGCTCGGCCTTCCCCGTGAACCGGATCCTTGGCAGGACGCGGCGTGGCGCGACACGCCGCGTAGCTGATCGCAATGTCTTCCCCCTACGGGACGCTCCAGATCGAACGTCACGGTCACGTGGGTTGGTTGATCTTCGATCGACCAGATGTGGGTAATGCCATGGACGCACAGATGCTGAGTGAACTGCCCCTCGCTTGGCGAGAACTCGATGACGATCCCGCCGTCCGAGTCATCGTCAACACCGGGGCCGGTCGAAACTTCCAAACCGGGCTCGACGTGGTGCAACTGAGCCGAGATCCTGAAGCATTGCGGGACCAGTCCCGGAGAACCAAACGTGCCGAACTTCAACTCAGCGCATGGCACAACGATGTCGCGACCCCGGTGATCGCAGCGGTAAACGGCTCGTGTGCCGGAGGTGGTCTCCACTTCATTGCCGACGCCGACATCGTGATTGCTGCGAGTGACGCAACATTCCTGGATCCGCACGTATCAGTGGGACAGGTGACCGCTTTCGAAGTGATCGGACTTGCTCGCAAGATGCCGTTTGAGGCCGTCATGCGCATGGCACTTCTCGGACGTCATGAACGCATGTCAGCACAACGCGCCTACGAACTCGGCATGATCAGCGAGATCGTCGATCCACCCGAGCGCTTACGCGAAGCCGCGCAGGAACTCGCCGAAAAGATCGCACGGAACTCACCCGCCGCCATGGCCGCCAGCAAACGAGCACTGTGGCGCGCTCTCGAACTCGGACTCACCGACGCCTGCCGAGCCGGCGCCGCTGATCTCGTCTCCCTCTGGGGCCACCCCGATCAAGAAGAAGGCCCCCGAGCATTCGCCGAAAAGCGCGACGCACAATGGCGCACCGAACCGATGGCGTACGCGCCGGAAGAAGGATGATGAAGATGTCATACGGCAACTACACATGTCTCAAGGTCGAGCGGCACGGTGCAGTGGGATGGCTAATCAACAATCGCCCCGAGCAATTGAATGCCATGAACAACACCATGCGCGACGAATTCGCCGACGCGTGGCTCGAACTTGATGCTGATCCAACGGTCCGCGTCATCGTGCACACCGGCGAGGGCCGTGCTTTTCAAACGGGCGTCGATGTCTCCGAGATCGCCTCCGACGGAGTCGGCATGGAGCGCTACCGCGAGTCGATGGAAAACTTCGACATCCACTTCACGGCATGGCATCAGAACGTGCAGAAACCGGTGATCACGGCGGTTAACGGCCTCTGCGCCGGCGGCGCGTTCCATTGGGTGGCCGACGCCGACATCGTCATCGCCGCCAGTGACGCACAGTTCTTCGATCCGCATGTATCGGTAGGACAGGTCGTTGCCATCGAAGCCATCGGTCTCCTGCGCAAGATGCCGTTTGAGGCCGTCATGCGCATGGCACTTCTCGGACGTCATGAACGCATGTCAGCACAACGCGCCTACGAACTCGGCATGATCAGCGAGATCGTCGATCCACCCGAGCGCTTACGCGAAGCCGCGCAGGAACTCGCCGAAAAGATCGCACGGAACTCACCCGCCGCCATGGCCGCCAGCAAACGAGCACTGTGGCGCGCTCTCGAACTCGGACTCACCGACGCCTGCCGAGCCGGCGCCGCTGATCTCGTCTCCCTCTGGGGCCACCCCGATCAAGAAGAAGGCCCCCGAGCATTCGCCGAAAAGCGCGACGCACAATGGGCGGATCTCGTTCCTACACAATCCGATCTGGACCCAGCTGACTGATACGGCGACGGCACACGTTCAGCCCTAGTTCTCGAACTCCTCTGAGAATCGACAGAATCTTGCCCACACCACCCCGCTTGAATCTCTCTTCACTGCTCATCGACCACCCCTTTCCCGATGATCGCGACCTGTTGCACACCGTCGACCAGTCAATGAACAAAGGACAGGCCCGCACCCGGGTGCTCGAATTGACCGAGGGACTCGCGATCGAAACCGGCGAGGGCGTCGCGGTCATGCTGCCGAACGGTCCAGAACTCGTGTGCACGATGGCGGCGATCTGGCTTGCTGGTGGTGTGTACGTTCCCTTAAATCCGCGGCTCCCCGACGCGGAAGTGCGCGACGTGCTGACGCAGACCCAACCACGGCTCCTCGTCACAACAGAAGGCAACACCACCGTGGACGGCGAGCCACAGTTGTTCGCCGATGACGTTGCTTTTGTGGTTTGGACATCAGGCACAACCGGTCGGCCTAAGCCGATCCTGCACACCCACACCGCATACGTCGAGTTACTCGATCGAGTTTTGGGTCCGCTGCGATCAGGTGGCGCCAGCGATCGCGAGCCAACTCCCAATCTCATCCCTGTCTCGATGGCACTCAATGCCGGTATCTACAACGCCCTGTTCGGGCTTCGAGCCGGAGCTGCCCTCGTCATGATGGAAAAGTTTGAGCCGGAGGCGTTCGCCGAACTCGTTCGCCGCTTCGCCATTCGTTCGACCGTCTTACCTCCCGCGGCAATGGCGATGCTCACCGACTCCTCGGTTACCGATCTCAGCCCACTGAAGTACGTCCGATCCATCACTGCCCCGCTCTCGCCGCTACAGGCCGGACGATTCGCGGCGAAATTTCCCGTCCACGTCCTTAATGGTTATGGCCAAGCCGAAATTGGTGAGGTAATCGGCTGGACAGCATCCGATGCCAAGGAGTTTCCCGAGAAGATCGGCGCTGTGGGCCGACCTCATCCGGGCGTGGCCATCAGAATCGACGAGCGCGGCCATCTCCTCGTTCGCCCACCGAACTCAGCAGTCGGGATCGAGGAGCGGGTGGATTCTGATGGATTCGTCGACACTGGCGATCTTGCCCGAATCGACGACGACGGGTTCGTGTGGATCGAGGGTCGTGCCGGAGACGTGATCAATCGGGGAGGTAACAAGGTCCACCCCGACGCTGTCGAGGAAGTACTGCGATTGCTCCCCGGCGTCCTCGATGCTGCCGTGGTTGGCGTGCCTGACGAACGTCTGGGTGAGGTTCCGGTGGCGTTCCTCGTCGGCGAACCCACTGATACCGATTCGGTCATCACGCATTGCCGCGCGCATCTGGTGGCTTATAAGGCCCCCACTGCCGTCATCTGGGTCGATGCACTTCCTCGCAGCGAAGTGGGCAAGGTGCTCCGTCGCACGCTCATCGAGCTCTACGCCGATTCATCATCCGACTGAGCAGATCTACCGATACCGAGGGCCGTGGCCGCAACTCGGCTCGGCTCGCTACTGATCGGCAGCGAACCGCTCGGCAAGAGCATCGAGTGTCTCCTGACAGGTCGAAGACTCGCCGGGTGGCGATGGCAGTTGAACCGGGCCGTACTCGTGCGATGGGAGCAGCACGGTTGCGTGACCAGGAGTGGTTGTTTCGCCCCGTTGATTCTCTCCCCAGACTTCAAGATCCACAGCGGGCGATCCAGCGTCGGTGAGGTACTTACGCGTCACCCGACCGCGCATCCAGTGGGTATCGCCCACATAATTGAATTTGCGGAACTGGCAATCGAGCTTCCATAACCATGCGTCGTCTCCCATCCAGTCCGTGCAGAGATGGATGAGCCACGTTTCGCGCATGCGGCCGTAGTCGTAACTCGCGGGGTTGCCCGCCTCGTGGGCCCATTCGGCATCCCAGTGCACGCGCTGCTGTACATCGGGGATGTTGAGCGAATCGGGCTTAAAGAACTTCGGCATGCGTCGTCGTTGGTCATTCGCGAGCCGCAGAGCCTTGACGCCATAGAGACCCATCCCCATTCCCGTATGCCAGACCACCATGTCAGTCACTCGCAACGGGCCCTTCACCAAAGGGGAGAGCTCGTCACCCTCGGCAACGTCTTCCCACCAACGAGGAACGGCGCCGCGCCGGCGGGCGCGCTCGCCGCCGACGGCCTCGTCGATCGCGGCAATCTCATCGTCGCTGTACGGAAGGATCTCGACAGCATCATTCGACTTCCGTTCGACAGCCTTCTCGCGCTCTGCACGAATCATCAAGCGGTATTGGCCCGACAACATCGGGCCATCGGCGACTCGGAAGACCTCGGCGAACCATTCGTGGACGGCACGGCCAGCAAACTGTCCGTCTTTGTCGAGAACGCCGACGAGAGCGTTCCGGCGAGTAACACGCGAATTCGGCTCCAGCGGATGCCACCATTCCCGATGCGATCCCGAATAGAAGGCATGAACTCCGCCCAGAGGATCACCCTTCATGAGGACTTTGACATCATCATCCAGACGCGTGACCTCGTCCTCGCCGATGAGTGTGTCGCCTCCGACCAGATGCGGCGAAGCGATCGGGCCTCCCCATCGGGTACCGGCGCCGTAGGACTCATCACACCAGAGTGGATTGTCATCTCCGTAGGCCTCGGCCACATGTCGAAAGGCGTCCTGGTTGGGGCTCAGAAAGTGAGGCGGAGCACTGTGCGGTCGGGCGATGCCGATCCGCTTGCGCATCTGGGAAATTCCGTCATCTGTGATCATCGTTTTTCGTCCTCTGCACATTTCGTTCTGACGAGATGTCGGATACATTATACGATTCTACGTAATTGATCAGAGTTCCCGGGGGAAGGCGAACGTCAATGACGCATCCATGACTAGTGAGGACCGAGTGGCAACCCTTGAGCGGCGAATCCGCATGCTTGAGGACGAGGCTCACATTCGATCGGTGCTCGTGGCCTACGGCTTCGGGGTCGATTCGGGCGACGCATCCGGCACTGCTGCGCTGTACACGAGTGACTCACTCACCGTCATCGACACGAACATCATCATCGATGGCGCCGAAGGCATACACGAGATGGTCCTCGGATCGGAACATCAGTCGATTCTGCCGGGGTGTGCACACGTCATGGGCCCATTCGAAATTCGAGTGGACGGCGATGCTGCCGTTGCTGTTGGGTACGCCACGACATTCACTCGAACCGATGGCGATATCGGCGTTTGGAGGCAGTCGGTGAACCGATGGGATCTCGTACGTCGACTCGAAACATGGGTCATCGCCCGTCGGGAATCTCGAAGTCTCGACGACCCTTCCGCGTCTGAGTTTCTACAACTCGGACTTCCCTCAGGTGCCCACGAAACCGCGCCAGGTAACAGGGGGCAGGTATGAAGTTCGCGTATTATTTCCCCGGTCGTTGGTATCCCCCGAGCGCCTCGCTCCTTACCGGAGCGGCGCACCGGGAACTCGCCCGTGCCGCCGAGGCCTCCGGTTTCGATGCCGTCTCACTCGACGAACATCCGGCACCGAGCGACCGCTGGCGAGAGAGCCCCGGCGGACATGATGCTCTTGATCCGTTCGTCGGACTCGCCGGCATTGCGGCCGCAACCGAGCGGATCAAACTACTGACCTACCTTGCTGTTCTCCCCTACCGAAACCCATTCCTCCTAGCCAAGGCCGCGGCGACTCTCGATGTGATGAGCGATGGTCGCCTCATCCTCGGCGTCGGAACCGGTTACCTAAAGAGCGAGTTTGCTGCTCTCGGCGTCGACTTCGACGAGCGGAATGCTCTGTTCGACGAATCCATGGACATTTTGGCGCATGCCTGGACGGGCGAACCGATCATCCATGAGGGTCGCCACTTCGCGGCGCGGGGCACCGTCATGCAGCCGCGTCCGATCCAAATCCCTGGTCCCCCGATATGGATCGGAGGCAACAGTGCCCTAACGCGGCGCAGGGTCGTCGAACGCGCCCAAGGATGGTTGCCGATGCCCCAGATGCGCGTCCCCGGATCTGTGCACCGAACACCCCCACTCGAAAACCTCGAGGATCTCCGCGTTCTCATCGAGGATGTGCGTTCGAAAGCTGACGCCATCGGCCGCACCGAACCGATCGAGATCGGCCACAGCAACCGCGATGCTCCGCACGCGCCGAAACACTTCGTGGAATGGATCGAGGAGGCTGAATCCATCGGCGTCACCTGGCTCACTATCAATGGTCAGGGACAATCGCTCCCCGAGGCCCTCGATTTCATTGCCAGTTTCGGGGCAGAGGTCATTGGAGCCCACGCTCCGGCGAACTCGGAACCTACTCAGTCCTGAACCCGTCATTGGCAGTGGCAGATACTCGGTGACCCCCTAGATCAACGAGCCTTCGGCAGCTTCAAGTGCCGTTCGGCAATGTTGTTCCTCTGGATCTCACTGGTTCCACCGTAAATCGTGGTGACGGGTGCATGCCGCGCGTCGTAGTCGATGAAACCATCGGCGGCTGCTCCTGGCTCATGGAACTGCAAGAGACCAGATGAGCCAGCCATCTCCTGGAACGCCCGAACCGAACGCTGATAGGCCTCGGTTGCAAACAACTTCGTCATCGATCCCTCGAGACCCGGAAGCCCCCCGCTGCCGGCGATCCACGCCGATCGCTGCGTCAACAGCGAAGCGACCTGCATGTCGATTGCCGTCCGCACCATCTGGTTCCTCACGAACGGATCGGAACTGAGACCAACCTCGTCCGCCCATCTACGGAAATGTCGCAGCAACGGGACTCCCGCGTTGGTTCCCCCCATAACGCCCCGCTCGAATGCAAGCGCAACCGTCATCGTCCTCCACCCGGAGTTGACCTCGCCCAAGATGGCTTCGTCGCCGACGCACACGTCGTCGTACCAAGTCGCATTCGTGCGCTCCGTCGCCATCGTGTGAACCGGCTCAACGGTGATACCGGGAGTGTCCATCGGCATGATGAACATCGTCAGTCCCTTGTGCTTCGGCACTTCCGTGTTCGTACGCGTGAGCAGGATCAGCCAAGTCGCCTTGTGAGCCATGGTTGTCCACATCTTGGCGCCGTTAATGATCCACTCGTCGCCATCACGAATCGCACGCGTCGTGATGGAGGCGACATCCGAACCGTGATCCGGCTCGCTGTAGCCCATGCACACCCCAGCCTCGCCCGAGATAATCGAAGGGAGAATCCGCGCCTTCTGTTCGTCGGTTCCGACCGAAAGAACGACGCCCGCAATCATGATGTTGATGGCGAGGCCGTCGAACGGAGCGCCGGCCTTTTCAAGTTCGTTGAAGAGCACCCAGAGCTCTACCGGGTCGCCTTTGCCCAACCCCGGTACCGCCCGCTCGATGTAACCAGCCGCGCCGAGCGCAAGATTCAGAGCAGGTAGATCAAAGGTGCCGGATCGATGCATTTCATCGACGACTTCAGGTGTGACGGTCTGCGCAATGATCGACCGTATTGCAGTACGGAATTCGAGGACCTCGTCCGACAGTGTGAAATCCACAGGGATCAGTTTCCTCTCGGTCGGCCGAACAGCCGGTCGGCCAGTTCGAGTTGGTCATGACGTGGATCGCCAGCGATCAGGCGCCAGCCGCGTGCGCGTCGGTAATAGAGCTGAATGTCGTATTCCTCGGCAAAGCCATAGCCCCCGTGAAAATGCAAACTTCGATCAGTGGCCGTAGCGGCCGCTTCGCCAGCGAAGATGAAAGCCATCGATGCAAGAACAGAGAAATCGGTGTAATCGTTCGCATCGACATCAATTACCCCTCGGGTATCCAGACCGGCGGCCCACGCTGCCTTGTGGCAGAGCATGCGCCCCCCATCGACGAGAACCGGAAGATCGGCAAGACCATGCTGCACGGATTGAAACGACCCAATTGGCACGCCGAACTGTGAACGCTCCATCACATAGGCGACACCCATAGCGAGCGCCCGATCGGCGATACCGACAAGGGCAGCCGAGGTGAGCGTCCGCCAGACGTCGAGAGCGTTTCCCATGTCTTCGATGGATCCGAGAACCTTGCGGTCGCCAACGCGTGCGGACCTGTCGGCGATGGGTTGCGCTCCGTGATTACGGGGCGCTACTCCCGGAGCAGGCGAACGAACCGCGACGAGTTCGTCACGATCGATACCAATCACAACATCCGCCACTGCGCCGGTAGGTACAAGGCGCCAGATACCCTGTGAATCGGCCGGTGAAAGCGCGAGCGCGGCGATGGCGGAGCCCGATACGACATCTGGATCCGGCAGAAATCTGGCGGCAACAACGTGGTCAAGAAGAGGAATCGGGGCGATCGCCGCGCCGAGGGACTCGGCGAGCACCACAAGGTCCGAGAGACTGGCGCCGCCGCCACCGTGGACCTCGTCTACGCCCATGCCGGGCGCGCCGAGCTCACAACATTTCTCCCAGAGTCGTTGGTCGAATCCAAGAGGCTCGGCGGCTCTGACTACTGCGGCGCCTGCCTCACGGGTAAAGAATCCGTCGAACAGTTCACGTATCGCTACCTGGTCTTCGGACAATCCCAGGTCGAAACCCATCAGCAACTCCTGTAGTCATGACTCGACAGTCATAAGTCGAACTGGTCCACCTGCTGTGCCGCGACGAGCCTCAGGCCGGGTCGAGCGGGAAATGGCAGGCAACATGGTGATCAGGAGCCAACTCACGAAGCAACGGTTCCTCAGTTGCACAGCGTTCTTGGGCCCGCGGACACCTTGTTCGGAACCGACAACCACTCGGAGGCGCCAGCGGGGATGGCAACTCGCCGGCCATCTCCGCATCCTTATCGGCGACGTGCATCGGATCGGGAACGGGAATCGAGCGTAGAAGTCCGTCCGTGTACGGATGGAACGGTGATTCGTGCAAAATCGACGACGGGGCAACCTCACAGATCTTCCCGAGGTACATCACCGCAATACGGTCGCTGATGTTACGAACAACGGCGAGATCGTGGGCGATGAAGAGCATCGTCAGATCGAATCGTTCCTTCATCTCCTCGAGGAGATTGAGTATCTGGGCCTGAACCGATACGTCCAATGCCGAAACCGGTTCATCGCAGATGATCACTTCGGGCCCAAGTATCAGGCAGCGGGCGATGGAGATGCGTTGGCACTGACCCCCCGAGAACTCGTGGGGTCTGCGGTCCATAGCGGTCTCTGGATCGAGACCGACAGCCTCGAGTACCTCCACAACGCGAGCGCGCCGCTCATCCGAGGTCCCCTCTTTCCATACATCAAGCGGATCAGAAACGATCTGTCCGACCCGTTGGCGAGGATTGAGAGAGGAAATCGGATCCTGGAAAATCATCTGGATTCTGCGGCGTTCCACCCTCAGGTCACGCTCGGAAAGTTTGGTGAGCTCAGTTCCGTCGAAGATCACGGATCCACTCGTGGGCCGCGGCAGCTGCAAAAGCGCGCGTCCAAGGGTCGACTTTCCGCAACCCGACTCGCCGACGAGGCCGAGAGTCTCGCCCTTGCGAATATCAAGACTCACCCCACTCACTGCGTGGACCTTCGCTCCCGAGCGTCCGACAGGAAACTCGACAACAACGTCGCGCACACTCACAAGCGCGTCGTCGCGCAGATGGCTTGTTCCGGGACTACTCATGTCAGACTCCCTGCGCATCGTCGTGGTTGACGGCAGTTGCGGCCGCCACCGTCGGACGGGACAGCTTCGGTGGATCGAGTGGATGCCAGCAACGAAACTCGTGGCCCTCCGAGGTGCCCGGTGAAAGCGGCGGCTCGGAATCGAGGCATTGCTGATCGGCGAATTGGCATCGCGGAGCGAATCTGCATCCGGTCGCCAAGGTGGAGAGATCAGCCGGTCGCCCTGAAATCACCTCAAGTTTGGTATGCACGGGCGTATCGAGCCTTGGGATCGACGCGAGCAATGCCGCTGTGTACGGCATTCGCATCTCAGTGAACAGGACTTTTGTCGGCGCCCGTTCGACAACACGACCCGCGTACATCACGATGATTTCGTCGGTGTGGTTGGCTACAACTCCAAGATCATGAGTGACCAGCATGATCGCCATATGGCGTTCCTCGCGTATGCGCCCCAAAAGGTTCAGGATCTGAGCCTGGACGGTTACATCAAGAGCGGTGGTCGGCTCATCGGCAAACAGGAGACGGGGGCCGCAGGCGAGTGCGGCGGCAATCACGACTCGTTGGCGCATACCACCCGACAACTGATGGGGGTACTCGCGTAGACGCTTCTCGGGATCGGGTATCCGCACCGAGTCGAGGAGCGCGAGAGCGGTCGCTTTTGCCTCGCGACGATCGAGGCCAAGCCGGATACGCAAGGGCTCCATGATCTGCGCACCGATTCGTCGAACCGGATTGAGCGAAGTCATCGGATCCTGCGGAACCATTGACATTTCTGTACCCCAAAAAGAACGCATCTCCTTGCGGGAACGACCGAGAATCTCGTCGCCGTCGAGTCGAACGCTGCCCTCGCGGATGATGTCGTTCGTGGGCAACAGTCCCATAATCGAGCGAGCGAGCATCGTCTTTCCAGCACCGGACTCGCCCACAATGCCTACAGTTCGGCCGCGCTGAAGGGTGAAACTCACGCCGTCGACAGCGCGTACGACCCCGCGCTCGGTGACGATACCGGTCCGCAGGTTCTCGACTTCGAGCAGCGGCTTCCCGGTTGGCAATTTCATGTTGCTCGCAGCAGCCATCGCGTCGGTTCCATCCGGGTTGAGACTCGTGTTTTTCGGATTTGCGTCGGCCATCAGCTTTTCGTTCGCGTGTCGAAGCGCGCACGTACGTGCTCGCCGATGAGATTAAAAGAGAGCACCGTAAGGAACACCACAGCGGCGGGGACGAAGATCACACTTGGAGCGATACGAAGCACCGACTTTCCTTCTGCGATCATGCCTCCCCAGCTCGGAGTCGGCGATGGGATGCCAAGTCCCAGGAAGCTCAACGATCCTTCGGCCACAATCATCGCGGAGATGACCGTCGGCACATAGGTGACGAGCGTCAACACCGAATTCGGAAGAATGTGCCGCACCGCTATCCGGAAATCCTTAGTTCCATACGAGCGTGCTGCCAGAACGAACGGGCGTTCCGACCACGACATCGCCGCCGCCCGCTCGAGACGCACAAAGGTAGGAATCACGAGAATCGAGAGACCGATCAGGATTGTCGACACCTTGGGTTGCAGTACCGCCGTGATCGTCAGGAGCATCACCAGCGGCGGGAATGCCAACAACGTGTCGACGAAGAACGACGAGGTGCGATCGGTCCAACCTTTGAGATAGCCGGACAAGAGCCCCACGGCACCACCAACCAGCAAACCGACCGCGGCGGCGACCACTCCGATGATCATGGATACACGAGCCCCATAGATCACCCGCGAGAGATTGCTGCGACCGAATGGATCGGTTCCCAGAATCATCCCGTCGCCGAACTGTTGGAACGGTCCGATTCGGGGCGGTCCGATGGCTTCGGCGAACGGCGGCAATGGCAGCAGATCGGCGAACAGCGCCGCCAAGAAGACGATCGTCACCCACCCAGATGCCACCCAGAACACCAGGCTTCGACGTCGTCGCTTGGCCGGCACAGGCGACGACTCCGCAGCAGTCTCGGCGGCGAAAAGGGAATCGGGATTGATGTGTGAGTCGCGAGACAGTTCGCTATCGACTCCGGTCTGGTCAATGGTCATCGTCGGCCTCGAGCCCTAATCCTGGGATCGATCACTCCATAAAGAAGGTCGACACTGAGATTGATTACTACATAAGCAATCGCGATGAAGACGACGATCCCCTGGACCATTACCAAGTCGCGCTTAACGATCGACTGCGCCAGCAACTGTCCGACGCCGGGCAGAACGAACAAGGACTCAACGATCACCGTGCCACCCAGCAAACGGCCGATGCTGATACCGGTCACGGTGACGAGAGAAACAGACGCTGGACGAAAGGCGTGCACTCGCAGGAGACGACTCTCGGATATTCCTCGGGCTCGGGCTGCATCGATGTAGTCCTCCTGCAGCGTCGACACGAGGTCCCCGCGGAACAGTCGCTGGAACACAGCGAATTCAGGGATGGCGACGCACATTGCGGGGAGGACCGCCGAGCGGAGGTTCTCCGCTATTCCGTTGCTAAGCGGAACCCAGCCGGTGATCGGAAACAGGTTCGCTTTTACAGCAAGGAAATACAGCAGGACTGGCCCGAGAACGAACGTTGGTACCGACAACGATGCAGAGGTGATCGACCCAAGGATCCGGTCAACGAGACCGCCGGGGCGTCGGGCGGCAAAGTACGCGGCCGTGACCGCCAGAATCAGGGCCATGGAAACCGAAAGTATTACCAGTTCAAGGGTGACTGGAATCGCCTTAATAATCTGATCGAATACAGGAAGACTGGTGATCGGCGACTTACCGAAGTCACCGTGTAGGACGTTGCCTAACCAGTCGAAATATTGCACGAAGAATGGCCGATCAAGCCCGAGTTCAGCGTTGAGTGCAGCGACGTTCTCCGGTGTACCCGATTCGCCGAGAATTGTCTGCGCTACGCCTCCAGGGGCCAGACCGAGCAGCCACTGGGTGAGCATCGTCGCTGCAACAACGACAAGCAGCGCTCGTCCGATCTTGAACACGATAAATCTGGAGGGACCGGAGAGCCGTTCCCTGATTCCTGGGCTGTCGGCTGCCCGTTCCGTCGCGTTTGTGACAGAACCGGTGCGTCCAATCTCGTCACGCTGTTCCGTTGTCACCAAACCTCCGGAAGTTGATCAGTTGTCGTTGGTATCAAATCTGCGGAGCCTCTCGCGGAGACTCTCAATACAGAGGTGGCCGTGACCGGCAATCAGTCCCAACCGGTGTCGGAAGGCCCCATGGGGACACAACCTGGTGCAGAAGGGCTGCACTCACCAGTTCTTGCTGTTGCCGGACACGGCCCACTCATTCAGTACTGAACCGAATCCTTATTCGACCAATCCGTACTGGTCGAACAGGTGCGATCCCTGACCGTAGGTGACAAGTCCTGTCGTATTCGGGCTGTAGATCGCCCGAACGACGTTCCGGTACATCCAGAGCTCGGCGTACGTGTCAAGCAGTACTTGCTGGAGGTTGTCGTATGCAACCTTGCGGCCGGCAATGTCGGTCGCCTGCACACCGGCGAGAAGCGCAGCGTCGCCGGCAGCGCTCTTCATGTCGGCAATCTTTACGTAGTACGTCGACGACAACTGCGCGAACTGCGGTTCCGGATCCGGAGAAGCAATGGCATAGAGCGCCATGTTGAAATCACCGGCGAAAAGAGCAGTTCCGTACTGCGGACCGTCGATGACCTTCAATTCGGCCTTGACGTTCTTGTACTTGAGGAGTTGCGTCTGCAACTGCGTCACACGAGCCTTGTTTGCCGTATTCGTTGAAACCGCCATGGTGAACGTAAGCGGCTGTCCACCGTTCGCGGCTGCAAGTTCGTCAAACAACTTCTGAGCCTGAACCGCATCGGGCTTAGGGAAGTTGTACTTGGCGTTGTAGAACGGCGAGCTCTCCTGGAACATCGACAGAGCACGAGTCTCAGTGTTCAGCGTCACAACATCGAGCATCTGGTCGATATCAAGCGCCAGTGTGACAGCTTTGCGGGCTTTCACATCGTTGAACGGAGGCTTGTTCTGGTTGAACAGCATCGACGTCGCGCCCTGATTCTCGTTCCAGATCTGGGTCTGCATCCCTGCATCCGTCGCCTGGTTCACAGACTCACCGACGGCGAAGGTGTAAAGCTGAGCCTGACCCGAAATAACAGAATCAGTGGCCTGTTGAACATCAATAACGGCCTTAAACGTCATCTGGTCAAGCTTGGGAAGTCCTGCCTGCCAATAGGTGGCATTGCGGACAACCACGGTCTCGGTCGACGGGGTACGGGACTTCACGGTGAACGGACCGGCGCCGACTGCCTTCGCATCGGAACCGTAGGTGTCACCCTGGGCCTTGACAGCCGTAGGCGAAGCAATCCAGTTGAGGTTCACGACCGGGGGAATCTGTACGAACTGGCGGTTAACGGTCTTGAGCTTCACGGTCAACACCGTCGGGCTCGTTACCGTAAACGACTCGACATTCATCAACTGACCGAAAGACGTGGCTTTCGTATTGGTCTTCGACCGTTCCCAGTTGAACTTCACGGCTTCGGCATCAAGTGCCGTGCCATCGGAGAACTTCACACCGTCTCTGAGGGTGAGCGTCCATGTCAAACCATCGGTTGATGTGAACGATGTAGCGATTCGCGGGTTGAACTCGCTCGTGCCCGGCGTCAGCGTATAAAGCGCGTCGTAAACGGCTTGGAGGACGTCGGCGCCTTGAGTCGCTGTGTTGATGACCTTTACGGGATCGAGGCTCTGGGCATCCGGGCCCACGATCACGACTGAGCCTCCGACCTTCGCCGGCTTGGTGGTCGGAGTCTTGTTGGAATCACTAGAACTGCCGCATGACGCAGCAACGAGAGCCAGAACTGCGAGCAGCCCCAGCCCTAAACGACGTTTACGCATAGTCAACCTCTTCTTGTTATGGACGGCGTCTGAAAAGACAACCTGAGGAGCCCCCTGTGACTCTCGTCTCACCTTAACGCAACTAGGTAATCATGGCAACAATGAAAAGCACGAACACGAGCGACGTGGGAATCGGTGCCAAAGGGGCAACCGACCCGAATCACCGGGCCCATGCCGCAGGCAGACTCAGCGAATCGATTGCGGGGGTCGAGTTGCAGCAAGAAGAGGACGAAGCGCAGCCTCGACATCCTCGCCGGTCAGAACGGCCTCACCACGGGGACCCCGGTGCCATCCCTCGAACACGCCAAGCGCAAGGCCGGAGGACTCGATCACCTGACCTGTGACATCGCTCGAGGCAACCGAAGCTAACCAGCACACTGCCGGGGAAACCAGAGCTGGGTCCCATCGCCTCTTCATCTCCTGGTCAAGTTGGAGGCCATCGGTCATGCGTGTCAGGGCCCCTGGCGAAATGGCATTTACCGTGACTCCATAACGGGCAAGCTCCATAGCGGCGATAACCGTGAACGAGGCTATGCCGGCCTTGGCCGCTCCATAATTTGCCTGCCCAGGGTTTCCGAAGAGACCGGACGATGACGTCGTGTTGATCACCCGGGCATCGTTCATCCGACCTTCATCGAACTCGCCCTTCCAGTACGTAGCGGCGTGACGAGTGACGCAGAACGTTCCCTTGAGATGTACGGCAATGACCGAATCCCAGTCGTTTTCGGTCATGCTCACGATCTTTCGATCCCGCAGGATCCCCGCGTTGTTGACGACGACGTCCAACCGACCGAAAGTCTCGACCGCGCTGCGGATGAGGCTCTCGGCCCCATTCCAGGTCGAGATGTCGTCGTGATTAGCAATCGCCTCTCCCCCACCCGCGATGATCGCTTCGACCACCTCATCAGCCGGAGTCGCATCATCGCCCATGCCGTCAACGCCGGCACCGACATCGTTGACCACGACCCGTGCGCCGCGCGAGCCCAGAGCAAGGGCATGTTCGCGCCCTATCCCTCTACCGGCTCCGGTGACCACGCAGACCCGGCCTTCACACATTCCTCTCATTGATGTTCCTCCCTTGATGCAAGACGTTCCCGAAAGAGGGCCGATTCGCGCTGGCGAACCTCCCCGATCCCGGTTCGTCCATCGAGCAGCAGACGTTTTGTCGCCATCAGGGACTCCAGCGGCATCGACGCGATGTGTTCTGCGCGCGCCCGAGCCAGACCCTGCAACTCCTCGGGGTCGACAAGCTCGCGCACGAATCCGAGCCGGAACGCCTCCTCGGCCGAGAGCCATCCGGAGGTGAACATGAGATCTGCTGCCGCTTGCCATCCAAGCAGTTCAGGCAGCATCCGGCTGCTACCTGCCTCGGGGACGAGACCCATCTGCACGAAAGGAGCACGGAACCGCGCGTTGCGACTCGCCAAAAGCACGTCGACGTAGGCGAGAATCGTGAAACCAGATCCGACCGCAGCACCATTGACGGCTCCGACGATCGGCTTGGGAAAGTTCGTGAATTCATCAAGGAAGTTGTGGAACGGTCGGCCCGCATCCTTCGACGACTGGAAGTCCTTGATATCGGCGCCTGCGGAAAAAACGTCCGACGTCGCGTTCACGAGCAGCACCCGCAATCGGTCGTCCCCTGCGATGCGGTGCAGGAATTCGGCGCCTGCCGCCCACATGGCAGCAGTGAAGGCGTTCTTCGACGCCGGTCTGTCGATCGTCAGGACCGCTAGGCCGATGGCGATGTCCTGCTCAAAAACCAGTCCATCTGACATCTCAGTCACCCTTCAGGAAAACTTCGGGGCGCGTTTCTCGATGAAGGAGCGGACAGCCTCCCGATGATCGGCAGTCGAGAAGGTGATCGCCTCCATAGCAAGGGACGCGTCGATCACGCGGTTGACCTTGTCCATCAAGTCGGCGTTGGCCAGTCGTTTGTTGAACTGGATGGCGACCTGTGGGCCTCGAGCGAGTCGAAGAGCCATTGAGCGCGCCGCATCCCTGAGTTCAGCGCGTGGATGGACGTGATTGACGAGTCCGATTCGGTCTGCCTCCTCCGAGCCCATTATCTCCCCAGTGAGAAGAAATTCCTTGCCGCGGTTGAGACCCATGAGTAACGGCCAGAGAATCGCACCGCCATCGCCAGCAACAAGACCGGCGTTCACATGTGGGTCGGCAAGCCGAGCTTCCTCGGCCATCAGGGTGATGTCGCAGAACAGCGCCATCGTGGCACCGAGTCCGATTGCATCACCGTTGATCGCGGCAATCATCGGCTGGGGAATGGCAAGTTGAGCCCGAACAAGCGCGGCGGAGCCGATCATGAGTTCGGGCATCCCGTCCTCATATCCTCCATCAAGATTGTCCTGCATCCCGCCGAAGTCGGCTCCGACGCAGAACGCTTTCTCACCGGCGCCCGTGAGAATCGCAACCCGGACCTCGCGGTCTTCGGCGATCCGCCGGAAAAGCGGCGTCAGTTCGTCATGCATCTCGGGCGAGATCGCGTTGCGACGCTCTGGTCGATCGAGTGTGACCCAGAGAATCCCCTCGTCCTCCATCTCGGTGCTGATGCAGGTAAATCCATATCGATCATTGACTGCCATGTGTCATCCCATTCCCAGATAGATGTTCTTCGTGCGTACAAATTCAAGGAGACCTTGCCGGCCACCTTCTTTTCCGACACCACTTAGTCCGAACCCCCCGAACGGAGCGGACGCAGGCAATGCTGCAAAACTATTCAGCGAAACGTAACCGGCGTCGAGGGCTCCGGCGACGCGATGGGCACGGCGGAGATCATTGGTATGGACATAACCCGCCAGCCCGTAGGGCGTGTCGTTGGCAAGTGCGATTGCTTCGTCCTCGTCGCGGAACGTCATCACCGAAAGCACCGGACCGAAAACCTCTTCTTGCGCGATGTAGGCATCGCTGGCGACTCCGTCGATGACAGTCGGGCGAATGAAGAATCCATCGGCGAGTTCACCGCCACCGCGCTCTCCACCAAGAATGATCTGTCCGGATGCGTCCGACCTTGCCCGGTCAATCATTCCCATTATCCGGTCGCGATGTCCTTCGCTGATGACCGGCCCCACCACTGTCTCGGAGGCAAGCGGGTCACCGAACGGCAGTGCCGCCGCTACAGCAACCACGCGCTCGAGTATTTCGTCGTGGACGTCCTCGTGCACGATGAGGCGCGTCGGATAGACGCAACCCTGACCGGCCATGCTCATGCAGACCGAACCGGAGAATTGGCCCGCGGCAACGAGATCAGCATCAGGGAAGATGATGTTTCCCGACTTACCGCCCAGTTCAAGCACCACTGGTGTGATGTTGCGGGCGGCAACAGTGAGTATCGCCCGTGCCGTCTCTAGCCCTCCTGTGAACGAGATCTTGTCCACCCCCGGATGACCACAAAGCGCTTCGCCAGCATCAGCGCCACCCGGAACCACGTTCACGACACCAGGTGGGATTCCCGCTTCGATTGCCAATTCGGCGAACCGGATCACAGAAAATGGCGCAAGCTCCATAGGTTTGACGACAACGGTGTTGCCAACAGCGAGCGCCGCTCCGGCTTTGCGGGCGATCGACGAGATGCCACCGTTCCAGGTCGAGATAATCCCGATGACGCCCAGCGGTTCGAGCGTCGTGTAGTCAAAAGCGTTCTCAGGAAAGATCGGGATGACAGAACCTTCGAGCTTGTCCGCGTATCCCGCGTAGTACGACAGATAATCCGCTGCACGACGCGGAAGACTTCCGGCCACCGCTGACGGGACGCCGGCTTCGAGCGTGAGTACCGTCCCGATGATCGGGCCGTCGCGTAGCACCAGAGCGGCGAGCCGCAGTAGTGCGTCGCGCCGCTCATCGGGTCTCCACCGACGCCAGATCTGGAACGCATCGCGCGCAGACGAGACGGCATCGGAAATTTCAGACGGACCGGCGAGCGGGACGTCGGCCTGCTCCCGTCCGGTCGTCGGATTCACATGTCGATGGATGCCTCCACTGGCGGAAGACATCCGCGAGTTCCCGATGACGAGATGCGCGTCGGCGAGCACTTGCTCGGCGAGGCGTCGATGCTGTTCCGCGTCGATCGTCATGTCTCCACCTTTGGCATCATCAGAAGAGCGACGGCAGTCGATCCATGGGCATCTCGATCACAACCGGCCGGTCATCGGCCAGTCCCTCGACGATCGCACCGCGAAGCGCATCAGGTGTGTGGACTCTCACACCAACAGCACCAAAAGACTCCGCGAACTTCACGAAGTCCGGGTTGACGAGATCAGTGCCGATGATCCGACCTCCGAAATTTTCCATCTGATCCCGGTTCGTGTTGCCATAGGCCGAGTCGTTGAACACAACCGTCACCACATTGATCCCGTATTGAACAGCAGTTGCGAGTTCCGATGCACAGAACAGGAATCCCCCGTCACCATTGATCGAGAGAACCGGAAGGTCTGGTCGACCAACCTTCGCGCCAAGTGCTGTCGGGAAGCAGTAACCGAGGGTCCCCATGTACGACGACGTGATGTAGGTGCGAGGTTGGTACACGGGGAACGCAAGGTGACACATGTATCCCACCGTCGTGGTTCCTGTCGCCAAAACTCCGTCTTCCGGAAGAGCCGCTCGCAACGCGCTGACCATCTCATATTGCGGGCCAACCGCCTGGAATTCATCATCGATTGCCGCACGGATCGATTGCAGGTCGGTTCCGCGCGACGGTTTGCGAGCCGCTCGCACCTCAAGCGTTTCGATCAGCAGATCCAGCGCAAGTTGTGCGTCGCCTTCGATGGCCAGGGTTGGCGAACCATGTTTGCCAAACTCCCCCGGATCGACATCAATGTGGATGAGGGTCTGGTGCGGCCCAAGTTTGAGACCTTGGCATCGGGTTCCGACGGCCAGCACGACATCGGCGGCGTCGATGACCGGGCGAAGTCGACGATTCACCCAGGCGGTGCCAGCGAAGAGCGGATGGCGCTCGTCGATACAACCCTTGCCTTCGCGCGTGTTCACGACTGCTGCCTGCAGAAACTCAGCGACAGCGGTGAACGAGGCGGACGCGTCCGCCAGCACCACTCCCGCTCCACCGACGAGCATGGGGTTGGCGGCCTTCGCAAGGAGATCGGCGGCGCGCTCAACAAGTTCGGGGTCCGGAGCATGGCGCACCGGCTCAGTAGGGATGATCACCGACGCCTTCACGGGAGCGGCGAAGAGTTCGGGTGAAACTTCGATTTCGACAGGTCGGGTCCGGCCATCAGTCATGAGGGCAAAGCCTCGCCGCACCGCTGCGGCCATGTCCTCGACATCTTCAAGTCGTTCGCAGGATTTCGTTATCGGACGCACGACTTCCAGCTGGTCGTGGATCTCGTGGGTGAGTCCGAGGCCC
Organism: Acidimicrobiales bacterium; assembly: GCA_044239895.1. Lineage (GTDB taxonomy): Bacteria > Actinomycetota > Acidimicrobiia > Acidimicrobiales > Acidimicrobilacustridaceae > Acidimicrobilacustris. The sequence continues at coordinate 261,130 of JBIIAM010000002.1, read as the reverse complement.
ATTCCGAGTCCGTGTTGCTCCACCTGTCCGGCGATCATCATGACCGGCGACGAGCAGGCCCACGCCGTGGCCAGACCGGATGCCGCGTTGTAAACACCCGGACCGGGAACCACCATTGCGACGCCGGGCTTTCCTGTGACGCGCGAATAGCCATCCGCCATGTACGTCGTCGCCTGTTCGTGCCTCGTGGTTATGAAATCCAAACCCGGTTGACGGTAAATGGCGTCGAGCGCGTGCATGAGGTGGATCCCCGGGATCCCGAAGACGACCTCAACCCCTTCTGCGACGAGTTGAGATACGAGCAGCTCGCTGCCGTTCACTGAAGGAACTTCTGGTGAGTTGTCCTGCATCGTGCCCCCGGAGTCTCGGACCCACGAGCCGTGGACCTACCTAAGCTTCGTCTCTCGAACGCATACTAACATAGCCATGATGAGAACTCTTGGGCCGAGGATCAAAGGCGACGTTGCACGAGCGCCGCGGTGACCATGCCCACTTCACCGACGTCTGACATGAACGCGTGCGTCGCCTCCAAATGACGTCGAGCAATGTCCGCAACCCTCACGGCATCACCTGCAGCAATCGCCTGCACGATCTTCTCGTGCTCGCGCAGAGCTGCCTTCCAGACGGCTGGCGGGGCAAGCTCCACGCCGTCCGCGTCGAACACGACTTGTGCGTGACTCGCCCAGATGGCTTCGAGCGCACCCACAACCTGCACAAGAGTTTCGCTTCCACATTCGCGGACGAGGAGAGCGTGAAACTCATCAGTGATTCTCATCGTGCGGGGGCGATCGCCGATCGCTTCCTCCTGTTCCTTCACGAGCCGCGTGAGCTCAGGAACGATTGTCGTAGCCCTGTCCGGACGCTCGGCACACATCGAGGCACACAACGGTTCGAGTTGCCGAAGCGCGCCACCGACATCGGCGAGCGCTGTCGACGACGATTGCAGGACAAGACTCAACGTGTAGGCGACCCGCTCGTTCGTCGGCATGTGGACGTCGGCACCGCCGACTTTGCCTCGTCGCACGGTGATCAGACCTTCGGTCTCAAGGATGCGAAGTGCCTCGCGAGCGGCTGGCGGACCCACCTCGTATTGCTTGACCAGAAGATCAAGCTGGGGAACCACCTGCATCTCGCCGGTCAGTATCTGGGAACGGATGCTGTCAGCAACGACCTCGGCCATACGCGGAAGACGAACCCGGGTCTTGTCGTCCTTGCCCATAGCTCGGAGCGGTGGCTCCATCGGTGCGTCCATGCCTCGATTGTACGCAGGAGCACCCGGTCCCATCTCCGATGCTCCAGCCAACTCAACCCGGAACTTGACTCGACGAGCGTCGAAATGAAAGTGAGCGACTTCCATGTCCGACCATACTGAGCCGCTTCCACTTGATGGAATACGGGTTCTTGCGATCGAGCAGATGATCGCTGCCCCCTGGGCAACCCAAATGCTGACCCGCCTTGGAGCCGAAGTCATCAAGGTTGAACATCCGACGAACGGCGAGTCCGGTCGCTCCTCCAGCCCAACCATTACCGGTCCCGATGGCAAGTCCGTGGGGGCGACCTACATACGCAACAACTTGAATAAGCGAAGCATCGGCATCGACATCAAGCAAGGCGCCAATCTCGTACTCGACCTGGCCGAAAAGTGCGATGTATTTGTACAGAATTCGAAGGCTGGTTCCATGGAAGCTCTTGGCCTCGGTTACGACGCAGTCCGCGAGCGCAACCCGGGTGTCATCTACGTGTCGGTCAGCGGCTTCGGGAATACGACCAACTCCCCGTACCGCGATTGGCCTGCGTACGCCGGAATAGCGGAAGGCATGTCAGGCATTTACCAATGGGCCCGACAACCCGGCCAACTTCCAGTCATCAATCCGATGGGCGGTATCGGTGACATCGGGTCGGGCATGTTCGCCACAATCGGAATTCTGTCTGCTCTGCTCCAACGCTCGACGACTGGCCTCGGCCAACATATCGACATCGCAATGTATGACTCGATGCTCGCGATCGCGGACGTCGCCACCGCGTACGCATCACTGGGTGAGACGCAACGGGCCCCCGGCGCGATCATCTCCACCTTTGCGGCCGCCGATGGCGACGTCATCATCCAGGTGAGCCGAGAGCACCAGTTCGAGAGACTTGCGACCATCGTTGGCCATCCCGAATGGCTTGAAGACGAGCGCTTCGCCACCCGTGATGGATGGGTCACCCACCGCGAGTCGGTTCTCCGTCCAGCGATCGAGGAATGGACCTCTCGCCTTCCCAAACTCGAGATCGCCGAGTTGCTCGCCAAGGCGGGGATCCCTGCAGGACCGTGCAACGACGCAGCCGACGTCATCGCCGATCCTCATGTCGCCATGCGCAACATGCTCATCCCTTTCGAAAGACCGGATGGCAACCCCTATCTGGTTCCCGGCAATCCCGTCCGCGTAGCGGGCACGAAACCATTTGTTGATCGTCGTGCCCCTTGGCTCGGAGAGGACACGGACGACATCATGAGAGATGTCCTCGGGCTTGACGCTGCCACCATAAACAAACTGCGCGAAGGCGGAATCATCGGCTGACTCCGAAGGCAACGTCCTTGTCAGCGCAGTGTTCTGGTGCCGAAACCTCGAGCAATCTCATCGATCTCGTCGATCACCGTTGTCGACATAGGCACGCCGTCTCGAAGTCTTTGGGCTCGGCGTTCAGCTTCGAACTCTCCCGGCACCGCGATTCGTTCGACCCCCTCGGCAGGTTGGGAACGATGCACGTCATCGATGAGTTCATCCGTGCGCCGCACAAACTCGTCGCGGCCAATGAACCGATCCGGATCGATGGCGATGAAGGTAAACCCCTTCGCAACCCGCTCGCGCCCGTGTGTGTCGGATGAGGTGTGCTCGGTTCGACCGAAGGAGCTTCCGGCCAGAACCCCCGCAAGAACTTCGACCAGAAAACCGAGCCCATAACCCTTGTGTCCACCGAACCACTGAAGGTTCCAGACCGATGCCGCATCGGTATCTGTGGTGGGCCGACCATGTTCATCCGATGCCCATCCTTCCGGAATCGACTCGTCACCCCTCCGCTTTGCGAGAAGGAGCCTGTTACCTGCCACTGCGGTTGTCGCGATGTCGAACACGATCGTCGGGTGTACCCCAGTTGGAATCGCGTAGGAGATGGGGTTGGTTGAGAACATCGATGTAACACCGCCGAACGGCGGCACCACGGTCGGACCGTTCTGAACGCACAGACAGATCATTCCTGCCTGAGCAGCGCGCCGCGTGTAAATGCCGAGCGCACCAAGATGAGTCGCCTCTCGGACGCTGACGGCGCTCACCCCGAACTGCTTAGCGCGCTCAACAGCTAGATCTACGGCCTTGACGCCCACGACCTGACCGATTCCCAATCCCGCGTCGAGCCAGACCGTCGATCCCGAATCATCGAGCACCGTGATCTCGGTGTCGACCCGGATCTGGCCAGACTTCAAACGGTTGACATACATGAAGAGCAAGTGGATGCCATGCGAATCAACTCCCGAGAGGTCCGCCTCAACCAGAACCTCTGCGACAACATCGGCGTCTGCATCCCCCACCCCGAGGGCAATCAAGACCTGCTCGATCACCTCGTGCATACGAGATGCGTCGACAAGTTCTGTTCCTTCGGTCTGTTCCATTTTCCTACCTCTGCGCTCGTGAGAATGACGGTGGGGTTCAGTCCGGAAGTTGGTAGGAGTCTCTGTCGCTCTCCTGCGGTTGACGTCCAGTTCGGAAGGGACACAGCGGAGAATCCACGAGCAGGAACCTGTTCCATTCGGTTGATATCTCGATCGCCTTGCCCTGCCAGGCCCGCATCGCCGAGTCGGTTCGTTGGGCAATCTCGAACTCGCCCCAGTTCTCCCACGCCGGAATCGCCCAGAGCAGAAGTATCTCCGATTCATTGCACATTGCCGTCGCCCATGCGCCGACCAACACAAATCCGAACTTCGCATACAAGGGGGCGGCGTCTTCGCGAACCGTCTCGAGAACGTCCCACGCAGTACCGGCCGGGACCTTGACGACCTCGTGGGCATAGGTTTCGCCGCGGACCCCCTTTTCACAAAGCTGCTCGATTGTGTCCGTCCATGGTGCGGGGACAAGCACGCGGTCGATGCCCGACCGCCGGAATTGCGAAGCCCGGGACCACCATTCGGCAAGGGCGGGATCCTGGAGGGTCGGATGATTGAACTCGTGGCGGAACGATTCGGCGAGACCTGGAAATCCGTCTTCTTCCCAGATGTTCACGACTTCAGGCCACCGCCGGGTGGTTCCCACCGTTCCCCATACGCCGTAACAGAGTTGATCTCGTTCGACCTGAGCCTTCGGCGACCAGTTGGCTGTCATGTGATGCATGTAATTGGCGCGGTTATGACCGATGATGTCGATGAACTCGTGGATATAGACCTTGGAATTTACCATGACTAGTATTTACACCATGTACATGATTCGTGAGCGAAACCGCTCATGGGATTTCGCGTCACATGACTGATTTCCGGTTTTCGCCCGAGGCGGAATCTTTTCGGGTCGAGGTGCTCGACTGGCTCGCCACCATTGAGTCTGAGCTAGCGGCCCACAATTCTGACCCCTCCGATCTGACCGGACTAGACGAGAAGTTCGAACGACAGCTCCAGGCCGATGCGGGGTCTCGAGGATGGCTCTCGCTCCCCCTCGAGTTGCAGGCGGTCTTCAATTACGAAATGGCGCGCGCCGACGCACCGCTCATCGATACGGCCATGACCTTGGCCGGTGCCGCTGTCGCGAAGTTTGCGAACTCGGAAACTCACACGCTCGTCTTTGAGTCCATGCAAGCGGGACTCGTCGAGGCGTGCTCGGCTTATACGGAGTCCGGTGCCGGCAGCGATCTCACCGGGCTCAAGACAACCGCCGTCCGCAATGGTCACGGCTGGATCCTCGATGGAACCAAGACACTTGTCACCGGCGCCCACAAGTCGGACTGGTGTGTGACTATCGCAAGAACCGACACTGATGCGTCCCCGCGGGATGCCATGTCGTTGTTCCTTGTGGACATGAGGCTCCCGGGTATCACAGTGCGCCGCCATCGCACGATGAACGGTTGGACGCTCGACGACATCGAGTTCGCTCAGGTCGAACTCGGTCCTGATGCGCTTCTCGGTATCGAGGGCAACGGCTGGCGTCAGATGGGCGCCGCGCTCGCCGCCGAACGGTCGGGAATGTTCTGGATCGGGTTCGCCCGGCATCTACTGGACCTACTCTGCCAATTCGCGTGCACCACCATGCGAGATGCCACCCTTCTTGCCGACGATCCACTCGTCATGAACGAGATCGGCAGACTTGAAGCAGATTGGTCTGCTGCCGAACTGCTGTCGCGTCGAGCTCTCTGGGCTCAGGTGCATAGCGTCGATGACACCCTGGTACCCGCTATGGCGAAGGTCGTGACAACTGAATTGTTGCTCACGATTGCCCAGAGCGCGACAGAGATCGCCGGGCAATCTGGCCTCATGTGGGCTCCGTTGTTCCGCGGTGAGGCTGTGGTCGGCTCGGCTGCCAACGGTCGATTCGCGTGGGAATTCCTCGAGCGCGTGCACGGAACGATCGGCGGCGGGGCAAACGAAATTCACCGCGACACCATCGGAACGATCCTTCTCGGCCGGGTCGGCGCGTCATGAACCTCGACATGTCGCCCGAAGAGGCCGATCTGACATCCCGCGCCGCCGAGGCGTTCCGCACGGGAGCAATCCCCCCGTCGAGTTCGTCGTTCACCGAGCTCTGCATCGTCGCCCGCGAATCTGGACGCGCTGCATCCGAACTTCGATTTGTCGGTTTCGCTTTTGCCCGTCTGCTCGGTTGGAAGGGTGGTCCGGACATCACCGTCGGCCTCGATCCGGATGGTCGTGGCTGCAGCCATGTTGCCAATGCCATGAGGGCAACAACCGCACTCATCGCGGACCGGAACGGAACCGTGCTCACGATCGATCTCGACTCGACTGTTCGCATACCGCAGCCGACGCTCGATGATCCTCACGCCTGCCGAGTCGAGTTCGACAACGCTCTCATCATCGATCGGCGCGCTCATGACGTTGAGGGGGTCATTCCCCACGCGATGGTTCTTGTCGCTGCCGAGTGCGTCGGGGCCGCCGAGGCGTCACTCGATGCTTCAATCGTGCGGGTATCCCATCGCCGGATGAGAGGCGGTGTGCTCGGAGACCAACAGGTCATCCGCCATCGTTGCGCCGACATGAAAATCGATGTGACTCAGGCGTGGGATGCGGTGCTCGATGCCGCAAACCGAATCGATCGCCGCGAGTCCGCTCCGGAAATCCGACTCGCGGCAACTCGAGCGAAACTCATAGCCGTACAACGATGTCTTGCCACCACCACTGAAGCGTTGCGCCTCGCCGGCGGAATCGGAATTCTGGAGGATGAGCCGTGGCAGAAGTGGCTCCGCCGGGTCAAAGCAGCGGAACCGTCGATCCTCTCCCCACGCGACCTTCGAGCCGAGATCGCGGCGGCAAGCTTGACTCGCTTCCGTTAAACACCGGCCGCCAGTGCCGCGTAGAAGTTGCCGTCAGGAGATTTTGGTCCTGTCCCAAGTGGAGGCGGTAACTCCCCGATCGCGAAGGACAAACTTCTGTACGCGGAGTGTGGTCGTGTTGTGCGGAATCTCGATGACCACATCGACGAATCTCGGCACCATGTAAGACGGCATCTCTTTCGAGAGGTGCTCAAAGAACTGCGCAGGGTCAAACGCGACCGCTTCTTGGACAACGATTGCGACCATCACATCATCCCCGCCAAACCCATCGGGAACACCGAAGGCGGCGCACGCGACGACCGCCGGGTGATCAAGAACCACGGACTCGACTTCGAACGATGAGATGTTCTCGCCCCGCCGTCGGATCGTGTCTTTCATCCGATCGATAAAGAAGAATCGACCTTGTTCGTCTTGGCGCAGCGCATCGCCGGTATGGAACCACCCGTTGCGCCATGCATCGGCGGTTGCCGCCGGATCGCCGAAGTATCCAGCGTTGAGCGCCCACGGCGCTCCAGTCCGGACAACTAACTCCCCGACTTCGCCAACAGCAACGGGCATATCGTGTTCATCGACGAGTGCCAGTTCCGGCCACGGCCATCCCGATACCACCGTGCCCGATGTCTGCCATGGTCCGTGGTCCCACCCCGTCGCAACCATGCTCGGCACTTCGGTCATTCCGTAAGCCGTGCAAACGCGCGTCCCGAAGCGTTGCTCAAAGTCTTCCATCTGTTCGATCATCGGGCCCAGCACGAGGCTCCGCAATGGATTGTCGGCATCATCGGGCTCGGGTTTCTGCGACCACAAAACGCTTGTCATCGGTCCGACAACACCGCACGCGACGGCTCCCGACATTCGAATGTCGTCCCAGAACGCCGTGGCACTGAACCTGTCGCGGATCACGAGCCGTCCACCCTTCCAGACGACATACTGCAGAGCTCCAATACCGGAGTTGTGGAACATGGCAACTGGCGCATAGAGCGCCTCGCCTTTGACCAAGGTGTCCTCAGGAACCCACGACCAGTGGGAGTGCGATGCGGCCCAAGGAATCACAACAGCTTTGGATGGTCCGGTACTCCCCGAGGTGAACAGGAACATCGCGGTGTCGTGGAGTTCTGGGCGAAACGATGGCACGGATGGCACCCCGGACAGAAAATCCCACAGACCGACTGTCGACACCACGCCGACTGATCCGCCACTCCATTCCGGGTCGGAGACGATCACATCGGTCAACTCCGACTCCGCCGATGCTTCGCCGAGCCGATCCAGAAGGTCGCCCGACGCGACCACTGCCCGCATCCGCGCGGTTGCGACAACATGGCGCAACATCCGACCCATGTGAGCGGTATTCATCGGCACTGCGATCATTCCGGCCGAGGTGACAGCCAACCATGCGCTGGCACAGTCGAATGAGTCGTTGACGAAGATTCCGATAGCGGAACCTGGCTCGATTCCCCGACGGTGAAAGCCACCGGCCCAGGCGTCACACATCCTTGCGGCATCGCCATAGGTAAGGACCCGACCATCCACGTGATGAAGCACGATCTGTTCCGGTGTCTCGCCGGCCCAGTGCCGCAATGCGTTCGGTGCCAAATCGGCGGACGTGATCTCCACTCGCATCAATTTCCCCTTCGCCCCCAAGTCTGATCTGTAAAGCTAACCATGATGGCAAGGTAAGGCAGGCCGCTTGCTGGGAGCGAACGTCCGGACGATAGAACGACCGGACGATATGGAGGGGAAGAAATGGCAGGACGACTCGACGGCAAGGTGGCGCTCATCACGGGCTCGGGCCGGGGGCAGGGCGAGGCTGAAGCCAGACTCTTCGTCGACGAGGGCGCGTGCGTTGTGGTCAGCGACATTGATCGCGACGCGGCGGAGACGGTGGCGTCATCCATTGGCGATCGAGCTATCGCAATTTCGCTCGATGTCACTGATGCCGATGCTTGGTCTGCGGCGATTGCTTCGACGACGGCTGCGTTCGGCGGTCTGGACATTCTTGTGAACAACGCTGGGATAGGCATCCCCCCTCGCCTGATCGAGGAGGAAACAACAGAGGAACATCGACAGATCATCGACATCAACATGCATGGCGTCTGGCTCGGCATGCGCGCCGCAATCCCGGCCATGACCGAGCGAGGTGGCGGCTCGATCGTGAACATCTCGTCGATCGACGGACTCGTCGGCGTCGCAGGGATGACGTCATATACAGCGAGCAAGTTTGCGGTGACCGGCATGACGAAGTCCGTCGCCCTTGAAGTCGGCCGACGGGGTATCCGGGTTAACTCGATCCATCCGGGTGTGATTGAGACGCCGATGGTCGCATTGGCACCGCCCGAAGTCCACGTCCGGCTCGGGGAAATCCTCGGCCGCCAGGCGATCCCTCGCATGGGCACGCCGAAAGAAGTTGCCTACCTCGCCCTTTTTCTTGCGTCTGACGAGAGCTCGTACTGCACGGGTTCGTCATTCGTGATCGATGGTGGCCACATCGCCGGCCCCTATCGGGACGAATTCACCCACTGAACCTTTCCGGATCTGGAGGGCTCAGACGTGGGCGAATCTCGGTCACGAGGCGACGGGCAACGGCCTGACGATCAGGACCAATGGGAGCGAGAACGAAGTGTTCCACCCCGGCATCGATGAACCCCTGAAGCCGAGCCGCTACTTGATCGGGATCTCCTGCGCAGGCCACCCGATCGATCATGGAACCGAACTCATCGTCGTAGGTCCCACCGAGAAATGCGACCGCGTTGCTACGGGCACGATCGCCATCGTCATCAAGTGCGACGAACAGATAAACGGACCAGACGAAGCATTCGAGTGGGCGATCAATTGCTGCCGCCTCAGCGCGAATCGTCGCGACAGATCGGGCGTATCGCTCGGGCGAATACAAATAGGGCATCCACCCGTCGCCGAGACGCGCGGCTCGGCGCATAGCGACAGGTTTCCTGCCAGTGACAAGAATCGGCGGCCCTCCATCCTGGAGCGGAGCCGGATGAATCCGCAGGTTTCGAAAACGGTGGTGCCGGCCGTCATGCGTTACCGGTTCGCCCGTCCAGAACTCGCGCAGAAGACCGATCGATTCGTCAGTCCTCGAACCACGTTCAGCTATCGGGACCTCAGCCGCCTCGAAGTCCGATTCGTACTCGCCTCCGACACCAACAGCGATGGCGAGTCGGCCATCGGCGGCTCGGTCGAGATCCGCCAACTGCTTTGCAACAATCGCAGGCGGATACAAGGGCAACAGGAGCGCCGCCGTTCCGACCACCGCCGATCGCGTCTGCTCGACCAGACGCGCCAACCAGACAATCGCCTCGGGTGAGGGGTTGGTCGAGGCGACATGTCCACCAACCCACAACGACTTCACACCGAGTTCTTCCAGTTCGCGAACCTCGGATCCATCCGTGGGAGCAACGAATCCGAATTCGGGAAGGCCATGAGCCGGGACCAGAAAACTGCTCGCGCCACTCTTCATCGATGACCCAACCACGGCTCACCGACGGGGCGGCGACCACCAATCGAGCGGGTCACACGATCGGCGGTCAACACGACGAGCTCACCGAGAGCATCGATCTCCGCGCCAGGCATCTCCCGATTCGGACCGAGGATCATGATCGATGCAACCACCGCGCGATCACTCCCGAAGATCGGGGCCGACAACTGATTGATCCGCATCGACAGATTGTCATCCAGATGCGACGGCAGATGCGATGGCAGGTGGTGACTCCGCACCATTTCCTCAAACAATTCTTCGGCCGTCGGGCGAGCCTCGTCGTCACCGGCAATCTGTGAGAGCGCCTCAAGAAGACCAGGCAGATCTCGATCGGTGTTGACCGTCACGCTGAAACCGCGTTGGCGCACATCGGCGAGCGCGCTCCGATACCTCTCCCGTGCCGACTCGTTGAGGGAGGGCTCGTCGAGCCATTGTTCGATCCGCTCGTGATCAGCCCATGCAACGAACACGGCACCGAACGGAGGCCGCATCGGAACGGCCTGTCCGACACGAATAGTGATGGCGAACGGAGGGCTGTAGTCCGCAACATCGGCGACTCGCGTCTCATTGCCATCGGTGATCGAGACTGCAACGCAACTTCCCATGCGCCGGGCGAGTTCATCGACGGCCGATGCCGCGATTTCCAGCATCGAGTTGGCCGCCCGTGCAGCATCACCGAGGGAAATGCACCGGGGCCCCAGTTCATAGAGTCGATCCACCCCTCGCACAACGAGTCCGCCGTCGGAAAGGGCGAGCAGAACCGCGTCGCAGGTCGCCCGTGGCATTCCTGCCAATCGCGAAAGTTCGGAAACCGAGAACCGCCGTGTGGGAGTTGCGCCGAGAATTCCGAGGATGTCACATGCTCGTGAAACGGCGGGTGCTGGTGTGATCGGCATGGGTAGTCCTGGTCAGGGTCGGGAACGGAAATCTTGGGTTTCTCTTGACAACGATGTGACGCTTGCCACTAGAATACCATGAAAGGCGCTAGGATATTAGCAAAGTGTTCCGAGGGGAATCGTATGAATGAGTCGCCTGTCGGTGCTCAGCGGGGACCGGACCAGTGAGCGGTCCCTCAGCCAATTCGATTTCAGGTCGCTTCGCTGTGGCTGGACTCGGCATGACTCCACAAGGCCGCTCACTCGGAATACCCGCGCTCGAACTCCGGAGGATCGCGCTCGAGAATGCCCTCGACGATTCCGGGCTCGCACGGAGCGATATCGACGGGTACATCGGGACGTCGAGCGAAATGTTCGATGACATTCGGTATTTGGGGCTCTCTCCGCGCTTCGCATGGACCATGCAGTCAGGAGGAGCAACCGCATCATGGTCGGTCCTCAACGCCATTGGTGCCATCCTCACCGGGCAGGCTGACGTGGTCGTGTGCACCTACGGCGCCGCACCAACCAGCGGCGGAGTCGTCCGCGTCGACGGAAGCCGTGGTGGATTCGGCACGTTTTCCTACGGTTACCCAGCGATGTACGGAATGGTGGGTGCCGGCATGGCTCATGCCCTGCACGCGCAGCGTCACATGCATACGTACGGAACGACCTCGGAACATCTCGGGGCCGTCGCGGTCGCCCAGCGCGCCCACGCATCGTTGCGTCCGGACGCCCAGGGATTCGGCCAACCAATCACCCTCGATGATCACCAGCGATCACGCATGGTCGTCGATCCGTTCCGCCTGCTCGATTGCTGTCGAGATACCGACGGTGGCGTGTGCGTCATCGTGACCTCAATTGAACGAGCACGCGATCTCCGCTCCACGCCCGCGGTCGTGCTCGGCGTTGGCACAGGGCACAACATTCGCAACTGGTGGACTGGCGACGCGTACGACCTCCACGACGACATCGCTCCTGCCAAGGCAACCGCCTTCGGCCAGGCCGGCATCGACGTCGACGACATCGATGTTGCAGCCCTCTACGACCCATTCACCATCTCGGTGATCATGCAGCTCGAGGCCTACGGATTCTGTGGACCGGGCGAGGGTGGACCCTTCGTCGCCGCAGGAAACACCATGCTCGACGGCGCCATACCTACAAACACTGGGGGCGGCCAGCTCTCGGGTTTCTACGCCACTGGATTCACCGCACTTTCCGAGGGGTTACGTCAGATCAGGGGTGAGGCGGGACCGACCCAGATCCCTAACGCTGAAATCGCCCTTGTAAGCGGTCACGGCGGGAATGGCGGGATCCAGAACACCTGGGCCCACGCAACCATGATTTTGGGAGCCGACCGATGAGCGCCGCGTCCCCCATGAACTATGTCGGTCACCAATTTGATGAGCCCTTCTGGAAAGGTTGCATCGCACATCAGTTCCTGCTTCATCGGTGCACGATCTGCGAACGCGACTATTGGCCCGCGTCGACCTGCATCGATCACGGCTCTCAGTCGATGGAATGGGCCGAGTCGAGCGGCGCAGGAGTGGTGCACACCTACACCGTGGTTCATCACGCATACACCCCGGAGTGGGCCGACAAAATTCCGTATGCCATGGCTGTCGTGCGTCTCGCCGAAGGGCCGTTCTTTCATACCAACATCGTCGGATGCGATCCAGCCGATGTCCATGTCGGCATGAAGGTCACTGTTATCTGGGATGACGTCGATGCCGACGTAACGATCCCGCGATTTACGCCGACAACTTCCGATTCGTCTTCCACCAACAAGGACACCCGTGACTGATCATTTGAGCTTCAGTGGAAATTTCATCGACGGGGATTTCGTCTCCGGCACCGGGACACTCGAGGTCGAGGATCCTGCGACCGAAGAAATTTTCGCCGAGGTCTCTACCGCCAGCGCCGCGCAATTCGACATGGCGATTGCAGCCGCTTCCCGCACATTCGAATCAAGAGTATGGGCAGAGACTCCGATCGCCGATCGCGTCGACGCCCTTCTCCGCATGTCCGCCGCGCTCGATGAGCGTCGGGAACAACTTGTCGAAACAATCATCCGCGAAACCGGTTCGCCGCTCATGCTCGCCCAATGGGCGCAGGTCGGGATGGCACTCGATCAGGCTCGTCAGCTTCCCGAACTGTTTGCCACCCTGCCGGAGTGGGAGCACAACGAGCTCCCACTCGAAGGCCACTTTGGCCCCGATCTTCGCGACGTGATGTTGAGCATCCGCCGGTACGAGGCCTGCGGCGTCGTCGCCGCCATTACTCCCTACAACTTCCCCCTCCAGACCAACGTCTGGAAAGTGTTCTCCGCTCTCGCGGCTGGCTGTTCGGTTGTTCTGCGCCCGAGTCCGCTCACGCCCCTGAGCGGACTGGTCTTCGGTCTCGCCGCCGCCGAAGCGGGAATCCCCGCTGGCGTCCTGAACGTTGTCGTCGAGGACGGAGCTGAAGGTGCCCAGCTCCTCTCGAGCGATCCCCGCGTCGACTGTGTGTCGTTCACCGGATCAACCACGGTGGGTCGACAAATCGCGGCACAGGCTGCACCGACACTCAAACGTCTGTGTCTGGAACTGGGTGGAAAGTCGGTCCAGTTGTACCTTCCCGACGCCATTCACAATGTGGTACCTGGTGTGTGCACCGTGTTCAGTTCGCTGTCCGGACAGGGATGCGTTGTGCAGGGCCGTGTTCTCGTTCCGATGGAATCGCTTGACGAGGTCGCCGAGAAGTCCGCTAACGCCGCGAAAGCGCTTCCGGTCGGAGACCCGCGCGATCCGTCAACACTTGTCGGCCCACTCATATCGGCGGCGCAACTCGACAGGGTCAGTTCACTTGTCGACGAAGGCGTTGCCGCCGGAGCAACCGTCCTCGCCGGCGGGAGTCGACCGTCTGGAATCACCCGCGGTCACTTCTATGAACCGACCGTGCTCCTTATCGCCGACAACGCGAATCCTGTTGCACAGCGGGAGGTCTTCGGGCCCGTGGTGACAATCCAGGGATACCGCGATCTTGATCATGCAGTTGAAATTGCCAACGACACCGAATACGGATTGAGCGGCGGCGTGTACACCGCCAACCTCTCTGTTGGCCTTGATATTGCAAAGCGGATGCGGAGCGGCACGGTTCAGGTGAACCGTACGGCCGCCAATGCCTACACGTCCGTGGGAGGCGTCAAGCAGAGCGGCGTCGGACGCGAGCGCGGCGTAGCCGGATTCCGCGAGTACCAGGAGCCGAAACACATCGTGCTGGCTCCGGCGGCGACACCCGGATGACCGACACATCGCGCCGAATCCACAACACCGATGACAACAACAACCCGAATCCCATCAAGGAGCTCCAATGACCAGTCTTGTTCCGCCGAGTGAATGGATGATTTCTGTCGATGACCACGTCATCGAGCCTCCCCATGTGTGGCTTGATCGCCTTCCGGCGAAATACCACGACCGCGCTCCGCGGATGGCCGAGGGTGATCGCGGCGCCGTTTGGCAGTACGAGGACAAGGTTCTCCCCACCTCGGGCCTCTCGGTCGCGGCAGGAAAAGACAAAGAGGAGTTCTCGCCGGATCCCGTCTCGTTCGACCAGATGCGACCCGGTGCCTATGACCCGATCGCGCGCATCGCCGACATGGACCAGGCCGGTGTCCTCGCCTCGCTCAACTTCCCATCGTTTCCTCGGTTCTGTGGCCAACTTTTTAACGAGGCCAAGGACAAAGAACTCGCCGGACTCTGCGTTCAGGCCTACAACGACTGGATGATCGATGAATGGTGCGGTGCCGCACCGGGTCGCCTCATTCCCCTGATCATCATCCCCCTCTGGGACCCGGTTGCTGCAGCTGTCGAAATGGAACGATGCGCTGCGAAGGGCGCCACCGCATTCACGTTTTCGGAGAACCCCGAACCCCTTGGTCTCCCCACCATCCACGATGCCAACGGCTATTGGGATCCAGTCATGCGCGCCGCGAACGACCTACAGATGGTCGTGTGCATGCATGTCGGCTCGTCGTCGACCATTCCGTCGATCTCGTCGAACGCACCTCAGCTTGCGAGCCTTGCTTGGGGAGCAACACGAACTGCGGGGACGATGCTGTCCTGGCTCTTTTCCCACTATTTCGAAGAGCTTCCCGATCTGAAGATCTGCCTTTCGGAAGGCAACATCGGATGGATGCCCTACTTCCTTGAACGCGCTGAACAGGTCCTCGACAAGCAGCGGGCATGGGCAAAGAAGGGTGCACTTCAGGGCTACGCGCACGGATGGGGACTGGATGACGCTGGACCTGCGCGCGAAGCCGATCTCGACAAACTCGACATCCGCGCCACATTCCGCGATCACATTTACGGCTGCTTCATCGAAGAGACGGCCGGTATCCGCTGCCTCGACATGATCGGCGAGGACAACGTGATGCTCGAGGTCGACTATCCCCATACCGACACGAACTGGCCGAACAGTCTTCAGACCGTGCGCGGCATCATCGGACATCTCCCGCCCGAGACCCAAGCGAAACTCCTGCGGACGAATGCCGAGAAGCTCTTCCGCTTCACCGCTGCGGTCCCGGATCTCGTCGGCATCCAGGCATGACCGGCCTCCCGTCCGTCGACGTGTTCGGCGGTGTCCGGGTAGTAGAACTCGCGGGGTGGGTCTTCGCCCCCACCGCGGGGGCGATGCTGGCCGACTGGGGTGCTGAGGTCCTCAAGATCGAGCATCCCGCGGGTGGCGATGGCTACCGCGGACTCGTGATGCCGGGCTCCGAGGGTGCCATCAACTATGCGATGCACATGGTCAACCGAAACAAAAAGAGCGTCGCGATCGACCTGAAATCCGATGAGGGTCGAGCGGTGCTGCTCGAGGTTCTCGCCGACGCCGACGTCTTCCTCACGAACTACCTACCGTCCGTTCTTGACCGCCTCGGTTTCAGCGCCGAGGTACTGCGAGCCACATTCCCCCGGCTCGTGATTGCCCGCGCCCACGGCTACGGAGCGCGCGGCGACGCTGCGGATACTCCTGCATACGACGCGACAGCGTTCTGGGCCCGCGGCGGCATCGAGGAGACCCTCGCCCCGGTGGGTCTGCCCGAGCCCCTCCCCCAACGCGGCGCAGTCGGCGACCGTTACGGAGCCACACATCTCGCCTTCGGTATTGCCGGCGCATTGTTTCGCCGCGAGCGGACTGGAGAAGGAACGATCGTCGACGTCTCACTCCTTGGAACCGCCCTCTGGATGGTCGCATCCGACGTCACATCGGCGCTGCAAGGAGCCTTTCGCCAGGCGCCGCCGCTCGGCGAGCCCCGGGTTTCGCTCCCCAATCCTTTAGCGGCGAACTACGCCTGTGCCGACAATCGCTGGCTCACAATCTGTTGTCTGCAATCCGACAAGTACTGGGAAGACATGTGCTCAGTCCTCGGACTCGAGCATCTCGTCACCGATGACCGATTCATTGATGCAGGCTCCCGCAGCACCAACAGTGGAGCTCTTGTTGCTCTCATGGAAATCGCATTCGCGACTCGTCCCATGTCGGATTGGCGCGCGCCACTCGATGCCGCCCGAATCCCCTGGGCTCCTTTCCAGAACCTCGACGAACTCGTGACCGACCCACAGGTGATCGCCAACGGATACATCGGCAATCTCGAACTCGAAACCGGCGAGTCGTTTCCCCTTCCTGCGGGAGCCGTGCAGTTCGATGAACATCCGGCGAGCCTCCACCCCGCCCCCGATCTCGGGGAGCACACCGATGAGGTGCTCCTAGCCCTCGGCTACGAGTGGGAGCAGATCATCGCCCTCAAACTTTCCGGTGCGGTGCTGTGACCCTTCCATTCCTCATCACCCTTGACCGCGACAACTGCATGGGATCAGGAACGTGCTCATTCCAAGCACCCCTGACCTTCGACATCGACGACGACATGAAAGTTGTGCTGCTTGACACCCACGACGATGTCGAGGCGATCCGCGCGGCAGCCGAGTCCTGTCCGAAACACGTCATCACCCTGACAGAAACAACAACGGAGAACTGAAAATGAAACTCGCCAACAAAAATGTCGTCATCACCGGTGCGGGTTCCGGTGTGGGACGCGCGTCCGCCCTGCTATTCGCCCAGGAAGGCGCGAACGTCGTTGTTGCCGACGTCATGGACGATTGGGCTGCAGAGACTGTGCGACTTGTTCTCGAGGCTGGTGGCGTCGCCGTGTCTCAACACTGCGACGTGACTTCCGAGGCCGACGTCGAGGCCACCATTGCCGCCACTGTTTCCGCCTTTGGGCGTCTCGATGTGATGTTCAACAACGCCGGTGTGACCGGCCTCACAACCGGTCAGACATTCGACGACATGGACGCCGATGGTTTCAGCCGACTCGTCGAGATCAATTTTCGAGGAGTTTTCAATGGCTGCAAATTTGCGGTCCGTCAGTTCAAGGCACAAGGTGACGGCGGCACGATCGTCAACACCGGTTCAATCGCCGGCATGGTCGGTTTCGGCAGCGTTGTCTACGGCGCCACCAAAGGCGCTGTCAACCAAATCACCAGAGGCGTCGCCGTCGAGTGCGCCCCGGTCGGTATCCGATGCAACGCGATCTGTCCCGGGACAATGCCCCTCACAAACTTCATCATGGCCGGACGCGAGAACGCATTCGACGATGTGGATGACGACTACGTCGAGTTCGCAAGCACATTTCAGCCCAATGGGCGCATCATCACTGCCGAAGATTGTGCGAAGGCGGCACTGTTTCTCGCCTCCGACGACTCAATCAACATCACCGGAATTCTGCTGCCGGTCGACGGCGGCTACACCGCACGCTGATTCAACAACCCTGGAGGGAATGCTATGACTGAAGAACTTCGACCCGTCAGCCCCAACATCGACCTGGGCCTTATCGGTGACGAGCACGTCCGCCAATACGAGGAAACCGGCGGCGAGATCGGGTATCTGTGGAACGGGGCAAGCTGTCTCGTGCTCTCCACCACTGGGCGGAAGTCCGGGGCGATACGCAAGAGCGCGCTCATCTGCGGTTTTGACGGTGACGCGTGCATCATCGTTGGATCAATGGGTGGGGCTCCAAACCATCCGGCCTGGTATCTGAATCTGACGGCCGAACCGAGCGTCACCGTCCAGGTGAAGACCGACCGATTCCCCGCTACCGCCCGCGTCGCCGAGGGATCGGAGCGCGAGCGACTCTGGCAACTGATGTGCGACCTATGGCCCGCGTATGACACCTACCAGTCCCGTACCGAACGGGTCATACCCGTCATCATCCTCGAACGGAGCAATCATGAGTGAGAGCGAATCAATCAAGATCCATCTCGACCCGGCACGCCTGCGCGAGCTGTTCGACCTTAAGGGCAACGTCTACGCAACACGTGGCGGCGCCTTCGAGGAGGACATCTATCCACCCTTTGCCCGGTTACGTGAAACGGGTCCGGTTCACGAAGGAATCCCGGGTCCACTCGTCGGTTTCCATGGTGCCGCCGTATTCCAGGGACTACCCGAGCCTGACCGTCCGCATTACTCCGCCTTCGACTTCGCGACCTGCGACGCCGTCGTCCGCGACAGCGTCAACTTCTCGTCATCGTCACACGTGCCTGGATCCGAAGAAGCTCTGCACGAGGCATCGATTCTGAACATGGACGGCGAGCGTCACCATCGCTATCGCACTCTGGTGCAACCCTCGTTCGTTCCCAAGAAGGCCCAATGGTGGATTCAAAACTGGGTACAGGTAACGGTCGACTCGCTCATCGACAGCATCTCCGACGCCGGTGCCGCGGATCTCAACATCGAGTTCTTTGCCCCCATCCCGCTTCTGACGATCTGCGGCAGTTTCGGGGTAACCATCCCCGAGGCACTCGACATCCGGCAGGCGGTCACCTCGGACGGTCTCGGCATCGACCGGTTCATGCAGATCGTCCATCCCCTCATTGCGGCTCGTCGTGCCGAGCCGGCCGATGATCTGATCAGTGTCCTCGTCGAAGCCGAAGTCACCCATGAGGACGGCACGCGACAGGTTCTGACCGACAACGAGATTCTCGGTTTCGCGTTCCTGTTGCTCGCTGCCGGTTCGGGAACCACATGGAAGCAGATGGGAATCACGATGATGGCCCTACTGCAGCATCCCGAGTGGCTCGAACGGGTCCGGGAGGATCGCTCGCTGCTGCGGAGCGTGATCGAGGAGGGACTCCGCTGGATGCCGACTGATCCGGTCTTCGCCCGCTATGTGGTGAACGACCTGACTCTCGGTGGCGTCGACATCCCCGCCGGAGCGGTCCTTCACGTCTGCTTTGCCGAGGCGAACCGCGACCCGGCCCGTTGGGAGCGCCCCGACGAGTTCGATCCGTCCCGTCCACTCCAGAGCCACCTGGGTTTCGGTGGAGGCCCACATATCTGCATCGGAATGCACGTCGCTCGTGCGGAGATCTCGACCGCAATCGACGCGCTCATCGATCGCCTGCCTGGGTTACGACTGGACCCGGATGCACCGATCCCGCAGATCACCGGCATGTACGAACGGGGATATTCATCGGTTCCTGTGCGGTGGGATCCATGACCGAAAAGTCGATCCCTGCTGCGACTTACGAGGAAAAGATCTTGAACAGTGCGTCCGCCGGTCGCCGCCGGTCGCGCGATGAACTCGTTGCAATTCTTCGGATATGGCTCGCCGATCGTTTCGAATCGGAAGACCTCCAACTCCTTGATCCGCGGACACCCCTCGGTGCCGGAACTTCGAGCGAAACGGTTCTGGCCACTGCACGCTGGACTAGCGATGGTCGTTCACAGTCGCGCGACATCGCGTTCAGGATCGCTCCCGATTCGTTTCAGATGTTTTTCGAACCGGTCTTCGAAAACCAGTACCGCGTGCTCGAAATTCTTCATCGCGAAGGATCGGTCGCTGTCCCGGAACCAATCCATTTCGAGAGCGACACCGCGATCCTCGGTCTCCCTTTCTACGTGATGGGCCAGGTGCACGGGACAGTCCCTGTCAGCTCACCGCCGTACAATTCCGCTGGGTTTCTCTTTGATGCGACACCGGCACAGCGACGAGTCGCATGGGAGACCGCCATGGACCAACTGTGTCGGGTAGCGAGGCTTCCAGTAGCGGAGTTCATGATTCTCGATGAGCCCCGGTACGGCGACTCCGGCCTGGTTCAGCAACTTGAGTATTGGCGACAGGGCCTCGACTGGTATTGCGATGGTCAAGTTCCCGATGTGGTCCACGCTCTCGACGAATGGCTTCGATCCCACCTTCCGCCCCAGGCACTCAACGGTTTCGCATGGGGCGATGCCCGAATCGGGAACATGGCCTTCGACGACACGTTCGAATGCGTCGGCGTCTTCGACTGGGAGCAGGCCAATATCGGCGGCACCCATCAAGACCTCGGCTGGTGGCTGTTCTTCGACCATTTCCACAGCGAGGGACGCGGCCTTCAGCGACTCGACGGTCTGGGATCGCGGTCGGAAACCATCTCGTACTGGGAGGACAACGTCGGTCAGTTGGCCGGCGACACCACGTGGTACGAAATCTTTGCCGCCTACAAGGTTGCAATCCTTTCCATACGCAGCCTGCTACTCGTGAATGACCCGAATGCACGACGGGTTGAAAGTAACCCCACCCTCACTCGCGCGTGCCAACTAGCCGACCTTAAGACAGGATCATGAACCATTCAGTCGCCCCGCTCGATCTCGAGACCGTCTTGTCACCCGAATGGCTGAGTTCCACTCTTGGCGCATCTGTTGCCGAGGTTACGGTCACCGAACGTATCGACAACCTTGCTTCGAAAGTGCGGTTCCGGGTCGCATACGAAGGAGCGGGAAGAACTGACGGTCTCGACGCATTCTGCGTGAAGGGTTACTTCCTTCCGGAGAGCGCTTCGTGGTGCAACCTCGGACAACTCGAGGTTCGCTTCTATCGTGATCTCGCCCCACTGGTTGATGTCGAGGTGCCCACATGCGTTCACGCTGCAATCGACGCCGAGTCGGGTCACGGCATGATCATCATGCGCGACCTTGTCGATGCCGATTGCACCTTTCTCACCGCCATGAGTCCCTACAGCGTCGATCAGGTTTCACAGACACTGCGCGAACTCGCAAAACTCCACCACTCCGACCCGACTTCGTGTCCCTCGGGAACCGACTGGCTCGCACCTCGCCTCAACGGATACCTCGGGGTCATGTCGCAGGAGCGCCTCCAGGAATTGCTTGATGATGGCCGGGCCACCAGCCTTCCGGCCGAAATCGTCGATGCCGGAAGGATCCGATCAGCGTTTTCAGCGCTCGCCGGATGGGCAACGAAGAATCCCGACTCGGTGATTCACGGCGATGCCCACGCCGGAAATCTTTATCTGACGCCAGCCGGCACCCCCGGACTCATTGACTGGCAGGTGTTGCAACTCGGCCCATGGGTTCTCGACTTCGCTTACCACGTTGCCGCTGTTCTTGATGTCGCCGACCGCGAACGGAACGAACGCAGTCTTCTCGTTGACTATCTGTCGATCCGCACGTCGATGGGCGACGACATGCCCTCGCTCGACGACGCCTGGGACATGTACCGCAATGCCTTGGCGTACGGGTTCTACATGTGGAGCATCACACACCGGGTCGAGGTTCCCATTCGCAACATGTTCTGCACGCGGCTCGGTAGTGCTGTCGCATACCACGAAACCCTGAACAGACTCGGCGCCTGAGAGTTCACGAAAATACGCTGCTCCTAATTCTCAACCCGTGTTTTTTGCCCTACGCGCGATCATGCTTCCACTGCGACCGTGACCCGGTGCAGGTCGCGCTTCTGTCCGTCTGTGTCACCGACCACCCGGTGCTGAAGACACCGGTTGTCCCAGATGAGCAGATCCCCGTCATGCCAACGATGGCGATAGGTGTACTCGACGTGCTCGAAGAGCGAGTAGAGGTACGCGAGCAACGGTGCCCCCTCTTCGACCGTCCATCCGTCGATGTTCTTCACGTAACAGGAGTTGACATTGAGCAACTCGCGTCCCGTCTCCGGGTGGACTGCAACGAGTGGATGCACCGAACGTATGTCGTCGATTTTGAGACCTTTTGACAAGGCCAGGGCCGTACCCTCGTGGAGTGCACTCAGGCCACGCAAGGTCGTCTTGAGCCCTTCACTCAGATCCTCGAAAACCCGGTACGAACTCGAGAACAACGTGTCCCCTCCATACGGGGGAACAGTTCGGGCCAGAAGGAAACTAAGAGCCGGCGGCGATTTCGCGTAGCTGAAATCGGTATGCCATGTCTCGGTGAGCGGATTGGGATCGTAGATCCTGATCATCTCAGGATGTCCCTCGATTGGATCGACGTAAGGATGTGGTTCGATCACTCCCCAACGTCGGGCGAACTCAATCTGCTGATCCGGAGTCAACTCCTGCTGACCGCGGATGCATATGACGAGATGTTCAAGTGAAGCGTTGTGGAGTTGATTGAGCAGCACCTCATCAACCTCGTCACGCAGGTCAATTCCGGTGATGATCGCCCCGAGCGAACCCGCCTCTTTGCTGATTTCGAACCGTGTATCCATTCCGTTCCTTTCGATACCGTTCATTCTCACGCGATTTCCACCCCCTTCCGCACCAGTCGTCAGGGGTTTCCCGAGCAGTGGGAAGGGAGTGCCCCATCACTCGTCGTGATGGAAATCATGCTCGCCTCCAGCCCTCAAGGGGCCAGGTCGAGACCAAATAGCGAGATGGCGTTTCCTCGTGCGATCTTCCTGATCAGGTTCTGATCAAGGTGGCCGAACTGCTCCGCCGCGGCCCGCCGCGAGTGGGGAAAGGTGCCATCTTGATGGGGGTAATCGGTTTCGAACATCACCTTGTCCTGGCCGATTTTGTCGATCAACTGCACCCCCACGTTGTCCTTGAAGAAGCAGCTGTAGATCGACTGGTGGTAATAGGTCGAGGGAGGCTCCGGGCACAGAACCTGGCTGTGGCTCCATCCCCGATGCGTGTCCCAAACATCGTCGATGCGCTCGAGGAGATAAGGAATCCAGCCGACCTGACATTCGGCGTACATCATCTTCATTTTTGGATATCGGGCAAGCACACCAGAAAGCATGAAGTCCGTCATGCTCGCGATTGAGTTGCAGAAAATGATGGTTGCCGCCACCGCGTCGTTGGCATCGGGAGATGTTTGCGGGGTCTTCGTTCCCGATCCGATGTGGATGCACAACACGGTGCCGGTGTCTTCGCATGCCTGGAAAAACGGGTCCCAATGCGAGGTGTAAAGACTCGGCAATCCGAGATAGGCAGGAATCTCACTGAATGCAACCGCCCTCACCCCGCGGGCTGCATTTCTCCGCACCTCCGCAGCAGCGAGTTCGGGGTCCCACAGCGGGACAAGGCATAGCGGGATCAGCCGACCACCGGTGCCGGCACACCACTCGTCAACCATCCAGTCGTTGTAGGCCTTGACGCAGAGCAGCGCGAGATCCTTGTCGGTGCCACGGAGGAATATCTGCCCTGCGAAACGCGGATAGTTCGGAAAACAGAGCTGAGCCTCGACACCATTCAGCGTCATGTCGTCGAGCCGTGCCTGCTGCTGCCAGCACCCCGGACGCATCTGATCAAAGGTGATGCCATCAAGCGTGATCTCGTCCGCGGGATATCCCGCCGCGGCGATGATTCGCTTCACCGAATAGAAGTGGTCCTCGTAGTGCCACCAGGCAATGGGTTCGCCTTCGGACCCGGGCGCTTCGACGTAACCGCCTCCGTCGAGAATTGGGGTTCCGGCAGGCAGGTATTCGACACGCGGGCCAACGTCGCGCAACGCCAAGGGCAGACGCGACGTCCAGATGTCGGCTGGCTCGACGAGATGGGCATCAACATCGATGATCGGCGGGATGCGCTCGACCACCGCGTCCCAATCGACGGTTGAGGACTCAAGATCGGCCACGAAGATTCCCTTGCCTATCCCCGGGAAGAGTCCCGGAACTTGTACCTGATTTCTTATCATGTACAGGATAGCAATGTATTGATTTCCGGAGCCAACCGGATGATCCGTCAAGCTCACCGCTCTAGACGGACGAATCGACCGGAGAGGCCCGGGCGAAAAGGTCACCGGAAACCAAGTCCGATTCAGTACGGGCATCGAGCATCTGTGCTGGACTTCCACCATGGAGATGCGGCGGGGCATGGTGTGGGGTGTCACCATCACAGTCGTGTCCGGGGTGATCACGCACGCCTATCTGTCTCGGATCACGGATGCGAGCCTCGAAGGGCTGATTTTCTTCCCGATCACCGGGGCGCTGGCCGTCGTCGCCGGGGCTTTCAGCGGCTGGAGGGGGCGCACCGGGATCTGGGCCGTCGGTCTCTCCCTCGGTTCGGGGGCAATCCTCTTCATCGCTGCCGCGATCAGGTTCGGGAAGGACGACGCAACCTTGGTGTTGGTGTTACTTCCAGCCGTAGGCACACACATCGGAACCGTCCTTGCTTTCGGCATCAGCGGATGGCTCCCTGCGCACTGGGTGCGCGGACGGATGCTGCGCTGAATCTCGCAAGCCTCCTGCGCTCGCCGAGGGCCCACGCTTGAGACCCGCGCGCACTTGAGACCCCAATCGCACTTGAGACCCCAATCGCAGACGCCGCCCCATCGGGACGGCGTTCGTGGTGTTCGTGTGTGGTGTCGGAGGGGGGACTTGAACCCCCACGCCCTTTCGGGCACTAGATCCTTAGTCTAGCGCGTATGCCAATTCCGCCACTCCGACATGGACCACCGGTGACGCCGAAGCGGCCGGTGAGCGGAACGACAATCTAGCGCAATCACCCCCCTCCCTCGCCAACTCACCGGTGTCCGGCGGAAACGGTCCGGCACCCACTCATCTACAGGGCAGGATGTTTGCGGAACAACGAAAGAGCCAAGGGGAGCACCAACATGATCGGGAAGAACCGGCGCATCGTCGTCATCGGAGCCGGACCCGGTGGGATCGTTTCGGCGCACCGATTCCGCGAAGCGGGATACACCAATGTTGTGGTCCTCGAGCGTGACGGCGACGTCGGCGGTACGTGGCAACGGAGCCGCTATCCCGGCCTGGCGTGCGACATCATGAGCCACGCGTATTCGTTCTCATTCAATCTCAATCCAGCATGGACGCGCTCCTACGCGACACAGCCGGAGATCCTCGCCTACATGCGCGAGACCGTCGACAAGTTCAACCTGTGGCCGATGATTCGTCTCAATACGACAGTCGTCTCAGCCAGTTGGGATGACGAGTCCGCAACCTGGGCCGTAACCACCGACAGCGGCGAGAAGATCATTGCCGACGTACTTGTCAGCGCCCAAGGAATGTTCGGTGAGCTTTCGATCCCATCGATCGAAGGACGCGACAGTTTTCAGGGCGTGGCAATGCATACCGGCGCGTGGCGTAGCGATGTCGAGCTTGAGGGCAAGCGCATCGCTGTCATTGGCAGCGCCGCTAGTGGCGTGCAGAGCATCCCTGAACTGGCAAAGGTCGCCTCACAACTTTCTGTCTTCCAGCGTTCCGCCAACTGGGTGCTGCCCAAGGAGGACTACGAACATCCTCTCGAGCAGATCGAGCTCTTCCGTTCCGATCCAGAAGCGCTTCAAGCCCATCGCGACGGAATCATGACGTTCATCGGGTCCAATCCCCCGTTCAGCAATCCCGACATTCTCGCAATGGCCGAATACGTCGCCGCTGAAGCAATCTCCGTCGTTGACGATCCGGAGTTGCGAGCAAAGCTCACGCCAACCACACCGTGGGGTTGTATGCGGCCGCTCTTCTCCAATGTCTATTACCCAACGTTCAATCGTCCCAACGTCGAGTTGATCACCGACACGATTGAACGAATCACGCCGAATGGCATTGTCACCGCCGACGGCGTGGAACGCGAGGTGGACGTCATCGTCTTTGCCACCGGTTATGTGGTCGACAAGTTCGCGTCACGCATTCCGATCACTGGCCGCGATGGGCGATCCCTGAGCGAAGAATGGGCCGACGGCGCCATGGCCTATCTCGGCATGACTGCCAGTGGCTATCCGAACTTGTTCATGCTGTACGGCCCGAACGCCAATCAGGGTTCACTTATCGAGATGGCCGAGTACGAAGTCGGATACACGGTGTCGATGCTCGACATGATGGATGAAGCCGGGATCGATTGGGTCGACGTTCGCAGCGATGCGATGCTCGCCTACAACGAGGTTCTGCATAAGGCCATCGAAGGCATCGAGGTCTGGTACGCCGGTTGCAGCCACTACTACCTCAGTCCGTCAGGTCGAATCGTGACGCAGTATCCGTTTTCGATGTTCGCCTATCGCGACGCGGTTGCGACGCCGGACATCGATGCCTTCGAAGCTGGCCGAGTCTGACGTAGCGCTACCGAAGATGCCGCTCGCTTAGAGGCGACCGGCATCGCGGGCCGCTTGCTCCGCGGCAGAAAGCTGAGCGTCGATGATCGCGAGGCCACCATCCCAGAAACGTGGGTCGGCGAGATCGACGCCGACGATACGACCGAGATCTTCTGGTGAACGTGAACCGCCGGCCCGCAACAACTCGAGGTACGCGGGAACGAAGGCATCGCCCTGAGTCTCGTAACGGGCGTAGACGGCGAGCGCCAGAAGCTGACCGTAGGCGTAGGCATAGACATAACCGGGCGAGCCGATGAAGTGCGGGATGTAACTCCACCAGTTGCGATAGCCGGGTGTGATCTCGACCGCATCACCGAGCATGGCCCGTTGCGTGTCTTCCCATGCGTCGGCGAAGTCGTCGGTCGACAGCTCACCGATGCTGCGGCGGTGCGTGTGCACCGCATTCTCGAAACGGTTCATCGCCACCTGACGGAACACCGTGGCAATCTGCCCCTCAAGACTTTCGGCCAGAAGCGCAAGGCGAGCGGCAGGATCGGTCGTCTCGGCCAACAATCGACCGAAGGTCACCGTCTCGCCAAAGACGGACGCCGTTTCAGCGAGTGTGAGCGGTGTCGTCTGATGGAAGATGCCCTGCTCGCGAGCGAGATACGCGTGGAGGCCATGCCCGAGTTCGTGGGCGAGAGTCAGCACGTCTCGCCGGCGGCTGGTCCAGTTGAGCAACAGAAACGGATGCGCACTGGGTACTGTGTACGAGCAGAAGGCTCCGGGCCGCTTGCCTGGTCGCACCGGAGCATCGATCCAGTTCTCGTCGATGAATCGGCGCACAACATCGGCGAGTTCGCCGGAGAACGAACCGTACGAGTCAAGCACGATCGCGGTGGCCTGTGACCACGTGAACTCTTCTTCTGCCTCGGCGATCGAAGCATTGCGGTCGTAGTCGGCGAGTTTGTCGACACCGAGGAGTTGCGCCTTGAGCTTGTACCAACGCTGCGGGATGTCGTATCGATCGACGACCGAATCGACCAGCGCCTGCACCGACGCGTCGCTGGCCTGATTCGAGAGGTTTCGACTGGCGATCCACGAGTCGTACGACCGCAACCGATCATCAGTTGCCTTGTCCGCCATGAGCGTGTTGAAAATGTAGGCACGGGTTCGCAGGCCAGGCTCGAGTGCGACAGTCACGGCCTCGGCGGCGATGCGTCTCTCGTTGCGATCCGGTGAACCCAAGCGTGACAGACCCTGTTCGAGACTGGTCGGGCCATCGGGAAGTTCGACAGTAATCACGGAGGTCTGCTCGTCGAACAGACGACTCCAAGCCGATGAACCAGTGACGTGCTTCTCCGTGAGGATCTTCTCTTCGGGTTCGGTCAACAAATGCGATCGATAGCGACGAGCCGACTCGAGGTAATACCGACAGAAACTGAGTTCATCAGCTTCAAGCAACTCGGTGGCTCGCAACTCGGGAACCTCGGCCCATTCGAGTTCCAGGAAGATAATGCGAGTGCCCAGGGCCGTGGCCTGCTCTTGGAACCGTTGCATGGCCGCACCACGCTCGGGATCGGATGTATCGGTGGCGAACCGCAGCCCGACATACGAACCAGCACGGCCAAGTGCGTCTTCAAGTGCTTCCAACTCATGCATGGCCTCGGCGAGTTCCACAGCATCGAGTTCGGCGATCCGACCTCGGTAACGCTCCAGCCGCTCCGTCGACGCTGCCGCCGTTTCAAGTAGCCGGTTGATTCCCTCGACACCGGAACCGCCTACCAGTGGTTCGAGATCCCAGGCCACATCGGCGGCGGTCAGATCGGGATTGGTAGGCGAGTTGGCGTCGATTGCGGTCATCTGCCCACGCTAGGGAGTCGGAGAGGCCGATTCCACCAGGGCCCGAAGTTTTTGTTTCGAGGACTCGATCTCGTCGCGAAGCAATCGCTCGACCAGCCCCCCGCCAAAGGCACCCCCGTACTGAAGAATCATCGTCAATCGACATCCTGAATCGACTGGCTCGATCTCCGCGTCGAGAACCCACGATGAGTGATCTCGACCATCGGTCTCGCGGCGTTCGAATCGGACGTGAGCCGGGGTGTCTGCCACCCGTTCCATGCGCAACTTCTTCGATCGGGCTAGCGGGCCGACCTTCGCGCGAAGTTCTACGGCCCACGCCTGAGATCCGCCATCCGCCTCCACAAGTTCAGCCCGCGGGACGATCGATAGCCATCGCGGATAGAGACCGAGATCATTCACCCATGAGCGCATGATCTCGGCAGAACACGATGAATCAAGGGTCGCTCGGATTTCCACATCGCCATTGTGCCCGGTGCGGGCATACGGCACGTCATCAGATCGCACGCACCCCCAAGGGGTCGATCCTCACCCCGACAAGGTCGCCCGCCGTTAACTCCCCTGCCTCCGCGCTTGGGATGGAAACCTCAAGGGTCATGTCGCCCCTCAGCAATGCGATGACAACGATGCAACGTTCCCCGCGAAACCCAACAGAGCGAACGAGTGCCTCTGGTGAAACCGCCAAGGATCCGGATTCCAGCGTGATCGAATCCGAGCGCACAAGAACTCGGCCCGTCGATCGGTCGGTGCCGGCAGGGAGTACCGGTAAATTCGCATCAACGATGTTGGGACAACCCAGAAATCGAGCCACGAATTCAGAGTCCGGTTCGGCCCACACCGTTGCCGGCGATCCGCTCTGCACGATTTCTCCGGCGTTCATGACCACCAGTTGATCGGCGATGCCGAATGCTTCGTCCTGATCATGCGTGACATACACCGCTGTGACCGAAAGTAGAGCGAACACCTCGGCGAGTTCGGGTACGAGTCGATCGCGTAGACCTCGGTCGAGCGCCCCGAGTGGTTCGTCGAGAAGGATCACCTTCGGAGCGGGAGCCAAGGTGCGGGCGAGAGCGACGCGTTGCGCCTCGCCACCAGAGAGCGACGTCACTGGCCGGTCCTGCCATCCCGGCAATCCGACTAGTTCAAGCACTTCGGCGACGCGAAGGCGCCGTGCTTTTGCCGGAACCTTCGACATGCGGAGGCCGAACTCAACATTGCCGCCGACGGTCAAGTGTGGGAACAACGAGTTCGACTGGGCCATGAGCCCGATACCGCGCTTGTGAGGAGCAACTCCGGCGAGATCAATGCCGTCAAGAGTCACGTGTCCCGAATCGGGGCGGGTGAGACCGGCGATCACCCTCAGTAATGTCGATTTCCCGCATCCGGAGGGACCGAGAACTGAAGTGACCGAACCGGATGGCACCGTCAACGTCACGTTTTTGAGAGCAGCTGAAGGAGCGTCTCCATAAGTCACCGAGATGGTCGAAATGGTGAGCTCGGCACCCTGCGGCGATTTGGCCATCTCAGAACTCCGCCGAACCTGGTGTGCGCAGTCGATCCACAAGAAGGAGCACGCCGATGGTCAGCACCATGAGCAAGGTCGAGAGAGCCATTGCTTGACCAAAGTTCTGGGCACCCGGTCGGCCTAGTGCCCGAAAAATCGCGACTGGCACCGTCGGTCGATCTGGACGAGCCAGAAACACGGTGGCACCGAACTCCCCCATCGACACGGCGAACGCGAAGCCAGCGGCCGCAGCCAGTGCACGCGACACGATGGGTAGATCGATGGACGTCCACACCCGGCGGGGTGAGGCTCCCAAAAGCGCTGCGGATTCACGCATTGCTGGATCAATCGACCTGAGTGCCGGAACGAGCAGTCGCACAACGAACGGCAGGGCCACGATCGCCTGGGCTAGGGGAACAAGCCACAGCGATGAGCGCAGATTCATCGGTGACTCGTCGAACGTGATGAGAAATCCGAAACCTACCGTTACTGCCGACGTGCCGAGCGGGATCATCAACGCAACATCAGCCCATCGGGTCCAACGCGTTGAGGATCGCACAAGGTCCGTTCCCGCTATGGCCCACGACGCGCATGCGCCGAGCACAACGGCAATGACCGTCGCCTCTACAGCGAAGACAACCGAATTCCGCAGTGCATCAATCGGCGCCACGAACGACGTGGAACCGCTTCGGGTGTCCCCAAGCAATCGGTAGAAGTCGAAGCCCCATCCCTGCGGCGTTGAGAACGAACGGACGAGTAGGACCAAAAGCGGCGCCGCCAGCAATGCGGCCATGAATGCCAGATTCACCGAAACAAAAAGTCTCTGACGAAATCCCAACGGAACCCGTTCCGTGCTCGTGGCTGAATGCTGTTCGAACGAGACTGACCGCCGATCCTGTGATCTCGAGAACCAGATCAGGATTGCGACGACGGCGATTAATTGAATAAGCGTCAGCGCCGCCGCTACGTCCAAGTTGAGAAAGCGCGCAGTCTGTTCGTAGATCTCGACCTCGATCGTGCGCTGACGGATGCCACCCAGGATCAACACGATCCCGAACGACGTGAAACTGAAGAGGAAGACAATCGATGCCGCCGACGTGATGGCCGGACGTAACAGCGGGAGGATCACCCTGCGAAATACCTGCCACGAACCGGCTCCGAGCATGCGGGCTGCATCCTCACCCGCCGGACTGATCGTCGACCATGCCGAACCGACTGTGCGCACGACCACCGCATAGTTGAAGAACACATGAGCGATCAGGATCGCCCAGATCGTTCCGGAAAGGGTGAGACCGGAAACGCCACCTGGTCCGTAGACGCCCAACATGGCGACACCCACCACGACAGTCGGCAGGACGAACGGCACCAACAGCGCCGACCACAGCAACCGCTTGCCCCGGAAGCGGTAGCGGGCAAACAACGCTGCACCCGGAAGCCCGACAAGGAGGCACAGAACCGTTGAAGCCACCGACTCCCACAGTGTGAACCACGCCACCCTCCGCATCGATGGATCGCCGACGACATCCCCAAAGGCCGAGAAGTCCCACTCGCCAGCTCCCCGAAGACCGCGGACAACAATCGTCGCCACCGGCCAGACGAAGAACACCGACAAGAAAAGCAATGGCGGTAGGGCAAAGAGCAGACGCGACGAAACCCCAAGGCGGGATTTCAACGGTCGCGTGCTCAACGGAACAGGCCCGACCACTGCCGTATCCAGCGATCCCTGTTGGCGCTTACAACGCCATAGGGAATCGACAGCGGTTCCTCGACTGGCGTGGTGTATTTCGCGAATGCCTCGGGCAGAACCGCATCGTTCCGAACCGGGTACACATACATCTGGCCCGGGACATCTTCTTGGAATGATCTTCCGAGCATAAATTCAATGAATGAGGCTGCAGCAACGGCCTGTTCAGTCCCGGAGAGGATCCCGGCAAACTCAGTCTGGCGGTAACAGGTCGATCCGATCGCACCGGTCGGCGTTGCGTCGACCGCAACGGAGGTATCGGTTACTTCGGCAGGAGGACTAGAGGCGTAACTCACCACCAATGGCCGAGTCCCCTCACCGCTCCCGCCGGAGAATGCGCCGTAGTAGGCGCTTTCCCATCCGTCGACAATCTGCACACCGTTGTCCTTGAGTGACTTCCAGTAGTTAAGCCATGCAGCATTAGACGACGTATCGTCTCCCCCGCCGAACGAGGCGATCGTTGCGAGCATGAAGGCCAGCCCTGGAGTTGACGCTGATGGGTCCTGAACCACGAGTGAATCCTTCAGTGGCGGCGACGCGAGATCGGCAAATGAGGTCGGCACGGTCGTTCCCGACTCTGACAGGGCCTCCCGGTCGTAGTTCACGCAGACATCGCCATGATCAATCGGCGTCACCCGGTTGCGATCGTCGATCTTGAATGAGGGGTTGACCGCAATGAGGCGGGTGGCGGCGTAGGAGACAAAGAGGTTTGCGTCGAATGCGGAACCGAGAAGGTTCTCGTCGATACCGAAAAGCACATCAGCGACAGGGTTTCCGGCGGTGAGGATGGCGGCGTTCGTCATGACAACCGCATCTCCGGAAGGGATGAGTTCGACCTTCACACCCGTCTGGGCGGTGAATTCGTCAAGAACGTTCTGACTCACGGCAAAGGAATCGTGCGTCATCACCCTCAAGGTCGGTGCGTCGGGAATCAGAACCAGTTCGTCGTTCGAGTCGACCACCGCGAATAGTTTGCCGTCGACGAAGAACGCAGACTTTCCTGCTTCCGTCGACGATGGTTCGGAACCGCCACACGAAGCGAACAAGAATCCACCAATCGCGATTACAGCGGCCACGCCGACAAACCGGATTCTCAATGTGTAACGGGACATCATTCAGTTCCTTGAGTTTGGGATTCATCGGACGAAGGTTCCGCACGGGAACCACCTGCAGCAATTTCGGGGCCTGGTCGAACGACGATCACAACTCCCTCGGTTACCGAGACAGACGCCTCTGGACCGACGAACACATTGCTCACTCCCCTCGTCGTGCCGGAAAGGAGCGATTCGCCTGCGAGTTTGTATTCGAGACCGGTTGTAGTGATCCCATGGGCGTCGCCGTGAATCGGGAGAAGGGTCACGTACTCCCCTGCATCTCCCCCGAACACCACCGGCTGGTCGGGAGTCGCCACCGAAATGCGCGCTCCCCCGATCAGTCCGTGCATCGACACAGCCGCATAGGCCGGTGAAGCGAGCACCAAAAAGTTTCCGTACGATTGGTCGACTCGTCCCCCATGCCCACCAATAACAACGATCGTCGTGGCACCTTCGCGAATCGCGACATCGATCGCGAGTTCGAGATCAGTCGCATCCTTTGTCGGCGAATGCCTCTCGATCGTCGTGCCATCAGCCTCGAGGCGGATCAACAGATCGGCGTCGATTGAGTCGAAGTCTCCGACGGCGATCGCTATGTCGAGGCCGAGCGCAACAGCGTGCTCCGCTCCCGAATCGGCCGCAATCACCAGCAGCGGCATCGACCGATCGAGTCGTGCAACAGCTTCATGGTTCGGCGCGTCGCCGCCAAAGACAACGAGCGCTACGACTTCCATTGGATTTTGAGTCTCGGGATTGCTCATGGCGGTCACCTAGGGCGACACGGAATGTGCACAGGAATCCGCTAGCGGAAACAACTCGTGAACCGAAAACTTCCTTCGTCGGCATTACCCGAATCAGGTGCAACGGTCGGAGGAGAACTGCCCCTCCCTCTCAGCCCGGCCGTCCGGGCTCCCGTGTTCATTTCGAACCATACACGAATGGCATCCTCATATGGCCAACTCTGAAAGACTTTGAATGCACTCCCGGCGAACCTGTGCCCACAATCGCAAAGGACCCGATGAAGCTTCTTCGCACACCTGACGAGCGGTTCCGCGACCTCCCCGACTTTCCCTTCGAGCCTCACTACACCGACGTCACCGATCCCGACGACGGATCGAAATCGGTGCGCATTCATTTTCTTGACGAGGGTCCGTCTGATGGTCCAGTCGCGCTTCTTCTTCACGGCGAACCGAGCTGGTGTTTCCTCTACCGCTCAATGATTCCGACACTTGTCGCCGCCGGATTCCGATGCGTCGCCCCCGACCTTGTCGGATTTGGCCGATCCGATAAGCCGACCGATCGCAACGATCACTCCTACGCGCGACATGTCGAGTGGTTACGCGAGGCGCTCTTCGACAACCTTGAACTATGCGACATAAACCTGTTCGCTCAAGACTGGGGTGGCCTGCTCGGGTTGCGCCTTGTAGCGGAGCACACCGATCGCTTTGCACGAGTAATCGTCGCCAACACCGGGATGGGAACCGGCGACAAGCCGCCACAAGAGGGTTTCCTGGCGTGGCGGGAATTCTCTCAAGAGACTCCCGTCTTCGACGTCGGCAAAATCATCGCTGGCGGATGCACAACATCCCTCAGAGATGCGGTCATTGATGCATACAACGCTCCATTCCCGGACGAGACGTACAAAGAGGCCGCTCGAATGATGCCGACGCTCGTGCCGGGCTCACCGGACGATCCCGCATCACAGGCCAATCGGGATGCATGGGCGGTTCTCGCCACGTTCGATCGACCGCTCCTCACGCTATTCTCCGACCGCGACCCAGTCACCATGGGTGGCGAGCGCGCCTTTCAGTTCAAAGTGCCAGGAGCGGCCGGACAACCGCATTCCACCATTGAGGGTGCCGGCCACTTCCTGCAGGAAGACGCCGGGCCTCTCATTGCCCGTCACATCATCGACTTCGTCGCATCAACACCCACGACCTGAGTCTGACTGTCTGCGACAATCGCACCATTCGTGGCCTACCCTCCGGGCATGAAACGCACGGTGTTCACCGAAGACCACGAACTCTTCCGGCAGTCGTTCCGCACGTTCGTCGAACGGGAGATCACGCCCAACTTCGAGCGTTGGGAGCAGGCCGGAATCGTTGACCGGTCGATGTTCACCGCAGCCGGCACATCCGGATTTCTCGGAATCGACGCACCCGAAGAATTTGGTGGTGGCGGTGTCGACGACTTCCGCTACAACTTTGTCATCAGCGAGGAGCTTGCGTATGCGGGAGTCGCGTCAGCCGGAATGGGCATCACCCTCCACAACGATGTGTGTCTCCCGTACTTCCTCAATCTGACGACAGATGAGCAGAAGCAACGCTGGCTCCCCGGCATCTGTTCCGGAGAACTGGTGACCGCTATTGCTATGACAGAACCAGCCATCGGATCCGACCTCGCCTCGATGGCAACGTCGGCGATTCGCGATGGTGATCACTACGTCGTAAATGGCGGAAAGACATTCATCACCAACGGGATCAATGCCGATCTGGTGATCACCGCAGTCAAGACAGACCCGACTGAGCGACACAAAGGCATGAGCCTGCTGGTACTCGAACGCGGCATGCCTGGCTTCGAGCGCGGCCGCAATCTCGACAAAGTCGGGCTTCATGCCCAGGACACCGCCGAGCTCTTCTTCACCGATGTCCGGGTTCCGGTGGAGAATCGTCTCGGCGACGAAGGAATGGGCTTTCTCCATCTCGTCGACAATCTTCCGCAAGAGAGACTTTCCATTGCCGTCGGAGCAGTGGCCGCAGCCCGCCAAGCCCTGCGTTGGACCATTGAATACACCTACGATCGGATGGCATTCGGACAACCCATCGCCTCGTTCCAGAACTCCCGCTTCGTTCTCGCGGAAATGGCCACGGAAATCGAAATCGGTGAAGTGTTCATGGACCGATGCGTCGAGGCCCTCGTAGCGAAGGAACTCACCGTCGAGGAAGCGGCCATGGCCAAGTGGTGGGCCACGGAATTGCAAAAACGTGTCGTTGACCAATGCGTGCAACTCCACGGCGGCTACGGATACATGCTTGAGTACCCGATCGCCCGGGCCTTTTGTGATTCGCGGATCCAGACCATCTACGGGGGAACTACAGAAATCATGAAAGAGATCATCGGCCGCTCACTTCGCCCCTAATCTGGCTCTCAGCGAAATCATTTCGCACAACAACTCTCGGGAGTCCCAATGTTTCTCGGTGCAATTTTCGCAGTTCTCTCCGTTGTCGTCGTTGGAGCCTTCGTGGCCCAGATCAACCGTCGTCGCGAATACGAGCGCGGCGAGTACGACCCCGACGACGTTTGACACCGACAGCGCGGCGCTAAGGGCCCGTCAGATACCTGGCGCTAAGAACGACGGCTGGTCGAGCCCAAAGTTTGTGAACATCACCATTGACTCCGCAGGATTGGTCGAGAACTCAACGTTCACACCGTTCAATTCGATGCCGACCATTCCCCTTGAACGCTGCACCCGCCACGCTTCGGAGCCGAGCCCGTTACGCAATTGCCACAGCATCGTCCGCAGGCGTGGGCGCGACCGCTCTCGAGCACTATCGGGCCAGAGCCATCCCGCGAACTCATCGGCGGGAATGCCGGCCGGGCTGGCCATCACAAGCGCATAGAGCGCCAGTTCAGCGTGACGGGTGATGAACGCGATGGGTTCATCACCTAAGACCGCCGATGATGTCGTACCAATCGTGATGTTCAGACCCCTGGCAGGAACAAACAGCCGGGTATAGGCCAGATCGTCGCCGGCAATGGCACGGGCTTGGCGAAGCCACCGACCGCCCCGATCCCGCTCCACTGAGGCCCGTGCGAGCAGCGTCCGTGTGAGCCAATACTTCGCATTTGCCCGTTCGAACACCGGGATCACCCGGTCAATCAAGGCGATAGCTCGCTGCTTATCGCCAGCCCGAGCGGAGAACTCGGCAAAGTGCAATTCAGCAGCCGCTCGTTCGAGGACTGTTGGAATCACCGAAATTGCTTCCTCGTAAGCCGCCCCTGCTTCTACGAATCTTCCACCTGAGTCGAGTGAGACAGCTTCGGTGAACCGAGCGAACGCAACCCACCAAGCCTGGTTCGTCGACCGCGCCAACTGTTCAGCTAGGCGGGAGTCCTCAAGCGAACGTTCGGGATCAAAACCAGCCATGAACTGGGCGCGAAGAGCACGTGTCGAGGCCTCCAGCACCGGGTCCTGACTGGCCAGAGCGAGTTCGAGAGCCCGCTCGTAAGCTTCATCCGCCTCCGGCTCGTGGCCGCGTAAGGCGTGAAGCGAGCCCTGGAGTAACTCCCCCTCGAGGCCGCCATCGGAGCCGAGTTCCTCGACGTGTGCGAAATCACCCTCCCAAAACGCGCAGACCGCGGCCCATCGTCTCCACTGCGCACGCTCGGCGCCGGAATTCGCAGATGCAAGTTCGGCCCGCGCTAGCTGGTACGCCGCAGCCACATCCCCGGTCTGGAAATGCTCAAGCACATCAAGTGGACCGCCCGAGAGATTCGCTGCGAGCGAGGACAACTCCCCCTCATCTTGTCCTTCCGCCACGATTTCGTTGCCGTTCTCGCTCATCTGCCGCCACTTCCCATTCTGCTGGCACCGAACGACTCAGCAGTCATGCACACCGGCCACCGCTTGGCCCGATTCCTCTCAAACAGTTTCTCTACAATCCAACTGTCCGGCAACGTACAGTCGTGACCATCCCACTGGACACCTCTGTCGAGTCGCCGGCTCGACGCACAAGGCGGAGACATGAGCGACTCAGTTCGGACTGAGATCAAACCCGAGATGCAGACCCGAATCCTCGAGGCGGGAGTCAACCTCTGGATCGACGAACCGCCATCGATTCTCTTCGGGGGCTACACGGTGGCCCGTGTAGCCAAAGCGGCCGGCGTGACGCGGTCGACCTTCTATTCCTACTGGCCCTCAACCAAGGATTATCTCGACGACCTGATCGACCATCTCGCACACCGCGAGACCGCCGTCAGAACCAGTGCTGTCAGCGAGGCAATCACAAACATGAGATTGACTGGACCTGACATCGTCGCCGGGTTTCTCTCTGCCTTTGACGCCCAGTTCGATGCGGTGCTGGCCGATCCCGCATTGCGCATCCGTCTCGGCTTCCTTTCGCAAATGGACGATCCGGAAGTCGCCGATCGGTTACGCGGCCATTACAAACTCGTCGAACAACGATCGGAGCGAACCCATGCTTTCCTCACGGAGAACTGGGGAAGAAAGACCCGCGCTCCCCTCAACGACAAGCATCTCCGAGCGATCTACTCCACGATCACCGATGCCCTTGCCGCTCGTCATCGCATCGATCCTGAGGGCATGCCACGCGAAATCTACGGATACGTTGCGTTGACTCTTCTTCTCGTGATCACGGCTCGAGTCGACGACCAACGCGATCTCGAAGCGGTGTTCGATCCGGTCAACTCGTGGCCTTCATCTGGCCTCGCGATCAAAAGCGCCCAGATGTCAGCCAACGAGATGTCGTCGGCCAATCCGCCGAGGCCCCTCGATTCCGACATGGCCCGAGAAGTTGCCGTCGCCACCCGAAGGCTCATCACGCGCATCGGCTGGAGCGAACTCTCGCTGGCGGAAATTGCGGTTGTCACCGGATTCCCGGAGCGCACGCTCGCCCAAGCATTCGGGTCGAAGTCCGGACTCGCTATGGCGATCTTCGAACTCAACGTCAGCGAACGGTTCGAGATCCTGGAACGCACCGGCGATCCGATCACCGACTTACGAGCCATGCTGAAGCTGAGCGCAGAGGAACTCCGGCGGTCACCGGCTATCGCTCAAAGCGTCGTTCTCCTCTATGCCGGAGCGGCCACCCGTGTGCTTCCGGAACTCGTCCAGCACAGTACCTACACCACGTATCTGAACTGCGCCCTCGATGCGAAAGCGGCCGGTCAGCTCAACGCCGATCTCGACGTCGCCTCCTTCATCCCCACGTTGCTGAGGCTCCTTCTTTTGGAGAATTGTCCGTCCCCTACTGGACGACCCGACGATGCCGGGTCGCTCGAACTCCTTCTACGCGGAGCCGGAGCCCCACCCATACTGACTTCCTGAGGCAGGTGAGTAGGGTTCGTTCGCCGGGGGAGCTGCCTCTTTCGGGGGTTTTTCGTCCGGTACCCTCACCCCGAATCCCATGACCACCGAAACCCTCACCCCGAGACCTCCGTTGCGCCGCTTGCCGTCCGCCGAGCTCTGGTCACGAGTCTCCCGGAACTGGGACGCACTCCTTGCGGTACTGCTCGCAGTGGTCACCATCCGTCCCGTGTACCAGGCGGCAACCGCCGCCCTCAATCTCCCGTGGTATCCCACTGGGGACTGGGCGGTGCTGGCGATGCGAATCGCCGACGTCGGCCACAACACGCCGCTGCTCGGTCCCTATTCACGTTTTGGCTGGAACCATCCCGGGCCCCTCCTCTATTGGATGCTCGCCGTTCCGTACAACCTTCTCGGAGGAAGATCCGTCGACCTCCTCGCCGGGACCGGATTGTTCGCCTGCGTGGTTACCGGCGCAGTTCTCGCAATTGCCTGGAGGCGAGGCCGACTCCCATTGGTCGCGCTTACATCAGTTGCTCTTGCCGTTCTCGTGCACTCCATGGGACCGTCGATGTTGCGCGATCCGTGGAATCCCTACGTCACTCTTCTCCCCCTCGTGCTTTTCGTATTCCTCGCATGGAGCGGCGCCGAGGGTGACCTCTGGTCGTGGCCGGCGCTACTTCTGACCGGATCATTTCTCGTGCAGAGCCACGTGGGATACGCCGTAACGGTCGTCGCGGTTGGCGCGGCGGCATTTGCCCTTGCATGGCAACGACGTGGATCCGTCCCCCTCGTTGCGTCCGACCAACGCAAACGTCAGCGGTTCATCGGTTCTCTCGTCATCATCGGAATGGTGTGCTGGGTTCCCGTGCTTATCGACCAATTCACGGGATCGGGCAATCTCGGGGCCATCGGCTCGTATTTCATTTCCAGTTCCGATTCGCCCGCCGGATTCGGGACCGCCGTAGGGCAGGCTGCTCGACATCTCGCCGCACCCAACGCACCATGGCTTGGAGCAGTCGAGCCTGCCGGACTCGATGGAGCACTTCCGGGTTCTTCAGACCTCAACCTCGTCCTACCGGTTATCGCATTCGGCCTCGCCGCCCTCAGCTCATGGCGATTGCGATGCGGATCGGCCTTCCGGCTCCAGGTGCTCGTAGGTGTCCTCGCCCTAGCCGGAGTCATTGCGACATCGAGAATAACCGGCCCACTCTTTGGCTATCTCGTGCGTTGGTGGTGGATCGTGGCGTGCCTGTGGTGGTTGTCGATTGCGTGGTCGTTGATGTCGGCAGCCGCGCGTGCACTTCCGCCTTCGGACGGGCTTCGCCGGTTCGCACCTGTTGCACTCGGCATCGTCTGCCTCGTAACCGTTTTCCAGACAGGACGAGATACCGCGTCTCTTCTCCCGGCCGCCACCGCACCGGACCCCTCGGCGACCGCCATCCTCGGAGAACTGCTTCCCAACCTTGAGTCAGAACTCGCAGGTTCCGGCCCGGTAATCGTGAAGTCCACCGGTTCGGTTTGGGGCTCCTATGCGGATGCCGTCCGACTCGATCTCGAACGTCATGGCGTTCAGGTCGTCGTCGTGGACTCTGAGTCCTATCGTTTCGGCGATCATCGGTCCATCGCTAGCCGAACACCCACGGCCACGGTTTGGGTTGTCAACGCAGATGCCGCGTGGTTCTGGCGCGGTCATTCGGACGTGAGGCTTCTCGCTTCATGGGATCCCCTAGCCCCAGAAGAGCGCGTCGCCTACTTCGCCGAAGAGTTTGAACTCGCCCGGCAACTCACCGCCGCCGGCCGACCCGATCTCGCCGAGGCACTTGCGACCGGCGGAGGCAACGTCGATGCCGAAGGTTCCCTACTCCCAAGTGTCGACCAAGAGTTGCTCCAACGAGTCGAGTCCACGCGCCGCCGGGGCGATCCGGTTTCCATTTACCTCGGCCCCCCACCGGCATAAGCCCAGTTCGGGAGGCCCTGAATTTCGGGGTCTCTCCGGGGTGATTGACTGAAGCGTGCTGAATGTAAGAGACCTCGTCGTTGAAATCGGCGGCAAGACGATCGTCGACGGCGTGACCTTTCAGGTCCGAGCCGGCGACAAGGTCGGTCTCGTCGGCCGAAACGGCGCCGGAAAGACCACCCTTTTCCGGGTTCTGGGCGGAGCCGATAAAGCGAAGTCCGGACTCGTCGAGCGCAGTCCGGCTACTGGCTATCTCTCCCAGGATCCCCGCCGTGACGAGGTCAAGGAGGAGACCCTCGGACTCGAGCATGTTCTTTCCGGGCGTGGTCTCGATGCTGCTGCCCGCCGTCTCGACGAACTCCGCATTGCCCTCGAAACGGATCCATCCGAGAAGAACATCACCCGATTCACCGATGCACAGGAACGCTTCGAGGTTGATGGCGGGTACGCCGCTGAGTCCGAAGTCCGGAGACTCGTCAATGGCCTCGGGCTGAAAGATGACCGGCTCGAACTACCGGTCGTCACACTTTCAGGTGGTGAGCGCCGCCGGTTGGAGCTGGCCCGCATTCTGTTCGCCGGTAGCGAGATGTTGCTTCTCGATGAGCCCACCAACCATCTTGATGCCGATGCTCGCGACTGGCTCCTCAAGTTCCTTCGTTCCTATCGCGGTGCACTTCTCGTGATCAGCCATGATCTTGATCTGCTCGACGAGGCGATCACTCGCGTGATTCACCTCGACCGCGAGGCCGAGGAAGCCGTCGGGTCAATTGTGGAGTATCGGGGTTCGTACACGCAGTATTTGGTTTCCCGTAAGCGCGATGAGGAACGACTCACAAAGCTCGCCGACCGTCAGCAGAGCGAAATTCAGCGGCTGTCGACTATGGCTGATTCGATGCGCGGCCAGACCGCCAAGCGGGCTCGTGTCGCCAAGAATCTCGACAACCGCGCCGCCCGCATTCAGGCCAACAAGGTTGAAGGCCCGGCAGCGAAACGGAAACTAGAGCTGCGCTTCCCCCCTCCCCCCACCTGCGGCCGCACCGTACTCACCGTGGCCGACCTATGGAAGAGTTACGGCAAACTCGACGTCTTCGCCGATGTGAACTTCGATGTCGGCCGAGGGGAACGTCTGCTCGTCATGGGCCTCAATGGCGCCGGCAAGACCAGTCTCTTGAAAGTGCTCGCCGGCAAGACTGAAGCTGACATGGGCGCAGTTGAACCCGGGTTACATGTTTCGACCGGGTACTACGCGCAGGAACACGAAGGGCTCGAGGACGACAAGTCGCTTCTCGAACACATGCGTCGCGATTCAGACCTCGGCGATGAA
The DNA here is from genome assembly GCA_044239895.1 of Acidimicrobiales bacterium. Lineage (GTDB taxonomy): Bacteria > Actinomycetota > Acidimicrobiia > Acidimicrobiales > Acidimicrobilacustridaceae > Acidimicrobilacustris. Next base: position 219,414 of record JBIIAM010000002.1, on the reverse strand, counting down.
CAGCTCCGTGCCTTGCTCGGCATGTTCGGTCTCGTCGGCGACAAAGTGTTCCAGCATGCTGGAACACTTTCGGGTGGCGAGAAAACCAAACTCGCGCTCGCCCAACTCGTGGCCGGAAAGCACAACCTGCTTCTCCTCGACGAACCCACCAACAACCTCGATCCGATGTCACGCACCGCAACCGGCCGGGCGTTGGCGCAATGGCCCGGCACAATGATCATCGTGAGCCACGACGTTGAATTCGTCCAGGCTCTCAAACCTGATCGTGTTCTGCAGATGCCCGAGGGGCAGCTCGATTACTTCACGCCTGAGGCCCTTGAGCTTGTCGCTCTGGCCTAGCTAGTCAGAGCTTTCCCCGGCCGGTGCCGACGAACTGCGTTCCCACTGGAGATACGCCTCCATAAAGCCGTCGAGATCGCCGTCGAACACGGACTCGACGTTTCCGACTTCGTAGCCAGAACGCAGATCCTTGACCATCTGATACGGCTGCATCACATACGAGCGGATCTGGCTGCCGAATCCGACGGAGCGCTGCTCACCTCGGATATTGGAAAGATCAGCCAGACGCTCTTCGCGCTGCTTCTCGGCAAGTTTCGCCATGAGGATCTGCATTGCCCGATCCTTGTTTTGGTGCTGGCTGCGCTCGTTCTGACACGAGGTGACGATTCCGGACGGAAGATGAGTTATGCGCACCGCCGAGTCGGTCACGTTGACATGCTGACCACCAGCACCCGACGAACGGTACGTGTCGATACGAAGATCCTTCTCGTCGATCTCGATGTCGGGAACGTCCTCGAGGAATGGCGTCACCTTGAGCGCAGCAAAGGCGGTTTGACGCTTGCCCTGCGCGTTGAATGGCGACATCCGCACCAGTCGATGGACACCATGTTCAGACCGCAGGCGCCCATAGGCATGCCGGCCATTCACGAGAAACGTCGCCGACGAGATTCCTGCTTCGTTACCCGGTGACACCTCGTCGAGTTCCACATCGAAGCCACGCTTCTCGGACCAGCGCAGGAACATGCGCAGCAGCATGTTCGCCCAGTCCTGGGCATCGGCGCCGCCCTCACCGGACTGGATCTCGCAGATCGCGCCGAGATCGTCGTACTCGCCGGTGAACAGTGCCCTCAGTTCGAGTTCCTCGAACTCCTTGCGCAGGGTTAACAATGCCTCGTCGATCTCGGGCTCAATGGACTCGTCGCCCTCTTCACGAGCAAGTTCGTACAGCGTGGCCCCATCGTCGATACGACTATCAAGCCGCTCGAAAAGTTCAAGATCCTCGGTGCACGCCGAAAGTTCGCCGTTGATTTTGCGGGCGAGATCGGGATCGTCCCAGAGATCCGGACGGCTGGCCTCAGTCTCAAGTTGGGGACGTCTGGCGGCAAGCTCCTCAATACGCAAGTAGACGCGCGCTTCATCGAGGCGTCGTCGAAGCGCGGAAATCTCGTCGGAAAAATCTCTCATGGAGTGAGCCAGCCCTACTGGCCGTGGCAGAGCTTGAACTTCTTACCCGAGCCGCAGGGGCACGGTGAATTGCGCGGCGTCTTATCCCACTCGCTCTTGACTACGGGGGTCTGGACGACGTCTTCGGCCAATTCAGGAGAAATTTCCATGCCATGGTCGACCGCATGAGCGAGAGCGGCCGCCTGCATGCCATTGGAGACTTCGCTCGGATCCGAAGGAGCCGTGTACTCCAAGTTTTCGATCGCTAGCGCCGATTCGGATGGGGATTCGGTGAAATTCACCTGCGAGTGCATTACGTAGGTGACGAAGTCAACGGACACAGCCCGAACCATGGCGCCAAACATTTCGAAACCTTCGCGCTGCCATTCGACGAGCGGGTCCTTCTGGCCCATCGCCCGGAGGTTGATTCCCTCCTGCAGGTAATCCATCTCGTACAGGTGCTCGCGCCATTTCTGATCGATGATCCGCAGCATCACCTGACGTTCAACTTCACGCATGGTGTCGGAACCAAATTCCGCTTCACGAGCCTCGTAATACGCAGTCGCCTCACCCATCAGAACTTCGTAGAGCTCATCGGTCACGAGGCACGAATGGAGTTCTTCAATAGTCGTCGCACTGGGCCACATGGCTGCGATCTCGAGGTGAAGACCATGGAGATCCCATTCCTCGGGATGATCACTCACGCAATAGGTCGTGATCGAAGCGTCGATCGCTTCGGCGAGATAACCCATGGCCTCTTCGCGCAGATCGGCGTTATCGAGAATCTGATCACGCCGGCGATAGATCACCTTGCGCTGCTCGTTCATTACCTCGTCGTACTTAAGCACGTTCTTGCGGATCTCCGCGTTGCGCTGTTCGACAGTGTTCTGTGCTCGTTCGATCGCTTTTGAGACCATCTTTGCTTCGATCGGCACGTCGTCTTCGAGTGTCTTGCCCATCACCCAGTTCATGGCGCCGGTGGCAAAGAGGCGCATGAGTTCATCTTCAAGCGAGAGGTAGAAACGGCTCTCACCGGGATCGCCCTGCCGGCCAGAACGACCGCGGAGCTGGTTGTCGATGCGACGGCTCTCGTGTCGTTCGGTACCGAGCACATAGAGACCACCGAGCTCGCGCACCTTGGCTCCGCCCTCGCGGCATTCAGGCTCGTGGGACGCGACCAGCTCGGCATAACGGGCCCGACCTTCGTCGGAGTCAAGAACGAGTCCCTCAGCGAGAACATCGCGCTCAGCGAGACCTTCAGGGTTTCCGCCGAGGAGGATGTCGACACCTCGACCGGCCATGTTCGTCGCCACGGTCACGGCACCAAGTCGACCCGCCTGGGCAACGATGTCCGCTTCCCGGAAATGGAGCTTGGCGTTGAGGACCTCGTGAGGAATCCCCCGTTTAACGAAGCTGCGGGCCAGAAGCTCGGACTTGGCCACCGAAATCGTTCCGATGAGCACGGGCTGCCCGGCTTCGTGACGGAGAAGGACGTCTTCGACGACCGCGTTGATCTTGGCTTCTTCCGACTTGTAGATCAGATCGCCCTGGTCGAGGCGGATGAGCGGACGATGCGTCGGAATCGGAACGACGTGGAGGTTGTAGGTGGACATGAACTCCGAGGCTTCCGTCTCGGCCGTTCCGGTCATCCCCGCCAACTTCTCGTACATGCGGAAGTAGTTCTGCAGGGTGATCGTCGCCAGAGTCTGATTCTCCTCGGCGATCTTGACGCCCTCTTTGGCCTCGACGGCCTGATGGAGTCCTTCCGACCAACGTCGACCGTCGAGGATTCGCCCGGTGAATTCGTCGACGATCTTTACCTCGCCGTGCTGAACGACGTAGTCCTTGTCGCGCTTAAACAGTTCCTTAGCGCGCAGGGCGGCCTGAAGCTGATGCACGAGGTTCTGCGACACCTCGTCGTACATGTTGTCGACGCCAAGCGCTCGCTCGACTGCCTCGACCCCTTCATCGGTCGGCGCTACGGTGCGTTTCTCTTCATCGACGTCGTAGTGGATCTCCGGCTTCAGCCCACGCACGATCGATGCGAACTGGTAGTAGATCTTGGCCGCGTCGGCGATGCGACCGGAGATGATGAGAGGCGTTCTGGCCTCATCGATGAGGATCGAGTCGATTTCGTCAACGATGCAAAAGTGCTGCCCGCGCTGGACCTGTTCGGAACGGGACATCGACATGTTGTCGCGCAGATAGTCAAAGCCGAATTCGTTATTCGTACCGTAGGTGATGTCGCAGGCGTACTGACTGCGCTTGTATTCGGGAGTGAAGTCACCAGGGATAATGAGTCCCACGGAAAGACCGAGACGTCGATGGACCCGACCCATCCACTCCGAATCTCGAGTGGCGAGATAATCGTTGACGGTAATGACGTGAACGCCGTTGCCGGCAAGTGCGTTCAGATAGACCGGAAGCGTCGAGACGAGCGTCTTGCCTTCACCGGTCTTCATTTCTCCGACCCATCCGAAATGCAGAGCCGCTCCGCCCATGAGCTGAACGTCGTAATGACGCTGTCCAATCTCGCGTCGGGCCGCCTCGCGCACAACAGCGAAGGCTTCGATCAGGAGATCATCGAGGGTCTCACCGTCGGCGAGACGCCGACGGAATTCGATCGTTCGATTCGCGAGCGCCTCATCGGACAGCGCCTCGGTTTCTGCCTCGAGCGCATTGATTTCAGGTATCAGAGCCTCAAGAGCTCGGATCTTCTTGCCTTCGCCGGCTCGGAGGAGTTTGTCTAGGACGCCCATTAGATTTCGAAGTCTACCGATGGGTTTGATCGTGCCCGTTCACTTGGACGCTCCGCCGGTCCGAACCTTCGGTTTTCGGGCGTACGGGCGATAACAAGTCCGTGAACCTCCGAGAAACCAGCGTCCCGAAGCACCCGAGCGGCAGCCGCAAGTGTCGCACCGGTCGTGCTCACATCGTCGACAATGACAACGGGGCCACTCCCCCGCTTCAGAACCTCGAAACCCGGGCCGGCAAGCCTCTCGGACAGGGTCCGGCCCGTCTGCTGCGGGCCAGGGAGCCGTCGAAGCAAGCCGCGTGGTCGAATACTCAAGCGGCGTCCCAGATGCGTTGCGACCAATCTGGCCTGGTCGAATCCGCGTTGGCGCCGGCGGACCGTCGTTGTTGGTGCCCAGGTCAATATTCCAGCCGATGGCCCGGGTGAAAGTGGGTAAGAAAGAACGAGCCCATCAACGAACCAGTTCAGGCTTGATCTGTCGTTTCGGTACTTGAGAGCGGCAACGAACCGTCGGGAAGCATCGTCGTAACTCACCAGCGCACCCAAGGATGTCAGCGGCGTCGGCACCGGGAGGTCCGGGGGTGGTGCCAGCACAGCAACGCAGCCTCGGCAGGGAGACGGTCGCCCGTTCATGCAACCCGAACAACGCGGCGGAAATAGATCCTCGATCCGGAACATGTTCCGACACTAGGAATTCACGAACTCCAAACACATGGGTCGGAGGGATCAGAATCCCGACCACGGCCGTAGCCGCGAATCAATGCATTAACAGTGGAGGATCTGTCCGTTGGAGAATTGAGTTCATCCGCATGGTTACGGCAGCAGGAGTGTCGTCGTGGGTGATGATCCAGAACTGCTTGTCCAGTACCGCCTCGGCAACAAGGTCAGCCACGCCTGCAGGATCGATGCCCTTCTCGATGAATGTGCCGATTACTTCACTGATTGCGTCGGCGTCGACAGGTGCCCCACCAGGGCGGTTCCGCGTAGCCGTCGCGATGTTGGTCTTGACCCACGACGGGCAGAGTACCGAAACCCCTACCGGCGATTGTGTTAGCGACAATTCGTTCGAAAGCGTCTCGGAGAGAGCGACAACGCCGTACTTCGAAACGTTGTACGCGCCCATGTACGGGGCCGCGAACAAACCGGCGACTGATGCAGTGTTGACGATGTGTCCCTCCCCCTGCTCAATGAGCGACGGGAGGAAAGCGCGCACTCCGTGGATGACACCCCACAGGTTCACACCGAGAACCCATTCCCAGTCATTCAGATCAAGGGACTCCATTGGTCCCCCGGAACCGACCCCGGCGTTGTTGCACACGAGATGCACGGAGCCGAAGGCCTCGAGGGCCTTGTCCCGAAGAGCATCGACCTGCTCGACCTTCGACACATCGCAGACAGACGTAATGAATTGCGTGCCCGCCGGAAGTCCCGACCCTGCCGACTCAAGCGCAGGCGCTTCAATGTCGGCGAGAACGAGTTTCATGCCGTCGGCGGCAAACCGGTGGGCCATCGCAAGACCGATACCGCTGGCGGCACCCGTAATGACCGCAACTTTTCCGGACAGATCCTTCATAACTTCCCCTTGGATTATTGACCGACGAACGTTCTAGTAGCGGTAATGATCCGACTTGAACGGACCATTGGCTGGGATGCCGAGGTAGGCCGACTGCTCATCGGTCAACCGGGTGAGGCGCACGCCGAGTGCGTCGAGATGCAGCGAAGCGACCTTTTCATCGAGGTGCTTCGGCAGCGTGTAGACACGACGCTCGTAAAAATCAGTGTGACCAAACAGTTCCATCTGGGCGATGACCTGGTTCGAGAAACTGTTCGACATCACGAAACTCGGATGGCCAGTGGCGCAACCGAGATTCATCAGGCGGCCCTCGGCAAGGATGATCACCGAATGACCGTCGGGAAAGACGTACTCGTCGACCTGAGGCTTGATAGTCACGCGCTGCACGTCACTCATCTTGTTGAGCCCGGCCATGTCGATCTCGTTGTCGAAATGTCCGATGTTGCTCACGATGGCCTGGTGCTTCATGCGCGCCATGTGCTCGGCGGTGATGATGTTGAAGTTGCCGGTGGCGGAGACGTAGATGTCGACGATGTCGAGGACATCTTCGATCCGTGCAACCTGATAGCCCTCCATCGCCGCCTGCAATGCACAGATCGGATCGATCTCGGTGACGATGACTCGAGCACCCTGACCACGAAGTGACGAAGCGCAACCCTTGCCGACGTCGCCGAAGCCGCAAACGAGTGCGACCTTTCCACCGATCATGACGTCGGTGGCGCGATTCAGGCCGTCAATGAGCGAATGACGGCAGCCGTAGAGGTTGTCGAACTTCGACTTCGTAACCGAATCGTTGACGTTGATCGCCGGAAACAGCAGTTCGCCGGCTTCATGCATCTGGTAGAGGCGATGGACACCGGTTGTGGTCTCTTCGGTAACACCCTTGATGCCACTGGCGATCTTTGTCCAGACCTTGTCGTCGACCGAGACGGTGCGACGAAGAAGGTCGAGGATGTGTCCCCACTCTTCGGAATCGTCTTCGGACGACTCGGGAACGACGCCAGTGCGCTCGTACTCGGTGCCCTTGTGGACGAGAAGCGTTGCATCGCCACCATCGTCGAGGATCATGTTCGGGCCGCCGCCGTCGGGCCAGCGAAGCGCCTGTTCGGTGCACCACCAGTACTCCTCCAGCGTTTCACCCTTCCATGCGAACACCGGGACACCCTTCGGACGCTCCAGCGTGCCCTCCGGGCCGACCACGATTGCTGCTGCGGCATGGTCCTGCGTCGAGAAGATGTTGCAGCTTGCCCAACGCACCTGTGCCCCAAGTGCGGTGAGGGTCTCGATGAGTACCGCCGTTTGGATTGTCATGTGCAACGAACCAGTGACACGGGCGCCCGCTAAGGGCTGCGCATCGCCGAATTCGGCACGGAGGGCCATGAGGCCTGGCATCTCGTGTTCTGCGAGTTGCATCTCCTTGCGGCCAAATCCCGCAAGGGTCAGATCGGCGACCTGGTAATCGATACCGGTATCGGAGACTTCGATTGTCATTGACATGATGAGGGCTTCCTTGGATGCGCGAGCGACGCGTTCAGCCGCTGATGCGGCGACACGGTGTGTCTGCGAAAACACGTTCTAAAGGAGGCTGTGGCCCTCTGACCCGATAGATCAGCCCGCCGTGAGTGTAGACGGGGTCAGCGCCCGGAGACGCGAGTCTCAATCTCAGCAATGATCGGAACCGGACCGGGATCGACCCCTTGCTCAACTGCCGAGTGCAATGAAACGAAATCACCCACAAGCATCAGGTCGAGCACCTGCGCTAACGGACCCTCACCCTTGGCCTCGATCCGATGAATCGCCCCCACAACCTCATCGAGCATGTCGTCGAGGACATCAAGTCGACGCATGACCTGTGGGTGCTCAAAGTCGTGGCGCAACATGAAGAGTTGGAAGATCTGCCGCGTGACATCGCCGTCCTGTCCCCATCCGCAGACTTCATTGTGTGTGAGCTCCGGGACCCGATTCGCGAATGCGGCAACCTTTGCGTTCTCGTTGAACTGCGTCTTCCAGCGCTCGGCTGCCAGCGCACCGATTCCGTTACCGCCGTAAATAATCGGAAACGCACGGCCTAGGCGCCGGGCAAGACGCCGAGCCTCGTTGTTCTCCGTGATCAACGAATCGCGACGGCGGGAGGTCTGCTCGATGGCCTCGGTAATCCACGAATCGCCACCGGGGAAGAATCCGATCTTCTCGAGGGCTATCAGCATCGGGATCGCGAGCGAACCGAGTGCAGCCCGACCCACCGGTGCCTCCGGCGTGACGGTGACATGCGGCAGGCCATTCGCAGCTGCGAAGTTGCGCAACTCGCCACCGTTACTCAGACAAAGAACTGATGCACCGTCTTCGAGCGCGTTCGATGCCCCTTCAAGAACCTCTTCGGTATTGCCGGAGTAGGAGACCGCCATGACCAGTGTCGACGAGTCGACAAAGTTCGGCACGCTGTAGCCGCGATGGGCAATCACAGGAATCGCCATCAGCGGTCCGGCCACCTCGAGCACGAGCGATCCGGCCTGTCCACTTGTGCCCATACCGAGCACGACGACATTGGCGACGTCATCGTGATCAGGTAGCTGCAACGAGTCGAGGGTTACGTGTGCGGCGTCAGCAGCGACCTTGATCTGCTCAGGGAACGCGGCGACCGCATCGAACATCCCGACGGTGTCGAGAATCACTGCCTCAGGCCTCGAACGTCGGCTTGATTCCCTCGGACTGGGCTTTGGCGACAAGTCGGTCGCGCTCGGCTGCTTCGACCGTCGTGGCCTCGTCGGCGAGCATCACCGGGATGTCATTGCGAACGTCGTAGCGAAGCCCAAGTCGCGGATTGAACAGACAATCCTCATCAGCGAAGTAAAGCAACGGACCCTTGTCTTCGGGGCAGGCGAGAATTTCGAGCAACTGCGGGTCAAGAGCCATGGTTGATTCCTTCGGGTTGAGTGAGGTCTCGGGGTTGAAGCCCAGCCGCCTCAGCAATAAGAGTCCGGATTTCGGCTACGTGTCGGTCGCACGCTTCCTGATCGACCGCCTCGAGATTGAGACGCAACAGGGGTTCGGTATTCGAAGGACGAAGGTTGAACCACCATCCGTCCCCCGTCACCGAACCAGGGCCGGCGGTCAGATCAATCGTGAGACCGTCGATCCTGTCTTGTTGCGCGCTTCGGAATCGGTCGGCGACGAATTCGATGACGAAAAGCGGGTCCGGAACCTCAGTATTGAGTTCACCTGAGGCCACGTAACGCTCGTAGGGTTTGCGGACTTCCGACAATGGAACACCGGACTTGGAAACGACTTCGAGAACGGCGAGTGCGGCGATGATGCCCGAATCGGCCCGATAGTTGTCCCGGAAGTAATAGTGCCCGGAGTGCTCGCCGCCGAAACAGGCGCCGGTGTCGGCCATGACCTGTTTGATGTACGAGTGCCCCACCCGAGTGCGCACCGGAGTCCCACCATTTTCGAGAATCACTTCGGGAACAGACTTGGAACAAATCAAGTTGTGAAGAACGATCTCGCCTGGGTGTTTCGCCAACATCGCATCGGCGACGATTGCCGTCGTGAGTGAACCCGAGACGAGTTCACCCAGATCGTCGACAAGGAAGACTCGGTCGGCGTCACCGTCGAAGGCGAGCCCGATATCTGCTTTGGTATCGAGTACTCGCTTCTGTAGGTCTCGGAGGTTTTCCGGTTGGATCGGATCAGCGGGATGGTTGGGGAACGTTCCGTCGAGTTCGCCGAACATGACCTCGAGGTCGAAAGGCAGATCGGCGAATACGGCAGGTGCTGTGAGGCCGCCCATGCCGTTGGCTGTGTCGGCGATGACCTTGAGTGGTTGAAGAGAATCAAGATCGACGAATGAGTGCACGTGGGTCACGAAGACACCCAGTGCGTCGTCGCGGCTCGTGATGGAACCACGTGTGGCTACGGGACTAAGACCGGTGAGCGTTGCGTCGCGGATCGGAACAAGGCCAGTATCGACGCCAATGGGCCGCGCACCGGAAAGGCAGAGCTTCACCCCGTTGTACTGAGCAGGATTGTGGGAAGCAGTGAGCATCGCCCCCGGAGCGTCAAAATGTCCGGCGGCAAAAAACAAAAGATCGGTCGACGCAAGGCCGAGGTGGACGACATCGACACCCTGATCGGTCACACCCTTCGCGAACGCAGCGGCGAACTCCGGGCCGGACGGGCGCATGTCATGGGCGATCAAGATCCGGTCAGCACCGCTCGTGTCGGCCGCGAACCGGGCAAACGCGGCGCCGATGCGCTCCATGAGACTTGCGTCCAGTTGATCGGGAACAGTGCCGCGTATGTCGTACGCCTTGAAAATAGCGTCGAGAGCGTCGGCGGTGAGGGGGGCCATGGGCCTCAACTCTAGTGGAGAGGTACGTCCTGATCGGGAGTGCTGGCGGACTGCAGGCCCGTTGATGACAACAAGTCGTTGGCCGTGAGGTCGTAACGCCCCTCGACCGACCAACGTCGGACAAGGAAAAGATCGCGCACAAGGCGTAATGCGTCTCTCACGACGCGCACCGTCGATGTCTCAGCGTTTGCCACCTTGACCGGAACCTCCGTTAAGGACAGGTGGTAACGCTCAACCAGATGAAAGACCTCAACGTCGAACGCGAATCCGTCGACCATCGTGTGCGAAAAAATCAGACGGGCCGCGTCGGAACGGAAGGCTTTAAGTCCGCACTGTGTGTCGCGGTACTGACCGAGCAACACCACTCGTGTCAGCAGATTGATCGCCCGGCCGCCGATCTCTCGGATCCTTTTCGCCTTAACGAGCGTCGTGGTTTCGGTATGGCGACGACTACCAACGACGACATCCCAACCCTTCTCGACGAGTTCGACAAGAGCCGGCATCTGGTCTGGTGAATAGGAGAGGTCCGCATCGGTGAAGATGATGGCTCGACCGTTCGCAGCAAGCACACCCGAACGAATCGCTGCTCCTTTTCCGCGGTTGACTTCGTGTCGAACAACGACATCGGCACCAGATGCTGTTGCGAATTCTGCTGTTTGGTCGAGGGATCCGTCGTCGACAACGATGATCTCGACGTCACTTCCGTAGCCGGCAGTTTCAAATGTCGAGCGCAGCGACTGAACAGTCGCCGCGATTCGCTGCTCTTCGCCAAAGGCCGGGACGATGATGCTCAAGCGACACAGACCGGGCGAATCGGTTCGTTCGAGACGCCGACCGAGATCTGCGCGCAATGGCGACAGTCCGCGCTGCCATCGATTGATCGCGTAACCCGTCACGATCGATGCCACCAGCGCGGCACCGATCTGATCTGGGCGCAGCCGCTTCATGGCCGGTCAGGGTCGTCGCCGGTGATTGACGACGTCGGATCGAAGCTCGCGGCGTCGATGCTTCCGACCTCGTCCTTCGCAGGGGCGTCACCGATGACGTCTGAATCCGGTTCGACGGATTCGCCCTCGATTGCAGAACCTCGCGATCGACGAGTGAACCACGGCTTAGGTTCAGGCATGGCCAATGTGCCAAGTCGAGCGAGAGCTACGAGAGCCGCTATCGCCACGAGCGTGAGTAGCCATGAGCCGTAGTCGATCGGGGTCATTCCGTAGTGAAGCGAAACACGCTCGGAGGTCGGAACAACGACCATCAGGTTGGGACCAACCCGCCATGGTCCGTCTGCCCCACTCGCCTGCCAGTTCGGGAAGTAGGAGGCCTTCACAAGTATTGGTGTCCCCGGACGGCTGACATCAAAGGAGATGCCATCCGTGCTGGTCTCGACGTTTGTCACTGCCACCGGCGTCGTTGGGACCACAGACGGTTGCTCGCCCGGGGTTATGCGCTGCCAGTCTTTGGGGCCGCCCGAGGATGGCCAAACGTTCCACTGCGATTTGTCCAGGTACCAGGGCGTGACGGTGTCCAGCCAATCATGGGCGGTGTCGATTCCGGTCAGTACCGCCGGGTTGTTGTCGAGAGCCGTGACCAACTCGGTACCGGCGACCTCAAAGACAACCCAAGGTCCGGAACTTGCGACTTCCTTCAGTGAGTTGTTGGCACGACCGAATGCGATCATTGGTTCGGAGATGGCCATGTAGTACTTGACTCCGAACATCTGCAGATGGTCAACACCTAGATCGAACTGCTCCGCCGAAGGTGGCCCGGGTTGATACGGAAGACCTCGCTGCGCGTTCGAAGGTCCGGTCGACAGTTCGTCCTGGTTGAGGAAGTGATACGGCGTCGTTGCCGATGCTTCGAAATAGAGACCTTCCATTGAGCCGATGCATCCGTCGGTCCAGAACGGAAGCAACATGAGAGCCATCGGCGTGCCGTAGCGATCGTGCTGTTCCTCGTGTTCCCACATAGCTCGGCCGCAGCCCTGTGTCTGGCCAAGGTTGTCCATCGTCTCCACAATGTCGTGGTACTCCGGATACGCAGGCTTGCCTTCATAGCCACTGAAGTTCCAACGCGCCCACGACGGGATGAAACTCGATTCGCTCGTGGACAGGAAAAGCCAGTCATAGGAACCAGACGAACTGACGCCGCCGAGTTCCACCTTCACGGGCCCGATGCCGATCGAGTTAGGCATCGCCCGAAGCGGCATGGCTAACGCGGTGATTCCGATGAACGCTCCGAGGACAGCCGTGGCCACTGTCACGACACGACTCGGGCGATCCTGGTCTTTCGCGAACAACGTTGCGACCGTGCGACCGAGTTCAGCTACGCCAAGTGCGGCGAGCATATAAAGACTGAGATACCAGAACGGAAGAAGGCGCGCGTTCCAGAGACGCGTCTGTGGGATGAAACGGAACGCAAGCGCGGACAAGATCGCGAGCCCGATGAGGAAGGCCCCACCTCTGCGTTTCCATGCAATCGTCATGACCACACCAAGCAGGGCGAGCACGAGAACCCATTCGATCGGCGGCGAGTTCACCAACTGCGGATCAAGATATTTGCGCTGGAAAAGCAGGTCGACATAGGTGGTCTTCTTCTCCCATCCCATATCGTTCATGTAGCCCGAGCGCAGATAGAAGGGCACCAGCCACCACGCGGTGAGACCTACCCCGACCAGTCCGGCGCTAAGGAGCCACCACACGCGTGTTCCGAAACCGCTGCGCCGCGCCACCGAAATCCCGAGCCAGACCGCTGAGCCGGCAATGACGAACAGGAACGGAATCAGATGGCAGAGTCCGGTCAGAGCGAGTAGTCCGGCCGCAAGCGCCCGGTGTTTCCCGTTCTCGAGTCCTCGACCAACAACGCCGAGGAAGACAATCGCAAAGCTCAACGAAATCGAGAACGCGAATTCTCCCGCCATCGTCGACGCGATGTTCCCGCCATAAATTGAGAACGAGCGGTCGAAGAGGAACGCCGTAGCAGCTACGGCAAACAACGGCGGTGCTGGGAACGGCAACCTGACCAACCGGGCGAAAAGCCAGCAAGCAATTGGCAGCGTCAATAGTCCGCTGATCGCAACCAGCTTGAATGCGATTCCATACGGCAGAACAAAACTCAGGATCGCAATCGCGAGCGATGGAAGCACCATGTAGAAGTGGAACGCGGGGAAACCCGCGTACCAGTCCGGTGTCCAACCTGTGAGTCGAAACGACGGCAGAAGGTGATCGCGCAGGTACGCAGGTGCCCAAACGTGGGCACCCATGTCGCCACCGGCGGGCGTCGACGACGAGAACACGTCCGATGGACTGAGCTGCGTGAATGTGAAGACCACGCAAGTCACTACGATCCCGAGCGTCACCCAGGATTCGATCCCCCAGTCACCCAAACGCTTGAACGCAGTACCGACTCGCTTCACTGCCGTGAGAGAGCGACTCGGTGGATCTATTGCCCGTCCAAGGCCTACGACAACTGGATCGGCCGAATCGGTCGAGGGTTTCGAGGCTTCGCCATCGTATGGAGGGGGCCCGAGATCATCCATGACTCGCCCATCGTGTCAGGACATGCGGGTGTTGTCGTGTCACTCGCTCAACCGATCCCGAGGTTGAAAACGAGGCTTGCCGCCGCCACAACGTTGAATCCGACATGGGCCCAGATCGAGAGGCCGAGGCGACCCGACTTCCACGCAAGAACACCCATGATGATTCCGAACACGAGCAGAGCCGGGAACTGAAGGGGCTGAAGGTGCGACCCGGCGAAGAATGCGGCCGCGGCCAGGATTGCCCATTCCGGTCGCAACTTGCGGCCGAAAATACGCTGGGCCATCCCTCGGAAATAGATCTCCTCAGCGATCGGGGCCCCGATGCCGACGATGAGGAAAACGAGGATGATTGAGAGCGGGTCGGTCGCCCTGTCAGTCAATTCACGGGCTGCAGCCGAGATGTCCTTGTCTCCGATCAGTTTGAAGACGACCCAGTAAAGCGCCGGGACCATGAGGAGTTGCGAGGCGACACCGATTGCGAGTCCGATCGGGGCATCGCGCAGCTTCACGCGCAGTCCGAGTTCGACGACCACACCGCGACCTCGTTTAGTGGCGAACCAGATCGGTATCGCAGCCAAACCCAACCACAAGGGAAGTTGCATAAGTGCAGTGATCCAGAGCGGCGGGGGCACACTGATGGCGAGAGCAAGATTCTGTGAGGCCTGACCCGCCGCCTGTCCCACGGCAGCGCCCACTCCCGCCGGAGCAGTGAAGTCGTATGACGTGACGGATTGGACGATCGCGTAGGCAATCGTCGACAGCATCTGTGCCGCAAGAAACGCGAGTATCAGCGCACCGGCGCCATAACGGTACGTACTCGGACCGGATCCGGTCGCACCGCTCGTCGAGTCGGAGCCGTCGCCGTCGCCGATGACCTTCGCGGCAGAGCTCGTTGGCACGGGACGTTTGCGCCGCTTCGGCGTGCCCGCGGCCACCGGAAGCTTCCCCTTTGTCCCCTTAGGTGTCGTTCGCGACGAGGCCGCTGGAACCGACGCTGCTCTTGTCGACGGGGGCGGAGGTTCGGGGGTACTCACGAGTGCCGAGGCTACCGGTCAACGGTCCACGCCACGGACCGGGTACAGCGATACCGTCGAGTTCATGACGCGTTCATGTGCACGCCCCGGGTGTGGCGAACAGGCATCGGCCACATTCGGCTACGACTACGCAGTCAGCACCGTCTTTCTTGACGTTCTTGCCGAGGAGGCACATCCGGCCGTCTACGACGTCTGCCGCCGTCATGCCGACTCATTGAGCGTTCCTCGTGGCTGGCACCTCGTCGATCGCCGTCGAGGTCCGGCCACACTCGCCGGCCATCTCACTGCACCCTAGGTACGCCCACGTCGGCGATCCGCGGTCGCACGATGCGGAATTGTCTCCTGCCGACAGGGAATTTGCGCAGCCCGCTCTAGGCTTCGGGTCATGGCTTCCGAGAATCCCACTCCAACTCCCGGCGAAAAAAGTGGCTCAGGCCGATTCGGCAGTGATCAAGGCTGGCCACGTTGGACCATCATCGTGCTCCTCGCTGTCGTTGTTGGTGCGATAGCCCTCCAGTTCGCGCCGTCTACACCGAGCGATCAAGTGAACTACGGCGACTTCATCACCAAGCTTTCGACCGATCAGGTCGCCGAGGCGACATTCGACAACAACAACGGCAAGATCACCGGAACATTGCAGGACGGCACCAAGTTTTCGACCACTGGCCCGATCCAACTCTCTGATTCCGATCAGGCACTCTTTATCCAAAAGGAAGTCGAGTACACCTCGCCCACCCCGAGCATCTGGAGCTCCGTCTTGTACCTGCTCCTGCCGGTGCTGCTCCTCATCGGGTTCTTCGTATGGATGCAACGTCGGGCCTCCGGGCAGATGGGCGGCATCATGTCCATCGGCCGCAGCAAGGCCAAGACCTACAACGCCGAGCGTCCCGGCACGACGTTCGCTGACGTCGCCGGTTACGAGGGCGTCAAGACCGACGTCACCGAAGTGATCGACTTTCTCAAATACCCCGAGAAATTCGGTGAGATCGGCGCCCGAATCCCAAAGGGCATTCTCCTCGTCGGCCCTCCCGGCACGGGCAAGACACTCATCGCCCGGGCCGTTGCCGGCGAGGCCGGAGTTCCGTTTCTTTCGGTGACTGGGTCAGACTTCATGGAAATGTTCGTGGGCGTCGGGGCCAGTCGTGTTCGCGATCTCTTCCAGAACGCCCGCAAACTTGGTCGGGCGATCATCTTCATTGACGAGATCGATTCGATCGGTCGTAAGCGCGGTGCTGGCCTCGGCGGCGGTCACGACGAACGCGAACAAACCCTCAACCAGATGCTCGCCGAAATGGACGGCTTTGAGGTCACCACGGGCATCGTGATGATTGCCGCCACGAACCGGCCCGACATCCTCGACCCCGCGCTCCTGCGTCCCGGTCGATTCGACCGTCAGGTTGTCGTTCCCCTTCCCGAACTCGAAGATCGCCGCAAGATCCTCGAGGTCCACATCAAGCACAAGCGAATCGCTCCTGATGTCGATCTCGACATCGTTGCCCGCGGTACTCCCGGTATGAGCGGCGCCGATCTCTCCAACCTCGTGAACGAGGCTGCGCTCTTCGCCGTGCGTAACGGTCAAACGGAAATCCACAAGGCGAACTTCGAGGATGCCCGAGACCGAATCTTCATGGGTCAGCGCCGCGAGTCCATGGCGCTCTCTGATCTTGAGAAGGAAGCCATCGCCTATCACGAAGCGGGTCATGCGGTTTGCGCTGCAGTCCTGCCGACGGCCGATCCACTGCACAAGGTCACGATTATCCCGTCGGGTATGGCGCTCGGCGTGACGATGCAACTTCCGGCCGAGGAACGACACATCTACCGACAGGACTACATCGAGGATTCGCTCGTTGTCCGCATGGGCGGGCGAATCGCTGAGGATCTCGTTTTCGGTGTGGTTTCGACCGGTGCAAACAACGATCTTGTCGGAGCAACGGAACTTGCCCGCAAGATGGTGCGGGAATGGGGCATGAGTGTCCGAGTCGGCCCAATGGCGTGGGGCTCGCAAGGACAGGTGTTCCTTGGCGAGGATCTCATGCACACACGCGATTACTCGGACGACACGGCCCGAGTAATCGACGAAGAGGTTGAAAGAATTCTCCGACAGGCCCAGGAGCGCTGCCGCGAAGCGCTCACGGAGAATCGCAAGGGTCTCGATCTTGTTGCCCAAGCACTTCTCGAGCACGAAACCATCGATGGCGTCGAGGTATCGAGATTGCTCGAACTCGCCCAGGTGGGATCGACCTCGAAGAACCCCCATAACAACGTCGTTTCCATCGCTCCTATGGATACGACGATGAACGATGACCTCGGCGTCGCCTCGATGCCCCACACCGAGATCCAACCGGATATCTAGAGGCTTGCATTTCGATTCGAACTGGTGACGCTCTATCACCGATTGGAATCGTTAGGTGTGGTTGTCGCAACCCCCGGGGGTGGACCCTGGTTCGCGCGCCTCGGCCACCGCGGCCCACAGATCGGTAGCCGTCACCGGTCCGAGGAAGTGCTTGACCACGACTCCCTCGCTGTCGACCACGAGTACAAGCGGAACGGCATCGACTCCGTAGCGACGGTGCAACTCAGGTTCAGTTGCCACCTCGATCACCTGCACGACGACCGGGCCAAAATCGCCCCCGTCAAGGGCGCTCGCCTTGGCCGCGACTCCATTGCATGTCTCGCAGGTTGACGAGGTGAACACAGCGACAAGCCACGCCGCATCCGGCCGGCTGAAATCGGACCGATCGAGTTGAACCGGAATGTTCCAATTCTGACCAGAGGGTGGGGCGGGCTTTCGTCGTTGCAGCAGCAGAGCGACAACGACAGCGATGCCCACCAATACCAAGGCGACGAACAGGCGCTCCATGACTACCCCGCAGTCAACGTCGTCGTCGTCAGCACGCTGGTTGTCACCGTGTCACCCGAGATAACGGCTGTTCCATCGGGAGCGAGCGACGGATCAATCTCGATCCCGGCACCAGCTTGCGGTGTGATCGCCCTGCGAAGCAACGCCTGCGTGCCGCTCACTGGAAAAGCTTGAGGCGTGGCGAAATCCGTCCGTGCTCGGAATTGCAGCCATTGCCCAACAGACACAGCGGAGTCAGCGGCTATTTCAAAAGAGACCTCGGGCGATGCGGCGAGAAGTGCCCCGACATCTACCAAGCGGCGCTCTCCGGGGGCCAGCGAGACGTCGACCGCACCAGAAAGGTCCACGACGCGGCCTCCTGTGATGGAGCGAATCGTGAACATAGCGGTGTCCGTGGCCGAGGGATTCGCCACCGACAACGTCGCTGTCTTCACATCACCATTGACCAATGAGCCGACCAGCCAGCGCGTCGCGACGATGGGTACGCCCATCGTGTGACTCAACCCTGGCAAACCGGAACCCTTAATGCCAGTGAGCGAACGTTCGACGATCACCGGCGCACCGTCAAGCGTTCTGACGATCACCCAATGTCCGACAGATCGGGGTACACGCGGATCGGAGTACAGATCGACGACAGCGAAGCGGCGAGAGGCGACAGTGACCTCGAAAGGTTCGACCGTGCCATTCGTCTGTTGATCGTCGAGCTGCACCTGCACCTGCACGGTTGCGTCCTGGTCACTTGGATTGA
The DNA here is from genome assembly GCA_044239895.1 of Acidimicrobiales bacterium. GTDB lineage: Bacteria > Actinomycetota > Acidimicrobiia > Acidimicrobiales > Acidimicrobilacustridaceae > Acidimicrobilacustris. The sequence goes on along the minus strand of JBIIAM010000002.1, from coordinate 201,112 downwards.
ATACCGAGATTGTCTCGCCCACCGCGCTGCCGGCCGGTGAACCATCGGCGAAGACCCAAATGGCCGCGGGTGTCGTTCCGCCGAGAACCGATGTGAGACCACTATCGGTTCCGTCGCGGCCGTCAGTTGTTTGTACTTGCTCGGCGATCAGGCGCCCAGTTCGTGTGCTCACTGTCGTCGCAACGTGCTTCCTCAACGTCACCACCGCACCCACATCAACCACTACGACTCGACTGCCCGGGATCACGAGACCTTGAAACTGCTGCGGCGTCCGGGTTCCGTCGTCGGTGTCGAACGTAAGGTCAACGGTTGCCTCGCCCGGAAACGGATTGAACAACGCGAGAAGGTTCCGCGATCCGGCGCGAGTAGTACCAGCGGGGAAATACCAATCGGATCCAGGAGCAGAGGCGCATGCTCCGACAGTCTTTCCAGAAGGTCCGGCCAACTCATGACTAACGACAACTTCGCCACCCGTCACCTCAACAAGCGCTGAGGCCCATGCCGACTTTGCGACGTCGCTCACCCGCACCAGTTGACGACTCCGAGCAAGAATCTTCAGCGACACGCTTGATCGTTGTCCCGATTCGGGGATGACCGTTAGCGATCCGGTTGCGTCGTCGTCAGAGTCGTTTGCGATGATCACCACCTGCTCGGCGATCCCCGCACCTTCGCCAGAGGCAATCCCCGTGGCAGATCCTGCGGCGCAGTACCACGTTGAACTCACCGAACCCGGTTTCGACGCGGTGGGTACCGTTTCAACGAGTCGTACCGAGACCGCCGCGGGTTCGTCGGACGCATTTTGATCCTGGACGAACCAGCTGCCGACGAGCAGCCCGAAGAGAACCACCAGTGCGGGGAGACGCCATGCCCTATTCATGTGATCGCTCCGTCGGACGAAGGATCGAAATTGAGTTCGGGAGCGACAGCGACATTCGGCTCACCGAGGACGTTGCCCTCTTCCTCGCGTACCCGCACACGCAGCAGGTAAATCACGAGGACGATCCAAAGCGCTATCTGACCCGCCAACGCGAGCCAACGCGTGAGAGCCGTGTCGAAGTACAGACTTCCGCGGCCGGAATTTCCGACGTCGAAGGTGCTGGCCCAGCCGAAGGCCGATGAGCGATCCGCAGGAACTCCATCAACCTTGAGTTTCCAGTTGTCGCCACCGGCCGAAGACAAATAGACCTCGCCGGGCCCGTCAATTGTTCCGGCCCACGAGGCGTAACCAGTCGACTCAGGGAGGATGGCAACTCCTGTAGCGATAGCGCCCGAACGACGACCACTGAGGATGTTGCCTCCATCTCCCCCGTCGGGGAGTTTTGTGTCGACCGGCAGCAACGAGCGTCCGGGACCCCACGCCGAATTCTTGTAAACACGCACACCTTGGTTAACGGTGACGGACGCGAGATCGAGTTGACCGTCGAGCACCGCAAGCAGATCGGACGGAACTGCCGAGCGCGATCGGGCATAGGGATCGGGAGCCGGTGCGAGCGGAACAACGACGTACCGCACAGCCATCGGAGCAAGTAGTGAACCAAGGCGAGCGGTGCCACCGTCGGCGGCTATCTGCAACGCCGACTCGAGTTGTCCGGTAGCCCCGTCGAGTGAGCCCGGCCATTGCTCAGCGATCGTCGGTGTTCCTTCTGCTGTGGTTGCGAACGCCAGCGTTCGATCAGGGCCGAGATCGTCGATCTCGGGTGCTTCGAGAACCCAACTGCCCAATGGGAGCGCCGCCGCATCACCGAGCCACAGGACCCTGAACGGCTCGGTGTCAGATTCACCATCGAGAAAGGACAGGCTGCGCTGATAATCGCTTCGAGGCAGGTCCCAACGACCAGAAAGCGTCGCCGCCAGTGTCGGAAGCATGGCTCCAACGAACGCCACTGCAGCCATCACCGAAACGAGTTGGCGCCAACCGAAGCGGTAATCGGGAAGATCAACTTCGAATGCGACCATTCCTAGGCCGGCCGCCAGCGAAATTCCGATCGAGGCAGGAACCAAGACGACGGCAGAGGACGGAAGCCACCCGACGAGCCATCCCTGACCGATTGCCCACGCCACGCCGAAACCGGAGGCCGCTACGAACCAACTGCGGACCGCCCAAGCGAGGCGCCAATTTCGACCTATGAGGAGCGGAAGCACCGCTGCGATTACGAACATCCAACCAAGAACACCGCGACCAAAGGGCCCGTTTCCGAAGCGCAGGACATCGCCGAGTTCGAGCGAGAAACCCCCGGCTGATGATGCTCCGACAACGGTTTGCCACTCCGACAGAAACGAAAGACTCCACGGAAGGTGCAGGACGGCTGCCAGCGCCGCTCCAGCTACGCCGACCAGCAGCGTGCGGCCGCTGCCAACAAATGAACCGGTGAGCGCGCTTCCGATCACCAGCACCACCGAGATCACTGCGATAAGCGCAATCACTGATGGTTCGATGGTCGCAGCGAGTGCGCCCAGCAGTCCGATCGCAACGACACGATGCAGCCATGGCCGTGGCCTGACCCCTGGTCCGGCCACGCCAAGACGGGGGCCGAACGGAGCGAGTCCTCCGGCCGCGACTATTTGACCGAGAACCCATGGGAGAACGCCATAGGTGACGAGACCACCCCAACCCCCGGTGGCCATAGCGTTTGAGGCAACTGGAATCGCAACATAAAAGACCGTCGTCACGATGCGACCGCGGCGCGATGCGAGTGGCTTCGCTAGACGCCAGATGCCCAGCGCTCCGATCGGCCACATACCGAGTAGTAAAACCGTTCGGAGGAGATCCACCGCTCCAAGAAAGCTGAACCCGAGGATCCCGAGGATGGCGAAGCCCGTCGGAGCCGGTGCCGTCGAACCGAGGCCTACCGACTGATAGCCGCTGGTCCAACGCGACAACATCTCCCACGGCCCGAGGAACTCGGAGAATCCACCCACGACCGGAATCCCGTTGAGCAACAACTCGCGACTGCCCAACACAAGGAATACGACAACGCAGAGCCATGCCATGAACGACGATGTGGCCCGAGATTCGCGAAGGTTCGAAACAAATTCCCTCCCACCACTCGCCGCATCAGAACCACCGATTCGGTCGCGCAGGAACGCTGAGAGTCTTGCGCTGCGGCGGTTCTGGAAATCCCTGACGTCGCTGTCGGGAACGCGACGAGCCTGTTCGAGAATCGAACGTCGCTCCTTCGCTGACGATCGATTACGGAAGTTCCATGTCCATGCCGATGCGATGTCGCGGGCCTGACGGAAATGCCCAAGTACCACCGACTGGATAATTTCCAGGATGGTAAGTGCCAATGCGGGAATGGAAACGCGCACCCGCGTGCCGAACGAATCCGAAACTTTCATCGCTCGCAGCCGATGTCTGGCTTGCAGTCGGCGACGATCATCGAGGGATCGACGAACTCCGAGCGCTTCAAGGTGGCCAACTCTTGCGGAGGGAGCGACGATCACCCGGGCGCCGGCGACGTGTGCACGCCAGCAAAGATCAAGATCCTCGCCGTGAAAGGTCATGTCACGATCGAAGCCACCGACCGCGGCGAACAGATCAGCACGCACGAGCGTTACGGCGCCGGGGATGTAGAACACATCTCGCACGGCATCGTGCTGTTCCTGATCGAGATCGCCGCGTTCCACGTACGGCGAGGCATGGCCGTATCGATCAGAGCCCATCCCAACGGAGATCAGCCGTTTCGGATCGCTCCATTCGACGAGTTTGGGACCGATGATTCCCGCGTTCGATCGAAATGCCTCCTCAACGAGGAGGCGAACGACGTCGGGTTCAAGGCGAACATCGTCGTGACAGAAGAGATAGAACGCTGCACCCTGAACGGCGACGAGCACCTCGTTCGCCGCGGCCCCAAAACCCGGGTTGGTCTCAAGACGACGCAGATGAGCGTCCGGGAGAACTGAACCGAGCCGTTCACGCAATGCTTCCGCATCGGTGCTTCCGGCATCAATCAGAAGTACGGAGAGATTCGAATAGTCCTGATCACCAATGCTGGCGAGGGTCTCCTCCAACCACCAACCGGGATCATGCGCGACCATCACGACCACGACTGCGGGGGCAGAACCGGAGAGGTCTCGGCCCTCGTTGTCGCCGAAGTCGGCCTCAAAGCCGAATAATTCTTCGAAGCGAGGTTCGGAAGGTGTCACAACGGGATCCAAGCTACTGCCGGCATGGCCGCAAATCGGCCACCCCGTCTACGCTGGGAACATGGCTGCCGACCGCTTCGAGAATCTTCCGGATCCCGTCCGCAATGCTCTCGCCACCGCCGTCGGTCTCGGAGTCCTCGGATACCAACAGTTGCAGGTCCGGCGCCGGGAATTCGAGAAGACAACCGGGGTGTCGATGCCACCTAGTCCTGCCGAACTCGGCGACATGATCCGGCAATTCACCGAACGCGCCTGAACGGATGCGTGTCGCTGTTGACGTCACGTCACTCGTAGGGACGCGCACGGGCATCGGCGCCTTCACCGATGCGCTGATCACAAGACTCCCCCGGGCTGATCTCAATGTCACCGCCTTCGCTGTCACTCACCGGGGAGCAGATGCGATCCGCCCAATGCTCCCCGCATCGGTCAAGCAGACCACGCGTCCGATGGCGGCCCGTCCGCTCAGGTGGGCCTGGCGTCACTTCGAACGACCCCGAATTGAATTCTGGACCGGAACAATCGACGTTGTGCACGGACCTAACTTCGTCGTACCGCCGGCGCGATCAGCTGCCGAGGTCGTCACCGTGCACGATCTGACCTGTGTCCGCTTTCCCGAGCTCTGCACCCCGGACACGTTGCGCGTCCCTGAACTCATCCGTCGGGCCATAAAGCGCGGCGCGTGGATTCACACCGTGTCGGGATCCGTCGCCTTGGAAGTCATCGAACATTTCGGTGCCGATCCGGCGAGAGTCGTCGCAATCCCGAACGGAGCACCAGCCCCGGTCGATCCGACCGATTGTGAGCGTCTTGCCGCTCGGGGCCGAGTCATCGCAGGTTCTGATCAGTACGTGCTCGGACTTGGAACGGTCGAACCACGCAAGGATTTCCCCGCGCTCGTGGCCGCGTTCGATGCCATCGCCGACAGCAGGCCGGATCTCCGTCTGGTGATTGCCGGTCCCGATGGCTGGGGTGCTGAAGCGGTGGCGAAAGCGTTCGCTTCAGCTCACCATCGCGATCGGATCGTCCGCCTGGGCTGGGTTTCCGACGACGACCGAGATGCACTCCTCGCCGGTGCCGCCGTCTTCGCGTATCCGTCTCTGTACGAAGGCTTCGGGCTACCCCCTCTCGAGGCGCTCGCTCACCGGACTCCCGTGGTCGCTACCAACACCGGTGCCCTTCCCGAAGTTTTGGGGGCCGCAGCAGCATGGGCCGACGTCAGCAACGTGGATTCGCTTGCCGAAGCCATTTCATCTGTGCTCGATAACGAAACCTTGGGCACCGACATCGTGACAGCCGGCCTCGATCGCCTTGCTCAGTTCTCCTGGGACACAACAGTCGACTCACTCGTGGATCTGTATCGACAGGCCGTAGAGGACCGACGAGCACTGCTCTAGGCTGTGTCTAGATTCCGAAACTCGTTCGGGATCTCGAACTCGGGGATACGAGGCAACGCACATGAAGGCGCTCGTCACCGGCGCAGCCGGATTCGTCGGTCAGCATCTGTGCGCGCATCTTGTCGAGAACGGTGACACGGTCGTAGCTGTTGATCGAGCCGAGGGGCCTGATCTTCTCGACGGTCCCGCAGTGTCCGACCTGCTCGCCGACGTGTCACCGGACGTCGTTTTTCACCTTGGCGGCTGGAGCGATGTCGGCGCATCGTGGACAAACCCTGCGCAGTGCTTCGAGGCCAACGCCATCGGCACGCTCAACCTTCTGCAGGCATGTATCGCCAACGGGCAACCCCGAGTCTTGGCCGTAAGCAGTGCCGATGTGTACGGGAAGGTATCGGCCGATGACCTTCCGATCTCAGAGTCGGCGCCGTTCCGGCCGGTCACGCCGTACGCCGCCAGCAAGGTCGCGGCCGATCAGTTGGCTCTTCAGGCGTGGCTCGGTTACGGCCTTGAGATCTTCCGCGTACGGGCCTTCAACCATCTCGGCCCCGGACAGAGCACCAACTTCGTGGCTCCCGCTATCGCCGACCGAATCGCGCAGAACGAACGCGACGGTGGCGATCTTGTGCCCGTGGGTAATCTCACACCTCGTCGAGACGTGACTGACGTGCGCGATGTAGTCCGGGCCTACCGGCTCCTCATGCTCAATGGGAAACCAGGCGAGGCCTACAACGTCTGCACTGGACGCGACCTGGCGATCGGTGAGCTCGCCGAGAAACTCGTAGCGCTGGCCCGTCATCCCATGGCACTTGAAGCTGACCCCGCGCTCCAACGACCGGTTGAAACTCCCGTGCTTTGTGGTGACCCCACCAAGCTCCACGAGGCCACCGGCTGGGAACCGACGATCCCGCTGGAGACGACACTGCTCGATGTCCTTAACGAACGTCGATCCTCGACCCACGCGACCTGAGAACCACCTCGACCAACGGATACAACGCCCGCTGAGGATGTGCACATCTCTACCGATCGCTCCGTCGTAGGATGATCTGATATTCCCGTGTCGGCAATGGCTGCCACACTCTTCCCCGGAACGGCCCCATGACGAAGCGTGCATTGATCACCGGTATCACAGGACAGGACGGCTCCTACCTCGCCGAACTCCTCCTCGCGAAGGGGTACCACGTCGTTGGCATGGTTCGGAGAAGTTCCACCGTCAATTTCGAACGCATAGGTCATCTGCAAGACGACATCGAACTGGTGCCCGGCGATCTTCTCGATGAAGTATCGATGATTCAGATCATGCGTAGCCAACGCCCCGACGAGGTCTACAACCTCGCCGCGCAGTCGTTTGTGCAGACCTCGTTTGGACAACCAGTCCTCACCGGCGAAACGACCGCCCTCGGCGTTACTCGGGTACTTGACGCAATCCGACTGTCCGATCACGACGTTCGCTTCTATCAAGCGAGTTCGAGCGAGATGTTTGGCAAGGTCGTCGAGGTTCCGCAATCGGAGTCGACCCCGTTCTATCCCCGTAGTCCCTACGGAGTTGCAAAGCTCTACGGCCACTGGATAACCGTCAACTACCGCGAGAGCTACGGGATGCACGCCAGTTCCGGCATCTTGTTCAATCACGAAAGCCCGCGACGGGGACTCGAATTCGTCACCCGAAAGATCGCCAACGGTGTGGCCCGCATCAAACTCGGACTCGACACCGAGATCCGCCTGGGCAACCTCGAGGCTCAACGCGATTGGGGATTCGCGGGAGACTACGTCGACGCAATGTGGCGCATGCTCCAGTGCGACGAGCCGAGCGACTTTGTCGTTTCGACCGACGAGACACATTCCGTCCGGGAATTCTGCGAAGTGGCCTTCGGACATGTCGGTCTCGAGTGGAGCGATCATGTCGTCATCGACGAACGCTTCTTCCGCCCCGCCGAAGTCGAACTACTTGTCGGCGACGCATCACGTGCTCGAGAGATTCTCGACTGGCAGGCAACGACCCCGTTCGTCGACCTTGTCACCATGATGGTCGAAGCCGACCTCGACAACGTCGCCCGCCAACAGCGAAACCTCGCATAGCGCCAGCGTGATCACCACAATCGCCGGAGGAGTCGGAGCAGCACGACTTCTCGCCGGAATGGTTCAGGTTGTTCAACCTTGCGACCTTGAGGCGATCGTGAACGTCGGAGATGACCTCGTTCTCCACGGTCTTTCCATTTCCCCCGATCTCGACACCGTCACCTACACGCTTGCCGGGGCCATAAATCCCGAGACCGGCTGGGGCCTCGTCGACGAATCTTGGCAAGCGCGCTCCATGCTCGAGATATACGGCGGCGTTAGCTGGTTCGGACTTGGTGACCGAGACCTCGGAACACACCTCTACCGCACACAACGTCTCGCCGAAGGCGCAGATCTTGTCACCGTCACCCGGGAAATCGCAGCGGCCTGGAATCTCGAACTCTCGATCCTTCCCGCCTCGTGCGATCCGTTGCGAACCATGGTCACGCTCGCCGAAGACGACCCGGAGGGCACCGACACGCCATCTCTCCCCGCGGGCACGGAGATCAGCTTCCAGGAATACTTCGTCCAGCGTCATCACGGTGTGCCTATTTCGTCTGTGCGTATCGCCGGCGTCGCCGATGCCCGGCCGGCACCGGGCGTGATCGAGTCCATACGCGACTGCGAGTTCGTGATCGTTGCTCCGTCGAACCCAATCGTCTCGATCGAACCCGTCCTCGCTATTCCAGGGGTACGAGAGGCTGTTTCGGCCCGCCGCTCCCAGGTGATCGCTATCTCCCCGATCGTGGCTGGAGCCGCACTTAAGGGCCCCGCCGACAGGATGCTCACCGAACTCGGCCACGAGGCATCAGTTGTCGGAGTCGCCCGCCTCTATCGGGAGTTCTCCGGAACATTCGTAATCGATGTTGCTGATGAGGCCCACGCCCCGGAGATCGAAGCGCTCGGAATGCGCTGCGTCGTGACACCGACCGTCATGAAGACACCAGCGCTCGCCGCGGATCTCGGACGTTCAATCCTCGAAGCCATGAGAGGGAAATCATGAGTCGACTCACGGTCTTTGGACTTGAGGGAATCCCAGAAGTGAAGGTCGGCGACGATGTCGCCACCCTGATCGCCGAGGCTGCTCTCGCCGGTAACGACACCGCTCTCGTCGACGGTGACGTCATCGTGGTGACCCAGAAAATCGTCTCCAAAGCCGAAGACCGCCTCGTCGCCGTCGACCCAAACGATCCGCTGAGCCACAAGCCACTCGTCGAGCGAGAGTCCGTGCGCATTCTTCGTCGACGCGGCGAGTTGATCATCAGCGAAACCGTGCACGGTTTCGTCTGCGCCAATGCCGGCATTGATCTTTCAAATGTTGAACGAGGCTGGGCGGCACTGCTGCCGGTCGATTCGGATCGCTCCGCCCGCCGAATCCGTGATCGCTTACGTCACCTTGCGGGAGTCACCGTCGGCGTTGTCATCTCCGACACCTTCGGACGCACATGGCGACGCGGCGTTACCGATGTAGCCATCGGTTGTGCCGGTATCGCAGGAGTCGTTGATCTGCGTGGAACACCCGATGCTCTCGGCCGCGAGATGCAGGTGACGGAAGTTGCCGTCGTCGACGAAATCGCGGCTGCCGCCGAACTCGTGATGGGCAAGTCCACCGGCATTCCCGTTGCCGTCGTGCGGGGCATAGAACCCGAATGGTTGCGGACCGGAAGCGTGAGCGACGAGATCGTCCGTCGACCGCAGGACGATCTTTTCCGTTAGACCCGCTCGCCGAACCAGGCCAGGACTGAGGCCGTCCCGTCATCAAGCGACGTTGTCGGCACCCATCCCAGTTCCCTCTCAGCGAGACCCGGATTCAGAGCACTCCGGGCTAACTCACCCGTCCGTGCCGGTGCATGAACTGCTTTGGTCTTCACGCCGGCGGCATCAGCCATGGATTGATACAACTGGTTCACCGAGGTTTCGACACCTGTTCCGATGTTGCAGAGAACTCCGGTGCCGCGATCCGCTGCCCGCATGAACGCGTCAACCACATCATCCACGTAGACGAAGTCGCGAGTTTGATTTCCGTCACCGAAGATCGTGCACGATTCGCCGGCAAGAAGTCGACCAGCGAAAATCGCGACAACACCGGCCTCGCCATGCGGATCCTGGCGGGGACCAAAGACGTTGGCTAGAGCCAAGGCCGCAAAATCGGTTCCGTGCAGCGCCCGAAACGCGTAGAGATAATCGTCGACGACCTTCTTGGCCACCCCGTAGGGAGAGACCGGTCGCTGCGGATGCGTTTCGTCGACTGGAAGTGACTCCGGAGCGGGCTCGCCGTAAATGGTTCCCCCACTCGAGGCGACGACAACCTTGCGCGAACCGCACTTGCGAGCGGACTCGATCACGTTCAGCGCACCCATCACGTTTACGTCAGCATCGAAAAGCGGCCGTGCGACCGACACTCTGACATCCGCCTGCGCAGCAAGGTGGAACACGACTTCGGGAGGATGCTGGGCAAAGATCTCAGAGAGGCCGGGATCGCGGACGTCAATGTGATGCACCTCAAGTCGATCGCCGAACTTTTGGCGGGCACCCTCGAGATTCGCGGCCTTTCCGCTCCACATGTTGTCGACCACTGCCACGCTGTGACCCTCGGCCAGGAGTCGATCAACCAGCGTCGAGCCGATGAATCCGGCTCCTCCGGTAACGAGAGTGTGCATGTCAGGATCCTTCGGGGATTCGTGCGCCTTCAAGGCGGACGCCAGCGGGAACATCTCTGGCATTGCCAACGACCGTGTAATCGAGCACTTCGGACCCTGCCCCGACCTCAGCGCCGGACCCGATCACCGAGTGGACGACATGCGCTTCCGCGCCGATACGCGAACCGGGCAGGAGGACGGAGTTCCGAACGATCGCTCCGGATTCCACAACGACTCCGGCCATAACGACCGAATGATCGATCACCGCACCGCTCTGGATCGTCGCCGTTTCGTGGATGGCCCGCTCTGCAGTTCCACGAACTCCGTCGATAAGGTCGAGCTGCGAGTCGAGGTAGGTGACCGGAGTTCCGGCATCGATCCAATAGGCATCGCTGCGGAGTGCGTAGAGCGAACGGTCAGCGACCATCGATGGGAACGTCTCACGTTCGATCGAAACCCGTCGTCCGTCCGGGATTCGGTCGAGTACCGATGCTTCGAGAATGTAGGTGCCCGCATTGATCCAATTGGTCGGTGCGGTACCCGGCGCCGGCTTCTCGACGAATTCGAGCACGCGGCCATCGTCGTCGATCGGGACGACGCCGTAACGCGACGGATCGTCGACAGGAGTGAGGGCAATCGAACCCTCGGCGTCATGGCTCTTATGGAAATTCCAGAGCTCGGTCAGATCGAGGTCCGTGAGTACATCGCCATTCACCACGATAAACGTGTCATCGATCCCTGCGGAACGGGCGGCGAACCGCACCGCTCCGGCCGTATCGAGCGGTTCGGATTCAACCGCATAGTGCAGCTCAACGCCGGCACAGTGACCGTCTGGGTACGCGTCAAGGAATGCGTCGGGGCGATAACCGAGAGCGAGTACCGCATCGGTGACGCCGTGGGCATTGAGCGAGCCCAGAACCCGCTCGATCATCGGTCGATCGATGATCGGAAGCATCTGCTTTGGTGTTGAAAGGGTGAGGGGCTGGAGTCGGGTGCCGAAACCGCCGACCAACACCACTGCCCTCACGGGCTGCTCGTCGGAGTTGTACTGGGGGAAACGACGCTCGAGGTAGGAATGTCGAGAGGCACGGTGGGCGTGCTCGTCGATGTATCGCGGGCGAACAGGATGATCGCGGATCCGACAATCACGATCGCAGCGATTCCGACCGGAAAGGCGAGACGCCGCTTGGGTTTGCTCGTAGTAGCTCCACCCGCTCGAGCGGCGCGTGCAACTTTTTTGGCCGAAGATGCTTTGCCCATAGGCCGATGAGGTTAGCTGCCAAACCGGCGGCCATTGCTCCAGGTCGCCAGATCCGCCGGACGGGAATTCGGGGCCACTCAGGACGGTTTGCTATTCGGGTCTCTGAGGATTCTCCCTTCCAATTTTCCCGATCTGGCGTAGTGCTCAAATGGATTCACTCCGGCCAATAAAACATCGGAGTGAATTCTTAGGTATTCGATCGGATCAAAATCCTCCGGGATATCAGGGAAGTACCGATAGGGGCTCTGATCCCATTCCGGCAGTTTGTGCTCAAGCGAGCTGAGCACGTACTCCCAAAGCGGCCCTAGCTGCTTTCCCAACGCTTCGACGGCCATTATCGCTACCGGCGACGGACCCTTGGCCGAACCCCGCCGAGATTCCGATCGGAACTGCAGCAGGGGCTGTCCGCCAAAGCACCGCTCGTTGATACCCCGGACGGACTCTCCGAGTGCGTCCTCAAGCGCAAAGAGCGCCTCGGGATCTTCGGGGACAGCGAAATCTGCCCGAGGCGAACGGAGAAAGCTGTCCGACAATCGTCGCGCTGCCTTGCCCGTCGGATCGACGTCGTTCAGCACCCTCACTAATTCGATCTCTTCGAGCGACATGCTTGGATTGACGCGATTGTCCTGCCCGACGGTCTCCCCGGCCGGAACCTCTATCCCAACCAGTTCAAAGAACATCGTGGCGAGTGCCCCCGATTCATTCGTGTAGAGGCCGACACGCACATCATCGAAATGTTTGCTGAATCTCGACAAGGGCTCGAATGGGTTACCGATTTCGCCCTCGGGTGGATGGATGTAATCCGTTTTGCAGAATTCATTGAACGATTTCGCCATCGACCCCTCCATTGACATATGTGTCCACACCGAGAACGCGTGGTTGTAGATGTCCCTGAGCACCAACACGATTGTGACGTCCGCTAGTTCGCTCGTGACGAGGGCTAGGACGGCCGTTTCCTCATCGGAGAGAGTGCTCAGGAACTCACTAGAAAGAATCGTGACTCCTTTGGCGGCAATCACAGCTTTGAGCCAAATTCGGATCGCATCAGCAGTCTCCGATGCGGAATTAGACCTCGCAATAATTCTGTAAAGGCTCTCCGCATTTCCGCCGGTCGGCATTCCCGAGCGCTCAAGAGTTTCGGGATGGGGAACATGTACCCCTAATTTCGAAAGAGCATGGACGTTTGCCGCAAGCACATGCTGAATGGCACTTGAACCGGTCTTGGCCATTCCGATATGGAATACAACAGTCGGTCGCGTCACTTACCCCGGGTTCCCTTGTGCTTCTGCGAGAGTTCGAGAAAGAGCTCTTCATAGGCAAGGCCCACCGCAGCGGGAGAGGCCCAGCGTTCGACAAATTCTCTCCCCGACTTTCCCATCCGGATCCGGGCGTCATCGCTGTCGAGCAACTTGCCGATCGCGGCAGTGAACGCCGCTGGATCATCCGGAGGTACCGCCAAACCGGCACCGGCCTGTTCAACCGTTCGTGCCACCTCAGTACCTTCATCCACGCTGGCGACAATCGGTCGACCGGCAGCCAAGATCGAATACAACTTCGATGGGACGCTCGACCACGCGAGTCCTGCTCGCAACGGCACCACATGAAGATCAGCGGCGGCAAGAACTTCCGGCAGCCGCTCAATTGGTTGCATGTCGATGAAGCGCACGTTCGGGAGATCCGCCGCCACCAGTTCAAGATCCGGTCGCGCCGCTCCCCCACCATTGATCACAAAGACGACCTCTGGCCGCGAGGCAAGAAACGAGCGAGCCGCAAGCAGGACGAGATCCAGCGATTGGGAAAGTCCGACGTTCCCGGCGTACATGACAACCTTCTTGCCGGATAATCCGAACTCAGCCCTGTACGAATTCTCGGCGTCGCGCGGTTGGATATGTTCGGTGTCGACAAAGTTCGGGATGACCCGGACTTTCGCTTCCTGCGCATCTGCTTTTGCCGAATCAAGGCCCGACGAGATCTTGGCTCTGACGTTGTCGGCAAGATCGTCGGACAAAACCGTGACGGCATCTGACAGGCGATAGCTCGTACGTTCAAGCCAGCGAGCGGCGCCAATCGCCTTCGCACCCTGCAGCAAGCCGAGTTCGATGGCCACGTCGGGGAAGACGTCTTGAATGTTGAACACCAGCGGCGCGCGTCGGAGCTTCGCCACGGCCCAACCTGCCGGACCGAGCGTGAGCGGAGGCGACATCGCGAGCACGGCATCGGGACGCATCGAAGAAGTAGCCGCCACCATCGTCGCGAGCGCGGTGAAACCGCCGAAGGCCATCGCCCGGGCGGGGATGTTCCTCTTATCAGTTGGGAACGGATGCACCCGACTGATGCGACCCCATTCGGTCTTCTCTCCACGAATCAGCTGACCACCCCAGCCCGCCTCGATGGCATGGTTCTGATACCAGGGCAGAGACGTAACCACGTGTAACTGGTGACCACGTTCAATCAGTTCACGAGCGATCCGGGACATGACGACGCCGGTTGGCGCGAGATCAGGATCGAAGTGGGGGCAGAGGACGACGAGCTTCACGACAATTCCCTTGATGAGTCCACGAGCTTGCGCCCGGTGGTGACGTACAACGACGCCAGCGAACGGGCCGAGTCCGGCCAACGGAACTCAGCGGCACGAAGCCGACCCCGACGTGAAAGTTCGATGCAACGGCTCGGATGATCGAAAAGATCTGCCATGGCGGTAACCCATCCCGCCGTATCGAACGGATCAAGAAGTACTGCAGCATTGCCAGTGACTTCCGGAAGCCCGCCGACTCGACTGGCGATGACTGGGCAGCCACGACTCATCGCCTCGAGGGCCGGCAGACCGAATCCTTCGTACAGCGAGGGGAACGCGAGCATGTGCGCGTTGCGATAGAGGACATCCAAGTCGGATTCAGAGACCCTCCCGGGACGCACAATCCTCGCCCGCAAGCCGTAGGCGTCAATGGCAGCCTGAACGACTTCCTCATTTGGGCCGATTCCTCCCGTAAGTACGAGCATCGTGTCGGGCCGATCACCGCACACTCGAGCAAACGACGCAACGAGCATCTCGTGATTCTTGTGCGCGTACGTGATCGCCGGGTAGAGCACATAGCGACGGTCGAGAATTCCATAACGTTCCAGAACGGAACTCTGAACGACCGGGTCCGGAGCCTCCTCATCGGTCTTGACGCCACAGGGAACGATGTGAACGCGATCGCGTTGTACGCCGGCCCGCTGGATCGCGTCCTGTGCGGTGAAACCAGTCAGGCAGGCGACTGCTACGGCCGATCGAAGCGAACGCGGGGCTATCCAGCGGATGTAGGTGCGCTTGATAAAGCCGAAGCGTTCAGGATGCGTCATCGGTTGAAGATCATGAAGCGTCACGATTCCAGGAACCTGACGAAGTGCGGGCATCGTTCCACCTGCGTGATGAATGAAAGCGATGTCATCGCGACGCGATCGGTACGCAAGCCACGAAGTCTCGACGAGGACACGCAAGATTCGCGACGAACCCGAAACCGGGGCGACGCGGGATTCAAATGCACGAAGCAAATAGGGATAGGCCTGACGGAATCGGCGGTTGACGTAGAGCGTTACGTCGATCCGGGGATCATCCTGCTCGGCGAGCGCATACAACAAACCAACCGTGTATTCCTCGCTTCCTCCAACTTCACCGGGGACAAGCCAGAGCAGGTTCACGCCAAGTCGAATCGATTCAGGTTCGTGGTCTTCGTTCGCCGGGTCCTGAGCTTCGCCCTCACCATTACGTGCCGAATCGGGAGTCATCCGGCCGCCTCGAAATAGACGTTGCGGAGGGCCGTGGCCGTGGAACTCCATGAGAACTCAGTGCGCGCTCTCGCGCGGCCAGCCTCACCGAGTCGAATTCGTTCGGTCTCGTTCTCGAGCAATGACGTGAGCGCATCTCCTACCGAAACTGCATCTCGGTGGTCAACGAGTACGCCACAATCTCCAATCACTTCTTCTGTTGCTGTGCCACGTGAGGTGATCACGGCAGTGCCCTGAGCCATCGCCTCAAGCACCGGAAGGCCGAACCCTTCCTGACGGCTGGGGAAACAGAACACATCTGCCCCAGCGTAGAGCGGAGCAAGGTCGCGCCTATCGACAAATCCCGCTTGCAGAACCCTCGAGCCGAGTCGATCAAGCTGCTTCTGGATGTCTTCGTTCCAACCCTGCGGACCAGCCAAAACAAGGGTGACGTCGGCACGGCCAAGACGATCGAATGCATCAAGAAGCACCGGCAGGTTCTTGCGCGGTTCGATGGTTCCCGCCCACATCACGTAGCGACCGGTGATCCCGAATTTCGCTCGCACCGCAGCCACATCGGCCGGCGTCACCGGAGTCGCTTCGATCCCCCACGGAACAAGCCGCAGCCGAGACGGATCGAATCCGTAGTCAATGCATTCCGTGCGCGTTGCGTTGGAGGGGCAGATCACCAGCGTGGCATCGCGTCGCGCCAGGTCAATAGCCCGAGTGAAGAACCGCACGCCGCGTCTCGTGAACTGAGATGCGTCCTTCGTGAAAGCTAAATCGTGAACGGTGACGACCAGCGGTGCCGACGCCGGAGGGACGGCCATTCCCGTGGCATGGATCACATCCACCGGACCGGTGGCACTCTCAACCCGGGGCCGACGTAAGCGATGCCACGACTCATAGAGCGCAAGACGGGGCAGACCCAGTTGTTCGACAGGTATCGATGGCATCCATGCAGCATCAGGCACGGTGCCGTGACGGGCGCTAACACCAACCATCTCGATTGATCGATCGGCATCGGGGTTCCGCAGGAGCGCATCAATCGACTCAAGTGCGGCACGCGCCGTTCCACCCGGCACCTCGTGCCAACACTGCTCAAGGGTTACGGCTACCCGACAACGTTGCTCCATGAGTCTCCAAGTCTCCCACGATGACCCGGAAACACCTGACACCTCTGCTCCATCGGTAGTGTGACGGTATGAGTTTCACCCCTGATCCCCAGTTCTGGAGCGGTCTTCGAGTCCTTGTCACCGGTGGCCATGGGTTTCTCGGACAAGCGGTACTCGATCGCCTCTCCCTTCAGGGCGCACTCGAGGTGACTGCACCCTCAAGTGCGGAATTCGATCTTCGCGATCGTCGTGCCGTCACCGACATGTTCGAGTCCGTGCGCCCCGATCTCGTCATCCATCTCGCCGCTCGCGTAGGCGGCATCGGCGCCAACATGGAACGGCCGGCAGAGTTGTATCTCGACAATCTCCTCATGGGCACCTACGTGCTCGATGAAGCTCGGCTGCGCAACACCACCAAAACGGTCATCGTCGGAACCATCTGCTCGTACCCGAAGTTCACCCCGGTTCCGTTCAGTGAGGATTCGCTCTGGGCGGGCTATCCCGAAGAGACGAACGCCCCCTACGGGATCGCGAAACTTGCCCAACTGGTGCAGCTCCAGGCGAACCGAGCGCAGTATGGACAACGCGCTGTGTACCTGATGCCCACGAACCTCTACGGCCCGCGCGACAAGTTTCATCCCGCCGTCTCCCATGTCATCCCTGCGCTTATCAAGAAAGCCGTCGACGCCAAAGAGAGCGGCGCCGACCATCTCGACGTGTGGGGAACCGGCGCAGCAAGTCGGGAGTTTCTCTTTGTGGATGACGCCGCCGCCGGCATCGTCCGCGCCGCTGAGTTCTACGACGACGGCGACCCCGTCAATCTCGGTGCCGATCGGGAACTGCCCATCCGCGATCTTGTCGGAATCATTGTTGAACTCGTCGGCTTCAAGGGCGAGGTCCGCTGGGACACTTCGAAGCCTGACGGTCAGCCCCGACGTGGCGTCGACGGCTCACGTGCACGCGAACGTTTCGGGTTTGTCGCAGAGACGTCTTTCGACGAAGGTCTCGCCAAGACACTCGCCTGGTACCTCGAAAACCGTGAAGAGGCTGAAGCCCGCCCGGTCTAGGGCCCGCATCGTCAACCGCAGGTCGTGCCCTCGGGCGCTCTCGGGATGAAGTCGCTCAACGTCGTCGTGGTAACCGGACGTGTCGTCGTGGTAACCATCGACGTCGGTGATCCGCCGTTGGCTCTCGTGGTAGTCGAAGATGGAGACGTCGTTGACGATGTCGTTGACTCTGGCGTCGTCGATCCGGCCGAAAGCGGAGACGGAATTGGGGCGGTACCTCGGAACACGTCGAAGATCGGTTGCGACGCTGGAGCGTCAAGGATGAGGACGCTCATTGCACCGACCATGGCCCCCGAGGCCACTGGCGAGTACGTAGCGAGCGATTCGGGATCGAAATTCCGGAACTGTGTACCGAGATCAACGAGATCCTGGATGGAGAACTGCGTGTCGAGCGTGACGTTCTTCTGCGCCACTCCGAGCAAATCCTTCAGTACGAATGGATTACGAATCCCCTTGGAAACTGCTTTGCGCAACGCCGCCTTGATGAATTGTTGCTGTCTCGTAATGCGCCCGAAATCGCTGGACGGATCCTTCTGCCATGACTTCGATTCCGGTCGGTAGATCTCGAATTGTCGTGACCGCGCGTAGGCCAGTGCCTGATCACCTGAAAGCGTCACGCAACCCGGGTCGTACTGGAACAGACCGGTGGCCTGATCGCGCGAACCAAACGGAAAGTACACAGGGACACCGTCGATCGCAGACACGAGCGACTCGAAGCCTTGGAAGTTGACCATCGCATAGTGATTGATCGGTATGTCGAAATCCTGCTTGATCGTTTCGATCAGGCGTTCCGGGCCACCGATGGCGAGCGCAGAGTTGATACGCCCTTTGCCACCGCCGGCAAGGTCGACGTAAAGATCCCGAGGCAGCGAGAGAAGCGCCGCCTGCTGAGTCTTGGGATCGACTCGGAGGATCATGATCGTGTCGGTATTGAGCGTGGCTGATCGTCCTCGCAGCACAGGATCACCGGCACCGAGAGTCATGCCGTCGTCAATCCCAACCAGAAGGATGTTCTGGGGGTCTCCGGGCGGCGGCGGCGGCGAAAGTGAAGCACCCACATCAATCCGAGGAAGCGCGCTTGCCTGCGAATAGGCCCAGCCGAGCCCTCCTGCCGCGACGAGGCAAACAACTGCGAGCGAGATGTTGAAAGTCAGCAGAAGGCGCTGGGGCCATGTCCGATGGTTGCTGAGCACGGCGGTGACGTTACTACCCGACCCAAGGCCAGTTCAGGGCACCCTCCACCGCCTGAGGAGCCCTCCCGAATCGCTCGGACCTAGTCTCTTCCCATCGTGATCAGAGCGACTTCCGCAACCCTTGACAGCTCCGTCGCTGCCGTCGCCGTCGTCGGCGGCGTCGTCGCCACGGACCTCGTTGACATCACGCACGATCTCTCCGCCCTCGACAGCACGGGATGGTGGGCCGTCGTTGTTCCATTCGACGATGAACCGTTCTGCGCGCGTTTTGCTCGTCAACGCCCCACCGGTTCACTTCCCGTCGCAAGTACGCCTTGGCGGGGCCCCGCCCGAGACTCGTGGACCTCATCGCTCGATCGCGTTGCCTTTGGTCAGGCCGTTGACACCATCCGGGAGGCGATTGCGGCAGGCGACGTCTACCAAGTCAATCTCACCAGGCTCCTGAGCGCTCCACTTCCTCCGGGCGCCTCGATGCTCGCTCTCGGTGGGGCTTTGGCCTCCGGGAACCCCGCACCCTTCGCGGCCGTCATCGATCTTCCGGAACATGGAGTCCGGCTCGCCTCGGCATCACCTGAGTTGTTTCTCTCCCGTGATGGCAGCCGAATCCGATCATCGCCGATCAAAGGAACGACGCTGCCGGGTCAACCATTCAGCGAGAAGGACCGGGCCGAGAACGTGATGATTGTTGACCTGGTCAGAAACGATCTCGGACGCGTGTGCGTTCCCGGATCCATTTCCGTCCCGGGTCTCCTTTCCCCCGAGCAGCATCCCGGTCTTGATCATCTGGTGAGCACGGTGCAGGGTGAGCTGCGACCCGGCCTGGGCTGGGCCGAACTCTTCGGCGCGGCGTTCCCGGCGGGTTCAATTAGCGGAGCACCCAAGATCGCGGCCATGCAGAAGATTGCCGAACTCGAGCCGACGAAGCGCGGAACCTACTGCGGGTCAATCGGTTGGGTGGATGCCGATCGTCGCGTCGGCGAAATGAACGTTGCGATTCGAACATTCTTCGTCGAGGGAGATCGACTCTGCTTCGGGACCGGTGGCGCAATCACGTGGGACTCAACTGCTGAGGACGAATGGGCAGAGACCGAGCTGAAAGCCCATCGACTTCTCGATGTCGCCTCAAGAGACTTCAGCCGATGAGCGGTTCCCCTCTGGTTTGGATCGATGGCGAGATCGTTGATGCTGCGAAAGCTTCAGTGAACGCGCTTGACCATGGGTTCACACTCGGCGACGGCTTCTTCGAGTCCGTGCGCGTGGCCGATGGAAAGGCCCGGTTCCTCGAACGTCATTTCGTCCGCATGCGCCAGACCGCTGATCGCCTCGACATCGCACTCGAGCCGAGCAATGCGGACCTGAGCACTGCCATCGATGCCCTTATCGCTCGTTTCGGAGCGGACCGTGCCCGCCTGCGCGTCAGCGTCACAAGCGGTACCGGCCCTCTTGGGCCAGTACGCGGAAGCGCCGGTTCGACCATCACCATTGCCATCGACACACTTCCGGACTTCGCACCAACAGTTCGTGTCGTGACGGTTCCGTGGATTCGCAACGAACGTTCACCCCTCGCCGGCATCAAGTCGACCAGTTGGGGCGACGGAGTCGAGATGCTCCGACTTGTCCGGCAGATGGGCGCGGACGAGGCGCTGCTCGCCGATTCGACCGGTCGCCTCAGCGAGGCAATCGCCGCGAATGTCTTCCTAGTGCTTGACGGCGAACTTGTCACTCCCTCACTCGCTACAGGTTGCCTTCCCGGTGTGGCCCGATCGGTCTTGCTTGATGCCGGCCTCGCCCACGAATGCGATGTCGACATCAATGTCATCGCACACGTTGACGATATCTTCCTGGCCTCGTCTATCTCCGGGATCAGACCAATCGTTTCGATCGACGGGGCTTCTGTCTCCGATGTCGCCGGTAGCCACGCGCTTGCGGCAATGACACTTTTGACGGATCAGTCCGAGCGGACCGACAAGTAATAGGCGATTTCCTCGGACAACAAACCGGAAATCTGGTCAGGTGTTTCGGACTCAAACACCGAGGCAATGCGTTCGATCATCTCGGCGGTCATCGGCGCGCGTTCGAGACCGACCTTGTTGATCCCGTTAACCCGCGCTGGCGATCCGTACGCGATCGCGAACGGAGGGATGTCCTTTGTCACCACAGAAGCCATTCCCACCATGGCTCCGACTCCAACCGTGCGCCCCTGGTGAACAACTGCATTGAGGCCGAGATTCGCGCCGGCCTCGATCGTGACGTTGCCAGCCAGCATCACCGAACAAGCGAAGGTAACCCCATCGCCGAGAACGCAATCGTGAGCGAGATGGGACTTGTCCATCAGGAAGCACCCGTTCCCGAGCGATGTGGCGTGAGACATGCCCTGCTGGAGCACAACGAACTCGTGGAGGATGTTGCGATCACCGATCACCACGCCCGGCCCCGAAGGTTCGGCGGCCCACGAACGATGCGGCGCGTCGCGATGCTCCGGAGGCTGACCGATGGCAACGAACGGGCCGATCCAGTTGTCGTCGCCGATGACACACGGCCCGAGAATCACCGCATACGGGCCGACGATGTTTCCGTCGCCGAGTTCGACGCCTGGTCCGATGATCGCAGTGGGGTGGATCTCGTTCATTGGACTCGCTACTCCAGTTTGGTGACTTCAGACCGCAAACCTGTTCGGCCCCTCAGAACGCCGATCGTACCGCTACCGACTTCTTTCGTCGGGAGAATCAACGTTGAATGGTCGCGTGGATGACATCGCCCACGGTGATCTCAACGAGATCTGTGGTCTCGTCCGAGCGCACGAGCAGATGACCGGCTTCGGTGATCTGCTCGGCGACACCATTAACGATTCGGTCAGCCATCTGAACCCGGACGAGTCGACCCAAGGTCGCAGATCGGGAGCGGAGTACTTCCATGAGCTCGAAGCGCCCCGCATCGGACTCGATTCGACTCAGCCAGCGATCGAAGCAACCGAGCCAGGCGACGAGGAGTTCCTCCCGATCGACAGGGACTTGAGCGAGCTGTGCGAGCGACACAGCGATGCCGGCCAGTTCCTCGGGCAGATCATCGGGCCAGTTCACGTTGAGACCCATACCCAGGACAACTGCCGAAACTCGACCGTCGCTTGCAATCGACTCGGCGAGGATTCCTGAGAGCTTGCGACCCTCGAACGGCCCACCATCTGCGATGACGAGGTCGTTCGGCCACTTGATGCCCGGGCAGACCCCTGCAACTGCCTCACAGGCCTCGGCGGCGGCGACTGCGGCGGCCACAGTGACCAAGAAGACCTCCCCCGGGTCGAGCGACGGCCTCACAAGGGCCGAGACCAGAAGCGATGAGCCCGGAGGGGCCGACCATTTCCTGTCAAGCCGCCCCCGGCCTGTCGTCTGGTGATCGGCCACCAGAACCATCCCCTCCTCGGCCCCTTCCGAGGCCAATTCGAGCAGATCCCGGTTAGTGGATCCCGTCTCGGCGACCCAGCGGATATCGGCAAACCGGGTACCCGGAACGGCAGGTGTTTCGAACGGTGTCTCCATATCTGCCACCATAGGGCGTGCTTAAAAAAGTCCTGATCGCCAATCGCGGCGAAATCGCTGTCCGAGTCATTCGTGCGTGCCAAGAAATGGGCATCGCAACCGTGGCCGTGTACTCCGATCTTGATCGCGATGCCCTCCATGTCCGACTCGCCGACGAGGCCTACGCCCTCGGCGGAACAACTGCGGCCGAGAGCTATCTCAACACTGAGATCATCCTCGATGTGATTGAGCGCAGCGGCGCCGATGCCGTGCACCCCGGTTACGGATTCTTCTCCGAGAACACTGACTTCGCCCGGGCAATCACTGAGCGCGGCGTCACCTTCATCGGCCCACCGCCCGGCGCAATCGAGGTCATGGGCGACAAGGTGTCGAGCCGTATCGCCGCACAGGCCGCTGGAGTGAACGGCGTGCCCGGCACGACCCAGTTCCTCAATGACGCAACCGAAGTCGTCGCTTTCGGCGAAGAATTCGGATGGCCGGTGGCCATCAAGGCCGCCTACGGCGGTGGCGGACGAGGCATGCGCGTCGTTCGTGAAGCATCAGAGGCAGCCGAAGCGTTCGACTCCGCTCAGAGCGAAGCGCTCAAGGGCTTCGGCCGCGACGAGTGCTACGTCGAGCGCTATCTCACGTGGCCGCGCCACATCGAGATGCAGATCATCGCCGACACCCACGGCAACTGCGTATGGGTTGCCGAGCGCGATTGTTCCGCTCAGCGCCGTCACCAGAAGTTGATCGAGGAAAGCCCAGCACCGTCGTTCCCCGCCGAGATTCGCCAGGCCATGGGTGACGCAGCGGTCAAGGTCGCTAAGGCCTGTGGCTACGTCAATGCCGGAACCGTCGAGTTCCTTTACCAGGACGGCGAGTTCTTCTTCCTCGAAATGAACACCCGCCTTCAGGTCGAGCACCCCGTCACCGAAATGGTCTCGGGCATCGATCTTGTGGCCGAGCAGATCCGTGTCGCCTCCGGCGAGCCGCTCTCGTTCACGCAGGAGGACATTCAACTGTCCGGGCACGCCATCGAGGTCCGCATCAATGCCGAGAACCCGGCCGAAGGCAAGTTCCTGCCCTCCCCCGGCGATATCACGACCCTCGTCCCGCCCGCCGGCTTCGGCACGCGTTGGGACGGCGGCTACGAATCCGGCGACACCGTCAGCCAGTACTACGACAATCTCGTAGGCAAGCTCATCTGCTGGGGCGCAGATCGTCCCACCGCGATCAGCCGCACACTTCGTGCCCTGCGCGAGTTCCGCATCGAGGGAATCGCCACCACCATTCCTGCCGACATCGCGATCCTCGAGCACTCCGACTTCGCGGAGTCGAAGCATTCGACCAAGTGGGTCGAGGACGTTCTCGATCTCACCGGCGTCAGTTCCACCCCGATCGTCGCCGATGGCGACGCCGAAGCCAAGGTGCAGCGCGACGTTGACGTCGAAGTCAACGGAAAGCGTTTCTCGGTCAAGGTCTTTGTCCCCGAATCACAGGCCGGCGCAGTCGTCGCCTCCGGTGGTTCCGCTGGCGGCGCTGCTCGTCCCCGTCGCTCAGCTGGTGCCGGCGGTGCCGGTGCCGGTGGCGGATCCGGTGCAGTCACCGTCCCCATGCAGGGAACGATCGTGAAGGTTCTCGTCGAAGTCGGTCAGGAAATCGAAGCCGGCGCAACCGTCTGCGTTCTTGAGGCGATGAAGATGGAGAACAACATCGCTGCCGAAAAGGCTGGCACCGTCAAGGAGATCAAGGTTGCTCCCGGCGATTCGGTCGGTTCCGGCGACGTCGTCGTCGTTATCGAATAACCCAACTGCACGCTTCGCTGCACCCCGGATTCGACTAGGGCGCCTTCAGCCCATCGGAACCCAACCGCTGGCCCGGGGGGGCGCCATGTCGAGATACGTAACGATTCCGGGCTTCGCCGCACAGACCGACGCAACGGCGTTCACCGCCGGCATGGCCGTCATGATCATTCCGAGAACCATGTAGTCGCTGAACGATTTCGCCACGAAGTCGGCGGGAGGGAACACTTCAAGCTTGGTTCGTACCGAGGGCATCCCCTGCACCTCCACGATGTATCCGTGCTCGACTTTCCAATCCGGTTCGAGCGTCCGACCTTTGCGCCAACGAACATCTAACGACACAATTTTGCGTCCGTCGATCCATCCCTGCCAACTGGCCGCGACTCCGGCCACGCATCCCTTCTCGATAGCCCAGGAGCCCATGTCGAGGCGTTCGGTGGTCTGGGCGAATTCGGCCTCACATCGCACGTCATCGAACGTGATTCCGAGCGCATCACCAAGCAGATGCACCGCGTCACCGAAGACGGCAGTACCAGCGGCGACTAGGGCCGGGAGTTCGGGATCATCGATCGGACGGCCATGCCCAACCGAACGTTCGGTGTCTTCGGAGTCGTAACCAGTGGAGTCAACCGATTCGAGAACGCGAACCGAGTCAATCCGATCGCACAGTCCGGCAGACACAATGCCAAGAAGGTTGGCGAGCCCCGGATTCATGCCGGATCCAAAGATTGAGCTCCCGCCACGCTCACAAGCCGCGATGATTTGATCTCGACCATTACCCAGTGCATGTCCGGTAATGAAACCGGCCGTAGCTGTCACGTTGATTCCTGATTCGAGAATGCGCACGAGATGATCCACATCGGGCCACTTCGGGTTGTAGATGACGCAATCTGGTTTCAGCGCGAGCAGAACGTCGATGTCCGCCGTGGCGAGAACTCCAATCGGATCGATGCCCACGAGTTCACCTACATCGCGTCCGACCTTGTCGGCTCCCCACGCGTAGCAGCCGACAATCTCGAGATTCGGATTAGCGGCTGCCGCCCTGACCGACCGCTCCCCCACGTTCCCTGTCGTCCACTGCACAACGCGGTACACACGGCCCTTGACCTCGTCATCCATCACTCGCTCCCCTGCTCCCCTGCTCTCCGGGGTGCCCGGAAGAGCACCGCCGAACCTGTCAATGCGGCGACCGGCACAAGAAGGAACGCATAGAGAAGCGAACTGCCGTCCTTGAGCGCCCACCACCACCACCAGAAATCCGGTTGGATCGATCTCGCATACCAGTAAAGGCGCTCATCGAATGTGGAGGGAATTTCCTCAGCCGAAATTCCTTCTCCATTCAATTGCTCGGAGATGGAATCGCTGAGCAAGGGAATACTTCTGGCAAAGGACATGAGCGGGGAAGCTGACGGGTCAAAGTGCGTCACGATTTGTGATTGGCGTAAATCCCATGTGCTGGTATTCAACTCGCGAGTGACTGTCGAGCGCTGAGCCCATCCCACCGCGTTGAAATACATGATTGAACCGAGAAGTCCAGGTATTAGGAATCCGGCAACGCTGGCGACAATCGCACCACGGGCCCACTGACGTCCGGTTTCTAAGACGGGAGCAAGCAACGCAATGCAAATCGGGAGCACGGGAATCAGATAACGCGGGCCGTAGGCATCATCGCCCGACCAGAAAACCAGTCGTGAATAAACCACCAGATGCAACGTCATGATTGCAAGAACTACGAGGGCATAGCGCCGATTCGCAAGGTACGACTGTCTCAGGCCGAAAAGCACCACGATCACGATCGGTGCGTAGAAGATCAATCCCTTGCCCGGACTCAGAAACAGCCCGAACAGCCCCGTGTAGAAGGGTGTCACCAGTTCCAGACCCGAGTATCCCGCGCCTAATTTTCCGAAGCGAATGTAGGAATTTGCTGCGAACACGACAAATGCGCCGAAGAACCCGACCCCGAACGCTATCGACTGCCGTAACGTTTCGCGCCGATCGAACCTCGCCCTTCCGACTATCCCGGCAAGAAGAAATACCGGGAGAAAAAGGAAGGTTGTTACACGGGTGAGCCCGACGCAACCTGCCAGCAAGCCAACTAGCGCAGCGAGCCGCCATGAACGTTCTTCCCACCAGCGGACAGAAACCAGCATCGCCAAGGTGAGCAGCAGCGCCGTTCCCGGTTCCGAGAAACCGGTTGCAGAATGTGGCCACGCGAAGGTGCCAAGCCCGAAGGCAAGCGCCAGGACAGTCGCACCCTTCCTCGAAGAACCGAGCCTCCGACAGAGAAAGAAGAGCACCATCCCCGTGAGAGATGTGAGCACGCTATTGGTCGCGAGGAAGCCCAGACGGATCACGTCCTCTCGCTGGTCGGCGGGGAACCCGAAGGATGCGACCCGTCCCAATGCAACGCCGGGAGCATCAAGGACGAGTACGCCGATCGCCGCAATCGACGTCCACTCACCATCCACCGATCGGATGGCAGCGATCTTGCCGGTGAAGTCCGACTGCTGGTCAAGCTCGACCGTCCCATGCAGCAACGATCGAGAGCCAGCCAGATAACCCTCATCGTCTATCGAGTAGGTGTGGCCGCCCATCGTCATGAGGTAGACGGCAAGCAGTAAGAGCCCTATCGCAATTCCGCGCCGCCAATCCGCGTACCTAGACACGGAAGGCTGCATCAAGACTTCCTCCACCCTACTTTCCGCCACTTTCACCTCTGTCGTAATCGACTTTTCAGTCATACCGAACTCGCGCAACTTGCGGCGCCCACCATTACTCACTTTAGGGGCTCGGCCTGTTCAGCGCGTGCTGATGATGATCGTTCCGGCAGCCTGATCGGGAATTCCCCGATGAAGGTCTCCCGCGAGCGAGGTTCCGTACACGACGACGAACGCACTGAACGCGAATGGACCGAGCGGCAACGCCAACGCTGACCATGGCACGATCGCCCGCAGCGCAGATTGGGCAATGTTCGGACGTAGACCGTCGGTGTAACGAACGGCCTTCAGACCCATCATCGCCTTGCCAATAGTCCGGCCGAAAAGAGCAACGCACACAAATTCGTACGACATACCCAACGCGACTATCGCAAGTAGCAGCCAGCCAGGTGTGTCGAGTTGCATCTGCCCAGCAACATCGCGGATTGAGAGCGAGATCACGAGCAACGCCGGGGCCAAGACAAGCGACAGGTCGATGGCACGAGCCCCGAAACGAGGGCCCGGTGCCGCCAGGCTGAACGGACCCGTAGCCGGGAAATCCTTCGCCTGAGGAAGGCGGGGCGGATCTTGAACCGAACCGGTCATGTCACTCTGCGGCATCGGAAAGCGCTTCAGCCAGAGCCGGGTGCACGAGGAGACTCTCGTAGATGTCATTGACGCGCAGGCCCGCCGTAACCGCTAGCGCGATCACGGAAATGAGCTCGGCCGCGTGAGTGCCAACGATCGATCCGCCGAGTACAACACCGGTGGCCGGGTCGGAAATGATCTTGACGAAACCGCGGGGATCATCGTCGATGAGTGCTTTCGCGTTTGCCGAGAACGGAACCTTGGTGACCCGGATCTTGCGCCCTTCGGCAAATGCATCGGCTTCGGCAAGTCCCACGTCGGCGATCTCGGGAACCGTGAAGATCGCCGACGCCGCCTTTTCGTAGTCGAGGTGTCGATGGGGGCCGACGTGCAATCCCATTGCGTGTTCGGCGATTTTGCGACCCTGCATCGTGGCCACGGATGAAAGCGGAAGTTTTCCGGAGAGATCGCCGGCCGCATAGATGTGAGGGATAGACGATTGACAGTTGTGATTGACGACGACATAGCCGTGATCGCTGTCGACTCCGGCGTTCTCGAGACCAAGACTTTCGGAGTTGGGTACCGAGCCGATCGCCAGCAATGCGTGCGACCCTCGGGCCTGGCGGCCATCGTCACAGATGATCGTCACCCCATTGGTATCGACCTCCGCGGCGATCGCACGAGCCCCCTTGAAAAGGTGCACACCCCGACCGATGAAATCTGCTTCTAGTGCGGCGGCGACTTCGGGGTCCTTTGCCGGCAGGACCTGCTGACGGCTGACAATCAAGGTGACTTCGCATCCGAATGCGGAGAACATGTGCACGAACTCGACACCGGTAACTCCTGAACCCACGACGACAAGGTGCTCGGGAAGCTCGGGCGGCGGGTATGCATCGCGCGTGGTCAACAATCGCTGTCCGTCGACCGATGCCCACTCTGGGATTCGCGGTCGGCTTCCGGTGGCTAAAAGGATGACATCAGCTTCGATCTCGAGGGCGCCTTCGGCGGATTCCACAATGACGGTGTTGGGATCGGCGAGGTGACCCGTCCCCTGGATCATTGTGACTCCCTGGCTCTCAAGCAATCCGGTTGTCGAGCGCTCGAGGCGCGCTCCGATGGTCTTGATCCTCGTCCGGAGCGCATCGAAATCGAGTGATGCCGACACGTCTGTAAGCCCCATGCCACGTGATCGGTTGATCATCGTGAGTGCGCCACCGGTGGCGATCATCGCTTTCGATGGAATGCAGTCCCACAGGTGCGCAGCACCGCCGACAATGTCCTTCTCGATCATCGTGACCTCAGCCCCGAGTCGAGCCGCATAGGTTGCCGCACTGTTGCCAGCCGGTCCGCCACCAATGATCACAAAGCGCTTGGCCATATCGGCAAGGCTACCGGGCGCCAGCTGCAAGCTTCCCGGCTTCGAGGGTTCAGACCGAAAATTCGCGGTCCGGATTCGTCGCCAACATCAATGAGAAGGGCGCGACAGCCTCTTTAGGCGATGGTCGCGGGTGAAAAGTTGGCGGGACAGCCCAAGCGCCATGACGGTGACGCTCGTGGTAACCGATCCGAGAACCAAATACATGATCGCCAACTGAATCGACACAGCATCGACCGCATCGACGCCGGCGAGAATGAGTCCTGTCATTGCTCCCGGCAGGAAGACAAGACCAACGGCTTTCGTGGATTCGATCTGCGGGACAAGTGCCGTCACGAGTGCCGATCGAACATAAGGCCTTGATGCGGACTGCCATGAGAGGCCGAGTGCCAGCCTCGATTCGACCTCCGCCCGCTTGTCCGAGAACTCCCCCACGATGCGTCGCCCGACAAGAACGCACGAGGTCATCGAGTTGCCGATCATCATGCCGGCGAGCGGGACCACCGTCCGACCCTCGATCGGAAAGATTCCGAAACCGAAGATCACCGAAAGACTTACCGCGATCACCGTCAACATCGAAAGCGTCCCGAGCCAAAGGATCCCCGGAACCTCGGGAGCGCGATTACGGATCGTTATGCCGGAAAACATGACCATCACGACCACCCACAGCCACGCCCATGCCACGGACGCGTCTGGTTCGAGAATGAGCCGCAGCGCCCAACCGACGAGCAGCAGTTGAACTGCAGCCCGGGCCGATGCCCACAGGATCGATCGCGACAGGTTCAGTCGCTGCCAACCGGAAAGGGCGACAGCAATCACTATCAGAACAAATGATGCAGCGAGCCCCGCCCATCCAATGGACGTTGAGTTCACTGTTCCGACTCCCCGCTGTCGGTGCCATCTTCGAGAAAGTCGTGAGCAACGGATTCTGTGGCGATCCGTCCGTCAACGAGGACCAACGTTCGATCGGCCAGTCGACGGGCTTGAGCGAGATCATGAGTGACCCACAGGATCCCGAGACCCTCGTCGGCGAGTTCCCTGGCCAAAGACTCGATCCCGCGCCGACTCTCCGGATCCAGAGCAGACGTCGGCTCATCCATCAGGAGCACCTGCGGATCAGTGAGTAGAGCCCTGGCGATGCAGACGCGCTGCATCTCTCCACCCGAGAGGTCGTCGCCGATTCGTTCGAGAAACGTCGAAGCCAGCCCGGCCCGGACAAGCACCGAAATCATCCGGGCGTCGTCGGCATCCGGCGCGGCTACGAGAAGATTGTCCCGGACAGTTCCCGGAAAGATTGACGGCTTCTGGAACACCATGCCGACGCGACGCCTAAGCCACAGCGGATCGAGCGTGGCGATATCGGTTCCAGCCAGAGACACCGCTCCGGCCGATGCCACATCAAGCCGGTTGCCCAGACGGAGAAGGGTGGATTTTCCGGCCCCTGAGGGACCGACGATCACGAGAATGTCCCGGGAATGCACATGGGCCGACACAGAATGCAGAAGCTCAACCCCGTCGTCAGACGTCGCCGACACCTGCTCGAAGTCCAGCAGAACCGGAAAGTCGACCTTCTCTGCAGATCCATTCACCCCGCCAGCATGGCATCTTGCGTCGTCAGGATGACACCCCCGTGCTCTCCCTCTTAGTCTTGTGGCGTGGATCCAAAGACGAAGACCAATCCCTCGTTCCCCGAAGACTGGGCCGCTGCGGCCTCCAAGGACCTCAAGGGCGCCGACCCGGCCTCGCTGGTCTGGGAGACGCCGGAGGGAATCGACGTAAAGCCCCTCTACACCGCCGAGGATCTCGAAGATCTCGCCGAGATCGACACTCTTCCCGGCTTCGCTCCGTACACCCGTGGCGTACGCGCCACGATGTACACCGGTCGCCCATGGACGGTGCGCCAGTACGCCGGGTTCTCGACTGCTGAGGAATCGAATGCCTTCTATCGGCGCAACCTCGCTGCTGGACAGATGGGCCTCTCCGTCGCCTTCGACCTCGCCACCCATCGCGGGTACGACTCTGATCACGAAAAGGTGGTCGGTGACGTCGGCAAGGCCGGTGTTGCCATCGACTCTGTTGAAGACATGAAGGTCCTGTTCGATTCGATCCCGCTTGACAAGATGAGCGTTTCCATGACGATGAACGGTGCCGTGATCCCGGTACTCGCCATGTTTATCGTCGCCGGCGAAGAACAAGGTGTCGACCGTTCGCTCCTCGCCGGAACGATCCAGAACGACATCCTCAAAGAGTTCATGGTGCGCAACACCTACATCTACCCACCTGAGCCGAGCATGCGGATCGTCGCCGACATCATCGACTTCACGGCGAACGAGATGCCGAAGTTCAATTCAATTTCCATCTCCGGCTATCACATGCAAGAAGCGGGAGCGACGGCTGTTCAGGAACTTGCCTTCACCATTGCCGATGGCAAGGAATACGTCCGTTCTGCTCTTGCTAAGGGCCTCGACGTTGACCTGTTCGCTGGGCGTCTTTCGTTCTTCTTCGCAATCGGCATGAACTTCTTCATGGAAGTTGCCAAGCTCCGCGCTGCTCGAGTGCTCTGGCATCGGGTTATGAGTGAATTCGACCCCAAGAAGCCTGGGTCGCTCATGTTGCGCACGCATTGCCAGACCTCGGGCGTTTCGCTTACCGAGCAAGATCCCTACAACAACGTCGTTCGCACCACGATTGAAGCACTCGCCGCGGTGCTCGGTGGCACGCAAAGCCTCCACACCAATTCCTTCGACGAGGCTCTTGGCCTCCCGACCGAGTTCAGCGCTCGGATCGCGCGGAACACTCAGTTAATCATCGCCGATGAAACCGGCGTTACGTCGACCGTCGATCCTCTCGGCGGCAGCTACTACGTCGAGTCGCTCACCCAATCGCTGGTTGATGCCGCTTGGGAACTCATTTGTGAGGTCGAGGAACTCGGTGGAATGACCAAGGCGGTCGAGTCCGGAATGCCGAAGCTCCGGATCGAGGAATCTGCGGCTCGCAAGCAGGCCCGCGTGGACCGGGGCCAGGACATCGTGGTCGGCGTCAACAAGTACGTGCCCGAGAATGTGGAGAGCGTCGACGTTCTCGACATCGACAATGCTGATGTGCTCAAGCAACAGCTCGTGAAGCTCGCGAATGTTCGAGCTGCCCGTAACGACGCCGACTGTGCCTCTGCCCTTGCTGCGCTGACCGAAGGGGCACGGGGCGATGGCAATTTGCTCGCCCTCGCCGTCGAAGCAGCCCGTGCCCGTGCCACTCTCGGCGAAATCTCGAACGCCATGGAGGAAGTATTCGGCCGTCACAAGGCAGAGATACGTACCATTGCGGGTGTGTACGGAGCGGCCTATGCAGGCGACGAGGATTTTGCCGAGCTTCAGGGCGAGATCAATGACTTTGCGGCTGCACAGGGCCGTCGCCCCCGGATGCTCGTGGTCAAGATGGGTCAGGACGGCCACGATCGCGGCGCAAAGGTGATTGCGACCGCATTCGCCGACCTCGGCTTCGATGTCGACATGGGTCCCCTCTTCCAGACACCAGCTGAAGCGGCGCGCGACGCTGTCGAACTCGACGTTCATGTCATCGGCATCTCCAGTCAGGCCGCCGGCCACAAGACCCTCGTTCCGATGCTGATCCAGGAACTTGAGAAAGCCGGCGCCGGAGACGTCATCGTCGTGTGCGGCGGCGTAATTCCGCCCCAGGACTACGACATGCTCTACGAGGCGGGCGTTGCCGCAATCTTCGGACCGGGGACCAACATCCCTTCCGCCGCCCGCAAAGTGCTCGGACTCATCTCGACCCGACGACCGGTGGCGTGATCCGTCCACCCGACGACGCGGATGCCCTCATTGAGGGTGTGCGCAATGGTGACCGGCGCTCGCTCGCACGGTCGATAACGCTGGCCGAATCAACACGAGCCGATCACCGCGTACTTGCCGATCAAATCCTCGAGGCCCTGCTCCCATTGACCGGGCGATCCCGCCGGATCGGAATCTCTGGTCCGCCCGGGGTTGGCAAGTCGACATTCATCGAGGCATTCGGCATGCACGTGATCGAGCAAGATCACCAACTCGCGGTTCTCGCCATTGATCCATCCAGTCGTCGATCGGGTGGATCAATTCTCGGCGACAAAACTCGCATGACCGATCTGTCGAACAATCCCGCCGCTTTCATCCGCCCGTCACCCGGATCGGGCCATCTTGGCGGCGTGGCGCGTCGGACCCGTGAGGCCATGCTCCTCTGCGAGGCAGCCGGCTTCGATGTGGTCATCGTCGAGACAATCGGTGTCGGACAATCGGAAGTCGCCGTAGCCGACATGGTTGACCTCTTCGCACTCCTCGTCGCACCGGGTGGAGGCGATGAACTCCAGGGGATCAAACGCGGAATCATGGAACTGGCCGATCTGGTCATCGTCAACAAAGCCGATGGTGATCTCGCACCTGCGGCTGGGCGAACACGCGCCGATTACTCGGGCGCCGTCCACCTTCTTCGACCCAAATGGGACGCGTGGGCGACCGAAGTTCTCTCGTGCTCGGCGATCACTGGAGCTGGAATCGAGACTGTCTGGGATGCGGTGGAACGATTCGGCGATGCTCTCGAAGACAGCGGCGAACTCGGCCAGGCCCGCGCAGCTCAGGCTACGGCATGGCTCTGGAGTGAGATCGGCGACACTCTGCTTGAGCGTTTTCGGAATGATCGCGAAATCGCACGAATCCTTTCCGCTACCGAGAAGGATGTGGCCGACGGTCGGCGGACGCCTACCGAAGCAGCACGATCGTTACTTGACGTCTTCAGCCAGCGCGAACCAAACGTCTGACCAACGAACGCGCTCTGCGCAACATCGCAATTACGCGGCGTGACGGTCGTCGGAAGTGGACCGCACGAAGCTTCGCCAGTTCTTCCCGTTCGGCTGCCACCTGACGATCGAGTCGATGCAACTGGTTCGCATACAGCTCCGACTTTCGCTCATCGGTGAGGAATCGGCGACGCTGATCGGCGAGTCGCGATGCAGACCCAGCCGGCATAAAGATCGGTTCATCATCGATCAGAGCAAGGACGTGCTCAAAGACGAAATCGGGATCGGCAAGTGTTGATCTGGCCATTACGACGACCGGGCTCTCCACAATCGAAATACCCGAAAGATTTCGCGCTCGAGCGATCCAGACGCCAAGAGCCTCCACCGATCCGGGAACGCCGACCGGTACCACACCATTGGTGCGGGCCAACTCGGCGGGAACTACATAGCAATCTGCAGCAACAAAGCGAGGCAACGCAAAATGCAGAAGATCGAATGGATCAGCTCCAACGGAGCCATGAACTGATTTCATCACGCCGACATCAGGGGTTTCCGGGCCCAAATCAGCCAGCAGATCGTCGTCGAGAACTACGAATTCGAAACCAAGAACCTGGCCCGGGGCTGCGACTCCGGCCCGCACAACCAGTGTCGCCCAATCGCGCGTCAACCGAGTGAGGGGATGGAGAACGGCAACCCAGCGAGTCGCACATTGGCGAAGGGCATCTTCAAGGCCATCGGCCGTGGTGATCACCACATGAGCAATGGCATCCCCTTGAAGCTCGATATCGCCGAGAAGCGACTCGGCATCGCCGCCGCTCTGCCCTTCCGAAAGAAGAATGATCACACTCAGCGAATCGCGCCTCTCCGAATAGTCGATCGCATCGGGAACGTCAACGACATCAGCAACTTCGAGGCGACGAACAAATTGGAAGGTCGTTCCGTATGGATCGGCGTGCGAACGGGTGTAACGAATCGCGTCATTCAGCGGTGTACCTGGCCGCATGTTGGCGGAATCACTCGGGAAACACTGCTCGGTGATGTCGCGCACAACGTCGCTGCCCGCGACATCTGCCCAGCCAGATCGGCGAATAAGTCGATCGAGTTGACCGATAGAAAAGAAGCGAAGATGGGTACCGTCCAGCAGACCCGTATCGGTGACATCCCACCGACCCATGAGCAGCTTCGCTGCGATATCCACGTGAGTGATATTTGGGATGCTAACGATCACTGAAAGCTGGGGGTTGACCTCAAGAGCCACAGTCCGCAACGCACGCAACACTGCGCCTGGATCAATGAGATGTTCCAACACATCAAGAGCCAAGACAGCCGAAAGTTGCCGGCCGTCAAGAATCCTCATGAATTCGGCGACGAGTTCGCTCTCGTCAGCCATCAGGTTCAACTCATGAGCTTCAACGCCATCGGCGAGAAGATCTACGATCGCTAAGGCATTGATGTCACACGCGACCGGTGTGAATCCGAGGTCCGCAAGTCGACCAGCGAGAGGACTGTGCCCCGAACCCAGATCGAGGACCACGCCCGGGGCACCATCGGCCGCTACGAGGAGCTGGAGGGCCATGTCCCACGATGAGTCCTCGAAAAATTCCGAGTCGTAGTACTTCATGGGAATGTTGATCCTGCAGCCGGACCAGTCCAGCCTTCGGGATCGGCCAAGATGTCATAAACGCCTGAAAATGCTGCTTCCCAATCAGAAAATCGATCAGTGATCGTCTGCTCAGCGTTTCGTCCCATGCGCACCCGTTCGTCAGGATCGGCGACGAGGCGACTGATCGCTCCGGCGAGTCCGTCAACAGTCCGCCGGCACCGCAGCGAGTTCTCTCCGTGAGCCAGGATCCAATCGCCGGCTGGATTGTCGAAAGCCACAACCGGCACCCCGCACGCCATGAGTTCAAGCGGCAGATAAGAGGGATGCGCCGACACCGTCAGGGCAACCCCGACATCGGCCAT
The DNA here is from genome assembly GCA_044239895.1 of Acidimicrobiales bacterium. Classification (GTDB taxonomy): domain Bacteria; phylum Actinomycetota; class Acidimicrobiia; order Acidimicrobiales; family Acidimicrobilacustridaceae; genus Acidimicrobilacustris. Next base: position 165,762 of record JBIIAM010000002.1, on the reverse strand, counting down.
TCGGTAGAGCTCGCCAGTATCGCGATAGTCGAGAAGTCCGAGGTGCTCGATCCCGCCACCGAGGTCATCCGGACGAGCCCACGAACCGGCGGTGATGATCCGCACATCGTCGCCGAACCGAGCCTTAACCTCGCCGAGAGCGAGAGCAGCGAGTTCCCAACAATTACGCCAATGACCCGGACGGGCATAGACGAAGACCGTCGTTGGACCGTCACCGTCAAGGGGCGCACGATCTCTGGCATGGAAGACCGATTGATCTACCGCCGGCATGAACGCTCCACCGGTGCCGCGGTACTCGTCCTCGTAGATCCCGAGGAGCCTCTGGGTGTTGCACAAACCGTAGAGACCGAGCCGGTAGCCCTCTTCTGTGAGCGCGTATTTCGTTCCTGCCGGATAGAACTGCGGTTCGAAATCTTGGATCAGGTAGAACTTTCGTCGAGTATTCGAAAAACGAGCGACCGAGTACGCCGTGACCCAAAGCGTTGCGATGCTGACATCCGCATAGGGAACGTCGTCGAGGGTTTCGTCCAGCGGCCCTTCGATGAAGACCATCTCGCAATCGGCCAGCGCAGGGAATGCCGCGGCAATGGCAGACCGAAAGAACTCTTCGTTCGGATTGGCCATGATCACGAAGCGTTGGGTGACGCCTCTCGTGCGAGCCAAGTGGTCAGCCATGCGCAGAGCGGTGTTGATACCACCATAGAAGGGGCTGTCGATGTCAGGGAAGAACCAGTTGATTGATTCGACATCGGCCCAACCCGATGTTTCGCGATGGAGATCCTCGACCGAATCGACGAGTGCATCATCGGCACGACAGATCGATGCGAGCCAATTTGCTTCGGCCTCGTCGGAGGTCTGCCGAAAGACGGTGAAATCTCGACCGATGACCGACCCGACAGTGGGCATCGGTCCCGGCTCGTCGGCCATTGAGAGCATGGGTGCCCCCGTCGTCCGCGAAAGGGCGGCGGAGAAGTAGGGATCACCTCCACGGAAGTACTTCTGGTATCGCCAGTAGCTCGCGTGGAAATCCGCGAGCGGGACCGTCGAGCCACGGGTTGCCGATTCGAGATGACGAACCTCAACGAACGGCGTGATCACGTTGCGCAGGCCAAGAAAGTGAGCGTCGAGGCCGAGGACGACATCGCTTCCGCACAGAATAAAACGCTCGTCGAATCCACCGATCTTTTCGAACAGTTCTCGTCGCACTGCCACACAAGCGGCCGTTACAGAAAGCGCATTGCGATACCAGTCGGTCGGTCCGAGAAGAGTCTCTGAGTGAGGCGCCATTCCGATGAAGAGATGATCAGCGAAACCGTTAACGCCAATCAGCACGCCTCCGTGCTGGATAAGACCATCGCCATCGAGCAGTTGGACGCCAACGAGGCCAATTTCGGGTTGGGATGCCCATCCAACCATTTCCGACATCCACTCAGGGTCAACGAGTTCGGTGTCGTCATTTAGGAACAGGAGGATCTCGCCGCGGGCCGAGCGGGCGGCGACGTTATTCACTTCCGAGTAGTTGAACGGCTTGTCCCACCAGGTGACGTCGAGATCGAGTCCGAAAGCGTGAGTCTGATACCAGTCCTCTGACTCCGGTGTTCGTTCACCATTGTCGACGATCTGCACGTCGAAGGACGGATAGTTCGTTGCCGCCAATGACGGCAGACACCGCGACAGCAGTTCGGTGTTGTGCCGTGTCGGAATGATCACCGTGACGTGAGGAAGTTCATCAAGCTGCCAAACAACACGGAGACCAGCTGACGCCGGCGACACCGTCGCCGATCGACCTAGACGCTTCAGATGATCCGAAACAGTCCTGATGGCCAGGTCCTGCGATTCCGCAAGCCGTCGGGTCATGTGGCTGAGTACCCGCGGAATCCGCACGACTTTGCGCTCGGTCAAGTCGAGTCGGAGAAGCAGGTCCCACCATGCGGCATCGCCGAACTCGGCGGTGAATCCTCCGGAATCCTGCAACGCTGACCGCCGCACGGCAAATGACCGCCCGAGGTAGTTGGCCCCGAGGAGGATGTCAGGCGACCATGAAGGACGAAACCGAGGATTGGTTAGTAGGTCGTCAGGGCCGAACACATCGTCATCCCAATGAAGTATGACGGCGTGAGGATCGTCCCATGCACGGGCAGTAACTTCGAACACGAAGTCTGGCTCAAGCACATCGCCAGCCTCGACGATCACGACGAGTGCGTTCGCCTCTCCGAGGAGAGAACGCTCCGCTGCCAATTCAAGGGCATAGCGTCCTGCGAGTTCCACGACTCTGACCCGAGAATCGTTCGCATCGGGAAGGTCGCTACCTGCACCAGACAAGAAGATCGCCTGCCAAGACGCACTGGTCTGACTCCGAAGGGAATCGAGGGTCCGTGCGGGAGCAGCTTTGGAATCTGTGCCCGCAGCCGGAAGAACAATCACTTCGACGATTGTGGAGTTCGTAGCCGGGTTTGAGTCATCGAATGATCGCTCGATCTGACGCACGATCTCCGAGGGGCTTACCCGCACACGATTAAGCCATTCCTGATAGTCGACATGACGTGCACCAGGAAGATTCGCGAGTTGCCAGACCGAACGAAAGCGGGGGACGTAACTGCGCCCATCGCGGCCTACCTGACGTCCGAGGCGGAGAACAGCCCGGGCGGCGGACCCGTTGGGCAGCAACTTCTCGACTGCCTTCCGGCCCCATCCCCGTTGGGGACCGGCTTGTTCGGAAATCACACCGTCGTTCCTTCGCCCAGCTCGAGGTCTCGCCACTCCCCAAGAAGGTCCACCATCCCGGCGGTTGGTTCGTCTTTATCCACCCGGAACGTCAGCACACGCTCACGCTTGTCGAGCACAATCATCGCGTCCTTGTCGTGTATTGCTGCCGACAACGAATACTCCCCCGGCCCGAGAGCGAGAGCGGACACCTCGTAGTCGATGAAACCTCGGCCCGAGCCGAGAATCTCCGGACGACGCAACAGTGGCAGAGACGGATTGGCAACAAGAATCCCGTTCTGACTTTCGATCGCGAAGGAGAAGATCGGCTCCGGGATATCCGCTCGGCTGTCATAGTGAAAACGCACAGTCATGGGTTCGGAGGTGCGGAACAACCGCGTCGGGCGTTTGTTCTCGTCGAGAACCTCTACTTCGCGCAAAATAATCGGGCGTTCGGCCGAAGAAGTCGACACGCGCTGTGCGATTTCAGCGGCGAGGTCGAGTTCAGCCCGGACCTCGTCCTCGAGTTGCAGACGTTCAGCTTCAGCGAGGTTCACCTTGTCGAGGTACTCATGCACAACGTCTACAGCGGGACCCTCGCACATGACTTGACCGTGATCGATCCACGCGGCACGGTCGCACATCTGCCTGACGATCTGAAGACTGTGGGTGACCATCACGATTGTGACGCCGTTATTGCGCAACTTGTAAAGGTGTTCGAAGCAGCGGCGCTGGAATTCTTCATCGCCAACTGCGATCACCTCATCAATGATGAGGATCTGCGGATTCACATGGACGGCCACTGAGAAGCCGAGACGTACGAACATTCCGCTCGAATAGTGCTTGACCGGCGAATCGATGAAGCCGCTGAGCCCGGAGAAGTCCACGATCTCGTCGAAAAGGCCATCGACCTCTTTCCGCTGCAATCCGAGAATCGCTGCGTTGAGATAGATGTTCTCGCGACCAGTCAGATCCGGGTGAAAGCCAGCGCCCAATTCAAGTAGAGCGGAGATGCGCCCATCGGTCCTGATTTCGCCCATGGTTGGCTTAAGGATGCCTGCCATCATTTTCAGGAGACTCGACTTACCTGAACCGTTATGTCCCACAAGGCCGTAAACCTGGCCATGTTCGACCTGCAGAGAGACTTCCTTTACTGCCCAGAAATCTTCGTAGCGCTCGTTGCGGAACTTGGTGAACATCTCCTTCACCGAACCAGCGCGCTCCTTGTAAAGACGAAAACGCTTTGAAACATCGTCGACAACGATCGCGGGGCCACTCTCAGCCATGTCTAGAGCTCCTCGGTGACATTGCGGGCCTTGCGGATAAAGATCAGCCAACCGAGAACGAAGGTCACGAGTGAGAAAAAGATCACTCCGATCAACGAAATCAGTGAAGGCCAATTCAGTGTGTAGAAGGCATCTCGCGAAAGGCCGACGAATTTGGTCAGAGGATTCGCGTTGATGATCGCCCGCAACGGAATCCCGAACTTCGATTCCGGAACCTGGTTGATTTGGTAAACGATCGGGGTCGAATAGAACAGGAGGTTCATGCCGATGCTTACGAGGTAGCCGACATCGCGTAGATAAACGTTGTAGACCGACACGACAAGCCCCAGTCCGAGAGCGAAGAGCCCGAGGAATACGAGCATGACCGGGAAGAGGATCAGGGTGAACGAAACATTGCCCAGACCGATCATGATCAAGGCAAGGATGCTGCCCTCGATGAGCGCCTGAAGCACGACCGTGAAAACGTGGGCGATAGCGGGACAGGCGGCCGGGAAATAAACCTTGTTGAGTAGCGGGCCAGCACTCTGAAGCGCTGTAATCGAGCCCGACACAATCCCTTGAAAATAGTTCCAGACAATGAGCCCAGCGAAGAGATACAGGGCGAACAGAGACGTGTGCCCATTGCCGGCGACCGGCGATTTGGCCCCGAAGATCACCCCGAAGACCAAGCTGTAAATCAGCAGAGTCGAGGCCGGATTGATCAGTGACCAGGCCCAACCCAGAATGCTCTTCTTGTACCTCGAACGCAGCTCGCGTTGCGTGAGGTTGTAGATGAGATTCCGGTAAGCCCAGAGCTCGGTGGCTGCAGTCACTGCTTCCCTTCGGGTCAACCGACGTAAGACGTTACCAGCCGACCTCAGCCACCCCGTGCCATGCGTTTGAGGCGGCCGAGGCGACCGACTCGGGCCGCTCCAGGGGCCGCAAAATTCCTGCGATCAGGGGCGAGCCGGGTATCGGCGCATACCTCGATGAGGGGTTTTGTCACGATCGGCCACGTCCGCTCATGTGCCGTTCGCTCGATACGGGCCCGCCGTTGATCCGCTGAACCATTCGTCTCGCGGCACGCGTCGTCTAGCGCGCGGGCGATGCCCTCGACATCGCCCTCAGCTACAACCCATCCGAGATCCAAACGGGCCACATCCTCGGCAATGACATCCCCCGAGGTGCAGATAACAGGCAGTCCTGCCCACAGATAGTCGAGCATCCGCGTCCGATAGGACAGTTCCGTCTCGACGTGAAGATGATGGAGAGAGACACCTACATCGGCGCTCTGAAGCCAATCACCGCGTTCGGCGTAGGGAACCCACTGCGCGACGAAGTGAACACGCGAACCGAGAAGTCCGAGTTCGCGTGCCCGACGTTTCGCGACCTCGACGAGAGGCATCTCCCCCACAGCGGGCGTCGGATGTGGTCCGGCAAGAAATGCAGCCACCACCCGTTTGTCCGCGGTTACTGCCACTGCCTCGACGAGCGCTACTGGATCGAGCCACGAATAGAGACCGCCACCCCACAGCGCGACAAACGCGTCGTCACCGAATGGCCCCAATGGATGGCGCAACGGCGACGATGACGATCCTGGCGGATCAGACGGCATCCCGAACGGAACGGTAATCACGAGACGGTTCAACTGGGGATCTTCGGCGAGGGTCCGAGATCCGAGTCGACCGGCACCAGCAAGAAGCCCGAGGACGAAGTGACGTTGCCGTTCGTTGGCAACGATCACCACGTCGGCAACGGTCATCGGAGCAAGCATCTGGGAATCAGCGTCGGTGATCCAGTCCCGCTGCGCGTTCACCGGTTGACCGCGTCGCGATTCCAGTGTCTCGAGAAGCCCTGGATCGTAGGCATCGACGACAAGGAGGCAACCGGTCGAAGCCAGCCACATGTTGTTGGCCAGGACAGGGGCGAAGATCACGACGATCTCGCATCCGACCACTGCTTCACGAATATCCGACGACGTTGCCCACACAATCATCTCCGACACACCTACCGCCGAAGAATCACTGCCTTCGGGAGCGGCAAGAACCACCTGATGGCCAGCATTGCTCAATGCCGTGGCGAGCTCAACCGCTCGTATTGCTGGACCAGCCATCAGGGAACCGACCCGATCGCCACATATAACTGCGATTCTCGCCAGAGCCATAGACCGACCGTACCAGCGCAGATGGATCCTTTATGGATCCCTGAGGGTCAGCGCTACGCCGATCCCCCTGCCTCGACATCGTCGATGAGTTCTTTCAATCGACCGTCGAAACTTGCTATGTCGAATCGCTTTGCGCGTTCGATGCTTGACTCACCCATTGCCGAACGCAGAGCCGAATCTAAAATCACACTTGCCGTCAACTGGACTAGATCCTCAGCAGTGTCGAACAGATAGCCGTCGACCCCGGGGCGAACGATCTCCGGCTGTCCACCAGCGTTGATCACTATGGGAACGGCTCCGGCCGACATGGCCTCAACCGTCGTGATCCCGAAATGTTCTGCGCGGACGGGATCGTCGTCGAGATTCTCGCCGAGTCCGGTGGCGTGCCAGTAGATCGATGCCCGACGATAGAGATCGTCGAGTTCCGATCCCGTCGCATTGACGTGGAACACGACGGCGAGACCCTCAGCCTCGGACTTCACCTCGTCCAGATAGGGCTCATCTTCAGGGCTGCAACCACCGGCCAGATGCAGTTCCCATCCAGCGGCGACTCTGCCGAGACTACGGAACGCCTTGACCAGTTCGAGTTGCTTCTTCGCGTGTCCTCGGCCTGGAGCGAAGAAGCGACCAACAGAGAGGATCATCGGAGCTTTCGGACCCGGCACGCGTAGCCCTACGGGAGGCTCTAAAACGACACTCTCGATGTCCCACCAACGTCGAATCCAATTCTTGGTGAATTCCGAGATCGCCAACACAACGTCGTACGACTGCAACCACTCTGTTCCCAGAGGAGCTGCCGTTAGGAGCGACGCTCGCGACACCGCCGCGCCAACTGGGCCTCTCGAAAAACTTGCGGAAACCAGCGGGACGCCCAGCACTCGGTTGTCTCCGTTCCCGAGAATCTCAGCAGGCGAACCAGCTTCGCTGCGGATCACCACCCGGTTTCGTCCGACACGGCCGACAATAGGAACCCGTAGCAATAGCGGCTCAATGACTTCAAACCGGTTGCGTGCGCTGCGCAGGACACCGGTAGCCATCACAGAGCCGTCGACTTCGACAGAAATAGTGCGATCGATCCCGCCCGGGATGAATCGGCCAAACCGAAGCTGCAGTCGCTTCTCCGTTCCGGGCGCCACATCGACCTCGAGCACCCCCGCGCCATTCGTCCAACGCACCTCTTGCCAACGAATGCTGTCAGCCTCGTGGAATCCGGATTCGAAACTGATCATTCTGCGATCAGTTCGCGCGAGACGCTGCAACTTCGAACACAGGAACCGCTGCCATAGATGCATGTCCGCACCGGGCTTGTCGGGGAAGTAGACGACGTAGATCCCCCTTGCGGCTCCGTTGCGCGCATGACTCCTATACGAAAGATTGATCAGAACATCGAAGCCAGCCGTGGCTCTCTCGAGGGAATCGCACTCGTCGACGATCAGCGTTGCGACCCCATCAAGATTGAGGTTCAACCGCTCACCCAGCCAGATCGTGTCAATCGGCTCGTGCCCTATAAGCGTGACGTCATGTTCGTCAGCCAAAACTTCGGCCACTCCGCCGGCGTACTTCTCGCCGCCGCCACCAGTCGACCAGTAACGGTTGTAAACCGCAATACGGAGACGTCGGGTGGCGTTCACCGCTTCACGAACCACTCGGCCAGTTCCGCATCAGGAACAAGTTGGGTGGAGCGCAATCGCCGTCGGGTCACGAGCATGGCCGGCAGTAACGCGAGGAAGCCAAGGAACGACCGGAGTCGCCGGCGGACGATTGTGAGTCGCGGTCGCTTCAGGCGCACAACGGGTCGGATGATGTCTCGTCGCGCATAGGACAGCGTGCCCAGGACATACCGCCAGACCTGTTTCGCTGCCATGTTTGCCGGCGCGTTCTTTACCAACATGAGCAGACGGTTTCGCTCGACAAAGTAGGCGAACATTTCGGAGCCTTCGCCACTGCTTGCGGCGTGCACATGACGAGCCACGCTCTTCGGAGCAGTGCAGTATCGCCAACCTCGCGCCCGCCCTCGCCACGAAAGATCGGTGTCCTCGTAATAAAGGAAGAACCGCTCATCGAGCAGACCCACCTCGGCGAGATACGAAGGCCGGAGAAGAACCGAACCACCACACCAGGCAAAGACATCTTCGGGCTCATCGAATGATCCATCGTCTCGCGCCAACCAGCCTCGGTCGGCGCCGGCGCCGTCTTCGAAAACGATTGAGCCCACGTTATTCACGACGTCATAGGGTTTCGGAGACAACCCCACGGTGACGGATGATCGTCCTGAGTCAACCTCAACTTCAATCGGCCCTGATCCGCCGTCAACGGTCACCGTTGTGGGTACTGGTGAGTCGAATTGCAACGTCGCCTTCTGTGGAATTGTCCCTGGCTCGAACGGCACTCGTACCACCCCGTGCGGACCCATCCATTCGAACGTCCCGAGCCGGTCTGCTTCGCGTCCCCAGCCACCCTCGCCAACGTGGGCGTCGCGCCAGACATCGCGGCCATCCACAAGGACCCCGCGCAGCATCACACCGAGAACGCGCGTGTCACCCGGCCCAGCATCGAATCCAACTGAATCGAAAACTACGTCCGTGAATTTCGGGGCTAGGAGCAGCTTCGAACTCACTGCCCCCAGCTCCGGAGAACTTTCCATCGTCTCCACCAGCGCCGAAAGCCATTCCGGCTCGACGTAGGCGTCGTTGTTCAAGAGCGCCACATAATCGAGTCCCTGCAAATCGCTCATCGCCAGGTTGTTGGCCGGGAATCCGAGGTTCGAATTGGTTTGACGAATCTCCACCTCGGGGAACTCGCCGCGGATCGACTCGATGCTCCCGTCGGTTGATGCATTGTCTACACAAACGATTTCGAGTTGCGCCGGCGGCCAATCGAGATTTCTGAGATGACGCAGACATTTCAGCGTCAGGACACCGCCGTTGAAATTGAGGACGACGACTCGAACTCGAATGGAGGGATTCGCCACGTCATCGACCTCGGTGCGCATCGCTACGAATCTGTTCGATCCGCTGTGCCATCCTGCGGCCACATGCCTGCGGCGAGAAACGTCGCTCAAGATCGACTCGGGCGCGGCCCCCGGTTGCCGCCGCCGCAACCGGATTATCGAAAATCTCTCTCATGTAGGCCGCGGCCTGATCAAGATCAGGATCGGCCCACCGAGAACGAGGATCGTAGGGATCGTTTCCGCGTCCAACCGGCACCATCGTGTGGTTCACCAAATACGCGGTCTCGGGAGTCATGAAATCGAGGTTCCCCGAATAGGCAGTTGCGATCACGGGTTTCCCGAGTGCCATCGACTCGGCCATAGTCAGACCCAGTCCCTCGGAGCGATGAAGGGAAACGTAGCAATCGGCGGCTGACAACAAGGCGCCGAGGTGTCCTGTGTCGAGGTAACCGTCAAGGACAGCGATGTCGGTACGACCATCGGCCGCGATCAGAATCTGTTCCCGGTCGGGCACGCGCTGGTCGCCATTGATGGTCTTAATGACGAGTCTTGCTCCGTCCCCCGAGGCAAACGCTTTTGTATACGCATCGATCAGCCCAAGGGGATTCTTACGACCGCTGACGCTGAGCAGATCGAAGACGAACAGAAACGTAAACCGCTCGTCAAGTCCAAGTTCCGCACGGGAGACATCGGCAACCTCGGGGGCAACAAGCGGGAGCGGCATGTGCACAACCGGAATCGGCGAACTTTGACTTATGGCATCTCGCATGAAGCGACTCGCCGCCCAAACCTCGTCGACAAGATCGAAGGCCGGATGGAAAGACTTTGGGAAGTCCGAGAGTTCCCAGAACCATGCCCCGATTCGATAGCGACCGTGAAGATGAGTGGGCCCTAGATCGTCCGAAACCCATGAAAAAACATCGGCGTTGACGTTGACGATCGCAACGTCGCTCTTACCCCTCAGGTCGAGCGATGATTCAGGCGCCGCAGCGCTCTCGCGGCTCGCGCTTGCGCGATGCCAACCGGTGGTTCGATGAACGATGCCCGCGGCACGCAGAGCGGACGCCGATCGCCGAGCTGCTTCGCCCACACCCAGCTCAGCGCGAAAAAGTCCGATGATTTCGACTACGGGCGGCGCGCCTCGCACTGGAGACGCCGGCTCCTCCGGGACCCAGTTACTCATGATGCGGTCGAGAGACGCAACCATCGTCGCGGACAGCCCCGTTTCACGGACGGCATTGGAACGGAGCCAGTCCAGGAAGCCGTCGCAGGCACCATGCACCATTTCCGGGAAGGCTGCATCGACATCGGCGCGGACAGCGAGCAGCCCATCGAGATAGCGCGGAAGACACCGATTGGGAGTCTCCTCGAGCAGCCACTCCTCGAAGCGGGCCGGACCATCTACGGCAGCAAGATCAGGTAACGACGAACTCTTTCCGGTTGCCTCCGCCATGACAGCATCCCGGACGAGTTGACGCATCACGATGTCGATCTCGAGGCCAGATGCAAGCCGGTTCCAACCGTATGCTGGCGAAACCACTTCGGCTTCAGACCGCCGGACTCGTTCGGCGTATTGCTCACAAAGTTCGCGGAGAGCCGGTTCGGAGCTGAGCAAGACCCGCGGGTTGTCTCCGGCGTACTTGCTCAGAACATGAGGTCCGTAGGGATCGAAACCGCTGTAGTGGAGAAAGACCAGAGGGGACCCGCCAGCGAAATACCGACCGTCGCGGAAAGAGATCGGGCGCTCGTGGAGATTCCAATACGCCGCATTGCAGCCGGGATCTCGATGAATCACATGAGGGAAAAGGGAAGGAACAAAGTCCATCCACTTTTGATCCGTGAACAGACCGGCATCGGGACGCGAAACACAATCGAACGCGAGCCGCTCCTGCCACCACCCAAGAAACTCTGAGGAGTCCTCGCTAAGTCCGAGGAATCCGAGGTTGTACATCCCCGCCCGCATGATCAACGTTTCCGGCGGAGTGGTGCCATCGCGTGGAATTGGTTCGAGGACGTGCGGCGTTAAGACGATGCCATGCACCGAAGACAACCTTGCCAGTTCGGCGAGGGACGAAAAGACTTCGATATCGGGATCGAGATACAGAACTGGTCCCGGAACTCGCTTGAGCGCCGCTTCCATTACCCATGGCTTAAGGGCCGTCGAAAACTCGGTGATGTCGTAGAACACCGCCATTAACCGCAATTGGTTTTCGTCGAGTGAAAGGTCACGCAATCGAATCAGATTGATGCCATCGTCGGATTCGACCTCGTCATCGATGTCATCGACAACACAGAGATCAAAAATGCCGTCTGGATGCGTCAACCGGAATGACTCAGCAAGAACCTTGACTCGCGGAAGGTAGTTACGGGCGGCAATCGTGCAGATGTGCACTGGATGGCCGGAGGTTTCGGTCACCGAAGTCACGCTCCGAGTCGGTTGACGAGACGGGCGAGTGGCACCCGGAAATCATCAAGCAACTGAACCCCACCGAGCCGAAGCGCCGCATTGTCGAGCACCGAGTTGGCGGGACGGGGTGCCGGGCGGGCGGGTTGAAGATCGTTGGTGGATACCGGAGCGACTCTCTTCGGATCGAGTCCAGCCGCCCGAAGAACTTCTTGTGCGAACTCGAACCAACTCACCGGGCCCTGGTTGGTGACATGGAAGGTCCCGGGACGGCGCTCGATCACAAGACGTTTGATCATCGAGGCGAGATCGTCGGCGAAGGTCGGATGACCGAACTGGTCGTCAACGAAACTGAGCGACTCGTGTTCGGAGGCAAGACGCAGGATTGTCTTGACCATGTTCCCGCCATGGAATCCGCAGACCCACGAGGTGCGGATGATTGTCGATCCGGGATCGATTTCTCGTTCACCGGCAAGTTTCGACGCGCCGTAGACCGAACGGGGATTGGTCTCATCCCACTCGAGATACGGCGCCGCCTTCGTTCCGTCGAAGACGTAGTCAGTCGAGACGTAAAACACGGGCGCGCCCACGCGGCAGGCCCCATCGGCAAGATTGCGTGTGCCGAGAGCGTTGACTTGAAAAGCACGATCCGGATCGGATTCACAAGCATCGACTGCCGTCCATGCCGCCGGATGAACAATGGCATCGGGACGGACTGTCGTAACAAGTGCCAGAACATCATCACGATTCGTGATGTCGAGTCCTGAGTGGTCGACACCGATGGCCTCATGATGGGCATCAGATCCGAACGCGTCGACGAGTTCGCGGCCGACCTGTCCGCCTGCCCCCGTGATCAGTATGCGCACCTGTCAGCCCTTGAGAGGTTCCCACCAGGCGCGATTCGCCCGGTACCACTCGACTGTCGCACCCAGAGCTTCGTCAAGACTGCGCGTTGGCTTCCAGCCGAGGGCGTTTGCCTTACTGCAATCGATTGAATAGCGACGATCGTGTCCGAGACGGTCTTCGACGTACTCAACCATTTCGTCGCCAACACCACACATGGCGAGAACTTTTTCGGTCAACTCGCGGTTTGTGGTCTCGTTGCCGCCACCGATGTTGTAGATCTCGCCGACCTGCCCCTTGCGGAGTACGACATCGACACCCGTGCAGTTGTCCTCGACGTAAATCCAGTCGCGGATGTTCAGACCATCTCCATACAACGGCACTTTCTTGCCATCGAGAAGATTCGTGACGAAGAGGGGGATGACCTTTTCTGGAAACTGAAAAGGTCCGAAGTTGTTCGATGAGCGGGTGACGATCACGGGAAGGTCGTAGGTCTCTTCGTAGGACAACGCGATGAGGTCGGACCCGGCTTTCGAAGACGAGTATGGCGAGCGCGGGCCGAGTCGATCCGTCTCAACGAATGAGCCGACATCGATCGACCCGTAGACCTCATCAGTGGAGATGTGCAGAAAACGATCTACTTCCACATGTCTGGCTACGTCACACATAACGTTGGTACCAAGACAATTCGTGCGAATGAACGTGTCGGGATCAACGATCGAACGATCGACGTGACTCTCGGCGGCAAAGTGAACAACCGCACCGTGTCCGGCCATTGCGGCGGCAACCGCATCGCGGTCACAGATGTCCCCCTGGACGAACGAATACCGAGGATCATCGGCAATGTCAGCAAGGCTCGACAGATTTCCGGCGTAGGTGAGGGCGTCAAACACCGTTACCTCATCATCCGACGACGAGAGAACGTGACGCACGTAATTCGAACCGATAAATCCGGCCGCGCCGGTGACAAAGAGTTTCATGATTCGGTGGCGCCTCTCTGAAAACTTCTGTGCAGGTTCATGGTCGTAGGGAAATGTGTGGCTGCCATTGCGGATCGATTTCAGAACGACGGGGATTCTTCTGATCCCGGTTCGAGAGAATCGGATTCTCCACTCCCCAATCGGCGGCAATAGCCGGATCGTCCCAAGCCACACCGAGTTCGTCGGCAGGGTTGTAATAGCTGTCGACGAGGTACGTGATGGTCATGTCGGTCAATGCCGCAAACCCGTGAGCCACGCCCGGCGGGATGAACACGCCCTGATGCGAGTGCGTACCGTCGGGTCGGCGCCCGAGGTCGAGCCATTGGGTTTTGCCGTCTGTCGGTGATCCGGTCCGCAGATCATGGAGCACCACGCGAGCAGTGCCGAACGGGACATACCAATAATCGGCCTGATGGAGGTGATAGTGCAGGCCCACGATTGCGCCAGCCTGACGATCACCGCGGTTGCCCTGGACCATCTCGCGCCCCCGTGGAAACCACTCGCGGCGATACGTCTCAACGAAGAAACCTCGCTCATCGCCATGGATGTCGGGGTCAACGATGAAGACGCCGTGGATCTGCTCTGACGGGGAAACTGTGGCCATTCGAAAGGTGCCTTCTGTATGCCGGGGAACCCAGCAAGGCTAGCGGAGCACGAACGCTGGTTCGGACTCATCGAAGTCGGGGTTTAGCCGAGGGTTTCAGAGCGTTCGACAGCCGAGATCCGTATTGGTCGCACCAGCACCGATGTTGAGAATCGTCAAACAGACTCGCGCCGGAGCAGCAGTGGCCAGCCATACATGGGAGTAACCGTGGAGATCCCCTACTCCTGGGAAAGCTGCTCCGACATCAGGACGGGAAATGTCAGCGGTAAGCGTCGTCAGCACCGTTCCGTCTACGGTCACTCGCACCTGGACCGGTGCGTTGGTGTCCGGATCGATCGCCCAACCCGAGATGCCCAGCGCAACCCCATAAGCCCGTGCCGACCAATCGATGCTTCCGCCAGGAGTGGAGCCGATCGTGAGGGTGCGACACCCGACTAGTGGGTTCGTCGTTCCGATTCCCACGTTGATCGCGTAGACGCATGCCGTGTGTGTCCCGCCGGGAAGCCGGATTGAGAGATCGAACCCGTGGTTCGGACCGACTCCTTGATACGCGGCGCCAACATCAGGTCGGCTGGCATCAGCGGTGTACGCCCCGCCCCATTGCCCATTCACGTAAACGTGGACCGAAACTGGATTCGCAGTGTCCGGATCAAGGACCCAACCCACAAGATTCAGGTTGGCAAAGCCAGCCGTTGCGAAGTCGAAATTACCGATCGGGTTTCCACCCGGAACAACGACCGTCCGACAGCCCATCGATACCCGAGTTTGAGACGCTCCTGCGTTGACAGCGTTGACGCAAACCATGTGCGAGCCGCCGGATACCCCGTTGACGTCAATGGCGAAACCAGTGGCGCTACTCGACCCAGCGAACACAGCTGCGACATCGGGACGAGCCTGTCCGGTTGTTCCACTCACTGCGAGAGCGCCGTCTACAAAAACTTCGATTGCAATGGCCGAAGTGGTGTCGGGGTCAATGGACCAACCCGACGCACGGATCGCCCCCGGCCCGGTGGACACAACCGATTCGAAGTTCCCTACCGGAAGGCTCGCAACTGTCCGGCAGGACATCTCCGGGTTAGTTGACCCGCCACCCACATTGATCGCATAGACGCAAACCCGATGATCACCAGGGCCAACGGGAACAGAAATCTGTAGCCCATGAGTCGGCCCGTAGCCCGTATAGACAGCGCCGACATCTGGTCGCGACACGTTGGCCGTGTATTCATCGCCCCATTGCCCATCCACATAGACATGGACCTTGATGGGATCTCGCGAATCGGGGTCGATCGCCCAGCCACCGATCTGGATGCTTGTCGGCAATCGCTGCATCGACTCGATGTTTCCGAATGGGTTGCCAGCGCCCGCACCGTTTCCACTGAGGGCCGCCAGGCTGCCGATGTCGCAGCAGAAACGGTTCACATCGACATCTCCGATAATCCCGGGAACCGAACCCGTACTTGTGTATTGCCAGAATGACCACACTGACCAACCCGTCGGAACTGTGGGTCGGAATGTCGTGGAATTCGGGTCGTTCGGATAACTCGCTATCCAAAGGCGATAGTCCCCCCCGATCGCCGTTGAGCGTCCGGAGCAGACGTCCCAGTAGGAAGCGCCCGTGTATACGACAGGTGCCTTTCCAGTGAGGCGCTTGACCTCGTCCAACCATGTGCGAGCCCATGTCACGAAATCGCTGGTACTCAGCCCGTAGCAATCGTTCGTGCCGCCGTAGGGGTTGTATTCAAGATCGAGCATGGCGGGAAGATCAAGCGGCCCTGTCATCGATCCGGTAACCGAGATGAAATAGCGGGCCTCTTCAAGCGCGTCAGCAACGACTGGGTACGAGGGAATCGCGAAGTGGTACGCGCCGCGATACAGGCCCGCATTACCGGCCGCCTCCCAATCGCGTTTAAACCACGGGTTGATATACGCACTCGAACTGCTTCGGTATTCGGTAGCTTTGACATACCCAAACGAATGTCCCGCGCCCTTCACTGCATTCCAATCAATCGGAGCGTTCGTGCTGTGCTGGTAGCTCGCGACGTCAATGCCGGTCAAGAGTGCGTCCGAGGGCGCGGCAACACCGAACCCGAAAGCGGACGCAACTCCGAATGCGGCGAGCATGAACGTCAATCTCGTCAGGAGCTTCCTCTTGCGTGGATTTCTCGCGGGCGCGCTCATCGGTCAGCCGATCGGGGAAGGGGGCAACGGAACAAGATGGATCTCATGAAAGTGGCCCGGAAAATCGGACAAGCCGTCGGAAGGGGGAATCCAAATCAGATAATCCATCGGATTCACTACCCTAGACACCGGCCGCCTCCGAATGCGATCGGGGACGCTGAGCTACGGATACGACGATAATTTCACGCTGTCAGCTGAAGGATTCCCTAGATCTCGAGAGGTTCGTGCTCGATCGCCTCGATGAGGGGGCCGATACCGACATCAACCATCAATTGCTGTCGGCGCCAAAGTCCAACGCTCATGGCAACAGCCACGACGAAGGACCCCACGAGGAATCCCAGATCGACACGCAATTCGAGTGGCTCGACAACAGCCATCACTCCCAGGGAAACCATCAGGCCGGCGCTCCATGCGAAAGCCGTGATCTTGTGGCCACCCAGAGCCATGAGTGCCTGCGCCATTGTGAGGGCGATGATGAACATTCCGCTACCAGCTGAAAGCAGCGCCAGTCCCCCGGCGTCCATGGTGAAGTCATTGAAGAGAATCTTTCCGACGAAGGGGCCGAAAAGAAATGCTCCGACTGTGCCGAGTACGCCAATGCCAACAACGACGACCATAAGTCGTTTAAGACCGGTCCGGAACTCGTCGTGTCGTCCTGCACCTGCAAGCCCCGCGAGTTTAGGCAAGAGCGTGCCCTGGACGGCTTGAAAAGCAAGCACGGGAACACGGGCGATGAAGAACGCCGATGCAAACCCCGTCACGATGGCTTTCTCATCCTCAGTCGCAAGAATGTTCACGCCGAGTAGAGGGGCGTAGGCAAGTGCTTGCGTTGCTACCGACGCGGCGAGAAGCCATCCGATGTTGACGGAGAGTTCGGACCACGGAGCCTCTGGTCCCGGCTTCAGTACTCCGCGCTGAGACCGAAGAGCGAAGGGAAGCGCTAAAAGCGGAGCAACACCAAGACAGAGAGCGAAGAGCGCAGCGTTCTCAATTCCCGCCATAGCGAGAGCGACGGCGAGAACAAGTCGGATGATGCCCTCGGCAGCGATGAGCTCGCCGTACGCGCGAAACCGACCTTCGCCCGCAAGAACCCCCTTAGTCATGCTCATCGCAAAGAACCCAACAAGCGCCACCGAAAGACTTACGGCGAAAAACGTGTCCCCGTGATACAGCTCCTTCGTGAGGATGGGTGTGGCCGCGATTGTCAGGACAATCAGAACCGCGGTGATGATGGCACCCACACGCGCAGCCCGCTCAACAAGAGGACGACCGCCTGTGTTCTGCGAACGCCGATGGGAAAGCGCTCGTCCTATCTCCTGTTCCAGGGGGAGGAAGAATCCCGGACCCACCACGAAAACAACGCCCCAGAACGCGGAGAACGCCGCTTTGGATGACCCATCGAGAGAGTTCAGGGCGACGATTACGAAGACGTACGAAGTCAAAGCTGAAGTTGCAATGCCGGCCCCGACTGCGGCCGTTCCTGTCGGAAGCGCGTCCTGCGACTTCGCAGCGAGCGCACGTAACTTCGAGATCATCGGGATCCGCCCGCCGCCGACTTCATGACTTGGTCGAGAACCATGTGTGGGGGAAGGATCGATGCTCGTTCCTCGTCCTTGTCCAACTCACCTCGAACGAGACCCACGAACCGATCTAGTTGACTGGCCAATGGCTCGCGAGAGTCGCTGATCACCGGAATATCAATGACCGTCTGCTGGCGATAACCCGTGTCACGCCCGGGGAGGAAGTCCGCACCGACGTGGTGGTACACCGTCAGATCGCGACGCAGTAGGTCGACCTCAATCAACCGCGACAATTCGGCGACCTGGAGGGTCCTAATTTTCCGCTGCGACACGCGACTCGCCGAGAGCGAAGCGAGCATCCCGGAGTCGAATCGCAACGAAACCTCCGCTATGTCCTCCGAGCCAACCGGGGAATCAGGATGGCAGGTGGAGATCTGCGCGGAAACTCCCACCGGCGCCATACCAGCGACGCGAACGGCGAGGTCGATGTCGTGAATCGACAGATCGCTGGCAACGCCAGTCGAGATACGCGGGGTGTGGGGCGAATGACGAACAACACTCAAGTGGAGCGGCGCTTCGATGATCTCGAACATCGCCTTCACCGCGGGGTTGTAACGCTCGAGTAGCCCGCACATGATCGGGACATCGGCCGCTTCCGCCGCGTCGAGGAGTTCGATCGTCTCGGCGAGCGTCGGAGCGAGAGGCTTTTCGACCAAGGTGGGTCGACGAGCCGCAAGACTCCGCAAAGCCCAGGGAACATGGAACTGCGTCGGTGTTGCAACAACAACGGCGTCAAACTTCTCGAACGATTCGATGTCAGCTGCCCATGTCGAGTCCCAAAGTTCCGCTACCGCTTCGCCCTGTGCCCGATCCGGGTCAACAATCATCGCCAGTTCTGTGTCCTGGTGCTGGGAAAGAACACGGGCGTGGAGAGAGCCCATCATTCCGGATCCGACCAGTGCTACTCGAAGTGGTGCAGTCATTTGGGTCCTTCGGTGTGCAAGATGCAGCTGCCCGATAGACATCTACAAAGGGCCTTGCGCAGTGGTCGAAACGTCGTAGCGACGGTACCAGTCGTTTCCCGCCGCTTAGCGCATTCCACTGTCGATGCCTACACCTTTATCAGCGATCGACCGATTCCGAGGAAACCTTCTCGTAAAGCTCCATATGACGCTTGGCCACCTCGTCCATAGAGAATTCTGCACGAGCGAGTGCCTGTCCCCCACGACTCACCGTCTCCCGAAGATTCGGATCCCGGAGCAGTCGCAGGAACGCTTCAGCGACATCCTCGGGACTAGGCCCTCCCGGACGGATAACACTCGCGCCGTCGATAAGACGGGCCGTTGGGTAGTTGTCGATCGCGGCATCTGTTACCACCGGAACTCCGGCGGCAAGCATTTCAAGGCTCGCCGTACCGAACCCGATTCCCTGCAGATCGTGGGCCTCCACGTCAGCGGCAGCCGCGAAGTCGGGCACGGCATCCTTCGGCACTCCCCCGGTGACAATGAGAGCGTGGTCAACCCCAAGTTCACGGGCCCGAGTCTGGAATCGATCGTCGTAGACATTTCCGACAACGACGACGACGAGATCTGGGAATTCCTCGAGCATCAACGGCATGGCCCCGATGATCGCGAGTCGATCCCGCAACGGAATCACATGCCCAAGCGACAAAAGCATTGGACGGTTTCCGATCCCCAACCGTCCTCGCACGGCAGTACCGTCTCCGGACCGAAAGCGATCCGGCTCTATCCCGACTGGGATATCGACAATGCGGTTCTCTGGGATCGAATATCGCTTTCGCACATAGGCGTGCACCGGACCATCGACCGCAACCACCATCGGCTTCGAACGTCTCGTCATCGCCCGCACGATCGTCAGATCGCCAAGCGCCAGAATCGCCCCGTGCAATCGACTCGGGCTGATGAGCCGTGTGTGTACAGAGAGAACCACCGGCGTTGCATGACGGCGCGCCCAAAAAGTGCTCATCCATGTCAGATCAAAAAACTGTCCATGCTGATGGATGACGTCGGGCCGGAAGTCCGAGAGCAGTGACGACATCTTTCGGTAGTTGCGCCGGGAGATTGCGAAAGGGATGTCGTAATTAAATGCAAGACGACTCTGTGGCGCGAAGCTCGATAGGCGAACCACTCGCATCCCGTCGATCACTTCTTCCTGTGCCGCATCCGGAAATGCCGACGTGATGACGAGCACTTCGTGCCCTGCGTCGGCACAATAACGGGCGATCGCCTCACTTAAATGAGCGCTTCCGCCAGCACGAGGCGGAAAGTAGGAATTGATAACCGCGATTCTCATGACATGTACTGAGTCGTCGTTGAGTTCCGTGGGTCAAGCACCGAGTGCACTCCGGACGCCAGCAATGATCCGGTCGAGATCTCCAGATGAAAGATGGGGATGAACGGGAAGACTCAGGACCTGACGTGCTGCGATTTCCGCATTCGGCGTCGGATCGGATCCGACCGAAGGGTGAGTGCGATAGCAGTCGTAGTCGTACACGGCTTTCGGGTAATAGATCCCGCTCCCAATGCCCGCGTTGGAAAGATGATCAAGAAGACCGTCGCGCGTAATCCGTGCTTCGTCGGTCACGCGCACCGTGTACTGATGAAAAACATGATCACGCCCCGGTTTCGTGACCGGCGTAATCAGTCCCTCAATGCCGGACAGGCCTTCACTCAGAACCGCTGCATTGTGTCTGCGAGCCGCTGAAATCTCGTTGGCTCGTTCAAGTTGGGGAATGCCAACAGCGGCTTGCAGGTCAGTGAGGCGATAATTGTGCCCGGCGATTTCGTACTGATACCGGGCTCGCATGCCTTGATTACGTAAGAGTCGGAGACGATCGGCAATCGCGTCATCGGACGTTGTGATGATGCCACCCTCACCAGTCGTGAAATTCTTCGTTGCATAGAGCGAGAAGCATCCGATTCCGAATGTTCCCGCAGAGCGACCGCCGACAGTCGCTCCGTGCGCCTGGGCCGCATCTTCCACGAGCGCTATTGGGGAATCCCCAACGGCGGCAACGATGGCCGGCATGTCAGCAGCCTGTCCATAGAGATGGACAGGCATGATCGCCCGAGTCCGCTCGTTGATAAGCGACGGAAGCTGCTCAGCGTCCAACGCAAAATCGTCAAGACAGATATCCGCGAAACGCGCAGTGGCCCCCGCTTCGAGAATCGCGTTGAGTGTCGCAACAAAGGTGAATGGGCTGGTGATTACTTCGTCACCCGGAGAGATCTCCAGCGCCTGCAATGACGCCACAAGCGCAGTCGTTCCGTTATTCACCGCAATCGCATGCTTGACGCCGATCCACTCGGCGAACGTCGACTCAAGCCGCTCAACCATCGGACCCTGGGCGAGCATCCCCGAGCGAAGGACTTCAAGCACAAGTTCTTCTTCGGCCGCGCCTACGCGGACAGTTGAAATTGGAATCAATTGTTCAGCCATGAGGATCTTCCCCAAGTTAGCAAGCCGACGAACGCCCGCCGAGCAACAGCGCCACACCAACCACACTTACGAGAAAATTATTGCGCCGAGGACGCTGACGGCCATCCCGCTTGCAAGCACCGAGAGTACGACGCGGCCAACCTGCGTGGAGGCCACCGGCAAGCCCGATGCCGCCAGCGCAGGTACGGCAGCGAGGGCGTATCTCGTCGGAACGACGACGTAGATGCCCTGTATCACTGAGTTGAAGACCACAAGAGCAGGACCGGCCAGCACAATCGTAAGGAGCGATGCGCAACCAATCATTCGGCTACGAGAACCCGGAGCAGAGCGAATCGTCGAAGCGACTGCAGCACCCAGAAGCCAGAACGCAACCAACCCCGCGAAGAGAATGATTCCGTCGTTCCGAAGGAATGGAGTCAGATACGGTGTCGACAGCGGGGACACCGTCTGTCGCCATGACTCGACGAATCCCTCAAATGGGAAACTACTTATGCGATATCTCGCGACCATGGGAATCTCCGAGGCCGGCAGCGACTCGATCACGCGGGTGATCCCGAGCCAAACAACCGAAACAACACCAACGGCTCCAAGAATCGCAGCCATCATGCGGAACAACCTCTTGTTCGCTGAGAACTGCTCGCCCACCCACGAACGCAAGTTGGTTTCGCCTGGGCGAGATTTCCACGCCACCCGACCAAGTAGATAGAAGAGAACAAGAGCGACTGCAACGAGATTGGTAACTTTCGTCGCTGCGGCGAATGCCGCTACTGCAACGGGTAACCAGAACGGCGCAGCGGAACGCTCCCATCGAACGACTGCCCAGAGAATGGCCGCGCCGATAAAAAGAGCAGTTCCATCGGGGTTGATTGTCGCAACCGCATGCAGAACCGTTGGAGACGCAATCAGCGCTGCCGTGAGCGAAAAGGCCACAATGCGATCGGCTAGCAGTTCTCGGAACAGGAACCACAGCATCATCGCGGCCGCCATCAGCCAGAGGCTGCCGGCGAGTCGCCCGGTAGTGAGCCAATCGTGCTCACCCGGAAGGACACGATCGATGACGCGAGCCACAACGCCATCAATCGCGTAATACGTCGGCGGGTGAATCGAGGCCGTATTAAACCCGCTCTCCTGAAAATCCTGCGGCACCAAAAGAACATCGCCAGTAGCACACGGCTGAATCTTGACGTCAAATTCCGCATCTAGACGATGGCAGGTTTCGATTCGCATGGCACTCTGCCCGAAGAGGTCACCATTGCCGACCATCTCACCGTTCTGAACCTTGATCAGATAGTCGAGATGTTGCAATTCATCGATCGGCGAAACCGTCGTGTATCTCCATACGTGACCCCACGAGAGCACCCCAGCAAGG
Source organism: Acidimicrobiales bacterium (assembly GCA_044239895.1). Taxonomy (GTDB): domain Bacteria; phylum Actinomycetota; class Acidimicrobiia; order Acidimicrobiales; family Acidimicrobilacustridaceae; genus Acidimicrobilacustris. Next base: position 143,323 of record JBIIAM010000002.1, on the reverse strand, counting down.
AGTACCAGCACGGCAACGCACAACACCGATTTCCAGCGGCTCATGCCAGATCAACGACCGAGTGATCACCGATCATGAGTCTCGTTGCGTGCGGGCGAGTTTCCGACCGTCGAACTTCGACCTGCTTGCCAACAAGTGAGTCCGCGACGCGCGGGATGCCAAGAATCTTCGATTCCTCGAGGATCACCGAATGCTCAATCTCCGAATCAACGATCTCGCAATCGAAGTACACGGAAGTGAACGGCCCGATGTAACTGTTGATGACCTTGGTGCGCTCACCGATGATCGCCGGGCCGCGGACAGTCGAGTTGATGATCTGCGCACCCGCCTCGATGACGACCCGTCCATCAATGATCGAATCTTCGTCGACAGTTCCGATGATTGAACGTTCGATGGTTTCAAGGACCAGCCGATTGCCTTCGAGCAACGGCTGCAGTTTGCCCGTGTCCTTCCACCAACCTTCGAGAACCTCGTGGCGAACGCGGTGTCCGTTGTCGATGAGCCACTGAATCGCGTCCGTGATCTCAAGTTCTCCGCGCGGTGACGGAGCGATAGTGGCGACCGCCTCGTGAATACTCGAGTCGAAGAGATAGACGCCGACGAGTGCCAGATCGGACGGAGGATCTTCTGGCTTTTCCACCAGATGCAGAACTTCACCATCAGGCCCGATCTCGGCGACACCAAAACGCTGCGGATCGGAGACGCGCGCAAGAAGAATTTGCGCAGAGGGAACAGTGGACCCGGGAGCAGCCGACTGGTGGCGGTCCTCCTCGAAACGTTCGACGAATTCGGCGATGCCCTGGCGCAGCAAGTTGTCGCCCAGATACATCACAAAATCATCGTCACCGAGGAATTCTCGGGCGATCAACACACAGTGAGCGAGACCTAGCGGCGCGTCCTGCGGGATGTAGGTGACCGTGGCTCCCCAGCGGCTGCCGTCACCGACGGCCTCGCGGATTTCCGGACCTGTGTCACCGGTGATGATTCCGATTTCGGTTATGCCCGCTTCAACCATGTCTTCGATCCCGTAGAACAGAATCGGCTTGTTCGCCACCGGCACAAGCTGCTTTGCACTTGTATGGGTGATCGGTCGAAGTCGCGTACCGGCACCGCCGGAAAGAATCAGTCCCTTCACGGAACTTGTCTAGCAGCCTTAGTCCTTTACCAGGACGAGGCCGGTCTAGAGAATCCGGCAGCCCATCAACGGATTCGTCAAACCCGGTCCCTGATTGATCAGGTAAGCACACACCGATACGGGCGCCTGACCAGCAGAAAGGGGGATGACGAAGCCGCGAGCGGATCCGTATCCCGGATACGCGGCACCTACATCGCCCCGTTGTCCGCTCGCGGTATGCGAGCCTCCCCAGCCGCCATTGACATAGACATGGATCGAAACGGAACCGGCGACGTCTGGGTCCATCGCCCAACCGCTGAGGGAGATCCCCGTTGCTGTGCGCACTGCGCCCTCGAGGTTGCCGAAAGGATTGCCTGACAAGACGACAACAGAACGGCAAACCGCCGGTTGATCAGTGCCGGTTGCCCCTTGGTTAAGCAGCGTCACGCAAACCCGGCGAGTTCCCCCGACCGCAGGAATCAACCTCTCAAAACCATGCGCCCCGGTAAATACGGGAAAAGCAGCCTTTACATCCGGACGTTCGGTGGAGGTCGGAATCGTGACCGCAGTTCCGTCAACCGTGACTCGAACAGTCGAATCTCCCGTGTCTGGATCAATTGCCCATCCGGCGACAACGACTCCGCCTGGTCCGCCAATCACCGTTTCGACATTTCCGAAAACCTGTCCGGAGACCACGACTATCGAGCATCCGATACTCCGGTTGATTGTTCCGGAGGGAGGCTGGTTGACCGCTTCAACACACACCCTGCGATTTCCACCGGTAGCTGCGACAAACACCGAATAACCATGACCCGCGCCGTACCGGGGAAACAGGGAAGCAACGTCGGGACGCATCTCCGAAGCAATCGCCTCAGCAACGGCGACGCCATCAATCGTGACTTTCACCGGCACTGGTGAGGTGGTGTCGGGATCGATCGCCCATCCCGAGACACGAACGCCGCCCACCACCGCGGATGCCCCGTCGAGCGAGCCCACCGGGTCACCCGAAACGATCACGGACCTACAGCCGAGACTCGGATTCGTGTCGCCATAGGGCGAAATGTTGATCGCGTAAGCGCAGACCGAATGGACTCCCGGGCTCACGTCGAAGGCCGACGCATAACCATGGAGGTCTCCGTAACCCGGAATGACCGATGCAACATCGGGGCGCGATGCATTGGCCACCAAGGCGCCACCCCATGCCCCGTCGATGTACACGTGTATCGCCAACGATTCGTTTGTGTCCGGATCGAGCGACCAACCGCCAACCGAAATCCTTCCGATTCCCGTCGTAACGACAGACTCAAGATTTCCGATTGGATTACCGGTGTACTTGCCCCATGGCGTTGTTGCGACCCTCGGCGGATTGCACAGACCGCGACCCGTTGTCACGTCACACAAGCCCGCTGTCGGATCCCAGGTGAGCGAAGTCCGCGCATTCGAGGTCACCGGTTTTGAGGCGGTGATGTTGATGTCGTAACCGGTGTCTTCCTTCAGCCACACGCGATATTCACGTCCGTTGGCCCGCAACGAATAGAACGGTTTGGGTAGTGGTGTTACGTAGTCGGTTCGTCCGTCATACGTTCCGTTTGTCCATCCCCGGGATCCCTCGGCATTCGCGGGATTGATATACCAGCAATCAATCCCGTTACCGATGCCAACGACATTGCAGGTTCGCCGGATCATTCCGCCTGTGCGGGTCACCGACGCGTCGAATGCTGTATTCAGGAATGCACCAGTTGACAGTGAATTGAAAAGGTTCTCGCAAGCAGTTTTGGTTTTGGTCGAAGAACTGCAGCCGTACCAAGGTATCCACGCGTAGGAACGTCGGTCGACAGGATCCTGTTTGGACGGAGGGGCATTGCACCAACGCCATGCAATCGTGTCGGCCGCCTGATTCGCCGCCGTCACCGTATCGATTGCGTCGGCAGCAGTCATGTCCCATCCCCCGGCGGAGTCGAACTGCCACAAGCCGATGCCCGGGCTGAAGAAGGCGTTGATATACGCATCACCCCTTGCGCCTTTGAACGCGAAGAGATTGGCGTTGTCACGACTCTGACTGACATTGTCCCAGCGCGAGAGCGCCATCGGGGAGGGAATCGGGCCGCCGGCCTCGAAATAGGTTGGGACCATCATCATCGCTGCGAGGTCGGTCGACGAGAGCCCGCACCTTGCCTGGAATCCTTCGGCGCTCGTTACGACATCGGCGGCTTCGCGAATCGAGTCGAGAGGACCTTTGCCAAAAGACTTGCCTGATGTCGGCGGGTCGAGCAACGGAGGCAAACAGCCGGTCGCGAGAACGACGAATCCGACAAGCCCGAGCAGCAGTCCAAACGCGCGACGAAACCGGCGACGAGATCCGTCGTTGGTTGTCTTCGAAGCGCTTTCGGGCGACATGAGAGTCCTCAGGCAAAACAGTTCAACCAACGACAAAGTCGCCGGGTACTCCGCCCGAGAAGACAACCTTACCCGCCTAGTAGGGCCAATCGGGGCCAACTTCTGCCCACCGCCCCGAACCGGTTAAAGAGATTACGAAACCGGCAACACCGCGTGAGGGGCGCAATATTGGTCGTATTCGGCGATTACCAGTTGATCGGCATCGATCGAACATGCCGGGCAGTTCGGATCTCGGCGCAGTTTGTAGGTCATAAACGACTGCTCAAGGCTGTCGTAGGCCAGTAAGCGGCCCGAAAGCGAATCGCCGAGTCCGAGAAGCAACTTTATGGCCTCGAGTGCCTGAATCGATCCGATAATTCCGGGGAGGACGCCGAGGACGCCGGCTTCCGCACAGGACGGAGCCATCTCCGGAGGAGGGGGCTCGGGCAGGAAACAGCGATAGCAGGGCCCGTCATGGGGCAGGAACACGGTGACCTGTCCCTCAAAACGGAAGATCGAGCCGTGCACGACAGCGGTGCCGGTCTTGAGCGACGCATCGTTGAGCAGATAGCGGCTCGGAAAGTTGTCGGCGCCATCCACGACGAGGTCGTACTGGGAGAGAAGTTCCATCACGTTGCTCGCGTCCAGGCGCATGTCATGGGTGATGACATTCACCTCAGGGTTGAGCAGTTTGAGTGTCTTGGCGGCGGAGTCGACCTTGCGCATGCCGACGCGCTCAATGTTGTGGATGATCTGGCGCTGAAGATTCGAATCGTCGACGACATCCATGTCGATGATGCCAATCGTGCCGACGCCGGCAGCAGCGAGGTAGAGCGCAGCAGGCGAACCAAGCCCGCCAGCACCGAGAAGAAGCACCTTGGCATCAAGCAGTTTGAGTTGCCCCTCTTCGCCCACCTCAGGCAGAAGAAGATGGCGCTGATAGCGATTGCGCTGCTCTGGCGTAAGCGTCCGAGGAGCGCTCCAGGCGCGTCCTTGGTCCTTCCAGGCGTTGAAGCCTCCATTCATCGAGACGACGTCGGTGTAGCCAAGTTCGGCAAGCGTTTTCGCGGCGAACGCCGAGCGGACCCCTCCGGCACAGAACACGATGACAGGAGTGTCGCGATCGGGAATCCGACCCTCGACCTGAGCTTCGAGATGACCCCTCGGGATGTAAACCGCGTCAGGGATCGCCCCCTGCTCGAACTCATCGGGTTCACGCACATCGAGGAACACAGTCTGCGGTTCGCTCTCGCGACGCACAGATGCCTCGGCGGGTTCGATCTCGCGGATCTGGGCCTTGGTCTGAGAAAGAAGATCGCGGAATGACGCCATAGGACTAAAACCCTACCCAGTAGGTCGACAATTGCGCTACTTGGCCGGTGCAAGGCGCAATAAGCCCAATTCCCCCAAACACCGGCAGCGTGTCACCCAAGGATGACCGGCAGCACCTCAGACGCAGAACCCCGCACCACCGCTGTCACCTCAGCGTCGAAAGGCGTTGGTTCCGCATTGATGATGACCACATCACGACCGGCTTCAAGCGCAGCCGGGACCATCCCCGCAATCGGATACACGGTGAGACTCGTGCCGATCGCCAGGAGTAGATCGGCCTCGAGAGCCGCTCGCTCGGCACGAATGAGGTCAGCAGCCACGAGCGACTGGCCGAACATGATTGTCGCTGACTTCAGAATGCCTCCACACAGTTCGCACTTGGGATCGCCATCGCCAGCCCTGACGCGTGCGAGTGCCTCCTCCATCGGCCCCCGCGCCCCACAATCGACACACTCCCATTTGTGAACAGTTCCGTGGATCTCAACAAGATCCGCTGCCGGTGTCCCTGCGAGTAGATGAAGCCCGTCGATGTTCTGCGTTACGAGAGTGTGCAGACGGCCCGTCCGACTGAACGCCGCGAGGCTGCGATGTCCGGCGTTGGGTGTCGCTTCGAACATCTCCGACTCGACACGGATTCGCCACGCATCTAGACGCACCTGCGGGTCGTCGAGATAATGCTGAATCGTCGCTCGACGCTCAGCACCTGGGTTCTTCGTCCAGACTCCGTTCGGTCCGCGGAAGTCGGGAATGCCCGAATCGGTACTGATCCCCGCCCCGGTAAGAACCGCAACGGATCCGGCTGCGGACACGAGTGACCGAACCTGTTCGAGCGGATCAACCGTCTCCTGATTCATTTCGTCAGAACGTTCCGGCACAACTAACGAAACTAGCTCCTTCATCCTGCTACGAAAGGTTCGGACTAGCATTGGACACAGTGTTTAACGGCGAAGATTCCAGAGTAATCAGCGGGGGGAACGGGCAGCGCGGGCTCGTGATCATCCCCGCATACAACGAGCAAGAAGCCCTGCCGGGGACGCTCGCCGACCTCCATGCGGTCACACCCGAGTTCGATGTCGTCGTCATCGATGACGGCTCGTCTGATGGCACCGTGTCCGAAGCGCGTCGCAACGGCGCTGTGTGCATCGAGTTGCCCTTCAATCTCGGCATCGGGGGCGCCTTGCGGGCCGGGTTCCGTTACGCCGTCGAGAACGGCTACACGAGGGCCCTCCAGTTCGATGCTGATGGACAGCACGACGCATCTCAGATCCGTGCACTCATGGATGCACTCGATGCCGGTGCCGACATGGCCGTTGGTTCCCGCTTCGCAGGTGTCGGAGATTACCGGGTCGGTCGAAGCCGTGGCATCGCCATGGGACTCCTTCGATGGTCCATTCGGCGACTCGCAGGACAGAAATTCACCGACACATCATCTGGGTTCCGAGCTTTCGACGCCCCGGTCCTCCGCCTGTTCGCCAGCGACTACCCGCTCGAATACATGGACTCGGTCGAAGCATTGGTCATGGCCTGTCGGGCCGGCTTCGACGTTCGCGAGGTCCCGGTGACCATGCGCGAACGTGCAGGTGGAAAGGCATCCACCAACAATTTACGCCTTCCCTACCACTACCTCCGGGTACTCGTTTCGCTGGCCAGTACACCCCGCCGGAGCAAACTCACTCGCAAACCGTTCGATGACGCAGGGGCGTTTCCATCATGAGCAACCGCGCCCACATCGCCCTGGCCATACTCGTGGCGCTCTCCATCGTCGGGATCATCCGCCTCGTGCGCGGCGGGCATCTCAAGGCCAAGTACTCGCTGCTTTGGCTGAGCCTCGGCGGAATCATGCTTGTCATCACCGCCGTTCCCGGCCTACTCGACTGGACCGCCGAGCGCCTCGGCATCTATTACCAGCCGACTCTCCTCATCCTCCTCGGCCTGGCGTTGATCCTGCTTATCGTCGTCCATTACTCCTATGAACTGACTCTGATGGAGAGTCGAATGCGCACACTGGCTGAGGACGGCGCTCTGCTGCGGCATCGAATCACCTGCCTCGAGGAGCAGTTGGAGCAGGACGAGGACGAAGGGAACGGCTCACGAGGCGACGCCTTCAGACCCGACGGTCCGACCCCAGGCTGACGGCAGTTGCCCCGTTACAAGCGGCCGGGCCGTCTGGATCAGACCGACCAAGGTGGGGCCATCCGGCCCGTTGACCGTCGAAGTTCCAAGGCGTACGAAAGGCATCGAAACAGCATGTGACCGCTGCTTCGGCGCACCGCTGTGGGCGGGAACCACAGCACTTCACAAGGAGCATCCGAATGACTTTCGCTTCCGACCCCGTCTTTCCAGTTGTTTCGCTCACGATCGAGGCATGGTCCGATCCCGTGATCGATGAAGTGGGACATGATCCGCGCTCGGCATACGCCGAACGTTTCTGGTTACCCATCCTCGGTCCGTCGACCATCTGGTTCCTGCGTCGAGTCGTGGATCAACTCGACGAGGAGCCGCATGGCTATTCGCTTGACCTTGTTGAAACAGCCCGCTCGTTGGGTGTGGGCATGCGTGGTGGACGCAACTCCCCCATGCTCAAAACCGTTGAGCGCAGTTGCCGGTTCGGAGCGGCTCGCATGCACGGCGGATCGCTACTCGAGGTTCGTCGGCGTCTCGCTCCACTCTCGCGGTCTCAGGTCGAGAGACTCACAACGCGTCTGCAACACGAACACGCCGAATGGATCGAACGTCCGCGACCAACTCCATCGGTCACACACATGACGGAACGAGCCCGTTCGCTCGCGCTCTCGATGCTCGAACTTGGCGAGGACTCCGACGCCATCGAGCGGCAACTACATCGCTGGCGCTTTCACCCCGCCATGGCTCACGACGCCATGCGCTGGGCAATCACCAACCGAGCAAACCGCAATGCGGAGACCGGCAAAGAAGCCGTGGTCACTCCAGCGGCGACCATGACCCGCCCCGCACGTCCTGTCATCGTTCGACCGAGCCGTCCCACCATTGGCTCGGTCGGCGTTGTCACCAACGGAACAATCGAAGCGGTCAGCGACGCGGTGGGCTGAACGTCCTCGCCAACTCAAGCAGGAGGCGAACGCCGTAGCCGGTTCCGCCATTGGAGAACTCTTCGACGTCACCCTCGGCCCACCATGCCGTCCCGGCAATGTCAATGTGCGCCCACGGAATCCCCTCGGCGACAAACTCCTTCAAGAACAAACCGGCAGTGATGGTTCCGCCACCTCTGCTCTTCGAGATGTTGCGCAGATCGGCGACATCGGAGTCGATGAACGGGCGGTAATCATCGGGAAGAGGCAGCGGCCACATTCGCTCCCCCGAGCGATCAGCTGCGCCCTGGACTGTGGTGAGCCAGTCGTCATCGTTTGAGAGCACCGCCGCGATCCGACTTCCGAGGGCGACCTCGACAGCACCGGTGAGAGTGGCGAGATCGACAATGGCGTCAGGCTTGGCTTCCGATGCGAGGCACAGCGCGTCGGCAAGAATCAGGCGCCCCTCGGCATCGGTGTTGAGAACCTCAACCGTTGTGCCGTTGCGCATCGTGAGAACATCGCCCGGGCGAGTGGCATCGCCATCGCTCATGTTGTCCGTCATCGGCAGGTAGCCAACGACTCGACACTTCGGAGCCACCGCGCGCACAGCAGCGAAAAACCCGATCACAGCGGCAGCACCACCCATGTCCATTTTCATGGTCATCATGCCTTCACCGGACTTGATCGAAAGTCCACCCGAATCAAAGGTGATTCCCTTGCCGACAAGAGCGAGCGTTCCGTTCGGCGATGCAGGCTCGTAGGCCATTTCGACAAAGCGCGCTTCCTGGGTCGATCCGCGGTTGACGCCAAGCAGACCGCCCAAACGTCGTTCCGTGATTTCTTTGGGGCCCAGCACCGTGATCTTGAGTTTCTCACGCCGAGCGATCTTCACTGCCTCTGCAGCGAGGGCCTTCGGGGTCAGCGAACCTCCAGGACGATTCACGAGATCCCGGGCGAGATTCTGCGCGGCGGCAATCTGCGCCCCCTCGGCCACAGCGTCGGCGACTTTCTGTCCACCCCGCCCGACAACAACAACCCGCGCAAGCACCGGCTTCGTTGCGGCCGATCGAAATTCATCAAACCGGTAGGCACCGAGACCGGCGCCTTCCGCGATCGCACGGGCTGCCTCGGCGAGAGCGTTGCCCGAAAGTTCAGGTACCGCGTCAAGAAGCGGCAGCGCTACCGACTTCACCCGACTCGATGCACGAGTTATTCGCGCAGCGGCACGACGAAGCCCGTTGGTGTCGATGTTCTTTGCCTCGCCAAGACCGATGACGATCACGCTCCGACCATCCGACCGAGTGGCAAACGCGAGTTGGTCTGCCTTGCCGGAGAAACCTTGCGCAGCGAGTGCGGCTGTCGACAAACCGAGTGCTTCGAGTGCCTCGGGTGTTGCTGAAGCCGTCGTGACCGGGATGGCAACAAGTTCACTTGTTGCCGGAACGGCCTTGGCGTGAACGATCGCAGGGCTCATCGGTTTCCTCCGGTTTACGGCTGGACGGAACGGGTCGGGAGGGACGTTCCCTCTTGCCACCGAGCGAGGGTCCAGAGGAGGTCCGAGAGTCGGTTGAGATAGGGAACGACGATGCTGCCCGGGACTGCGGCCACCATCGAGTCACGTTCCGCTCGGCGGACAACTGTCCGTGCGATATCGAGAAGGGCACCGATTCGGTTCTGACCCGGTACAACGAATTCAGTCGGCGGATCGAATCGCTCACTTACCGAGTCGATGATTGTCTCGAGATGAGTGACCATGTCGTCGGTGACCATCGTCATTCCCGCCGTCAGCTTGCTGCGGCTCGACGGATCGGTCGCCAGTTCACCCATGAGCACCCAGAGATCGCGCTCAATGTGCAGGAGCATGTCGGCTAGTTCGGGTTCGGCCTCTGCTCGGGCCATGCCGATAAACGCCTGAGCCTCGTCGACTGCTCCGTAGGCGGTCGGTGCGGCGGAATCCTTCGCCACCCGCCCTCCGAAGAGAAGTCCGGTTGTTCCATCGTCACCATCGCGCGTATAGATCTTCACGCTGATGAGCCTAGGCCGCCGTCGATATGTGGGCCGACCCCAAGGTCGCATGATCCGGCTGCCCTAGTATCGTGAGTGAACCGAAGCTGTCCTGATGGGAAGGGCGAGATGGCCCCAGCTCCCGGTGATGTCGAATCGATCTCTTTTGTCGATCTCCGACGCACCCGTGGACCTAGCAATCAGGAGAAGTAGACGTGAGCAACTTCCTCGAAGCCGCCCGTGAACGAGTCGTCATCTTCGATGGCGGCATGGGAACCGGTATTCAACTTCGCAATCTGGGCCCCGATGATTTCGGCGGTGCCGATCTCGAAGGATGCAACGAGATGCTCGTGGTGACACGCCCAGATGTAGTCAGTGAGCTCCATGCCGCCTATCTCGAGGTTGGATGCGAGGTCATCGAGACCAACACGTTCGGCGCCTTCGCCATTCCGCTCGGCGAGTACGGCATTGCCGATCGGACTTATGAACTGAATCTGGCCGCAGCCCGAGTCGCCAAGGAAGTCGCCTTGAGCTACTCCACTCCCGACCGCCCGCGATGGGTCGCCGGTTCAATTGGGCCCGGCACAAAGTTCCCGTCGCTCGGACAGATTCGTTACGCGGAACTGCGGGACAACTATGAGCAACAAAGCCATGCATTGCTCGAGGGTGGCGTCGACCTCATCATCATCGAGACGATGTTTGACCTTCTCACCGTGAAGGCGGCCATGAACGGTGCTCGTCGCGCCATGCGCAGTCTCGGACTCGACGTACCGCTTCAGGTTCAGGTCACCATGGAACTGACGGGCCGCATGCTTCCGGGCACCGAGATCTCGGCGGCGCTTGCCGCAATCGATCCGCTCCGCCCTGACGTCATCGGCATCAACTGCGCCACCGGCCCAGTCGAGATGGGTGAACACCTCCGCCACCTGTCGGCCCACGCCCGCATGCCGATCTCGTGTATCCCAAATGCCGGTCTTCCGAGCGTCGTCGACGGCCACATGCACTACGACCTCACCCCCGATCAGCTCGCCGAGCACCATGCCCGATTCATTACCGAACTCGGAGTCAACATCGTCGGCGGATGCTGCGGCACCACCCCCGAACATCTCGCCGCCGTCGTAGACCGTTGCCGCGATCTCGAACCCGCAAAGCGCACCGCTGTTCACGAGGCGGGCGCTACATCGATCTATTCGCTGGTTCCGTTCGAGCAGGACACGTCGTTCATGATCATCGGCGAACGCACCAACGCAAACGGTTCGAAGAAGTTTCGTGATGCGATGCTGATCGAGGATCTCGACACTTGCGTTCAGATGGCGAAGGACCAGGTTAAGGAAGGCGCACACGTCCTCGACCTCTGCGTCGACTACGTCGGCCGCGATGGTGCTGCCGATATGGACGAATTGGCGAAGCGACTCGCGACACAGTCGAGCGTTCCAATCGTGCTCGATTCGACCGAACCTCAGGTGCTCGAAGCTGGTCTCGCGTGGCTTGGTGGACGAGCCATCCTCAACTCCGCCAATCTCGAGGACAGCGACAACGAAGGCAGCCGTCTTGACCGGGTCATGAAGTTGGCGAAGGAATACGGCGCCGCCGTTATCTGCTTGCTGATCGACGAAGAGGGCCAGGCCCGCGACATCGAATGGAAGCTGCGGATTGCGCATCGCATCCACGATCTCGCTGTCAATCGCTACGGCCTCGAGTCCAGCGATCTCATCTTTGATGCACTCACGTTCCCGCTCTCCACGGGCGATGATGATCTCCGCGGTGACGCGATCGCAACGATCGAGGCCATCAGGCGAATCAAGTCGGAACTTCCTGGCGTCTTCACGACACTCGGCGTATCCAATGTTTCCTTTGGCCTCAAGCCTGCCGCCCGCCACGTACTCAATTCGGTATTCCTACACGAATGCGTGCAAGCGGGCCTTGACTCAGCCATCGTGCACGCGGCACGCATCATGCCGCTTAACAAGATCCCCACCGAGCAACGCGAAGTCGCGCTCGATCTGATCTATGACCGACGCCGCGACGGCTACGACCCCCTCACCACCTTGCTTGATGTCTTCGCCGACGTGCGGGCGGCCGAAGTTGAACAGGAAGACCGAAGCGACTGGACAATTGAACAGTTGCTCAGTCAGCGCATCATCGATGGGAACCGTGAGGACCTCGAGATCGATCTCGACGCTGCCATGGACAGCGGGCTGGCCCCGCTCTTCATCATCAACGATGTCCTTCTCGCCGGGATGAAGACGGTTGGTGAGCTTTTCGCCACCGGTGAGATGCAACTGCCATTTGTTCTGCAATCGGCGGAAACGATGAAGACCGCCGTCGCTCATCTTGAGCAGTTCATGGAGAAGTCCGATGACGGAGGCAAGGGCCGCATTGTTCTCGCCACCGTCAAGGGCGACGTCCATGACATCGGAAAGAATCTCGTCGACATCATCCTGACGAACAATGGTTACGAAGTACTCAATCTCGGCATCAAGATTTCGGTTGCCGAAATGATTGAGAAGGCCGTCGAAGTCAAGGCCGACGCCATCGGCATGAGCGGTCTTCTCGTGAAGTCAACGCTGATCATGCGCGAGAACCTCGAGGAACTGAATCTCCGAGGATTGTCAGATATCCCTGTACTCCTTGGTGGCGCTGCGTTGACTCGCAGCTACGTCGAACGCGATCTGCGCGATGTTTACGAGGGACGCCTGTTCTACGGCAAAGATGCCTTCGAAGGTCTCCGGGTCATGGATCGACTGGGCGACATCAAACGAGGCGATCAGCCCGACGACGCCGATTGGGGACGGGTCCCCAGCGAGAGCATCGTCCCGTCACGTTCCGGAGCGAAGCCACAAGACGAGCCCTCCGAGCCGTTGCCTTTGCGTTCACCCGATGTGGACCCGGGGAACAGCATCTTCAAACCCCCGTTCTTAGGCAGCAAAGTCATCAAGGGAATCCCCCTCGACGACATCGCGTCGTACATCAACGAAACCGCGCTCTTCCGCAACCAGTGGCAGTTCCGTCCTGAGAAGAATGCCGACGGAACCGTCGAGACGGATGAGGAATTCAAAAACCGCATCCGCCCGATGCTGCGCTCGCAACTTGCCGACGCCAAGGCGGCGGACATGCTCATCCCCCAGCTCGTCTACGGCTACTTCGCCGTCAACGCCGACGGAGATGATCTCGTTGTGTGGTCCGATGAGTCTCGCTCGTCGGAACTGGCCCGGTTCCATTATCCGCGCCAGCACACCGCACCGTTCATGTGCATTGCCGACTTCTTCCGGCCGATCGAATCCGGTGAGATTGACTACGCGGCGTTCCACATCGTGACCATGGGGCAAAGGGTCAGCGACGTCGCCGCCGAACTATTCGCCGAGAACAAGTACCAGGAGTATCTGATGGTGCACGGCCTCGGTGTGGAGATGGCCGAGGCCCTCGCCGAGTATTGGCATCATCGGATCCGCACTGAATGGGGATTCGTCGACCAAGACGGTCCTTCCCTGGCCGGATTGTTCCGCCAGCAGTACCGCGGCGGCCGCTATTCATGGGGTTATCCGGCGTGTCCCGATCTTGAGGACAACATGACTGTCGCTGGGCTGCTCGACTCCGGCCGTCTCGGCATCGACGTTTCCGAAGACACCGGTTTCCAGTACCAACCGGAACAGACCACGTCGGCCCTCATCTGTCATCATCCGCAGGCGAAGTACTTCGTCGCTCGCTAAAGCTGCGGCAGTAGGTCTCCTCAGGAGATCGACCACTTCTTGGTCGAGAAGTCCAGCTGACAAAATCCCTCTGCGATCCCGTTTTTCGCCGCCCATGCTCGGGCGACATCCTGATATGTCGGGTCACTTGGGCTCCAGAGGTCCCATCCTGGTGGAGTCATGCCGCTCAAACCGTTGACCGTTGGAAGACCGATTTGAAGTGACAGCAGCATCGCCTCCAATTGAAGCTGTTGCTCGCCAGGCTTTGCGCGCGGATCGATGGCGTAGAACGACAGGCATTCCTCGGGTGGCTTCGGTATCGATGCGAAATAGCGGGAGCGATCCGTGTGGTCAAATCCCTTGACCGAATGCAGGTTCACCTGTTCGAACATGACGAGTCCCGAAAGCAGGATGACGAAGGCGATGCCGAGAAATCCTGCCTTACGTTTCGTTACCGACAAACGTGACCAAATCTCGTTCATCGTGCCCGCCCAAACAAGCGCCCAGAAAAAAGCCATAACGAACTGCACTCGGTCGACGGCGCGGATTGCCTTGCCGCCGGGAACCACTTTCCAGATCACCTTCCACATCGTCCAGTCGCCGAAGCGCCAAGACATGACCGTGATCGCTATCGCCGTCAACGCCATTCCGGTGAGAAAGCGAAGACGCCGGTTGTCTGATGCACGGGGGCGCACAGACCACAGGATTGCTAGAGCGACGATCGACGAAACGACAAGCAACGGCGAAACCGCAAGCGACCGCTCCACGCCCTCAAGAGGTGTTGTTCCCGGCCACGTGATGCGCCCCCAGAGAAGATTGTCGCGGCCGAGGTTGAACGCGTCGCTCGGGCGAGGAGACAAAGGCAGCACTTCGCCGAATGTGCGTCCCCCTGATTCGCTCATCACCGGCAGATAGATCATGAGCGACGGAATGATGCCGATAGCAAACCCCGTTACCAATCCCGCGGCCGCTCTCGTCCACCTTCGGGGATTAGAGCGCAGCCACCGGACCACAGCCAGAATCAGTTCACGATCGACGAGCAGCAGAACTGCCGCCAACGCCACGAGAGCCAGACCAAGAAACCACGCCATGTAGAAGGAAGTGAAGAACAGGAGTGCCCAGAGCAACCCCGCGGCAGCGGCAAACACGACTGACCGGGTTCGCCGCTGCGACCGAATGGCCGCGACGGTTTCCGCTGCAAGCAAGACAATCAACGGAACGAATTCGATCCCAAATGTGTTGACGTGAAACTGCTTGAGGGCAAGAGCATTCGAAAACGCAAATGCAACTGATGCCGCTGCGGCTAACAGCACCCTGACTTTCAGGTGCCTCCGCAGAAGCAGATACATGCTGAAGTAGCTGATGCTGGTCAACAGCATTACGACTAATTGCAGCGAGACGAACATATCGGCGCCCAACCACCGCAGAATCGCATAGGGCGGCAGGTACAGGAACTGGGCATCGGCATAACCGAGCGTCGCCTTCGCCGGATAAAAGAATGCGGGGCTCTTCCAATCTGCCGAGCCCGACAGCCAGTGGTACCAGTGCTCCTGTGTGACAAAACCGATATCCGAGTCGCCACCCCGGATCTGGATCCGGCTGAATCCAGAGAACACGAATTCACGAAAGAAGACCCCTAGTGAAAGCAGCCAAATCCCGATGACAAAAGTTGCATCGGCAATTCGACGACGCAGGGAGACGGACTCGGCCGGTGTCAACTGAGCAATGCTCGCGCGACAAGATCGGTGCCGAACGCCGTCATGATGGCAAGGTAAAGAAGCCCTGTCGCCGCCATCACGGCCGAATAGGCACGCTCCTTGAGTGCGAGGCGAGTGGTGATCACGAGCCCGATCGTCGTGACTGCACACATGATCCAAAACCACGTAAGGAGTCCGCTGTAGCCGTCGTCGATGGTGCCGTTAATCGCCGACACCATTCCCGTGGGCACGAGCAGAAGCACGACCTCCGGGATCCACAACCACATCGTCCACCTGACCAGTTCGAGAAGCGCACCTCGAGCAAGACCCGGCTGAACCAGATACCAATGTCCGAGAAGCATCGCATCGGTGACACAGCCGAGGAAGAGCGCTCCAGTCACGAATCGAGCAACGCTGAGCCACGCGGGCCCACCTGCTTCGAGTCCCGCTGCAATGACTCCGATGAATCCAAATACCGGGGCGATCAGGTCGAGCCGAGGATCGAACTCGCGCACTGACTCATCCTTCGCGGCGACGGTACGGTCAATGCCCGTCATTTCTGCAACCCGCTCGGATCTTGCTTCGGCGAGCGCAGACTGCCCAGATACACCGGCTTTGCGTCGCACGATCGAGGAACCCAGCGCAATTGCCGCGGCGACCGCGGTTAGGAGTGAGGCGTAGTCGCGAACGGGCATCGGTTCGATCACGAACTGTCCGATGTAGAACGCTCCGGCCGCCATCAACAGATAGGTGCCCCTCATGAGCCAGCCGTAGCCGATGGACACTTCACGCCTTCGGGTGGTCACCCAGAGGAACAGGAGTCCGCCGGCAGACCATTGCAACAGCATTGAGGCGGCGTCGAAATCGATCATCTGGTCAAGAGTGTCGCATTCAGGACTCGACCGTTACCAAACGATGGTCGGCATGGTTCAACGACTCCGGGCCGGACTCGGTGACGATCACGATGTCCTCCAGCCGGAACCCGAACTTGCCGGGCAAATAGATCCCCGGCTCGACCGAATAGGCATTGCCCACAACCAAGGGCGCCGTGTTGCCCGAAACGATGTAGGGATCCTCGTGCTCTTCGACACCGATGCCGTGACCGGTCCGGTGCATAAACCACTCGCCGTAACCAGCATCGGTGATGATCTTCCGGGCCGCTCCATCCACTTCTTCAGCTGGCACGCCGGGTCCACCCGCCGCGACGCCGGCCCGTTGTGCATCGAAGAGAACCGCGTAAACCTCGGACATTTCTGATGTCGGCTCTCCAGTGACGACACAGCGGGTGATGTCGGAGCAGTAACCGGCCCCGCCATCGGTGAGCATGGTTCCTCCGAAATCACATAGGACCACTTCGCCGGCGTTGATGACTCGCTCCCCCGGCTCATGATGGGGGCTGGCCGCGTTCTCGCCGGCCGCGACGATCGCAAAATTCACCCGATGGTGACCCTCGGCGAGAATCCGCTGACCAAGATCGGCTGAGACTTCCGCTTCGGTCCGTCCGATGAGCGGAATCTCTCCCGACTGCAGCTGTCCGGCGATTCGATCGACCGCCTCCGACGCCCGCCGCAACGCGGCGATCTCGTGCGCATCTTTCACTTCGCGGAGTGGACCAATGACCGACGATGCCGTGGTGACATCAAGCCCGGGATTCTGGAGCTGCAGCGCGACGAGGAACTGTGCCCATGTTCGGTTGCCAATTGCAGCTGTAGAGGCCGACCCAATCAGATCAGACACGATCGCAATCGGATCTTCCGTCTCGCCCCAGGAACGAATGCTGAATACGTCGGGTTCCTCGTTGACCCTCGCAACTTCCAGTCGGGGAACGACCAACGTCGCATCGCCATCCCGCGGAACCACGAGCATCGTCAGCCGCTCAAGAGGCATGGCCTGATAGCCGATGAGCCAAGGAAGATCAGCTCCGACCGAAAGCAAGCAGACATCGACACCCTGCTCGGTCATGGCTGCCCGGACTTGGGCGAGTCTCGCTGCGTGCATGACCGGAGGCTACCGGCCTCTTCACACCCGCCCGGCGCTCAGTGCCCGGAATCAGCCGCTCGACTAGCCGCCGACCTCGGCTGCCTGGCGAGCGTGATAGCTCGAGCGGGTCAGCGGACTGGATTCCACGTGGCCGATCCCGAGCGACTCCCCCACTCGCTTGAACTCGGAGAACTGTGCGGGCGTGACCCACCGATCGACCGGAAGGTGATGCGACGTGGGCCGCAGATACTGCCCGATCGTCACGATCGAAACTCCGATACCGGCAAGATCGGCGAGCGTCGCAAACAGTTCCTCGTCGGTTTCACCCATCCCGACAACTAATCCGGATTTTGTCGTGAGCCCTGCGGCACGGGCTCGGGCCAGCACCGATAGCGAGCGGGCGTATCCGGCCGACGGTCGCACGGCCCGCTGAAGTCGCGGCACTGATTCGACGTTGTGGTTCAACACATCCGGGCGACTATCGAAAATTATGTCGAGTGCTTCTTTCCGGCCTCGACAATCCGAGATGAGCACTTCAACTTTCGCGCCCGGCGAACGCTTCCGGATTGCTGCCACCGTTTCGGCCATCGGGCCGGCGCCCTCATCGGCAAGATCATCGCGAGCCACAGTTGTGACAACGGCGAACCCAAGACCCATGCGAGCAACTGCCTCGGCAACGCGCTCCGGCTCGGTCACATCGATCGGCTCAGGCTTTCGGGTATCGACAAGACAGAAACCGCACGCCCTCGTGCAACGCTCGCCGTTGATCATGAATGTCGCAGTTCCGTCGGCCCAACATTCGGAAAGATTCGGACAACCAGCCTCTTCGCAAACCGTGACCAGCGAAAGATCGCGCAGTGTCTGCTTGATTTCGAGCGACTTGCCACCGAGCTTCACCGGAGCGCGAAGCCATTCCGGTTTACGCGTGGCGACGTCCATGCCCGGGGCGACACCAGCCTCGGCCAGTCTTCCCCGCAGTCGCAATGATGGACCATCTAACACCGAGATCAGTTCCGGAGCAGCCGAAACGCCGTGGTCCTCCGCCGAACGAACTGGTGCACCTGCGCCCTCGCCGCGACTGAACGGACTCAAGTCATCGTCGCTGCGCGAACCTTCGCGCCAGATCACATCCGAGCGCTCCCATCCGCCGGGGCCCGATCCCCAACGTGTCGCCGCTCGAGCGGTGATGACGTCAACGACATCGTGCATGGAGACATCGATACCCTCCGCCGCAAGCGATGTGACCGATTTACCAACGATTCCGCACGGCACGATGTGGGTGAACATCGACATGTCGGGATCGACATTCAGAGCGAAGCCGTGCATCGATCGCCCCCGGGTGATGCGCACACCTATCGCAGCGATCTTGCGAGGATTATCGGACTCGGGTTGGACCCAGACCCCGGGATAATCCCGAAGTCGCCCGACATCGGACAGCCCGAGATCGTTCAATGCGTCGATCACCAGTTGCTCGACAGAGCAGACATAGGCGACCGTGTCGGCCATTCCCCCGCCGCGCTTGCCCGGCACAGAAAGAATTGGGTACCCGACGAGCTGTCCGGGGCCGTGATAGGTGACATCACCGCCGCGATCGGCTCGCACGAGCTCAGCGCCAACCGATTTTGGTTCCACCAGAACATGTGTCATGTCAGCCCGCGAGCCGAGGGTGTACACGTGGGGATGCTCAAGGAGCAGGAGCCAGTCGTCGAGTCCGTGCGTGAAGAAGCCGCGTTGAAGTTCCGAGGCTTCGTCGTACGGAACCGTGCCGAGCCATCGCACCCGCAGCGGGCGCGCACGTTCGCCAGGAACCGGAGTCCCGGCCGCAGCCATGGCTACAGCTCCGCCTCCCAGTCGCGGGTCTCAAGTGTTTCCTTGATTTGGCGCAGGAACGCTGCGGCGTAGGAACCGTCGAATGCCCGGTGATCCCAGCTCATGGCAAGCAGGCCGACCGAATGGATGGCGATGGACTCGCCGCCTTCGGAGTCAGTGACAACAACAGGCTTGCGATGGACTCCATCGGTCGAGAGGATCGCGACCTGCGGCTGATTGATGATTGGGAGTACCAGGTAGCTACCGAACGATCCCGAGTTTGAGAGTGTGAATGTTCCGCCACTGATGTCGTCGGCGGAGAGCTTCTTGGTCCGGGCCCGACCTGCGAGCTGATTGATGTCGCGCGCAATGGCTCGGAGGCGCTTGTCATCGGCTTCGTGAACGACAGGGGCAATGAGACCTTCGAAGTCGAGATCCACGGCGATCGAGAGGTTCACATAGTTGTGCACAACCAATTCGCCGTCGCCCATCGTTGCGTTGAGATGCGGAAAATCACGCAGCGCATCGACGACAGCACGCGAGATGAACGGAAGGTAGGTGAGACTGAATCCCTCGTCATTGCGGAACGAATCGCGATGGTTGCGACGCACTCGTTCGACGTTTTCGTAGTCGACTTCGACAATCGAATAGGCGTGCGGCGACACCTGCTTCGACATCACCATGTGCTCGCCAGTGCGGCGGCGCATGTTGTTCAGTTGTTCGACCGTGTCACCGGTTCCGCTGCGCGGCTTGGGGGCCGGCCGACGGGAACCTTGAGCTATCGCAGGTGCGGCCGAGCTCATGCTTGGCGTCAGACGAACACCCGGCGATGCAGCCGGTGCCTGCCCTGCGGCGACACCAGACCTGATGGCCGCTTCAACATCAGATCGCGAAATGCGTCCACCGGGACCGGTTCCGGTGATGAGCGATGTGTCGAGTCCGTAATCATTCACAAGTTGACGCACGATCGGAGAAAGAAGCTGCCCTGACGTCGCCGGGGCCGCACTTGTCGTCGGAGCCGGAGCCGGCGCAGGCGCCGGCGCGGGTGCGAGTGCCTCCGCTACAGGAGCGGGTGCCTCCGCTGCAGGAGCGGGTGCGGGAGCCGGAGCTGGAGCCGGGACTGGAGCCGGTGCCTCCGCGGCCACTGCCGGTTCACTTGTGACCGGCGGGGCGGCGGCGGAACCATCGCCGACAACAGCGATCACGGTGCCGACGTCGACAGTGTCACCCTCGGCGACGCGTATCTCGGTGAGAACGCCGCTCACCGGGGACGGGACCTCGGAATCAACCTTGTCCGTTGACACCTCGAAGAGGACCTCATCCTCGGCCACCGAGTCACCAATCTGCTTGAACCACTTGGTGATTGTTCCCTCGGTGACGGACTCACCAAGTTGGGGAAGCTGGATCTCGGCCATTGGGGAAATTCCTCCGGGGAAGCAGGTCAATCGATTGTGCGGAATTGGGAAGTTCTGGAGTGCGTCCTGACGTTCGCCCGACACACATCCGGGCGGTGCCTAGATCGTAAATCCGGAAACGCCTGAGCGGTGAGTTCTAACCGTGCAGGGATCGTCCGGTGAGAGCAAGAACACTCTCGCCGAACAATTCGCTCAATGTGGGATGGGGCTGAATGAACTTGGCAACATCGTCGGCGGTCGCTTCCCAGTTCACGGCGAGATAGGCCTGACCGAGTTGTTCGGTTACCCACGGGCCCACCATGTGCACGCCGATCAGGCGTCCGGCGGTTCCGTCGGGTCGCTTCTCGGCGATGACCTTCACCATTCCCTCGGGTTCGCCGAGGATCAGGGCCCGGCCGTTGCCGGAATAGCGGTGCTTACTCACCACGATCTCGATGCCAGCTTCCTTGGCGCTCGCTTCGGAGTGGCCTACGAAACTCACTTCAGGATGGCAGTAAATGCACCAAGGAACGTTTCCGTAATCAACCGGGATGGGGTCTTCCCCGAGGATGTCCTGAATCACCAGGATTCCCTCAGCGAATCCAATGTGAGCAAGTGCCGGCGTGGCGATGAGATCGCCGGCGGCATAGACGCCAGGTTCGCCAGTGCGGCACCAAGGATCGACGACAACATGACCGCGATCGCTCACCTGCACTGCGGTGCCTTCGAGACCAAGATTCTCCGAAAGCGGGCGACGTCCGACTGACACCACGACAGTGTCGACATCGATCGTTTCGCCATCACCGAACTTCACGGTGGTCCCACCGGACTTGCGGGGATCATGACCGTTGACGCTTACGCCGGTGCGAACGTTGATACCGCGCTCTTTGAATGACTTGAGCACGATCTTCGTGATGTCGTCGTCGCAGCCGGGCAGAATCTTTGGAAGGGCTTCGAGAATCGTCACCTCGGTGCCAAGATCAGACATCATTGAGGCGAACTCGCAGCCGATGGCGCCGCCGCCGATGACCACGGCCGACTTCGGGAGTTCTTGCAGCGACAGCAGCTCGTCGGACGTGATCACCCGAACGCCGTCGACCTCGAAACCGGGAATGGTCCGGGGCACGGAACCCGAGGCGAGGATGACATGGGTGCCCGTGACTTCGACGTCACCGGAGGCGCCGCCACTGATCTTCACCACGTGGCCGGCATGCAGCGTGCCGATTCCGTCGAACATCGTCACCTTGCGGCGTTTAAGGAGACCCGACAACCCTCCGAACAGTCCGTCGATGACCTCTTGCTTTCGAGCCTGAGTCACCGAGAAATTAAGAATCGGCTCACTAGTCGTGAGGCCGAACAGCGATGAACCCACGATGGCGCGGCGCACCGCTGCCGTCTCGAGGAGTTCCTTGGCCGGAACGCAACCTACGTGGAGGCACGTCCCACCCACTTTCGACTTCTCAATAAGGGCGATATTCAGACCGGCGGAAGCACCATAAAGAGCAGCGGCATAACCGGCCGGTCCTCCACCGATGATGACGACGTCGAAGTTCTCAGCCATACGAAGCACTCTCCTGGAAATGAACGTTCTGAGCCTACCCATGAAGGGAAGCCGCCCGAACCGCAGGGACCATGTCCCGTCGGAAGCCGCCACCGGATAGCGCGTCAGCGCGCCGCCATAAGCAACTGCGCTGCGGCTGCACCGAGGATCGCGAGACCACATGCGAGGGCGAGGACGATCAGCTTTCGGGTGCTCATGAGGGCCTAATCGTAGCGTTCGATCAGATTCGATCGGCCAATCGGGCATAGGTTCAAGATCGGCGGGGTTTAAACCGTCGCACACATGTCCCCCGCTCAGGAGCTCACCTTGAAGATCGCAATCACCGGCGCCACCGGACTCATCGGTTCGGCTCTGACCGCCTCACTCACGGCCGACGGCCATGACGTCGTGCCGATCGTCCGCCGACCCGTTTCGCCCAGCGAGAATGCCGTCACCTGGAATCCGGAAGCGGGCACCATTGACGCTGCCGGACTCGAGGGTGTTGACGGTGTCGTCCACCTCGCCGGGGCCGGCATCGGCGACAAGCGCTGGTCGGAGGATTACAAGCGAATCGTCCTCGAGAGCCGCACTCGAGGAACCCACCTCATCGCCCGAACGATCGCCGGGCTCGATCGCAAACCTGCGGTGCTCATCAGCGGTTCAGCGATCGGGATCTACGGCGAGACCGGCGACAACGCCGTCGCCGAAGACGGGGCTCATGCGAAGGACTTCCTGGCCGCTGTTTGCGAACAATGGGAAGCGGCCGCTGCGCCAGCTATCGACGCCGGAATTCGGGTCGCGTTCCTGCGTACCGGAATCGTCCTCTCCCCTGATGGCGGTGCGCTCGCGAAGTTGCTTCCGCTTTTCAAACTCGGCCTCGGCGGACGCATGGGTTCGGGACGCCAGTGGTGGAGCTGGATCACGCTCGCCGACGAGATTGGCGTCATCCGCTGGCTCCTCAACAACGACGTCTCCGGCCCCGTGAACGCCACTGCCCCAAACCCATGCACGAACCGGGAGCTCACCAAGGTGCTCGGCGATGTCCTCCATCGGCCCACCCTCTTCCCCGTTCCGTCTTTTGGCCCCAAACTGCTGCTGGGCGCAGAACTCGCCGATGCTCTTCTTTTCACGAGCAGTCGTGTGCTCCCCGGCGTCCTCTCAGACCGAGATTTCCCGTTCGCCCATCCCACGCTCGAGGTCGCTCTTCGGGCGATCCTCGCCCGACCCGCTGCGGCCTGAGAGGATCAGGGCATGACGTCACCCTCGAACAACCCACGCGAGGTCTCGGTTAGCCGGATCATCGCCGCCGATCCCGCTGCGATTTTCGCGGTACTCGCCGATCCATCGAAGCACCCGATCATCGACGGATCGGGTTCGCTGGTCCAAGCGAAGGGCAATTCCTCTCAGTTGGTTCTCGGCGACAAGTTCTCGATGGGCATGAAGATCGGATTCTCGTATTCGATCAAGAACACGGTTGTCGAGTACGAGAAGGACCGTCTCATCGGATGGCGCCATTTCGGCCGACACGTTTGGCGATACACGCTTGAACCCGTCGACGGCGGAACAAAAGTCACCGAAACATTCGACTGGTCCACGGCGATCTTTCCGAAGGTAATCGAATTGCAGAAGTATCCCGAGAAGCATCCGGTCGGCATGGCCAAGACGCTCGAACGCCTCGACACCTACGTCACCACCGGCGAGGTTCCGGGGGCCTGAGCGCAGTGCACCCGATGTTCGAAACGCTGGCTCCCCTCGGCTGGGACGAGCGCTGGGCGTCGACACTTGAGAGCGCCGAGCCTGGGGCACTACCCGGCCGCGTGTTGCAACATCACGGGGCTGGGCTCGTGGTTGCTCTGCCCGGGGGCACGGAAACGATCATGCTCACGAAGCGACTCGATCCCGAACCGACCGTGGGCGACTGGGTCGCTGTCATCGACAACGAGGCGATCGCCGTTCTCGATCGTCGATCGCTATTGCGTCGTCGATCCGCTCATGGCGACAAAGAACAGCAACTCGCCGCGAACGTCGACACTGTCCTGCTCGTATGCGGACTCGATCGGCCGGTCAAGGACGGCCGCATCCAGCGCGGTACGACGATCGCTCGCGATGCCGGTGCGCGTCCCGTGGTGATACTTACGAAAGCCGCGATCGGGGATGCCGATTCCGATCCTGAGCAGGCGGCTGCCGACGTCCGCATCGCACATCCCGGCATCGATGTTGTCATCACATCGGTGAACGAAGGACTAGGCCTCGATGAACTCCGCGCCCTCATCGGGACCGACACGGTCACCCTTCTCGGAGAGTCCGGTGCCGGGAAATCAAGCATCGTCAACGCCCTTCTAGGATCCGAGATCGTACCGATCGGATCCGTCCGCAAGGGCGACTCGAAGGGCCGTCACACGACGACCGGCCGCGAACTCCATCTGCTTCCCTCGGGTGGCGTCCTCATCGATACCCCGGGCATTCGGGCCGTAGGCCTTGTGGCCGAAGATGACGCCGTCGCCGAAACATTCAGTGACGTTGATGAGGTCGCAGAGATGTGCCGATTCGCCGATTGCCAACATGACGGCCAACCCGGATGCGCGATTGCGAATGCACTCGAATCGGGCGAACTACTTGCTGGTCGTGTCGAAGGTTGGCGTCGCTTGCGTGAGGAAAGCGAAGCCATCGCCGAACGGGCCACTCTTGCCGAGCAACGTCGCACCGATCGCGATTTCAGCAAGGAAGCAAAAGACGCGAAACGCTCCTCCCGCAATCGCTGACGACTCCGCCCAAGCGCTCAGGCGTCGAGCGTCTGAAGAAGTTCGTCGGGAATGTCGAAGTTTGCGTACACATCCTGCACGTCGTCGTTGTCCTCAAGTGCATCAATGACGCGAAGCACCGCCTTCGCGGCGTCAGCGGTATCAAGATCGACAGTTGTCGTCGACACCATCGTCGTGTCAGCGGACTCGAACGCGATAGATGCCTCCTCGAGCGCAGCACGAACCGCGGGAAGGTCAGTCGGCGCGCACATCAAACGCCAGGTATCGCCTTCATCGACTAGATCTTCAAGCCCAGCGTCAAGAGCGGCCACCATGACATCGTCCTCGTCGACCGAACGCGAAAGAACGATGACGCCTTTGCGCTCGAATTGCCAGCCCACAGCACCCGGCTCGGCGATTGACCCGCCGTTCTTCTTCAGGGTCGAACGGATGTCGCTCCCGGTGCGATTGCGATTGTCGGTGAGCACATCAATAAGGATGGCAACACCGTTCGGCGCGTAACCCTCGTACGTGATCTGCTCGTAGGTCACGCCGTCGAGTTCGCCGGTTCCGCGCTTGATAGCGCGCTCGATCGTGTCGATCGGAACCGAACTATCGCGCGCCTTTTGGAACATCGTTCGAAGCGCCGGGTTCATGGCCGGATCGCCACCGCCCTCGCGCGCAGCGACTTCGACCTGACGGATGAGCTTTGCAAAGACCTTGGCGCGTTTTTGATCGGCGGCGCCCTTCTTGTGCTTGATAGTCGCCCATTTGGAATGGCCAGACATCAGATACCCCTTTGTCGATATTCGTTGCTCTGCGGACTTGAAACCCGTGAACTCATGCTGCCACCTGACGAACAAACAGTTCGTGCATTCTTAGATCGGGCTCGAGTTCCGGATGGAATGACGTCACCATCACGTTGCCCTGCCGACACGCAACCGGCCGGCCGTCATCGACTGACGCGAGGATCTCCACGCCCGGGCCGACCCGCTCGACAACTGGCGCCCGGATGAAAACAGCGTGCACTCGTGCCTCCGGAAGACCGATCACATCAAGATCGGCCTCGAACGAATCGATCTGCCGACCGAATGCGTTGCGGCGGACATCGATGTCGATGGCGCCAAACGAACGCTGATCAGCCCGGCCATCGATCACGTTGGTGGCGAGCAGAATCATTCCCGCACACGTACCGAAGGCCGGCATGCCGGCTTCGAGGCGGGCGGCCACCGGCTCGAAGAGCGCATTCATCGTGAGCAGTTTGGACATTGCGGTCGACTCCCCGCCCGGGAAGATCAGGGCGTCGACTGATGCGAGGTCCAACGCAGTGCGGACCTCAAGGTGTTCAACGCCGAGGCGCGTCAAGGCGTGTGAATGAAGCCCGACCGCACCCTGAAGGGCGAGAACGCCAACTACGGGACCCGGCACCTGGAGGCTCCGATGGCGATGACGACATGATCGAGTGAAGCGAAGCGGACCCTAAGGCCCGGTTCACCAACCCCGATCGGCAAGTTTGGTCTCGAGACTTGCGATCTCAAGACCGGGCATTGCGTCACCGAGACCACGGCTGACCTTGGCAAGGATGTCGGCGTCGCGGAAGTTCGTCGCCGCTTCCACGATTGCTCTCGCCATGAGGGCCGGATCAGAACTCTTAAAGATTCCCGAACCGACGAAAACTGACTCGGATCCGAGCTGCATGACGAGGGAAGCATCGGCCGGAGTTGCGATACCACCCGCGCAGAACAGCGGCACGGGGAGCTTGCCCGTCTCAGCGATCTCTTGAACCAGCGGCAAAGGTGCCTGAAGACGCTTCGCCCATTCAAACAATTCAGCCGAATCGGCGGTTGTGATCTTGCGAATGTCGCCAAGGATCGAACGGATATGGCGAACTGCTTCGACCACATTGCCCGTTCCGGCTTCACCCTTGGAGCGGATCATGCACGCACCTTCGGAAATGCGTCGCAACGCTTCACCGAGATTGGTCGCACCACAGACGAAGGGAACCGAGAACGCCCACTTGTCGATGTGATGGGTCTCGTCGGCCGGCGTCAGTACTTCGGATTCGTCGATGTAGTCGACGCCGAGAGACTGCAGTATCTGCGCTTCAGCGAAGTGACCGATGCGGGCCTTGGCCATAACCGGAATCGTGCACACGGCCTGAATGCCCTCGATCATCGCCGGGTCACTCATGCGGGCAACGCCACCGTCGCGACGGATGTCTGACGGCACCCGCTCGAGAGCCATGACGGCAACTGCACCGGAGTCTTCGGCAATTCGTGCCTGCTCGGGATCGACGACATCCATGATGACGCCGCCCTTGAGCATTTCAGCCAGACCGCGCTTGACGAGTTGTGTACCCGTTTCGCGGCTCACGACACCTTCGGAGAACTGTTCAGCCATGGATTGAGTCTACGACCGGAGGTCGCCACCTGACGAAGTCGGGAGCGTGTGACTATTTCCGCAAGGCCAGGAGCGCATCGGCACCGATCTGGTCGATGGGAAACACCGGGGAGTCCGGGCGGGGAAGCTCCACCCATGTTCGGCCGCGAACAAGACTGATCGGGACTCCGAGGGAGTCGGTCAGCACTGCGGGGCCGGCGGCGGTCGGACGGGACCAGCGACCCGACACGATCTTCCCGTCGCTAAGAACGATGGCGGCGCCGGAACCGACCGTCAGGGCCATAGGCGAGCGACTGTCGGCCGGACTCACTCCGTAGTCGGTGAAGAGGATCACCACATTGGCCGGAGCAACCTGAATCCCCTTGTCATCGACAGTTGCACTAGTCGCCCGGGGATGGGCTCCGTCGATCTGAAAGCGATTCCAACCCTTTTTCGTGGCGTCCCAGACGTAATCGATGACGGTACCGCCACCGAAGTCGATGGACATACCGGGAACTGGCAAGCCGGCGAAGACGGCGTCCTTGGCCAAATACGTGAAGATGGGACTCGGGGCACCCTGCCCGGATGGAGCCTTCAATCCGAGCAACTGAGGCAAATGTAGAAACAGATTGTGCGGAGCAAAGCGCTCATTTGATCGGTAGTACGCAGCACTCGCGATGTTGTACGACGAGTCGGTCAATATTCCCTTGCGATCGGCCGCAGCAATTTCGGCGGTCACGCCGGCGTTACCGCCGGACCATGCGAAGAGCGGCTTCGACAGGTTCGCGACCAAATCAACATCACTAGAACGCGCCGAACGGACCGGACCGACAGGGTCGACAAGGTCAGAGTGGTACACAAGCGCAAATCGGGTGATCCCCTCGACCAACAACTCGTAGACAATGTCGGCCTGGTTGATGCCGACCTGAGGTCGGGCGTCTTGACTGTTGTCCATCTTCACGACGATCGCCGGATGATTTCCGGAGGTGGAAGCCGCTGCGTCAGAAAGGCCGGTGAGGGGCCAAACGGGTAACGGTGCAGTCGTCGTCGTAGTCGTAATGGTTGGCTCAGACGGCCCAGCATCCTCCGAGCCAGAGAGTGTGATGAATCCAATTGCTGCGCCGACAAGGACGACAGCAACCGCTCCGGAAATGATGGCGATTCGGCGACGGTTCACAGCAGTCGGAGACCTTCAAGTCGAAGTTCAAATGCCGCTCGCTCGCCGTCATGGGCACCCTCGGGACCGGGATCGGCCATCCAAAGATGTGCAGTTGCCCGATCTGGGTTGGCAAGACACGTACCGACGCGTTCGCATTCGATAAGAGCGGCGAGAAGCCCCGGGGGGTAACGCGTGAGCCCGACACCGGCACGGTCAAGAAGGATGTCGCGCTCGGGACTGGCGAGAGTGGTGAAGCCAGCACCGGCGAGCGACCGAACAAGTGGTGAATTAGCGGCGCGCACCGCCAGCGTCGCGGCAGGAAGATCTCCCTGACGCATCTGTGCGAACGCTCGGCCCACAACTCCCTCGAGTTGAATCCGGTCGAGCGCATCAAGAAGCCCCGACGTAACGACGATCGTCGACAGTTCGGGTGTTGATCCGATAACCATCATGTTCGCGGCCGGATCCTGCATCACGAAGAGTCCGGGGATCGGAACTCCGCATGTGGCGGAGAGTCCTTCGGCGAGGTTCAATAATCTGGCGTGAGCGTCGCCCTCGGCAGAAACGGCGCCAAGCGATCCGAGTACCTCGGCCTCGATGCCCGCCCCGAACGACTTGGCCCGTAGGAAGCAAGCAACGCTGGTGCCAAGCAATCCCGGGACCAGCCCAAGCGGCCCGAGAACGACGACGAGAATCGCCGTGACCACGAGGCCGAGACAAATGGTGGGAACCAACGCAGCGGCCACGAAGACCTTGGTGCGAGGCGGCGAGAGTTCAGCAGAATCAATCACACGAGGCCTTCAAACGTGGATGGGACGAGTCAGACACTACCGGCGCTCGAGTACCTGCTCGTAGAGATCGACATAGAGGGCTGCCAGTCGGTCCATCGAAAACTCGGTGGCCCGAGTGCTTCCGGATGTTGTGAGCGATTCTCTGAGGGTCGAATCGCCGAGAACCCGCTGTAGTTGTGCCGCTAGGGCGGAGGGATCTCCGGGCGGCACCAGGAGTGCATCTCGGTCCGATCGGGCGACTTTGGCATAGCCAGGCAGATCGCTAGCCACGACAGCGGTCCCTGCGGCCATCGCCTCGAGAAGCACCACGCCGAAGGACTCTCCGCCGAGCGACGGCGCACAGAACACATCGGCCGACCGGAGACGCTCGACTTTCTCCTGTTCTGACAGACGCCCGAGCCACTCGATTCTTGGATCACCAGCCGCCTGCTGCTGCAAGGCCGCGGTTTCGGGACCGTCACTGGCCACCCAGAGGCGCACATCGGGTGAGAGTTCGCCCATGGCGTCGAGCAGGACGGCAAGACCCTTGCGGGGTTCGTGCCGCCCAAGGAAGAGAATCGTCGGCTGCGATGCAGGTGCCGCAGCCGGTCCCGCATACAGCCCGAGTTCGACGCCGTTGAAGAGGAGTTCGTAGGAGCCACCAACCGCGTTCGCCGCCATTGCGCGGGCGTCTTCAGAAACGGCACATCGGAGATCAAGTTTTCCGGCCAACCACCGGACGATCGGGTTCAACCATCGATACCCGGCGCTCTCGCCCGCCGCGTGAAAGGTGCCCACCAGAGGCTGACTCTTGAACAGCAGCGCTGTCTGCGCCACGCCCGGAGCAATCGGCTCGTGAACGTTCACGATGTCGAATCGCTCGTCACGAAGCGCCCGGATCGTGCGCAACTGGGCGGCCGGATCGGGAGCGATCGGTGCGACCGAGCCATTGGCCGCCGTGGGGAGACTGTTGCCAAGCGGAGTAACACCAGCATCGGGTGGAGGCCCGTCGCAGGGACCCAGAACCCGTACGTCGTGACCGAGGGAACGCAGAGATCGACCGAGGGCGAGAACCTGTCCTTGCACTCCTCCCGGGAGCGTAAGGCTGTAGGGGCACACCAGTCCGATACGCACGAATCAGACCTCTTCCACGGTTTCGATGCGTCCGATGGAACACGGCCCGTGTTCAGGACGTACGTGGGGTTTGCCAATCGCATCGAGTGCCTCGAAGTCGCTCGGCCAGTTCGGCTGTTGCATGTGCCACTGCTCGGGAGCGCGGCGGATTAGTTGCTCAAGTCGACGGGCTACTTCGCCGGTCAATCGTTCGATGTCGTCGCGCAAGCGGCCCTGACGTTCGACGACGATCGGTTCCTGCATATATCCAAAGTGGCCGGAGCGACCCTCGAAATAAATCGCGGTCGGAATCAATGCTGCGCCCGTCCGCAACGCGAGTGTCGCTGGTCCCGCTGGCAGCGTCGTCGTTTCCCCGAAGAACTCGAGTTCAATCCCGTCGCCGGTGATGTCACGATCGGAAAGCAGACAGACCACATGATTGGCACGAAGCGCCCGCAGTATCTCGCCGCCGGCGGCTGGACCTAGCGGCACGATGTTCATGCCCAACGTACGGCGGAACTTCGCGAAGAATTCGAAAAGCGAAGGCGGTTCGATCGATTCCACGACAACCGTGATCGGCTGATTCATC
Organism: Acidimicrobiales bacterium; assembly: GCA_044239895.1. GTDB lineage: Bacteria > Actinomycetota > Acidimicrobiia > Acidimicrobiales > Acidimicrobilacustridaceae > Acidimicrobilacustris. The sequence continues at coordinate 112,587 of JBIIAM010000002.1, read as the reverse complement.
ACCCGGGCGAACCAAAACCCCGCCCATTCCCATCCTCCGAGATGGGGAAGCACGATGATCGCCCCGTTGCCACGTGCGAGAGCGTCGTCAATATGTCGATAGCCCTCCATGGACAAACCGAAATCAACCTGCTCGGGCGTCAACTGCGGAAGGCGAAACGAGTCAACCCAGTATCGGGCATAACTGACAAAGGTTTCGTCGACAACCCGATCGAGTTCACGTCCTTCGAGGTCCGGGATGACTCGGCGCAAATGACGGGTCACGAGCATCCGTCGCTCAGTAGATATAGATGCCGCCGCCCGGCTCAGCCCTCGGGCCGTTAACTCAGCGACCGGACGGGGAACGGAACGAGAGAAGGCGGCACCGGTCTTGTACGCGGCTGTCACCAGATCGAGAGCCATCCCCGAGGACCTAGCGACGACGACGCGACTGCAGGTTCTGACGCCACACGGCTGACGTCGAACGAGATGCACGTCGGCGCGCAGCCCGTCGGGTGGCCGGCAGAGCCGGTCGCTCCTGTGATGCCTGACGCCAGACCTTCACAAACCGCTGGCCGGCTGTCACCAGGGTGAGAACCAGCATGATCCAGAGAACAGGAACCAGGAGGGCCTCGAACAGCAGGCCAAGACCCAACAGGATGATGCGCTCGGCGCGCTCCATGACCCCGCCCTTGGCATCGAATCCCAGCGCTTCGGCTTTGGCCCGCTCGTACGAGATGATCAGTGATGCACCGAGAACAGCCATCGGAAGCAACGGCATAAGGCCGCCATCAGTCGTGGCGAGATACCACCCGACACCGCAGAGCAAAAGCGTGTCGGAGAACCGGTCGGCGACAGAATCGAAGAACGCGCCACGAGGCCCAGCGGTACCCGCCGCTTTTGCGACTGCGCCATCGAGTGCGTCGGGCAGGCCCGTGAGAACAAGCAGGAGGAGTCCGAGCGACAGATGGCCGGTTGCAATCGCAACTGCAGCGAACGCAGACATGACCACGCCGATGGCGGTCAATCGGTCAGCAGTGAATCCAACCCTGAGCAGCTTTACGCCGGCCGGTTTGAGACCCTTTTCGATGTTCGTACGCCAGCGTCCGTCGAGCATGGCCATCTCCTTGCGCCTGCGGCGTCGCCCGGTCGGGCGCCCTCCGTCAAGCAAATTCTCGAACCCCGAAACGGTAGCAGCACCCCTCCCCCGGGCGGCGTACACCAGTTGGCCCTTGGCCGTCCCCGCTAGGTTTCACCCATGACCCGGGCCGACTATTCCTCGCTTTCGCCCTCCGATGCCCACGTTGCTCTCCGCAGCTACCCGCGTCGCTATGCGGCCCTTCTCGGTGAACCTGGGCTGGAAATCACCGAATCTCTCGCACAGCAACTTGGCCCTGAGGGTGCGTCTGCACTCGAATTGGCAGTCGACTCGATCCGGACATGGACACTTCTGGGCCGCGCCCTCCATCAAATCGAGCTCACCGAATCACCAGTTCTCCACCCGGCGGTGGCCGATCATGGGCTTCGCCATTGGGATCAACCGATCCGCGAGGACATCTCGTCAGTCAACGAACAGATCGCCGACGGCGCCAACGATCTCGCTAACGCGATTGCATCCGTCCCCGGCGATCGGTGGAACCGAACGGGGATCACCGCCGGAGGCGGATCGATCACCGCCATCGCAATCGTCCAAGAAGCCGTCCAGGTCGGAGCAGAGAACCTACGCCGAATCGAAAGAACCCTCGCCGCTCTGGGTTGAACCGATCGCGATCCGATCGTGTTCAGGTCGCAATCAGGTCGCGGCGAACTCGTCCCAGTTCTCTGGGTTGTCCTCGACGAACCACTCCACGATTGAACCATCGACTCCGTCGACAAGGACAAGACCGCGTTTTTCGGGCGGATCTTCTGCCGAGTACAAGAGGATTCGCCAGGTGGGACGACTCAACAAACCGCGCCATCCCATCTGAGCCGAAGCATGTCCGACGGGAAAGCCAACCTGCTTCGTCGCGGCAACGAGCGCATCGCTCTCATCGATTTTGAGATTCCAACCCGCAACGAAACTGTAGAGACCGATGAGTGCGAGCACGATGGCGGCGATCAGTACACCGTTGTTGATTAAGACAGGGTCGCTGCCTCGACGCAGGAACCAGATCAGGATGCATACTGCTGAGATCCCCCAGTAGAGATAGGCGGGGATTCGACGGCGATTGTTATTGGGGAACATGTACGGACCCACATAACCGGTGGCATCAAGATCGGCGGGAAGCGCATCCCTGATCTCGGCATCGGTGATCGGGGCCGTCTCCGCAGGAGAATCGGATTCGGGGGTCACGGAATCTTCTGGCGGAGTTGTCATCGATGACGACCGTAGCTTCCGGTCATCGCTGACCGCACACTCAAGACGCCCGAATGATCAGTGAGGCCAAGCCGACCGGAGCTTCCGGAGGGTTTCATCGAGGGGCTCAGGTAGCACCCGTGCCTGCGCTATCGCGGTCATGAAATTGCTGTCTGCATCCCAGCGAGGCAGCACGTGCGTATGCAGATGGGTGGGAACTCCCGCTCCGGCGGCACGTCCGAGGTTGATACCGACGTTGACCCCATCGCATCGATACGCAGCCTTCAGAGCAACGACCCCATCACGCGCCAACTTCGACATCTCAAGGAGTTCGTCGTCGGAGAGATCCTCCAACTCGGCAATCGCACGGTTTGGCAACACGAGCATGTGTCCACTCGTGTACGGAAAGGCATTCAGCAACACCGAACATGTTGCTCCGCGGAAGACAATCATCCCCTCGTCATCGGGAAGGGCGAGGATGCGCTCAAAGAGCGAACCGAATTCGTCCGGATCGAGCGACGTGTTGTCGGGTTCGCTCACCGCGGTGATGTACGAATGCCGCCATCCCGCCCAAAGATGGTCCAACGATGGCGGATTGGGCATCGGTTACTCGTGACCGGCGACTTCGGAGGCAAGGCGTTCGATGAACTCGTCCACGGGGATACCGCGATCAACGTCACCACCGCGGGGATTCACGCCAACAGTGTTGTGCTCGACATCGTCATCGCCGACGACGAGGACGTAGGGAAGCTTCTCAAGTTTGGCCTTGCGAATCCGACCACCGAGTGGCTCATCGGCCTCGACCATGTCGGCTCGGAAACCCTCGCCTCGCAAACGCTCAACAAGCATCTGCGCGTGGCTGTCGTGATCGTCGCGCACCGGCAGGATGCGAACCTGAACGGGAGCGAGCCAGGCCGGGAATGCCCCGGCGAAATGCTCGAGGAGCACACCGAAGAATCGTTCGACCGAGCCGAAAAGTGCCCGATGCAGAACTACCGGTTCATGACGCTGATTGTCGGCACCGACGTACTCGAGTCCGAACCGCTCCGGCAGATTGAAATCGGCCTGAATCGTCGAGAGTTGCCACTTGCGACCGATGGCATCGCGGACCTTCACGTCAATCTTCGGGCCATAGAACGCGCCGCCGCCCTCGTCGATGTCGAACGGGATGTTCTCCTTCTCGAGGGCTGTCCGAAGCGCTTCCGTCGCGAGGCTCCACTTCTCGTCGGTACCGACCCACTTCTCTTCGGGCCGCGTTGAGAGGCTCGCTTCGAAGTCAACAAAACCGAACGCGCGCAGCACCGAGAGCACGAAGCCAAGAAGACTCTGGACCTCTTCGACAACCTGCTCGGGCATGCAGAAGATGTGACTGTCGTCCTGCGTGAATCCACGGATGCGCATGAGTCCGTGCAACGTGCCTGAACGTTCGTAGCGATAGACGGTTCCGAGTTCGAACAGTCGCATTGGCAGATCGCGATAACTGCGCTGGTTGCTCTTGAAGATCAACATGTGGAACGGGCAGTTCATCGGCTTCGGGTAATAGGCGCCGTTGTCCATCTCCATCGGCGGATACATGCCGTCGGCGTAAAAGCCCAGATGTCCGCTCGTCTCCCAGAGCGTTGCGCGCGCGATGTGCGGGGAATACACGAAGTCGTATCCACCGGACTCGTGGCGCTCCCGGCTGTAATCCTCCATCAGCTTGCGGATGGCAGCACCCTTCGGATGCCACACCGCAAGGCCTCCACCGAGTTCTTCGGGAAAGCTCAGCAGATCGAGTTCATTTGCGAGTTTGCGATGATCGCGCTTTTCCGCTTCCTCGAGGCGCACGAGATACGCCTCAAGTTCCTTCTTCGACGCCCACGCGGTTCCGTAGATGCGCTGGAGCATCGGGTTGCGTTCATCGCCGCGCCAGTAGGCCCCGGCGACGCGCATGAGCTTGAAGTGGCCGAGACGCCCTGTGTCGGGAACGTGGGGGCCACGGCAGAGGTCGATGAACCGAGGCGGATTCTCGTAGGTCCGAACCAGCCCCGTTTCGGTGGCTGACATCGGGTCCTCGGCGGCACCACGGATGATCTCGCACTTGTACTTGTGATCGCAGAAGAGTTCAAGCGCCGCACCTTCGCTGATCTCGTCACGGATGAACGGCTGGCTCTCCTTGATGATCTCGCGCATCCTCGCATCGATCCGATCGAGATCATCGGGAGTGAACGTTCCGCCGTCGGACAACTCGAAGTCGTAATAGAAGCCGTTTTCGATCGGTGGGCCGATTGCGAACGTCGCCCCTGGGAAGAGGTCAAGGACGGCTTGCGCGAGCACATGCGCAGTCGAGTGCCGAATCGTGAACAGGCCTCGGTCGTCAGTTTCGGTGATGATCGCGACGCTGTCGCCGTTTTCGAGAGGCCAGACAAGATCGCGTTCAGTTCCGTTGACCGAACCAATAACAGCCGCCTTGGCCAGTCGGGCACCGATCGACGCCGCCAGATCCCCCACTGTTGCGCCGGCAGGAAGTTCCCGTGCCGAACCGTCGGGGAGCAGGATCGATATCTGGTCAGCCATAGTCCGATCGTACCCGAGTGCCTGTGCAGGCCCGGATGCCGCCTTCAGCGAACCGGTTCGCCGATCAGGAACACACCGAGGAGGGCCGCTGCCGAGGTAACACCCTCGCCTGTCGCGACTGCCGCGTCGATAGCCGCTACGGCGCCAGGAGTGTCGAGATCGTTGTCGAGACACGATCGAACAGCGTCAAGGGCGGCGACGCTATCGGTCGCATTCGGCATGGTGGACACCCGAAGCCACTCAGCGAGCCGAGCACCTGCCTCCGGCATGATGGCGTCGTCCCATTCCCATGAGTCTCGGTAATGATGCGCCACGATGCCGAGGCGGATCGCACGCGTGTCCCATGTCTTACGGAGTTCGCTGATGAACACAAGATTGCCGAGCGACTTCGACATCTTCTCGCCGTCCATCCGCACCATGGCCTGATGCATCCAGTGGCGAACGAAAGGCTGACCAGTCGCTGCCTCGCTCTGGGCTGCCTCACACTCGTGGTGCGGGAAGATCAGATCGGACCCGCCTCCGTGGAGATCGATGGTCGTATCGAGTTCGCGCAATGCGAGCGCGGAGCACTCAATATGCCAACCGGGTCGACCTGGACCCCACAACGATTCCCAACTCGGTTCGTCGTCGGCCGATGGCTGCCACAGTACGAAATCGAGTTGATTCCGCTTGTTCGGATCATCAGGATTGCCACCGTGCTGGCGGGCGAGAGCGACCATTTCCTCGTGGGTGTAGTGCGATACCTGCCCGAAACGCTCGAAGGTATTGACGTCGAAATACACCGACCCGCCGCTCAGGTAGGCATGCCCGCGGTCGAGCACCATCCCGATGAAACCGCGGATATCGGCGATAGCGGAGGTAGCACGGGGCTCGCTCCAGCATTCGATGACGTTGAGCGCTTCCATATCCGAATCAAACCGCGCGGTCTCGGCCGCCGCGAGATCGAGATAGTGCACTCCAAGTTCGCGGGCCTTACGCAGAATGTCGTCGTCAACGTCAGTCACGTTGCGGACGCAACGCGTTTCGTGGCCGAGGTCCCGGAGACGGCGTTGCAGGATGTCGTAGGTTACGTAGGTAGCGGCGTGCCCGATGTGAGTGGCGTCGTAGGGCGTGATGCCGCAGGTGTACATCGTGACGATCGGTCCCGGCTCAAACGGAACAATGGCTCTGCGTGCCGTGTCATGGATCCGCATCGGGCCCTGATTGGTTGTCTGAATTTGGCTCATCAAGTCACCTCGCGCTGCGAACCCTTGAACGCTAGTGGTCGCCAACCGCCAATCAGCGTTACTAGCCGAGGTTGATACCCGTGAATTTCACCGCGACTCGCGTCTTGTAGCGCATGTTGAGCTCGAGCAGCACAGCCGTGAACGCTTCGATCGGTGCCGCCTGTGTGAGGTCGCCCGCATCAAGCGCACGCATGTCGGGCATCTTGTCGATGAGGTCCATACAGGTCTGTTTGGCGGCTGGATGATCGGAGCAGACAAGCACGTCACTCTCGATCGGGTGCCCGAGATCAGCGAGTTCCTTGGCCGGCACGTGGTGAAGCGCAGCCACCACGAAGCATCCGGGCACCGCGGCCTGGACGCTGGCGGCCACCGAGCCGCGGGGAGGAACCAACGGCTGGAACTCATGACCGACCCGAATCAGGGCGTTCGCCATGCACATCACAACCTTGCCCTCAAGATGAGATCCCACGGACTTGGCCGTTGTCCATGCCGCATCCCACGGGGTTGCGATCACGATGAGATCGGCGTCGGCTGCACCCGCGTTGTCGCTGGCCGTGATCGAGAGGTTCCTATCTGGCCATTTCGCCTGCAAGGCAGCGAGGACCTCCACCGACCGTTCGATGTTCCGTGACCCCATCACGACGTCGAATCCGACCGACGCCAGACGTACCGCAAGGGCGCTTCCGGCCGGACCTGTTGCACCCACGATTCCGATCTTCATGCCGGTGACCGTAGTGGATGATCGGGGTGCCTCACCCACGATGCGCTCCGAGGCGCGTAACGTCTGATGGTTCCCCCCGATCGGAGAAACCATGGGACTTCTAGACGGCAAGCGACTTCTCATCACCGGTGTGCTCACCGATTCCTCGCTCGGTTATGGCGTCGCCCGCCTCGCTCAGCAGGAAGGAGCAGAGATTCTCCTCACCGGAGTCGGCAGCGGAATGAAGCACACGCTCCGGACGGCGAAGAAGCTCGAGGTTGAAGCTGACGTTCTGGAACTCGATGTGTCGAATCCCGATCACCTTGTCGCCGCTCGAGAAGAAATCGCCAGCCGCTGGGGCTCAATCGACGGTGCACTCCATTCGATCGGCTTCGCTCCCCCGGTGTGCCTCGGAGGCACGTTCATGGAGGCAACGTGGGAAGACGTTTCCGTAGCTATGAACGTCTCGGCATATTCGCTTAAGGCCCTCGCCGATGTTGTGGCTCCGCTCATGACCGACGGTGGGTCCATTGTCGGCCTTGATTTCGACAACACCATGACGTGGCCGTCCTACGACTGGATGGGCGTCGCAAAATCCGCTCTCGAATCCACCAGCCGCTATCTGGCCAGGTATCTCGGACCGCAACAGATTCGTGTGAACCTCGTCGCTGCTGGTCCAATCAAGACCATTGCCGCCCGCTCCATTCCCGGGTTCTCTAAATTTGAGGACGTATGGGACGATCGTGCGCCACTCGGCTGGGATGTTAAGGATTCCTCAGCGGTAGCGAAGGCCTGCGTCGTCTTGCTCTCAGACTGGTTCCCGCAGACGACCGGCGAGATCATCCACGTCGATGGCGGTTATCACTCGACAGGCGCCTGATCAGTCGACGGGCTTATCGGTAATCTCGCCGACAAGTTCCTCGAGCAAATCGTCGAGGGTGACAATCCCGACAGTCTTCAGATTGTCATCGACAACGATCGCGAAGTGCGTTTGAGTGCGCCGCATCGACAACAAAAGTGATTCCAGGGTCGTCTCTGGCAGCACCGAAAATGTCTCACGATGGAGTCGCTCCGGAATCTGACCCGAAGAGGTTTCTGGATCGAGCGTGAGCAGATCCTTGGTGTGGAGAAACCCGACGATGTTGTCGAGGCCACCGATACCGAGCACAGGAAGCCTCGAGTGACCCTGATCGACAGCAATCGCCTCGGCATCAGCCACAGTGGCACCGAACGGGACGGCCGCGATCTGTTCACGATGCACCATGACTGATCCGACCTGCCTGTTGCCGAATTCGAAAACTCCGGCGAGCAAATCTGCGGCGAAATCCGGGATCGCACCTTCGTCGCGCGATGCCGCCACCACGACGGCGAGTTCCTCCACTGTGTGGGCGCTGGCCAGTTCATCGCGCGGCTCGACGCCGAAGAGTCGCACACCCGCATTCGCCACGACGTTGAGAACCCGCACGAACGGTCGGGCAACGACGAGGTAAGCGCGGTTCGGACCACTCACGATTCGCAGCGTGGTCTCCGGGTGCGTCAGGGTCAGGTTCTTCGGAATCATCTCGCCGATCACCATGTGGGCGAACACGACAATAAGAAGGCTGAATACAACGGCGATCGGGTGAACCCAGCCATCAGGAACACCCGGGATGATCTCCACGCCACCGGCGAGGAGATGCGCAATCGCCGGTTCGCCTACGAGACCCAGCAGCAACGACGCGATCGTGATTCCCAGTTGAGCACCGGCGAGCTGGATACTCAGTTCTTGCATTGCGCTGAGGCTGCGGAGCGCCGATCGGTTTCCCTGTTCGGCTAGAGGTTCGAGACGACTCCGCCTCGAACCGACAAGAGCGAACTCGAGCGCCACGAAGAACCCGTTGACTACCAAAAGCACGATGATCGCAACGAAGGGCCAGAGACTCATGATCCCGAGCCGCCTGTTTCGCCATCGCTTGTATGACCATTGCCAGCCCGCTTAGGCCCGTTCGGCGCCAGAACCCTGACTTCAGCGATACGCCTTTTCTCCATCGTCGTCACAATGAACCGCCAGTCATCAAGTTCGACGGCCTCGCCGACGAACGGGATATGGCCGAGTTGATCGAGAATGAAACCCGCGAGGGTCTCGTACTCCCCTTCGGGCAATACAAGCTCGGTCTGCTCCATCACTTCGTCCGGATGCAGTGTCCCTTCAAGAAGCCACTCCCCCGTACGTCCGGGACGCAGTGCCTGTTCCTGTACCGGATCGTGTTCGTCTTCGATGTCGCCAACAATCTCCTCGAGAACATCCTCGATCGTGATGATGCCGGCGGTCCCGCCGTATTCATCGACCACAACCGCCATGTGCGAATTCGCCCGGCGCAGATCAACCAGAACGTCATCAAGACCCCGACTCTCAGGCACGGCGAGAATTGGTCTCATCAATTCGGAAACTGCTGTCGATGCCCGCTCAGCGTATGGAACACGATGAACAGCCTGAACATGGACGAGACCAAGCACATGATCGAGATCGCCGTCGTGGACGATCAAACGAGAGTGTCCCGTCTGCACCGCCAACTCCACGAGCCGAGCCACTGACTCATTCTTTGCAAGCCCAACGATTGATGTTCTCGGGATGAGGGCGTCCTCAGCGACTTTGCTTTCGAAGCGGATCGATCGACTGATCAATCTGGTTGCACTTTCGTCGAGGGTGCCCTCGGCGAGGGAACTCCGGACGAGGATCTGAAGTTCGGCAAGCGTCCGCACTTGCGAGAGTTCTTCGGTCGGTTCGACACCTAGGAGGCGCACCGCGGCATTCGCAGCCCCATTTAGGACCCGGATGATCGGGCCGAAGATCAACCCGTACACATGAATGACAGGAGCTAGAAGAAAGGTCGTCGTCTCCGGGCTCGCGATAGCCAGACTCTTCGGGATCAATTCACCGATCACCATTTGCACGACTGTCGCAATAGCAAGGGCCAACAGCAGCGACACCCCGGCCACCGCCGCCGAGCCGACAAGCGGCTCGAGAAGTGGCTCGATCAAATGGGCGATAGCCGGTCGAGCGAGAATGCCGATCAACAGTGAGGTAACGGTGATGCCGAGCTGGGCACCGGAAAGGTGGAACGACAGGTGAGTCAGGAGATTCCGCGCCATCCGGGCTCGTCGACCACCCTGATCGGCCGCCCTATCGACCCGACTCCGGTCCACCGCGACAAGAGCGAACTCGGCCGCAACAAAAAACGCACAGGCGATAATCAGGAAAGCAACAGCCAAAAGGCTCAGAACAGTAGAGATGGAAGTTTCCTTGCCTCGAGAAACGGGGACTCCGGAAGGTTGCCGGAGGACATCGAAATCCTACCGGTCAATGATCGGTTGGTTCGCCTCGGCCCCGTCGCCGGAATTCCTCTCGCCCCACGCCCACCAGCGTCCGTGGCGATGTTCAAGACCGAGCTCGAGTCCGAAGCATGTCGACAGCCGGGCAGCCGTCAACGTCTCCGCCAGCGGCCCGGCAGACAGAACCTTCCCCTCGACGAGCATGAGTAGGTGTGTGAAGCCGTCGGGGATCTCCTCGACGTGATGAGTGATCAACACGGTCGGTGGCGTCGATTGATCCCTCGCCAACGCGCCAAGCCCTTCCACGAGATCTTCGCGCCCGGCCAGGTCGAGTCCTGCGGTCGGTTCGTCGAGCAAAAGTAGACCCGGACTGTTCATGAGTGTCCGAGCCAGAAGGACTCGTTGTCGCTCGCCGGACGACAACGTGGAGAAGCTGCGGTCTGCATGATGCGCAATTCCCATTCGGGCGAGGCAATCCCTTGCCTGGGCACGATCATCGTCGTCGTAGGAATGCCACCACGGTTCGAGTGCGCCGTTCTTCGCCGTCATAACCACATCCACCGGGGTGAGGTCGCTGCGCAACATGTCGGCCATGCCGGCACTTGCCATTCCGATTCCCGTTCGCAGTTTGCGGACGTCGACTCGTCCAAGTCGTTGGCCGAACACGTCGACCGTCCCTTCACTCGGGTGAAGGTAGAGCGAAGCGATCTTGAGAAGCGTCGACTTCCCTGAGCCATTTCGGCCGAGAACCACCCAGCGCTCGCCGCCACCCACCGACCACGTGATGTTGTCGAGTAGACGTCGACCTTCGCGGATCAACGAGACGTCGGTGAGAGCGAGTACAGGATCCATGACGAGGCCCGTTGGCCTGTTCCGGACTACCTGTCGAGCAACAGAGAAAGCGCGACCGACGCAAACATGAAGATCACAGCGGCGACCACGGTCAAGCGATCGAGATTCTTCTCGACAACAGTTGATCCTTGAGCCGACGCGCCCAAGCCGCCGCCGAACATGTCGGAGAGGCCGCCACCACGCCCGCTGTGAAGCAGCACGAGGAAGATGAGCGACAGTGCGGAGAGCACTTGGATGACGAGGACGACGATCAGCACAGGCGAAAGGTTATCAGGAGAGCCGATATTGGACGATTCGGGCGAATTCTTCGGCGTCCAAAGCGGCCCCACCGACAAGGGCGCCGTCGATGTCGGGCTGCGCCATGAGTTCGGCGGCGTTCGCTGCCTTGACCGAACCGCCGTACTGAATCCGCACGGCGGCGGCAGCGTCGGCACCCTTCATCTCGGCAACCTTCGCCCGAATCCAGGCGCAAACCTGCTGGGCATCTTCAGCGCTTGCGGTGAGCCCAGTACCGATCGCCCAGATTGGCTCATAGGCGATAACCATCGTGGCCACCTGCTCCGGCTTGAGGTCGTTGATGCCAGCGTGGACCTGCCCGGTGACTTTGCCGTGGGTCGCTTCACCTTCACGCTCTTCGAGCGTCTCTCCGCAACACAGGATCGGGATCATCCCGTTCTCGAAGATCGCTCCAACCTTGCGCGCCACCTCAACATCGGTTTCTCCGAAGATCTCGCGTCGTTCGCTGTGGCCGACGATGACGTAGACGACGTTGAGTTTGGCGAGCATTCCCGGAGCGACCTCACCTGTGAACGCACCTTTCGGTTCCCAATGACAGTTCTGGGCTCCGATCGCGATCTGGACCTTCTCGCTCTCAATGAAGGTCTGGACCGTGCGGATGTCGGTGAACGGCGGGTGGACCGAAACCTCGACGACTTCATAATCGTCCTTGGTAAGGAGGTACCGAAGCTTGTCGAGAGTCGCCGTCGCCTCGTAATGGTTCAGGTTCATCTTCCAATTACCGGAGATGAGTGGCTTGCGGTCAGACATTTGATGCTCCTCGCAGAGCCTCCAGACCGGGAAGATCACCGTTCTCGAGGAGCTCGAGCGATGCACCTCCGCCGGTGGAGACATGGTCGATTTCGTTGGCAAGACCGAACGCGTCGAGCGATGCGGCCGAATCGCCACCACCCACGACGGTGAAGCCGCGTGCTTCGGCCATCGATTCGGCTACAACTCGGGTGCCGGCGGCGAATCGCGGATCTTCGAACACGCCCATTGGTCCGTTCCAGAAGATCGTGCGTGCCTCGGCGATGATCTCGGCGAATTCGGCTGCCGTGCCCGGGCCTATGTCGAGACCTTTCCATCCGTCGGGGATGTCGCAACCAAGTTGACGGACATCGCCTCCAGCTTCGGGATTGCCGATCTCGCCGCCCGGTCCGAGTGCAGTGACATCGTGAGGGATGTGGATCACGACATCGGAGTCGAGCAGTCGCTTGCAGGTTTCAATTTGATCGGTTTCGAGAAGTGAATCACCGACATGGTGGCCCTTCGCAGCGAGGAACGTGAAGCACATACCCCCACCGATGATGAGCGCGTCGGCTACCTCGGCCAACGCTTCGATCACACCGATTTTGTCGGAGACCTTGGACCCACCGAGAATGACGACAAACGGTCGCTTGGGATCAGTGCGCAACGGGAGCAGTACCTCGATCTCGCGCTCGAGTAAGCGCCCGGCCGCAGACGGAAGGAACTGTGGTGGCCCGACGATTGACGCGTGTGAGCGATGAGAAGCACCAAACGCGTCGTTGACGTAGAGATCCTGACCTTCGATGAGGCGCTGCACGAAGGCGGGATCGTTTGCCGTCTCGCCCGCATCAAAGCGCAGATTGTCAAGAAGTGTCACACCCGGTGCGAGCTCGGCCAGACGCTTGCGGACCGGATCGACCGAATACTTGGGATCGGGTGTTCCCTTTGGCCGACCGAGATGCGTGCAAGCCGTGACGATCGCGCCCCGACTTGTAAGCCACTCGATGGTCGGCAGCGCAGCGCGAATACGGAAGTCGTCGACAATCTCGCCATTGGCGATCGGTACGTTGAAATCAGCTCGCAGAAGAACCCGGCGACCACTGACGTCACCGAGATCCTCGAGGGTGGGAACGGTCATCGGGCCGTGACTACTTGGCCGCTTTGGCCATGACCTGGACAAGGTCGACCAGGCGGTTGGAGTAACCCCATTCGTTGTCGTACCAGCCAAGCACCTTGACCAAGTTGCCCATCGCCATGGTGAGCTGCGAGTCGTACGTGCACGAGGCCTTCTCACCGACGATGTCGGAAGACACGATGAGTTCGTCCGTGTATACGAGAACCTTCGAGAGCGGACCGCTTGTTGCGGCTGCCTTGAACGCCGCGTTGATCTCGTCGACGGTGACGTCACGCTTGAGGACGCCAACGAAGTCGGTGATCGAACCGTCCGAAACCGGAACCCGCAGGGCGGTGCCGTCGAGCTTGCCCTTCATGGCTTCGAGAACGAGACCGGTCGCCCGAGCCGCTCCCGTCGAGGACGGCGTGATGTTCGCAGCCGAGGCGCGGGCGCGGCGCATGTCCGTGTGCGGGCCATCGACGAGGTTCTGATCACCTGTGTAGGCGTGAACGGTTGTCATGAGGCCCTTTTCGACGCCGAACGCATCGTCAAGCACCTTGATCATCGGTACGAAGCAGTTGGTCGTGCACGATGCGTTCGAGACGATCTTGTGGACCTTCGGATCGAACGTGTCGTCATTGACGCCGACCACGAACGTCGCATCGGCATTCGTGGCCGGAGCGGAGATGATGACAAACGGGGCGCCAGCTTCAAGATGCGCAGCAGCCTTGTCCCGGTCGGTGAAGAATCCGGTCGATTCGATGACGATGTCGACACCAAGCTCGGCCCACGGCAGATCCTTCGGATCACGGATGGCGGTGATCTTGAGAAGTTTGCCGTCCACGAGGATGCCGTCCTCGACTGCTTCGACGTTTGCGTCGAGACGTCCCATGACGGTGTCGTACTTCAGAAGGTGGGCCATGGCCGGGACCGAGCCAAGGTCATTGGCGGCGACGATTTCGACGTCAGCGCCTGACTGCCTCACCGCCCGGAAGAAGTTGCGGCCGATACGCCCAAACCCGTTGATTCCGACACGGATCGTCATGATGTGTGATGCCTCCTGGAGTCGCCATTGACGAGGGAAGCATACGGTCAGATCGGAGGGGCGCCGGCCACCACCGGTGCGGGCCTCAGCGATTGACGTCGCGATGGGCGACCCGAAGCTCGAAACCCCGGTTGCGCAGTGCCGCCGAGACCACCTCGGCAATAGCTACAGAGCGGTGCCTGCCGCCCGTACAGCCGAAGGCCACCGTGAGATAGGACTTTCCTTCTGCGACGTAGGCCGGTAGCAGCATCGCTAAAAGATCTTCGATCGACCTCAGGAAATCGGCAGTAAGGGGTTGAGCGAGGACATAGTCACGAACCGGTTCGTCGAGTCCCGTGAGCGGCCTGAGTTCGTCGATCCAATGGGGATTAGTGAGGAAACGGCAATCGATCACCAGGTCGGTGTCGAGGGGAAGTCCGTGCTTGTACCCGAACGAGGTGATCGTCGTTTGCATCCCGCTGTCAGGTGCTTCGGCCGAGAACAGATCAAGCATCCGCGATCGGAGCTGGTGCACATTGAGATCAGATGTGTCGACGACGACATCCGCTTCAGCTTTCACTGATTGCAACAGTTCGCGTTCGAACTCGATCGATTCGGCGAGGGAACGGTCGGGGCCGGCAAGCGGATGTCGGCGCCGGGTGCTTTCGTAGCGTCGGACAAGTACATCAGTACCCGCCTCGAGGAACGCGATCCGCAAACGCACTCCCTGACGTCGCAGTGCCGTAAGAGCCGGCAGCACATCAGAGTGATATGGGCCTGTGCCCACCACCAACACCACATTCGCGATGTCGGTTCCGGGCGCCTGCGCAAGCTCGGCGACCTTGGAAATCAGTTCTGGCGGGAGATTGTCGATGACAAAGAAACCGAGGTCTTCAAGAATGTCCGCGGCCTGCGAGCGGCCCGCACCGGACAGTCCCGTGATCACGACGAATTCACTCACGGCAAGAACGCTAACCGGACCGGCGGGCTACCAGCGTCAGAAGCCTTGGCACAGTGGCCACTTCGGTGTACTCCGGTGCCCGGGCGATGAATCCTGCCGGAGGTGCCGGCTCGAGCATGCGCTCGATCGTCATTCCGACATCGGCCATGGCGTTGATATAGCGCCCGAGCGGTCGATGGACGAAACGGATGTAGACGTCCTTCTCGACTTCCTCAACAACAGCTTGCTCGGTCAGGTACGGACCGATCCGCCAGTACTGCTCGGGCGGATCGAGGATTTGATCGTCGATCCATCCCGATCCCGGCGTCTGCAGCAACGGATGGTTGAGGCAGAACACGAATCGACCGCCGGGGCGCAGCACGCGTGAAACCTCGAAGAGTGCGCCATCAACATCGTCGATGTGTTCGAACACGAGACAACACACCACCGCATCAAACGACGCGTCGGGAAATGGCAGCGACTCTGCCCCTGATCGCACATAGGTGGGTCCGGCTCCACGACGAGCGGCCTCCGCTATCTGATTCACGGTCGGGTCGACGCCGACGACCTTGGCACCGTTCTCCGCGACGATCGCCCGGGCCACCTGCCCTTCACCCGTGCCCACTTCGAGGATCCTGCCGAATCCCGACGTCCACTCGACGACGATCGGAAGGATCTGCTCGGTGTACTCCGGGTCGACGCCATCGGTGAACTCGCGTTGCCACCAATCGGCATGCGCCTCCCAAAGATCGGCATTCACATCGTCGCCTTCGACAGGCACTGGTCCTCCGGTCATGCACGTCCCCGGCCGGTGCCGGGCATGTGGATCTTGTCGTAGACAGCATGGGCCACCGCGTCAGGTAGCCACGACAACGCCTGAAGATCTTCAAGCGAAGCGCGCTTCACGGCTGTCACTCCCCCGAGTTCTTTAATTAATCGAGACTTTCGACTCTCACCCAAACCGGTTATGTCGTCGAGCACCGAAGTTGTCATCCGTTTGCCGCGCAGTTCGCGATGGAACGAGATGGCGAACCGGTGAGCTTCGTCGCGGATTCGTTGAAGAAGGAACAACGCTTCGCTCTGACGAGGAATGATCATCGGCTCCGAGTGGCCCGGCACAAAGACCTCTTCGAATCGTTTGGCGAGCGACGCCACGGGAATCTCGTCAGACAATCCGAGTGAATCCAGGACCCTGATGGCGACACCAAGTTGTCCCTTCCCGCCGTCGACCAGCAGTAGTTGCGGCGGGTAGGCGAACCGGCCTGTGCGTTCCGAAACCGGTTTGCGCTTCTCCTCGACATACGCGGTAAGCCGCCGGGTGAGGACTTCTTCCATCGCAGCGAAATCGTCGTTGCCCTGATCACCGCGGATCTTGAACCGTCGATACTCACTCTTCTTCGGCAGTCCGTCCTCGAGCACCACCATCGAACCGACGTAATCACTTCCCTGAATGTGGCTCATGTCGTAGCACTCGATCCGAAGCGGTGCCTCGGGCAGCCCGAGCGCTTCCTGCAGGTCATTGAGAGCCTGCGCTCGCGTGTTGTGATCGGCGGCGCGGCGCAGGCGATGACGGGCGAACTCTTCCGTCGCGTTCTTTGTAACCGTCGCCATAAGCGCTCGCTTGTCGCCACGTTGCGGAATGCTCACCGTCACCCGAGAGCCCCGCTGGGCGGTCAACCATTCCTCGTAGAGCGCCGGATTCGCCGATTCCTCGGGGATCAGCACCTGCTTCGGCACACCCAGCGGAGGAGGATCGCCGTAAAGGCCTTCGAGAATGCGATCGACGAGTTCGCCGGGGGCGAGATCCTCCGACTTGTCGAGGATGTATCCCTTCCGTCCGACCACACGACCTCTTCGAACGTAGAAGACCTGCACGGATACCTCGAGATGATCTCCGTGGATACCGATCACGTCGATGTCTTCGTCTTTCTCGAGAACCATCTGCTGCTTCTCGATGACCGAGCGGACAGCACCGAGCCGATCGCGCAGGCGCGCTGCCTTCTCAAATTCGAGTTCGTCGCTGGCTTCCTGCATCTCTGCCTCAAGACGCCGAACCACCGAGTCCGTGTCGCCGTCGAGGAAGGTAATGAGTTCGCGGACCAGTTCGTCGTAGTCCTCGCGAGTGACTTCACCAACACATGGACCACTGCACTTCTCGATGTGGAAGAGCAGACAGGGCTTGCCCATCTTGGTGTGCCGGTTCAGCTTGGTGTCAGAGCATGTGCGTATGGGGAAGGTGCGCAGAAGGAGGTCAAGGGTTTCTCGCACCGCCCAGGCTTGGGCATACGGCCCGAAGTATCTGGTTCCCTTTCGCTTGTCGCCGCGCATCACGGTGGCCCTCGACCACTCGTCATCAACGGTGACCGCCAGAAACGGATAGCTCTTGTCATCGCGCAGATCGATGTTGAATCGGGGCTGATGTTGCTTGATGAGGCTGTACTCGAGCATCAGGGCCTCGAGTTCGTTGCTCACCTGTATCCACTCGACCGTTTCGGCGGTCTCGACCATCTGCGCAGTCCGTGACGCCAAATTGATCGGGTTCTGGAAATAGTTCGAGAGTCGCTGACGAAGGCTCTTGGCCTTTCCGACATAGATGACGCGTCCGTGGACATCCTTGAACTGGTACGAGCCTGGTTCGTCGGGAATCGTGCCTGCTGGCGGTCGCTGCACCATCGTGCCGCCATCGTATTGGCGAGTAGGACCCATCGGGACCGGATCAGGCCTACACTTACGAAGCCGGTCTGGACTCCGGCGACATATCGAGACCCGAGGCCGACAACCCCGTGGCGTGGCGACCAGACTGCCCCCACCGGCCACTAATCGGGACTCCTATCGCAGACTGGGAGTTCACAAAAAAATGCTGAGGCTCCAACTACCGCTACCCGATCGATACACCGCCGCCACCCCGGAAGATCTCCATGCCCGGATTGGCGCGGCCAAGGCCACCTTGGGTGAGCGCTTGTTCATCCTCGGCCACCATTACCAACGCGATGAAGTCATGGAATGGGCCGACGCCCGTGGCGATTCATTCCGTCTGTCGGTTTTGGCCCAGGAGAATCCTGTAGCCGAGTACATCGTCTTTTGCGGCGTGCACTTCATGGCCGAATCCGCCGACATCCTCACCGGCGATCACCAGCAGGTGATCCTCCCCGATCTCAATGCCGGTTGTTCGATGGCCGACATGGCCGATCTGGAAGAAGTCGAAGAGGCATGGGAAGTCCTCGCCCGTTCAACCGACATTTCCAAAGTCATTCCTGTCACCTACATGAACTCCTCAGCGGCGCTCAAAGCGTTCGTGGGAGAACACGGCGGAGCGGTCTGTACCTCGACCAACGCCAAAGCGGTACTTGAATGGGCGCTCTCACTCGGCGACCGTGCCGACGACGGCGCGGGTGGCCGACAGGTCCTGTTCTTCCCCGATCAGCACCTCGGCCGCAACACCGGATTCCAACTCGGGTTTGGTCATGACGACATGCGGATCTGGAATCCGCGTCTCGAACAAGGCGGTCTGACTGACGCCGAGATGAAGGAGTCGACCTTCCTCCTGTGGCGGGGACATTGCTCGGTGCATCAGCGGTTCCGCCCCGAACACATCGAAGCCTTCCGCGCTGCCAATCCCGGCGGCCTTGTCGTCGTGCATCCCGAGTGCGCCCACGACGTGTGCGAAGTTGCCGATCAGGTCGGCTCGACCGATTTCATCATTCGGGCTGTCGAGAACGCACCAGCGGGTTCCGTGATTGGCGTCGGGACCGAAATCCATCTCGTCAATCGCCTCGACAACGAGACACCCGACAAGACGATCGTGTCCCTCGACCCGCTCGTATGTCCGTGCTCAACGATGTTCCGGATTGACGCGATCCATCTCTGCTGGATCCTCGAAAACCTTGTCGAGGGTCGGGTCATGAACCAGATCACCGTTGATCCTTCAACAACCGAATGGGCACGCGTGGCACTGAACCGCATGCTTGAGATCACCTGAGGAATCAGGCAAGTCCCAGCAACGGCCCAAGGAACTGACCCGTGTAACTCTCGGGTGTTGCCGCTACCTGCTCCGGTGTTCCCTCAACAAGGATGGAACCGCCGCCGCTGCCGCCCTCGGGGCCGAGGTCAATCAGCCAATCCGCAGTCTTGATCACATCGAGATTGTGTTCGATGACGAGAACGGTGTTGCCCTGATCAACCAGTCGGGAAAGGACGCCAAGAAGTTTGCGGATGTCTTCGAAATGAAGCCCGGTCGTGGGCTCATCGAGGATGTAGATCGTGCGACCAGTCGATCGCTTGGCGAGTTCGCTGGCCAGCTTGACGCGCTGAGCTTCACCGCCGGAGAGCGTTGTGGCCGGTTGCCCGAGACGGACATACCCGAGACCCACGTCGACGATCGTCTGAAGGTGGCGCGCGATTGCCGGTTGGTTCGCAAAGAACACCACGCCCTCTTCACAGCTCATGTTCAGGATGTCGGAGATATTGCGATCCTTGAACGTGATGTCGAGCGTGTCCCGGTTGTAGCGGGCCCCCTTGCATACTTCGCAGGGAACGTAGACGTCGGGCAGGAAATGCATCTCGATCTTGATGGTGCCGTCACCCGAACAGGCATCGCAACGACCGCCAGAAACGTTGAACGAGAATCGGCCCGGCAAGTAGCCGCGGACCTTGGCCTCGTGAGTCTGGGCGAAAAGTTTGCGGATGTGATCGAACACACCGATGTACGTCGCAGGATTAGACCGAGGCGTGCGACCGATCGGTGACTGGTCAATGTTGATGACCTTGTCGATGTGGTCAAGGCCCTCGACGGACTTGTGCAAGCCCGGTGGGATCCGCGATCCATAGACCTTCTGCATCAGCGAACGGTGGAGAATGTCGTTCACAAGGGTCGACTTGCCGGAACCCGAGACGCCGGTGACGGCGATGAATGTGTGCAGAGGGAAGGACACGTCGACGTTTTTGAGATTGTGCTCGCGAGCGCCTCGAACCACGAGTGCGTCGGCCCCAGGAGTGCGGCGCTTTTCAGGAACAGGAATCGAACGGCGACCGGAAAGGTACTGACCAGTAACCGAGTCCTTGGACTTCAGTAGACCCTTGACGTTGCCGGCGTAGACGATGTCGCCGCCATGCTCCCCCGCACCCGGCCCGATGTCGACGACATAGTCCGCAACCTTGATTGTGTCCTCATCGTGCTCGACGACAAGCACGGTGTTGCCGAGATCGCGAAGACGCACAAGCGTGTCGATCAGGCGACGGTTGTCGCGCTGGTGCAAACCGATCGATGGTTCGTCGAGTACATACAGCACGCCGACAAGACCCGATCCGATCTGCGAAGCGAGACGGATCCGCTGTGCCTCACCTCCGGCGAGAGTGGCGGCTGAGCGCACAAGCGAGAGGTAATCGAGACCGACGTCGAGAAGGAAACCCATTCGGGCGTTGATCTCCTTGACCACTCGTTCAGCAATGAGACGTTCCCGCTCAGTCAGTTCCAGTTCGAGGAGAGTCTTTGCCGCGTCGGCTATCGACATCGCACAGATGTCGGCGATCGAATGTCCGTCGATGGTGACACCCAGCGTGAAGGGACGAAGTCGCGAGCCCTCACAGTCGGGGCAGTTCACCTCGCGCATGTACCCCTCGACCTGCTCGCGCGCGGAATCGCTTTCGGCATCGGAGTGGCGGCGTTGCAGCCACGGGACGAGACCCTCGTACTTCGCGTCGTAAGACCTCTGACGCCCGTACCGGTTCTTGTAACGAACCTGAACTCGCTCTGTTGCACCGGTACCGCGCAACAGGAGTTTCTGATGCTTCTTCGAGAGCTTCGCGAAAGGAGTGTCCGGATTGATCTCGTAGATGTCGCAGACCGACTCAAGCAGGCGTCCGAAATACTGCGTCCGCGCTGTCGCCCATGGAGCGAGCGCTCCTTCGGCGATGCTGAGATCCGGATTAGGGACGACAAGTTCGTCGTCGACTTCGTATCGGGTACCGAGTCCGTCGCAGTGCTCGCACGCCCCATACGGCGAGTTGAATGAGAAGTTCCGAGGAGCGAGTTCTTCGAAACTCAATCCGCAGGCCGGACAGCCGAGGTGCTGGCTGAAGGTGAGGATTTCGTCGTCAAGACCGGAGTCGTCACCGCGACCGACAATCTGGACCTCAGCGACGCCCTCGGCGATACGCAGTGCCGTTTCAAGCGAATCGGTGAGGCGTCGTTCGATCCCGTCCTTCTTGACGAGACGATCGACCACGATCTGGATCGTGTGCTGCTCGTACCGGGCGAGTTCGCGAGTTTCTGTGAGTTCATGAAGTTCGCCATCGATAATGGCGCGGGCGAAGCCTTGCCCGGCGAGATCGGCGAGCAACGTGTCGTACGTGCCCTTGCGTCCGCGCACGACGGGGGCCAGCACCTGGAACTTCGTGCCATCAGGTAGTTCGAGAACCCGATCAACGATCTGCTGTGGGGTCTGACGCTTGATTACCGAACCGTCGACAGGGCAATGCGGAATCCCGATGCGGGCGTAGAGCAGACGCAGATAGTCGTAGACCTCAGTGATCGTTCCGACTGTCGAGCGAGGGTTGCGCGACGCGGACTTCTGATCGATCGAGATCGCTGGCGACAGGCCCTCGATGAAGTCGACATCGGGTTTGTCCATCTGCCCGAGGAACTGACGGGCATAGGCAGACAACGATTCGACGTAGCGACGCTGTCCTTCGGCATAAATAGTGTCGAAGGCGAGAGACGACTTTCCTGAACCAGACAACCCGGTGAAGACGATGAGTCGATCACGGGGAAGTTCGATCGAGACGTTCCGGAGATTGTGTTCGCGCGCTCCGCGAATGACGAGCTTGTCCACCGGAGGAGCCTACCGGGCTACTGCCGACGCCCATTCGGTCGGGACGGCATCGCAGAGGTCAGCCGACCTCACGGAGTTCCCGCTTCAGGTCTTTGATCTCGTCCCGAAGCCGTGCTGCGTATTCGAAACGGAGATCAGCCGCCGCTTGCTTCATCTCCTCCTCGAGCGTCATCACGAGACGACCAAGCTCGTCGGCCGGCAGCTCAGCGAGATCCGAGCGGACCTTGTCGCGTGCCGTCGATCGCCGCCCGGAACCGGGAACAGGGGCTGAACCGGACGGACGCAACGAGGCAAGGATGTCGGTAACTGCCTTGCGGATCGTCTGCGGATTGATCCCGTGTTCGATGTTGTACTGCTCTTGGACACCACGCCGGCGGTTTGTCTCGGAGATGGCCCGCTGCATCGAGTCGGTGATCGAGTCGGCGTACATGATGACCTGACCGTCGATGTTTCGGGCAGCGCGACCGATCGTCTGAACCAGCGCCGTTTCCGATCGGAGGAATCCCTCCTTGTCCGCATCAAGGATGGCCACGAGCGAAACCTCGGGAAGATCGAGCCCCTCCCGAAGGAGATTGATGCCCACGAGAACATCGAATTCACCGAGACGAAGATCTCGCAGGATTTCGATCCGCTCGATCGTGTCAACCTCGCTATGGAGATAGCGAACCTTGACGCCCAGCTCAAGGAGATAGTCCGTGAGATCTTCGGACATCTTTTTGGTCAGGGTGGTCACCAGCACACGATCACCCTTTGTCACCCGCTTGTTGATCTGCTCGATGAGATCGTCGATCTGCCCCTTTGTGGGCTTCACGATGATTTCGGGATCCACGAGTCCGGTCGGACGGACAACTTGCTCGACGATCACGTCGGAGTTCTCGAGTTCAAACGGGCCAGGTGTTGCCGATAGGAACACCACCTGACCGACTCGGTTCATGACTTCCTCGAACTGCAGCGGTCGGTTGTCTGCGGCCGACGGGAGGCGGAAACCGTGGTCGATCAACGTGGTCTTCCGAGACTTGTCGCCGGCGAACTGCCCACGCAGCTGCGGTACAGCCTGATGACTTTCGTCCATCACGACGAGGAAGTCGTCAGGAAAATAATCGAGCAGAGTGAATGGCGGCTCGCCCGTCTTACGCCCATCGATCTGGCCCGAGTAGTTCTCGATGCCGTTGCAGTAACCGAGCTCGGCCATCATTTCGAGGTCGTACTGGGTGCGCATGCGCAGTCGCTGTGCCTCGAGGAGCTTCCCTTCCTTCTCGAACTTGGCTAACTGCTGTTGCAGTTCGTCCTCGATTCGAGTCATCGCACTTTTCATTCGCTCTTCGCCGGCGACGTAATGAGTAGCCGGAAAGATGATCAGTTCCTCAAGCTCGGTGATCTTCTCGCCGGTCACGGGATCAACGACGATCACTCGTTCGATCTCGTCACCGAAGAGTTCGATCCGGACTGCGGTTTCGTCGTACGCCGGGTGAACTTCAATGGTGTCACCACGCACGCGGAACTTGCCCCGAACCAAGTTCAGGTCGTTGCGCTCGTACTGCATGTTGACGAGACGACTCAGAATTGCCCGCTGCTCATGCGTCTCGCCCGGGCGAAGCACAAGAAGTTGATCTTTGTATTCCAGTGGCGAGCCGAGACCGTAGATACACGAAACCGATGCCACAACAATCGTGTCTCGTCGCGTCAGAAGGGCCGATGTTGCGGCATGTCGCAGACGATCTATCTCGTCGTTCACCGACGAGTCCTTCTCGATGTAGGTATCCGAGGACGGCATGTACGCCTCGGGTTGGTAATAGTCGTAGTACGAAACGAAGTACTCGACGCGGTTCGTAGGGAAGAACTCGCGGAACTCGTTAGCGAGCTGGGCGGCGAGGGACTTGTTCGGGGCCATCACAAGAGTGGGACGCTGCAGCTTTTCGATCGTCCATGCGATCGTCGCGCTCTTTCCCGAGCCAGTGATACCCAGGAGGGTCTGAAAACGATTACCGGCTTCGATGCTCTTCGTCAGTTCTTCGATGGCCTTGGGTTGATCCCCCGCAGGCACGAAGTCGGATTCGAGTCGAAACGGGGGCATGCGGAAGAGTCTAGAGATGCAATCGGTGGATGCCCCCGGCACTACCAGTGATGCCGTCTATCCTCTCCCCAGCGAACAGGTACCAAACCGGCGCCAAACGAGAACGGAATCGATCGAATGCGGGACGCGTTGGGAGCGGTGCAGTCAGTGCTCGTACTCGGGGGGAACTCCGAAATTGCGATTGCCATTACTGAACGACTGGTGGATCTCCGTTGTCGCACCGTCGCTCTTGCGGTCAGGGACCCTCTCTCCCCAGTCACCGCCGCTACCGCCGACACCCTCCGCACTCGCGGGGCGACCACGGTTGAGGCCATCGCATTCGATGCCCTTGCTTCCGAATCCCATTCCGGCGTGATCGATCAAGCATTCGAGCGTTTCGGAGATTTCGATCTCGTCATCTCAGCCTTCGGCGTACTCGGCGATCAAGAGACGTTCAACAACGATCCGGCCGCGGCCGCTCTCGCTGCCAGTACCAACTTCGTTGGTGCCGTTTCGTCGTCACTGGCCGTCGCCTCCCGCCTTCGAGTACAGGGTCATGGCGTCCTCATGGTGATTACATCGGTCGCCGGCGTGCGCGCCCGAGCCGACAACTTCGTCTATGGATCAACCAAAGCCGGTCTTGACGCCTTCGCACAGGGCCTCGGGGATTCGCTCGTCGGTTCCGGGGCACGCGTGGTTGTTGTTCGACCCGGATTCGTTCACACTCGGATGACGGAAGGAATGAAACCGGCACCGTTCGCAGCGACATCCGACAAGATCGCCGATGCTGTCGTCGCCGGATTCGCAAAGGGACGCGAGATCATCTGGGCGCCGCCGATTCTTGCTCTTGTATTCGGACTCCTTCGCCATCTACCCCGTTCGCTGTGGCGCAAGGTAAGCGCTCGCTGACATGGCTTCAGCCCTGGCCGGAGATGCCGCCGGATCCCAAAGCAACCTGATCTCCGGAGTCGTCCGCGAGCTTCGCCCGAAACAGTGGATGAAGAACGTTCTCGTCTTTGCTGCCCCAGTGGCCGCGGGCGTCTTCGACAACCGGACCACGATCCTTCACTCGGTGTTCGCCTTCATATGTTTCTGTGCGGCGGCTAGTGCCACCTATCTACTGAACGACATCGTCGACGTTTCGTCCGACCGACGCCATCCAACAAAGCGCAATCGCCCCATAGCGGCCGGAGTTGTTCCGATTCCCCTTGCCGGCGTTCTCGCTTTCGTCCTGCTTGTCGGGGGAGTCGGCGGCGCATTCCTCATCGACTGGCACTTCGGCGTCACGATCATCGCCTATCTGGTGCTGACAACGCTCTACACGCTTTGGTTGAAGCGCATCCCGATCCTCGACATCGTCGCCGTCGCGGCTGGATTCGTCCTTCGAGCCATCGGCGGAGCGACCGCAACCAGCGTTCCGATCTCCGAATGGTTCTTCATCGTCACGAGCTTCGGCGCTCTCTTCATGGTTTCCGGGAAGCGCGGCGGCGAGTCATCCGAACTCGGTGCCGATGCTGCATCAGTTCGTCCGGTTCTTGCCGCGTACACACCAAGCTTCCTTGCCTACCTGCGAGCGGTTTTCTCGGGTGGTGCTCTCATCGCCTATTGCCTCTGGGCCTTTGCCTCTGCCGACGCGAAGGATGACGGGTTCTTCCTCTTCCAACTTTCGATCGTTCCTTTCGCCATTGCCATACTCCGATACGCGCTCCTCCTTGACAAAGGGAAGGGCGCGGAACCGGAGAATCTCGTCGTATCGGACCGAACCTTGCTCGCGGCCGGCGCCGCATGGGTAATCATCTACGCCTGTGCCACCTACGCCTCCTGAACCCGGAGCAAAGCTCCTCGTGCCAGCAACCACCGAGTTGATGGGCTGGGGCAGAACCGCTCCCACCGCGTCCGATCTTCGTCGCCCAACGTCAGCCTTCGAACTTCGACGGGCGCTGCCGACCGCCTCGACGCGCGGGCTGCTCGCCCGAGGCCTCGGTCGGTCCTACGGCGATGCTGCGCAAAACAGCGGTGGAACCGTCGTCGAGACAACAGATGTCGATGCGTTCACTATCCACGAATCGGAACCGGGATCCTCGACAGTCCTCGTGACCGCCGAGGCAGGAGCGAGCATCGATCGCATGCTTCACGCCCTTGTTCCCCAAGGGCTATTCGTTCCGGTCACACCTGGCACGCGTTACGTCACCGTCGGGGGTGCGATCGCCGCCGACATCCACGGAAAGAACCATCATCGCAAGGGCTCATGGTGTGAGCATCTCGAGTCCCTGCGCCTCCAGCTCGCCGACGGATCGGTCGTTGACGTTGGTCCCGATCGCGATCCCGACCTGTTCTGGGCGACGGCAGGTGGCATGGGCCTTACCGGCGTAATCCTCGAAGCCACGATCCGTTGTCCCCGGATTGGCTCCAGTCGATTGCTCGTGGACACCGATCGGGCTCCGGATCTGGATTCCGTGCTTGAGCTGATGTCATCCGGCGATCACGCGTACGACTACTCGGTGGCGTGGATCGATCTCATGGCGACCGGCCGATCAATGGGACGCTCAGTTCTCACTCGCGGCCGGTTCGCTACCGCTGAAGAAGCCGCTCCGAAAACAGGCCGCAACACATTCGCCTACAAGGCCGGAGTAATCGCCAACACTCCCCCGTTCATTCCGCCGGGCCTGCTGAACAAACTCTCGATCCGAGCGTTCAACGAACTCTGGTTCCGAAAGGCACCAACTGAACGACGCGACGAACTCCAGACAATCCCCACGTTCTTCCATCCTCTCGACATGGTCGGTGGATGGAACCGCATTTACGGGCCGGGGGGCTTCCTGCAATGGCAATTCGTCATTCCGTTCGGGACTGAAGCAACCCTCACACAAATCATCGGCGAACTCAGCAAGGCCGGTTGCACCTCGTTCCTCGCCGTCCTCAAAAGTTTCGGCGAGGGAAATCCCGCACCACTCTCATTCCCCACCGCAGGTTGGACGCTCGCCCTCGACATCCCCACCGGCGTTCCTGGTTTAGGCCCTTTGCTCGATCACCTCGATGATCTCGTCGCCGAAGCGGGCGGACGTATCTATCTCGCCAAAGACAGCCGCATGCGCGCCGAACTCGTCGGCACCATGTACCCGCGTCTTGATGAATGGCGCGCCGTACGCGATCGCGTCGATCCGAATCGCGTTTTTCAAAGCGATCTCGCTCGCCGCCTCGCACTCTGACCCAAGAGTCAGTCAGCGTTGCGCAGCGACAAGATCCAATCCCAGCACGCGGCGATGTGTGGATCCAACTCATCGGGGGTTCCGTTGTTCGGCACCACGAAATCAGCCTCGGCGAGTCGTTCCTCGCGCGTGGCCTGACGAGCCATCCGAGCGCGTGCATCAGCTTCAGTAAAACCGCGATGGGTGACGAGGCGATGCACCGCGATGTCAGGGTCGGTGTCGATGACGATCGTTCCCTCGGTCGTGTACGCCTTACTCTCGATCAACAACGGAACATCGAGGATCACCACGTTGTCGGTAGCCCGTTGCTCCTCAATGCGCCGATCAATCTCCGCGCCAACACCTGGGTGAACAATCGCGTTCAGCGCCTTCAGTTCCTCGGTGTCGTTGAACACGATGTCAGCGACCGCTTGCCGATTGAGAGTGCCGTCGGCGTTGAGAATTCCGTCGCCGAAGTGACCGACCATTGCGGCAAGGACGCTGCCACCGGGTGACTGGAGTTCACGGACCACCAGATCGGCGTCGATCACGATCGCTCCGCGATCGCCAAGGGCGGATGAAACCGTTGATTTTCCGGAGCCGATGCCACCGGTCAGGCCTAGAAGAAGCACGTCCGGGAACCTAGCAGCGCGCCGCCCGCACGAAAGTTGCTCAATAAACGCTGAGAAGTGCCGACATATACCGACATGAACCAAACAACATCAACGACGGCCACTCCGATCAGCAACCGCCTCCCCGGTTCCCGCTCCTGGGGGGCGACCCTTGCTCCGGTCACTCGACGCGAAGAAGAGGTCCTGCAGGCCATCACCGACGGGTGTTCAACCCCGGAAGTAGCAGCCCGCCTTTACCTCTCCCAGAAAACCGTCAAGAACCATCTGGCATCGATTTACCAGAAGCTCGATGCCCGAGACCGCACGCAGGCTGTGCTCACTGCGCTGCGGCTCGGGATCGTTCACCTCGACTGAATGCCGGCACCGAAAGGTGCCAGCCTCAGCTCACTCTGCGGATTCGCCCTCGGTGGCTTCCACGGCTTCCACGGCTTCGATGATTTCGACCGCTTCTGCGACAACTTCTACGGCTGCTGCTTCGACAGCGGCGGCGCTCACCGGAGCGTCGGCACCCTGCTCGGCGAAGTACTCGGCCCACGCTTCTTGAGCTTCGGACGATTCACCAAGGCCGCCGATGTAGTTGCCTTCGGCGTCATAGGCATGCTCACCGAAATGCTCCTGGTACTCAGCAGCAACGATGCCACCTTCAGCGGCTTGCTTGATCGAGAGGCTGATGCGACGACGCTGGAGATCGAGATCGATGATCTTGACCCAGAGTTCCTCACCCGGCGTGACGACCTGCTCGGGAAGATCGACATGATGGGCTGACATCTCGGAGATGTGCACGAGGCCTTCGATGCCGTCGCCGACCTGCACGAACGAACCGAAGGGAACCAGCTTGGTGACCCGGCCGTAGACGAGTTCGTTGACCTGATGGGCCGAGGCAAATTCCTGCCACGGATCCTGCTGGGTGGCCTTGAGCGAAAGGCTGATGCGCTCGCGATCGAGATCGACCTCGAGGACCTGCACGTCGATCTCGTCACCGACGGCGACAACCGAACCGGGATGGTCAACATGCTTCCAGGACAGTTCGGATACGTGAACGAGTCCGTCCATGCCGCCAAGGTCAACGAACGCACCGAAGTTGACGACGGAGGAGACAACGCCGCGGCGAACTTCGCCGGGCTTGAGATTGGTGAGGAAATCGTCGCGCTGTTCTTTCTGCGTTTCTTCGAGCCACGCACGACGGGACAGAACGACGTTGTTGCGGTTCTTGTCGAGTTCGATGATTTTGGCTTCGAGCGTGCGGCCAACGTACGGAGCAAGATCGCGTACACGGCGAAGTTCGACAAGCGAGGCGGGTAGGAAGCCACGCAGGCCGATGTCGATGATGAGGCCGCCCTTGACGACTTCGATGACCGGACCGCTGACGACGCCTTCGTCTTCTTTGATCTTCTCGATCGTTCCCCACGCACGTTCGTACTGTGCACGCTTCTTCGAAAGGACGAGACGTCCTTCCTTGTCTTCCTTGGTGAGGACGAGAGCTTCGAGCTTCTCGCCGAGCGTCACGATCTCTGAGGGATCGACGTCGTTGCGAATCGAAAGCTCGCGGGCGGGGATGACACCTTCGGACTTGTAACCGATGTCGAGGAGGACTTCGTCGCGGTCAACCTTGACGACAGTTCCTTCGACGATCTGACCGTCTTCGACCTGCACCATCGATGCGGTGTACGCCTCATCGAGCGATTCGCCGGCAAGATCGTCTTCAACGATCTGGCGTGGGATGTAACGGCCTTCGCTATCGAACGTTCCCATACCTTCTGGGGCTTCAAGCGTAAGGGTGGTCTCCGCAGCTACTGCTGCTTCGGGGGTCGTCAGGTCGGACAAGGTGTTCTCTCTTCGATGGATAAGGAATCAGGCCCCGGATGTCGGGGCGGGACACGTACGCGGGCGCGCACAAGGACGCAAAACTAGCACCGCACCCTCCCGTCAACGCCAGCCCGTGGGCTCAGACAGAGGGTCGGCGTGCCACCAGAAGGAATTCCGGATGGTCGAGATCGGGGATGTTGCGGGCGTACTCCCCCGGGGTCACCGACCAGAGCTGTTCGACCTCGAGACCGGCCCGCGCCGCAAGGAGTCGAAGCTCCCTCG
The DNA here is from genome assembly GCA_044239895.1 of Acidimicrobiales bacterium. Lineage (GTDB taxonomy): Bacteria > Actinomycetota > Acidimicrobiia > Acidimicrobiales > Acidimicrobilacustridaceae > Acidimicrobilacustris. The sequence continues at coordinate 82,733 of JBIIAM010000002.1, read as the reverse complement.
GGGTGAAACATGTGGTCCAGAGATCATGTTCGGCAGCTACGCCCTCTGGTGAGCGCAGCGATGTCCGTTCGTGATTGACCCCGGCATCCGCGTCGAACGAGTCGGCGTCCTCGAGGTAGCGGATCTGGAAATAGGCCGAAAAGGCCGAAACTGCCAGCACCCCACCGGGCCGGAGGGCCCGGGCCATGCCGTCGAGAACGGCACCATCGGGATCGGGCCCTGGGGCCTCGGCCCCACCGGCCAGCCCGAAGGCTCCCTGACAGAGAGAGATCACCGCATCGAACTCGTCGACGAACGAAAGCTCCCTCGCATCGATCCTCTCAAAGGTCACTCCCGGAGGTGCATCAATGCGGGCGATCTCGACGAAGCGTTGCGAGATGTCGACACCGACCACTTCGATCCCGGCTTCGCCCAACGCACGGGCGTGTCGACCGGGCCCGCAGCCCACGTCGAGCACACGCATGCCCGGTCGCAGATCAAGCACATCAGTAAGGAACCCCGCCTCGTTGGCCGTTCCCATAGTGAAGGAGTATCGGAGATAGGCCTCACCGAGATGGTCAGCGAGCGCCTCAAACCAGTGCGACGAATCGGACTCCGCCATCAACCCTTGGCCGCCGCCCACGAATCGCCCACCGAGAGGTGCACCTCGAGGGGAACCCTGAGATCGAATGCTCCGGACATCGCATCGAGCACGAGTGCCGTAACCGAGTCGAGTTCGTCGGGGATCACTTCGCAGATCACTTCGTCATGCACCTGGAGGATGAGGCGACTCTCGCCGCCACTCGCTTCAAGGGAGCGCTCAAGGCGGACAAGTGCAACCTTGAAGATGTCGGCGGCCAAGCCCTGGATCCCGGCGTTCATCGCCTGCCGTTCGCCGGCCTGACGAATCCGGAAGTTCGCTGACGACAACTCAGGGATCTGACGGCGCCGACCGAAAAGGGTCTCTGTGTAGCCGCGCTCTCGCGCTTCTTCGATCGTCCGATCCATGTACGCGCGCACCGACGGGAACGCAACGAAGTACGCATCAAGAACCTGCTGTGCCTCGCTGACAGAAATAGCCAGTCGCTGGGCGAGACCGTACGCCTCCATGCCGTAGGCGAGTCCGTAGCTGACCATCTTCGCCCGCGACCTCTGATCGACAGTCACGTCAGTTGGGGCGACGCTGAAGATTCGTGCCGCGGTTGCGCTGTGAATGTCCTCGCCGGCTTCGAACGCTTGGATCAGACCTGGGTCCTCGGCGAGGTGGGCAATGCAACGCAGTTCGATCTGGTTGTAATCGGCGATCAGCAAACGGAAACCCGGAGCCGGCACAAAAGCCTTGCGAAATTCGCGTCCGAGTTCCGAACGCACCGGAATGTTGTGCAGGTTCGGGGCATCCGAGCTGAGGCGCCCCGTCCGGGCGACGGTTTGGTTGAACGTGGCATGGATCCGACCATCGGGCGCGATTTCGGCAAGAAGACCCTCGCCGTAGGTCGACCTGAGCTTCTCGACCTCCCGGTACGACAACAGATGCTCGATGATCGGATGCTGCCCCCGAAGTTTTTCGAGCGACGCGGCATCAGTTGAGAAACCGGTCTTCGTCTTCTTCTGTGGTGCAAGACCAAGACGTTCAAAAAGGATCTCGCGGAGTTTCACGGTGGAATTCACGTTGAACTCCTCCCCTGCATCGGCGCAAATCTGCGCTCTCAATTCGTCGCACCGGGCGATGAGCGAATCGTTGAGTCGTCGTAGTTCGACTTCGTCGACGCCAACTCCAACGATCTCCATTCGAGCGAGGACTCGCACCAGCGGTACCTCGATGGTCGTGTTCAGGTCGGCAAGACCTCGCGAACTCAGGGCCTCCGTCAAGGGGGCGATCAGACGATGAACACCCAGCGCGCGACATGCCGCACTCTGACCGTCGGGTTCGGCATCGCCACCGAAATCGAGTTGGCCGTCGGGCGGACCGTCACCGTCGGGAAGTCGTGCGTGTGCATACTTTTCAAGAAGGGTCTCAAGCGCGTAACGCGATTCGGCTGGATCAAGGAGATAAGCCGCGATCATCGTGTCGAGCGACAAAGACCGCACATCGATATCGAGTTCCTCGAAACTGCGGATCAGGGCCTTCGCATCGTGAGCGACGAGCGGACGTCCGGCATCACCGACGAGGTCAGCCAGCGCCTCGCGCACCTCGGGAAGAGCCAGCACGGTCGACGGAATCCATGCGACATCGGCAGACTCGGCATCGGTCACGATCGCAAGCCCCTCGAGGAGCGATCGACCTTCAGCCCCTGTCCACAACGCAGCGACCGCAAGCGGTTCGTCGCCTTCGGCTAACGCCCGGAGCACGCCCACCGCGTCGATTGCCGAAAGCAGATCACTTCGCTCAGCGAAGAGGACGAGATCAGTCGACTCGGCCGGCATCGAATCGTCGGTCACGCCGAGCGCATCGATCAGTCGGGGATACAACGCATTGAACTCGAGGAAGTCGAAAACCTGTCGGACTTCGTCGAGGTCGTAGTTCCCGATACTGAGTTCATCCAGATCAACGGTGACGGGTGCATCGCGGCGCAAAAGCATCAGCTCGCAGTTGTTGCGCGCCTTCTCTTCGTTCTCGGCGAGGTTCTGACGCAGTTTCGGCGTGAGCGCATCGAGATTCTCGTAGATACCGTCGATGCCGCCGTAGGTGGAGATCAGTTTCGCTGCGGTTTTCTCGCCGACACCAGGAACCCCGGGGAGATTGTCCGACGGGTCGCCTCGCAACGCTGCGTATTCGACGTAACTGGTCGGCGTAACGCCGGTGCGTTCCAGGATCCCTGCTTCGTCGTAGAGGGCGTAATCGGAAACACCGCGCTTGTTATAAAGCACCCGGATGTGAGGATCATGGACAAGTTGATAACTATCGCGATCGCCGGTGACGATGAGTACGTCGTCACCGCGTGCTTCGGCTTCGGTCGCGAGCGTGGCAATGATGTCATCGGCTTCAAAACCCACAAGGTCGAGGACCGGCACCCGGAGCGCCTCGACGACCTGCCGGACGAGACCCATCTGCTGGCGCAGGATGTCCGGCGACTCATCCCGGTTCGCCTTGTACGAGGGCAAGGCGATGTGACGGAACGTCGGTTCCGGACGATCGAACACCACGGCCAAATGGTCCGGCTTCTGATCGCGCAGAAGATTGATGAGCATCGCGGTGAAGCCGTACACCGCGTTTGTCACCTGACCTGATGCCGTAGCCATATCGGTCGGAAGCGCGAAGAATGCGCGGTACGTGAGCGAATTGCCGTCGATCAACATCAATGTCGTCATGGATTCAGTTCCCCGGAGATGATCCGCTCGCCAACGAGTCGCATCGTCAGGCGCTCTCCCATTGCTGTCTTCTGGATGAACGAGAACGCTTCGGACTCAGTGAGACCGTGTGTGTCCATGAGGACCCCCTTTGCCCTGTCCAGGATCTTGCGCGTCTCGAGTTGGTCCTCGAGCGATTCCGCCTGCTCCGACACGGCCCTGAAATCGCGAAATCGGCCGATGGCCAGTTCAATCGCCGGAACGAGTTCACTGCGCTGGAACGGTTTGACCAGATAGGCCAGTGCCCCTGCATCGCGGGCCTGTTCGATCAAATCGCGCTGACTGAAGGCCGTGAGGATCAGAACAGCACAGAGCCGCTCGGCCGAGATTTCTCGGGCCACGGACAGTCCATCCAATCCCGGCATTTTGATATCGAGAATCGCAAGATCGGGATTGAGATCCCGCACGAGGGCAACTGCTTCGTCTCCCCGTCCGGTCTCGCCGACAACCTCGTAGCCCTCTTCCTCGAGGGTCTCCTTCAGGTCGAGTCGGATGATCGCCTCGTCTTCGGCAAGGACGACACGGATCGGCACCGGAGCTGTTCCCTTCATAGGTCGATCACCAGCACGGTGCGGGCGCGACCGCATCGTACCGGTTCAGCCTGCAACCTCGTTGAGCCGGTCGAGCAGGTCATCCTGTTGCGTTTCGAGTCGCTGGAGGTCAGTTATGACCTCTGTCCTGTGCCGCCCCATCGCGTCCGCATGCTTCGCCGCCTCACGGTGCTCCCGCTCGGCGAGCGGAGTTTCGGAGACCAGCGAACGGAGCCGGGCATCGTCCGCCTCGGCCGAAAGTTGCTGCAATTGCTCGTCCACTACCGCCAACTCGGAACGTAGAGCCTTCATCTGGAGGGAGATCTCGACAAGGCGACGCTCGACGGTGGCTCTGGACATGAAGAAAGTCTACGGCCAGGCCCCCGGTCCCGGGTTGGTAGCGTGTCGGGCGCATCACCCTGCGGCGGTGCTGGAACTGGCATACAGGGCGGGCTCAAACCCCGCTGCCCGCAAGGGCTTGAGGGTTCGAATCCCTCCCGCCGCACCACTCTTCCTGCCCCGATGGCCCGGCCATCAACATAGGAAGTACCGATCCCACACGAATTCGGTCACCTAAATCCGGTCTCAAATGAAACCGTTTGCTGGGTCGACTGGTCATAACGTCGTAGGTATCCAGACATTGCGGCCGCAAAGGATTCACCGGACTCCCCATGATCGTTTTCACCTTCCCCGGTCAGGGGTCGCAGAAGCCCGGAATGGGCGAGCAATGGCGGGAGCATCCGTCGTGGGAACTGGTGGACGAAGCATCGACGGTTCTCGGGCGCGATCTTGAGAAACTCCTTCTTCATACCGAAGCGGATGAACTCACCCGCACCGACAACGCCCAGTTATCGACCTTCCTCACCAGCCTGATCGTCCTCGACGCCGTCGAGCGTCTCGGTGTCGAACCCGCCGCCGCCGCCGGTCACAGCCTCGGTGAATACACCGCCCTTGTCGCGATGGGAGCCATCTCCTTCGAGGACGGACTCCGACTCGTTGCCGAACGGGGATCAGCGATGTTGGCAGCCACGACCGAACGGGTCGGAACGATGGCCGCGGTTCTCGGCCTCGACGATGACGATGTCGAAATCGCATGCTCCCGCGTCAGCGGCGACGTCTGGGTAGCCAATTACAACGCCCCAGGACAGGTAGTCATTGCCGGTTCACCCGAAGCTGTCGCCGAATGCAGCGTCATTGCGAAGGAACTTGGAGCCAAGAAGGTCATGCCGATGGCAGTCAGCGGGGCGTTCCACACTCCCTTCATGACGTCCGCACGCGACGGACTTCGAGCGGCGATCGCGACCGCCGATTTCCGCGAGGCCGACCTGCCGGTCTACGCCAATGTCGATTCCCGCCCGCACACCTCGGCCAGCGAATGGGTCGGGCTTCTTTCGTCCCAACTGTGCAGTCCGGTTCGTTGGCGCCAGACGCTCCACAACCTTGGCGACGCCGGCGGCACCGTGTTTGTGGAACTCGGACCGGGCAACGTTCTGACCGGTATGGCCAAGCGGACGGTAACCGGAGCCACGACGCTCTCGGTGAGTACCCCGACCGATCTCGACAAACTGATCACGGCTCTCGCCACTCCATCGGCAAGTGTCTCCGGAGTCCACGAAGGCGAGCATCTTTTCGCCACCGAGCGGATGGTGGTCAGCCCTGCCGCCGGAGTCTTCACACCCGCAGCCGGCATCGAAGCCGGATCTACCCTCGCCCCAGGAACAGTTCTCGGTTCCGTGGGTGATGTCGATGTTCGGTCCCCATTCGATGGCATCGTGGTGGGCATGCTCGCCGTCGAAGGCGAGCGGGTAACGACAAGCCAGCCCATCGCCTGGCTCCGTACCGCGTGAACGACTCACCCCGAGGGAAACCAATGCCCGCTTCAACGATTCCCGCTCCCCGCGGCGCAACCATCTCCGGATGGGGCACGGCTCTCCCCGACACCGTCGTCACGAACGCCCATTACGAAGCGCGACTCGACACCACCGACGAGTGGATCACCGAGCGAACCGGAATCCAGGAACGACGTCACGGAAGTTCGACCGCGCAACTTGCCGTCGAAGCTGGCCGTGCCGCTCTCGACATGGCCGGATTGACCGGTGACGACATCGACCTCATCCTTCTGGCCACCACCAGTCCCGACTACCAAATCCCTTCAACCGCATCACAGGTTCAAGAGGAACTCGGCATTCGCGGCGGAGCCTGCGACATCAATGCTGCATGTTCCGGATTCGTCTACGGCCTTGTGCAAGCACACGGTCTGATCGCAATGGGCCTGAACCGTGTTCTGCTCATTGGAGCCGAGACACTCAGTCGCCTTACCGATCAGGAAGATCGCAACACCGCGATCCTCTTCGGTGATGGCGCCGGTGCCGTGGTCCTCGAGGCCACCGACGATGCCGGACAGTTGCTCGCATTTGATCTCGGATCTGACGGTTCTGCCCGAAAACTGCTGGATGCTCCGATCGGCGGCTACATGCAGATGAACGGCAAAGAGGTGTTCCGTCGGGCCGTCACTGTCATGGTGCAGTCGGCCAACACGTCGCTCGCATCGGCCGGGGTCTCGGCTGACCAGCTCGCCCTCGTCGTTCCGCATCAGGCGAACATCCGGATCATCGAAGCCGCCTGCTCTCGTCTGAATGTTGACGCCGATCGAGTTGCCACTGTTCTCGCGAGAACAGGCAACACCTCGTCGGCTTCGATTCCCCTCGCACTTGTAGACGCTCTCGACAGCGGGCGCGTCAAGACGGGCGACTACGTACTTCTCGTCGGCTTTGGTGCCGGCATGAGTTGGGCAAGTGCCGTCATCCGATGGACGGGTCATCTTCCGGAGGTTGCATCATGAGTCGAGTTGTTCTTGTCACCGGAGCCAATCGAGGGATTGGCCTCGCCTGTGCATCAGCGTTTGTCGCGATCGGCGACAAAGTCGCCGTCACCTACCGGAGCGAACTTCCCCCTGCGTCACTCGCCGACAACGTTCTGTGCGTGAAATGCGACGTCACCGATCCCGCTCAGGTCGAAGCCGCATTCCTCGAAATCGAGGAGAAACTCGGCGCGGTTGAAGTGCTTGTCTCCAATGCCGGCATGACGGTCGACAAACTTGCGATCCGTCTGACAGACGATGACTTCTCGTCAGTTCTCGACGCCAACCTCATTGGCGGGTTCCGCGTGGCAAAGCGCGCCGTGCAAAAGATGATGCGCGCCCGTCAGGGTCGGATCATCTTCATCGGTTCCGTCGTCGGCGCCACCGGTCAGGCCGGACAGGCCAACTACGCCGCATCCAAAGCCGGCCTGATCGGACTCGCTCGATCGCTTGCACGAGAGTTTGCGTCTCGCAACATCACCGTAAATGTCGTGAGTCCCGGCCCCGTCGCCACCGACATGTTCGCCGCCGTCTCCGACGAGGCTCGAGCGGCAATTACCGATGCCGTTCCCCTCGGTCGACTCGCCGAGCCGTCCGAAATCGCCGCGGCCGTCACCTTCCTTGCCTCCGATCCCGCCGCCTTCATCACCGGCGCGGTTCTTCCGGTCGACGGCGGCCTCGCCATGGGCGCGATCTAGCACTTTCAAAGCCTCAGACACCACCGTGCTCCCGACTAGATTGGGCGCACCACTTAGCAAGGAGTTCCCAGTGAGCGACGAACAGTTCGAGCAGTTCAAGGCCTGTGCGGTAGAGGTTCTCGCCGTCAGCGCCGATCAGGTCACCATGGACGCCCGCTTCGGCGACGACCTCGACGCAGACAGTCTCGACCTTGTCGAACTTGTCATGAAACTCGAAGAGGTCTTCGACGTCACCGTCGACGAATCGGAACTTGAGAACATCGAGACCGTTGGCCAGGCCTACAACTTGGTCATCTCCAAGAAGTGATGGACCGCCGCAGGGTCGCCATCACCGGCATCGGTGTCGTCAGCCCATGCGGTATCGGCACTGGAGCTTTCTGGCAGGGGCTGCTTTCGGCCCCGCCGGAAGGCCTCCGCCACATCCATGATTTTGATGCGGAGAAGTACTTCGCTAATCCGAAAGACGCCCGTCGCACCGACCGCTTCGCGCAGTTTGCTCTTGCTGCCGCCGAAGAAGCGCTCGCTGGGGCAGGCGATATCGGTGGCGATCCCGCCCGGAAGGGCGTGTGGGTCGGAACCGGCATCGGCGGTCTGACCACTCTCGAATCACAGGTCGTTGTCCACGAGCACAAGGGTCCTCGCAGGGTCTCGCCATTCCTCGTTCCAATGCTGATGGCCAACGCAGCCGCTGCGGCGATCTCCATGAAGTACGGCTTTCAGGGTCCATGCGAGAACACCTGCACGGCGTGCGCGGCGGGAACCCAGTCGCTCGGTAACGCCTACCGAATGATTCAGTACGGCCGCTGCGATGTCGTTATCTCCGGATCCTCGGAAGCAGCGATGACGCCGACAAGCATTGCCGGTTTCTCGAACATGACGGCGATGTCGGGCGAGAGCCTCTCCCGACCCTTCGACCGCGACCGCGACGGTTTCGTCCTTGCGGAAGGTTCAGGCATCCTCGTTCTCGAAGAACTCGAGTTCGCCCGCGCCCGCGGCGCCAACATCATCGGAGAACTCATGGGCGCGGCGTCCAACGCCGATGCTCATCACATCACTGCCCCCTCACCCGGCGGCGTCGGTGCCATCGCCTGTATGCGTCTGGCCATCGAAGACGCCGGATTGACTCCCGGTGACATAACCCACGTCAATGCGCATGGGACATCGACCCCGCTCAACGACGCCGCCGAAGCCGCTGCGATTCTCGATGTCTTCGGACCAAACGGTCCGCCGGTCACGTCCATCAAGGGAGTTACCGGGCATTCTCTCGGTGCAGCCGGTGCCCTTGAAGCAGTTGCCATCATCCTCGGCATGCAAAAGGGTCTCATCCCACCGACGGCCGGCTACGTGAACGTCGATCCGGACATGGCCCCCATCGACCTCGTCGTTGGTGAGGCTCGCCCATGGACTCCCGGTCCGGTGTTGTCGAACAGTTTCGGTTTCGGTGGTCACAACGGCTGCATCGTCATCGGGCCACCTCCCGTCGACTGACGGTTGTCCGACTCAATCCTCAGAAGTACTTCCTTGGCCGTCGTGCCACCGGCATAGCGACCAGGACCATCGCCGATCGGAAGTACCCGATGGCACGGCACGAGGATGGCGATCGGATTGGTCGCCATCGCCGACCCGACCGCTCGGGCAGCCCGCGGTCGCCCCGCCATCTGGGCCAACTCGGTGTACGAAACCGTGGTTCCGTAAGGAACTGTCTCGAGAACATCGAGGACCTCGCCTCGAAATCCGGCGCGAGCTCGCCGATCGAGAGTCACGCCAAACATCAAACGGGATCCGGCGAAGTACTCCCCGAGTTCGAGTTCCGCTCGATCAAGATGGGCGTCGGCCAAGTGCCGGTCTCCACTGGGATCGGCGACGATGTCGGCAATCCATCCGAGTCCCGAAAGACCGTGCTCCGATGCGACGAGGATCAGATCTCCGATCGGTGATGTGATCGTCCGATTGGCCATCGCCGGTTCAGTTCACGCGTCGGCGAATACGAAGAGCAGTTCGGTCTCGCACGCTGTCTCGCCCCCGACATGAGCGCGCCCTGCGCCCTTGCCAGCTCGGGCTGACATGCGACCAAGGGTGACCTCGAGCTCAAGCACGTCGCCGGGCACGACCTGACGCCGGAAGCGGGATTTCTCGACGCCACCAAAGAGAGGGAGCTTGCCAGCGAACTTCGCATCGCTGAGAACGGCATAGGCCCCGAGCTGAGCGATCGCCTCGAGCATTAAGACCCCGGGGAGGGTGGGACGACCGGGGAAGTGGCCGGCGAAGAAGTACTCATCGCCAGTCAGTCGCCAGAGGCCTTTGGCACTTTCCCCGATGACTAGGTCAGTTACCTCGTCGAGGAGCAGAAAGGGGGCCCGATGAGGAAGGACATCAGCTGGAGCCGGGAACGCGTTCATGATTTGAGGGCCTTCAGGAGATTGGTTGGGGTGTTCTTGGGGCTGACCTTGTACCAGGCCTGCTCCACAACGCCCTTCTCATCGATCAGGAACGCCGAGCGCACGATTCCCATGTACTTCTTGCCGTACATACTCTTCTCGCCCCAGACACCGAATGCATCGGCGACGGCGTGATCCTCGTCGGAGAGCAAGGTGAATCCGAGCGAGTACTTGTCGTCGAACTTCTTGAGTTTCGGCGGTAGATCGGGGCTGATCCCCACGATTGCGGTCCCACCAATGTCGCCGGCGATGTCGCGCAGACCGCAGGACTGCGTCGTGCAGCCCGGCGTATCGGCCTTTGGGTAGAAGTACACCAGCACTTTCCCGCCCTTGAATCCGGAAAGCTTGACCGGAGTCCCATGTTGATCGGAGAGGGTGAAGGCGGGGGCCTTGTCGCCGGCGCTAAGCGTGATGTCGGTCATGGGCCGAAACTAGTGCCCGCCTTGAGAACCGGAGGACCAAACGGACAGAGGACAGGACGCGGAACGGGGAAGCGCCGAAGCGCCTCCCCGTTTCCACAACTTTCAGAACGTACGAATGACTTACTTGGCACCCTTGGCTGAAGCCTTGAGCTTCGAACCGGCGGTGACCTTCGCTGCCTTGCTGGCCGGAACCTGGATCGGCTCACCGGTCTGCGGGTTGCGAGCGGTACGTGCCTTGCGGTCGGTCTGCTCGAAGCTAATGAAACCCGGAAGGGTCAACTTCTCTGTTCCCTTGGCCACAATCTCGTGGCACACGTCTTCGAAGCCCTTGAGGGTCTTCTCGACGTCGGACTTGGCCTGGCCGGTCCGTTCTGCAATCTCGGCGATGAGTTCGCTCTTGGTCATGGAGTCCTCCTGTCGGCCCGGCCTGTCGGCCCAGCACGGAACGTTTCCCGGGCTTATCCCGGGAGATCGTGACGAACTCGGGCAGATCCACCCGATGGACAAAGCATCGCGGGTATTCCACTCCGGTTGGTGGATAGGCCACACATTTCCTGAAAGATCATGCAATTAGATGCATGATCTTTCAATCGGTCTCGGGCACGTTGATCATGTGAGCGGCGGCCATCGCGAAATAGGAGAGCATTCGCGCCTCGTCTTCCTCAGATAACTCGCCGGCTTCGAAGGCAACGCCAACCGAAATCGCCATGTGCCTGAACCAGGCTTCGCGCTCGGCCTCACCGATACTGAATTCGGCATGACGCATGCGTAGACGGGGATGCCCGCGTGTATCGCCGTAAGTGGTGGGGCCACCCCAGTACTGCACGAGGAAAAGGGTTAGACGTTTGCGGGCACCGTCGATGTCGTCTGCCGGATAAAGCGGACCCAAAAGCGGGTCGACGACGACCGCCTCATAGAACCGATCGACAAGGCGCTCAAAGAAGGCGACGCCGTCGACACGGTCGAAGAGTGGCTGCTCGAGAGGAATCTTGACCATTGTTCAGCCGGCGTCGAGCGCGGCGCGGATCTCGGCGATGAAAGCCCCGGCACCGGCAGCCCCGACACCCTCGAGCACACGTCGCATCAACGCCGATCCGATGACGACGCCGTCGGCCTCGGCACAGATCTCGACAGCCTGCTTCGCATTGGAGATGCCGACGCCCACAAGCACCGGCTTGTCCGTGATCGCCTTGAGTCGCTTCGCAATGACGAGCGATGACGATGCGAGCGCGTCGCGCTCCCCCGTCACGCCAAGAAGGCCGACGGCGTAGACGAAACCTCGAGCACGGGCCACCACACGCGGCAGCCGTTCATCTGGCGCCGTGGGTGCGGCGAGCAGCACCGTTTCGACGCCGGCGGCATCCGCTGCTGTCGCCCAAGGACCGACCTCTTCGAGGGGAAGATCAGGGAGGATCGCCGCAGAGACTCCGGCCGCAGCCAGCGATTGCGCGAACCGCTCGTGTCCCATGTGGAACGCAAGGTTGTAATAGGTCATCACTGCGATCGGCACGCCTGCATCGATCGTGCGGAGTTCGTCGAAGATCGTGACTGGCGTGGCCCCGGAACGAAGCGCAAGTTCGCTCGCTTCTTGGATGACGGGACCGTCCATCACTGGGTCGGAGAACGGGACACCGATCTCGATCGCGTCGGCGCCAGCATCGGCAACTGCACGGACGATGTCGGCCCAATCGTCACCGAGGCCACCTGTTACATACGGAACCAGCAGTTTGCGGCCGGCATCGCGACTCGCGCGCAGTGCCGTCTCAAGTGTGCCGTGCTCGGTGGGTGCATCGGGGATGGTGAGACCTTCGTCAAGAGCTGACGGACTCATCCAAGAATCTCCATCATCTGGCCGACGTCCTTGTCGCCGCGGCCCGACATGTTCAACAGGACGGTCTTGCCGGCAAGTTTGGCCCGATCACGGCTGATCCATGCGAGAGCGTGGGCCGGTTCGAGTGCCGGAATGATTCCTTCGGTCCGACTGAGCAACTGGAACGCCTCGATGACTTCGGCGTCGGTCACCTGCTCGTAGGTCGCACGGCCAATTGATGCGAGATGCGAATGCTCAGGACCGACACCCGGGTAGTCGAGACCGGCCGAGATCGAATGCGCTTCCTGGACCTGACCGAACTCATCCTGCATCAGATAGCTCTTCATTCCGTGGACGACGCCGGGCACGCCCCGACCGACTGCGGCACCACCAGCAGGTTCAACACCCACAAGTTCGGCATCGGTGTCGGCAAAGCCGGAGAAGATGCCGATCGCGTTCGAGCCACCACCGACGCAGGCAGTTACGACATCGGGGACACCGCCGTCGAGCAGCGCCTCGCATTGTTCGCGGGCCTCAAGTCCGATGACGGTGTGGAACTCGCGCACCATCCATGGATACGGGTGCGGACCCATGACCGAGCCGAGGCAGTAGTGCGTCGTCTCGACTGTGGCGACCCAATCTCGCATCGCTTCGTTGACCGCGTCCTTGAGTGTGCGACTTCCTGACATCGCCGGAACGACCTCGGCTCCGAGGAGACGCATGCGGAAGACGTTGAGTGCCTGACGCTCGATGTCGACCTCACCCATATAAACCATGCACTCCATCCCGAGGAGAGCGGCAACAGTGGCGGAGGCGACTCCGTGTTGACCAGCACCTGTCTCAGCGACAAGACGCTTCTTGCCCATCCGGCGGGCCAGTAGGCCTTGGCCCAGCACATTGTTGATCTTGTGGCTGCCGGTGTGATTCAGATCTTCCCGCTTGAGCAACACCCGAACGCCGAGTTCAGCCGACAGGCGGTGACATTCGGTCAACGGTGACGGGCGGCCGGCATAATCGGCTAACAGGCCGTCGAGCTCCGCTCGAAACAGAGGATCAGCCCAGGCATCACGGAATGCTTCTTCGAGTTCCTGACAGGCAGGAACCAGAGTCTCGGGGACGTAACGTCCACCGAACTCACCGAATCGACCGCTGGATGTAGGCGCTGCAAGAGCCATGGAAAACTGACCTCTCTCCACAGGGGATGCCCGACGGCGGGCTTCGCCGAGGCTACGCCGAGGGCGGGTCGAGAGGGAACTCGGAAAGGGCAGTTCTTGCATTAGCGATGAAGCGGCGGACCTTGACGGGATCCTTGACCCCGGATGAAGACTCAACGCCACTCGCCACATCGACTCCCCACGGGCGAACAGTTTCAATCGCCATGGCGACATTCTCTGGATCCAGACCGCCCGCAAGAATCACCCGCCGGGATTCGACCAGAGAACCAATTCCGGACCAGTCGAAGGTCTCACCCGATCCGGGAGAAGGGGAATCAAGAAGAATGGCGTCGACGTCGTACTCGTCAAGCCTGTCGAGGCGCGGATCATCGACGGTGAATGCCTGCACGAGGAACGGTACGTGACGACGGAGAAGCGCAACGTCGGCAGGCGTCTCCTGACCGTGGAGCTGCACCCCGCGCAGACCGGCAAGTTCGACGATCTCGAGGATGCGCCCAGGAACTTCGTTTCGGAAGACACCAACCGTCACGACATCGGTCGGCAGTTCGAGGGTCATCGTCCGCAATGCTTCGGGATGGACCTGCCGTTTCGAATGTGCGAGTACGAATCCGATCGCGTCCGCCCCCATCGCCACGGCGAAGAGGGCATCTTTGGCGTTGGTGATTCCACAGATCTTTACGTACATCCGTGGCAACGCTACCGCTGCATGTCTCCGAAACCGGGGAGCGCTATCAGCGAGCCGAGCGAAGTGCCGCCACGCCGGCGAGCGGATCACCGGAAGTCACGAGATGCTCGCCGACGAGAACCGCGTGATAGCCCGCCCGGGAGAGGACAGCGGCGTCGGCGGGCCCGGTGATGCCAGATTCAGCGACACGCACGACGCCATCAGGCATCTGGGGTGCCATTCGAACAGCACGCGCGGTGTCGACCTCGAAGGTAACGAGGTCGCGCTGATTCACGCCAACAAGGTCGGCCCCGCCGGCGATCGCCCGAGCCAGTTCCGCCTCGTCATGGATTTCAACCAGCGCATCGAAACCGATGGAGTGGGTAAGACTGAGGAACGAACAGAGCTCCTCTTGGTCAAGAGCGGCCGCAATCAACAGCACGCAGTCAGCCCCCATAAGCCGTGCGTCGCACACGTCTCGGGCACTCACCGTGAAGTCCTTCCTCAGGACAGGTAACGAGCAGGCTTCCCGCGCCGCTTGAAGATCCTCGACTGATCCTCCGAAGTAGTCGACGTCAGTGAGGACCGACAGACACGCCGCCCCGCCACTTTCATACCGTCGAGCGAGTTCGGTCGCATCGAGTCCGGGTGCGAGTTCACCCTTTGACGGCGACCGGCGTTTGATCTCAGCAATAACTGCAATCTCACCGCCGGCACTAACTAGTTCGAGCGCCTGACGAAAACCGCGCGCTGGCGCAACGGACATCGCCCTCTCAACAAGTTCGTCGAGAGGGCGATCGTCGCGGGCTGCCGTCGCACGGTGGGCGGCAAGAATTCGGTCGAGATAGGTCGTCAGCGCGGAAGGCCCTTCGCATTTGGGGTTGGCGTGGCCATGACCATCATCGGCGGTTCGGCCATGAGCGGCGTGAGTACACCGAAAAGGGCGCCCATCGCTTCGCTGCCACCATGAATCCCGAGGGCTTCACTGTCGCTGTAGAGCTCGAAGATCCAGACGGTGTTTTCGTCACCAGCATCGAGATGGAACGAGTAGACGAGCGTTCCACCTTCCGACTCCACTGTCGGGAGCATTGTCTCAAGAGCGGCGACACCTTCGTCGCGCTTGCCGGGCTGGAACACCATCTTTACGAACAACGAGGTTTGGCTCATGGCTCGAAATACTAGGCGATCATCTCAGGATTCGCGTTCGGATTGCAGGCTCCGAGAAATAGCTACCGCCGGTGCCGCAAGAAATCCGATGAGGGCGACAACCACGCCAGCGACACCGAGAGCCAGCGCAAATCCGATCTGCGCGATTGCCCCGACGATCACCATCGCCAGTCCAATGGCCAGACAGATTGCCGGCGCCATCTGCACCGATCGCTCCATCCGGATCGCGTTCGTGGGGGTGTCATCGAGAAGTGCGGCGTAGTCCGTGTCGTCATCGTCATAGGGGACGAAGTCGTATTGGGCGGGCGCCGGACCGGTCGCGGCATTCGTCCCGGAGGTCGAACCACCAAGGAGCATGTCGTCATAGGACCGACGCTTCGCCGGGTCGCCCAGCACCGTCCATGCCTGATTGATCCGCTGCATCTCTCGTTCGTTCTGCTGACGATTGGCGCTCGTCGCTGTGGTGTGGAAATCGGGATGATGATCCCGCGCCAGTTTGAGATATGCCTTGCGAACGGCATCCGACGAAGCCGCCGGATCGATGCCGAGCGTCTCGTAATGGGTCGGCGAACCGTGGGCAGCCACGATCAGCTCCCGGCCAACGGATCAACAATGACTCCCGACACCGCAACGGCGCCGGAAAGAATCTGAACCGCCGATCCGATTTCAGCAGCGCGGGCCACAGGCGCAAGTACCAAGGCCGGATGAGAATCACCGAGACATGGAGCGGTGCTCGTAACTGTTCCGATCACTGCGTCGCCCTGCCGAATCTCGTCGCCGACCGATGGGCCGCATCCGACGTCGTAGCCGCTCTCCAACTCGATGAGCCTCACAGGACGCGGCACATTGCCCCCGCGGCTGTCAATGCGAGCAACGAGTTCTTGGCCGGTGTAACAGCCCTTGGTGAAACTGACCGAGGCCTCGATTGCCCACGCCCCCGCCTCGCCAGGAATGGTTTCGTCAGTCAGTTCGGCCCCGAGTGAAGGCACGCCGTGCACGATTCGATAACGCTCGAGCGATGCCGGTGACACAACGGCGTTGTCGACGTACTTCGCCGCCGCACCCTCGCCAACCGCGAGCAAGAGGTCCGAGCCGGCCACACCGGGACCGACTGGGAAACCACGCAGCACACCGGGGTGATCTTCCATGCCGAATTTCGGCGTCAACGGATCCCAGCGGTTGCACACGAGGGCCCATGTCTGCGGTTCACTGATCGTCGCGTCGGTTCGCAGGAGGAATCGCCGCAATCGGGCAAGAAGTACTTCGCCGAAATTGGGTTCGATCTCGAGACGGAAATCGTCGTCGGCAAGGCGGTGAACTCGGAGCCATGCGCTTACTTTTCCGTTCGGCTGAAGGATGAACGACCACGCACTCGTGCCAGCCATCGCCATCACGTCCTGGCTCAGCTGCCCTTGGAGGTAGCGGCCGGCATCTGGTCCCTGCACGGAGATGACCTCGCGACCGACGATCGCTCCCGCACCCGTCCCGTTCAATGCATCGAACCCGTCGCGGATCTCGTCAATCGTCCAAGCAGTCATGGGTCAAGTGTCGCAGCCCGAGGAGCTGATTGCACCAGCAACCGGCCGAATCACTCAGGATTGAAGCCGGCCCCGACGCTGAGCTGTCATCTGTCGGGCACCGTCGACCGCGCTGAGTAACGCCCGCGCCTTGTTGTGACATTCGAGGTCTTCATGTTCGGGAACGCTGTCGACCACGATGCCTGCGCCGGCCTGGACGTGCGCCATTCCGTCGGCACCAACGACAAGGGTGCGGATAGCGATTGCCGTGTCGATCGTTCCCGAGAAATCGATGTACCCCACGACACCGGCATAGGGACCGCGCTTCACCGGTTCGAGTTCATCGATTATCTGCATCGCCCGAACCTTTGGCGCACCCGAAACCGTTCCGGCCGGCAGCGTCGCCCGGAGGACATCGATCGGCGTTCGTCCCGGAGCCAGCTCACCTGAAACCTGCGAGGTGAGATGCATCACGTGGCTGTAACGCTCGAGAACCATCATCTCGTCGACCTGTTCGGTACCGAACGAAACAACCCTTCCCACGTCGTTGCGGGCCAGATCGATGAGCATCACGTGCTCGGCCAGTTCCTTTGGATGCTCGCGGAGTTCTGCACCGAGACGGCGATCCTCCTCATCGGTCGCCCCTCGCCGTCGCGTCCCAGCGATCGGCCGAGAAATGACGCGCCCGTCGACGAGTTTCACCATCGGCTCAGGTGACGACCCGGCCAGGCTGAGTGCATCGGTGCGCAGGAAGTACATGTACGGGCTCGGATTGACTTGACGAAGCACACGGTAGAAATCAAACGGATCTGCTTCGAGCGGGAACGAGAAACGCTGCGACAAAACGACCTGGAAAATGTCACCGGCGAGGATGTGCTCCTTCGCCGCATCAACAGCTGCCGCGTACTGCGCCGTCGACATCGACGAACTGACAGCAGGAAGCACCGGCTCGGCCGGAGGGGGAACCACCATCGGTTCGTCGAGCGGCTTCGCCCCATCGACTGCGAGCTGGTCGAGACGGACGATGGCTTCGTCGTAGAGACGATCGAGTTCATCCCGTCCTGCTCCCGCAGGAACGAGCACGTTCTCGATCAGCGTCACCCGCTGACGAAAATGGTCGAACGCCGCGAGTTGACCGATGATCGACATGACGGCATCGGGATAACCCGTCGCGTCGTGCGGAATCGAGGGAAGGTGTTCGACCTCGCGAACTACGTCATAACCGAGATAGCCGACGACGCCGCCATGCAGCGGCGGAAGTTCGTCGAGAACCGGTGAACGATAACGCTCAAGGATCCATTCGATCGCGGCCAGTATCCCGTTGTCGCGCGGCATCTCCGCCGGCAGATCGCCTTCGACCGACAGAACCCCATCGCTGAGGATCAGCGTCGCAAGAGGATTCCGACCGAGGAATGACCAGCGGCTCCAACGCTCGCCGTGTTCCACCGACTCGAAGAGGAAACCCGGCTGATCGTCGCCACAAAGACGCGCAAATGCTGCGACCGGAGTGATCAGGTCGGCCAAAAGTTCTCGCCACACAGGAACAACTGTGTGAAGTTGCGCCAAAGAGTGGAACTCGTCGCGGGTCGGCTTGTGCATCGGTTCAGTCGTTCGAACCGAAAGAGGTGAAGAAACAGGAGAAGTTGCCCGTGTGGCAGGCGCCCTTGCCCTCCTGCTCGACGACAAAGAGCAACGTGTCGCCGTCACAGTCGAAATAGGCCTCGCGTACATACTGGCGATCGCCAGACGTTTCACCCTTGCACCAGTACTCCTGACGCGAACGGCTCCAGAACCAGGTGCGACCGGTTTCGAGCGTCGTGCGCAGCGAATCTGCGTTCATCCATGCCATCATGAGGACTCGGCCTGTTCCCTGTTCTTGCACGATGGCAGGAACAAGACCATCAGAGTTGTAGGTGACAGCGGCGAGTTGTTCGGCGGTGACGGTGATCGGGACGCTCTCAGGCATGCGGCAACGCTAGCGGTGCGGGCTGCGGGCCACGAACGGGTTTCGCCCAACCGTGACTGCAGGATCAGAGATAGAGCCCGGTGCTGCCCTCGGCGAGACGCTCCGCCGCGACAGCGTGGACATCGCGTTCGCGCAAGATGATGTAGTCCGAGCCCCGGACCTCGACCTCATAGCGATCCTCAGGGCTGAACAAAACCTGATCGCCCGGTTCCATTGCACGGACATTCGGACCGACGGCCACGACCTCGGCCCACACGAGCCGCTTGTTCAGCTGAGCCGTCGCCGGAATCAGGATTCCGCCAGTCGAGCGCCGCTCCCCCTCAGGACCACCGATGTCCACGAGCACTCGGTCGCTGAGCATCTTGATCGGCAGACTCTCGCCTGAACGTCCGACGCCGTCACTCAACATGTCCACTGTCTGGGGTGAGGTCACGCTGTGACGGTACCGTCTCGGATCGTGACTGACGACGAAGCCCCTCTCCCACTGACCCTCCACACCGCCGACGGCATCGCCCTCGAAGCCGAGGTTCGGCTCCCTGATCCGGCCGCTCCTACCGATGAACCCGTGACCGGCGCCGTCGTCCTGGCCCATCCCCATCCCCTCCAGGGCGGGTCGATGACCTCACTCGTGACAAGTGAGCTCTTCCGACTCCTCCCGCTCCGAGGTATCGGCGTGCTGCGCTTCAACTTTCGCGGTGTGGGTAAATCCGAAGGTCAATACGGCGATGGCAGGGCCGAGTCGCTCGACATCACTGCCGCTATCGATGCCCTCGTCCCGCTGTGGCCCCAACGTCCGCTCGTTCTCTGCGGTTGGTCATTCGGCGCTGATGTCTCACTTTCGATGACTGACGAGCGACTCGACGGCTGGATCGGAATCGCTCCTCCGCTGCGCATACTCCCCCGGGAGGAAATTGGTGCCGCCGCTGGATCCGATCCCCGCCCGAAGCTCCTCATCATTCCTGAACACGACCAATTCCTTGTCCCCGATGCCGCGGCCGTTGCCACTGAAGGTTGGACGAACACCCGATTGGAAACCATCAAAGGTGGCGATCATTTCCTTGTGGGTCGCACCGACAAGGCCGCTCGCCTCGTGGCGTCATTTCTGGCCGAACTCGCCTGAGCATTTCTCGCGTGTTCCCTCGGCAATCCCAACGTGGGCGAGGCTGATCAAGGACGGACGTTCACGCCAGCGGCAGCAAGATGTGCCTTGGCTTCATGAACCGTGTGCTCACCGAAATGGAAGATCGACGCTGCGAGGACTGCATCAGCATTCCCAATGGTGACGCCCTCGACCAAGTGCTGTAGCGAACCGACGCCACCGGACGCGATGACGGGCACGCCGACCGAAGCGCAAACCGCCGCTGTCAGTTCGAGATCGAAACCGTCGCGGGTTCCGTCGCGGTCCATGGACGTGAGAAGGATCTCACCGGCTCCGAGTTGTTCTGCTCTTCGCGCCCAGTCGATGACATCAAGCCCCGTCGCCGTGCGCCCTCCGTGGATGAATACTTCCCATCCATCCCGTACATCACCCTCGGGGGTACGGCGTCGGCGAGCATCGATGGCCACGACCGCGCACTGGTTGCCGAACTCGGCAGCGATCTCCGAGATCAGTTCAGGACGCTCCACGGCCGCCGTGTTTACCGAGACCTTGTCGGCCCCGGCACGCAGCAAGCGGCGCGCGTCATCGACGCTGCGTATCCCGCCACCGATCGTGAACGGAATGAAAACCTGCTCGGCGGTGCGACGAACTACGTCGACAATCGTCTCGCGTTGGTCTGATGATGCAGTGATGTCGAGGAAGATGAGTTCATCGGCGCCTTCAGCGTCGTAGCGCGACGCGAGTTCCACCGGATCGCCAGCATCACGCAAGCCAATGAAATTCACGCCTTTCACGACGCGACCGGCATCGACATCAAGACACGGAATAACTCGCGCGGTCCTCATACGATCAGACCGTTCCATCCGGCGACGTTGCCGAGGCAGCTAAGGCTTCACCAAGTGTGAACGCGCCCTCGTAGAGCGCACGCCCAACGATTGCCCCAGAGAGTCTGCGGCCACCCGAGCGGAGTCGGTCGAGGGCACGAAGATCGTCGAGGGATCCGACGCCTCCCGAAGCGATCACGGGCAACTCAGTGGAATCAAGGACATCACCCAATCCGACGAGGTCCGGCCCACTCAGAGTTCCGTCCCGGCCGATCTCGGTGACAATGAGCGCCTCGACGCCGGCGTCGGCAAACTCCTTGGCGACGTCAAGAAGGTCACGACCTGACCCTTCTTCCCAACCACGAACGGCCACCTCGCGCCCGCGTGCGTCCAGGCCCACGGCGACCGACATCCGCGATGCAAGAGACCGAACCAGTTCCGGTTGCTCGAGTGCTGCCGTCCCGAGAACGATCCGCGAGACACCGACCGCGAAAAGCGCGTCAGCGGACGCTTCGTCGCGGATGCCACCGCCGGTCTGGATCGGCACGCTCACCGCATCTGCGATCGCGGCGATGATCTCTCGATTGCGCGGGGTGCCGCTGCGCGCTGCGTCGAGATCAACAACATGAATCCACGCGGCACCGGCCTCGGCGAACGCGACTGCCTGTGCAACCGGATCGTCGTTGTAGATCGTTTCCTTGCCGTAGTCACCCTGGTACAGCCGCACGGCTCGGCCATCACGGAGATCAATTGCGGGATAGAGGTCCATCAGACTGCTGCTCCGGTTCGTGCGACATCGACAAATGCGCCGAGCATCTCGAGCCCGGTCCCGCCTGATTTTTCAGGATGAAATTGCGTTGCCCAAAGCGAACCGCGCTCAACCGCCGCGGCCACCAGACCCCCGTAGTCACAGGTTGCGACCACAAATGGAGCGTCGGCATCTGCGGCGTAGGAGTGAACGAAATACACCCAAACTGGATCATCAACCGTCGCGAAAAGTGCTGACGGACGGTCAACTGAGAGTCGGTTCCATTGCATCTGCGGCCGTTTCACGGTGTCGGGCAGTAGTCGCAGGACACCGGGTAGAACTCCAAGGCCGGCAACTCCGGGCGATTCGTCGGATCCTTCGTAGAGCAGCTGCATGCCGACACAGATGCCGAGGAAAGGACGGTTGTCCGTCGCCGACTCGATGGCGAGTTCGTCGAGTCCCGAGGAACGCAGAGCGCTCATGCAGGCTCCGAAAGCGCCGACGCCGGGAAGAACAACTGCATCGGCGTCACGAATCAATCCCGCGTCGGCAGTAAGCCGCGCGTCGGCACCGACATGCTGCAATGCCTTCTGGGCTGAACGGAGGTTGCCGATCCCGTAATCGAGGACGGCGATGAGCGGCCGGGAGTCCGGGTCGGTCACAACACGCCCTTGGTGGAGGGAACTCCTCCTCCTTCGATGCGGACCGCGTCGCGTAGCGAGCGGGCCACACCCTTGAAGGTTGCCTCGACGATGTGATGGGTATTGACACCACGAACGCGCGTCACATGCAGCGTGATTCCGGCGGCGGTCACAAAAGCGCGCCAGAACTCTTCGACCAACTGGGGATCGAACGGCGGATCGCTGAGAATTTTCTGACCGGGAAACTCGACTTCGTAATACAGGAAGGGACGACCCGAAAGATCGAGAGCGACATCGATGAGCGCCTCGTCAAGAGGAACCCGGTTCGACGCGAAACGCGTCACACCGGCCTTGTTTCCGGCTGCCACGGCGAATGCCTCACCCAGAGCGATGCCGACATCTTCGACGGTGTGATGCGCATCAATGTGCAGATCACCCGATGCGTTCACGATCAGATCGAAACCGCCATGCCGCCCCAACTGGGCCAGCATGTGATCGAAGAACGGTATTCCCGTCGATGTCTCCACACGACCGTTGCCATCGAGATCGATCTCGATGGCGATTTCGGTCTCGCCGGTTTTCCGAGCCACGGTGGCGGCCCGGCGATCGTCAGGTGTGGGTTGTGCACTCATGCGAGAACTTCCTTCAGGGCAGCGAGAAATGCGTCGTCTTCGGCTGGTGTTCCGACGGTAACCCGAAGGCATCCACTGAGGTGGGGCATCGACGAGAAGTTGCGGACAAGTACTGATCGTTCCACGAGACCCTCCCACACCGAGGCTCCGTCCATTCCGAGGGGACGGAACAAGATGAAATTGGCACCCGAGGGCCACGTTTCGACGGGAAGTTCTGCCAGAGCAGCACTCATCCGGTCGCGCTCGGCAACGAGGCGATCGACCCGGGCATTCATTTCGTCGAGATAACCAAGTGCCAGAGATCCAGCGATCTGTTTCAGGGCGTCAAGGTGATACGGAAGGACGACCTTGTCGAGTTCGGAGACGATCTGTGCCGGACCCACGAGATAGCCGAGACGAGCCGCGGCCATCGACCAGGTCTTCGAGAACGTCCGAGTCACGACCAAAGGCGTATCCGCGTCGATCATCCCGACTGCCGACCACGGAGCGAACTGACCATACGCCTCATCCACCACGAGGAGGCCGTCCACGGCCTCAACCTCAGCAAGCGTCGCGCGGACGACCGATTCGTCGTCCACGATTCCAGTTGGGTTGTTCGGAGAACAGAGAAACGAGACGGCGGGGCGCGATCCGCGGATGACGCGACGGACTTCCTCCATGTCGATGGAGAGATCGTCGGCGCGCCGCCCTTCGGCGACCGCCGTACCCGCTATCCGCGAGATGTGGGAGTGCAACGCATAGGTCGGCTCCCACACCGCGGCGGTACGACCCGCTCCGCCGTAGGTCAGCATCACGGTTTGCAGCACTTCGTTCGATCCATTGGCCACAAAGATCTGTTCTGGTCCGATGCCATGAAGTTCACCGATGGCGGATCGGAGTTGCAGCGCCGCACGATCGGGATAGCGATGCCAGTCGACTGACGCAACAGCCGCAGCAAGATCGCGAGACCATCCCTCGGGCGGTGCTTCGGGAGATTCATTCGTGTTTAGGCGAACGGCGACGTTCACCTGCGGGGAGTGATATCCCTCCATCAGAGCGACGTCATCTCGCGGTTGGATCATCACTCCACCCCGAGCGCGCGTTGGCGGAGGCGGACCGATTCCGCGTGCGCGGCGAAACCTTCTGCGTCGGCCAGTTCGGCGACGACAGGGGCAGCGATGTCGAAACCTTTTCGATCGACGTCGATCACATGGACCTGCTTTGTGAAATCGTCGACCGTCAATGCACTGCCATAACGAGCGCTACCGAACGTGGGAAGAACGTGACTGGGACCGGCCACGTAGTCACCGATCGACGCAGGCGCCAAAGGTCCGAGGAAAACTGCCCCTGCGTGACGGACCGCCGGAACGAGTGACTCGGGATCAGACGTGATGAGTTCAAGGTGTTCAGGTGCGATGTGATTGGCAACGACCATGGCCGCTTCGGGTCCGTCAACAAGCGCACAGAAACCGCCCTGAGCAAACGTTGCCTCAATCTCGCTCTTGCGGGGAGCATCGCCGACGAGTCGCATCAGTGCTGTGTCGACGGCGTCGGCAACCGATTCGTCCCAAGTGATCAACCACGCCAGACCGTCGGGTCCGTGCTCGGCCTGGACCATGAGATCGATCGCCACGAAATCCACCGGTGCGCTGCTATCGGCAACCACGACGATCTCCGATGGACCGGCGAACGCCATCGGAACACCGACGAGTCCGGCCACTTCGCGCTTCGCGAGTGCAACGAACACGTTGCCCGGTCCGGCGATGACGTCCACAGCAGCAAGCGATTCCGTTCCGTATGCCATCGCTGCGACTGCCTGAGCGCCACCAACTGCATAGACCTCGTCGACACCGGCCAGAGCAGCGGCAGCGAGGGTTGCTGTCGCGATTCGACCGGTCTCGCGATCGGGCGGCGTGCACAAGACCACCTCGGGCACGCCTGCGACACGGGCGGGTATCGCTGTCATGAGGACCGAAGATGGATACGAACCTCGCCCCCCGGGCACATAGCAACCGGCCCGGTCTACGGGGACTGAACGGCCACGGACCGTTATGCCGTCGCGGGTGAAGGAATGATCTGAACGTCGCTGGGTCTCGTGAAAAGCGCGAACAGAGTCGCGGGCAGCGGTTAGCGCAGCGACCAGTGCGGCTGGCGCATCGGTAAGTGCGGCATCAATCTCCTGCTGGCTTACGCGATAGGAATCCGCCGACACCCCGTCGAAACGCTCGGTGTAGTCGCGCACGGCAGCATCGCCACGGTCGCGCACGTCGGCCACGATTGCCTGAACCGCTGCGATCGGGCCTTCGCCACCAGGATCGGGACGCGGTAGATCGGTGACGAGATCGGCACCGGTTCGGCCACGAAGATCAAGACGGTTCAACACGAGGCAAGACGCTAGTGGTCCTGCCCACGGGAACCCGAACCAATTATGCAGATCGGCACAGGCCATTCGCGACCATCGATCATCGACCGCCAGAACCAGACGTTGCGCCTATTTCATGCGGCGCGTGGCGGCGACCAATCGGCGGTGGGCGGTTCGTAACGATCGTTCGACTTCAAACAGGTCGTAGGCCAATGACTCGTCACCGGCCGCGTGAACTTCCTCGGCGACTCGGCTCACGCGTTCGACAAGATCGTCAAGGCTCGTCGTGACACTCGAGAGTTGCGCTTCCCTGTTCTCCACGCTGGCGAGTATTCCAGACAAACTTGGCGCAAAAAGATGCCGACGCCCCTAAAGGGGCGTCGACGAGGCGTCACTGGGCGGCGGATCCCAGATGTTGACGCCATGCCAGGTGGCGGGACCTGGCGTAAGGGAATGTATCGCACCAAATTTGGGAATTTGACGAAAATGATCCAAAAAGGCCGCCGCCGGACAAGTGTCACACGATCGTCAAAAGGCAGGTCACCGTATCGTCAGGGCCTGATTTCCACATTTTCCGAGGTAGTGGAATCAAACCGTCGAACTGGGGCAGAAGTCATTCAGAATGCACTCGGCACACCTGGGTTTGCGGGCCGGACACGCCCGCCGTCCGTGCAGGATCAGCAGGAGGCTGAACAGTCCCCGGTCCGCGGGGCGCACCATCTCGTTGAGCGCATGCTCGACCTTGACCGGATCGGTCTGGTCCGTCAGTTTCAGCCGCAGCGAGAGCCGACCCACATGTGTGTCGACTGGGAGCCCGGGAAGATCCATGGCCACGCTGCGCACGACATTCGCCGTTTTGCGGCCAACGCCAGGCACCCCCACCAGATCCTCCATAGACGAGGGGACCTGACCACCAAAGCGTTCGACGAGCGCCTGCGCCATGCCGATCAGCGATCGCGCCTTGTTCCTGTAGAACCCTGTACTTCGAACGAGCTCCTCCACCTCCTCTTGGGAGGCCACCGCCAGATCCTCGGGTGAGGGGAACCGTGCGAAGAGCGCCGGTGTCACAAGATTCACCCGCACATCGGTGCACTGCGCCGAGAGGATGGTCGCGGCCAGCAGCTCAAACGGATTGCGATGATCGAGTTCGCAGTGCGCGTCCGGGTATTCATCCCTGAGCCGAGCCAGGACCTCTCGGGTCCGTCCTTTAGGAGTGCGCGGTCTGGTCATTGCCAAAAGAACCCTAGCGGTGGCGCACAAGTAGCCTCAGAGATGTGCGTGCCGAAATCCGTGATGACAACAACACCCTCGTGCTGCTTGAGGCGGATCCGGCTTCGGCGGCCGACGACGACTACGCAACCGAGCACGGGCTTGTGTGCTGCCGCGAAATCCTTCAGCTCCGCAGGCCCCTTCCGCTCGCCGAACGGACTGACCTCGACGTCCGTCCATTCACCGAACGTGACACCGACGCCTTTCTTTCGGTGAACAACCGGGCCTTCGCTTGGCATCCCGATCGTTCGCACTTGACGGTCGACGATCTTCACGGACGCATGGCTGAGCCTTGGTTCGATCCGGATGGATTTCTCGTTCACGAAACCAACGGCAGGCTTGACGGATTCTGCTGGACGAAGGTCCATGAAGCCCTCGGCGATGAACCCCACCTAGGCGAGATCTATGTGATTGCGGTCGATCCGGATTCACACGGATTAGGACTCGGCCGGGCGCTCACGATGGCCGGACTGCAACTGCTTTCCGACGCGGGAATCACCATCGGCATGCTTCATGTCGAGAGCGGCAACATCGCGGCGGTCACCATGTACGAAAAGATGGGATTCCATATCCATGGGGTCCATCGCTGGTGGGCTGCCGAAGGAACTCCTCCTCCCGCGACCTCGCACCTGTGAAGACAACCCGATACGACCTCACCAGAGACGATCTCGCGTCGATGCTCGAGGGTGAACCCCGTTACCGGGTTGACCAGATCTGGACCGGCCTTTACGAACACAAGCTTGCGCCGGACGAACTGAGCACGCTTCCGAAATCACTCAGATCCCGATTGGTCGAGGAGCTTCCGCCGGCGCTCGCCCCCGTGGCCGAATCGGTCAGCGACAATGGCGACACGGTGAAATGGCTTTGGTCATTGTCCGATGGCGCTTCGATCGAAACCGTCCTCATGCATTACCGCGACAGGTCGACCGTTTGTGTCAGCACCCAGGCTGGCTGCGCGATGGGCTGCGGATTTTGTGCGACCGGCCAGGCCGGCTTTGAACGGAATCTTTCGGTCGGTGAAATCGTCGAGCAGGTCGTGATCGCGGCGAGACGCGCCACCGAGGGCACCCCGAGTCGGCGGCTCTCGAATGTGGTGTTCATGGGTATGGGCGAACCCATGGCCAATTACGACCGCGTCATCGGAGCGGTCACTCGAATCCACGGCGATCTCGGCCTCTCGGCCCGACACCTCACAATCTCCACTGTCGGGATCATCCCTGGGATCCGCCGACTGGCAACCGAGCCGCTGCCGGTCAATCTCGCTGTCTCGCTTCATGCCGCGAACGACACACTCCGCGACGAACTCGTCCCCATCAATCGCAGATACCCGATTGGTGATCTCGTTGCTGCGTGCGGCGATTATCTCGAGGCAAAGAATCGACGATTGTCGTTTGAATGGGCGCTCATCGGCGATGTAAACGATCGTGATTCCGACATTCGTGAACTCGCGGCCATCGCGCGTGATCTACGTGCTCACGTGAATCTCATTCCGCTCAATGCCACTCCCGGATGGCCCACCGTCGGGTCGTCACCCGAACGAGTGAAGGTTTTCTGCGAGCGGTTGTGCGATCTCGGTGTCAATGCCACTGTGCGCGCCAATCGCGGAACCGAGATCGATGCGGCGTGCGGACAGCTGCGCGCGTCACACGAGATCGGGAAGAACGCATCGAGCGAGATCACACTCGGCGCTACGCGCCGCGGGGTGCCGGGCGAAGCGTGATCTCCGGCGTGGCGCGGATCATTCCGTCGAGAGCCTCGTCAATCCCGACAACCTGATCGGCCCAGACGACTGAAGCCGTCACCGATCCCTTGATGACGGCGCCGGGTCCGATGACGCTGCCGCTGATCCGCGCCCGCTCGCCGATCGTGGCCGAAGGATCGATGATCGACTCGCCGACGAGTCCGACGGCGAGCATGTTTGCCCTGAGGTAGTCGCCCGGAGTTCCGCAATCGACAAACGGCGATTCGGATCGAAAGACGTCGAGTTCACCCACGTCATTGGCGTTTCGCCAGACGACCTCGTAGAGGCCAGTCGGGACTGACTTGAGGTCCATCACGAATGACCATGGAAGGACACTCGCTACAACACCGATCGTCGGGCCGAAAACATTGGTCTCGTGGGCAAGCACCGTTACCCGGTCGGGGTTCCTGGAGGCCAGCAAGTCATCGAGCGGGTCTGTGCTCCATGCATCAGCGTTAACGACGAGCACATCGCGACCGTCGATCCACGGAAGAAGGTTCGCAATACCACCGGCCGTTCCTAATGCTTCGGGTTTCTCGACGGAGACATGAAGTTCTGAACTGTTCACTTCCCTAGTGCGTCCGAGGTGATCAAGGATCTCCTCCGCGCCGTGATGCAGATTGACTGCCACTGCTCCGGTGTGGCGGTGGATCCTGTCGATTGCGAGGTCGAGAAGAGCGACGTTGCCGATAGGACATAGCGGCTTCGGCCGCCCCGAATTGAGCGGATCTAATCGGGTCCCGGCTCCAGCCGCCAGCACAATTCCAACAATTTCACGATCTGACGCGTGGTCCACGGTCTCCTCCGCTGACAGACTGTCACCCATGGAAACCCGCCGCTGGACAAACCCAACCCAACCTCAGACTCTTCAGATCGCCGTCATGTTGTTCTACATCTCCGCGGTTTTCGGCGTCCTCGGTGGCGGGTTGTTCAGTCTTCTCGGGCTGCCAATCGTGGCCGGTCAGGCCGCTGCCGGATTCGGCATCGCCAACGAAAAGCGCTGGGGCTACTGGATCGGCGTCCTCGTCGCCGGTGCCGGGCTGCTCCCCTTCGTCGCCTACGTCGGCGCCAACGGTGTTGGCTCGATTCTGAGCATCACCCTCCTCATCAGCCTGATCTTCCCGGTGGCCCTGTTCGCATTGCTTGTGCACCCGCAGAGCCGCGAATACCAGCGGATCTGGTTCCGCTGAATCCAATCCCCGCCCTCGCGCTGAAGGCCGTCGGCCGGTACCATCCGGCGACACGTTTCCTGTCGTGGTGACAGGAGTGCAACCGGGGGAACTCATGGATTTCAATCTGTCGCAGGTCGTGCGGGCTGTTGCCGGTGCCGTCCCCACTCGGGAGGCGCTCGTGCACCAGGACACTCGCCTCACCTACGCCCAGTTTCTGGCCCGCACCGACCAACTCGCGTCAGCCCTCGGTGCACGCGGCCTCGGTTCTCATCAGAATCGATCCGAACTTCGGGGATGGGAGTCCGGTCAGGACCACCTCGCCGTTTATCTCCACAACTGTCCGGAATATCTCGAGAGCATGATCGGCGCGTATGCCGCACGAGTCGCTCCGTTCAATGTCAACTATCGCTACGTAGCCGAGGAACTCCGTTATCTCCTCGCCGACTCCGGAGCGCGCGCCATTGTCTTCCACTCGGCGTTCGCTCCGACATTGCAGGCGATCCGGGCGGACCTTCCTGATCTTCAGGTGCTGCTGCAGGTCCCAGACGATTCAGAGAACGAGCTGCTTCCCGGTGCCGAATGGTACGAAGAGGCCCTCGTATCCGCCCCGCCATTCGTTCCGCTCGAGGTGTCGGCCGATGATCTCTACATCCTCTACACCGGCGGCACCACGGGCATGCCCAAGGGTGTGCTTTGGCGTCAGGGCGACATCTACCCCGCCGCACTCGGTGGCCGGAAGATTTCGACTGGTGACGAATACCTGTCGCTCGACGCGATCGTCGAGAACGCTCTTGAGGGCGGAACCCGCGTCCTTCCGTCAGCACCGTTCATGCACGGCGCCGCGCATTGGATGGCGATCAACGCCTTCGGCAATGGGAATACCATCGTGCTTCCCGACCGCGCCTCCACGTTCGACGCCGCCGATGTGTGTGCCACGGTCGAGCGAGAGAAGGTCAACATCATGCTTATCGTGGGCGATGCGTTCGGCCGCCCACTCCTCGACGAGATTGACCGGGCTCCACATGATCTCTCGTCGTTGATGCTCATCGTCAGCGGCGGGGCCGCCCTCTCGGCGCCGGTCAAGGGAAGCCTCCTGCAGCGACTCCCAAGCATGGCGATCATGGACGGTCTCGGTTCGTCGGAAACCGGCCAGCAAGCGAGTCAGATCATTGGCGCCGGTGGACCGGTCAGCACCGGCACGTTCAACCCCGGCAAGGGCATGGCGATTGTGAGCGAGGACCTCTCCAAGGTGCTCGGAACCGGGACCGACGAACTTGGCTGGCTCGCCCAGCAGGGTCGGGTACCGCTTGGTTACCTCGGCGATGAACAAAAGACAGCCCGCACGTTCCCGACGATCGATGGGGTTCGCTATTCAGTTCCCGGCGATCGGGCTCGCGTGAACGCCGACGGACTTCTTGAACTACATGGGCGCGATTCCGTCACCATCAATTCCGGCGGCGAGAAGATCTTCGCCGAAGAGGTCGAAGCGGCACTTGCTCATCATCCGGCTGTCTACGACGTCATCGTCACCGGACGCGATTCCACCCGATGGGGCCAAGAGGTCGTCGCCATCGTGCAGTTGCGCGACGGGTTTGCTGTCGACAGCGCCGAACTTCTCGACGTCTGTGGACAGCACATCGCTCGATATAAGTTCCCGAAGGAAATCCTCTTCGTCGACCACGTCGTGCGCTCGCCCGCAGGAAAGTCCGATTACCGATGGGCGAAATCAGTCGTCAACTCCGGATCGGCCGACTGATCCATCCCTGACATGCCAACCCCCCGATGTCGCTCTAGCCTGACCGATCGGTGACTAAGCGCAGCGCTAATCGACGAACATTGGAGATCCTCGGGGTCACAGCGATCGTGATCCTCTTGGCATTCGCGGGGATTCGGTTTGCGACCCTCGACTCCGGTGCTTCAAGTTCACAGGCCACCGATCCAACTTCACGGGCTGGGAAAAGCGCACAAGTGACTTCTCCTAGCGATCCCATCGCCAAATATCGCAAGGCCGGGTGGATCGCGGAGGAGAACGCGAAATCGGGAACCACCGATTGGCATATCCCCGACGACAGGGCGATGTGGGCAAAGATCCAGGGCTACGCCAGCGCGACCAGCATCAACTTCAGCGAGTCCGTCACCATTTATGTTTCGACCGCGGCGAAAAGCTGGCAGGTGTCTGCCTATCGGATCGGTTGGTATGGCGGTCCCGGCGGACGGCTCGTCTGGCGCAGCGCCCCACAACCCGGGGTGAACCAGCCGAAAGCAACGGTCGAGAGCGCCACAAAGACGTGGAGCGCACCATGGACACCGTCGCTCACGATCGACACCGACGAGACATGGCCTCCAGGGCAGTATCTCCTCCGGCTCGAGAGCGACAACGGTGGCGCGACGTTCGTACCTCTCGTGATTCGTGATGACGGAAGCCGATCAGATCTCCTCATGCAGAGCGCGGTGACGACGTGGCAGGCCTACAACGGTTGGGGCGGCGCCAGCATCTACACCGGCAACAGCGGACGGGCTGATGTGGTCAGCTTCGATCGCCCGTACACCGGCAACGGCAGTGGCGAATTCCTCGGCCGCGAGTTTGAGTTCATCTGGTTCGTGGAACGCGTCGGTTACGACGTCTCCTACTGGACCAACATCGATCTTCATGAGCGTGGCGAACTCGCTCTGAACCATCGCGGCATCATCATCCCGGGACACGACGAGTACTACACGGTGCAGATGCGCACGAACCTGGAAGCCGCTCGCGATGCCGGCGTGAACCTCGGTTTCTTCGGCGCAAACAATGTGTATCGACGGATCCGCCTCGAGAATTCCCCAGGCGGTTCCAGCCGGAAGATGGTCAACTACCGGGACGCGTCGCGTGATCCGCTCAACGGCAAAAACCCCGCTGAGGTCACCACCAGTTTCCGCGAGGCCCCGAACGCGAACCCCGAGAGTTCGCTCATCGGGAACTATTACGAATGCAATCCTGTCTCTGCCGACTGGGTTGTTGGCGACGCATCCGCCTGGATGTTTGAGGGTTCCGGCTTTAAGAACGGCGACCGAGTTCCCAAAATGGTTGGTAACGAATACGACCGTGTCACTCAGGGCGTACCGACCCCCGCCAACATCCAGGTCATCGCCCATTCTCCCGTTACCTGCAAGACGCTCACCTCATGGGCCAACTCGACGTGGTATTCGGCACCGAGCGGCGCTGGCGTTTTTTCCGCTGGAACATTCGGATGGTCGCCGACCGTCGACGCGATTTGCCCGAACGGACCGAGCACCAACGTCGAATGCCGCGTGGTCAAGGTCACCGAGAACATTCTCGGCGCGTTTTCGAAGGGACCAGCCGGGGCAGCCCATCCGAGCGTTTCGAATCTTTCAAAGTTCGGCATTCCGACCCCAAGAGTGACCACGCCGTCGGCAACCGGTTCCGGGACGAGTTCGAGTTCGACCACTGCACCGACATCGTCAACGACACGACGTTGACTGAACGGCCTGTCATCACCGACGAGGCCCGCTTCGACGATGTCGATCAGATCATCGACGTCATAGAAACCGTGCTTGGTCGCCACGAAGTTCCTGCGGCCCGAGCGTGGCTCCAACAATCCCTCGAGGTTCCGGGCTCGTGGCGAGTCGTTCGAGATGAGTCGGCATCTGCCGGAAAATCTTCATCGATCGTGTCAATTGCTGCGTGCCTTCCGACATCAATCCGTCTCGGTTCCGTTTCGATCCCTGCCGCGCGGGTCGACTTTGTCGCCACGAGAGAGAGCCACCGCGGACGAGGCCACGCTTCGAGCCTCGTCCGGGAACTCCTTGCCGACAGCGATCGTCGCGGTGATCTCGTCCAACTAACTGATGGACTTCCGTACTTCTACCGGCAGTTCGGATTCGGTTATGCACTGAATCCACCAGGGATGGTTGTACTCCCCAGAATCGGTACAGAGGATTCTTCATCCGCCTCCCGCGGCGAGACCGGATCGATCACCATCCGACCTGCAGTTAGCGCGGACATGAGCCGCATCGACCATTACGTAGCTGCATGCATGTCGGGATTCGACATCGCCCCGGGAGAATTCGCTTCGGAAACATGGTTCGATATTTCCGAGTTCGGTTCCGACACGGACCATCTCATCGTCGCCGAATCAGGTGGAGCGATCGTCGGGTTTACCCGTGCCCATCGCGATGGTGACGACGTTCTGCGCATTCAGTCGTCGTATGCAGATTCACCCGGCGTTGCTTGCCGGATCCATGCCGCACTCGCAGCGATCAGGAGCAGCGGCCTGCTCGCACTCGACTGTGGCAATTCGGTGTGGCGAGATCACCTTGCGGCGCAGGGTCCTGTGATTCCCCTTCCCTTCGGGATTTCCGCGCGCACACCCGATCCTGTCGAACTGCTCCGTCTCCTCCGACCGGAATTCGATCGACGCCTAGGTGTCATTTCCGCCCCGGAACCGGACCGAAAACTTCGACTGTCGTTGTTTACCTCGGCGATCGTCATCGAGATACATGGCGAAACGATCGCCGACGTACGTTCGGCCTCAACCGTCAATGATCCGCCTTCTCCCGACGACGTTGCCATCGCCCCCGATTGGTTTCCGGCGCTGGTGCTCGGCCGCTGGGGTGCCGAGGAACTGGCACGACGCGTCGACGACGTCATTGCTGGGACCCAGCCAACGACCTTGAGCAATCTCTTTCCCGCTCTGACCGCACACGCACTCGTTGATCTCTAGCCCTATCGCCTCCGATACGGTCGCGAACCGCCAGCACCCGTAGGCTGAACTCGTGGTCGACATGGATGCAGAAAATCTCCCCCAAGGTGACGAGAAAGTCCGGGCTGTCCGATCGATGTTCGATTCGATCGCCCCCCGCTATGACCTCGTGAACCGAATCATGACCTTCCGCATGGATGTCCGGTGGCGTAAACGAACGGTGCGCGAACTCGCGCTAACTCCTGGTTCGCTGGTCGCCGACCTTGCGTGCGGCACAGGGGATTTCTGCCGTGAACTCGAAGCACAGAAACTCCGGCCGGTTGGCTTCGATCTCTCCTACGGAATGCTGGCTGCCGCCCGAACCTCCGCTCCGCTCGCTGAAGCCGACATCTTGCGCCTGCCGGTTCCTGATGCCTCGCTTGACGGAATCACCTGCGGTTTTGCATTGCGCAACCTCGTCGAACTCGAAGCATTCTTCGTCGAACTTTCTCGAGCAGTTCGCCCCGGCGGTCGCATTGCCATTCTTGAGGTCGCCGAACCACCCAATCGATTCCTGCGTTGGGGTCACTCGATTTACTTCGGCAAAGTCGTGCCGAAGGTCGGTGGGCTTCTGTCGGATGCCTCCGCTTACCGATACCTCCCTAAGTCTGTGGCGTATCTTCCGGATCCGGCCGTCATGCTCCAACAACTTGCCTCAGCTGGCTTTGTCGATGTGAAGCGAACGCTGCTCTCCACCGGCATCTCGCAATTGATTACGGCGACACGGAGCCAACCCGGGACGTGAGCGAGTTCAGCGGTCTCGTCGCAATCACGCGTCAGCTCGACTTCGAACCTGACTTGGTGGCCGCCGCCGGCGATTCCGGTTTGCTGTTCGTCCATGAATCGGTCGGCTTTGCCGGCGTCGATGTTGCCGGAACGATTCGCTTGCCTCGAACAGGCGGTGCCGACGACGCACAGACGGTTCGTGTCGCTCTCGAATCGATCGAGTGCAAAGGGGCACCGACAGTTCCCGGCGTCGGGGTCATCGCTCTCGGAGCTCTCCCCTTCGATCCGGAAGCCCGCGGCGAACTGACCATCCCCGCCATCACGATCGCCCGCTGTGCCGACGGCACCAACTGGCTCACGACAATCGGCCCCGCCGAGGATCTCCCCCGCGACCGACGGATCGAATCGGTTCTCGCACAGGCGGCATCCGTTTCGCGAGGTTTCAGTGGCGATGCCGCCGCCGCCACCGTCGCACTTTCACCTTCTCGCTTCGAGGTCCGCCCAGAGCGACCCTCAGACGAATGGTGCGACGCGGTGGCGATGATCACCGAACGGATTGCCGCCGGCCAGGCCCAAAAGGTCGTCCTTGCCCGCGCCATCGAGATCATTGCCGACCAACCCTTCCGGGCCGGTGCCGTCCTTGCACTCTTACGCCGATCCTTTCCCGCCAGCTACCTCTTCTCCATCGACGGTTTCGTCGGTGCCACCCCCGAACTTCTCGTTGCCCGCGACGGTGATTCGGTACGTTCACATCCGATGGCCGGAACCGCTCCCCGCAGCGGCGATCCTCTCGTCGATGCTCGGCTGGCGGCGGCGCTGCTGGCGTCGAGCAACACCATCGACGAACACCGTCAGACGATCGACATGGTCCATGACACGCTGCTGCCGTGGTGTTCCTATCTCGACGAGGAAGATGAACCTTCCATCGTGGCGATGGCGAATGTGCAGCACCTTTCGACACGAATTGAAGGCCGCCTCTCCAGCCCGGCCGCCTCTGTGCTCGAACTTGTCGGGGCGCTGCACCCGACACCGGCCGTCGGTGGCGCTCCACGCTCAGTTG
The DNA here is from genome assembly GCA_044239895.1 of Acidimicrobiales bacterium. GTDB lineage: Bacteria > Actinomycetota > Acidimicrobiia > Acidimicrobiales > Acidimicrobilacustridaceae > Acidimicrobilacustris. The sequence goes on along the minus strand of JBIIAM010000002.1, from coordinate 47,167 downwards.
CCCTCGAGATGATCAGAGAACTCGAGGACCTCGATCGCGGCCGCTATGCCGGACCGGTCGGATGGGTCGATGCCGCCGGGAACGGAACCTGGGCAGTCGGAATTCGCTCGGCCGAACTCGACGGAACCCGCGCCCGACTCTTCGCTGGCGTTGGGGTCGTCGCTGACTCCGATCCTGATACCGAACTCGCCGAGACCCGCGCCAAGCTTCAGGCTCTTCTCGGCGCAATCGTCAGGCCCTGAGCCATCCCGATTCTCTGGCCGCGTCAAGGGCGCGGCTGTTGAGTAACTCGTGCGTCACGACATTGGCCTCACGGTCCGTGTGCACGAGGACCACATGGACTCCTCCGGCCTGAAGTGTTGCGGCCACGGCGACACCAACCGAGAGATCATCGGCAGCTTCAAGCACAGGTAATCCGTGAGCGTGAACGAGCATCGACAGATCCACGCCGTGAGGGGTACCGAACAGCAACTCGAATTCCTCATGGCTCAGCGATGAGGCCGGAGGTAGGAACGAGAAAATTCCGCCACCGTCGTTGTCGATCACGACGACACACAGATTGATCCCCCGACGGTCGACGCCGAGCAATCCGTTGATGTCGTGAAGGAAAGCAACGTCACCGATCAACAGAACCGTGGGGGTGCCGGCGAGGGCAACACCGACAGCGGTTGAGACCACACCGTCGATCCCGTTGGCGCCACGATTCGAAAAGATCGACAACCCGTCGCGGACCGTCGAGTACCACTCGACATCGCGGACCGGCATTGACGATGAAACAACCAGCGATCCCCCTTCGGGCATCGAGGCGACCACAGCACGGGCTGTACCTGGTTCGGTTCGACTATCGGAAGCGACGAGTGTCTCGGCGATGGCCCGTTCGGCCGCATCGTCCGCTTCACGCCACAAGGCCAGCCAGCGGCCATCGCGACCCTCACTAATTGCCGCTTGCGATCCGGCACAGAAGTCCGAGGCGGTCACCGCCATGAATCGGGTAACTGCTCCCTGAGGATCGTTCACTGATCCGGTTGAGTCGACGTACACATGATCAACACCGAGCGCGCCGACCCACTGATTGACAACTTTCGACGCAGGGAGCGATCCGAAACGCAGGATCATCTCTGCATCAAAATGCGGTCCGTCGGCACGCATGAGCGCATCGGCGTGGGCAACGACCATCGGTTGATCGATCCGACAGCCGCTCCGAGGATCGGCAATCACCGGCCATTGCAGCCGTGCTGCGAGATCAAGAATCCCCATCGGGTCATCGATCCCCGAACCAGCGATGATCACTCCGCGCCGGGGCCATACCAAGACAGGCTCAAAGGTCGTCGGCGTAGTCCCACCGTTAGCCCCATTATCGGCGCCAATAGTCAGGGGAAGTTCCTCGGCGGTTCCAAGAAGCGGCTCGTCGAACGGAAGGTTGAGATGCACGGGACCGGGATCGGTTCCGGATGCGGCGTCGAAGGCCGAGCGAGCGATCCTGCGCCACTCACCACGATTCGAGGGATCCGGCAGATCGACATCGAGGAACAGCCTTGGCGACGAGGTGTAAAGACCAATCTGATCGATTGTCTGCGGCGCACCGACACCGCGCAACCGCGGAGGACGATCGGCCGTGGCAACGATGAGCGGAACATGATCAAGAGATGCTTCGACGATCGCGGCGTGGAGCTGAGCGGCCGCAGTCCCGCTCGTGGTCAGTACCAGAACCGGGCGAGCTGAGGCACGTGCAATTCCGAGCGCCATGAACGAACCCGACCGCTCATCGTGATGAACGTGCACGCGCACGCGCTTATCGCCCACCAGCGCCAACGCCAACGGAGTCGATCTTGATCCGGGACAAACGACGGCATCGGTCAGCCCGAGTGCGGCCCATTCGTCGACGAGCGTTGCGCAGAACGTCGCATTCATCGTGGCGATCATTTCGTCCCGGGAGAAAGACACGTCCTCAGCCTATGGGCCGTGGCCGGGGCAGGCCCTACGCTGCCCACGTGGAGAACGATGCCAACCCTCGTCCAGGACTAACCGTGCGCGGGGATGGTCCTCCGATCGTCATGATCCACGGATTCACCCAGACCATGGCCTGCTGGGGTCCGTTCGCCGAGAATCTCGCCGAGGATCATCGACTGCTGCTGCTCGACGCTCCCGGCCACGGAGACTCGTCTGCGCTTCGGAGCGATCTCGTCGAGGGCGCAGACCTTCTGGCACAGACCGGCGGTCGCGGGACCTACCTCGGTTATTCGATGGGCGGGAGATTCGCCCTGCACATCGCGCTCCAACATCCCGAGCTCGTAGAGCGTCTCGTCCTGATCAGCACGACCGCAGGAATCGACGATGACGCCGAACGCTCCCAACGCCGGGCAGACGACGACACGCTGGCCACCCGCATTGAAAACATCGGCGTCGAGATGTTCGTGGACGAGTGGCTCGCACAGCCGATGTTCTCTTCGCTCGGAGCTGATGAATCGCTGGCGGACTTACGAAAAGCGAACACCGCAACAGGGCTCGCCGCGAGCCTTCGGCTGGCCGGAACCGGAACCCAATCGCCTCTCTGGTCACGAATCCACGAACTCGATATGCCCGTCCTCGTCATTGCCGGGGCAAACGATGCGAAGTTCGTCGCACATGCTCGCCGACTCGTCGAGTCCATCGGGCCGAACGCGCAACTCGAGATCATTGTGGGGGTCGGCCACAGCGCACAGCTTGAGGACCCGAGGGCAACGGCGATGATCGTGCGGGAGTGGCTCAGCCGCCGATGAACAACCCGGCGGTCAACACGACGCCGAAGGCCAGTTGAACCCGGCCGGTCCAACCCAAGACGGGAATGAGTGCCGCTCCGCGTGCTCCTTCAAGAACCTTCTGAACCGGGATCCGTGCGAGGAGGATGACGAACAGGCTCGCAGCACCAAGCGGTCGGTTGGCGAGTCCACAGATGAACGGAACCGTCACGAACGGGATCACCATGAGCAGCACATAGAAAACTCGTGTGCGCTTGTCGCCGAGTCGAACCGCAAGTGTGTTCTTGCCCACTTCCGTGTCGCCCGGGATGTCGCGGAGATTGTTCACGACCAGCAGTGCGGTTGCGAACAACCCGACCGGGATTGAGATGAGGAGCGTCAATGGCGTGATTCGCTCGATCTGCACGAAGGCCGACCCGGTGGTTGCCACCACACCAAAGAACACAAACACGAACACTTCGCCGAGCCCTGCGTATCCATAGGGACGGGGGCCACCGGTATAGAACCATCCGGCGGCGATGGCCGCGGCACCCACGGCAATGAGCCACCACGAGGTAGCAACAGCGAGAGCGAGTCCAACCACAGCAGCAACACCGAATGCGGCGAAGGCAGCCCGCTTGACGGCCCCGGGCTGCTTCACGCCCGAGCCGGTCAGACGCATCGGACCGACTCGATCGTCATCGGTTCCCCTGATGCCGTCGGAGTAGTCGTTGGCGTAATTAACTCCGATCTGCAGGGCTAGGGCCACCAGAAGCGCAGCGACAACGCGCCACACGATCAGGCCCTTGAGCGCGTCGGTTCCACCGTTCATTCCCGCCGCCGCCGCTGTACCCACGAGTACCGGCACAACGGCAGCTGGGAGTGTGCGAGGGCGAGCCCCTGCGATCCAATCCTTCATAGGGAGCCAAGCCTGCCCCCTGAGCGGCCCGGTCCACGAATCGGCGCCTACCCTTCACACTGATGCACGAGCTCCTCGCGACAGTCCAGACCGGCACGGCCTTCGTCGAGACCATGCAACGCGCATGGGAGAACGGCGATGCGATCCTTCCAATCGATCCCCGGCTCCCCGATGCTGCGGTTTCGACACTCCTGTCCGAGATGCGACCGTCACGGCTCATTCTCAGCGACGGCTCGACTCGAACACTCGATTCGCCTCGGCCCGTCGAGAACGACGATGCCCTCGTCGTTGCCACCAGCGGCAGCACTGGCGTCCCAAAAGGGGTCGTGCACACCCACGCATCGCTGCGAGCCTCCGCCATCTCCACATCAACCGCACTCGGTGTCGAACCGGCCACCGACCGCTGGCTGTGCTGTCTGCCTCTTTCGCACATTGCTGGCCTCGCCGTCGTTATTCGCGCGTTGACGTTCGACATGCCCATCGACATCCACGATCGGTTCGAGGCCACTGCGGTCATGGCTGCTGCCCGCGACGGCGCCACCCTTACGTCGCTCGTCCCAACTGCTCTCGGCCGAGTCGACGCATCGGTCTTTCGCCGAATCATCGTCGGCGGATCGGCAGCACCCGCGTCTCTCCCCGCGAATTGCCGTATGAGTTACGGAATGACCGAAACCGGCAGTGCCGTTGTCTTCGACGGAACAGCACTTCCCGGTGTCGAACTGCGGACCGTGGACGGCGAGATCCAGATTCGTGGCGACATGGTGCTGCGTGAATATCGAGACGGCACAAGCCCACTCACCGCCGACGGGTGGCTGCACACGAACGATGCCGGAGAGATCGACGAGCGCGGCGTGCTGCATGTGCACGGACGGCGCGGCGATCTGATCATCACTGGCGGTGAAAATGTTTGGCCGACTCCCGTGGAGTCGGTACTGGAACTCCTCGACTCGATTGCCGACGTTGCGATCGTGGGCCGACCTGATCCCGAATGGGGTCAGGTCGTCACCGCGGTGATTGTCGCCGCCGACCCTTCGTCACCACCCGAACTCGAATCGCTCCGCGACGCGGTCAAGGCTGTGCTCCCCGCGTTCTGCGCACCCCGACGCATAGAGATCGTAGGAGCGCTCCCCCGCACCGCACTCGGCAAAGTTCAGCGGGGGACCCTGGCCCGTACGGTCACCGAATCCGACTGACTACGATCCCAACACACGTTGTGCCAGACCAACCGGGGGATGCAATGACCGATCAGCCAACTCTTCTCGTCGAGCGAGAGGGAGACGTTCTCATCCTCACGATGAATCGGCCGCATCGCCGTAACGCGTTGGTACCCGACATGCTCGTTCGATTTGCCGACGCATGGGATCTCGCCGACAGCGACGATTCGATCCGTGCCGTCATCCTCACCGGAGCTGGAGACATCGCCTACTGCGCCGGCGGTGATCTCGCCGATGGATGGATGTCCGGAGAAATCACCGAAGAAGCTCGACTGATCCAGGAACGTCTCAAGGCCGATCCCGGGATCACCGGTAAGGGTCTCCTCCTAACTCATTGGTGCACCAAACCCATCATCGCCGTAGTCAACGGGCAGTGCATGGGAGGCGGCTGCGAGATGCTGCAGCAGACCGACATCCGCATTGCCGAAGAGCACGCAACGTTTGGTGTTCCCGAGGTCAAGCGCGGACTCATCGCTGGAGCGGGATCAACTATGCGCCTCAAGCGCCAGATCCCCTACGCAGTCGCGATGGACATGCTCCTCACTGGTCGAATCCTTGACGCCGATGAAGCGCTGCGTTGGGGACTCGTGAGCCATCTTGTTCCCACGGGTACAGGCATGGACAAGGCCCGCGAAATCGCTGCGGTGATCTGTGAGAACGGCCCTCTGTCCGTCAAGGCTTCGAAGGCCTCCATGATCGAAACCGGTTGGTTGCCTGAAGCTGAGGCTCAACCGATCGAAATCGGCCATGTCATCCCCGTCATGCGGTCCGAAGATGCCAAAGAGGGAATGAAAGCGTTCGCCGAGAAGCGCAAGCCCGAGTTCAAGGGTCGCTAACCAACCCTTTCGCTAGGCCAGATTGAAATCGTCCGGATCCGGGCCCATCCGGCCCGAGGCAACATCGTCGAGCGCGTCTATGGCTGCCATCTCGTCAGACCCAAGTTCGAAATCGAACACATCGATGTTCGCGATGATCCGCTCCGGGGTGACCGTTTTCGGAATGACTACGATGCCGTGCTGGATCTCCCAGCGCAACGTGATCTGAGCCGGAGTGCGCCCATGCGCAGCGGCGATTGTCTTGATAGCCGCATCGTCGGCCACGCGCCCACGGGCGATCGGACTCCATGCTTCGGTGACGATTCCATGCAGATCGTGGAAGTTTCGGAGCATGCGTTGCTGGAAGTACGGGTGCAACTCGATCTGATTAAGTGCGGGAACGACGCCAGTCGCTTCGACGATTCGTCCGATGTGATCTGGTTGAAAATTGGAGACACCAATTGAACGCACGCGACCGCTGTCACGCAGCTCAACGAAGGTCTCCCATGTTTCGACATACCGACCGTTCTCCGGTGCCGGCCAATGGATCAGTAGTAGATCCAAATAGTCGAATCCGAGTGCGGTCAGGCTTGCGTCGAACGACTCGAGAGTCTTGTCGCGGCCCTGAAATGAATTCCACACCTTGGTCGTGACGAACAGATCCTCACGGGAGATACCGGATGTCGCCACCGCTTCGCCGACGCCCGCTTCGTTCATGTATCCCCATGCGGTGTCGATATGGCGATAGCCAGCCGCGAATGCATCACCGACGACACGTGCGGTGTCCTCAGCCGGGATTTGGAACACACCGAAACCCAACTGCGGAATTCCAAAGCCTTCATTGAGTTGAATTGTGGGCACGTCAGGCATTCGAAATCTCCAGATCGGTTCGCAGAACCCGCATTGTTGCCCCAGACGACACCGGTTGCCCATTCCAACCGGCAGACTGGCGCCCATGCTTATCCGCGACGAGGAACCCTCCCACCTCTCCCCCTACCTGGCCCAGCATCGCGACAACCCTGTCGAGTGGTGGTCATGGTCCGCCGACGCACTGGCCGAGGCCGAGCGACGCGATGTCCCCGTGCTCATCTCGGTCGGATACTCGGCGTGTCATTGGTGCCATGTAATGGCTCACGAGTCCTTCGAGGACCCAGAGGTTGGTGCCCTCATGAATCGACTTTTCGTCAACATCAAGGTCGACCGCGAAGAGCGTCCCGATGTCGACGCCGTGTACATGGACGCAGTTCAGGCCATGACCGGCCGAGGGGGCTGGCCCATGACGGTCTTCTGCCTCCCAGACGGCCGCCCGTTCTACGCCGGCACCTACTTCCCCAAAGAGACGCGCGGTAATCACCTCGGGTTCTCCGAACTCTGCGGGCGGATCGACGAACTCTGGCGAACCCGGCGGTCCGATCTCGAAGAGCAGGCCGAGTCAGTTACCGAAGCCATCGCGTCAGGTGACGAGATCCCCTCGACCGGTGCAGCCCTCGACGATTCACTCTTCACGTCTGCAGCGAATGCCCTCGTCGCCCAGACCGACCAACGCGACGGCGGATTCGGGCACGCACCCAAGTTTCCACAGACGCTCTCGATCGACACCTTGCTGCGTCATGCAATGCGTACTGGCGACGCAACGGCGCTTTCGAGCGCTCTGCTCTCGCTCGATGCAATGGCGGCTGGCGGCATTTACGACCATCTCGGCGGCGGATTCGCGCGGTATTCGACCGACGGTCGCTGGCTCGTCCCTCATTTCGAGAAGATGCTCTACGACCAGGCCCTGTTGGCGCGGGTGTATCTGCACGCGTGGCAACTCACCGGGGAATCTCGCTTCCGACAGACCCTCGACGAGACGATCGGATACGTCCTTAACGAATTACGACATCCGGCCGGTGGATTCTTCGCCGCCGAGGACGCCGATTCCGAAGGTGTCGAAGGCAAGTTCTACGTTTGGTCCATCGAGGAGATCCGTTCGATCTGCGGTGACGATGCCGACGAAGTCATCGAGTGGTACGGCGTAACCGCATCCGGAAACTGGGAGGGTTCGAACATCCTTGAGCGTCCGGTGCGGGGAGACCTCGCGCGGTCCGCTGCTGTGGAACGAGGCCGTGCCGCGCTGTTTGCGTATCGCGCCACGCGTATCCGGCCCGGACTCGACACCAAGGTCCTCACCGAATGGAACGGACTCATGCTGGCCACGTTGGCCGAAGCAGCTGCTGCCACGGGGAACACCGAATGGCTTTCGGCGGCGATCACCAACGCCGAATTTCTCTGCGCCAATCTCCGCGCGTCCGATGGCCGCTGGCTGCGCACCTGGCAGGGTCCGCTTGATTCCGACGCAACTCGTGGCCACGCGAAGTTCCCGGCCTTTGCCGCCGATCACGGCGCGCTTATCGACGCTTTCACCCGTCTGGCCGAAGCCACCGGTGACCCCCGATGGCTCGACGAGGCAACCACCACGGCCGATGCCCTCCTCGGGTTGTTCTGGGACAACGACGCCGTCGGCGTATTCACCACGGGCTCGGACGCCGATTCACTTGTGGCCCGACCCAAAGAATGGATGGACAACGCCGTACCGTCCGCCAACACGCTCGCCGCCGTCGGACTCCTGCGTCTCGGAACCCTCACGGGCAACCAAATATTCGTCGAGCGGGCCGAAGCCATCATCGGACATCTCTCCGAAGCTGCCGGCCGGGTTCCACTGGGCTTCGGCAATCTGCTGCTCGCCAGCGAACTGACTGTGCTTGGCACCACGGAGATCGTCGTGACCGGCGATCGACCCGATCTCGTAGATGTCGTTCAACGCCGGTGGCTCCCGAACGCGGTCCTCGCGTGGGGCGAGCCGACGGAATCCCCTCTCTGGGAAGGTCGTCGAGACGAAGGCTCCTCAGGTCGGGCCTATGTGTGTCGGGACTACGTCTGCACGCTTCCGGTTACTGATCCGACGGCCCTCGCCGACGGCTTGAGCGCCGGGATCGCCTGAACGATTTCACCAACCGCCGCGATGGACGATCTCGTCGAGCGATCGACGGGGACGCTGTGACGACAGGCTCGGACGTTGATCGTCGTTCGGGTATCCGAGCGCGATCGTCCCGACCGGCCGTCGGTCGTCCGGGATCCCCAGTGCCTTCTTGATCGCCGGTTCGTGCTCGAACTGACCAAAGAAAAGCGCGCCGAGCCCCGAGTCGACTGATGCCAGCAACGCGATCATCGCCGAAAACGCCGTGTCGACATACCAATAAGGAACAGTCCAGGCCCCTTCGTCGTTGCCGAGTCCGGTCTTCTTCTTGTCGTTCTCGCCATAGCGTTCGACATAGGCCCGGGAATTTCCGACAGGGATGATCAAGACCGGAGCATCGAGCAGGCCGGGCCAGGGGAATGACTCGCGCCGCTCTGGAGCGAGACTCGCATCCCAATAGCGCTGGGTCTGCTCCCCCTCCAACACCACAAGGTCGAGTCCCTGCGTGTTTCCCGCGGCCGGGCCCTTCGAGGCCAACAGAAGTACGCGCTGCAACACGTCGGGCGGAACCGGGGTCGTCTCGAACGAGCGAACCATGCGACGCGAGCGAACTACGTCTGCGAAATCCATTACGCGCCTACCGGGGAAATGGTCACGGCGCGCTGTGTCCTACTTGAGCTTGGCGAGATCCTCGGCCATGGCCCAACCGAAGGCGATGACGGAATCGCCACGCTTCGCGTTGACGCCCTTGAACAACGCGACAACCTCGGGATCAAAGTTCTCGGGCTCAAGCGATTCATGATCGAGCGACAAAGGGAACGAGTTATCGCCGGTCGCCGTGAAAATCTGGTCGTTGTAGGAGCTGGAGTCGATTCCGAAACGCTTCGCAAGTCGGCGTCCCCACGCACGCTCTTCGCCCGTTGCCTTGTGATCCGGACGGGGCACGATGTCGTCGAGGGTTTTGAACGCCTCGAAGCCGGCTGCAGAGGTGAAACGAGTTCCGACGAGTACGTCCTCATCAGGAAAGGCCATCACGGAGCGCTTGAACTGATCGTGCATGATCGCCTTGAGAATCGAATTGCGCTTGGCGGTGCGACGAACCGTCGCGAGACCGATCAGGACGCTCGGGGTTCCGCCGATGCGCTCGAGGGTGCAGAACGAGAAACCCTTGAGCCCTGCATCTCGGGCAAGTGTGACAAGAACCCACGCTTCTGTCTGCTTCGAAAGCAGGCCGACCTCGAACCGACTCGGGCCGTCGGCACAGATATCAGCCATTTCGGCCAGATCAGCATCGCTGAGTTGGGTGCAGTCTTTGGTAACGACCTCGATAGCCATGTAGTTGAACAGCCCCTGAGACAGATAAAAGCGAAGCAACAGTCCAGCCTCTGCAGCCGCTGGGCGCAACTCCGCCAGATTAGGGTCGGACCTCGTGGCCCTCATCGGATCGATTCTCGCGGCGCTGGGACTGGGCGTTTTTTGGGTTCTCGTCCTCCGCAAAGGCAGTGTTCGGACCCGTATCATCCAAGGCCCTAAAGGGGTCCGGGCCGCGCTCGACGCCTACAGCAAGGGGAAATGGGACACCGTCGTCGCCGCTGCGCCGGGCCTCCTCGGCGCCCAATCCGACGGAGACGAAGGCCAGTGGCGCCCGGCCCTTGAACTGGCACTCGGACAGTCGCTACTCGAACTCGGCCAGGCCGAGGAGGCAATCCCCCATCTAGAACGCGGTCTCCTTCTCCAATCCGCGTGGCGCCGAGCCCATGGTCGCAGCGACACCCCCGACCCTGGCGAGGCCAAGCTTCGTCATCTCCTCGGCTACGCCTATTTCGCCACGAATCGGCCGGCACTGGCTCGGCGTGAGTACCACCGCGTTCTCGACATGGATCCGCTTGATCCCCAGGTTCGGGCGCGCGTCGAAGCGAGTCTCTCGAAACTCGAGTGATCGTTGGTTGCTGGGCCTAACCGGATAGTGCTTCGGGGCCGAGCAGCACGCGCAGCTCAGCAAGTAGCCCTGTCGTGGCCGAGACATTGAACTCGTCCGGTAAGCGCAGAACCTGACGTTCGCCGATGTGCAGGAACACCTGGGATTCACCGGCGTGATCCGTCAACAACGACTTCAGATGACCAAGCAGATCGTCGCTGAGAGCGGAAGCAGCAAGATTGATGTGAACAGGCGGGGCTCCGTCAGTCACAGGCTCGAACCGCTCGAGATCCATTGCCATCAGTTTCGGCTGATCGTCGCGAGTATCGACGCGACCCTTCAAGATCACAATGGCATCGTCTTCGAGCAGGTGGCCGTAGTTCTGCATCGTCTTCGGGAAGACCATCACTTCGACTGACGCCTGCAAGTCTTCGAGCACGAAAACCGCCATCAGATCGCCCTTGCGAGTCCATTTCTTCTGAAGAGAGGTGACGAGTCCGCCGACAACGCGCATCGAGCCGTCCTCGACGCCTTCGAGATCGGTGAGCGAACATTCAGTGCGTCGACGCAGTGACGCCTCAGCGCCCATGAGCGGATGATCGGAAACGTAGAGGCCGAGCATCTCGCGCTCGAACGTGAGCCGCAGACGCTTGTCGAAATCTTCTTCGGGAATCACATAACGCGTTCCCGAGATCGTCCCTGGAACTTCGCCCTCATCGGCAATAGAGAACAGATCGAACTGACCTTCGGATTCCTTCCGACGACGAGCGACCGTGTCGTCGATGATTTTGTCGTAGAAACCGAGAAGGCCCTTACGGCTGTAGTCCATCGAATCGAAGCCACCCGCCTTGATGAGCGATTCGATCGTGCGCTTATTCAGGACGGTTACATCGACCCGGTCGCAGAAATCGTAGAAATCGACAAAGGGACCGCGATCGGAACGCTCGGCGATGATGTGCCCGACCAGTCCTTCACCGACGTTACGCACGGCGGACATTCCAAATGCGATCGCCCGAGTTCCATCCGGATTATCGACCGCGGTGAAATCACTCTCCGAGACGTTGACGTCGGGGACCAACACTTCAATCCCCATCTGACGACATTCGTTCAGATAAATCGCCGCCTTGTCGAGGTTCTGCTTCACGCTCGTCAGAAGCGCAGCGAGATACTCGACCGGATAGTTGGCCTTTAGATACGCGGTTTGATACGCGATGAGCCCGTAGCCGTAGCTGTGGCTCTTGTTGAATGCGTAGTCAGCGAACGGTTCGATGACATCGAACAACGCAGTACCGATATCGGATCCGTAGCCGGTTGCCTCGCAGCCGTCGACGAATTTCTGGCGTTCCTTGACGATGAGCTCGCGTACCTTCTTGCCACACGCCTTTCGGAGGTTGTCGGCATCAGCGAGCGAGTAGCCGGCAAACTTCTGCGCGACTCGCATCACCGACTCCTGATAGATCATCAGGCCGTAGGTATCCCCCAACAACTGCGCCAAATCGTCGTGCAAATAGTCGATCGTCTTTCGACCGTTCTTCCGATCGGCGTAGTCGTTGTGCATGTTCGCCGCCATCGGACCCGGACGGTAGAGGGCGACAAGAGCGGCGATGTCTTCGAACGACGTCGGGGCCAGCGAGCGCATGAGCGCTCGCATCGGGCCACCTTCGAGCTGGAACACGCCGATCGAATCTCCGTTGCGCAACATCTGCAGGGTGAGCTCGTCGTCGAGCGCAACATTGTCGATGTCAACAGTGATGCCCTGGGTTCGGGTGAGCATCGCAACGGTGTCGGTGATGACGTCGAGGTTGCGCAGACCGAGGAAATCCATCTTGAGAAGACCAAGATCCTCGACACCGTGCATTTCGTACTGCGTCACAACCGGAGCGAGTTCCGGATCGGATCCGGCCTCAGGCTTACGCTGGATCGGGAGGTACTCGGTAAGGGGCTCCTTGGTAATCACCACCGCGGCGGCGTGGATGCCGTCCTGTCGGCGCAACCCTTCGAGCCCCTTGGCCACCTCGATGACCTGACGGGCATCGCTGTCGTTGGCGTACATCTCGCGCAGATCGCCCGCCATCTTGTAACCATCCACGAACTTCGGATGCTCCTCGAGGCACGCGTAAAGAGGCGTGTCTCGACCCATCACCAATGGCGGCATTGCCTTAGCAACCTTGTCGCCGACCGCGTAGGGATAGCCGAGCACACGAGCCGCGTCGCGAACCGCAGCACGCGCCTTAATCGTGGAGAACGTCACGATCTGTGCAACGTGATCGCGCCCGTACTTCTCGGCGGCGTATCGGATCATCTCGTCGCGGTAACGCGAATCAAAGTCCATATCGATGTCGGGCATTGACACGCGGCTCGGGTTGAGAAAGCGTTCGAACAACAGGTCGTACTTGATCGGATCGAGATCAGTAATGCGCAACGTGTACGCCACCGCACAACCAGCCGCTGAACCACGACCGGGACCAACGCGGATGCCGCCATCGCGGGCGTGCTTGATGAGGTCCCAGACGATGAGGAAATAGGAACTGAATCCCATGTCTCCGATGACCTTGAGCTCGTACGCAAGCCGCTCGGTCACATGATCGGGCAGTGCATCGCCCCATCGTTGGCGAGCGCCCTCGAAGGTGAGATGGCGCAAGTACTCGCCGTCATCAGCAAAGCCCTCGGGAAGCGGGAAGTTCGGGAGCTGCGGATTGCCAAACTCGATCTCGACGTTGCAACGCTCGGCGATCCAAAGCGTGTTGTCGCAGGCTTCGGGAACCTCAGAGAAGAGATAGCGCATCTCGGCGGCGCTCTTCAAATAGTGCTGATCACCGTGGAACTTGAAGCGATCGGGATCGCTCATGAGCGACCCTGTCTGTACGCAGAGAAGGGCATCGTGGGAGACCGCATCGTGCTGATGCGTGTAGTGACTGTCGTTGGTAGCCAGAAGCGGCGCACCGATCTTGCGGGCGATCTCGAACAATTGCGGATTCGTTGTGCGCTGTTCGGGGATTCCGTGATCCTGGATCTCAACGAAGAGGTTGTCTTTCCCGAAGATGTCCTGGAGCCGGGCCGCCTTCTCAAGGGCAGCCCGCTCGTCGCCATTCATGAGCGCTTGGAGCACTTGACCACCGAGGCAGCCGGTGCTGGCGATGATTCCCTCGTGATGGGCCTCCAGGAGCTCCCAGTCGACTTTGGGCTTCATGTAATAGCCCTCGAGATAGGCCCGGCTCGAAAGTTGGATCAGGTTCTTGTAGCCGATTGCATTCTCGGCAAGAGCGGTGAGGTGGTAGTACGCCTTGCGCCCGCCCTCGGCCTCGCCGCCGGAATCGTCCATGCGACCCCGTCGCGATGGTCGCTCGGTGCGATGGTCATAGGCCTGATACAGCTCGGTTCCGATGATCGGCTTGATGCCCTGTTCCTTGGCCGCCCGATAGAAATCCAGAACGCCGTACATGTTGCCGTGATCAGTGATTCCCACGGCCGGCTGTCCGTCGGCCACCGCCGCCGCGACGACATCACCCACCCGCGCCGCTCCATCGAGCATCGAGAATTCCGTATGCAGATGTAGATGGGTGAACGAGTCGGGCACCCGCAACTCCTGAAGATTCATCGACGCGAACCACACCGACGTGAGGGCCGATCGTAGCCCCGCCGTATCGGCCTCGCCCCCGGGCATCCCCGACCCGTATCCGGGCCGGTCATAGCCTTGCGATAAGTTACAGACCAACCAAAAGGGGGGGCCTCATGGCCGCTGAAGATCAATCCACCATGGACTTGTTACGCGGGTCCCGCATCACCGCTTACTGCCTTGGATTCGTAAGTCTCGTGGCTGGCATCGTGCTAATCGCCTGGCCGAGCCGCACCGAACATGTCGTTGCTGTGATCCTCGGGATCTTGTTCGTTATCTCCGGATTCGGTCAGTCCGCCGAAGCGGTCACCACCCATCGAGCTGGCTCGTACTGGGGCCTACTGCTACTGCGTGGCGTCATCAACCTCGGCATCGGTCTCGCCCTCATCTTCTGGTCGAGTGCCACGTTGACCACCATCGTCTGGCTCATCGGTCTCGACTTCGTCATCACCGGCGTTCTCGGGCTCATCGTGTCGTTCATGCTTTCCAAGGAAATGGGACGCGGCAGCCTTTTGATCCAGTCGATCATCTCCATCGCCCTCGGCATCGTCGTCATGGCATGGCCGAATTCGATCAAGCACGCCGCTGCCATCGTGATCGGCCTCGTGCTGATCGTGCTCGGGCTGATGTTCCTCGTTTCGGGATACCAGCTCACCAAGGCCAAGGCCGTACTCGTTAAGTCGTAAAACGTTGGCACCTGTGGGACGGCGAACACTCGCCGTCCCACAGGGTCGCCATTCGTGGGTAGTGCTGAACTAGAGGATTGCCGGTCTAAAGATTTGCCGGATGAGAGACCGGGTTAGAGATAGGTGCCCGGGCGTTCGTCGGGATCGACGGCGCCGGTGAGTCCACCTGAGCCGGACGGGAGTTCCCCCCGCATTCCCTCGAACTGCTGGCGCGCTGCCATCTGCTGAGCGAACAGCGTTGCCTGGATGCCATGGAACAGCCCTTCCAGCCAACCAACGAGTTGGGCTTGTGCGACGCGTAGTTCGATCTCCGTGGGCACACCGTCTTCCTGAAACGGGAAGGCGAGTCGCCCCAGCTCGTCGCGAAGATCCGGAGAAAGAGCCGAACCCAATTCCGTGATCGATGTGTCATAGATCGCCCGCAAGCGCTGTCGGGAGGGCTCATCGAGTTCGGTCATCCGCACTTCGTCAAGCAGTTGTTTGATCATCGAACCGACACGCATGACCTTGGCCGGCTCCGAGACGAACTCTCGATCAGACCCGTGACCAATCGATTCGGAAACGGGAGAAGCGCCTGCGGTCTGTTGTCCGCTCACCACTTCACTGTTCACAACTTCGCTGTTCACAGGCTTGGTTTCACCGAATGACGCATCGTTCATCACCGAAGGCTACCGAGACCAACTCAACAATGGCACCAGCATCTCCGCTTCGGTGAGCGAACCATGCCGGGCCACCAGCTTGAAGAGACCGGAATCTGCCGGATCGTCATAGCTCACCGCATCGCGAGCGACGAGTGCCACATCGCCGAGCGTGCTGCGCGCCGCATCGGTCACTTTCGGACCGAACCAACCTTCGTCGACAACCTGGTCGGCAGTTACAACCCAACCGCGGTCGGCATGGTGTGCCGTGGCCGCTTCGAGCAGTTGACGTGAGCGACCGGGCCGCGCGTGCAACCATCGAAATCTTCCCTCGCCAGACTGCTGCGAAACATGGGAAAGCACTTCCGGATCCGGAGTGATCAGATTCGGTCCAACATCCACCTGTCCATGGTCGGATGTGATGACGAGCGATGCTCCGGCAGGGAGTACTTCGATCAGGTCGGCGACAAGTCGATCCACAGCAACCAGTTCCGCGTCGTAGTACTCGTTCAACCCGAATTCGTGAGCGATCTTGTCGATACCGTCGTAGTAGGCGTAGACGAACGGTTCGTTCCGGCGCAGAAGCGCTGCCACCTCAGTGACAAGTGTGGACGGCAACCTCCAACCTGAAAATCGGGTTCGGTCCAGATGCGCGCGCGTGAATCCGGATTCGCGGAACTCGGCGCGAGTCACCACGGGAGGTCGCTGCCCCGCGAACGCGTCGTGGTTTTGTACGGACTCCGGCGGAATCGAGACTCGAGCGTCGCGGCCAGCGGCGTTCCATCGCAACACGTTCAGGATGTCGCCATTGACGCGCATGCGATAGCCAGTGATTCCGTGTTCTCCTGGAGCAAGTCCGGTGCTGATCGACGTCAACGCCGCCGCCGTCGTTGACGGAGCGATGCTCGTGATGGCGCGACCAGCTGAACCTGATCCCTCGCCTTCAACGAGTCCCCGCAAGGTCGGAACAAAGGAAAGTCGACTCTGGAGTTGGGTCCAACCCAGACCGTCAAGGACCAAGAGCACCACCTGTTCTGCCTCAGCGACCGCAGGCGGCATCCATGAGGGCCACGGCGCCGATGGCTCGAGCAGTGCAGGAACGATGTTTGAGATGCACCCACCGCCGTAGTCCGGCAGCACGAGCTTTTCGACAGTCACGTCTGACCTCCAAAGGCCGATCGTACGGTAGTGCGCCTCCCCCATTCGTCGGCAACCCCCCGAGTAGCCCCGATTTGGTGGTCACGTGCACGTCGACACAGGCCATCGTTCCGGCGATGCCGGATCCCGCCTCCCCCGCCGCCCCAGTTCGGCACCTACGATGACGAACGTGAAGGTGTCCACCCGAGGCGACTATGCGAGCCGAGCCCTGCTCTCTCTCGCTCTCCATTCCGATGAGGGCGGACCCACCTCGGTGCGCGACATCGCGGAACGAACCGGTCTGCCGCAGCCGTATCTCGAGCAGATCCTTCTCGCGCTGAAGGGTGCCGGCCTCGTGAGATCCAAGCGCGGTGTCGGCGGTGGCTATGTACTGGCCCGCACACCGGCCGAGATAAGCCTGTCCGACATCGTCAGCGCCGTCGACGGTCCGATCGTGGCCGGCGACTTCGGACAACCACACACTGACGGCGCGTGCGATCACGAAGGACAGTGCGTCCTGCTGTCGGTCTGGGCCGACGTCGGCGAACACATGCGCCGCTATCTCGAAGCCGCGACGCTCGCCGACGTGTTGTCGATGGCGCAGGGAAATGCAGCGTGGCCCGGTGAGGGCGCAGCCGCACCGGTCGTCACGCCGACCTGGGCAGCAAATCTCAATTCCGACTGAACCGTCAGTGGAGCTGGGCGATCACGGCGGCAAGATCGGCCGGAAGCGGTGACTCGAAAGCCAGGCGCTCATCGGTCCGCGTCGGATGATCGAACGCAATCGCCGCAGAGTGAAGCACCATGCGGGGCGAGGAGATCGTCTGTCGCACTCCGCGATATCGCTCGTCACCCACGACCGGATGGCCGATCGCCGACATGTGGACGCGGATCTGATGGGTGCGCCCTGTCTCGAGCTGACATTCAACGAGTGCAACCGGTGAGGGCTCGATGAAGGTCTGCTTCACTTCGTAACGCGTCCGGGCTTCCTTGCCGGTAGCACTGACCACCATCCGGGTAGGTTCCCGGATCGAGCGGCCGATCGGTGCATCGACCATGCCGCTCGTTGAGTTCGGAGTACCCCAAACCAGAGTGAGATAGCGGCGCTCGACGTCGTGGGCAGCCAGTTTCTCGACCAACTGCTCGTACGCGATGTTCGAGCGGGCCACCACCATCAAGCCGGATGTGTCCTTGTCCAGACGATGAACGATTCCGGGCCGCGCCGGATCGCCAACGGTGGCGATCTCCGGGAAGAGGGCCAGCAGCCCGTGGACGAGAGTCCCTGTGGTGTTGCCGGCGCCGGGGTGAACGACAAGACCGGCGGGTTTGTCGATCACGATGACGTCATCGTCGACGTAGACGATCGGGATGTTGATATCGGGTTCGGGAATCAGTTCTGGCGCAGCAGCGTCGAGATCCACATCAAGGTCGATGACATCGCCCTCGATAACTCGATTGGAACGAGTGGTAACGACGACCGCATTGCGCATGATCAGACCGGCATCAAGCCATTCGACAACTTGTGATCGACTAGCTCCGGTCATCATTGCCACAACGCGATCGATCCGCTCGCCGTCGAGTGGCGATGGAACGGTTTCGGAATAGGCCATGTCAGATCGTGCTCCCTGTCGAACCGCCGGTTGAACTACCCGCCGCTACATCCGTTCCGCCCGCGCCATTTATCGGGGCACGCCACATCGAGATCACCAAAAGAATCGAACCGCACACGACACCAACATCAGCGATATTAAAGACGGGCCACCACTGGAAATCGATGAAGTCGACCACCGCCCCGCCGAAGAATCCACCTGACCCGCGGAAAAGACGATCCACCACATTGCCCAGTGCACCGCCGACGATCATCCCTAAAGCAATCGCACCCAATCGGGACGACACGCTCCGTCCGTACCAGACGAGGATGCCGACGACGACGAGAGCAATGATCCCGATGAGTGGGCCGAAGCCGTCGCCAAGGCTGAAGGACGCCCCGGTGTTGAAGGTGAGATGGAAACGGAGAGTCCACACGACATCAATCGTGCGATCGGAGAGTTCAGATTCCGCCCAGGTCTTCGTGATCTGGTCGATCAACAGCCATCCGATGGCGACCGCGGCGAACAGGACCCGATGGGTCCCCGTTCGCGCCGGAGCGGACGGCGCCTCAACGGGAGGCGGGGAGGCTGGTTGCTCGCTCAGCGGCGGCCGAACCCGCCGACCTTGTACTCAACGCGCTCGCGGGCCCACGAAATCGCCTTGAGACGTTCGCGAGGGATTGGCTGGCCCGAGACTTCACAGATGCCGTAGGTGCCGGCATCGATCTTGAGCATGGCCCTGTCGATCTCGACGATTTGATCCCGGAACTGCGCCGAGAGGGCAAGATCGCGTTCGCGTTCAACGGCGAGCGTGTCGCCTTCGCCAGATTCCTCGTCGAATTGCACGTCACCGGGCTCGCGCAACTCAGCCAAAGCATTGGCCTCTGCGGTCAGCGTGTCGGCATCGTGGAGCAGTCGACCGCGCTCATACAGGAGGAGTTCGCGCTGGGACTGGAGGAACTTCGCATCGAACGGGTACTTCACCGGCTTCATCGGCTTCGGCTCGGGGGCCGGGGGACGAGGCGGGCGAGGCGGCATGACCGACTTTCGAACCTCAGGTTCGACAACGGTGTCAACAACCTTGGCCGCAGGAGCAGCCTTCGTGGCTACTTTCTTGGCCGGTGCCGCCTTTGTTGCGGCTGCGGCTTTCTTTACCGGCGCCGCTTTCTTCACGACCTTCTTGGTTGGTGCCGCTTTCTTCACAACCTTCTTTACCGGCGCCGCTTTCTTCACAACCTTCTTTACCGGCGCCGCTTTCTTCACAACCTTCTTAACTGGCGCCGCTTTCTTCACAACCTTCTTAACTGGCGCCGCTTTCTTCACAACCTTCTTAACTGGCGCCGCTTTCTTCACAACCTTCTTTACCGGTGCCGCTTTACGGACCGGGGCCTTCTTCACGACCTTCTTGACCGGCGCCGCCTTACGGACCGGAGCCTTCTTCACGACCTTCTTGACCGGCGCCGCCTTACGGACCGGAGCCTTCTTCACGACCTTCTTGACCGGCGCCGCCTTACGGACCGGGGCCTTCTTTGCGACCTTCTTGACCGGCGCCGCCTTACGGACCGGGGCCTTCTTTGCCGATTTTGATGCCACAGGTACCTTCTTCATGATTGATCAACAACTCGAGCGAGCGAGTGACTGGAGCCGAGTACGAGTAGCCCGATGATCGCTGCACCGGAAATGCCCCGAATCCTCGCCGCAAAGGACGCCGGAGGGTATGTCCGCAGAGACGTGGAGTCAATCTACGCCCTCCCCACCGGGTGACCGAGCCTGTCCCCGGCATCGTGGAGTCGAATCGACCCCTTGCCCTACCGCCTACGCTTGCCGCCATGTCGTTCGGCCCCGTAAACCCTGATCTGGACCTTCCCAGCCTTGAGCAGCGCATGCTCCAGCGTTGGCGTGACGATGACATCGTCGGCGAGACCAGACGCCTCCGGGCCGGGAACGAGCCGTGGGTCTTTTATGAAGGCCCTCCCACCGCTAATGGCCGCCCGGGTCTCCATCACGTCTGGGCCCGGGTCTTCAAGGACATCTACCCCCGATTCCAGACCATGCGCGGCCGGGATGTTCCCCGCAAGGGCGGTTGGGACTGCCACGGTCTCCCGGTCGAACTCGAAGTCGAGAAAGAGCTCGGGCTCTCGACGAAGCAAGAAATCGAAGACTTCGGCATCGCTGAGTTCAATCGCCGATGCCGCGAATCAGTTCAGCGCTATGTCGCCGACTGGGAGGCGCTCACGGAACGATCGGGAGTGTGGATCGACACCGCCGACGCCTACTGGACTCTCGACAACACCTACATCGAGTCGGTGTGGTGGCTTATTCGGCAACTCTGGGACAAGGGCCTGCTCTACGAGGGCCACAAGGTTTCGCCGTATTGCGGTCGCTGCGGCACTGCGCTCTCGAGTCATGAGCTCGGCCAACCCGACGTCTACCGCGACATCGTCGACCCATCCGTGTACGTCCGTTTCCCGGTTGTCGACCGCGATTTCGACCTTTCTGTCTGGACCACCACCCCCTGGACGCTTGTATCCAACGTTGGCGCCGCGGTCGGGCCGAAGATCCCTTACGTGCGGGTTCGCTCGACCGACGGATCGCGCGATCTCGTCATGGCCGCGGCACGGGCACCCGAAGACGCCGAGATTGTCGAAACCTTCACCGGCACCGAGCTCGTTGGCCTCCGATATGCCCGACCGTTCGATGTTCTTGTGCCACCACCCGGAGCTGATGGCTGGCGGGTCGTGGGTGCCGATTTCGTCACCACCGACGATGGCTCCGGAATTGTTCACCTTGCCCCCGCCTTCGGCGAGGAGGACTCACTAGTCGGACGGGCCGAGGGACTTCCCGTACTCAACCCTGTCAATGCCGACGCTGCCTTCGATGAGTCGGTGCCAGCCTTCGCCGGAACATTTGTCAAAGATGCCGACCGCGACATCATCGCCGACCTCAAATCGCGCGGCCTACTCATTCGCGAACAGTCCTACGAACATAGTTATCCGCATTGTTGGCGTTGCAGCACGCCACTGATCTACTGGGCCAAGACTTCGTGGTTCGTACGCACCTCAGAGAACCGCGATCTGTTGATGCGCGAGAACGAAAGCATCGGCTGGAATCCCGAGTTCATTAAGAACGGCCGTTTCGGAAAGTGGCTCGAAGGAAACATCGACTGGGCACTCTCGCGCGATCGCTATTGGGGCACCCCGCTTCCGATCTGGCGCTGCGATGCCAACGGCCATGAGTGCTGTATCGGTTCTGTGGCGGAACTGAGTGAACGCGCCAGCCGCGATCTCACCGAACTTGATCTCCATCGCCCGTACGTCGACGACATTGCGTTCCCCTGCGATTCCGTCGGGTGCGGAGGCACATTCCGACGGGTCGCTCCCGTTCTTGATGCGTGGTTCGACTCCGGTTCGATGCCATCGGCCCAGCAACATTTCCCGTTCGCCGACGACGATTCATTCACCGGGGCCTTTCCCGCCGACTTCATCTGCGAGGCGATCGATCAGACCCGCGGATGGTTCTACTCGTTGCTTGCTGTGAACTCACTCGTCTTCGGTTCCACCCCGTACAAGAACGTTGTCTGTCTCGCACTCATCGTCGATGAGAACGGACAGAAGATGTCGAAGTCCAAGGGCAACGTCATCGTCCCGAATGAGATTTTCGATTCGCTCGGCGCTGACGCTCTCCGCTGGTATTTCTTCTCGTCGGGTCAACCCTGGACTCCACGACGCGTTTTCCCGGATGGCATCCGCGAGGCCACCCGCCAGACACTTCTGACGCTCTGGAACGTTCACTCGTTCTTCGCCACGTATGCCGATCTTGATGGCTGGGTACCCGACGCATCGACGCCTGCTCCAACGCATGTCCTCGATCGCTGGGTCCTGTCCGAACTCGATGACACGATCGCGACCGTCACGGCCGCACTCGAGTCATTCGATGCGCTCGGCGGATCGAACCGACTTGCCCGCTTCATCGATGATCTTTCCAATTGGTATGTGCGTCGCAGTCGTCCTCGGTTCTGGAAAGCCAGCGACTCGGTCGCGCACGCGACATTGCACGAATGTCTCGTGACGGTGTCGCAACTACTGGCGCCGTTCTGCCCGTTCCTCGCCGATGAGATCTACACAACTCTCACCGACGGACGGTCGGTCCACCTCACCGATTGGCCGGTCGACAAGGGCCGATTCGATGCTGAACTCGCCGAACAGATGAGTGCCGCCCGTCGCCTTGTGGCGCTCGGACGCTCCGCCCGCACCGACGCGAAGGTCCGCGTCCGTCAGCCTCTCCAACGAGCGTTGTTGCTTCACGGCGGTACGGCGCTCGATGAACAGGTCGAGGCTGAGATCCGCTCCGAACTCAACGTGAAGTCACTCGAGCGCCTCGACACGCTGTCCGGACTCATGCGATGGAACGTGATCCCGAATTTCCGCACGCTTGGTCCCCGTCTCGGTCCGCGCGTCAACGAGGTGAAAGCTGCGCTCGCCGAGGCGGACGGTTCCGAACTTCACGCCCGGCTCGAGGCTGACGGTTTCATCGAGATCGCTGGTGAACGGCTCTCAGGCGACGATGTTGAGGTCCGCGCTGAACGACATGCCGATCTCGCGCTTGTCGAAGACGAGGGTTGGGCGGTCGCACTCGATCTTGAACTCACCGACGAACTGCGTTCCGAGGGAATGGCCCGAGAACTCATCCGCGCGCTGAACGACGCCCGCAAGGCCGCCGGGCTAGCGATCTCCGACCGCATCCTCGTCACGATCGAGGCAGACGACGCCCTTCGTTCGGTTATTGAGACCCATCGGGAGACAATCGCTCCCGAAATCCTCGCCAACCGGATCGACTTCGGTCCGGGAGATCGTTCGATCGAGATCGACGGCGTGGCCATCGGTATCTCGATCGAACGGATGGCTTAGCGCCCGAAGCGCTCGTCGTCCTCGAAGTCAGCATCGAAGAAACGGCGCATTGCCGCATCGGCATCGTCGTCGCTGTCACTCAGGAAGTCGTCCTCGTCGTCGCCCACATCGAAGATCGACACGGCTGCTGTGGGAGGACCACTGTCGACCTGCGTCTCAGCGGCGAAGAGCTTCGCGGGAGCGCTGTCATCGAGATCATCGACGGTCACGATTGCGGCATCGGCAGATTCTGAAACAGGCGCTGCCGGCGCAGGAGCGGAGGCCTCGCCGGCCGGCGCAAGCGCCACCGGGGCCGGGCTGACCCGGAGTGCCGACGGATCGTCAAGTATCGCCTGAATCCGTGAGACGCCAGTGGCGAGAACCGCACGCTGTTCGTTGACAAACGCTTCAAGCGCAGCGTTGTCGGCGGCGAGGTTGTTGCGTGTCTTGTCGAGATCACGAAGTGACTCATCGGCCTGGGCTCGGGCAGTACCAAGGATCCGCGATGCTTCCTGCTCGGCTTCGGCAAGCATCTGCGCCGAGCTCGTGCGAGCTTCGTTGACAGTGGAATCAGCCGTCCGCTGCGCCATGATCAGCACTGACGCTGCCGCTTCGGCTTCTTCTTCGCCGGAGCGAGCGGAAACCGGAACAGCGGCGACCTGCACTGCGCCCCCGGATTCAAGTTCGGCGATGCGAGCCCTGAGCTGCGCTTGCCCTCGAACAGCCTCCTGCTCATCAGCCGTTGCCTGACGGAGCTTGTCCTGCAGCTGCGCCACTGCGGCGCTGACCCGCTCGAGGAAGTTGTCGACCTCGTCGGGGTCGTAACCCTTGCGGCTCACGGAGAACCGGACGTCGGTCAGAAGATGGGGAGTTCCTGGGGTGGCTTCCATGGATTGGAGGCTACCGGCCGCGGCGAAGGGGCGGGGAACAACAATCCCGATTCACGACAGATCGGGAAAAGCGGCGCCGTTAACTGCGTCAGCGCAGCGCCGAGATGAGTATCTGAAGAACCAGAAAGACAATCATCGGCGACAGGTCAAGACCCATGCCGCCCATGCGCACCGGAGGGAGCAGACGACGGATCGGTCCGAGGACCGGTTCGGTGATCCGGAAAAGGACCTGCTGAATCGACTCAAGCAGCCCCGGACCCGACGGCGGGAACCAGCTCAGGACAATACGGCCGAGCAGACACAGCAAGAAAAGTTGGACGACGACATAGATCAGTTGTGCCATGAATTGACCCGATCAGGAATCCGCGAACGAACGGTCGACCAGACGATTCCGTTCGGCGGCCGGGACCTCGACGCCCGTGGGCGTAAGCAGGTACATGCTGGCCGCAACCTTCTCGAGGTTGCCACCCAGTCCGTAGCAAAGACCGCTGGCGAAATCGATGAGTCGCCGAGCGAGATCGCGGTCGACGGCGGCAAGGTCGAACGCGACAGCCTGATTGTTCTTGAACTTGTCCGCGACTTCCTGCGCCTGGTTGAACGACGTCGGCGTCACGAGATGAGGACGCACGTTCGGGCGCTGAGGTACGGCCCGAACCCTGGGCTTCGCCGCATCGGAACCCGCCGCCAGCAACGGGCGCACTCCCGAGACTTCACTTGAATCAGCTGGGGGCGTTGAGAACGCCGGCGCTTGCGGCCGCGGACGTACCGTCCCCGTCGACTGCCTTGATGCAGGCTGGCGCACCGGTGCCGTCATCTCGGGAGTCACGGGGCGGGCGTCGTAGCCACCGTCAATCTCGTCATACTCGTCGTCTGGTCCCAGACCGAGATACACCATGGCCTTGCGCCACATCGTCGACATCAGATCCTCCGTACGTGGCCACGCGATCGGCGGCCGGCGTTTAATTCCCTAAGGCTAGTTGTTTCCGGGCACTCCCGGCCCACCGCCCATCGTTATCGGCCTAGTTCCCGGGTTAGCTCAGCGTGGAGGGCGATCGCCGAACAGGGCGTGGCCCACCCGGACAAGGGTGGCCCCCTCCTCCACGGCGATCTCAAGGTCGGCGCTCATCCCGATCGACCTCTCGGGGAGCGCCAGCCGATCCGCCATCGTCACAAGATCTCGGAACCCCGATCGGGCCAGTTCGGGATCGCCCGCCGGACCGACTCCCATAAGGCCCGTGACGCGCAGGCCGACATCAGTAGCCCGAGCAGCGAGGGACGGAATATCGGCAAGGGGCGCTCCGCCTTTTTGCTCCTCCCCCGAGAGGTTCACCTGCAGGAAGATCGTCGCCCCCGGTGCACGCTTCGCGATTTCATCGACGAGTTCAACTCGATCAACGCTCTGCCAGACATCGACGATTTCCGCGAGCTGTCGCACTTTGTTGCTTTGGAGGCGGCCAAGGAAATGCCATTCAGGTCGAGCCGCTGAATCGGCGCCGAGTTCATCCGCTTTCGCGATCAGTTCCTGGGCGTAGTTCTCGCCGACGCGAAACAACCCGGCCGCGACAGAGGCTCGTACCGCCTCCGCACCGAACCCCTTCGTCACCGCAACGACTTCGACGGAGCGACCACCAGATGCAGCATCGATCCGCGCGCGCAGCGCTTCGGCCCGAGCACCGACTACCGCGGCCGTGATTGATGCTTGTGCTTCGGTCATTCGTTGTGTCCGATCCAGACGACGAGCGCCTGCCGTTCTTTTTCATTCCGCGAGCGATGTGACCAGAGTTCTTCCGGACGACAGGCTGAACACCGAAACGATCCATCGGCTGGATGGACTCCAGAACGTTCCAGCGAGACCGAAACGGCCCGGCGCACGTCAAGTGCATCGTTGCCTTCCGCCGAACGGCCAACAACTTCGGGCCCGAAGATGGCAACCATGCGCTCGAGTTCGGTGGCGCCAAACTCGTAGCATTCGACGCCAATGCAAGGACCTGTGCGGGCATGGATCGTTTCCGCCCCCAGCGAACGCATCGCGTCGACGGTGGCCCCAATGACATCGGCCTCTAGCCCACGCCAGCCGGCATGGACAGCCCCGATGACGCCATCGTCCGACCACAGGGCGATGGTGGCGCAATCCGCGCTCTGCACTGCCAACGCCACATCAGCCCGCCGGGTGACCAGCGCATCTGCTTCGGTGCCGACAATGGCATCCAGATCATGAGCTTCGGCGCTGTCGGAAACGACGATCACCCGGTTGCCGTGAACCTGACGAAGCCAGATCCACCGACGGTTGATGATTCGTCTCCGATTCTCTTCCAGTCGACTCGCGTCAAAGTCGACGGCGAGATCCCCATCTGACTTGTCTGTACATCTGATCTCGACGCGAACTGGTCCGTCAGAACCAACGCGTTGTTCGAGCGCTTGCGACCATGACTCCACGGCGTGGAGACGGGATCCGGTTATTTCAGGAACGACGGAACGTCGAATTCGCCACCGTCGTCTAGATCGTCATCGTCGGACGTGGCGAACACATCACGTACTGAACCCGAGTCGGCAGAGCTGCGGCGGCCGGTTGTGCGGGGATCTCCGTCCCAACGATCGAAGCCGGCGGCGATGACGGTCACACGGACCTCGTCGCCCATCTCGTCGTCGATGACCGTACCGAAGATGATGTTCGCATCGACATGCGCAACGGCATGGATGACTTCGGCGGCTTCGTTGACTTCGAACAGGCCGAGATCGCTGCCACCGGCGATGGTGAGCAGGATGCCCCGGGCACCCTCGATCGATGCTTCGAGGAGCGGCGACGAGATAGCGGCACGAGCTGCGCTGAGCGCACGGCCCTCGCCAGAGCCGTAACCGATGCCCATGAGTGCGGAACCGGCATCACTCATGATCATCTTGACGTCGGCGAAGTCGGTATTGATCAGGCCGGGTGTGGTGATGAGATCGGTGATCCCCTGCACGCCCTGAAGCAGAACCTCGTCGGCCATCTTGAACGCGTTGAGTACTGAGGTCTTGTCGTTCGAAACGGTGAGAAGTCGATCGTTAGGAATGACAATCAGCGTGTCGACCTTCTCTTTGAGGGTCTTGATGCCGGTGTCAGCCTGGCTCGAGCGACGCTTGCCCTCGAACCCGAAAGGACGGGTGACAACGCCGATGGTGAGGGCGCCCAAGCTCTTCGCTGCTTGGGCGATCACAGGGGCGGCTCCAGTTCCGGTGCCGCCACCCTTGCCGGCGGTGATGAACACCATGTCGGCGCCCTTAAGAACTTCCTCGATCTCGTCGAGATGGGCCTCGGCCGCGGCCTTGCCGATCTCGGGATCGCTACCGGCGCCGAGGCCCTTTGTCAGATCTCGGCCGATGTCGAGCTTCACGTCGGCATCACTCATGAGGAGCGCCTGGGCATCGGTGTTCACCGCAATGAACTCGACGCCCTTCAGGCCGGCATCGATCATGCGGTTGACGGCGTTGACGCCACCGCCACCGACGCCGACGACCTTGATTACCGCGAGATAATTCTGCGGGCTGGCGGCCATGGGGATCTCCTTCGAGATACAGGGTCTTGGGAGGACGGATGTCCTCCGGGAGACAGGGGTTCGTGCACTTTGAGCGATACAGCTTCGACAACGATTTGGTGGGATGAAACGAATTTCTCCCCGACGGAGCGAGGATACTTCAGGTAGGGCGTCATTTCGGGGTTCTCGACACCACCGGGGTCTCTGGGTTCACAAGGTTGATGCGGGCGAGGTCCCGTTGGTCGACCTGCCCCATCACGATCGTTAGGGAAGCGAGCTTCTCGGGCAGATTCGTGGCCGGTCCCAGAACAACGATTCCCTGGGGCCTTAGCCGCAATTCAAGGTTGCCGTCGGGCAGTACGACGATCGCCAGCACCCGGCTGCGAACCCCTGGAGTCAGAAGCGTCGCGGTTTCGAGGGAACCGGCGGAACCATCGACGTCGGTTCCCACAGCACCGGCAACGAGACCCTCGACCTGAATCGCAGGCCCGTCGACCAACCCGGGTGGGCCAAGCACCCGGCCACTTCCATCGACGAGCGCTGGGGCTCCCGTTTCGTCGGCCATCGTCGCCACCGCTACGCGTTCAACGACGACGATCTTCAGTTCACCAGAGATCGATCGAGCCACCGATGCCGAAGCGATCCAAGGAAGCGTCTCGATGCGCCGGGCAACCTCGGACGAGTTCACCGCCACCATCGGTTCACCAACCTCTACAGCAGCTGCGGCCAAGACGTCATCGACGGTAAGTCTCGATGTTCCTTCAACTGTGATGCGGTCGATATCAAAAAACGCCGATTGGCTGAGCAGCCATGCGCCGCCAATGACCGCGATGACCACAAGGACCGCGACGACCCATCGCTCTCGTTTGCGGCGCTTTTCCGACACGACCGCTTCGCGGCGGGCGGCGATACGGGGATCCACCTCGGCGGTCCGGTTGCTCACGTCGTCATCTCTCCTGAAGCCGTCAGGCGCGCACCCACTGCCACAGCCTCTTCGTGGGTGAAGCCAAGCAGATGGGTCTCGGACCGGAGTTCAACTCCGAACTTTTCGCGAACTAGTCCGCGCATCTCGATCATCAAGCGTCGAACATCCTCCGCCGATCCCTCTTCGTCGGCCTGAATGAAATTCGCATGTTTCTCGGAGACTGACGCCGTGCCGACTCGCAATCCACGCGCTCCGGCATCGTCGAGCAGTCTTCCTGCCGCGTCTCCCTGAGGATTCACGAACACCGATCCCGCGTTCGCTCCTCCGGGCTGATGGGAACGGCGCCATCGAACGATTTCCGAGATCGCATTTTCGGCGATCTCCTTGTTGCCCTCCTCGAGGCGCAGTGAAGCCTCCACCACGATTTGAGAGTCGCCCAGATCAGAGTGACGCATTCCGAGCCCCAGCGCCGCGGCATCGATTGTCTCAACGACACCCGAATCCAGGTCGACCACCCGGACGTCGACAAGCGAGGCGGCCATGTCAGATCCGTGACCACCGGCATTCATGCGAACAGCACCGCCAATGGAACCAGGTACACCGACCGCCCACTCGAACCCGGTCAGACCGGCCGCTGCCGTCTGGCGAGCGACGATGGGAAGGGCGGCGGCTGCCCCGACGCGCACGTTCGTGCCGTCGATGGAAATCGTTGCGAGCTCATCGCTCAGGAGAATCGCAACGCCTTGAAATCCGCTGTCGGCGACAAGAAGGTTTGATCCGCGGCCGAGAGCGACGGTGGGAGCACCTGAGCCGGACAGAATCTTGCCGACGGACTGAACCTGCTCAATCGTGCGCGCACGCACGAGCAGGGCTGCTGTTCCCCCCACCCGATAGGTCGTGAGCGGTCCGATCGGGACGTCGCGCTCGAGATCCGGTCCGAGCGCCGCGAAAAGTTGGTCGACGAGTGACGTATCGATCATCGTCCAGCTCCCACGTTCGCCGAAAGCAGTTGCTGTACCTCATCGGGAATGTCAGTCAGGTCGCCCGCCCCGAGTGTCAGGCAGAGATCGCCTGGTCGAAGCCTGGAAGCAAGGAACGCCGCCAGCTCGGTCCGCACGGGAACGTAGGCAACGTTGCGTTGACTGTGAGATCCGAGGACCGCATCAACGATCAGCTTTCCCGAGACCCCAGCGCGTGGTGGCTCCCCTGCCGCGTAAACGTCAGTGATCACCAACTGGTCAGCACCCTCAAACGCGTCAGCAAATTCAGGCCAAAGCGATGCGGTACGGCTGTATCGGTGAGGCTGGAAAACCACGACCAGTCGCCGCCAGTCGCCATCGCGTGCCGCCGAGACTGCAGCGGCGATCTCTGTCGGAAGGTGCGCGTAATCGTCGATGAACGTCACGCCGCCGGTTTCGCCACGAGTCTGGAATCGACGTCCCACGCCACCGAATCGCGCGAGAGCCTCTGAGGCCACCGCGAACTCGATACCGATTTCGAGTGCCGCCGCGATCGCCGCGCACGCGTTCATGGCATTGTGAACTCCGGGAAGCGGCACATGTACCCGTCCAAGCAGATCGCCATAGCGCTCAACGCCAAACGTGCAACCGTCGCGCCCACTGTGCAGGTCGACGATGCGCACATCAGCCTGCGGAGACTGACCGTAGGTGAGGGCACCGGTCGCCTTCCCCAGTTCGGCAGCCACGTCGTCGTCAGCGCAGGCGATGGACCGACCCGAAGTCGATTCCATAAAGCCAGCGAACGCACTGTGGAGATTCTCGATAGAACCGTGATATTCGAGATGATCCGGCTCGATGTTGGTCACCACCACCAGCTCGTGGGGAACCGAGAACCCCGATCCATCGCTCTCGTCTGCCTCGATGACGAACCACTCCCCCGAATCCCAGTCAGCACTGGTGTCGAGATCAAGTACCTCGCCTCCGATAATGAACGACGGCCGGGAGCCTGTTGCACGCAAGATGAGCGCAAGCATCGATGAGGTTGTCGTCTTGCCGTGCGTTCCGGCGATCGCGATCGTGCGGCGCATCGAGGCGAAGGATCGAAGAACCGGCGAACGCCCAACGACAGGGATCGAACGTTCGCCCGCCGAAACAACTTCGACGTTGTCGGACGGAATGGCCGTCGAGATGACGACAAGATCCGTAGTCCCCGGAATGTTCTCCGGATCATGACCAACAAACACACGAACGCCGCGTGAACGAAGTCGATCGAGTACCGCCGACTCGCGGATGTCACTCCCGGATACCGAATGGCCCATTGCCGCGAGCACCGTCGCTATCGGCGACATGCCGGGGCCACCGACGCCCACGACATGAATCGAGAGCGACGCGGTTAGATCAGGGAATGGCTCAGTCACGGTCGCCACGGGCATAGTTCTCTACAAGTCCGGCGACGCGGTCCGCCGCATCGGGATGAGCAAGGGTTGCCGCGGCTTCGCCCATGGCGACAAGTGACGCCGGAGCGTCGAGAAGCGGCAGGAGTTCAGCAACAAGGCGGCGACCAGTGAGTTCGTCATCGGGAACAAGGATGGCCGCTCCCACTCGAACAAGTGCCGCGGCGTTGGCAGTCTGATGGTCTCTGGGGGCGCTCGGGAGGGGAACCAGCACTGCTCCGAGCCCAACCTCGGCAAGTTCGGCGGCTGTTGTTCCCCCCGCGCGGCCGACGAGAAGATCGGCGGCGGATAGAACGAGGTCCATGCGTTCTTCATAGGGGATCTGCTCGTAGATGAGCCCGTTGTCCGGCAACGGCGGCGTAGATGCCTGAACCAGATCCCAATCGCGGGTTCCGACGACATGGCGGATCGCGAGATCGTGTCGATCGGCGAGCAATGGAAGTGCCTCGAGTACCGCGCTGTTAACTCGTCGGGCGCCGAGCGAACCAGTGACGACAGCAACGACGATTCGATCGAGTGGGAGCCCGAGCGCCTGTCGCGACCGATCGCGGTCAACGAGACGGTCGATCGCGAGTACCTCGGAGCGGACTGGGTTACCTGTCAACACCGACCGGGGAAGGTCCGTCTCGGCGAAGGGAACCGCGCTCGCTTTGGCGAACCTCCCTGCAAGCCGATTCGCCGCACCCGCTCTCGCGTTCTGTTCAGTGACGATTATCGGAACACGCCAAAGAATGGCCCCGAGTGTGCAGGCCACACTCGCGTAACCGCCGAGCGTGACAACCACGGCCGGACGTCGGCGGCGGACGATTCCGATCCCCTTCACGCCGGCGCGGATAAGACCCCACACCGCGCCGAAATTGTCACGAGTAAACCGCCGTTGGACGCCGCGTCCCGGTAAAGCGGTGAGCCCGAAACCCGCAGCTGGCACGAGAACGTTCTCCATCCCCCGGCTACTTCCGACGAATTGGATCGAATCCGGTTCATGGCCCCGGTCCACCAACGCTCGTGCAATGGCGAGACCTGGCAGCACGTGTCCTGCCGTTCCGCCTCCGACGATCAGGGCGAACGTGGCGGGCTCGGCTGGAGGCCGAACCGACATCAGCGCGCCTGACGAGCGACGTTGAGCAACACACCCACGGCAGCCATCGTGACGACAAGCGACGATCCTCCGGCGGAAACGAAGGGCAGCGGCACGCCGGTGATCGGCAGTACCCCGACGACGGCCCCGACGTTGATGAGCGCCTGCACGAGGATCCATGCGGTCACGCCGGTGGCGATGAGCATGCCGAGACGGTCCGACGAGCGCAGAGCCGTACGCACGCCTAAGAGGCCAAGACTGAGAACGAGGGCGATCACGATCAAGGCACCGGCCAAACCTGCTTCTTCGCCGATGATCGCGTAGATGAAGTCGGTGTGGGCCTCAGGGAGGAAGCCCCATTTCGCCCGGCCAGCGCCGAGGCCTGTTCCGAGGAGCCCGCCGTTGGCAAGACTCACCTGACTCTGAATCGTCTGGAAACCGGTGTTCAAGGGATCGGCCCAGGGATCAATGAATGCGACGAGGCGTCGATATCGATAGGGCTCAAGAAAAGCCGCCGTGGTCGCTCCACTAACGAGCCCCGCAATAAGAAATCCCAAGGACTTTCCTGGGATCCCTCCGACAAACAGCATCACGAGAACGACCGACGCGAGAATGATCGTCGTCCCGAGATTCGGCTGGAGCATCAGCAATGCCACGAAGCTAAAGAAGACAACAAGAATCGGCCAGAGAACGGCCCGGTTGTCGTCGAGTTGCTTCGCCCGACGGGTCAGAACATCCGCCACAAACAGGATCATCACGAGCTTGACCAGTTCCGAGGGTTGGACGCGGAGCTGACCCCATCCCAACCAACGCGACGCTCCATTTACATTGACACCGAGCCCGGGTATGAGGACGAGAACCATCAGGACCCCGGTGATCACTATCGCCGCAGGGATCCACTTGACCAGCCGGTGATAGTCGATTCGCTGCACGAGAAAGAGCGCAGCAACACCAAGGAGCAACCAGATGAACTGCCTCTGGAACTGATACCAGGTCGAACCGTTCTCGTAGAGAGCCGTGACTGACGAGGCGGAGAGAATCATCACGAGTCCGATGAGACTCAGCACAGAGACGATGCCGATAATGCCGCGGTAGAGATTGGCTTGCTGACGACGCTCGGCCGTCGGTTGGCGCCGATCGGCGGACGAGGTCTCCCCTCGCTTCGCCCTTCGCGTTTTCGTTGTCTTCGACGACTTTGATGTCTTTGCTGTCGTCATGACCGCATTCCGCTGTCGTTACCGACGCAAGCCCTGACGGCCGACGCGAACGCATCGCCGCGCTGGCTGTAGGAGTCGAACCAATCGAACGACGCGCAACTCGGCGACAGCAGCACCACGTCACCAGGTTTGGCCATCCTCTGCGCGGCGGCAACGGTATCGACCATGTTGGTCGTCACTCGGACCACCTCAACTGAGCCATCGAATACTCGAGCTACGTCATCCGCGGCCTCACCGATAGCAATGACCCCGCGTATTGGGGGAACGGCCGTAGCAAGAACGGAAAGATCAAGACCCTTGTTGCGTCCCCCTGAGAGCAGGATCACAGACTCGAATCCGGAGACGGCGGCAAGCGTCGCATGGGGGGTCGTGGCCTTCGAGTCGTCGAACCATCGGATCCCGTCAGCTTCGGCCACGAGTTGAACCCGATGCGGCAGTCCGGCGAATGAGCGCAGCACGGAACGTACGGCATCGATGTCCGCGCCAACCGCCATTGCAGCAGTCGCAGCCGCAAGTCCGTTTGTGATGTCATGGGGCAACTGACGAGGAAGCTCGTCTAGTGCGACGAGTGACGTTCCGTCCGCGAGGCGCATGACGCCATCGACAACGGTCGCATCGGCAGCGGTTCCCGGACCACCGAACGTCACGGTGTGAGCGTCGGCATTCCGGTTGGCCAGCACCACCGGATCGGAGGCATTCGCAATAGCAAGTCCGAAGTCCGCATCGAGATCTCGCCAAATCTTGGCTTTCGCCGCCTCGTACGTCGCTAGCGACTCGTGGGCATCAAGGTGATCCGGTGCGAAATTGAGCCAGACAGCGGCGGCGGGCCGGAATCGTCGGGTTGTTCCGAGTCTGAACGAAGATGCTTCGACAACGAAGACTTCGGTTGATGACTCGCCAATCGCCTCCACCAAAGGCGTCTCGGTATTGCCGCACGCAACTGCGGCGATCCCCGATCGGTTGAGCATTTCGGCGACCATCGTCGTCACGGTCGTCTTTCCATCAGTTCCCGTGATTGCGACAACGGGTCGATCATCCCAAGCGCCAGCGAGGTCGAACTCGGAAAGAACCGGTTTCGCCGCTTTCTGAGCGGCAGAGAACAGCGGATGGGTCTCCGGAATCCCGGGGCTGGGAAGCACGAAGTCGCTCTCCTCGACGAGGCGATCAAGATCAATTATCGAAGGCGCTTCAACGAGTTTCACTGCCATTGATGCTGCCGCAGCCTGAACCGCGGTGGAGGGATGCTCGTCGACCGCAGTGACGCCAAATCCCCGAGCGAGGAGTGCTCTCGCGACAGCCTGTCCCGTGACGCCGAAGCCGACGATGAGGGCGTGTCCTCCAGCGCTCGCGAACGGTTCCTCGTCATCCATCAGTAAATAGTTCCCGGGATGTTGATGAAGTCGGCGTAATAGAGACCAAGCGCAAGAGCCGTGAACAGCCCGGCGACAATCCAGAGGCGGACGATCACCGTCGTCTCAGGCCAACCAGCAAGTTCGAAGTGGTGATGCAGTGGTGCCATTCGGAAGATGCGCCGGCCAAAGATACGGAAACTACCCACCTGCAAGATCACCGACACCGTCTCCATGACAAAGAGGCCGCCGATTAACGGGAGCAACAGGATCGTGTTTGTGCTGAGTGCGATGGCGGCCAGACCTGCACCAATCGCCAACGAGCCGGTGTCACCCATGAAGATCTTTGCCGGAGCGGCGTTCCACCACAGGAAGCCGGCACAGGCACCGACCATTGACGCGGCTACCACTGCCGTGTCCAGGAAACTTTCGTCGTTGTAGATCGCGTTGTAACGGAATCCCCAGAATGCGATCACGGTGTACGCAGAGAACGAGAAGATCGCCCCGCCCGCCGCTAACCCATCAAGACCATCCGTCAGATTCACCGCATTCGTCGTGGCGTAGAAGATGATGATTGCGAGGATTACCCATCCGACATTTCCGAGCTCTATACCCGGGTAATCGAACCGGGTGAATGACAGCGTCGTCTTAACGTTCGTGAAGACGAGCATGGAAACAGAGAAAAGGATGGCAACCAGAAGAAGCCCAAAGGTCTTCGCCCGCTTGTTGAGCCCGAGGTTGCGTTCCCGGAAAACCTTGATCACATCGTCGGTGAAACCTACGAGTCCGGCGAGAACGATCGCGCCGATGCAGAGGAGCCCGCGACGCGTGTACACCGCTCCTTGAAAGTCGCTCACCAGCCATGCGATCGCAGCGGCGCTGACGATCGCCACTCCGCCCATGGTCGGGGTTCCCGCTTTGGTCCTGTGTCCCTGGGGTCCGTCCTCCCGGATCGGTTGCCCAATCTCACGACGCTTCAGGAACTCAATCAGAACGCGCGTTCCGATCAACGAGATCGCGAGGGAAACGGCAGCGGCAATGAGTAGGCGAATCATGTTCTTCCTTCGATGCGAGTCAGTTCTTCAGCCGCCACGATTCGATCATCGAACGGTTCTGTCACGTCACCGATCGTCTGGGTGGTCTCGTGGCCCTTACCCGCAATGATCACGACGTCTCCCTGGCCGGCCAGCGAAACCGCACGTGCGATAGCAGCACGTCGATCGGGCTCGACCACGACCTCTTTCGCTCTGCGTACGGACGAGCGCTCGACACCAGTCATGATCGACTCGATAATTGCGTTCGTACTCTCGCTCCGCGAGTTGTCTGCCGTGACAATGACAATATCGGCGAGATCTGCGGCGGATTCGCCCATAGCGGGGCGTTTTGTGACGTCCCTATCGCCCCCGCATCCGAACACGACAACGACACGCCCGCGCGTTCCTGACGCATCCATTGAGACGAGACCATCGGCAGCACCAAGGAGTTGAGCAAGTCCGTCCGGCGTATGCGCGAAGTCGACAACAACAGCGAATTGCTGTCCCCTGTCGACCAGTTCAAATCTTCCAGGCACCACGATCGGAACTGATAGTCCAGCCGCGATCACGTCATCGGCGATCCCAAGAGCCGAAGCAACATGTGCAGCAGCAAGGGCATTGCTCACATTGAATTCGCCACCTATGGCGAGAGTGACCCGATTGCCGCGCCAGAGAAAGGTTGATCCCGAAGCTTCGAGACGAATGTCTCCAACTTCGTCCAACGTAAATCCATCGACAGGGATGCTGACCGTGTCGGCAAGGAGTCGTCCGTAAGGGCTGTCCAGATTGACGATCGCGCGCTCGGCAAGGTCTGGTTCGAACAACCGAGCCTTGGCCCCGAAGTAGCTCTCCATTGAGTCATGAAAATCAAGATGGTCCCGGGACAGGTTCGTAAAAACTGCCAATGCGAATTTGGTGCAGTCGACGCGGTGCAGCGAAAGCGCGTGGGAGGAGACCTCCATCGCAACCACGTTGACGCCACCGTCGCGCCACTGAGCCAGTTGCCTTTGAATATCGGGAGACTCTGGAGTTGTACGCGCACCAGACAACGTGCCCAGCACTTCGGTTGGCCGTCCTGCATGTTCCAGAATCGCTCGGAGCAACCAGGTAGTGGTCGTCTTACCGTTCGTCCCGGTTATTCCGACGACAGTGATCGAATCCGAAGGATTACCGAAGCACGCTGCGGCAGCAGGAGCCATGGCTGCTCGAGTGTCGGGGACCCTGATCTGAGGAGCGTCAATGTCAAGCGACCGCTCGACAAGAATCGCAACAGCACCCCGTTCGATCGCTTCGGCCGCATGGTCGTGACCGTCGTGTCGCACTCCGGTTACGCAGCAAAACAGTGCGCCAGGAGAAACACTCCGCGAATCATGGACGACATCGGTGACGTGAATCTCCGAGGCCGATCCACAACTAAACCCCTCTGCTACCAGAAGTTCCGCTGAAGGAATCTTCGCGACGAGTGCGTGCAGAAGCACACCACTCACCCCGATGTTCCGGATCGACGAATCGTTGTGCTCGTGGTCGGTGCATCAAAACCGTGGAGGGGCACTATCGCCTGAACGGGATTTGCCTCGGGAGAACCGGTCGTCACTGCACGCACCCGGTCACCATCGACGACGGTTGCCGGAGCCGGTGCGACTCGACCGTTCGTTGTGTCGATAGCGGCACCGCCGCGTGCCGAATCGGTTGCTGCGGGAGCGATCCCCAACCTGCGCAGTGCGAACGAACCCAGCTTCGAAAACACGGGGGCCGCGGTTGCGCCGCCGGTGTAGTCGCCCTTTGAAGGCTCGTCCATCATCACGTAGACCGAAAGCGCCGGCTGTTCGGCCGGAACGAAACCAACGAACGTCGACTGGTATCGGGTGATTCCGTTTTGGTCGGCATATCCGCCTGCCGCTTGAGGTTTACGGGAGGTACCAGTCTTGCCGGCTGCCAAGTATCCGTCGATGTTCGCACGTTGGCCGGTGCCGCCGCTCACAACCGAACGGAGCATGATGTTCATCTGATCCGATGTCGACTCGCTGATCACCCGTCGGGTGTCGCCCGTTGCAGCCGGGTGTTCAACCCCGTCGGCGTCGACGGTGGCCTGCACGAGCTTGGCCGGCACGTAGACGCCCTTGTTCGCGATGGTGTTATACGCAAGAAGCATCTGCATCGGGGTAACAGAGATTCCCTGCCCGATTGCGATCGACGGCAACGAGGTACCCGAATACTTCGTCGGTTCAAGCACTGCGCCGGGAGCTTCGTTGGGGAACTGGAGTCCGGTCTTCTTGCCGAAACCAAAGAGATTCTGTGCGGAGTAGAGGGCTTCCTTGCCGATGGTCTGAGCGATTTTGATTGTCCCGACGTTCGACGAGTTCGTCATGATCTGCCCGACGTCCCACGTCACCGTGCCGCGCCCTTCAGCTTCACCGAACTCGTAGTCATAGAACTTGAGCGTCGGGGGGAGGTTGAACTGTGTGGACGGGCTGACTTTGCCTGCCTCTATCGCCGCCGCAACCGTGACCATCTTCATAACTGAACCGGGTTCGTATTGTGAGGTGAGCGCAGCGTTGTTCGTGCCGACCTTGACATCGCCGGTTGCCGGATCACTCACGACATTTGCGATAGCGAGCACCTCGCCGGTGGAGGGTTTCGTGACGATGGCCGTTCCACCCTTCGACCCGGTGAGCTTGACCTGCTCGATGAGAAGGCGTTCGGCCTCAACCTGTATCGAGCGATCGATCGTGAGGATGAGATCGGAACCCTTCTGTGCCGGAGTCAACGTGTGCTCGCCGACCGAGATCGTTCGCCCGGTGGGACTCCGCTCGAGTGAAAGCTGCCCAGGAGTGCCGGTGAGATCGCTTCCGTATTGGGCTTCAAGGCCAGAAATACCGGAGTTGTCAACATCGACGCCACCGAGAATTCCGCGTAACGAGTCGCCAGCAGGGAGATAGCGCTCGGATTCATCGAAGAACGCCACGCCGGAAAGTTTCAGCGCCGCCACCTGATCAGCGACCTCGGGACTCACCTTGCGGGCGATGTACGCGAAGCGGCCAGGCCCCGTCATCTTCGATTGCACCCAAGCTGCATCCAAGCCGAGCAGTGAAGCGAGCGCCGCCGACTCGGCCGGAGCATCCGTGATGAGTTTCGGATCCACGAAGACCGAGCGTGCCGGACGCGAGATGACCAGCTCTGCCCCATTGCGATCAAGGATCGATCCACGATCCGCAGCAAGTACCTGCGTGTTGGTTCGCTGAGCTTGCCCGAGAGAAACGTAACGATCTGGGCTGATCACCTGAAGGTGGACCACCTTGCCAACGACAATCGAAAACAGGAAGACCACTCCGGTAAGAACGAGAAGAAGTCGTCGCCGATGACGCACGGGACGTGCACGTTCCCCGGATTCGCGGCGCACTGGTTGCTGCGATGGGCGTCCGGAAATCGCTCGCACCGTCTCATCGAGAATGATCTTCGACCACGCCAGGAATCGGGCTACCGATTGTCCTGCAAGTTCCGATCCGCTGCCGTGACCTCCGAAGGTTGATCCGGCTCTCGTCGAGTGCCCTGACGCGGCGTAACCGGACACGGAGCGCATCGGACTCGAAAGCCGTTCAACAGGAGCGGGAGCACCCGATCGGGGAGTCCGGCGAGGGTTGCCTCCCTGGTTTCGGGTTGATGCCGACTGATGGACGGAACGAGGTGACCGTTCCGTCGATTCCGGAGTACGTCGACGGCGATGCTGGACATACTCGGGAGCGTTCCACGGAGCGGTCTTCGTTCGATCGAGAGGTGGTGCGCCGGGACCTGGCGGCGTCATCGTTTGGCCGTTGCTGCCGTTGTCGGAACAGTCGCTTTTGCCGTCGGGGCGGTCGTCGGCGTCGTCGCCTTCACGACGGCCTTCGGCGGTGTGGGAGCCGGGGGCTCCTCTGCCGCATGCTTGTCATCGGTGACCCGAGGCTCGAGATACACCGGCGTCGGTGCTGGGATCATTCCGAGTTTCGCTGCGGCATCCTGAGTAATTCTCTGCGGCGACTGCAGTTGTGCGAGTTCGATACGCAGAAGTTCAGCATCATCCTCGGCACGGGAGATCTTGATATTCGTGCTGTCGATATGGCGTTGTTGCTGAACGAGATAGGCCTGGGAACCGGCGACGGCGAAGAGGGCGACGAACAGAACCGCGCAAGCAACCGTTCCAATGTGTCGACGACGTTCGCGACGCGCTTTCTCCACAACCCGCAGACTCGGGCGTTCGTCCCCAATCTCGGCTGGGCGAGGCAGCGCGAGATCGGGCAGCGCAGCTGCCAATGCACCAAAGACCGTGCGGCGATGGTTCACCGCCACCGGGGCGCTCATCGAGACCGACCCGGAAGTAGCGCTATGCACTCGGCAGACCTGAGGCGGGCACTTTCGGCGCGCGGGTTCACAACAAGTTCCGCGGCACTCGGGGTGCGACCGCCACGGCTCAGCAAGCGAACGCGTTGAATCGCGCCGCAAACGCACGGGAAGTTCGTCGGGCAGGAACAAGCACCAGTTTCGGCCGTACGCAGAACCTGCTTCACGATGCGGTCTTCACCGGAATGGTACGAAAGCACAGCCATCCGACCACCGACGCACAGTGCGTCGAGTGCGGCGTCGAGTGCAACGGGGAGAACACCAAGTTCATCATTGACTTCGATCCGAATTGCCTGAAAGGTTCGCTTTGCCGGGTGGCCGCCGCGTCGGCGAGCCGGCGCCGGGATTGCGTTGCGCACGATTTCGGCAAGTTCGCCCGTAGTAACCACCGGACGCGCCGCAATGATCGCCTTCGCAATGCGTCCAGCGAAACGCTCATCACCGTTGTCACGCAGGACCTTGGTCAACGCCGCTTCGTCGTACTCGTTGACCACCGTTGTGGCCGACAAGACCTGAGCGGGGTTCATGCGCATGTCAAGCGGTGCGTCGAGTCGATAACTAAATCCACGCTCGGCGCGATCGAGTTGCGGCGAGCTAACGCCGAGATCGAACAGTGTTCCCACAACCGGCTCGTCGTTCGGAATCGTCTGCGCGACAACCGACGCAAGCGAATCGAATCGAGTCCGAGCGGTTTTGTGGCGATCACCGAAGCGTTCGAGTCGCGATTGCGCAGCAACCAATGCATCCGGATCCTGGTCAAGCCCGAGAACCTTCAGATGCGGGTGTGCGTCGAGGAGAAGTGCTGCGTGTCCGGCCCCGCCGAGCGTCGCATCAATCAACCAACCGGCCGGCACAGGGGCGAACAGGGCCACGATCTCGTCGGCCATCACCGGGCGGTGGGCGAACTCGCGATCGGGCTGGGCATCCATGACGCGTTCCTCCCATGGTCGAACCAGTCGGCAGAGCCGGGTCCGGTCCTCAGCAGTCCCTCGGAGCACGGGCGCCCGCCGGGATTTCTCCCCGGCTGGGCTCGATGGGAAGCGGGCGGAGTAGGGGCCTTCCATCGTGTGTTCCGAGAGACTGCTGAAGATCGGGCCGCAGGCCCGGCGGATGGCCGGACGACGGCAGGTCGGTTGGTCCTTTCTGAGGGCGGGCAGGAAATACATGGCAGCGGTTAGAGCCCGAGGGCAGTGACCGCCTGGATCAGGCTGTCGTCGGCGATTCCGGACTGATCGTCCCAGCGACTGGCGTCCCAGATCTCAATGCGATTGATGGCGCCGATCACGACCGAATCGCGCTCAAGTCGGGCGAAATCCCGGAGGCGCTGCGGAATGGTGATTCGACCTTGGCTGTCAGGGCGGACTTCGTGGGCATTTGCGGCGAAGGCACGCATGGCCTCCTGGGGAGCGAGCCCCTCGCGGATCCGCTCGGTGAGTGTCTGCGCCACTTCGGCGAAACCCTCTTCGGTCCAGAGGCCCAAGCAGCGGTCGAGCTGGGACAGGAATCCCTTGTCCACCAACTGGGCGCGGAAGGTCGCAGGCAGGACGACTCGCCCTTTGTCGTCGAGCGAATGCTCAAACGTGCCTACGAACATGACAATCCTCTCACCTGGCCCCTTCGGAGCCCCACGGGGTGCAACTTACGCCCCATTTCCCCCCACTGTCAACCACCACCTCCCCTAATGACCCAATGTGACGCCTCTATGCGATCATTAGTTGCGGGCGCAATAAAATGTCGGTGGTTGGCGTTGCACTGACTGCTAGCCAACCCACGCCCCGGAGTTCCCCATGCCCATCGACAGCACCGAACCCACTGCCCTGCCCGTTCTCACCCTCCCGACGGGCAAGGCCCGGGAGGTTCGCGGCATCACCACTGCGTTCGAAGGCTTCGAAGGCGAGGGATTTCCTGTGCGCCGTGCCTTCAGAGGTGTGTCACAAACCGATCTCGATCCGTTTCTCCACATGGACCAGATGGGTCCCGTTACCTGGAAGCCGTTCCAAGCCAAAGGCACTGATTGGCATCCGCACCGCGGCTTTGAGACCGTCACGTACATGCTCGATGGCACCTTCGTTCATCAGGATTCGAACGGCGGCGGCGGTGTCATCAGACCAGGCGCAACTCAGTGGATGACCGCAGGCCGCGGCATCTTGCACATTGAGACTCCGCCTGCGGACCTCGTGAAAAAAGGGGGCCGCTTTCACGGAATCCAGTTGTGGGTGAACCTGCCCGCACGATCGAAGATGATTCGACCCGCCTACCAAAACCTTGAAGCCGACCTGGTAACCCTCACGACCACACAAGACGACATGTCGCTGGTCCGCGTCATCGCCGGCGACATCGACGGACATCGCGGTCCCGGGTCAACCCACACCCCCATCGTCATGGCCCACGCCACCATCTCGTCAGGGGCGCGCCTCGACGTTCCGTGGAATCCCAAGTTCAACGCTCTCGCCTATGTGCTCCAAGGAAAGGGCTTCGCCGGACCCGATTCCCGCCCCGTCCGCGTCGGCCAACTCGTCGTCTTCGACGAAGGTGACAGCATGTCCATGCGATCCGCTTCCGGTGCTCCCCTCGAAGTGCTGCTGCTCGGCGGTGAGCCAATCAGAGAACCAATCGCTATGCGCGGTCCATTCGTGATGAACACGAAGGCTGAGTTGGCGCAAGCGTTCGACGACTACTCCTCCGGCCTCATGGGCAAGATTCCCCGCGGAGCGCTGCGCCCCTCTCGAGGTTGACGGAACAGTGCGGAATGCGATCGCAGCCCGATTGCCGATCGCGTGAATCGACTCGAATAACGTGTCCACCATGTCGACCCGTCAGAACATCTCATCCGGATCACCTTTCGAACCCGTTCTCGGGTACTGCCGCGCTGTTCGCACCGGCTCCCGCGTGAGCGTTTCCGGGACGGCTCCTTCGTGGCCCGACGGAAACATCGATCCCGATCCCGAAGCTCAGGCCGCCCGCAGCCTTGAGATCATCACCGCTGCACTTGCCGAGGCCGGCGCAACGGTGAACGACGTCGTGCGTACGCGTATCT
This sequence comes from Acidimicrobiales bacterium, assembly GCA_044239895.1. Taxonomy (GTDB): domain Bacteria; phylum Actinomycetota; class Acidimicrobiia; order Acidimicrobiales; family Acidimicrobilacustridaceae; genus Acidimicrobilacustris. Next base: position 4,241 of record JBIIAM010000002.1, on the reverse strand, counting down.
ACCTCGTCGACGCCGCCGATTTCGACGCTGTCGCCCGCGCCCACGGAGCCGTGTTCAGCGACATCCGGCCGGCAAACACAACCGTGGTCGTTGCCGCGCTTCTCAATCCGGAATGGAAAGTCGAAATCGAGGTCGAGGCCGTTATCGGCTGACCGCGAAACGCTGCGGGCTATTTGGGGAGTCGGCCCACAAATGCGGCGAGAATCGCGTCGGGTCCGAGGCCGCGGAGCGGGCGAACGGCAAGAGCAACAATCGCTTCTGCAGCTGCCACGGAGCCATTCACCCGGTCGAGACCGGGGCCAAGCAGTCGAGCGTGCAGCTCCGGATCCCAATCAAGCAACACCGAGCACTGGAAGCGGGCCGCCTCGCGCGTACGGCGCTGCGAGATGCCGATGACCTTGTTGCCGCCGACAAGAATCTCGCCAGGGCCGACGCCGGCGAAACAGAGAACAGGTGACATCGGCGTGGCGACAAGCGAACCGGCATGCATCGATGCATCATCGACTCCAAGGTCGTCGAGCGTGTCGAGCCACACCTGTCCCAGCCAATGCGTCGCCAATGCGACGTCGTCATTCCAAAGTGGATCGGTATTCGGGATCACGACGTCAATCCACACCGATCCCGTTGCTTCGAGAAGTACTGCCCCGCCCCCACTGTGACGGTTGAAGACGGCGATGTTGGCGTCGTCGGCTGCTTCCATGTCTACGTCGTCGAGCGACTGCGTCGAACCCAGTGCTAGAGCAGGGCCGGTCACTTCAAAGAACCAGACCGTCCGTTCGGCAGGAATGGGCAGATCCCGGGCATGAAACTCATACGCGGAACCACGGTTTCGTTCTACTGACCAAAGGGACACGGGCGCAGGTTACTTGCAGCACAGCGCGCTCCCGGATGCCGCTACCGTCGCCGCATGACCAATCACCTCGAAGGCAAAGTCATCGTGATCACCGGAGCGGCCGGCGGATTCGGGAAACTCGTTGCTGAAATGACCTCGCGTCGCGGCGCAAAGGTAGTTATTGCTGACCAGAACAGTGAGGCTGCCGCCGAGGTTGCTGCGTCGATCCGCAATGATGGATTCAACGCCATTCACATGCTCGCCGACGTTACCGATCGAGCGCAGATGGCAGCTCTCGCACGATCGACGGTCGAGTCCTACGGAGCGATTGACGTTCTTGTGAACAACGCCGGGATCATGCCTCTCGCCTTCTTTGCTGACCACGAACAGGCTGCTGACGCATGGGATCGCTGCATCGACGTGAATTTCAAAGGAGTTGTCAACGGGATCAGTGCTGTTCATGACCAGATGATCGAGCAAGGACGTGGCCACATCGTCAATGTGTCATCGATCTACGGAAATGTTCCCGTTGCCGGTTCTGGCGTGTATTCCGCGACGAAGGCGGCCGTCAATGTTCTCTCGGAAACCTTGCGCGCTGAATCGCAAGGGAAAATCAAAGTCACCACCGTGCGCCCGACAGGTGTACCTGGAACGAATCTTGGTAGCTCAATCGTGAACGGGGCTGCGATCGTAGGCATCCTCGGACAGAACTTCACCAGTTACGTCGAAAACATGGGCAAGTACTTCAACGGCGAGATGGCTCAGGAAATGACTGATCCAGAAAACGTCCGCTACTGGACGATTTCGCCGGAAGAACTCGCACAACAGATCGTCTACGTGATCGACCAACCGTGGGGAATCTCGATCAGCGACATCACCGTGCGCGCATCGGGAGATCAATACCTGTTCTGATCCCCGCCCATGCGTCAGCCCAAAATGATTGGCGCTTAGCGGTCAGCGCGAAATGACCTCGGGCCAGGCTTTGCACCAATGCAGATACGTGAGCAGATCCTGGGGTCGCGGATCGGAACCATCGCCTCCGTATGCGGTCACCAATCGGAACTTCAGGTACGCCGGGTCAGGAAGTGGCAGGAACGGGAATCGTCGCCACCATCCGCGCGGTGCCAATAGGAACACCTGACGAATCGCAGTTGTCCAGAGCGACGGGTGACGCAGAACGGCACCGATGGCCGGGAGCATCCATTTGGCCGAGACAGCATTTGTCGTCACGCTGGCGACACTACCGAGCCGAGCCCGTCCCATCCGACACAGGCGGCACCGATCAGGGGTCCGTCGCTCCCAAGGCCGCCCGGCCGAATCTCCAGACCACGCGAATGATCGAGATGAGCACGTTCGGCGATCTCGGCCCGCGCCGCAGCAAAGAACGGTTCACCGAAACCCAAAGCAACCGATCCGGCCACGACGGCAAGACGAAGATCGAGAAGATTGGCCACGCTCGCGACCGCACGACCGACGAGCATCCCTGTTCGTTCGATCACCTCCGCCGACGCATCCTTTGCCGGTCGACCAGTGAGAGCGGCTATCGCCGTACCCGACGCTTCCGCCTCGAGACATCCCCTCGCTCCGCATCCACAGAGCCGGCCATCGGGCACGACGCAGATATGACCGATATGGCCGGCATTCCCATCGACACCGTTTAGGAGCCGACCATCCAAGACGATCCCGCCACCGACTCCTGTGGACACGACCATGGCCAAATAGTTCTCAACTCCAACAGCTGCGCCGAAGCGACCTTCGCCAAGTGCAAGAGCTTTTGCATCGTTGTCAACGAACGTTGGTAGTCCGGTCAGTTCCTCGACGCGACTGAGAAGTGGAAACTCTCGCCACGCCGGAATGTTCACCGGTGAAACGGAAAGGCCTCCGCCCGTCATCGGGCCGCCGGTACCCACACCGCACACCGTTGGCGCAACCTCTATTGACGAGCGAACTGTGCCGACAAGATCGGCGATTACGCCGAACAGTTCTTCGCCCGATCCATCGATAGGTGTTGACGCACGATGACGAACGATCACCGAACCGTCGGCGGCCACGAGCCCCACATCAAGTTTGGTTCCGCCGACATCGATCGCCAGTGCAGTCGCGGAACTGTCCGACCCCGTCAAGAGTTCATTCAAACTGTTGAGACAGAGTCAGTCGTCTTCAGGACGGCGCATGCGGTCTTTGAGACGTGAACCCGTGCTACCGAGGGCGTCGCGAATCCCTGCTGTTTTCTGCGATTGCGACATCTGCTGAACGCCAACCTTGCCGAGATGGCGACCATTGCGCTCCGCCGCAAGAGCGGAAACGAGCATGATTAGGAATCCGCCGAAGGCAAGAAGGAAAGAAATGCCGAGGGTGAAGATCAACACAGCCAAACCCACGATGAAACCAAAAACGGACCATTTCAGATTCCGTGTGGCATCCGTGTAGACGGTCGTGTCGGCGATGTCCCGCGCCAGTGCCGGATCGGTCTGGTACAGCTGCTGCTCAATTTCGCTGAGGATCCGTTGTTCGTCCTCTGAAAGTGGCATTGCACTACTTCCCTTCACCAATGATCCAGCCGATACTGCGACGTCTTGAGTTCGAAGTCTCCCACGGAACTCCCAGAAGGACAACGCGAGAACTCGAAACATTCACCGAGGGGACAAACCGCTGGCGCGCCCTGGACGATCAGAATCGTCAGAGACGTTCGGGCCCCATTGCTGTTTCTGCTGACCCTTCGAGTCAATTCCCTCCGGACCAACCAACACGGCAGGCCCGATTGAACCCGCGCCGAAACGGGCTCGGATCTCGTCAATCGTGCGACTGGCGTCCTCCCAGCCCGGCCCGTTAGCCGCCTCTTCGAGGGTCAATTGGCGAGCTCCAGCAGGGGCTAGACCGCTTGCAGAAAGGCCGAGCAAGCGAACTCCTGCCGATGGATCGACCTGAGCGAGAAGGGCGCGTGCTGTCTGAAGGAGGGTGGGTGCGTCGTCGGTGGGGACGTCGAGGGTCACCGAACGCGTGATGGTGTTGAAGTCTCCGAAGCGAATCTTGATCTGCACCGTGCGGCATGCAAGTTCGGATTTTCGCAACCGGGTTGCAACCGCGTCGGCGAATCCCACGAGTTCACGCTCGAGCGTCGAACGTTGATGATGATCCTTGACGAACGTTTCCTCGTGACCGATCGATTTGATCTGGCGATCCGCTTCGACGATCCGATTGTCGATCCCGTTCGCCAATGAATGGAGGTGACGTCCCTGACTCCGGCCCAGGGCCGACACGACATTGGCTTCAGGAAGATCGGCGAGATCGCCGACGGTCGCAACCCCCATCCGTTCCAACTTCGCAAAGGTTGCGGGCCCCACACCCCAGAGTGCCTGAACCGGGAGCGGCCGCAAAAAAGAAAGCGTCTCCGCCGGCTCAACGACGA
>JBIIAM010000001.1:0-712837 GCA_044239895.1 Acidimicrobiales bacterium | reverse complement strand
AGGTAACGCTTGAGGCCGAATGTGCCGCCGACGAGGATCTTTCCATCGGCCTGCATCGCAATGGCATTGACCGTTCCACCTGGCGTCACCGTGAATGAAGAGTCGAGTGCGCTGGCCGTCGTGTACCGCTTCAGACCGAAGGCGCCACCAACAAGGACATAGTCGGTTCCAGAAATTGTCTGATGTGCGAGGGCATTGACCTGACCGCCCATTGCGACAGTTGCTTCCAACACGCCGTTGGCGGTGTAGCGCTTGAAGTCATTTGTTGCTCCAGCAAAGATCCGCTGGGCTGCTGCCGTGCCCACCACGAGGATTGCTCGATGCGTTCCGGTTTGGCCGATGGCGAAAGTCGTGTCCTTTACGCCAGCGGTTGAGTACCGGACGAGAGCCGGCGACCATTCGCCTACAAGGAAGTACGGCGTTGAGCCAACAATTTGGGTTGCAACTCCGTCCGCCGCGCCACCGACATTGGTTCGGACTCCGGTATCGCTGTAGATCGAAAAATATCCCGCATCCGCGGCACCAATTTTCCCGTCCGGGGCGATAGCAATCGCCCTCATCACCCAACCCGCTGCGTCACCGCCAAAGGTGAGATCGAGAGAACCCGGGGAATCCAGAGCGGCAGCCTTCGGGACGTTGCCTACAACTCCAGGGATCCCGACCATCAGTGCCGCAAGGAGAAGCACTGACATCGCTATCCGTAATGGACTCCTGCCCATAATTCGACGATCGCTGATGCCACTGAGTGCTCCGCTGCCCATCGGACAAGACTAACAGCGGATCTTTCCTATTTGAGTCAGATAAAGATCATTCATCAACCAGTTTGCGTTGGACAGATCCACCACTAATCCATCAAGGCCGTGCGCGAGCGAGGCGCCCGAAGGCGCCTCGCTCATCAAAGCTGTTTGCCGGTCGAATCAGGAAAGCTGACCGACCGCTGCGATTCGCGCGGTGGCCCGGGCCAGCGCACCTTCGGCTTCGGCATCGTCGCCTCGCTGAATCGCGGCTCGCGCCTTTTCTTCGGCTCGGCGGGCACGCTCGATGTCAATCGTCGATGCGAGCTCCGCAAGATCGGAGAGGATCTTGACGTGATCGTTGCTTACCTCGATGAAGCCACCATGGATTGCGGCAACTTCGGAGCCGCCGCCCTCAAGCGTGAACTCGACGGTCCATGTTGCGAGCGCACCGACGAACGGCGTATGCCCCGGAAGAAACGCTATGTCGCCACCGCCGACGGTACGTGCACGCACGATCGTCGCATCGCCCGAGAAGAGCGTCCGTTCCGGCGAGACAAGCTCGACAGCCAGAGGCATCAGGAATTGGCCTCGAGCTCGCGGGCCTTGGCCCGGGCCGCGTCGGCATCGCCAACGTTGAGGAATGCCTGCTCGGGAAGATCGTCGAGATCGCCGTTGACGAGTTGTTCGAACGACTCGACGGTGTCCTCAACCGGAACGAAGATGCCCGGCATGCCAGTGAATACCTCGGCCACGAAGAACGGCTGCGAAAGGAAACGCTGCACCTTGCGGGCACGGTTCACGGTCACGCGATCTTCTTCGGAGAGTTCGTCAAGGCCGAGAATGGCGATGATGTCCTGAAGTTCCTTGTAGCGCTGCAGAACTTCCTGCACGCGACGGGCGACGTCGTAATGACGCTGACCGACAACCTCGGGGGCGAGAATTGACGAGGTCGAAGTGAGCGGATCCACGGCCGGGTAGATGCCCAGCGAAGCGATCTGGCGGGAAAGCTCGGTGGTTGCATCGAGATGGGTGAAGGTGGTGAACGGCGCCGGGTCGGTGTAATCGTCGGCGGGCACGTACACGGCCTGCAGCGAAGTAATCGAGCGGCCACGGGTCGAGGTGATCCGCTCCTGAAGCTCGCCCATTTCGTCGGCAAGGGTGGGCTGATAACCCACGGCCGATGGCATGCGGCCAAGCAGAGTCGAAACCTCAGAACCAGCCTGCACGAAGCGGAAGATGTTGTCGACGAACAACAACACGTCCTGGTTCTGCACATCGCGGAAGTACTCAGCCATGGTGAGGGCCGAAAGGGCGACGCGGAGACGAACGCCCGGCGGCTCATCCATCTGGCCGTAGACGAGGGCGGTCTTGTCGATAACGCCGGATTCCTGCATTTCGATCCAGAGATCGGTGCCCTCACGGGTGCGCTCGCCGACACCGGCGAACACCGACACGCCACCGTGCTGTGATGCCACACGGTTGATCATTTCCTGGATGAGAACGGTCTTGCCTACACCGGCACCGCCGAACAGGCCGATCTTGCCACCTGCGACGTAGGGGGTGAGAAGGTCGATGACCTTGATGCCGGTCGGGAAGACGTTGGCCTTGGGCTCGAGCGTGTCGAAGGCCGGCGGTTCACGATGGATTTCCCAGCGCTCGACGTTGGTCTCGGTGAGAGGTGAATCGAGGGGCTCGCCGATGACGTTGAAGACGTGACCAAGCACGGCCTCGCCGACAGGCACGGTGATGCCACGGCCGGTGTTACGCACCGGCGTGCCGCGCTTGAGGCCATCGGTCGGCTTCATGGTGACGACGCGGACGCGGCTGTCACCGATCTGCTGCGCGACTTCAGACACCACGATGATCTCGGTGCCCTCGACCGTGATGGTCATCTCGAGTGCCGTGTTGATCTCCGGAAGGGATCCGCGCGGGAACTCGATGTCGACCACGGGGCCGGCGATCGCAACAACGCGGCCGTCCTTGAGGTTGGTGGAATTTTCGGTGACGGTCATCGGTGGATGGGTCTCCTGTGAGAGGCGATCGGGAAAAGGATCAGTGGATCGAAGCCGAATGGTCAGTTCGGTCGAGATGGTCGGGGAAGAGATGTTCGGCTGAGAGGTGCGACGGAAGCAGATCGTGCTTGCCGCCCTTGCTCGAACCGAGTGCTTCGGCGCCGCCAACGATCTCCATGATTTCTGTGGTGATCGCGTCCTGACGGGCACGGTTCATGATTCGACTGAGCGAGGTCTTAAGGTCCTCTGCGTTCTCCGTTGCGGCCTTCATGGCCCGCTGGCGCGATGCATGCTCGGAAGCGGATGCGTCGAGGAGAGCAGAGAAAAGCCTGGACTCGAGATAGCGAGGCAGGATCTCGTTCAGGATCCCAGTCGGCGATGGTTCGTATTCGAGATCGGCGGTGGGGCCGGCATCCGGATCGATCTCCGGAACCTCAAGAGGAAGGAAGCGTCGAACAACAGCCTGCTGTGTTCCGGCCGAGAAGAACCGCGTGTAGGCGAGTTCGACGGAAGCGAGCTCGCCGGTTTCGTAGCGACTGCGCACTGCTGCTGCGATCTCGCGGGCGTTGTCGTAGATCGGCTGGTCGGTCATGCCTTCGAAGGCAGCGTCGACAGCAAGACCCTGGAAACGGAAATGCTTCTGAGCCTTCTTGCCGACAACGATGAGCGAGAAGTCGAGGCCCTTGGCCCGGGCGGCGGCAATCGAACGCTCAGCAGCGCGGATGACGTTGGTGTTGTAGCCGCCACACATGCCTCGATCAGAAGTGATCACCACAAAGGCCGCCGTGCGGGCTTCGGGATTGTCACGAAGGAGAGGGTGTTCCTTGGCAGCACCAGCGCGAATCAGATCGACGATCACCGCGGTGATCTCGTCGCTGTACGGGCGTGCAGAAGCGGCACGCTCCTGGGCCTTCACCACGCGTGTTGCCGCGATGAGTTCCATGGCGCGCGTGATCTTCTTTGTTGACTCGACGCTTTTGATGCGTCGACGAAGGATCCGCTCCTGGCCACCTGCCATGACTAGGCCTCGTCGGTCCCGTCGTTGGCCGATGCGATTTCGGTGGGGACGAATTCCTGCTTGAACGCAGCAACTGCTCCATCGACCGCGCCGGGAAGATCGCCTGAGGAACGGATCTCGTCGAGCAACGAGCCGTAACGGCCTCGCATGAAGTCGAGGAGATCAGCTTCGAAGCGCTTCACGTCAGAGACGGGGATGTCATCGAGATAGCCGTTGGTTCCGGCGAAGATCACGACGACCTGCTCCTCGACTGGCATCGGCGAGTTCAGATTCTGCTTGAGCAGCTCGGTGAGGCGATAGCCACGCTCGAGCTGGGCAGCCGAGATCTTGTCGAGTTCGGAACCGAAGGTTGCGAATGCTTCGAGCTCGCGGAACTGGGCGAGATCGAGCTTCAGGGTTCCGGAGACCTTCTTCATGGCCTTGATCTGAGCGGCGCTACCCACGCGGGACACCGAGATGCCCACGTCGACGGCCGGACGAACGCCGGACTTGAAGAGATCGTCCTGCAGGTAGACCTGACCGTCGGTGATCGAAATCACGTTGGTCGGGATGTAGGCGGACACGTCGCCGGCTTTGGTCTCGATGACCGGAAGGGCGGTGAGTGAACCGGCGCCGAGAGCGTCGGACAACTTGGCTGAACGCTCGAGGAGACGGCTGTGGAGATAGAAGACGTCGCCCGGGTATGCCTCACGGCCCGGCGGGCGGCGAAGGAGGAGCGCCATCTGGCGATAGGCCTCGGCCTGCTTGGAGAGGTCGTCGTACACGATGAGGCTGTGTTCGCCGTTGTCCATCCAATGCTGACCGACTGCACAACCGGCATAGGGAGCGAGGTACTTGAACGGTGCCGGATCAGAAGCGGGGGCGACGACGACAACCGTGTATTCCATGGCGCCGTATTCGGTGAGGGTGTTCACCGTCTGCGCAACCGTCGAAGCCTTCTGGCCGATGGCGACATAGATGCACTTCACGCCAAGACCCTTTTGGTTCAGGATCGTGTCGACGCACACCGTGGTCTTGCCAGTCTTGCGGTCACCGATGACGAGTTCGCGCTGTCCACGACCGATGGGGGTCATGGCGTCGATCGACTTGATGCCGGTCTGGAGCGGTTCGTGCACGGGCTTGCGACCAGTGATGCCGGGAGCCTGGATCTCCATGCGGCGCATCGTGGCGCCGACGATGGGGCCCTTGCCGTCGATCGGAAGACCGAGAGCGTTGACGACGCGACCGAGAAGGGCGTCACCGACGGGCATCGAAAGGATGCGACCGGTTGCTCGCACAGGAGTGCCTTCTTCGACACCTGCGGCCGATTCGGCATCACCGAGGATGACGGCGCCGATCGAGTCCTCATCGAGGTTGAGGGCGAGACCGACGGTGCCGCCTTCGAACTCAAGGAGTTCGTTGACGCCGACATCGGGAAGGCCCGAGACGCGAGCGATACCGTCGCCCACTTCGAGGACCCGTCCGACCTGCGTCGACTCGAGTGACGGGGTGTAACCCGCCAGGTTCTTTTGGAGTGCGGCGGTGATGTCGCCGGTATTGATTGTGAGTTCAGCCATGACGTGGTCCTCTGGTCTCAGAACGACTCGCGGAGTTGGGACAGACGTTGGCGCACAGTTCCGTCAATGACGGTGTCGCCGATCTGGGTGACGATGCCGCCGAGCACCGCGGGATCAACGATCACCACGATGTCGACCTGCTTGCCGGTGCTCTTCGAGAGGGCATCGGTAAGTCGGCGCTTCTGTTCGTCGGACAGTGCAACTGCTGACCGCACCTGGGCGACAACCTTTTCGCCGTGGGCCGCCTTCATTTCGAGAAGGCGGTCGACGATGTCGGGAAGTTCACGCAGACGTTCGTTGCCTACAACCGTGGCAATGATCGTGTTGGTCAGCGGAAACGCTTTGCCGGCGAGAATGTCGTCAACGATTTGCTGACGCTTCTCGGCGGGAATGTGCTGGTCGGAAAGGGCTTGACGAAGCTCGTCGGCACCTTCGACGACGCGGGAGAATCGGAACAGCTCGTCGATGATCTCGTTGCCGTTCCCTTCCGCCTTGATGAGCGTCATGAATGCATCGGCGTACAGGTTGCTGCGCTCGCTCATGATCCTGCCCCCACCCGAGTGATGTAGGTCTCGATCAGTTCAGCCTGAGTGGCAGCGTCAAGGTTGTTGGCGACGACGGCTTCGGCGGCGCCCACGGCGAGCAGTCCGATCTCCGACTGAAGATCACTCGTAGCCTGCGACTTGGCGGCCTCAACGTCTGATGCGCCACGGGTACGCAGGTCAGCGGCATCGGTGCCGGCCTTCGTGATGATCTGCTGCTTCAGCGACGCTGCGGTTTCGCGAGCCTCGGTGAGGATGCGCTGACGCTCGGCGCCGGCGTTGGCGATGTTGGATTCCACTGTCGCCAGTTCGGACTCAGCAGCGGCGCGGGTTCCTGCCGCTGACTCGAGTTCGTTGCGCAGACGATCGATGCGACCGTTCCACATCCCCTTGATGGCAGGGCCACCCTTCCAGATAAGGAGGCCGACAACGATCAGGAAGGAAAGGCTCCCCCAAATAACTTCGTTGGTGTCGCCCGGGATGACGATTCCGTTTTCGGCCTCACTGGCCAGGATCAAGATGTTCATGTGGTTCTCCTGTACGTTCCCGGACCGGTCAGTTCTGCGAACCGGCTCGGTTGACGAAGTCCTCTACAAGCTGGACCTGCGCCGAACGATCAATGGGCTTCTGCACGACTGCTTCGGCAGCACCGACGGCAATGTCGGCAATGCTGCTGGCGAGTTCGGAACGAGCCCGAACCTTTGCGTCGGCGATCTCGGTGGCGGCAGAGGCCCGAAGTGAGGCGACATCGGCCTCGGCGGCGGCGATCTGCGTGCGACGCTCAGCATCACCCTCCGAACGGGCCTGCTCAAGCAGCGACACCGCTTCGGAACGGGCTCCGGCGAGACCGGCTTCATACTGTTCGATCTTGGCGACCCGCTCGGTGGAGGCGGCCTCGGCCGCAGCCTGATCGTCGCGAACCTTCTGGGCGCGGGCATCCATCGTCTTGACGATGGGCGGAAGAAGGACGAACTTCATCATGGCCCAGAGCGCCAAGAAGAAAACACCCGACCAGAACATCTCGCTCACGACCGGGAGAATGGGGTTCTTGGTTTCGTTGACGACCGCTGGCACATTAGCCACGATCACCGAAAGCGTTGCTAGCACTCGTGGCTCCTTGAAGCGTGAGGCGTGGGGATGGATCTACCGGTCACCCGATCGTCGCAGGAGCGACTACTGAGTGGAGTGAATCCTTCAGGGCAGATGGCGGGTGAATGCGCTTCCCGCCCCCGTTGTGCGGGGAGGGGAAGCGACGACACCCGACAGGGAAATCAGACGAACTTGAGAAGAATGAAAACGACGAAGCCGATGAGAGCAAGGGCTTCGGTGAAGGCGATGCCGAGGAACATGGTGGTACGCACCATGCCGGCGGCCTCGGGCTGACGGGCCATGGCCTGAACCGACTGACCTACGAGGTAGCCGATGCCGATGCCTGGGCCGAGTGTGGCAAGGCCGTAGGCGATGCCAGCTTGACCGGCAGCAGCGATGGCCTGTGATTCGGCCTTCGAAGTTGCTTCGTACGTGACCTGCGCAAGGATGCTCATTGCTTGTTGCTCTCCTGTTTGGGTGTTGCGCCACCGGCGACCACCGGGGACGACATTGGTTGCTCGGAGCGGATGCTCCGATGGGCGAATCTGTTGATCAGTGTTCTGCGTGCATCGAGCTGCCGATGTAGACCGCAGCAAGAATTGTGAAGATGTAAGCCTGCAGGAACGCCACCATGATCTCGAAGCCGGTGAGGCCGACGAGCATGGCGAACGAGAACGGCAGCACAAGTGCAAGCAGTGATGCCGAGAACAAGGTGATGCAGAGCACGCTGAAGGTCACGAGAAGGATGTGGCCGGCCAGCATGTTGGCGAAAAGTCGAACGGCCAACGAGAACGGCCGGACGATGAACGTCGAGAGAAGTTCGATCGGGATAACGAGCGGAAGGAGCGCCTTCGGCACACCGGGGGGCGCCACCGAGTTCCAGAAGTACTTGAGTCCCTGGTGCTTCAGGCCGACGGCGATGAAATAGATCCAGGTGAGCAAGGCAAGAACGGCGGGACCGGCCATGCGGGCGTTGGCCGGCATGTGGAAGAACGGGATGACCTCGAAGATGTTGCCGATGAGGATGAAGAAGAACAGGCTCGTGAGAAACGGCAGGTAGCGGAGGCCATCAGCACCGACCGTCTCCATGATGATGCCTTCACGGATGAAGCTGACTGCCGACTCGATGAGATTGCGAGGACCGCGGGGAACGAGCGTTCCGTCGACGAGGGTCTTGCGGCGGGCGGCGAGGATGAACACCAGCGAGGTGGCGACGAGGGCCACCATGTTGATGAGGGCGATCTTGTTGAAGCCGTACCAAACACCTTCATCGCCGAAGGCATTTGGCCACTCGACCAATTGTTCGATTGCTGGGAACTCGAGTCCGAAGATCACTTGGCGGACGACTCCTTGGAGACAGAGGTGGGCTTGAGTGCCGGGTAGGCGAGGGAGAGGGAGATGTGTTTCATCTCCCAGAGAAGAAGACCGAGGTGGGTCACGATGATCGTGATCCCGAGCGGAAGCAACTCGACCCACGAGGCTTCTCGGACCAACCAGATGGCCAAGAAGATGAGGGTGAGGCGGATGAGGTAGCCGAACAAGGCGGCGAACATCATCAGCCCGGCAGAGATGCGACCGGCATAGGAAAGCATCGCGGCGGCGAGCACGAAGTTCGCCACAACGATCGCTAAACCATAGGCGGTGGAGAGGGCCCCGTTGGCACCCCAGATCAGACCGAACACAAGAATGAGCAAAGGCCCTGCAATTACGGCCTTTTTGACCATGTCGCGAACGATCATTGTCTCGGGCGCGGGACCGTCGAAGGTCCCCGTAGACATTGTCACCTCACCCATGGACCGCTCGCTTCGTGCTGTTCCATGTCTGAACGGTACGTGAAATAGATCTTGACGACCGCCCCGATGAATCCGAGGAGCCCGAGAGAAATGGTGAAGACGGGAACCGTCCCGAAAAGTCGGTCGATGCCGTAGCCGAGAAGTGCCAGCAACATCGGCGAAAAGGCCAGTTCGTAGCCGCCGGTCGAACGGCCGATCTGACGAGTGAACTCACGTTTTTCGGAACGCGATTTCGGACGTTTCGTGTCGGGTCGCGCCGGATCGGAAATCGTGTCGTTAACCACCGTGTTGTTCACAGCCTTGTTTTTCACGAAGAAACCTGACCGGTGAGGCTCCGAAAACCTTGGGAGCGGAAAGCATGGCGCAACGCAATCACGGTGCGAGTTCAAACCACAAGGTTCGAACCACAAAGTGCCTTGCACCGCAATGCCCCAGAGTGAACCCCCGAGGCTTTGTGCAAGCTTTCACAAGCTAGGCGCGGGGCCATGACCTCGCAACTCTTCTTGGGGATTTTCTCCCCACCGGGTCATCCTCCGGGCGTATCTCCACTGGGTTCCGCGGGGACGTGTCCGACCGGCCCTATCTCAGGTCCGTCCGAAGAATCAGTCCATTCGGCGCTTGACCGATTCCGACGGGTGACGCGGACACCTGGATGCAGAATCGTGAACAGCGAAAGCAGAATCGCGGCGATCCCGAACGGAACTAACCCGTCGCCCGAACCGCTGTAGATGGGATAGAGCACAAACCCGGAAAGCAATGCGGTCCAGGTCCACAGAATCAACACGCTCCGGCGATGACCGTGACCCAGTCGCATGAGGCGATGGTGCAGGTGCCCTTTGTCCGCTGTTGAGATCCCCGTTCGACTGCGCGCTCGACGAATGATGGCGAACAACGTGTCAACGATCGGAACGCCCAGAATCACGAGCGGGATGAAGATAGGGGCGAAGAAGAAGAACGAGCTGCCCGAGAAACTGCGATCAGTTCGTCCGCCCACGACCATCGTTGATGCCGCCATCAGTAGCCCAAGTAGCAATGCTCCGCCGTCGCCCATGAAGATCTTGGCGGGGTGGAAGTTGTGGGGAAGGAACCCGATGCAGGCGCCGAGAACGACAATCGCGATGAGCGGCCCGATGTTTCCGACCGCAAGCAGGCCCTCACCACCCAATTCATGGGCATAGAGGAAGAAGGTCCCTGCGGCGATCGCAACGATTCCGGCGGCGAGTCCGTCGAGTCCGTCAATCAGATTGATTGCATTTGCCATGCCCACAACCCAGAGCACGGACAACAGATAAGACCAGTCGGTCGAGAGTACGAAGACCCCGGCGAACGGCACGCGAAAGACGAGGATCGAGATCCCTGAGATCACGAGAACGCTCGCGGCGAGCACGATTCCGGCCATCTTCGCCGGAGCCGAAACGTCGCGCAGATCGTCGATGATTCCGACGACTGCTATCACGATTGCGGCGAGGACAAGTCCGAGCGGTTCAGTGCTGCCATTGAAGATCGCATCGAAGGAACCCATCCCCCATGCAACGGCCATCCCCACCAATACCCCGATGAGCATCGCAACGCCACCGAGCGTCGGCGTCGGGCGGGTGTGAACGCGTCTGTCGTCGGGACGCACCACCGCACCGACTCTGACTGCGAGACGCCGAACCGCAAACAGCGTCGCAAACGTGGTGATAGCCACCACGGCCAGCACCACCAGGTATGCGCGGATGCTCGGCACGTGCTCCGTTTACTCCCGGTTCAACCGTACGGCGTGAACTGAGCGCACAATGTCGCTACGTCCGAACGCACCGCGGCAAGTTCGGACTCGTCGGTGCGACTGCGCAGCGCACGGGCGATGAGCGAAGCGATCTGTGTCATCTCCGGTTCCGTCATGCCTTGAGTCGTGACGGCCGGCGTGCCGATACGAACGCCACTCGTCACGAAGGGTGACCGGGGATCATCAGGAATCGTGTTCTTGTTGAGTGTGATTCCGGCAACATCGAGAACGGCTTGTGCTTCCTTGCCCGTGAGTTCCGCGTCGAAACTGCGAAGGTCAAGGAGCAGGAGATGGTTGTCAGTTCCACCCGACACGAGGCGGAATCCCTCGTTGGCCAGTGCCGCGGCCATCGCCGCTGCGTTGCGCACGATCTGAGCGGCGTAGTTCTTGAAGGACGGATCGGCGGCTTCACGAAACGCGACTGCCTTTGCGGCGACAGCATTTTCGAGGGGACCGCCCTGAAGACCGGGGAAGATCGCTTTGTCGATAGCAGCGGCATGCTCCGCGCGGGACAGGATGCAACCGCCGCGCGGTCCGCGCAACGTCTTGTGTGTGGTGAACGTGACGACATCGGCGAACGGTACGGGGTTGGGATGAACGCCACCCGCGATCAGCCCCGCGATGTGGGCGGCGTCGAACATGAACAGCGCTCCCACTTCGTCGGCGATCGCGCGGATCGGTTCGGGATCGATCATCCGCGGGTACGCAGTGGCCCCAGCGATAATCATCTTGGGTCGCTCGCGCAATGCCGTCTCGCGCATTTCGTCAAGATCAATCCGCTCGTCTGAGGCGGCGACGCCGTAGGCGACGAAGTTGTAGAAACGCCCGGAGATGTTGACCGGCGAACCATGCGTGAGATGACCACCGTGATCAAGGCTTAGACCCATGACGGTGTCACCCTGCTCGAGGAGAGCCAGGTACACGCCAAGGTTCGCGTTGGCACCCGAGTGCGGCTGCACGTTCGCGTGCTCCGCGCCGAAGAGTTCCTTCACCCGGTCGCGGGCGATGTCCTCAACTACGTCGACGATTTCGTTGCCGCCGTAATAGCGCTTCCCGGGGTATCCCTCCGAGTACTTGTTCGTGAGAACCGAACCAGTAGCCCGCATCACTGCCGGCGAGGTGAAGTTCTCCGATGCGATGAGCTGCAGCGTCGTGTTCTGACGGTTCTGTTCAGCATCGATAAGCGTGAACAGCTCGCTGTCATTGTCGGCGGGCCAAGGCATGGCGTTGATCTCCTCGTGCGGTGTGGCTTGGATCGTAGTGCCGCCCGCCGCTCTGGTTCCGCCTCGCGTCCGAGTATTCGGAGCCCGACATCCGATTGGTCACACTGCCCACGACCCGATCTTGGTAAAGCGCTGACCGACGACATGCAACTAACGTCAAGCGGAAATGGGGTCTCTACGAAGTTTTGCCCGTGCACACATTCACGGCATCGACGGCCTGCGGGCGCTCGCAGCATTCGCAGTTGTCGCCCATCACGTCGGTTTCGACACCGGGACTACAACCCATTCCCGCTTCGGCGTCATTCTCGAACAACTCGATATCGGTGTTGCCGTGTTTTTCGTGCTTTCTGGTTTCCTCCTGGGGGCCCCGTTCGTGCAGCGGATCCTTAGCGACCGACCCATTGACGGGATCGGTCGGTTCTGGTTGCGACGTGCTGCCCGTATCTATCCCGCGTATTGGCTCGTCCTGACCGTCATGGTCCTCTTCCTCGGCACTTCCATAGATTCCATCTACCAGTTCGTTGCCTACTTCGGCCTTCTACAGATCTATGACGCCGATCTTCTCTTCGGAGGCATGGTGCAGGCCTGGACTCTCTGCACCGAACTCGCCTTCTATGCAGTACTCCCGCTCATCGCCATCGCCGCAAAGTTCACCGTGACGAGACTGAAGCGGATAAGCGCCGATAATGCCTTGCTGGCTGGCTGTGTTCTTCTCTATCTAGCCAGCACGGCGTGGCGGCTGGCCATATACGGATTCCATCCATCGTTTGGGCGTATCGCTCTTCTGTGGCTCCCCGGTCAACTCGACCTCTTCGCTCTCGGTCTCGGTCTCGCCGTCGTCCGGGCACGAACGAATCGAGACGAGCGATTCAACCAACGAGTCCAGGCGTTCGTCCGGATCCCGGCGCTGTGGTGGGTTGCAGCCGCAGCCGTCTTCGCGTTCACTTGCGTCGCTGGCCTCCTCCGTCCGATTGTTCCAGTTGGCACCCCGTTTTCGTTCGGTGACGGCACAGAATTCTCGCGTCAGATTGCATTCGGGTTGTTCTCGTTGCTGCTCATCGCGCCCATCGCGCTGCGCCGCAGTCCCGATCGCCTCACATCGGCGACCCTTGGATCTCGACCGATGGTGTTTCTCGGTGTCGTGTCCTACGGCGTCTACCTCTGGCACAAGAGCCTCATCGCAAAAGTTCAGGAATGGTTTGGCTGGGGATTCTTCGAAGGCAACTTCTTGGTCGTCTTCCTTGTGGTCTCGATCCTCAGCACGGCCCTCGCTTGGCTCACCCATCGGTGGGTCGAATCTCCAAGCTTGCGTCTCACCGACAGGGGCGAGACTCGTTCGGCGGTTCCCGACAACTCGAAGGACTAGAACCCCGTCGGCCAGGTCCGTTCGTTAGGGCGCAGAGACTGCGCAGTTCTCCGGGGCATTGTCGAGGAACGATTCAGCGGACTGCCACTGCCCCGCGAGGAACGAATTTCCGAGACCTATCCCGAGGTCGTCCGCTATGGCAGTAGCCAGCGAAAGCCCCAGTATCCCGACGCCTTTCGCACACATGTGGACGCCGTCGTACTTACGCAGGGCAAGACCCGATGCCGGGTCGACGAGTCGTGCGGTACCACCGTCAGTTGCGAACACCGGATCCGGTTCGAGATAACGACCCGTGGGATAGGACAGAACCACATCGCGAACAATCGCGTTGTTCGCGCGGATGCGGTCTGAGGCGACCGGGGCCCCAACCGGAAGCATGCCGAGCCAGTACACGTTGGCAAGTCGAGCCGTGAGGATGTCCATCGCATCGGTGATCTGGAGTCGATACCAGTCCTGCCACTCCGCACTTCCCGGATCGGGGGATCCTCCGATGACGCTGTGCGCAGAGGTGTCGTGTACGCCGAACAGCGCAACGACAGCGTCCGGGTCGTAGTCACTGATTAATTGCGGCCACCTTGTGCGCCAGTCGTACCAGTCGGGTTTGCTCACCGCGAATCCCCAAAAAGCCTGATCGTTAACCTCTACCGGTCCAAGCGATTCGGCGGCGGCTCGAAGCCCGGGATCGGCGTCGGTCATGACCCCATCGCCGATCAACATCACTTTGTATGGGAGGCCGAGCGCACGAGTCGGCATGTCCGCGGTCGTCCCACAACCCGCGATCGCGACCATGAGACCGATTGCAATGGTCAGGCGACAACCAAGAACTCCACGGCGGCTTCGCCGGTCGGAGCTGCTCCTCGCGTTGGAAACGTCATCGTCCAACGACGCAGCCGCCCTTTGGATCGTCGTATCGAACGTCAGTGGTCCAACTCCCGATTTCCCAACCGGAGGTGGCTCTGTTCGACCAGCCGATCCTTGCGGTTTCCGCGTTGATTGCGTTTGCGACTCGAGCGGCCCCCACCGGACACAAGTGCCACGAGTCAGGCTTGCGCAACAAAATGGTCCGGCCGGCAGCGTCCACATAGGACCGCGGGTAGTCGCCGAACCCACCGGCAGGCCGACGGAGTGATGACTCAATGTCGACATAGGCAACATCGTCGCCAAAATATTTCGGTATCGACCCGATCACTCGGTCGACGTCGCGGTTCGGTGTCAACCCACCCGGAAGTGTGCTGATCCAGAGCACCTTGGCCCCCGTGGACATGAAGAGCTCTGTCGCCTCCTTCACGATCTCCAGGTACGCGGCATCGCCATTTTCTTTCTGGAATTGGAGATCCCAACCCCCCAGCATGATCATGACCAACGTCGGACGATGCTCGGTGATCAGCGCTTTCCACTGCAATCGCCAATCGATCGCTGGGTTTGTGAGTCCGACCCCAGGAAAAGCGCCACTGACGAAATGGCGTGTTCCGCTGGCGCTGTAAGCAGCCGCGACGGCAGGGGCCGCGTCGTAAGCACCGGAATCGCCGAACCACAGGACCGAATCGGCCGTCGCACCTGCGACGGTGGGTGCAATCGTCCCCGCCGAATTTTGCTTTCCAACCACCTCGGATTGCTGACTCCCAACCTCAAAACTGGCGTAGGGAATCGCGCTGGCGGGTGGATTGAAGGTGACAACAAAGGCCAGCGAGGCAACCACCACTGCCCCGGCCAGAGCTGCGATCAATGCCGATCTGCCCGTCTTGAGCATGGTGCCGCGTCGGATTGGATCTTCGACCAGGAAGTAAGACGCGAGCGCAATGGCGATCGTGACCGACATGCGCAGCGCGAACAGGACCAATTGATTGTCGATACCGGTGCGCTCAGAATCGAGCACGAGAAAGATCGGCCAGTGAAAGAGGTACAGGCCGTACGAGATCAATCCGGCCCAGCGCAAAACGGGTATCGAGAGGAACGTCGTGACAAGTCCAGGTCGGGTGGCAGCAAAGATGATCGCCGTGGTCGCGCACGCGTAGAGCGGAAAACCGCCACGAGCCAAACCCATTGAACTTTCGGGAACTGTGAACCACGCCCAAAACATTCCAACGATGGCGAGGCCCCCGAGCGCATCGATCCAGAGCGCTGGCTGCTCGCCGTCCGTTCTGCCGTGTCTGCCGACCGGAGCACGTTGTCGCCCCGACCACCACACCGCGAGCAGGCAACCAACTAGCAATTCCGCTGCCCGGGTGTCGGTCCCGTAATAGACGCGGTCGACGCTGTTCCGCAGGGCAACCTGGAGGATCAACGAGAAGGCGGTCGCTATCACCAGAAGTGTCGTGAGTAAACGTCGGCCACCGAACTTCATCACAACGATGACGAACACCGGGAAGATCACGTAGAACTGCTCTTCAATTGCCAACGACCAGAAATGCTGCAAGGGGCTTGGCGAAAGGAAGAGGTCGGCGTAGCTCTGGCCCCCGGTCAGGAAGCGCCAGTTGGCAACGTAGCCAAGAGCCGCAAGCATGTCGGCGCGGAGGTTGTTCAGTTGCTCAGCTGTTCCGATCCTCCACCACACAACACCCACGAGGGCTATAGCGATGAGTGCAGCGGGAAGGAGCCGGCGAAACCTTCGGATCCAGAAATTACCGAGGTCGATTCCGTCCGACCGGTCCCACTCACGTACGAGCAGGTTGGTGATGAGAAAACCGGAGAGGGTGAAGAAGGTGGATACGCCAAGGAAGCCACCCTTTGCCCAGGAAAAGCCGCCGTGAAAGAGGAGCACTCCGATAACTGCGAGTCCTCGGAGTCCGTCAAGGCCCGGCAGATGGGGCATTGCATTCGACGGACGCGACGACACATCCGCTGCACGTTCTTCCCGACCAAGTGCTGTGTCAGTCATTGCGGCATCCAGAGGTGTGTGAAGTGGGAATGAAACCTGCCCCCTTCCCGGAAAAAGCAACGTAGCAGGGGTTTCGGAGTGATCATGATCAGTCCCTCGAACGAGCATTCTCCCGCCAACGCGTATCGCACCGACGCTCGCAGGGCGGGAAGTACGATGGCCTCGTGAGCATGCCGAAGGAACCACACGCGAATCCCGAGATCTCGGTAGTCATCGCCGCGTATAACGAAGAAGACACCATCGGCATGGTTCTTGATGCGCTCGGCGGGCTTGACATCGACATGGAAGTCATCGTCGTGGACGATGGCTCCACCGATCGAACCGCCAACATCGTCGAAGCCCGCACCGGCCCGCGTCTACAACTCATCTCCAAGCCAAACGGTGGCAAGGGAACAGCGTTGTGCGCCGGTTTTGCAGCTGCGTCTGGCTCGATCATCGTGATCCAGGATGCAGATGTCGAACTCTCCCCAGCTCGCATCCCTGATCTCATCGCCCCGATCCTCGCCGACAAGGCCGACGTCGTCTTCGGTTCCCGATTCCTTGAACCCGTACCCGGACTCGGATGGGAACGTCGTCTTGCCAACTGGTTCCTGACGATGCTTTCGAACATCTCGTTCCACACGAAGTTGACCGACATGGAAACCGCCCACAAAGCGATTCGGGGAACGTACGTCCAGCAGTTCACGCTCGAGGCGACGCGCTTCGACGTCGAGGTGGAACTGACCGCAAAGCTCTCGCGTCTCGGCGCCCGGATCATTGAAATCCCGAGCCCTTACACCCCACGCACTGTGGCAGAGGGAAAGAAGATCGGCTTCGGCGACGGCATTCACGCAGTGCAGGCGATCCTTCGCTGGCGGCGCTGGCGCCCACAGGCCTGATCATTCAACCGGCCGCTGGGTCTAGAGACGCTCGATCTGATCGTTCGTTGGCACGCCACCAGCATTAACTGCGTCGAAGATCTGCGCACCACTCTCGATCCATTTGCTGAGAGGCCACGAGAGGTGCTTGACCAGAACGAGCACGACGTCGTAATCGGTCGGATCAATTACATCAGGATTGATCGACTGACGTTCGCGCCCCGAGATGGTGATTGAAGGAACCATCGGATCCGCGTAATCGACGATCGCACCTTCCGCCTCGAGAAGTTTGATGACCTGCACAGCACGCGAGTTCCGTGTGTCAGACACACCCTCCTTGAATGCCACTCCTAGTGCGAG
This sequence comes from Acidimicrobiales bacterium, assembly GCA_044239895.1. Lineage (GTDB taxonomy): Bacteria > Actinomycetota > Acidimicrobiia > Acidimicrobiales > Acidimicrobilacustridaceae > Acidimicrobilacustris. Next base: position 695,638 of record JBIIAM010000001.1, on the reverse strand, counting down.
AACCTTCGCGCCATTCATTGTGTGTCCGCGTCGATTCAAAAAACGCGAGACCCGGAGGCAGACATAGTCGGCCATTCCGAGATTCGTGTCGGCTGCCAACTCGATGAACTTCGTTTGGAAGTCGTAAGCCCGAGCCTTCCAAGAGAGGTAGTAGGGATCGACCGGGATGCAGTGACCGCCTGGACCGATACCGGGCCAGAACGCTTGGAAACCAAACGGTTTCGTAGACGCAGCGGAAATGACCTCCCAGAGATCGATTCCCATTTTTTCCGAAAGCACCGCCAGTTCGTTCACAAGTGCAATGTTCACGGCGCGGTATGTGTTCTCAAGCAACTTCGTCATCTCGGCCGCGTCGGGAGAACTCACACATGTCACAAGACCGGGTTCATCCATGACGGCCTCAAGCAATGCCCGCGCGCACTCAGTGCTTTGTTCATTGACGCCGCCCACGACCTTTGGGGTGTTGCGAACGGTGAAGCGCACATTGCCCGGATCGACGCGCTCGGGCGAGAAGGCCAGCATGAAATCGACACCCGCTCGCAGGCCCGTCTCCTCGAGAATCGGCTGCATGATCTGCGTGGTGGTACCCGGTGACGTCGTCGACTGGAGAATGATGAGCATTCCCGGTCGAAGCACCGATGCAACCGATGCGGACGCAGACCGGATGAACGAAAGATCCGGAGTCTTCTGATCGTCGTGCGGAGTTGGAACGCACACGAAGATGACATCGACCGTCGACAGGTCGGCAAGGTCCGAAGTCGCAAGCATGTTCCCTGCATTGACAACAGCCGCGATTCGCGAGGACTCGATGTCCTCGATGTGGCTGTGTCCAGAGCGAAGTCGTTCGATGCGAGCCTCATCGAGATCGAAGCCCACCGCTCGAAATCCTGTTTCCGCGTAACCAATCGCCAACGGGAGTCCCACGTAGCCAAGACCCACCACTCCGACCGACAAGGTCCGTGCCGAAACAGCTGCTTCGAACTCGGCAATCGTTGTCATCGCGTCGCCGCCAGTTGATCGTTGTTGTCACGCCACCAATTGACCGTGATCGGAAGTCCTTCGTCGAGCGATACCTGGGGGGCCCAGCCGAGCTTCTCTGCGGCCTTGCGCACGTCGGGCACCCGTCGCTTGGGATCCTCGAATCCAGGACCGTAGGCCTCGTCGTACGAGATGTGTGAGATTTCGCTCGATGAACCAGCGGCCCCACAAATCCGCGCCGCAAGTTCGTTGATGGAGATCTCGGTCGACGCACCGATGTTGAACGCTTGCCCGAGGGCCCCGTCGAGGGTCCCCGCAAGGTACGTGCCTCGGATGGTGTCACCCACAAATCCGAAGCACCGAGTTTGACTGCCGTCGCCGTGGATGACGATCGGGGCATTGGCGAGTGCTTGCGATGTCATGCTCGCAACGACCGAGCCGTAGCCGTTCGCGTGGAGTCGTGGCCCGTACGTATTGAAATAGCGCACGATCGACATACGCAGGCCACGCTCTGCGGCGTAGGCGAACGCGAGGTGTTCGTCGAGTGCCTTTGACGTGCTGTACGACCAACGAGAGATGTGGGTTGGTCCGATGACGCGGTCATCGTCCTCACTCATCGGGAATTTCGCGGCTTTGCCGTAGATCTCCGAGGTCGATGCCAAAAGGACCCGAGTGTCGTGACGGACGCAGGCCTCGAGAACACTCTCGGTTCCGTCGACATTCGTGCGAATCGATTTGAGTGGCGCTTCAACGATGTTCCGCACGCCCACCGCGGCAGCGAGATGAAACACCAGATCAGTGCCCTGGACAATCTTCGACACCAGATCGGTATCGAGAATTGAGCCCTCATGGAACTCGATCGACCCGTCGAGATGGACAAGGTTCGAGCGTCGACCGGTCGAGAGATCGTCGATGACCTTGACCTCATGGCCTTCAGCAAGCAGAAGGTCGACCAGATTCGAGCCGATGAAGCCGGCTCCGCCGGTCACGAGGATTTGCACGATGACAACAGTAGTCAAGGTTCCGGCTTTCAGACTCGCAGTAGGCTCGCCGACGATGACAGCGCCATCCCGACCCACTCGACGGTTCTTGACGGTTCTCGCGCTGATCTGTTTTCTCGGCGCAACGATCCGTGTGTCATACGTTGCATTTTTCAAACCCGACGTATCACCGTGCGCGGCATCGTGGCTTGAGAAAGGTTCGCTTGCGGAGGAAGGCTCTCCCTCAGAGGCAAGCTCCCTCTCTGAGATAACCGGGAGGACGACGTACTTCATTGGTCGAACTCCCGACAACATCTGTGGAGATGCGCTCGTCTACCACGACGGAGCGAATCTACTCGCCGATGGTGAGGGGTTCATCTCCCCGATCCGTTTCATCTACACCGATGGAGTCAGGTTCGACTCCGCGGATCATCCTCCGCTTTACATGATCTACCTCGCCGGGTTCTCCGTCGTTGGACTCAATGGCGTCCTTGCCCATCAATTGGCGAGTTGTTTCCTCGGTGTCGCCTCAATCGCCATCATCGGTCTTCTTGGTCGACGCCTCGCCAACGAAAGAGCCGGCCTCATCGCTGCCTTCCTTGCGAGCATCTACGTCTATATCTGGATCAATGATGCGCTCGTGATGTCAGAAACGAGCGCCATAACTGCCACGGCAACACTTCTCCTTCTGACTTATCGGTATCTTTCCGACCCCTCTCGCCGGAATCTCGTTTTCCTCGGGATAGCCACCGGAGCGACGGTACTCACCCGCGCCGAACTGCTGCTTTACATCCCCCTCGTCATCCCGTTTGTCGCATGGCGCGTTTCGCGTGAGTGGCGTCCGTTCCTGCTGCGAACCGTTGCGATCGGTGCACTCGCCGGCGCGGTGATGGCCCCATGGGTGATCAGGAATCTCACGACATTCGAGAAGCCCGTGACGCTCTCGACCGGGGTGGGGATCACCCTCACCTACGCGAACTGTGACCAGACCTATTACGGAAACCTTCTCGGTTACTGGTACTTCCCGTGCCTCACTCCCGCCCCAGACGAACCCGACCAGTCGCTCGATGAGGTCCTCTTGCGTAAGCGTGGACTCGACTACATCTCTACCCACAAGAGTCGAGTTCCGGTTGTGGTGATGGCGCGAGTTGGCCGACAGTGGGGTCTCTATCGGCCGCTGCAACACGTCGATCTGGACAGGTTCGATGACCGCCCGGCCCCTCTCAGCCGAATCGGTCTCGCCCAGTACTACGCATTCATGGCATTGGCGATTGGCGGCGCGGTCGTTCTGTTCCGCCGCAAGGTCTGGCTCTGGCCACTTCTCTCCATGTTCGTGATCGTGACGATTACCGCGGCAACTTCCTACGGCACCACTCGGTTCCGGACCCCGGCGGAAGTCGCCATTGTCGTCCTCGCCGGAATCGCCATCGATGCCGGTTTGAACCGTTGGCGCCGACGAGCATCGGACGACTCCGTCGCTGAACCTGAACGTGCTCCAGTCCAGGATGCGGGAATTGCCCCGGAGAACTCGTCTTCGCCCGCGCTATGAGCGAACGTCTCGACCCGAGGCTCCCGATCATCGTCGGAACCGGACAACTAACGATCCGGGAGGCTTCCGACGACCCCCGTGAACCGGTCGAGCTCATGGCCGAAGCGTTGCGTCTGGCCGAAGCCGACGCCGGCGTCACCGGGCTCCTCGCGGCAGCGGACTCAATCCGAACCGTGAACCAGCTCAGCTGGCGCTATGCCAATGCCCCTCTCGAAGTTGCCCGGCGCATCGGTGCCTTGCCTTCCCATATGGCCACATCAGTCATGGGCGGAAATCTTGCCGGGGTCATGGTGGCGAGAGCAGCCGCCGAGATCCAGGACGGGGCTCTCGATGTGGTGCTCATCTGCGGCGGCGAAGCCACGCGGGCGATCTCGCATCTCAAAGCCGACGGACTCCGGCCCGACTGGACCGTGCAACCCGACGACACTCCCCCGGCCGAGACCATCGGTGATGAACGCCCCCTCGCCAGTGCAGTGGAATCCGCCCGCGGTGTCGTGATGCCCGTTCACGTCTACCCCCTTTTCGAGACAGCACTAAGGGCTCGACTTGGACTGTCCGTCGACGAACACCGCGCACGACTCGGCGCCCTTTGGTCGGCTTTTGCCGCTGTCGCCGTCGATAATCCATACGCGGCAATCCAAAGCGGATTCACCCCGGAGCAAATCTCCGACGCGACACCGGACAACCGGATGATCTCGTCTCCCTACACAAAACGACTCTGCTCCAACAACCAGGTCAACCAAGGATCAGGACTCATCCTGACTTCCGTCGCCGCCGCTGAACGACTCGGGATCTCCCGAGACCGCTGGGTCTTCCTTCATGCTGGCGCCGAAGCCGTCGACCACTGGAACGTATCCAACCGGGCCGATCTTTGTTCATCGCCCGCGTTGCGACTGGCCGGACGCGACGCATTCGCGTCGGCAGGGATCACTAGCTCAGACGTTGACCATGCGGATCTGTATTCGTGTTTTCCCGCCGCCGTGCAAATCGGCGCCATCGAACTTGGCTTCATCGAGCCAAACGCCGTTCCCGGCCGCGGTTGGGGTGGGATCGGGGCTCGGTTGCCTCTCACGGTTACCGGGGGGATGAGTTTCGCCGGTGGACCATGGAACGATTACGCGAGCCACGGCATCGCCACGATGGTCGGCGTACTCCGGGCCGACCGTGGCTCGATCGGTGTGTGCACGGCAAATGGCGGGTACACCACCGAGCATGCCGTCCTCGTCATGTCAACCAATGCTCCGGCATCGGGCGGCTACACCCACAGCGAACCGCAATCAGAAGTCGATGCACTGCCGTTCGTTGAACTCGATGATGACTGGATCGGCGTCGTCACCATCGAAGGCGCGACGGTCGTGCACGATCGCAACGGGCCGACCCATGCACTCGTCGCCGCCCGTACTCCAGCCGGAAATCGCACATGGGGTTCATCGACGGATCCAGCGTTCATGAACACGATCGAGAACGACGAGATTGTCGGGATGTTGGCGCTGCGCTCCTCGACAGGAGTCATCGAGCCGTCCTCAACCGTCTGAACCGACTGAACCGGCCCAACCGGCCCAACCGGCCGAAGTTCAGTCGACTTGGTTTGCTTTCAGGCGGTCGGCCAACAATCCATGGATTCGCTCCTCGGCCTTGGGCATCTCGCTGAGCAATTGTCGGAACGCCTTGGTGTCGAACGCAAGAAGTCTTGCAGGCGTTTCAGTGATGACCGTGGCCGTCCTCGGACGGTGATCGACTAGTGCCATCTCGCCGATCATCGACCCCGGACCCAGCGTCACGACATGTTCCTCAGCAACAAAAACACCCGCTTGGCCACTCTCAATGACGTAACACTCCTGCCCAACCCGGCCCTGTTCCATCAAGACGGCTCCGGATTCAGCTTCGACTGATTCAGCCAGATCGGCGATCCGATTGAGATCGGCATCGGTGAATCCCTCGAAGAATGCCAGTCCACGGAGGCGTTTCGCCCCATTTTCAGCCTTTGTACGCTTCCCGAACATTGGTCCCCCGGGTCCATTTGTGGAACGGAATCGCCCGTCCGCTTCGACGGTTGTCTCCGTCCGCGAGGATGGTATGCCCAAAGCATTGTGCAATGACTGGAGAAATGATGATTTCCGAACTCTTCGATGCGGCCTCCTGGCGCGATGTGCCCGGTTTTTCCGACCTGACCGACATCACGTATCACCGTGCCGTCGATCAGGGGACGGTTCGGATCGCCTTCAACCGGCCCGAGATCCGGAATGCGTTCCGACCCCAGACGGTCGACGAGTTGTTCCGCGTCCTCGACCATGCCCGCCAGTCAAGCGACGTCGGTTGTGTTCTGCTCACCGGCAACGGACCCTCGCCGAAGGACGGCGGCTGGGCATTCTGTTCCGGCGGCGATCAGCGCATCCGAGGGCGCGACGGTTATCGCTATGCCGAAGGCGAGACCGCCGCGTCAATCGACCCGGGCCGAACCGGCCGACTCCACATCCTTGAGGTACAGCGCCTCATCCGCTTCATGCCCAAGATCGTGATTGCGGTTGTTCCCGGTTGGGCAGCCGGCGGTGGACACAGCCTCCACGTCGTCGCCGATCTCACCATCGCCAGCGAGGAACACGCCCGCTTCAAGCAGACCGATGCCGACGTTGCGAGTTTCGACGGTGGATTCGGATCCGCCTATCTCGCACGACAGGTCGGACAGAAGTTCGCACGCGAGATCTTCTTTCTTGGTCGCGAGTACAGCGCCGAGCAGGCCTACCGGATGGGTATGGTCAACGAAGTTGTGCCGCATGCCGATCTCGAAAAGGTTGCGCTCGAGTGGGGTGCGATGATCAACGGGAAGAGCCCAACCGCACAGCGAATGTTGAAGTTCTCGTTCAATCTCATCGACGACGGCCTTGTCGGTCAACAGGTTTTTGCCGGCGAAGCAACCCGCCTTGCCTACATGACCGACGAAGCCGCAGAGGGTCGCGATTCCTTCCTCGAAAAACGCGATCCCGATTGGTCCGATTATCCCTGGCATTACTGAATCCAGGTGGTCCTCGCCATCGTCACCCGAGAACGACGACGGCAACACCGATCATGGCCAGAGCCACGCCAATCATCTGCTCACGGTTCAGTCGTTCTTGATTGATTCGTCGTGCCATCAACAAGGTGACTACCGGATAAAGCGACACAAGAACAGCGGTGATCGCCATCTCCGATCCGTGCACGGCGAATCCGTAAAGCGCGTTGGCGGCAAGATCGGCCGCGCCGATGAACGCGATGGAGGGAATCGCCGACCGTCCGGGGACCCGCGTGAGACCGAGAACCAACACCATCGGTAGGAGAAGTCCCACATCCGTAACTCTCATGACCAACAGGGTCGAGAGCGCACTCTCCTGACTTCCGTTGGCCATGGCCACGAGGAAGATTCCGATGAGGATGGCCGCGGCCCCTGCGAACAGGAGCGGGCGATGGCCGCCTGACCGGAATTCGCGGACCGATGGCCCCCCAGCGAGGACGATTCCGGCGATGGCCATTGCAATCCCGACGCCGCGAACCACTCCGATCGATTCGCCTGTAACCACCCCGATGACGACGGGAAGAACCACCGAGGTGCTTGCTATCGGGGCCACAACACCCATGACTCCCGTGGCGAGGCCCTGATACAGCGCACAGATCCCGAGCGAGCCGGAGATGCCGGCGACGATTCCCCAACCGATGGTTGTGGGAGTCAGTTGCAGATCACCGATCACGAGCGTGACGATCAAAAGTCCCGGCAGCACCAGCAGGTTCGCCCACAGCAGGGTGGTGACGGCCGACAGTTTTTTGGTCACCGTTCCGCCGAGGAAGTCCGAGGTTCCCCAGATGAGTGAAGCGAGGAGAGCAAGGAACACAGCCATGTTCAGTCGCCGTTTCGATGAACTCGACGAACGACGACACCCCGGCTACGGCCGGTTAGATCGGAACGGATCTCGACATCGACGAAGCCGGCGCTTCTCGCCATGTCAGCAACAGCATCGGTCTGTGTTGGTGCCATTTCCAACACCAATGAACCACGCGGATGCAACCACGCCGATGCCTCAGCAACGATGATGCGCAGATCATCAAGTCCATCGCTGCCAGCAAAAAGTGCGCTTCCTGGTTCCCAATCCCGCACGACGGAAGGCAATTCATCGTCGTCGGCGACATAGGGCGGGTTGCTGACGATTACATCGACGGTTCCGGCCAGTTCCGCGGGAAGCGCGTCGAACCAGGAGCCGATGCCGATCCGAACCGCTGTACCAGCCCCGCCAATACCAGTCAGGTTTGCCTGGGCCACCGCAAGGGCCTCGGCTGATTCGTCGGTCAACCACACGTCGACGCGCGCGCATTCTGTTGCGATCGCCAACCCAATGGCGCCCGACCCGGTGCCGAGATCGACAGCTAAGAGTCGGCGCTCATTCGTAACCGCCTCCGGACGGAGAAGGTCCAGTTCCGAAATCGCCCAGCCGGCGACAGACTCCGTCTCCGGTCGGGGGATGAGCACGCGATTGTCGACGAGCAAGTCGAGCTTACGGAATCCCCAACGGCCGACGACATACTGCAGCGGCTCACCCGTCAGCCGACGCCCGAGCATCACATCGAAGTAGTGGACACCGCGCTCGGTGGCGGCCTCGTCGAGACCGAGCACATAGTCGGCACCCTCAAACCCGGAAGCACGCTCGACGATTCTTCGGGCATCTATTTCGCATTCGGCAAGATCACCCAATGAACCATCAGTGAGTCGGCGAACCGCCTCGGCGTGCAATTGCCGCCAGGTGATCGTGCCGTCGGCGTTGCTCATGCCTCGCGGTCGCGGAGTTGGGTCGCCCGTTCGTCGGCCACCAACGCATCAACCACCTCATCGAGGTCCCCACCAAGAATCTTGTCGAGCTTGTAGAGCGTCAGTCCGATTCGATGATCGGAGAGACGGTTCTCCTTGAAGTTGTACGTACGGATCTTTTCCGAACGGCCGCCGCCGCCGGTCTGAGCTTTTCGTGCTCCTGAAGCTTCCGCTGCTTGCCTGTCCTGCTCGGCCTGAAGAAGGCGACTGCGTAAGACCCGCATCGCTTTCTCACGATTCTGGATCTGGCTCTTCTCGTCCTGCATGGCAACGACGACACCGGTGGGGATGTGTGTAATTCGAACGGCCGAGTCGGTCGTGTTGACCGACTGCCCACCGGGACCCGATGAGCGGTACACGTCGACGCGCAGATCGTTCGGGTCGAGATGAACGTCGACCTCTTCCGCTTCGGGCAACACCGTGACCGTGGCCGACGAGGTGTGCACGCGGCCCTGACTCTCGGTGATCGGCACCCGTTGCACCCGGTGAACGCCGCCTTCGTGCTTCATGCGACTCCAGACGCCATCGCCTGCGAGTCGGAACGTTACATCGCTGTAACCCCCAAGATCGGAAGCCTGCGCATCCATGATCTCGAATTTCCATCCGATTCGCGAAGCAAATGATCGATACATCTCGAAGAGGTCGCGGGCGAACAGATTGGCTTCCTCGCCGCCTTCCGCGCCGCGGATCTCCACAATGACATTTCGATCGTTATTCGGATCCTTCGGAAGAAGCAGAACCTTGATCTCTTCGTCAAGACGTTCTATCGCTGCTTCGGAAGATGCGATCTCGCCGCGAAGCATCTCGCGATCCTCCGCATCGGCATCGGTGTACATCTCGCGGGCGGCGGCAAGATCCGCAGTTGCCTCACGAAGATCGCGGAGTCGGGTGACAAGTTCGCCAAGATCTCGATAACGACGGCTCAGGTCGGCGTACTTCTTCTGATCAGCGATCACCACGGGATCGGCGAGCGAACCTTCGACCTCAGTGAATTCGCGTTCGAGATCGTCAAGTCGATCAAGCATGCTCATTGCGTCACATCCCCAGGAAAGACGCGCCAGTCACCGGCAACGCTAATGATTTCGGCCGGGTGAACAAGTGACGCAGCCAGTTTCCGAGTCGCCGGATGGTTATCGCGTTCGGGTAGGACGATGACGAGTCGCGCCTCCGGATCCAGACCCAAACGGGCATCGGCAGCCGACGGGACCACATCGAGGTCGATACCCACTGAGCACGCAACCATCACGGGACGACCGTCCGGATCAACACCAAAGGCCATGGCCGCAAGGGTGTCTTTCACGCTCTCGCGGCGGATCGGAGGTTCGACCGACCGCAATTCAGCTGCTCCTACAAACGACGGTTCGGCGATCATCCGCGACCGAAGCCATGCCTCGGGGGCCAACTGGCGCAACGGGTGCGGCTCGGCATCGAAACGTCGGTGCACCGCAACACTCTGCACTACCGAGGCGAGTGCGTCCGGAGTCGGGAGATTGCCGTGAACCATCGTGAATGCTTCGCGGTCATGGCGACCGACTCCGACTTCGATCCGCGCGACACCGTCATCCACGACAATGCGGGAAACTTCGAGACCGCGGAGTTCGCCGCGGATCTCTCCGTGTTCGACGGTGACTTCCACACCGGCGTCTACAAGCATCCCGATCAGTTGGCGCGCCACGAAGGGCGGTTCCACCGGTACCGGTATCGCCGCCGGGACTGCTTCAACCAGTTTTCGACCAACGGCCTGCCAGATGCGTGGCGGATCAATGAAGGTCGTTGCCCGCCGGGCCATGATCCCCGCCACTGATTTGGAATCCGCAATGACGTCGAGCGATTCGAGTTCTTCGCGTTGGGACCACGCGAGCGCAGCACCAAAGCCGCGCTCAGCGCCGGCATCAAGCAGAACCCAACCACGGGTTCCGGCGCGGACGGTTGCACCGCCGGGGAACGAGCCGACGATCAGTTCAGAATCGGGAGCAGACAAGTCACCGAGATGATCGGCGACAAGCGTGCGCGCCTTGGCAATGATCAGGCGCGAGCGTTGCTCGGGGTCGAGAGGAACGGTTGGTCCCTTGTATTCGAATCGCTCGGCGGTGCCGCTATTTGCGGCGGTTGCCGTAGCGCTTCTCGAACTTCTCGATACGACCACCGGTGTCAACGAGCTTCTGCTTGCCCGTATAGAACGGGTGGCACTCGTTGCAGAGTTCCGAGGTGAGCTCGGACTGGGTCGATCGAGTCGTGAAAGTGTTCCCACAGGAACACTTCACGGATGCTTCGACGTAATTGGGATGGATATCGGCCTTCATGGCTGTGCTCCAGAGAGAATTTGGAATTTGTAAGTTTGCCGGTCAGCGGCGCGAACCGCAATACGGGGGTATCGACGCAGGTCGGAAGGGTTCAGCCCTTGGCGATTTCGGCGAGGAATTCGTCATTAGTGCGGAAGGTGCCCAGGCGATCGATCAGCATTTCAAGTCCCGGAGCGCCACTTCCGCCTTCGGCGGCGAGGCCCGAGAGCACCCGGCGCAGCTTGTAGACCTGCTGGAGCTGCGTGCGGTCGAAGAGCAATTCCTCGTGACGGGTTGACGAGGCGTCCACGTCGATGGCGGGGTAGATCCGACGCTCGGCCATGCGGCGATCAAGCCGCAGTTCCATGTTCCCGGTCCCCTTGAACTCCTCGAAGATGACCTCGTCCATGCGGGAGCCTGTCTCGACGAGTGCACTGGCCAGGATCGTGAGCGAGCCGCCCTCCTCAACATTGCGCGCCGCGCCAAAGAACTTCTTGGGGGGGTACAGCGCTCCGGTGTCGATACCACCGGACATAACGCGTCCCGTTGCCGGAGCCGCCAGATTGTAAGCGCGAGCAAGACGCGTGATGCCGTCGAGAATGACAACAACGTCCTTGCCCTCTTCAACCATTCGCTTGGCGCGTTCAATAACAAGTTCGGCGACCGCCGTGTGCTCTTCGGCCGGACGATCGAACGTCGAAGCGACAACCTCGCCGCCAACTGACCGACGCATGTCAGTGACTTCCTCGGGGCGCTCGTCAACGAGCAACACGATCAGGTGAACTTCGGGGTTGTTCTCTTCGATCGACTTGGCGATCTGCTTCATGATCGTCGTCTTGCCCGCTTTTGGAGGCGACACGATGAGTCCGCGCTGTCCCTTGCCGATCGGGGCGATGAGATCGATGATGCGCGAGGTCATGTTGTACGGCTCGTCGCGACTTGAAAGGTTGAGCTTCTCGTCGGGGAAAAGGGGCGTGAGATCTTCGAAGCGGCGGCGATCGCGAGCGAGATCGGGATCGAGACCATTGACCAAGTCGATGGTCAGCAGAGCCGGGTTCTTCTCATTGCGTGCTGCGGGTCGACTTGTGCCTGCCACAAGATCACCGCGTCGGAGTGAGAACTGACGGGCCTGCTTCACCGAGACGTAGACGTCTTCTCGACTCGAGAGGTAACTATTGACCCGGACGAATCCGTAACCCTCGTCGCGGAGGTCGAGTACGCCAGAAACCGGAATCGGCTCACCGAAGAAGGATTCCTCCGAGCGTCCCGGACGGTCGCCACCGCGATCGTTCTCGCGATCGCGACCACGCCGTCGACGTCGGCGACCATCGCCGTCGCCTTCCGAATCGGCGTCACCATCTGCACGAGGTTCACGTTGCTCGCGTGCAGTTCGAGCCGGCGCAGACGCATCATCGGATTCGGGAGCATCAAGCGCTGGTTCGGTTTCGCCATCCGACTCAACATCTCCCGCATCGGAGGGAACTGTCTCTTCAACATCAGGTGCCGATTCGGCCGCTGCATTACGAGGACGCCGCGGGCGTCGCGCCGGCGTCGGTTCGGCATCAGGCGACTCGGAACTGGTTTCGGAGGACCCAGAGGTGACCCCGGTCAGTTCGAGGATCAGATCGATGATCGTCGACTTCTTCGCACGCGCTGCGGGCTTTCCGCCTAGAGCGACCGCGATCGTGACTAGTTCGTCGCGCTCTTTCGACTCGAGTGCGGAACGTTCAAGTTGGTTTGCCATAGTGATTTTGTCTCTCAGTTCGGGGGTCCCAACCGGTCGGACGATGAACGCCAAGAACAGCCGGGAGGGTTTTAGGAGGAAGTGCTTGTTCGCGAATGGGGGTATCGGCGACGCGGAGTGCGCAGCCGGTCCGCCGGACGGCGGGGAGATGACGAGGCGCGGATCGTAGTGATCGGCGTCGTACAACGATGATGAGCGTAGTTGTGACTCCATGGTCGGGCAACCGACCGCACTAGCTCAGCGTCGAGAAACCAGCTGCCCCATGAGTTCGTGACCGGCAACCACGGGCAGCTCGGCCACGCCCGCCTCCGTGTAGACGCCACCCGGGCCATCGATCTCCGAGTCAAAGAGGAGATACGGAACGGGATCCGACGTGTGCGTCCTGGTGGCCAGCGGAGTGGCGTGATCAGGGAGCATGAGCATCCGCCACGGGCCGGCGGCGTCGAGATGCTCAACCAAACCGGCAAGGATGCGCGAGTCCCAGTTCTCGAGGGCCCTGACCTTCTCTTCAACGTTACCGGCATGACCGGCCTCGTCCGTGGCCTCGACATGGATGATGAACAGATCCGTGCCGGCATCAAGAGCGGCAAGCGCGCAATCGCGCTTGCCTTCGTAATCGGTGTCGTACCAACCGGTGGCCGATTCGAGATTCACGACATTGATTCCCGTCAACACACCCAGCCCGCGAACGAGATCTACGGCCGTGACTAGTGCAGCATCGACGCCGTAGGCGGTTCCAAACGATGGCATCTCCGGTTGGAAACCCTGACCCCAAAGCCAGATCTGATTTGCGCCCAAATCGAAGCGAGCAAGCACCTCACGCGACGCGTCCATTAGCCGAAGAAGTTCGGGAGCGGCAGAACCTGTCGGCGGTACCGATGGCTTACCGGTGAGATCATGCGGCGGCGTGCAGTCCGATTCGGCCCACGACGCGGGGGCAACGAGAATGTGCCGGTACTGAACTCCGGGATGGAACTCAACGCCGTCACCACCGAGTGCTTCCTGCAACGCCGCGATGACCATTGCCGCGTCCTCGGTCGACGGATGCCCGCCGGCGAAATCAACCATGGTCCCGTCGGCATCGACGGTCACAAGATTGCAGCGGTACGCAACCTGATCGGGGCGCAAGCGGAGCCCGAGAGCCGCCGCTTCGATCGGAGCGCGACCCGTGTGGAACGTCACGGGGTCATAGCCGAAGATCGACATGTTCCCGACGTCGGAGCCCGGGGGAAGGCCCTCCGGAATCACCGCAGCGCGACCGAGCGTTGATCGCGCAGCAATGCGATCGAGGTTCGGCGTGTTGGCCGCCTGCATCGGAGTCAGCCCGCCGAGTTCGGCGAGAGGTTCATCGGCACAACCATCGGGGACACAGACCACGTACTTCATGTACCAATTGTGGCGCATTTTGCGCGCCGATGGCTCAGCGGGTGGCGTCGAGGGTGTTCTCGATCAGTGACCGGACCTTCGGGTAGTCGTTCTGAACGACCTCGAAATGCTCGGTGCGCTCAAAGAGATCGGCCAGATGGGCGGGAAGCGGAGGCCGAATTCCGGAGGCTGACTCGACCGCATCGGGGAACTTGGCCGGATGGGCCGTTCCCAATACGACCATCGGCACCTCAGCATCGGCTCGCTCATTGATCGCTGCGGCCAGGCCCACCGCCGTATGCGGATCGATCAGCATCCCGGTGCGTTCGTAGAGCGTGGCGATAGTCGCCGCCGTCTCCGCGTCGTCGACCCGCCCGGCTGACCAGTGTTCGGCAAGGAGATCGAGGCGTCCGGCATCGACCGAAACTGAACCGTCGGCCCGGAAGCGAGCCATAAGTTCGGCAATCTCTGAACCGTCTCGGCCATAGACCTCAAAAAGCAGGCGTTCAAGGTTCGAGGAGACCTGGATGTCCATGCTCGGACTCAGCGTCGGTTCCACATCGCCGATGGTCATGGTTCCGGTGGTCAGGAATCTGGTCAGGATGTCGTTTCGGTTCGAGGCGACGATGAACTGTGAGATGGGCGTTCCCATCCGTTGCGCTCCGTATCCGGCGAACACGTTGCCGAAGTTGCCCGTGGGTACGGAGAAAGCAACCGGTCGGCCCGGTCCCCCACCCAGACGGGCGGCACTCGTGACGTAGTAAACGGTTTGGGCCATGACACGCGCCCAGTTGATGGAGTTCACGGCCGAAAGATTTCGTTGGTCCCGGAACGTGTCGTCGGCGAACAGGGCCTTGACGATGTCCTGACAGTCGTCGAACGTTCCTTCGACGGCGATGTTGTGCACGTTGGAAGCGGTCACCGTTGTCATCTGGCGACGCTGGACATCGGACACTCTGCCCGCCGGATGGAGAATGAACACTTCAGCCGAGGCGCGATCACGCAATGCCTCGATCGCGGCAGATCCAGTGTCGCCAGAGGTAGCGCCGACGATCGTCACCCGCTCGCCACGGCGAGTCAACTCATGATCGAAAAGTCGGCCGACCAACTGAAGCGCAATGTCCTTGAACGCCAGCGTCGGGCCATGGAACAACTCGGCCAACCACATGTTGTCGCCAAGTTCGACGAGCGGCACCACATCGGGAGTAGCGAAGGTGGCGTAAGACTCCGCGACCAATTGAGCAAACACGTCGTGTTCGATTGCTCCCTCGACAAACGGCCACATGACTTCGGTGGCCACATCGGCATAGCTGGCCGTCGCGAAACGCCCGAACGCCCCGACGGTGATCGACGGCCACCGCTCGGGCACGTAGAGCCCACCGTCACGAGCAAGACCGGCGAGGAGCGTGTCGGCGAATCCCAGCTCGGGAGCTGATCCGCGCGTGCTCACGTAGGACATCGGGGTCATGACGAAATCTCCTCGTCAGAGAGAACTCGGATCAGGCTTCCGACATGCCGCACAGCGTCGAGAGACCTCAACGTTGCGATCGTCGATTCCAAGTCCACTCCCCGGGCCTGATGAGTGATGAAGTCGATCCGCGCCTGACCTTCGCCTTGGCCGCCGCCGACCATAAAGGTTCCACCCTGTTCCATCGATTCGATCGAGACGCCGTTCTCGCCGAAGACATTGGCGATCAAGGCCAGAACGCCGGGCCTGTCAGCCACCTGGACACTCAGGTAATACGCGCTGGTGAGATCGAGCGCAGAACGCATCGGGTATACCGCAAGCGAACCGATCGACGCGTGCGAACCGCTACGGAGATTTACTGCAGCGTCGACGAGATCACCAAGCACCGCGCTAGCGGTGGGATCGCCACCGGCACCGCGTCCGTAGAACATGAGGTCACCGACGGCCTCGCCCTGGACGAACACGGCGTTGAAACTGTCACGTACGGCCGCAAGCGGATGAGTCGAGGGAACGAGGCAAGGATGGACGCGCGCCGAAAGCTCGACGCCGTGCGGACCCGAGAACTTTTCTGCTACGGCCAGAAGCTTCACGACGAATCCGTGTCGACCAGCGAAGGCGATGTCGTCCGCAGTCAGATTGGTGATTCCCTCACAGGAAACATCATCGGCGGTGAGTTGGGCGCCGAACGCTATTGAGGCGACGATCGCGATCTTCGCTGCAGCATCGTGACCTTCCACGTCTGCAGTGGGATCAGCTTCCGCGTAACCGAGCGCCTGTGCCTCTGCCAAGGCATCGGCATAGTCAGCACGAGCTTCGGTCATGCGCGTGAGGATGTAGTTGGTCGTGCCGTTGACAATCCCCAGAACACGTTGGACTGGTTCAGCCAGAAGCGATTCGCGCAACGGGCGTACAAAGGGAATCCCGCCGGCGACCGCGGCCTCGAACAGCAGGTCGACGCCACCGGCCTCGGCCGCGGCGAAAAGTTCAGCGCCAAACGCGGCGACAAGTGCCTTGTTCGCGGTGATGACCGGCTTACCTGCGGCCAGCGCGGCAAGTACAAGTGTGCGGGCCGGCTCGATACCGCCCATAACTTCGACAATCACATCGATCTCAGGATCGGCGATGATCGCGGCGGCGTCGGTCGTGAACGCCGAACGCGGCAGATCAACCGCTCGGGCTCGATCGGGATCGCGAACAGCGACTCTGACAATGTCGAGTTCAAGTCCCGTGCGCGATTCGATTGTGGAGCGCTGGCGCTGCGCCAACGCGATCAACGAGGCACCGACCGTGCCACAACCAAGGACGCCGACTCGCACAACGGAACCGTTCACGTCAGCGAGGCTACCGGCCACGGACACATCTACCCGACGGGTTTTGAGTTCTCATTTCGGGGTCGGACTTACCTTCGCCGGATCGCACCTTCCCGCATACAGTCGTCGCATGACCGATCACCTCGAGGCCTACCTCAACACCCGGGACAGGATTTGCGCAGTCGTCCGCGATCTCCCCGCCGACTCCCTTGATGCCATCGTTCTCGCCTGCCCCGAATGGACGGTGAAAGACCTCCTTGGCCATGTCGTCGGACTGCCAGCGGCGATTGGGTCGGGGAATCTGCCTGACGGCGATCTGGACGGGTGGCTCCGGAGCATCGTCGACGAGCGCCGCTCGCAGCCGATCGATGAACTCCTTTCCGAATGGGAAGGGCTCGACACCGCCATAGCGGCGACCCTTTCGATGTCAGACGCGCTCTATGGCGATCTTGTGGTTCACGAACACGATCTGCGGGCCGCGGTACGGCTGCCGGACAGTTCTTCATTCGACGTCGACATCGTCCTGCCCATGACGATGTCGGCCGCGTCATATTGGCTCCGCGACACCGGACTCGGCGCGATCGAAGTCCGCGACACCGATCGGGTCTGGACCAGCGGCGACGGACCCATCGGTTGGACGATCGAGGTTTCAGCGTGGGAGGCCGTGCGTGCTCTCAACAGTCGAAGGACAGCCGACGAACTGCGTTCTCTTCCGGGAACAGGAAGCGCCGAGCTATTCATCTCCGTCCTCGATGGACATCTCCCGTTGCCGAGTGCAAGCCTCGGCGAAGTGGACACCGTTCCTCGATGAGTCTCCGCTCCGAACCGGATCAACCGCGAAATGCTGAAAGCGTCGCGAGGACTGCGGTGGCAAAGAGGAGCCACGTGACGACGTTACGGAAATGATCGGGGCGGATTCGCTGACGGAACCGGGCCGCAATCAAATAACCGATGGCAAGCGTCGGTAGAGAGATCACTAGCGCCAGAGCAATATCGCCGGAGTACTTTCCGGCACCGGCGAACAGCAGCACTGTCAGGAGACCTGACCCAGCAAAAACCGCGGCGAGCGTCCCCCGGAACTGCTGTGCCGATAAATGACGGGCATGCAGGGCCATGACGAGAGGCGGGCCGTTCGTCGACAGTGACGTGTTGAGAACCCCGCTAATCACGCCCGCCCCGAGATCGACGGCGCGTCCCCCCTGTTTCAACCTGAGGCCACGGAGATTGAGGATCAGAAAAACGACGATGACTCCGGCGAGGATGAATCGGAGTTGACTCGGTGACGCCACGATAAAGACGAGCAGTCCGAACGGAGAGCCGATCGCCGCGCCGATGAGCATCCTGATGATTGTTGGCCGATCGCCATGATGACGTTCCGACCACGCCTGGACCGAACTTGTCAGCAGGCCCAGACTCGCCGAGATGACCACGGCTTGCTCGGGTTCGATGAACAGTGACATGAGTGGAACCGAAAGCAGAGCGAAGCCGAATCCGGTGGTCCCCTGAACGCCGGCAGAGACGAGAACCGCCAGACCAATGGCAACGTAGGCGGCAGTATCCACTAGTCCGAGCCGCCGACAGTCAGTCGATGTCGCGGGCTAGCAGGTCATCAAATGTTTCGCGCCGAACGACGAGTCGGGCCTTTCCGTCGGCGACGAAAACAACCGCCGGTCGGGTCACCAGGTTGTAGTTGGATCCCATCGAATGCCCGTAGGCACCGGTGACCGGCGTCGCCAAAATGTCACCCACCTGCAGGTCCGAAGGCACCTGTCCATCGCGCACGAGAATGTCGCCCGATTCGCAATGCTTACCGACGATGGTCACGCACTGCGGTCGATCGGCAGCGACCTCGCGCGCAAGGAACGCTTCGTACCCACTTCCGTACAGGACGGGTCGGGGGTTGTCGCTCATTCCCCCGTCCACCGCAACATACGTGCGGATCTCAGGAAGATCTTTGATCGTTCCGACCGTGTAGAGCGTCACTGCGGCCTGTGCCACAAGAGACCGTCCGGGCTCCGCCGTGACTTGCGCTGTGATTCCGGCCGCATCGCAGGCGTTGCGGACAGCCGCACCCCACTCGGTGATCGTCGGAGCGAATTCATCAGCGACATAGGCAACACCAAGGCCGCCGCCGACCGATAGTTCGGGAAGTTGATGACGTTCGATGAATGGCGCAAGAACCTCGATCGCCATCTCGAAGAATTTGGCTTCGAATACCTGCGACCCAATATGAGCGTGCACGCCGACCAGATTCATCGCCGGTGACGATGTGGCCCGCTCGACGGCGAGATCGGCGTGGCCACTGGCCAAGCCGAAACCAAACTTCGAATCATCCTGGCCGGTACGAACAAATTCGTGAGTGTGCGCCTCGACACCGGGAGTGACTCTGATGACGACATTCGGGACCGGCGATCCTTCGGCCACGAGCGATTCGATCCGATCGAGTTCGTCGAACGAGTCGACAATGATCCGACCGATCCCCCCACCCATAGCGATTGCGAGTTCGGCGCGGCTCTTGTTGTTGCCGTGCAACACAAGTCGATTGGCGGGCACACCTGCGGCCCGAGCCACGTGGTACTCCCCGCCAGTCGAGACATCGAGATTGCATCCCTCATCGAATGCCAACTTGGCCATGGCCTTGCAGAGGAACGCCTTGGTTGCGTAATTGACACCCAGACCGAAAGCCGCAACAGCTTCGCGGCAGCGATTGCGAAGGTGCTGTTCGTCGTAAACAAAAAGTGGCGTGCCGAACTCAGCGGCAAGTTCCAGCGTGTCGCATCCACCGATGATCAATTGACCATTGGGTCCGATCTCTGCAGTGTCGGGAAGAAGTCGAAGGGGAATCGGTTCCATATTCATCTCACATTTGCTCAGGTGCACTGACACCGAGAAGGTCGAGACCGATGAGGAGACCAACCGAGGCCGCTGATGCCAGTTGCAATCGCGCTTGGGTGAGTTCGGGGGACACGCCATCGCCCATCACATAACAGTCGTGGTAGAAGCCGTGCACTGCTCCGGCGAGTTCGCGGATCCATGTTGCGATGCGATGCGGCGCCCTGTCGGCTGCCGCAGTCACGACCGTGTCCGGGAGTTCCGACAGCGTCCTCAGGATTTCGAGTTCACGCTCATGTGTGAGTAGTGAGAGGTCGACCTGATCAAGCGGAGCGATGGCCACGGCACGCTCCTGCGCCACGCGGAAGATCGAACGAATCCGGGCGTACGCCATCTGGACGTAGAAGACGGGGTTGTCCATCGCCCGACTCTTCACCACGTCGTAATCGAACGTCTGCGTCGAGTCGATGGACTGGAGAAGGTAAGTGAGCCTCGCCGAATCGGCCCCAACCTCGTCAAGCACCTCTGCCAGTTCGACGATGTCGCCGGCCCTCTTCGAGAACCGGACCGGCTCTCCGCCTTTGAGGAGGTTCACCAACTGAATGATCTGAACCTCCAGCTCGGCAGGGTCGTGCCCAAGCGACTGCATCGCAGCCTTCATGCGCGGAACGTATCCGTGATGATCGGCGCCCCAGACATCAATGAGGAGGTCGTACCCACGCGAGAACTTGTCGCGGTGATAGGCGATGTCCGGGAGGAGATACGTGAACTCGCCATCACTCTTGATGAGTACGCGGTCTTTATCGTCCCGGAAGTCTGTCGAACGGAGCCATGTCGCTCCGTCTTCTTCGTAGACGACTCCGCGTTCGCGCAGATCAGCCAGTGTCGTTTCGATCGCTCCAGAATCAACCATCGATCGTTCGCTGAACCACGAATCGAAATCAACGTTCATCCGCCCGAGAGTTTCAAGATGATCGGCGACGGCACGTTGCTCGCCCCACTCGAAAGTGTCGGCACCTGCTGGGATCTCGGCAGCCCAGTCGATGATGTACTGACCCTTGTAGCCACCTTCGGGGACATCCTCGCCGCGCTGACGCGCTTCGAGCGACGCCACAAACAACTGCATCTGCGTGCCTCGGTCGTTCAGGTAGTTCTCCCGGTCGACCTCATAGCCGCATCGCTGCATGATTCGAACGAGCGAATCACCGTACGCAGCGCCCCGGCCGTGACCTGCGTGCAAAGGTCCGGTCGGGTTGGCACTGACAAACTCCACCAGCACTTTGGTTCCGGCACCAGTATTTGCTCGTGCATATCCGGCGACACCAGCTTGCTGCACGTCGACAAGAACATCGTGAAGCCAGGAATCTGCGAGTCGGAAATTCACAAATCCGGGGCCGGCCACCTCAACCGATGTGACGTGTGCGGGCAGATCGGCATTCAGGATCTCGGCCATCCGCCCAGCAAGTTCCCGGGGATTCCAACCTGCCGCCTTTGCCGCCGCAAGTGCGATGTTCGACGACCAGTCGCCGTGCTCGCGATGAGCCGGCCGTTCGAGATTGACGTTCTCGGGAACGGGTTGGATCTCGAGTGCCGAAAGGGCAGAACGCAGCGAGGCGACGAGCTGATCACGAATCACGGAAGAGGGGACTCCGGTCGATGGAAACAAGGCGGATGAATGGGTGAACCCTACTTCCCGACCCCCGCCTGCTCCGGCCCCGGTTTCCATGGGTAATCGGGATGTTGGTGTCACGGGGCCCCTGCCGCCCTAGCATCGGGGCGTCATGACCGCCTCCCCGACTGTCGATCCCAACGATTCACCCACTCCGCCAACCACCGGCGACACCATGACCGTGCGCGGGGGTCAACCGGTTGAAGGATCGATCCAAGTCCGCGGTTCGAAGAACGCCATGCCCAAGGCCATGGTTGCGGCGCTGCTCACAACCGAGCCGTGCCATCTCACGAACATCTCATCGATTACGGACATCGCGGTTGTCGACGAATTGATCACCAGCGCTGGTGGCACCGTCGAGCGAGATGCCGATTCGGTCCGGATCACTGCACACACGTTCAACACCCTCGACGAAGCCGCGGTGATGCGCCTGCACGCGCAAAGCCGAATTCCTGTTCTCACCACCGCCGTGTCACTGCACCGCACCGGGCACGCTGTGGTCGCCGCTCCCGGCGGCTGCTCCATCGGACCTCGACCGGTTGATTTCCATCTCCTTGTCCTTCGTGCCTTTGGTGCGCGCGACGAACATCACGACGATGTCATCGAACTCCACGCCGATCGGCTGCGCGGGGCACGCATCCAACTCCCATTCCCGAGCGTCGGCGCCACCGAGCAGTTCCTGTTCGCTTCGACGCTTGCCGAAGGCGACTCCGAGCTTTCGAACGCGGCCATCGAGCCGGAGATCCTCGATCTCGTTTGTGTCCTCCAGAAGATGGGAGCGATCATCTCGGTCGAAGCCAACCGCACGATCCGCGTCACCGGCGTTAGCGAACTCGGTGGATTCGAACACCGTGTCATCGGTGATCGCCTTGAGGCCGCGTCGTGGGCTTCTCTCGCTCTCGCCACCGGCGGAAACATCACGGTCGAGGGCGTGCAACAGCAGGAGCTATCCACATTCCTGAACGTTTATCGCCGGGCCGGCGGAGATTTCACCATCAACGCCGATGGCAACTCGCTTTCATTCCGACGGGCCCGTCGGATGCTTCGGCCCCTCGCCCTCGAGACCGACGTGCATCCCGGCTTTATGACCGACTGGCAATCACCATTCGTAACCGCCCTTACTCAGGCTGACGGCGTGAGCGTCATCCACGAGACCGTGTACGAGGACCGACTTGGTTACACCGACGCCCTCCGAAGTCTCGGGGCCCAGATCCAGGTCTTCACCGAGTGCCTCGGACCCACCCGCTGCCGTTTCGGTGCCGGAAATCACCGTCACTCCGCTGTCGTCGTGGGTCCAACCAAGCTGCATGGTGCCGAACTATTCATTCCCGATCTTCGCGCCGGCTTTTCCTACGTCATTGCCGCCGCCGCCGCCGAGGGAGAGAGCCTCATCCATGGGGTCGATCTTCTCGATCGCGGCTATTCCGACTTCCGGGCCAAGCTCAAAGCTGTCGGCGTCGAACACCGGTAGTCCCGATCACGGCCTTGCCCGGCGGCCATTCGGGCGCGTAATCGTTCCGCTGTCAGGAACGTCGTTGCCATATCGCACGCAATCCTGACCGATCTGATCGCTCGGCTAGGGTTGCGAACCGGTAAGCCCTCGTAGCTCAGGGGATAGAGCATCGCCCTCCGGAGGCGTGTGCGGGCGTTCGAATCGCCCCGAGGGCACTCAGCAATCCGACAGACCCACATGTCGATTGCATAGTTTTCAGAAGCGCAGAGACTGCGCCTCTATCCGAGCCGTTGCGCTCAGTTGGCGTTGGTCAAGTCAGTTGTCATCGAACAAAGCTGAGAGCGCCGCCTTGCGGGAGATATCCGCACACTTCGCAATCGTTGCGTCGTCGCCACTGAGATCGACGATGGCTTGGCTTGCCGTGATGCCGGAGAGCCATCTGACGTAGGCATCAAGATTTACTGATTCAGGGATCCATCCGATTGCCTGCGCCGGCTCGAGCAGTGCCACCAGCATCGCCGCGGCTTCGTTCTGGACTTCCACGACTGCCGCCTGGAGTCCCGCCCTCCCGTAGGAGCTGCCCACGATGTTGAGCCGCTTGAATCGAATCTGGGCCCGTTCAGGTCCAAACAGATCGTCAAGCACCGACGCAAACCTCGCCTTAAATGCGTCTCGAGAGTCTGCGGTAGCGGCACTCTCTCGACCGAGACTCACGAATTCATCGAATTCGTTCAAAAGTCGTTGCACGTGGGCGGCCTGAATGAGCCCTTCGCGGTTGCCGAAATGGCGGTAGAGCACGGGAATCTGCACCCCGGCCGCAGCAACGACATCCTGCACACGCACGGATACCTCGCCTTGGGCGTCAATCATCTGGACCGTTACGTCAAGCATCTTTCGTGCCGTCGGATGCTCCGGACGAAGATTCACACTTGGCCTGCTGAACACAGGGTTCGTCATAAAAAAATCCTACACCACTGCGTTCATTTGTTGTTTATAAACACAATTGTTGCAGTGTGTCTCATACCCGACCACCGATAGAGCCTTGCGTCAAACTCTGGGACCAAGTAATCCAATTTCTTTTGCTAAACGCGCTCGGAGTTGTGCCTTGAGCACCTTTCCCGCCGCATTAACTGGAAGTTCGACGACAAAGACGACGTGACGCGGGACTTTAAAGCCGGCGAGCCGAGACCGAACGAACGCTACGAGTTCCGCCGAATCAGGTCGGTTGTTATCTGACGCAACGATCACCGCACAGACGTTCTCGCCCCACGTTGGATCCGGAACACCGACGACGGCGACACGCAGCACCCCCGGGAATGCCGCAACCACATCTTCCACTTCTCGTGACGACACATTCTCGCCACCGGTGATGATGATGTCTTTGCTCCGATCAACGACATGGAGAAAACCACCGCTGTCGATTCGACCGATGTCTCCCGTGTGCAGCCACCCTCCGCGTAGCGCGGATTCCGATGCTTCCAGATCGTCGAGGTAACCGATCATCATCTGATCAGCGCGCACGAGGATCTCCCCGACTTCGCCTGGTTGGACATCGACATCATCGGCATCCGCAATCCGCAACTCGACACCGGGGGCAGGTTTGCCAGCCGCAGCGAGCAATCCACCATCGCCGGCAAGTCCCTGCCGATGTGCTTCAGCATCGAGGAACACCGCGTTTCCCGACAACTCCGTCATTCCGTAGCCCTGTGCGAAGTCGACCCCGAGCAGAGCGTCGGCGCGGTGCAGGAGACTCGGTGGCATGGGTGCCGCGCCGTACGCTATCGATCGCAACGTCCGTAGATCTGCGAGAGCACTTGGGTTCGCGTCGACGTAATCGAGAAGGGCCGCGAGCATCGTCGCGGCCAGAGATGTCGAGGTCGCCCTTTGTGCCGCAATTGCCGCACAGAAGGTTTTCGGTTCAAAGCGATCAAGCAACACAACCGGTCGACCGTGAGCGTGTCGGTGCACGACGTTGTAACCGGCGACATGGCAGAGCGGGAAAGGAAACGCATAGACGTCGTCGGGTTCCACCGGTCGTGCTGCGCTGCTCGCCGCAACCGCCGCCATCACGCTGCGATGAGTGAGCAACGCACCCTTGGGGGCAGCGGTTGTTCCACTCGTGAATAGCAGCCACGCCGGAGTTCCGTTCGAGGATTCCGATGGCGTCGGCGCAATCGACGCGTCTCCAAGCCCTTCACACCCGAGCTCCCAACCGTCCCAGTCAATAAGGGGTATCTCTACGCCTTCGACTCGAAGCCGATCGAGGTGAGTCGGTTCCCCAACAACCACCGAAGCCCCACTACGCCCAATGAGCACACGCAGTTCGGGGGCCGAAAGCCGTTGATTCAGGAACACAAGAGTGCGACCCGCCGCGGGGACTCCGTAATAGAGATCGATCCAACCGGGATGGTTCTCCCCTATGACGGCAATGCGGCCACCTGTAGGACAGATCTCTGCGGCAAACGTTGCGGTCCTGCGAACCCGATTAGCCAATTCCCCGAAGGTCAGAACCTGTTCGCCGCAGCAAATCGCCGGTTGTCCGGGAATCGTACGTTGCGCGTTGAGAACAACCTCATGCAGGAGCATCAGGGTGTTCTAGTTGCAAACGGTGCCTTCGGGCGCCTTGCCGGCGAGAACACCGACCAGTTCGGTGACTTCACCCGGCTTGATGGTCACGACCGGAGTGTCGAGAGTCGTCGTAGTTGCCATGGTCGAATTTGGATCGGAGGTCGTGGTCGTCGTAGTGGCCAGTGGCGATGCCTGATCGAGAACACCAGTGAAATCCGAACCGGTGACGAGAACAATCTGGATTTTGGCGCCAGTAAGCGTCTTGTCGGGCTGAAGTTGTGCGCCACCCGAAAGCTGGCGGGCGACCAAACCTGCCTGATTTTCAAGTCCGGGGGCATAGCGAACAACCGTTGCCGTCTGAGTCTTTGTTGTGTCCGCTCCGGGTGTCGCCTTGTACCCGAGTTGCGCGAACCTGGTGCTCACTTGAGTCGCTTGGCTCTTCGTCCCGCTTCCGTTGCTCACAGAGAGCGTCACCGAACTTGGTGACACCGTGCCCGGGGGAAGACCGCGGAAGACATTGAGTGTCTCCTCAGCGGCGACCGCATCGAGGCGAAGGATGCTTGCACCCCCATTCGTCATATCTGGATACACGGGCAACGCATGACTCCGGATCTGCTCGCCACCGAAGCCCTTGAATGATTTCGCCAGAGCCATCATCTGATTGAGGCTCAGGTTTGTATCGAGGCTCAGGTTGTCGGCGGTAGAAGAGATCAGGTCGTTGATCGCCTTGATGTTCATGTCACCGAACCTGGTCTGAGCTTTGTCGATGATCGTGCGCATGAACAGGGTCTGACGCGAGATGCGTCCGAAGTCAGCGCTCGGATCTTCCGTCCACTTCTTCGAGGTTGTGCTGTAGGTCTCAAGGTGGCGGGAGCGCGCATAAGCGATGCCCTGCTCGCCCGTCAGTTTCTGACAACCGGTGTCATACATGTAGAAGCCGGAGCTGCGGTCGCGCACTGGCTTTTCGAAATACAGCGACACACCGCCGACGGCGTCAGTGATGCCTTTGAAACTCTTGAAATTGATCTCTACGTAATGGTTGATCTCGATACCGAAACCAACCTTGATTGTGTCGATGAGTCGCTGAGCGCCATCGGTCGCGTCTTTGCCCTGCGCAAAGGCCGTATTGATTCGTTCGGGTGAACCCGATGGCTGAATCGGGATCCAAAGATCACGGGGAAACGAGATTAGGTCGATCGTCTTTGCATTCGGATCGACGCGGGCGACCATGATCGTGTCGGATCGCTGACCTCCTTGATCGGCACCCTTGGCGTTGAGGAACGCCGATGCGTCCGGATCCTCCGGGTCGACGGTTGCACGACTGTCAGAGCCGACGATCAGGAAGTTCTGAATGCTGCCCGACGATTCCGAAAGGGTCAGGTCCTTGCGGTCAATCTGGTTGAACCGATACCAGCCGTATCCGGCCGCTGCGGCTACGGCAACGATGGCAAAGACCACGACGACCGCGATGCCTTGAAAGGCGCGTTTGGCCCGGGCAGGAGGCAGTGCGTGGCGGAATGCGGGCTTTTCCGGGCGGACCGGAGGCTCTCCATCGGCCGACGTGGGGGGCACCTCAGACATGACCCTCCAACGTTAGTCGGGGCCTTTGCCGGTTCCCCGTCAGCTCGCGACCTTGGGTTCTTTCGGGAGTCCGAGAACGCGTTCTCCGACGATGTTTCGCTGGATTTGCGAGGTGCCGCCCCAAATCGTCTCGGAGCGACTGAAGAAGAACGATGACTGCAGCGCGTTTGTCGGGTACTGGGCATTCGCGGCGCGGCGCCCATAACCCGGGACCGATTCGGTCTCACCGGGATCGCCAAGCAGGATCTGACCCTCAACACCAAGAATGTCCATCGCCAGTTTCATGACTTGCTGGTGGTACTCCGTCCAGAAGATCTTGTTTGTGGCGCCGAGGGCTGCGACACCGAAGTCCTTCTTGTTATGCAGGACCGAGGACAGCGAACGCAATCCGTTGATGCGCATGATCTGCACCTTCGAGTACGCAAGCGCCAGTCGCTGACGAATCATCGGATCGTTGATCGCGCCGTTGCGCTTCGCGATTTCCAGGACGTGGTTCAGTTCGGTTTCGAAACGGCGATGGCCCGTCGTCGCCGATGTGCCGCGCTCGAAGCCGAGCGTCGTCATGGCCACTGACCATCCGTTGTTCAAGCCGCCGACGACGTTGTCTTTTGAACAGCGCGCATCGGTGAAGAACACCTCAGCAAATTCTGATGAGCCATCGACCTGCTTGATCGGACGAACCTCGACACCGGGTTGATCCATCGGGCACAGAAGGTACGAGATGCCTTTGTGCTTCGGCGCATCCGGATCGGTCCGGCAGAGGATGAACACGTAGTCGGCGATGAATCCCTGCGTCGTCCAGATCTTCTGGCCGTTGATAACCCATTCGTCACCGTCGAGGACGGCTTTGGTCCCGAGGTTCGCAAGGTCGGAGCCAGCATCGGGCTCACTAAATCCCTGACACCAGGCGATGGTTCCCGAAAGGATCTTGGGGAGGAATTCCTTCTTCTGATCTTCGGTACCCCACTGGAGGATTGTTGGTCCGACAAGCGTGTCGCCAAAGAAGTCGGCGCGCATCGGTGCACCGGCTTTCGCGAACTCCTCGTTCACGACGACCGCTTCCATTGTCGACAATCCTTTGCCGCCGTACTCAGTTGGCCAAGACGAGCAGATCCAGCCGCCGCCGAAGAGCCTCTCTGTCCAGTCACTGTTGAAGTTGACTCGCTGCTCGTCGGTCATCTGGAACCCGGGTTCAAACCAGCCGTCCGGGAGGTTGGCCTCAAGCCACGCACGAACTTCAGCTCGGAAAGGAATGGTTTCGGGCGGGTAGGTCAGATCCATGTCGTTATCTTCTGCCCAGTTGGCATCCCGGGTCCAGTCCTTCATACGAATACCGATAGATTCTGCGTCTATGAGCACCGACGGGACCATCACCACGGCCTCAACCGCCACTGCGGTCAAGGGGCAGGCCAAGGCCGAACGCTGGACCTTTCAATGGAAAGAGCTCTACGACGAAGTCATCACGTCTGGCCTCTGCACCGGTTGCGCCGGTTGCGTTATCGCCTGCCCCCATGACGTCATCGGCTACAACCACGAAGCCGGCGGCTACAAGCCGTTCCACATTGAAGACGAATTGGGTCCAACAAACTGCGGCCACGGCGAAAAGGGCTGCACAAGTTGCACCCGCGCCTGTCCCCGATTCCGCAACTGGGAACCCGAAGCAAACACGCACCTCTTCGACCGCCAGCGCACCGACGACGAAGTCGCAGGCATCTACAGCGACATTCTCCTCACCCGGGCCAGTGAGGACATGGTCCATCGCATGGGTCAGGACGGCGGACTCGTTTCCGCACTGCTCATATGGGCGCTCGACAACGATTACATCGACGGCGCGCTCACCTCGTACCTCGAAGGTGGCGATGCCGCCACGTGGAAGGCCATCCCCGGAGTCGCAACAAACCGCGAGGAAGTCCTCGCCGGCGCGGGAAGTCGCTACACCTACTCGGCCAACACCCTGGCAATCGACGAAGCGCGCGAGCGCGGTCTTTCGCGTCTCGCACTCGTGGGCATGAGTTGCCAATCATCGATCGCTCCGGTCATGTGGAATCGCAAGATCGGGAAAATCAGCAAGCCGATCGTGTTCAACATTGGACTGTTGTGCTCAAAGACATTCGATGACGCGATCTTCGAAGAACTCTTTGAGGCCAAGTACCGCATCCCCAAAGCGGAAATCACCAAGATGAACATCAAGGGCGTTTTCCAACTCTGGACACGCGACGGCGGCTATCACGAGATCAACCTCAAGGAATGCCACGCCTGGACCCGCGAGGGCTGTACCCATTGCCCCGACTTCGCCGCCGAACACGCCGACATCTCCACCGGCGGAATCGGCAAGGACAACGACTGGACGCTCACCATCGTTCGCACCGAACTCGGACGCGAAATCATGAATCGCATGATTGCTGATGGTTCGATCATCGCCCGTCCCGGCGACGAGGACCCCGGCGCCATTGCGCTCATGCGCAAGCTCGCCGAGAAGAGCCGGGCCCGTTGGCCTCAGTGGGCTGAATCTGGCGTCCGTCTCGGTCTTCCCGAGAAGAAGAAGCCGGCCGCGAAGTAACAGCGTCGCCGACGCCGGAACTCAGGCCCCGGTAGTTGTCGTGGCCGGTGCCGTTGTTGAGGTCGAGGTATCGCCGTTCAAACACGCCGTCACCGCATTGGTCACCGACACCGGCACCGTGGCCCAGGCTTTCGCCGGATCAGTCTTGAGTTCCGCATTTAGGTCGGTGAAGTTCGGACCGCTGTAGCCGGGCTTCGACGTGTCGTCGTCATTAATCGGAACCTGGTTCACGAAGACCTCGTACTGACACTGGCACTGGGCCTGCGTCGGGGCCTTCACGTCGGCCTTGATCGTGTTCGATGTGACGGCCAGCGTGTCGTTAGAGCTGGTGAAGTACAGATTCGTGCACAGCTGGAGGAAGTTCTGCTGTGTGAGCGTGTTGTAGGACTGAGGGGTGTTGTCCTGACTGCAGCCGGTGAGGCCGAGGGTCGCCACGAGGGCGAGACCAACAACACCAGCGCTTATGCGTCGCTTCGTACTCACATCGACCATCCTTGAGGACTAACAGGGACCCCAAGCCGGAACCGGCAGGGAACAGACGGACACCGTAGCCGTTGCCTTTCCTCGCCCCGACATCAGCCACGGACGATCGCTGTCGGTAGGGTGAGCGGCCATGGCACGCAAGCCCACTCCCCCAGCGCCCACACTCGTCCTGCTCGTCCGTCACGGCCAGACCCCCACGACCGGGGCAACCCTGCCCGGCCGAGCCCGCGGGCTCCATCTGGCCGATTCAGGACGGGCTCAGGCCGATGCGGCCGCCGCCCGCATCGGACAACTCACGAAGATCTCGGCGATCTATGCCTCGCCTCTTGAGCGCACTCGTGAAACTGCCAAGCCAATTGCCGCTGCGCTCGGGCTCAAGGTCCAGATCGATCGCGGTCTACTCGAGTGCGAATTCGGCGACTGGACCGGGGCCAAGCTCAACGACCTCCGCAAGCTCCCCGAATGGAACACCGTCCAGCGCTATCCCAGCGGATTCCGCTTTCCCAATGGTGAATCGTTCACCGAAATGCAGACCCGAATGGTCGGTGCCCTCGACAAACTCGTCGCTCGTCATCCCGGCGAGACGATCGTCGCTGTATCCCACGCCGATCCGATCAAGGCCGCTGTTGCCCAAGCTCTCGGCACGCACCTCGACCTATTCCAGCGCATCGTCATCTCACCGTGTTCCATCTCGGCGATCCATTACTCGAGCGGTGGTCCGGCGGTCCTTGCGACGAACTCCACCGGCGACAACTTGGCAAGTCTCGGGTTGTCATGAACAACTCGCACGATTTCAACCAACCAGATCTCGTTGTTCCCGGCGCTACGGGGCAACCGGGAAATCGCACGTTCTTCATCCAGGCGACCGAAGGAAATCGAACCTGTTCATTCAAGGTCGAAAAACAACAGGTCGCCGCCCTCTGCGATTATCTCGAAGGGATCCTCGCCGATCTTCCGCAGATCCCCTTGGAACAATTCGTCGCTCCTACTGGCGCGCAAGAACCTCTCGGGTTGCTCTGGGTTATCGGCCGACTCGCTGTCGCGTATGAGGAACCCGATGACCGCATCGTCATCGTTGCCGAAGAGATGATCGAAATGGACGAGGAACTGGATCTCGAGATCGATTTCGACGATCCGGCCGCCCTTGTCGCCGCCGGTTTCGATCCATCCACCGCACGTTTCCGCATGACGCGCGGTCAGGTCGCGGCCTTCATCGCCGTCGGCAACGATCTCGTGCGCTCCGGACGACCCAACTGTCGGCTGTGCGGCAAGCCGATCGACCCGGAAGGGCACGCGTGTCCGCGTCTGAACTGACCGGAGCCGAACGCGATGACGACGTCGTCGACATTCTGACCGGTGGCGACATCGAGATCCTCGGCCGTATGCCGTGGAGTTCGAACGCCACGTTCCTCGTCGAAGCTGTGCTCGACGACCGGACCGCCCGCGGTATCTACAAACCACATGCCGGTGAACGCCCGCTCTGGGATTTTCCCGACGGCCTCTATCGGCGCGAAGTCGCGGCCTATGAGCTGAGCGCCGCTCTCGGATGGTTGGTGGTCCCGCTCACCATCGAGCGCGACGACGTGCCTCACGGAGTCGGATCGCTTCAACGTTTTATCGATGCCGACTTCGAGCAGCACTACTTCACGATGCTCGAAGATGACGCGACGCACGATCAGTTGCGCCGAATGGCAGTCTTCGATTTCATCTCCAACAACACCGATCGAAAGGGCGGCCACTGCCTGATCGATTGCGATGGTCATATCTGGGGAATCGACAACGGGTTGTCCTTCCATGCCGAATTCAAATTGCGCACCGTCATCTGGGATTTTGGGGGCGAGGAACTCGGCGAAGCGATCGTCATCGATCTCGAGCGGCTTGTCGCCGAAGGACTCCCCGAACGCCTCGCTCGACTTCTCGGCCCTTTCGAGCGCGATGCATTGCTGAGCCGGGCCCGAGCGCTTTTGCGCGCCGGTGAGTTGCCGATCGATGAATCAGGCCAGCGCTATCCGTGGCCGCTGGTCTGAACCAGATCGTCGATCAGTCTCGCTCGTAGGTTGACGTCGACGCTGGAGAGTCGGACCAATTCTCCCATGTCGCTTTCGCTCCGCTGTGGCCGACATTGATCACCATGACGCTCCCCGCGATGCAGAGAACAATCGCGATGACGCCGAAGGACCTCTGCAGTAGACGACTGATCGACAATTCGGGGAGTCCGCGCTTGACCCATTGCTTGAGGAACAGGTCGAGCAACATCACTGCGCAGGCGCTACCGCCCACGAGGAACGCTCCGATGACGCCCTGCGTCCCCATCTGCACGTGAGCGTCGACCGCGTCGGTCACCATGACCGTCTCCAGCAGCGCTTCTCCGCTTTCTTTTGCGACGTAGGTGAAGAAGAAACCGACAACACCGACACCGGCGACGATCCAACCCATTCGGTTGCGGGCCGCCGGCCAGAGAGCCATGACAATGGTGCCGAGAGCAGCCAGTGGAACCAGCACGACTGCCCCGTGAACGATCAGGGGATGGCCCGGAAGGCCAAACAGTGAATCGAACATGGCTAGAACTGAGTAGCGCATTCATCAACTCCAGATGGGGAACACCAGTCTGACAGGCAGCCATCGCGATCGCGCCCCTAAACGCGACGAAGCCCCAGCGGTTCGCCGGGGCTTCGTAAAATTCGATTGCAGGAACTCAGCGAGCCTTGAGGGCCTCAATGAGTTGCGGCAAAACCTTGTTGATGTCACCGACGATGCCGAGGTCACTGACCGCGAAGATCGGAGCTTCAGCGTCTTTATTGATGGCAATGATGTTCTTGGAACCCTTCATGCCCACCATGTGCTGCGTGGCTCCGGAGATGCCGGCAGCAATGTAGACAGTCGGCTTGACGACCTTGCCGGTCTGGCCAACCTGGTAGCTGTAGGGAACCCAGCCGGCGTCGACGATGGCTCGGGATGCGCCCGGCGCACCGCTAAGCAACTTGGCAAGGTCTTCGACCATGGCGTACTTCTCGGCCTCGCCGAGGCCGCGTCCACCCGAAACCACGATTGCGGCTTCATCGAGCGACGGACCTTCACGCTCTTCGACGTGACGGTTCACGACCTTGGCGCCGGCGCTCTTGCCGCCGTCGGGAACAGCAATCGTCTCGACGGCAGCAGTTGCTCCACCAGCCGACTCAGCCGCAAACGACTTCGGGCGAACCAGAGCGAGGTGCGGACCGGCGGCCGAGAACATTGTCTTGACGTCGGTGGTGCCACCAAAGACCGGCACGGTGGTGACGAGTTTGCCGTCAGTCACTTCGAGGTCAGTGCTGTTCGTGAGGACCGTGCGGTCGAGCTTGGCAGAAAGCCGGCCGATGATGTCGCGACCGGTGTAGCTCGTAGGCGCAAGAATCGCATCAGGTGCATTGCCGGATTCGACAAGTGCAGCAACGGCAGCAGCTACGGGAACACCCGGAAGGGCACCGGCGAGATCGCCAGTGGTGTACACCTTCGACGCGCCATACTCACCGAGTGTCGCAGCGATTGCATCGGCGTCGCCGCCGGCGTAGATCGCTTCGACCGTGCCGGCGAGCTCGCGGGCCTTGGTGAGAAGTTCAAGAGTCGGAGTGGTGACCTTGCCGTCGTTTGCTTCGGCGAGGACCCAGATTTTCGAGAGAGTCATTGTCATATCTCCTAAAGGACCTTGAGATTGTCGAGGTACGCGACGATCTTCTCGAATGCGGTTCCATCGTCTTCGAAAACTTCGCCGGCTTCACGAGCAGGAGCCTGCTCGATGGCAACGATCTGCTGACCGGCGCCAGCCCAACCGACCTGCGACGCATCAAGACCGATGTCAGCGACGGCGAGCGTGTCGACCGGCTTGGACTTAGCGGCCATGATGCCCTTGAACGACGGGTAGCGGGGTTCCACCACACCGGCAGTTACGGACACGACGGCGGGAAGCGGGCACTCAACATCGTCATAACCAGATTCGGTCTGACGTTGCACCTTGAGTGTCGTGCCGACAATTTCAATCTGCTTGGCGAATGTCACCGACGGAAGATCGAGGAGACCAGCAAGTTGCTCGGTCACGGTGCCGGTGTAGCCATCGCTCGACTCGGTTGCGGTGAGGATGAGATCAGCACCTTCAACTCGCTCGATCGCCTTGGCAAGAACCTTGGCGGTCGTCAGTGCGTCGCTGCCAGCAAGGGCTTCGTCGCTAACGAGGATCGCCTTCGCAGCGCCCATGGCGAGTGCGGTCCGGATGCCGGACACCTCCGCGTTGGGGGCCATCGACACGAGGGTGACCTCGCCGCCACCGGCGGCTGTCACAAGCTGGAGTGCCATCTCGACACCATAAGAATCGGACTCATCAAGGATGAGTTTTCCGTCCCGCTTGAGGGTCTTGGATGTGGGATCCAGCGCACCCGGATCAGCCGGGTCCGGGATCTGCTTGACACAGACGACAACGTTCATAGGGAGATCGTGTCGCGGAAAGAGCCCCGTCGCCAAATCATCCGGTGGATTGCTTCTCGAAATTGACCCCAAACCTCCGCTACCGTCGGAAATCCTGTGCGAATCCTGCTGATCGTCAATCATTCCGCTTCGTCGGTGACCGCCCGCGGACGGGTCGTCATTGCCAAGGCCCTAGGAGCGGACCATCAGGTCACGGTCCTCGAGACGACCCATAGGGGCCATGCCACCGAACTTGCCCGCCAGGCCGCGGCCGACGGTCTCGACGTTGTGGTTGTTCTTGGCGGCGACGGCACCCTGAACGAGGCGGCAAACGGACTCGCCGGATCCAACACCGCACTCGCTCCCCTCCCCGGCGGATCCACCAACGTGTTCGCTCGGACACTGGGGCTTCCAGACGACCCGATCGAGGCCACCGGCGTCCTCCTCGATTCTCTGGCCTTCAACGCGATCAGACGGATCGGGTTGGGCGTCGTGAATGGCCGATATTTTCTGTTTCATGTCGGCATCGGCTTCGATGCCGCCGTGGTCGCTGAAGTCGAGCGACGGGGATCGATCAAACGATGGGCGAACCATGCGTTGTTCGCGTTAGCCGCGTTCGATACCTGGCTGCGCCGCTACGACCGGAAGCGACCGCGTCTCACAGTCCGGGTCGGAGACTCGTCCCGCAACGATGTCGGTCAGTTCACGGTTTGCCTGAACACCGATCCCTATTCCTATGTCGGAACCCGACCATTCAACATCGCGCCCGAGGCCACTCTTGATCGAGCCCTGAGCGTTGTCACCATCCGGTCACTCGACACGATCCCACTGTTGCGCGTTATCGCCTCGGCCCTCGGCTCCGGAAAACATCTGCGCACGAGCGCCAACGTCATGCGTCATGTCGATGTGTCGTCCGTGACAATCGAAGGTCACGGACCTGTTCCGTATCAGGTGGATGGCGATTACCTCGGCGACGTTGATGTCCTCGAGATTCGTTACGCCGAGGACGCGCTCGCCCTCGTGTTTCCCGTCACGCAAATTCACTGAGCACGGCGCAACACAGATCTGGGACGTTGGTGATGATCCCGTCGACCCCAAGTTCGACGAGCGATCGCATCTCATCGGGATCGTCGACTGTCCACGCGTTTACGACCATGCCGGATGCGTGAGCAGCCTCAACCAGTTCGAAATCGATTGCACTGAACCAGGGATTGATCGCGACGTGACCCGCGGATGAGATCCGCGACAAGTCCTGATGCTCTGGCCCAAACTGGACAGCAAGAAATCCCGTCGGGATATCGGAAGCTCGGATCCTGACCTCGTCGATGATCTCCATAGAGAAGGAGGTCACGAGGAATCGATCGGGATCGCCTGAACGCTTCAAGAGGCCGATGACCGAATCGATCAGACGATCGCGTAGCTCAAGCGGCCCGTCGGACTTGATCTCGACATTCACTCCCAATCCGCGACAGGCCAGTAGCGCCGGCTCGAGCAACGGGACCCATGTTGGGACGTCCGCAGCCAGAAGTTCGCTGATCTCACGGCCATCGGCCAGAACCGGATCATGATGAACGACAAGTCCTCCATCGGCGCAGAGGTGAACATCGAGCTCCACCCATGAGGCTCCAAGTTCTCCGGCGGCAGCGAATGCGGCAATGGTGTTACCCGGAGGATGCGCAGCCGATGCCCCCCGATGGGCGATCACCCGGGGTGCTCGCGCAGGGCTGGACCGTGGGTTACCGGACGATTTCATGCTGGGATATCGCGTGTCATTTGTCACAACCCAGGTCGGAGAAGCCAGTAACGGAGGGAAAACCGTAGCAGAACCAGCACGGGGAAAAAGAATCCCTTGCACAGGGTAGTTCGCTCCTTTATCTTCCATCCCCCCAGCCACACGGAGTCTGACACCAGGCACGGTGGCATGAGCACAACCTCTTGCGCACGGGAGTAATCCCACGTCGCAAGCCTGAATCTTTTGGAGGAATCGTGGCAATCACCACGTCCGTTTCGATGACCCTTGCCGATGCCGACAACGACTGGCGCGATCAGTCCGCCTGCCGCGACACCGATCCCGACCTTTTCTTCCCCGTCGGCACCACCGGCCCGGCTATTGAGCAAATCGACAACGCCAAAGCCGTCTGTGATCAGTGCGAAGTTCGCCAGCCCTGCCTCGATTTCGCTCTCACCAGCAACCAGGACTCGGGTATCTGGGGCGGAACATCTGAAGAAGAGCGCCGCAAGCTGCGCCGCCAGTGGCTGGCAGCACGCCGCCGCGCTTCGTAAATTCCGAATCTTTCTGTCGACTGCGGCCCCCTTCCGGGGGCCGTTTCGCGACCGGGTTCGCCTGGCGACGCACATGCACCTCAGCGGACAGGAACAGACATCCGGACCGAGGTCCCTGGCCGATCCGATGGACCACCTGCTGAAGAGAAGGCGATTGTGCCTCGCAATTCGGTTGTGATGAGGGTCCGAACGATGGAGAGTCCGAGACCGGTGCTGTCGTCGATCGTGAAACCGTCCGGAGGGCCGACACCATCGTCGATCACCTCGACCTCGAGTCGGTCGCCGTCGTTCGAGAGCAGAACACGCACCGACGCCTCATCGAGGTGACCGTCCGGCCACGCGTGATCGACGACGTTCTGGAGCAGTTCCGTCATGACCACCGCCACTCCCGTCGCCACGGGCGCAGGAAGGATTCCGGGATCGCCTGTCACGGTGAAGTGAATCGGATGATCAGGCGAGATCAGCCCCTCCTCAACCATTCGCACAAGCGGGCGAAGAATCTCAATGAACGGCACATCGTCACCGACCGCGTGCGAGAGCGTCTCATGCACCAGCGCTATCGACCGGATACGCCTAACTGACTCCTCGATAGCGACCTTCGCTTCGGGGGAAGAGAGCCGCCGCCCCTGCAATCGGAGAAGCGATGAGATGGTCTGGAGATTGTTCTTGACCCGATGGTGGATCTCGCGAATCGTGGCGTCCTTTGAAAGCAACAACCGATCACGTCGACGCAGTTCCGAAATGTCGCGGAGAAGCACGAGAGCACCGGTTACGCGTTCACCCTCAAGTAGCGGAATGAACCGCATCATCACCGTGACGTCATGACCAATCTCGATTTCCTCTGTGGCTGGACGAGCCTGCGTATACGCGATTCGAATAGCGGTTTCGGGTAGGCCCAGCTCACCTAAACGCATCCCTTCCGAATTCGCATGTACTCCGATGCGGTGAAGTGCTGACACCGCATTCGGCGATGCGTAGGCCACTCGCATGTCGGCATCAAGAACAAGTGCACCATCGCCCACACGAGGAGCTTGCTCCGCAGGATCCTCTTCCCCTGAGAACGGGAAGCCGCCAGAGACGATCATCCGCGCCAAGCGATTAAAGACCTCAACGTACGTCTGTTCAAGCTCACCCAGCTGCCGACCAACGGTTGGGGTTGAGTCTTTCGTCAGGACTCCGATCACTCGCCCGTCTGATCTCACGGGGATGCAGAGTTCGCGAACGCGTTCATGCTCGCCATCGCCGGGAACATCAC
The DNA here is from genome assembly GCA_044239895.1 of Acidimicrobiales bacterium. Lineage (GTDB taxonomy): Bacteria > Actinomycetota > Acidimicrobiia > Acidimicrobiales > Acidimicrobilacustridaceae > Acidimicrobilacustris. The sequence goes on along the minus strand of JBIIAM010000001.1, from coordinate 658,010 downwards.
CTTCGCCGATCTCACCGGCGTCGAGACAACGGGCCACGATCGGTCGATCCGCGGCGGGGATCACGCGACCAACCCAGTCACTCCGAAAAAGAGTCTGACTGGTTGTCGGACGGATCTGTCCGAGGACAACAAGCGGGCGTTCCGGATTGTCCACACTCAATGGATTGCCTTCGTCGTCGAAGTCCACTCCGGCGAAGAAAAGAAGATCGGAGAAACACAGATCAGCGAGAAGTCCCCATGACGCTACGAGGCGCTGAACATGATCCAGTTCCGGAAGCGTCAGCCGAGTGTGCTGTCGTGCCAATTCGGCGAGGCTGGACATTGATCTTCCTTCGAATGGGCCGGCAACGAGAAGCCGGCAACCGACACAAGCCGTCAGTTTGCTACCAGAGTGACCGGCCGAGCGCTACCAGTCCAGCGAGATCGCTGATATCGCGGTCGAGATGGGGCGAGGTAACCATGACGTCGGCCAATTTCGCCAACGATTCCGCCTGCTCGCGTTCCCGGATAGCGACAACGCGGTAGTCGCCGAAGGTCCGCCCGAGCTCACGCAGAACGCGTTCGGTCTGGGCGGAATCAGCAAGACCCGGGATTGAGCCGCCGACAGCGGCCACGAGTTCATCGGCGAGTGCCACACTTCCGGTCGACAATCGGCTGGCAATCGCCGTCGCCACTGGGTCCGTGCACGAGTCGGGCAGCACCTTGTTGAGGATCACCGCACCGCAATGAAGATTGCGCTCGGTAAGTGCTGCAAGAAAGAACTCCGCGTCGCGGACCGGCGCCTCTTCAAGGGTGGTCACCACGACGAAACTCGTGCGCCGGTCCGAGAGTGTGCGACCCACGGATTCGGCTCGCTCGGCGAACCCTTCGTACATCGTCTGGAAAAGCACAAAGAACTCGGTGATGTCCGAAAGGAACTGGGCCCCCAGGATTCGGTCTGCGATCGTCGTGAACGGCTTCGAGGCTGCCGTCACCAGTCGAGAACGCGAGGGTGTAATCAACCATCGCAACAGGCTGCTGGAGACGAAATCTGCCATGCGTTCGGGCGCATCGAGAAAATCGATCGCGTTCCGACTTGGCGGGGTGTCGACGATGATCAAGTCATAGCGGCCGCTTGCGTGAATCTCGTACAGTCGCTCCATTGCGATGTAATCGTGACTTTGCACAAAGCGCCCGGTGATGTTGCGATACAAGGGATTGGCGAGAATCGAATCTCTCGTCGCCGGATCAGGAGCGTTCGAGCGGACGAGATCGTCCCAAGATTGTTTCGTGTCGAGCATCGCTACCCACAACTCACCCGCCGGCTCGAGCCCGGCTTTGACGAGCAACTCTTCGGGCACACGAGTCTCCACGTTTCCGAACTGCTCAAGACCAAGTGCTGTCGCGAGTCGCTTCGCCGGATCGACGGTGAGTACCAGCACTTTGCCGCCGAGTCGAGCCGCGGCATAGGCGCCAAGTGCTGCGGCGGTTGTGGTCTTGCCGACTCCGCCCGATCCGCAGGTGATGATGATCTCTCGCGACGCGCACAACTGTTCCAGGCCAGCCATCAGCTTTCCCCGATCTCGTCGTCGAATGCATCGGCCAACTCGCGTGATGACCTGATGCCGTGCGACGCGGCGAAGAGTTGAGGAAGGAAGATCATCGGAAGATCGGCCGGGATCTCCGATCGAAGCCGCTCGAGATGCTTAGCCCGACTCCGACGGAGCCGGCTGGCCAAGTCGGCGCCATCGAGCAATGCAGCCGGGTCATCGCCCACAACCTGAGCAAATGCGCGCCGGCCGTCAACGGAGTTCAGCGCGTCGAAGACTTCCTGTTCGCCTCGACCGAAGAGTTCCGGGAGCACTTTGTTGACCACAATCGCAGCGACAGCAACGTCGGTTTCCGATTCGAGGCGGCCGAGCAGTTCGATGGCCTCGGTTACGGGCATCTCCTCCGGAGTCGTCACGATGACTGCTCCGGTGATCTCCGGGTCAGCTAGGAGATCAATCATCCATTGTGTCTGATCTTGGATTCGGCCGACCTGCACAAGTTCGTTCACTGCGTTCGGCGCTGACAACTGACTCACGACATGGCCCGATGCCGACGAATCGACGACGACGAGGTCGTAGCTCTTCTCCCGGATCTCCCACATGATTTTCCCGATGACGAGGAGTTCCTTCACCCCAGGAGCGGCGTTCGCAACGAAATCGAAGCTGCGGGCAAGCGGCCCGAGACGCGTGATGATCGGGAGGCGTAGCTGGCGCTTTATGTATTCGCGTAGTGCCTCTTCGGTGTCCACCGACATGGCCCAGAGGTTGGGAGAAACCTCGATGGGGTCGTACGCGATGGGGCCAGACTCCAGTACCGCTGGCAGGCCGCCCTCAGCATCAACCTGAACGACAAGAACCCTCTTGCCCCGGCTCGCCGCCAGCATCGCCAGCGCCGCCGAGACACTTGTCTTGCCGACGCCACCTTTCCCGGTAACGAAGAGCAGCCGATGCTCGAGCAGACCGAGCTCCGGCGTGTCCATGTGAGGAAACGACGACTCAGCTTGCGCCGAAGCCGATGCGCCGTTCGTTGTCCGGACTTCCGAGTTCGATGTACGCGATCTTCGAGGCCGGCACGGCGATGTCGCGCCCACTGCGATCGGTCAGCCAGAGAACATTGTCATCGTCGGCGAGTGCCGCATCGATCGCAGCGCGGATCTCGGCACGATCGGTACCGGCGGCCAACTCGATGTCGATTTCCTTGGTGGTCTGAATAACGCCGATGCGGACGTCCACGTCAATCTCCTTGAAGAATTATGGCCAGGTCGGCCGAGTGCTCATGCTACGTGTGCGGGGAGCGATCGATCGCCCCCAGCTCCAGATGTTGTGTCGCGGGCCCGAAACGGACCGGGCGCGACTGCCTCAGAGAAGCTTCAGCCCGGCGCTGTAGATCCGGGTTGGAGCCAGCTCTAGGTCAATGACTTCGGCGATCTTGCGAATCGCCAAAGATGCTTCGCACTCCGGATCGATGGCGACAATCGGTCGACCGGAGTCCGACCCTTCGCGCATGGCCTGCACCAGCGGAACCTGTCCGAGGAGCGGGACTTCGAGTTGTTCGGCCAGCTCGGCGCCGCCACCCTCGCCGAAAAGGTCGTAGCGCTTTCCGTCATCACCGGTGAACCAGGACATGTTCTCGATGACTCCCTTGACCTCGAGATTCACCTTCCGACCCATGAACGCGACCCGCTGCGCGACCTTCTGGGCGGCAGGTTGCGGTGTCGTGACGACATAGAGCTCTGAGCGGGGCAGGAACTGCGCCAGCGAAAGGGCGATGTCTCCGGTGCCCGGCGGAAGATCGACGAGGAGGAAATCGGGTTCGTCCCAGAACACATCCGTGAGGAACTGTTCGAGGGCCTTATGAAGCATCGGGCCTCGCCAGATAACGGGCTGGTCCTCTTCGACGAAGAACCCCATCGAAATGCACCGAACGCCGTGGACCTCGGGGGGAACGATCATCTGATCGATCTGTACCGGAGTGTGTTCGACCCCGAGCATGCGCGGGATTGAAAATCCCCAGACATCGGCATCAACGACGGCGACCTTGTGGCCGCGCTGGGCGAGCGCAATGGAGATGTTGGCTGTCAGCGACGACTTGCCAACGCCGCCCTTTCCGGAACCGATAAGCAGCACGCGCGTCTTGCTCGACGGATCGGCAAACGGAATGACACGACCCTCGGCGTGGCCGTGGCCCTGGTTGGTGCCGGCCGTTGAGCCGGGGTCGCCGTGGAGTTTCTGCCGCAGTTCGGCCCGTTCGTCATCGGTCATGACGGTGAAATCGAGATCGACCCGATCGAGTCCGTCGAGAGCGACGATTGCGTTTGTCACTCGGGTCTGGATCTCGTTGCGCAGTGGGCAACCGGCGATGGTGAGTGCAATGCGCACGGCGACAACGTTGCCGTCAATCGCCACGCCGCGGACCATGCCCAAGTCGACGATGCTCCGGTGCAGTTCTGGGTCCTCGACAGGACGGAGTACCTCGATGACATCGGCTTCGGTTACGGCCATGGGGGCAACTCTTTCGGGAAGGTCCGGGAAGGGAGAGGAATTTCTCCTACGACGGTAGGTAGAATACCTGCGTGGACAAGGCGACCCTCACCCCAACAGAGTTCTCGTCAGTTGTGACCGCCATCACATCTGCCTTCGGCGATCCCACCCGCCGCGAGATCTACCTCCTCGCCCGCAGCACCGAGGACGGCGTGACGGCGTCCGAAGTAGCCAAGAAGTTCGATCTCCACGCCAACGTCGCCCGGCATCATCTCGACAAACTCGTCGCCGGTGGCTATCTCGATGTCGCCGTCGCCCGCGGCGGCACCGGTGCCGGTCGCCCCTCGAAGCGCTACACCGCGACCACGAAGGGCGACGATCTCGAACTTCCGGTCCGTCACGACGATGTCCTCGTGATGCTTCTTGGCCGAGCGCTCGACATGATCCCGCGCGACGAGGCCGAGGCCATGGCCGAAGAAGTCGGCATCGAATACGGGCGTCTCATGGCACAGACCATGAACGACGAATCCGAACATCAGCGTTCGTTTCGTTCGGCTCTGCACACCGTGGCCGATGCCCTCACTGCCCACGGTTTCGCCGCCCATGCCGAAAAGCGGAACAACGAGTTGCGAATCGTCAGCGAGAACTGCCCGTTTGGTGATGTCGTGATGGCGAACCCTGTCATCTGTGCCGTCGACCGCGGGATGATGAAGGGCATGATCGCCGAACTGTACGGACACGAGGCCACACTCTCGACCGAGTCGTCGATACCCATGGGCGATTCCGTCTGCGTCATTTCGCTCGAAGCCTGAGCCGTGGCCCGTCACTATCTCGATCACGCGTCGACCTCGCCATCCCGGCCAGAGGTCGTGTCGGCAATGGTCACATGGCTCGAGGAATTAGGTCGAAACGGATTCGGTGATCCCGGACGCATCCATTCCGAGGGGATGCGCTCGCGCGTTGAACTTGAAAACGCTCGCGAACAGGTAGCCGCGTTCGTCGGAGCCCGCTCCCGAGAGATTGTTTTCACGAGCGGCACCACCGAGTCGATTGCGGCTGCCACTTGGGGTGCTGTCGAACGGTCCGTTGCCTCCGGTGGTTCTCCGCACATCGTGATGTCCGCCGTCGAACATTCTGCGGTTCGACTCTCCGCGGAATCGTTCAGTGCCGCATCGGGTGGAATCGTTACGACCATCGGCGTCGATTCCTGTGGTCGGATCAGTCCTGATGCGGTACTCGACGCCGTCACCTCTGACACCTCTCTCGTGCATGTCCAATGGGGCAATCATGAAGTCGGAACCCTTCAGCCAGTCGCGGCGATCATCGAGGGCTGCCACCGACTCGGTGTCCTTGTTCACGTCGATGCGTCACAAGCCGTCGGCCATGTCCCTGTCGACCTCACCACACTTGGTGCCGACCTCGTGTCGTTCAGTGGCCATCGGTTTGGTGGTCCCGTCGGGGCCGGCGTCCTCTACGTTCGGCGCGGTCTGCGTCTTGAGTCGCTTCTGTCCGGTGGCGATCAGGAACGGGCTCGGCGCGCTGGGCTCGAAAACATCCTCGCTTGCATCGGCCTTGGCGCCGCGGCCACCGCACTCACCGATACTCGGATCGCCGACGAGCAACATCGGGCCCGACTCCAGACCGAGCGCCTCGTGGCCACGATCACGACGATCCCGGGGGTTGTCCATCTCGGCGATTCAGATTCAGCCGGCAGACTGCCGCAGATCGCCTGCTTCACGATCGAAGGAGTCGAGCCCCAAGGAGTCCTCCTAGGACTCGACCAGCGCGGCGTGGCAGCCCATTCGGGTAGCGCCTGCGCCTCGGAAGGTCTCGAACCGTCACCGGTGCTCGAAGCAATGGGAGTCGATGCTCACAGGTCGTTGCGTCTTTCGGTCGGATGGAACACCGTCGACGCCGACATCGATGCAGTTGTCGACAATCTTCCATCGATCATCGCTTCGTTACGCGCCCTCGCCGGTTAAATCAGCGATCATTTCCCCTCATCTGCTGCAATTCGTCCGGCCGCAACCGAGAGGCAACGTCTGTTCGCTACGGTTTCGGCGTGACGATCTTTCTCGCCCGGCATGCCCACGCCGGAAAGCGCTCTGAATGGAAGGGCGACGACGAGGTCCGCCCACTGTCCCCGCGGGGACAGCAACAGGCAATTGATCTGCTCACCGTCATTGAGAACGCCCCGGTTGGCGTCATCCTCTCGAGTCCATTCGTACGTTGCGTCCAAACCGTCGAACCACTCTCCGCATCCATCGGGATACCGATCACAGCGCACGACGCATTCACCGAGGGCGCATCACCTGACGAGGCGTACGCGTTGTTACTCGCCCTCGACGAAGTGGATGGGCTGGCCTGCAGCCATGGTGATCTCATCCCGCCATTGCTGAGACGACTTGTCGCTGACGGCATGGACACCGACGGACCCCTGATCGATCAGAAGGGTTCGGTCTGGATCATCGAGACGCGCAACGGACGACCGTTCCATGGTCGCTACGTTCCTCCGACTGCCTGAATCTCTGCTCTCCAACGCTTGGCGAGCAACTATCGGGAACTGGCGAGTCCAGTAGCGACGTCGTTGCGCACGCTGTCGATCATGTTCTTCATGAATGGCGGGATCGCGTTCATGTCGACTGCATCGAGATCAATCTGCGCGGCAGCGAACTTACCGGCATTGCGGTAAAGGATCGCCCGGAACACGCGGGCATCGGCATACATCGGGTCCACAGAAATTGCCTGATCGATGAAGATGCGAGCCTGCGCATCGAGTTGGGCAGCGATCGACGCTTCGCTGTTGGTCGCAAGCGTGTGCAGGACCCAACCTCGATACGTGAGTGCTTCGACGTTCGCGGGCGAAAGTTCGAGTGCCTTGTCATAAGACTCGATGGCAAGTTCGTACTGTTCGAGAGCTTGGTCAGTATTCCCGGCCTGAAGCGCTGCGCTGGCCTGACCGGTGTAGCCCTGCGCCCGCAGAATCAGGTTGGCACTGTCCTGCCGAACGTCACCAGTGAGACCCTGCCCTGGAGCACGCGTTCCTGAGTCGCGGAAAACGACCCAACCAGCTCCTACTCCCAGCAGTGCTACAAGGCTGAGTGTCAGAGCGCTGCGCTTCCACGAGCGCAGCGGACGCGAGCTCGCCGCCAACTCGTTGCGCGTATCGATGGCCCGAATGACGTCGGCCGCTCGAGCGGTGTAATCGTCGTTCAGCGCCAGGTAGTCGTCCTGGTCGACATCGCCTGCGGCATACTCACGCTCGAGATCCTCAAGAGACCTGAGCAGGAAATCACGCTCCTCTTCGAGAGCGACAAGTGCATCGGGATCGAGTTTCTTACGCACAGGGGCCGACGGCTCCTTAGAGCGTGTTGACGGATTGCCCTTGGCTGTCGATCTCCCCCGGGACGAAACCGACGACGACTGCGCTCGAGCGGCCTTACGCGCCGAGGTTCCACTTTCCCCTGATGGCAAATTGCTCATCGGGAATCTCCTTCACCATGCCCGTCGGTTGGATCAGCGAGTTCGGCTGACCCTGTTTCCTCACCGCGCAGCGCTGCTTCCACTAACCGGCGATCTTCAGGCGATGCCGTCTCCGCCAGTTCGCTGCTCCATCGGCGAAACACGATGACGAGACCCGCAAGGGCCACCGCCAGCGCCACGACCGGAAGAATCCACACAAGGGCATTGATTCCTGACGCCGACGGCGTCAACAAAATCGCTTCACCGTAACGGCCGACGTAATAGGAACGGATCTCGTCGTCGGTCTGGCCCTCTTGCACGCGCACGGCGATGTCACGCCGGATTTCCTGAGAGGCCGGAGCATTTGACTCGGCTACTGATTCGCCGGAACAAACCGGACACTTCACCGTGCGCGAAATGGAACTCACCCGGTCCTGGATTGTCGGGGCATCGCGAGTACCGAACACGGCGAGCGAGAGCGTGGCCACGATGACAACACCGAGCAAAAGCCATGGCCCGATCCTCCGTAGGGGTGAACCTGAGGAGAACGCCGAAGGTTTCATACTTGCGGCGCTCATGATCCCGAGCTCGCCATCGCCATGCCACCGTTTTCGTTGATGACTTCATCGAGGCCGGTGGCCGTTACGCCACCGAAGAAGCCGGCGACGACGAGGCCGCTTGGCGCAATGACATAGGACTCCGGCACCTTGGTTATGCCGTAATCAAGCGCGATACGACCGGTATCGGAGGGAATAACCGGCCATGAGGCACCCGGCCGACTAGCGAAGTACGTGCGGATCGAGTCGGCATCATCGGAGAAGGCCACGCTGACGACCTCCACCGGATCACCTTCATGGCTCGTGACGAACTGCGAGATCTGTGGATCCTCGAGTCGACACTCGGTACACCAGGTTGCAAAGAAATTCACGATGACCCACTCACCGCGATGCATGGCGAGATCGAAGCGAGTTCCATCGAGCGTTTCGCCCGAGAAGTTTGGTGCCGCCTGCCCGACGATACGACTCGAGATCGGCGTATTTGCTCCACGGGTGGCAAGCAACACGATGAACCCGACAAGAACAATGCCAACGACGATCGCCGCGTTACGCGCAAGATTGCTGCCGCCGCGCTTCGTGCCAGTCGCGCGCGATTCAGTCATGCGTTGGCCACGATCCGGTCGGATTCAGATCCCGGCTCAGGCTCCGGAGGTGACGCGCCGGCGATGGGCGATGAAACCGCATCGATCGGATTGCGGCGCTTCCCGGGGAACACGGCGAGGAGCGTTCCGAGCGCCATAACTGCGCCGCCGATCCACAACCAGATGATCAGCGGTTGAACCGTCACACGGATGGTCACAGATGGGTCGTCACCGCCCCTGATGTCGATGACTGACAGCGCCACATCGTCGGTAAAGGTCGAACGAACTGACGGCGTTCCGATCGTGGTTTGACCGTTGGCGAACTTGTTCAGCGAAGGTGCCCAAGGGCCAGTTCCGTCAATGCGGACCAGGGCTTGGTTGAGCGTCTTGGCTGACTCTTCCTTGATGTTCTGGCCTTCGTACAGCAGCGTGTGACCGGCGAACTCAGCGGTGTCGCCTGGCCTGAGCGTGAACTCGGCCTGACGGACATAACTGCTGCTCGCCGTGAACGCTACGGCAATCATCACGACACCCAGATGCACAACCATGCCGCCGTTGGCCCGGCCGACCAGCCCGCGCCAGCCCTGACGCCGGGCCGCGAGTACGAGTTGGCGACCGGCCGATCCGGCGGCAAACCCGCCGAGACCGAACGCGATCACTGGAGCGAGACCGCGCGCACCCACCGCGACGGCGAACACCATCGACCCTGCGCCGACCCATGCGGGCCAGATCAGGCGGTGCCGCAGAAGTTCCGCGCTCGCTTTTCGCCACGGAAGCACCGGAGCGACTGCCATGAGGAAAAGCAGGGACATCCCGATGGGCATCGTCATGCGGTTGAAGTACGGAACCCCGACAGAGATCCTGTCGTTGTTGATGGCCTCGACGACGAGTGGGAACACGGTTCCAAGGAGAATCACAAAAGCGAAAGCTCCGAAGAGCACGTTGTTCGCAAGGAACGCCCCCTCGCGCGAAAGCGGAGAATCAATCCGTCCCGGTGAGCGAAGTCGGTCGCCGCGCCAACCGATCAGACCGACGGTGACAAGAACAATCAGAGCGAAGAACGCGATAAGCGACGGGCCGATGCTTGATTCGGTGAACGCGTGCACCGATTCAAGGACACCCGAGCGCGTGATGAACGTACCGAGGATGGTGAGCGCAAACGTTGCGCACAGCAGAGAGATGTTCCAGACCCGCAGCATGCCGCGTCGTTCCTGAACCATCACCGAGTGAAGATACGCAGTGCCGGTGAGCCATGGCATGAACGACGCGTTCTCTACCGGATCCCAGGCCCAGTAACCGCCCCAGCCGAGTACTTCGTAACTCCACCATGAGCCGAGGATGATGCCGGCGGTGAGGAAGCCCCACGCTATGAGAGTCCAGCGGCGGGTGGCGAGTAGCCATCCCTCCCCGACGCGTCCCGTCGCAAGTGCGGCGATGGCGAACGCGAACGGAACCGTGAAACCCACATACCCGAGGTAGAGCATCGGCGGATGGAAGGCCATCAGCGGATGGTTCTGAAGGAGCGGGTTTGGACCTGGCCCGTCGAAGCCGACCGGCGGCGAGAAGTTCTTGAAGGGGTTAGCGGGACCGGCCATGAGAAAGAAGAAGAAGGCAGCGACTACCAACATCGTCAGCAGCGCCCATCCCACGAGTGGGTCAGCAAGGCGCTTGCGGAACTTGAACACGACGGCGACGAGATACCCGCCAAGAATTGCCGACCAGAGGATGATCGAACCTTCGAGCGCACTCCAGAGCGTTGCGAAGTTGTAGAGCGCCGGGGTCTTGCTCGAACCGTTGTCGGCCACGAACTTCACGGTGAAGTCGCGTGTGATCAGTGCTCGCTCCATTGCGATGAACGCGACGATGCCGCCGACAAACACGAGCACCGCGTAGGCCCGCGAAAGCCGAATGAGCTCGGGACGCCGACGGAGCAAGCCGTACCCGACGGTGATTACGCCGAGGATTGCCGCCACGAGACCGAGCGTGACGCCGGCGCGGCCGAGCGCGACGTTCATGGAGTTGCGCCCGGTACCGACGTGGCCACGGCGACCTTGCCGCCGGTGTCGGCCTGCTGGAGCCTGTCGGCTTCCTTCTCCTTATAAACCTCGCTGTGCTTGATGATCATGAGCGTGGAATCAAATTCACCCGAACCAGATGCATCGAAATTTCCCTCGAGGAGAACTGCTTCGTCCGCTTTGAACATCTCCGGAGGATCACCCACATGGCGAACTGGGATCTCTACGCCGTTGTAGGCCACTTCGAAGGAGACACCCTCGCCGGTCTGCACGATCGAACCGGCGACAACAGTGCCCTGCAGACGAAAGCGCTTCACTCCGAGAGACTCCCGTTGCGCTTCCGCTTCATCGACATTTCGGTAGAAGGTTGTTGCACTACCAAGCGCGTTCACCACGACCACGCTGCCTACAGCAAGAACGACGACGATCATCGCCAACGCCGGAAGCCGATTGCGCTTGCTACGAACGCGTTTCGATGCGAGGGCTTCACCCTCGGCGCCGGAGTCTGGACCGGTGCGCGGTGTCAGCTCCATCGGCGCTTCTCCGGAGGTACCTGCTTGCTCAAACGACGACCGCGCAAAATGGTGGCCACTGAGTAGGCCCCAAGTGCGCCGAACGCAAAGATCCACGAAGCGATGACATAGCCCCAGTTCATGACGCATCCTCATCGCCGAGTGCTTCCGCACGTCGTTCGGCGATCGCAAGGTCGAGACCTTCGGACTCAACCTGTTCCTCGAGCCACGCAAGTCGGAAACGATGGATGATCAGCCAACCAAAGACCAACGAGATGGCGATGAAACCGGTGAAGAGCGAGAACAGCATGAGGCCCTCGATCTTGGAATCGAGACCGTTGGCCAGAAGCGTCGGCTTCTGGTGGAGCGTCCGCCACCAGTCCACCGACTTGCGGACGATCATCACGTTCGGGACGAGGAGCAGCCCGACGATTGCGGCGCGTTTCGCCCGCACCTCGTAATCGGCCGGAAGGCGCCGAACGGCGAGATAACCGAGCAGAAGAAGCAGGAGCATCGCTGTCGAGGTCAGACGAGCGTCCCAGACCCAGTAGACACCCCATGTCGGGCGACCCCAAACCATGCCGGTCACGAGCGTGATCACCGTGAAGAGGGTGGCGACTTCGGCACCGGCGTAGGCCACGAGTTCCCACCACTGCGATTTGCGCCAGAGGTAGACGATCGAACCCAGCGTGGTGAGAAAGCATCCGAGATAGGCAACGGTCGCCGACGGAACGTGCAGGTACATGATCCGGACCGCTTCGCCCTGGTTCGCATCCGGAGGACTCAGAATGAGTCCGAAGAGAACCAAAACTCCGAGGGCGACAAGCGCCAAAAGGCCCAGCACGCGAGTCGATCGCGAACTCGTTGACGTCGGCCCTGTCACCTCGGTCAGGGTCTGCGGGATCACGATTCCTCCATCAGTGGGCCAAATCCAAACACTCCGGCAACGATGTACAACACGGCAATTACTCCCATGAGTCCGACCCAAGGCCATCCTTCGGATGGCGTTCCTCCGAGAGCAGCCTCAAAAGCTCGGGTCGATCCGATGAGCACCGGAGCAAGTACCGGTAACAGTAGGAGTGGAAGCAGGGTTTCGCGTACTCGGAGACCGGCAGCGACCACGCCGTAGAGGGTACCGGCGGCTGCTATCGCCACGGTCGCGACCATCGCAGTCACCAAAAGGAGGACCCATCCGGTGATTGGCGTCGTGTAGAGGACGGCCACCCCAATCCCGAGAAGGATCTCGAGGGCCAGGAGTTGCACACCCACCGCCATGACCTTCCCGAGAAAGATCCCGGCCGGATCCAAACCCGAAAGGCGCAGAGCATCCCGGTTGCCGTCGGCCGATTCGATCGAGAACGATCGCTGTAGAGCGAGGAGTCCGCTGAAAAGGACGGCCACCCAGTAGAGCCCCGGCGTGGCCTTTTCCAGAAGTCCGCGATCAGGATCGAGCGCAAAAGCAAAGAGCACCAACACGAGAAGGGCGAAAGGAGCGACCTGGTTGAGGGCGACTCGGGATCGCCATTCGAGGCGAAGGTCTTTGCCGGCGACGAGGAACGCGTCATGAATCACGGGTAGCCACGCCTCCGGAGAGAGTTACGACTTCGTCGGCTAGTTGAAGCGACCGATCAAGTTCGTGCGAACTGAGAATCACCGTTGCGCCGGCGGCAGTGGCTTCGCGTAACAACTGATCGACCAGATCGCGCCCCTCCTGGTCCAAGCCAGCATGCGGTTCATCAAGAAGCCAGAGTTCCGGACGCCGGGCAATCAGGCACGCAAGCGAAGTGCGACGACGCTGACCCGCCGAAAGGCGACCCACCGGCACCGTTCGCAGTCGTCCATCAAGTCCGAGTCGAGCCATCGCCGCGTCAACATCAGATCGTTCGGCGCGTGCCGCACGCGACCAGAACGCAACGTTGTCGGCCACGGTGAGCTCGTCGTACAGACCAGTCGTGTGGGCAAGAAGGCCGACACGCTGGCGTACCGACCGACGATCCGCCAGAAGATCGACGCCGAGGACCACGGCTTCACCCTCTGAAACGTGAACCAGACCAGCCAAGGTGCGCAACAGCGTTGTCTTGCCGGCACCGTTCGGCCCCCGGAGCAGAACGATTCGACGACGCTCGATGTCGAGATCAACTCCAGCCAACGCGGGAAATCGGCCGAGGAGCGCGACTGCACCGCGCAGGTGGACAACGCGTCGCTCTGCTGCATCGTCTCCGGACAATGCCCCCGACGACGGGTCGGCCGATGGGCCGGAGGATGAGTTCGGGTCGACGGCGTCCATGGCGTGTCCGAAGGGTACCCGTCACCCCCTTCGGACAACCAAGCGCCGGGCCCCTGATAGCCCTCGCCCCGGCCCGGTCGCTAGGGTCGCCCGGTGAAGTTCTGGATAGTCGTCGGAGCAGTCGGAAGAATGATGATGCGTGTCGGCGCTCTCATCCTGCTCTTCGTCGCCTTCCAACTCTGGGGAACTGGCCTCGCCACATCGCAGGCCCAGAATCGGCTCACCACGGAGTTCAACGAACAACTCGCTGCCGTAACCGCCCCACCGGGCACCATCCCGAACGCACCGGAACCACCAGTTACGGCCCCTTCGGATCTTCCCGTTCCCGAGGCCGGAGATCCCGTGGCCCGAATCGAGATTCCGCGAATCGGCGTGGATTTCATTGTTCTCCAAGGGGTGGATCTCCGTTGGCTCCAGGATGGCCCTGGCCATTTCCCGCAAACGCCCCTCCCTGGTCAGGCCGGCAACGCGTCAATCGCTGGCCATCGCACGACGTACAAAGCCCCGTTCAGCCGTATTGACGAACTCAATCCCGGCGATCAGATAACAATCACGAGTCTTCAGGGGACGTTCACCTACCGAGTCGACTCGAATCCGGATCCAAGTGGTGACGGCGTTTCGGGACATCTCATCGTGGGGTCATCCGACATAGGGATCCTTCGCCAGAACGTTGGAAACCGTCTCACGCTCATGGCGTGTCATCCGAAATTCAGCGCCGCACAGAGGATCGTCGTGACAGCAACGTTGGTCTCGAACCCGGCACCGACTACCTCGCAGGGCGATCTCCGTGATCTCGTCACGACCGATGCGTCGGTCGATGCCCTTGCCGGCGGCGACTCCGGGGCGTGGCCCAAGTCATTGCTTCTCTCCGCACTTGCGGCAGTTCTCTGGTTCGGGACATGGTTCGCAGCACGATCATGGAAACGTGGACCCGCTTATCTCATCGGCACTCCGCTCGTGGTTGTCGTACTTTTCTTCGCATTCCAGAACATCGCTCGATTGCTTCCGGCCTCCTACTGATGCATAGACAACCCCGCCGATCAAACCTCATGGCTCTCGTCGTCATGGCTGCTCTCACTCTCGGCGTCGCGGCCTGCGGCACTTCCACCTCAGGATCAACGTCGCGGCTCACGGTTACGACGACAACCATGGGCACTCCGGCCATCGAAACAACCACGACGCTCGAACCGGAAGCCGGTGTCGGTCGCCAATACTTCGTTTACACGCCAGTTGTGGGTGACTGTGTCGATCTGCGTTCGATTGTCGACGGTAAGGCCGTGACGACGCGCACCCTTCCTGGTGTCGACGGCACCCCCAAGGGCAATAGGCAGGTCATCCTCCGTCTCGACTGCAACCTCCCCCATCAGTACGAGATCATTGCTTCAGTCAACGCCGGACTTCCTTCTTCCCCCGCACCCTCGAACGGGGAACTCGTCCTTGCCGCAAAGCGTCTCTGCCCGGAGGCCTTCGGCACCTACATCGGAATTCCGTATCAAACGTCGACGCTCGAAATGGGCTGGATCCTGCCAGGGGCCGATCAACTCGCCAAGGGCAATCAGCAGATCGGCTGCACCGTCCTTGACTCGAAGGCGAAGCTCGTGGGCACCGTGCGCGAAGCCAAGCGATGACCCTGACAGTCACATCGCGCTGAGGCCCCGACAACAACGCGGCGCGAGTGCAACGCGGGTTTCGTGAAAGGGTCCACCTGCCGGGCATCGTCGGGTTCTAGTTTTTGTCCATGGTGCTTGTGATCGCTGCCCTCTTGCTCGCGTTCTTCATCTTCATCGCCCTTGTCGCTACGCGCCGAAAAGACGCGGCGAACGCAACCACTGCCAAAACCCAGGCCCCGTCCGAGGCGACAGCGACAGCGACTACGTCCTCGACCAAGGCCACGAACAACAAAGACACAAATAAGTTGCCCGTCGGCGCCGATGCGGCACTGTGGTCAATCGTCGAAGCGGTGCCGGATCCCCGCAATCATCTGGCCCTCACCCGTGACCTCACCGGCGAAGTACGCATAACCGGGACCATTCTCGACCCGTCATTCCAGACAAGCGCACCGCCGGTCCGGACACAATCGACCGCGAAACCTGCAACTCCTGGTACTGGATCTGTACGAATCATCGCCGAACGGATCCAGCCGTCCGATCCACTTGCTCAGGATGACAACTCACTCGGACGGGCGTCCTGAACCTGCTCGTCGCCGACGATCAGTACTCGTCCTGATCAAGGGCAACTACGGCAGCGAGTGTCGCCCATGACTGCGGCGCAGCACCAAGGCCGGTCCCGTCGTCGGCATCCCAATACTCAGCCCAATGTGACGTCGTTGCCCCACCGATGAGCATCGTCGCCAGTTTCTCCTGTGCTTTTGGCCGATTCTGTCGACACGCAGCAACCCACATCAGATAAGTCAATTGCGGCCACGCCGGCCCACGCCAGTAGGTGCGCTGTTCGTACGAGGGTTCCGCTTTGTGCACGCCAGCCGGCCCGCAGGCACCGCCGAACGCCGCGGGATCCAGCATCTGCGCGAATGCCGCATCGACTGCGGTCCGATTCGAGTCAACAAGAACGGGCAACAGTGCATCGAGTGTGCGGATCCGTCCGGATGTTGCCGCCGAGTCTCCGGCATCCACCCAGGTTGCGAGCGACGCATCCCAGCGAGTCGCAAGTGTCGTTGCAAGCGCGTCGGCTTTTCTCCGCAACTCGTCGTCACCCGTCACACCAGCTAGTTCTCGCGCGTTGAATACAACGAGCGCATTGAACCCACAGCTCGCCACATTGAACGACGGATTCGAGATCGGCGCACCGTCGGCCGCGTGCTCGACAGTGCCAACGAGTTCTCCCTTGATGTCGAACCAACGGCCGGCATCCCAGCCCCCGGGGCACCAGTGATCCCAGCGCGGGCAATCGTCACCACCGCTCTCCCACGGATGACACAAGGCGACCAGGCCATCGATGCGGGTTCGCTCATCGAGCAGAAAGTTCAGGCCGCGAGTCGCCGGCTCGACGAGATCGTCGATGAAGACTCCGCGCCACGCCAGTTCGGCGATCGCATGGCCGAACATCGGAGGTTGCGTGATCGACGAGTGGCCCTTGCGACCCCAGAACTTGGCGTAATGCTTCGGGTCGGTCTCGTAATCGACATGCGGAACAAATCCGAGTTCTGACTGGGTGCGAAAGAGATGGCTCAATTCACGTCGCGCCCGATCGGGTACATCAAGCGCCGCCCACGTGATTGCGTGGAAACAGGAATCCCATAGCCACTGGAACGGATACACGGCACCGTTGGGAACTGTGTAGCCCTCAATACGCCAGTTTGATTCCAAAACCGTGCGTGCTCCTGCGACGACCCGACTCGCTGCCGGTAGCGTGATCCCGTCCCCGCTCATCGACGATCCCCTCCGGTGCTCATGCCCACGTGTGCTGTTCTTTCGTTTCGACTCGGTGGAACCGACGGTGTCTCGGTCGTTGCCGCGACATGGGTTGACGCGCTCGTCGATTTGGGTTTCGACGTAACGACAGTGGCCGGCGAAGGTATCGCCGACATGATCGTCCCCGAACTAGCCATCGGGCGCTGGCCCGACGGGATCGATTCGGTCATCGGTCCACGCGCCGCGTCGGAAGCGGACATCGATGCTCTCGCCGACAACCTCAAGGCGATCCTTGACGACGTCGATCTCGTGATCGTGGAGAACCTCGGCACCATTCCGATGAACCTACCGGCTGCACGCGCAGTCGCCTGCGCCCGCTCCGGACTTCCGACGATCTGGCACCATCACGATCCAGCGTGGCAGCGCGCCAGATACGCCGCAGTCGACGAACTCCCGATTGCCGATACGGCTCCCGGCGACAACTGGCGGCATGTGGCGATCAACGATCTCACTCGCGATCAATTGGTTGAACGTGGCTTCGCGGCGATCACCATCCGCAATGGGTTCGATGTCACTGCAGCACCCGGAGACCGAGCGGGCGAACGTCGTCGCCTCGGATTCGCCGACCATGAGCTCGTGATGGTCCATCCCGTCCGGGCCATCGAACGCAAGAACATTCCTGCCGCCCTGGCTCTCGCTACGGAACTCGATGCCACCTACTGGCTCACGGGCTCCGCCGAAGAGGAATACGCGGACACGCTTAACGAACTCATCGTCACCGCCCGTCGGGACGGCCTCAAGGTCACCCATGCCCCCGCTTCATCCGCTGCTGATCTCTACGCAGCAGCGGATCTGGTGGTTTTCCCGTCGGCATGGGAGGGATTCGGAAATCCACCGATCGAGGCGGCCATCCACATGAAACCCGCAGTCGTCTCGCACTATCCCGTTGCGGAAGAACTCCGAGCCCTTGGTTTCGAGTGGTTCGATCTGGATGACGTTGAGGCGCTACGCCAGTGGTTCGTGACCCCCGACGTCACGATGCTTGATCGCAATCGGGCCATCGCCATTCGCCATCTTTCACTCGAAGCGATGCGACTCGCACTTCGCACCCTTCTCAATGAGGCAGGCTGGTGGCCGTGACCGACGAACCAGCGACCACTTCCGACCAACCGAAGATCGATCTCGTGCGCGTCAAGCGGGCGAAGATCGCACGCGCCGCGAGCCTTGCGCAGCGCACCGGCTACTCGCTGTATCTGATCGCCATCATCGCGTTCTTCATCGGATTCTTTGGCGGGTTGACCCCGGGCGTGGTGAGAATCATCGTGATCGCCATGGCCATAGGTTCGGTGCTGCTTGCCCCTGCGATCGTGGCTGGCTACGCAGTCAAAGCCGCTGAACGCGAAGACCGTGAGAACGGCATTTAGTCAGAAACTTTGGGCTCAGTCGGGGTGAACGCCGCGCAAGCCAGACCAGGCCAACCCTGCAATCTGCGCCGCCAGTTCATCGGCATCGAGATCGATTTCCTTCTCGAGCCACCGGCGACATGTGTTCTCACCTAGGCCGACAATGCCGTAGGCCAGCAGACGCCGTCGTTCGGGGGTCAGCCCGTCGGCGACGATGAATTCGGCGACGCTGTCGGCCATCTGCCGTTGGGCCTTGGCGGCAAGTTCCGCGAACTCTGGATCGCGTCGTACCTCGCTGTCGAACAGCACGGCGAATCCGTCACGGTTGTCGTCGACCCATCGGAACCATGCGGCGAAACCGGCTTCGACCTGCTTGCGCGGTCCGTCAGCAGCTGATGCCGCGTCGCGCACCGCTGATCGCAATCGGCCTCCGACATCACCCAGAAGTTCGAGGAAGAGTTCTCGCTTCGAACTGAAGTGTTGGTACAGGACCGGTTTCGTGACACCGGCCGCGTCGGCGATGTCGTTCATCGACGCATCATGAAAGCCCAGACGCGCAAACGTCGCCAGCGCTGTATCGAGTAGCTGCTGACGACGTTCTACGGCCGGAAGGCGCGAACTCACTGAGTGATCCTCATCAGTGTCCGAGCCTAATGACGGCAGGCTCGGACACTGGAATCGGAAATCAGAGGCCGGACTTCTCCAAAATGTGCACACCGCATGCCGAACCGAGGCCGATGACGTGGGCCAGGCCCACCTTCGCTCCTTCGATCTGGCGAGGACCGGCCTCACCGCGGAGGTGATGACAGATCTCCCAGATGTTGGCGATGCCCGTTGCGGCGATCGGATGACCCTTGGATTCAAGGCCACCGGACACGTTCACCGGCGTCGAACCGGTGCGGAAGGGTGCGCCCGATTCAAAGAAGTCGACGGCGCCGCCTTCGGGGCAGAGCATCAGGTTGTCGTAATGCACAAGTTCCGCGGTCGCGAAACAATCGTGCAGTTCAACAAGGTCGAGATCTTCCGGACCGATACCGGCAAGCTCGTAAGCCTGACGGGCGGCGTTACGCGTGAGCGTGTTGACGTTCGGAAGAATCTGGCAACCCTCTTCGTACGGATCCGAGGTGAGGACCGACGCCGAGACCTTGACGGCCCGACGCTGTTGTTCCTTCGACAGCGTGCGGAGCTTCTCACCCGAGATGAGAACCGCCGCGGCAGCGCCATCACTGTTGGCTGAGCACATTGCGCGGGTGTTCGGATACGCGATCATCGGCTCGGCCATGATCTGCTCGAAGGTCATGTCCTTCTGGATTGCGGCCAGCGGATTCAGCGTTGAGTTGCTGTGGTTCTTTGCCGAGATACGGGCGAAGAGCTCGAAGCTCGTGCCGCCGTACTTGTGGCCGTATTCCATGCCGACCTGTGCGAACACGCCGGGCATCATGTCGGTGCCGAGCTTGCCTTCGAGGCCGCTGACGGCGCCGAAGCGACCCGCAGGCGTCCATTCGTCGGATGCTGCTGCACCCATGCCTGCGCCGAGCATGCCAGCGCCGGAAAGCTTCTCGACTCCGACGGCCAGGCCCATGTCGCATTCGCCGGACTTAATAGCCATGATCACTGTGCGAATCGCAGTTGCGCCAGTGGCACATGCGTTGGCGACGTTGAATACCGGAATACCGGTCTGGCCGATCTGCTTCTGAAGTTGCTGACCGATACCGGCCGCTGCTCCCATGAGGTTGCCGGCGGCGAGAACGCCCATGTCGGCCATCGTGACGCCACCATCGGCGAGAGCGGCCAAAGCCGCTTCGGATGCGAGGTCGACCACATCTTCGTTCGGGTGTTTCCCGAACTTGGTCATGTTGATCCCGAGGATCCAGATGTCATCGTTTGCCATGTGAATCTCCTCTAGTTAGCCGGCTCGAAGCCGTAACCAACGGCTTCGGTTCCGGCGGTGTCGGTCCCGATGGGGAACGTGGTCAGACGAACTTTCATGCCCAGCGTGACGTGTTGGTCATCGGGCTCGGTGTTGACGATGTTGGCGCGCACACTCGTGCCGCCGCAGTCGATCACCGCAGGTACATAAGGCGCCGTGCCGGGCATCCAAGGGGTCACAATCGTGAATGCACGCACTTCGCCATCAGTGACGATGTCGGTCTTCGTGAACGTCAGGCCGCTGCACGAGGCACAGGCATTGCGACGATCGAAATAGCGCGCACCACAGTTGGTGCACTCGTTGGCCACGAGGTGCGGCGAATCGCCGAGCACCAGGTAGTCAACCAGCGGAATCTGGTTAGCCACGGGTCCCCCTTTCCGGCGACGGTCGCCGGATAACAACTGCCAGCGTACGGCAACCGATCCATCCAACCGAAACTGCGCTGGTCAGAAAAGCCGATACGACTCTTTCGATACGAAAAAGCCGTATCGGCATCGGTCCGGAAGGACTCAGACGACGCGACGCAGCAGCACGGACGAAGCGGGGCCTATTCGATGCGAAGACCGGAGATGTTGCGGCTGATGACCAGACGCTGGATCTCGGAGGTGCCTTCGAAGATCGTGAAGATCTTTGCGTCACGGTGCCAACGCTCGACCGGGTACTCGCGGGTGTAGCCGTAACCACCAAGAATCTGGATGGCCTGCTCGGTTACCCACACCGCTACTTCGGCGGCCTTGAGCTTCGACATTGAACCTTCGCCGTTCTTGAACTCCTTGCGATTCGCGGCCATCCACGCGGCACGATGCACGAGCAGACGAGCAGCGTCGATCTCCATCTTCATGTCGGCGAGCTTGAACGCGATCGCCTGGTTCATGATGATCGGGCGACCGAACGCCATACGTTCCTTCGCATAGGCGAGTGAGTACTCGTACGCGGCACGGGCCACACCAAGTGCTTGAGCACCAACGGCGGGGCGGGTCGCCTCGAAGGTCGCCATTGCCGGCTGCTTCTGTCCGGTCTTGCCGGCCTCGCGGCCGCGGGCGAGCTTCTCGTCGAGCTTCTCTTTGCCACCAAGAAGACAACGACCAGGCACGCGGACATCTTCGAGAACGACCTCGGAGGTATGCGATGCCTTGATGCCGTGCTTCTTGTACTTCTGACCCATCGAAAGACCCTTGGTGCCGGGCGGCACGACGAAGCTGGCCTGACCGCGACCCTTGAGGGCCGGATCAACCGCGGCGACGACGACGTGGATATCGGCGATGCCACCGTTGGTGATCCATGCCTTGGTGCCGTTGAGCACCCATTCGTCAGTCGCTTCGTCGTACACAGCGCGCGTGCGCAGCGACGACACGTCGGAACCAGCATCGGGTTCGCTCACACAGAACGCACCGAGTTGAACCTTGTCGGCGGTGCCGTAGCACTGCGGCACCCATTCCATGACCTGCTCGGGAGTTCCGTTACCGCTGATTCCGGCGGCGGCGAGGCCGGAACCGAAGATCGCAAGGCCGATGCCGGCATCGCCCCAGAACAGTTCTTCGATAGCGAGCACGATCGACAGGCCGGTCGGATCGGAGAGATTCGCGGCCATGAACTCCCAGCCGTACAGACCGATGTTTGCCGCTTCCTGCACGATGGGCCACGGGAACTCTTCGCGTTCGTCCCACTCTTCAGCGGCCGGGCGAATGACATCGGCAGCAAAGGTGTGAACCCAATCGACGAGCGTCTGCTGATCGTCGTTCAGATCAAGGCTGTAATCGGACATTGGTGAACCTCATCGGAAACAAGCCGGGACACGTGCCACCGGACGGGGGATTTCCCCAAGTTACCCCGCGGTAACCGGCTGTGCCCGTTTGGAGCCCGAAGGAAGCAGCAAAAGCGCGAGCAACGCCAGCACCGCCCCCAGCGCATAGGGCGCACCGACCCCAATGAAT
Source organism: Acidimicrobiales bacterium (assembly GCA_044239895.1). GTDB lineage: Bacteria > Actinomycetota > Acidimicrobiia > Acidimicrobiales > Acidimicrobilacustridaceae > Acidimicrobilacustris. Next base: position 635,948 of record JBIIAM010000001.1, on the reverse strand, counting down.
TGGAACAACGAGCCAGCCACAATCGGGCCAACGACCCGCGCAAGGCCACCGGCAGACTGCTGCCATCCCAGCCACTGGCCGGTCTGACGTCCCGCTCGACCCGCAATAGCCGACGACAGCGTCGGTGTGAGCAGACCCTGCCCGACGGTGAGCAACAGCAGCGAGGCGACCAGACCAAGCCAACCGAAATCGATCGACAGCAATCCGAGGCCCGCAGCGTTCGCGAGCAATCCGAACCGGAGCGTGGCGGCTTCGCCAAGTCGATGCGTCACCGGACCGACGAGCCCACCCTGTACACCGACGAGGACGATACCGATCGCAGCAAACACCGCTGCGGTGGAAGCCAACGTCAATCCGAACCGTTCCTTGGCGAGCAACGAGAACGTCGACTCGAAACCGCTGAACGCGACAACCCCCACAAAGGCCACGACGATGAGTCGGACGATTGCGTCGCGCGCGGCCGTCGGAGTTTCGTTGGCATCTGGTCTGCTCAGGTGTGCCGGTTCGACGATTCCGGGACCATCAAGTGCGGGTTCAGCGGCAATGCTCTCCGCGTCCATCGCCGCGAACTCGGCTTTGCGGGCCGCCACAACTTCCGGGATCGCGAGCGGATGACCTTCGACGCCGCGTGCTGTCTCTGGCAGGCGACGAATGGCGATAATCCCATTGACTCCAGCGATGGCGGCCGCGATGAAGAACGGAATTTTGGCTCCGCCCAGCGCGCCGAGCGCACCGATGACTGGACCGGCGACGAATCCGACACCAAACGCCGCACCGATAAGACCCATATAACGGGCGCGCTGCCGAGGAGGTGACAGATCTGCCACTGCGGCTTGCGCGACCGACACCGAGGCGCCTGACATCCCGTCGATGATGCGACCGAGAAACAGCATCCACAGCGAACCAGCGAAACCAGTAATCAGCGAGCCGATCGCCGTTCCGAACAACGAAAAGATGATGATCGGCTTGCGCCCGAAACGATCGCTCAGCCTGCCCAGCACTGGAGCGAAGACCAATTGGGCAAGCGAGAACGATGCCGAGAGGATGCCGATAACAAACGCACCGGCACCAAAACGTTCGGCGTACTGCGGGAGGATCGGCAGCACGATGCCAAAACCGATCAGGTCAATCGCAACAGTTGTCCAGATGACACCGAAACCGCGGGGGAACTTCTGGCGTCCCTCCGCCTTTGATGCGCGGGCCATCAGCTGGGTCGGACCTGAGTGCCGGCCGGTGTGTCTTCGACCAGCCAACCTGCACGTTCAAGTTCGGCGCGAGCAGCATCTGCGGCCGCCCAGTCCTTCGCGGCACGATGCGCATCGCGTGCACGGGCCAACTCGAGGATTTCAGCAGGAACTTCCTCGCCACCGGCATCAAGCACAATGCCGACAGCAGAGCAGATCTCATGTGCTGCAGCGGCAAGCGGGGCGGCCGAAGATTCGTCGCCAGCATCAAGGGTCGAATTGACCTGACCCACAAGGCTGAAGAGGAGCGCAATCGCCCCCGGCGTATCGAGATCGTTGTCCATTGCCGAGCGAAAACTGTCCATCGCTGCTGAATCGGGTTCGGCGGTGAGACCGGCGTTAGCGGCGCGACGGGCGAATGCGTCAAGTCGACGGAGCGCAGCCGAGGCATCATCAGTTGTCGCCCGGGTGACTTCGACCGGCGTGCGGTAATGCGAGCGCAATACGAGCAAGCGGTACGCACGCGGATCGGTCGATTCAACAAGATCGAGCAGATTGGTGAAGTTGTCGAGACTCTTTGACATCTTCTCGCCACCCACCTCGACGAAACCGTTGTGCATCCAGTGACGGGCGAACGTCCGACCGGCGGCCACGGCCTGGGCTCGCTCGTTCTCGTGATGGGGGAACGCGAGATCCTGCCCGCCACCGTGGAGGTCAAACCCGTCGCCAAGAAGGTCGAGGGACATCACGACGCACTCCGTATGCCAACCCGGTCGGCCGGCACCCCAAGGTGAAGGCCACGACGGCTCATCCGGCTTCGCCAGTTTCCAAAGCGCGAAATCGATCGGAGAATGTTTGTGATCGGCGACATCAACTCGGGCACCAGCCTGCATTGAGTCGAGCGACTGACGGGCCAGCAGCCCGTAATCGGCAACCGTGGCCGGCGAGAAGTAGACGCCATCGTCGGAGACATACGCGACGTCACGGGCAATTAGATCGGCGATCAGTTCAACCATCTGGTCGACGTAGTCGGTCGCATGCGGATCCGATGTCGGTCGGTCGACGCCGATCGCAGCCATTGCCTTCCACCACACCGATTCGCACTTCTCGGCGATATCGGCCGGATCGCGTCCTTCGCGATTGGCGCGATCGATGATCTTGTCGTCGATGTCGGTGATGTTGGAGACGTAATTCACGTCGAACCCCGACCAGGTCAGGTAGCGGCGCAGGACATCGAAGACCAGAGAAAACCGGCCGTGGCCCAGATGGGGCGGCCCGTAGACCGTCGGCCCGCACACGTACATCGATACTTTCCCCGCCTCGCGGGGTTCGAACGGAACCACACGGCCCTGAGCAGTATCAAAAAGGTGCAACACGAGGGACAACGCTACCCGTCCGGCAGACCCTCACCGTGAGTCGACACGCCGCCGGGCACTACCTTGGGCGGTTCATGAGCACCTCTGCCCCCACCCCCCGCGACAACTGGATCGTCCCCGAGAAGCCCGACCTTGCCGGGCTCGAAGCTCGCTGGGGTGAATCCTGGGAATCGGACGGCACCTATCGGTTCGATCGCACCGCCGATCGAGACGGCGTTTACTCAATCGATACCCCGCCTCCAACCGTGAGCGGCTCGCTCCATGTCGGGCACGTGTTCAGCTACACGCATACCGACACCATCGCCCGCTACCAGCGGATGCGCGGCAAGTCCGTCTTCTACCCGATGGGCTGGGACGACAACGGACTGCCCACCGAGCGCCGCGTCCAGAACTACTACGGCGTTCAATGTGATCCGACTCTTCCTTGGGATGCGGACTTCGAAACACCAGTTCCGATGGCCGATCGTTCCAAGGACGATCAGAAGAAGCAGGCGGTCAACATAAGCCGTCGGAACTTCATCGAACTTTGCATCACGCTCACAACCGAGGACGAAAAGGCCTTCGAGGAACTGTTCCGCACGCTCGGGCTATCGGTCGACTGGACGCGCACGTACACGACCATTGACGATCGCAGCCGCCGCGTTGCCCAGCGCGCGTTCCTCCGCAATCTCGCGCGCGACGAGGCCTATCAGGCCGAGGCTCCCGTGCTGTGGGACGTTGATTTCCGCTGCGCCGTCGCTCAGGCCGAACTCGAAGATCGCGAGATGCCTGGCGCGTATCACCGCCTGCCGTTCACTCGCACCGACAACGGCGAACCGATCTTCATCGAAACCACCCGCCCCGAATTGTTGGCGGCATGTGTCGCACTCGTGGCCCATCCTGACGACGAGCGATACAAGCCACTCTTCGGTTCGACCGTTCGCACACCGCTGTTCGGCGTCGAAGTCGAGGTTCGCGCCCACGAACTTGCCGATCCCGATAAGGGCTCCGGCATTGCGATGATCTGTACGTTCGGTGATCTCACCGACGTGATTTGGTGGCGAGAGCTCCAGCTTCCGACTCGCTCTGTCATTACCGACAACGGACGCATCACCACCGAGGTCCCCGAATGGATTTCGGCTGCTGGCGAGAGCGCCGTCTCCGCGTACAACGAGTTTGCCGGCAAGGGCATCAAGCAAGCCCAAACCCGCATCGTCGAGTTGCTCCGCGAATCGGGCGAACTCGACGGCGAACCCAAGCCAATCACCCACCCTGTGAAGTTCTTCGAGAAGGGCGACCGCCCTCTTGAAATCCTCACGAGCCGCCAGTGGTATCTGCGCAACGGTGGTCGCGATCTCGACCTGCGCGAACAGATGCTCGAGCGCGGTCGCGAGGTGCACTGGCATCCCCCGCACATGCGCGTTCGTTACGAGAACTGGGTGAACGGCCTCAACGGCGACTGGCTCGTGAGCCGCCAGCGTTTCTTCGGAGTGTCGTTCCCTCTCTGGTACCCGGTCGATGCCGAAGGTCAGCCGATCCACGCGACGCCGATCATCCCCGACGAGGCGGCGCTTCCGATCGATCCAGCCACCGACACTCCTGCCGGTTTCACCGAGGCGCAACGCGATGTTCCCGGTGGCTTCACCGGCGATCCCGACGTCATGGACACATGGGCCACGTCATCACTCACTCCCCAAATCGCCACGGGCTGGGGCGAGGACGACGATCTCTTCGAGCGCACGTTCCCGATGGACATGCGCCCGCAGGCCCACGAGATCATCCGAACCTGGTTGTTCTCGACCGCGGTTCGCTCACATCTCGAACACGGATCGATTCCGTGGCGGAACGCCAGCATCTCTGGATGGGTACTCGATCCCGATCGCAAGAAGATGTCGAAGTCGAAGGGCAATGTCGTCACGCCGCTGCATCTTCTAGAGCAGTACGGTGCCGACGCGGTTCGCTACTGGGCGGCAAGTGCACGACCTGGCACCGACACCACATTCGACGAAGGCCAGATGAAGATCGGCCGCCGACTCGGCATCAAGTTGATGAACGCGAGTCGGTTCGCCCTCGGGCTCGGCGGCGAAGATCGCACCTCGGCGAGCAACGACATCGCCTACGTGACTGAAGCGCTTGATCGCGCCATGCTCGCCGACCTCGCTGCACTCGCTACCGATGCCACTGTTGCATTCGACGGTTATGACTACGCCCGGGCGCTCGAGCGGACTGAGACATTCTTCTGGCAGTTCTGTGATCAGTACCTCGAACTGGTCAAGGGCCGTGCCTACGGCAACGCCGGTCCCGAGGCCGCCCGCTCGGCGCAGGTCGCGCTGCAGTTGGCGCTCTCAACCCTGCTGCGCCTGTTCGCGCCGTTCCTTCCGTTCGTAACCGAGGAGATCTGGTCGTGGTGGCAGGACGGTTCCGTGCACACGGCCCCGTGGCCCGATGCATCGGAACTCCGCGACGCTGCGGCCGACGGTAATCCCGTGGCGTTTGCTATTGCCATTGATGTGCTCGCCGCTGTCCGTCGGGCCAAGACCGAAGCGAAGCGCTCGCTCAAGTGGCCGGTCGACCTTGTCGAGGTTTCCGAAACCACCGAACGTGGTGCCGCATTGCAAACCGTTCTTGAAGACGTTCGCGGTGCTGCGAACGCTGACTCAATCAGCGTCGCCGTCGCCGCCGAGGCCAACATCAGCGTCACCCTCGCCGCCGAATCCCCTGAAGCCTGATTCCCGCTCGGGGATCGGATCAGAAGTGTCACCGGCAGCATCGGCTTCGGTCCGTACGTCGGCGCGCCCGTCGACGAGAACAACTTCGGTTGGTCCAGATGCATACGCGAACGCAATACCAGCCCTATCGAACTCAGCCTTGAGTCGTGCGCGCAATTCTCGGAGCACACCAAACTGCGATGCAGGCAGCGTCTTGATGACCAGACGTACTTCGACACCAGCCGTGGTGAATTCCTGAATGCCCCAGACCTCCGGGCGCTCGAGAATCTCACCGGACCATTTCGAATCAGCAGCCAGCGTGTCGGCGACTTTCTGCATCACGCCGCTGACCTTGTCGATGTCGGTGTTGTACGGCAGAACGACATCGATGAGCGCGCGAGCCCATTCCTGGCTTTTGTTGGCGACTTTGGTGATCTGACCATTGGCCACATGCCAAACATTGCCCTCGACGTCGCGCAAGTGAGTCGCCCGCAACGTGACGCGCTCGACGGTTCCCTTTGCGCCACCGCCCAGGTCAACAACATCGCCGACTCCGAATTGATCCTCGACAACGAGGAAGAATCCGGCGATGAAATCGCGCACCATCGTCTGCGTGCCGAAACCGAGCGCCACGCCAAGTACGCCGGCGGTGGCGAGCAACGGCCCGAGGCTCACGCCGATCGTTTCGAGAATCCAGATGATGGCAACAAACCAGACGAGACCGGTTGCCATTGACCGAAACACGGCAGTCAACGTTTCGACGCGGGCGTCGGTGCGCAGAGTGGAATCACCCGAACTGAGCAAGACACTCGACGTGCGCCGACTCACGATCCCGGAGGATCCACCGCCGGCCGGGGCCATCAATCGACGCATTGAGTGCGAAATCAGCCGCCGAACGATTCGGGCGATGATCGCGGCCACCAGAACAATCAGAAAGATCGTCAACGGTTTAGCGATGACCCAATCGGTCGCGCTGGCCACGAGTTCGGAGTCGGTCCAGTCGTAAACGCTCTCGCAGACCCAGCGCGGGGTGTCGCCACAGGCCTTCTGTAATTCCGGTGACACCTCGGTCGCTGCGAGGATTGGCAGCACGGCAAACGCGTCGATCAGCGAGAAGAACATGCCCCATTGTCGTACACGGAGGCAGACGCGCAACGGGACCCCCGCAGGGGCCCCGTTGGTTACGGCACAAACGTTGGCTCAGGCAGCCAGGTTCTTGGAAACAAAGTCCCAGTTGACGAGGTTGTCGAGGACAACATCGATGAACTTGGCGCGGGCGTTGCGATAGTCGATGTAATAGGCGTGTTCCCAAACATCGATCGTGAGGAGTGCCTTGACACCGTGCTTCATCGGCAGGTCGGCGTTGGGGGTCTTCATGATGGCGAGCTTGCCGCCGTCTTCGACGAGCCATGCCCAGCCCGAACCGAACTGAGTGAGACCGGCTTCGGTGAGCTGCGCACGGAAGGCGTCGTAGCTACCGAAATCGGCATTGATGCGATCAAGGATCGCTCCGGTGGGCTGGCCGCCACCGTTGGGGGTGAGGCAATTCCAGAAGAACGTGTGGTTCCAGACCTGGGCAGCGTTGTTGAACAACGGACCTTCGGCGCTCATGATGATCGACTCGAGCGAGGCGTTCTCATTGTCAGTGCCGGCAACAGCCTTGTTGAGGTTGTCGACGTAGGTCTGGTGGTGCTTGCCGTAGTGGTACTCGAGCGTCTCGGCACTGATGTGCGGTGCGAGAGCGTCTTGGGCGTACGGCAGCGGGGGAAGCTCGAAAGCCATTGAGGTGTCCCTTTTCTCTAGTCAGAATCGACGTTGTGTAGTTGCAAAGGCTAGCGGAGCATGTTCAGAGCAACAATGCCGCAGCCGCATTACCTGAAGCGGCCGCACCCGGAACCCGGGCGCCGCCAAAGGCGTCTCCGGCAAGAACAACCGTCGGGAGTCCGACGAGCAGTCGGGCCGCTTCCGGACGACATTCGACCGGCCGGGCGTAAAGCCACCGCTGGACCTGCACGCCACCAGCGATCGGACCCGATGCCAACCCCGGCACAGCCGCTAGCAATTGCTCGACGACGTCGTCATCGGAGGCAGCCCAAAGGGCGCGGCTCGTAGCGGTACCGGCATGGACGGTGAGCGCCGGCACCGGCGAGATCCCCTTCATCTGGTTATCGGCAACCCAGTCGAGCGGCTCGCCGGCAGGTCGGAGCGCACCGGGTGTCGGCAGACCAGATGGTCCGTCGAGCAACGCGAGGACCGCGATGCAGGGGTGATAGTCCACAGCGTCGAGTTCGTGACGGTCGTTCTTGTCGAGTTCAACGCCTCCGGCATCGAACAGCGCAAGAGTCTGCGGAACCGGCGAGGTAACAACAATCGAATCGGCGCGAATGACGCCACCATCGGAGTCGACTGCTGTCCATGCCCCATCGTCAACCGCTAACGAAACAAGTCGGCATCCTGTCCGCACATCGAGCGATGCCGCGAGATGTTTGGCGATGCTGGACATGCCGGCAGCTCCCCGCCATCGCGAATGCCCATCGGCGACAAGCGAGCCATCCGGTTCGAGTCGTGTGTCGAACCATTGCGCAGCGACACCCGCTTCAACCCAGGTTGCTACCTCGTCATCGAACTCGGGTTCCGCCGAAGTGAAGAACTGAGCTCCGTGATCGAAGACCCCGTCACCGATGCGACGGGTGGCGAGACGTCCGCCCACCCCGCGCCCTTTGTCAACGACGACCACATTGCGGCCCGCATCGACAAGTCGACGCGCAGCGGTCAGCCCCGCCAGACCAGCACCGACGACGAGAACCTCAAGATCAGACAACGGCTCGCCCTCAGTCCGCGTCAGGTGCTGCGAATCCGATCGGACAGGTTTGGCCCGTGCCACCGAGTCCGCAGTAGCCGTTCGGATTCTTGGCGAGATACTGCTGGTGATAATCCTCGGCATAGAAAAACGGGCCGGCCTCGGCGATCTCCGTGACAATCGGATCGAATCCCGCCGCCGCGAGCACCTCGTTGAATGCATCGCAGCTGGCATGTGCCATCGCGAGTTGCTCGGGCGAGTTTGTGTAGATCGCCGAACGGTATTGCGTACCGATGTCGTTGCCCTGCCGGTTCGGCTGGGTCGGATCGTGACTCTCCCAGAAACGCCGCAGCACCGTCTCGAGCGAAACCAGTTCCGGATCGAACACGACGAGAACCGCTTCGGTGTGGCCGGTGCGGCCCGAGCAAGTCTCCTCGTAGGTCGGGTTGGGTGTGTACCCACCGGCATAACCGACGGCGGTCGTGATGACACCCGGCAATTGCCAGAACTTTCGCTCGGCACCCCAGAAACAGCCCATCCCAACGACGATCTGTTGCATCCCGTCGGGGAAAGGCGGGGTCATCGGCGTGCCGAGGACCAGATGGGCGGCCGCAACTGGCATTGCTACGTCACGGCCCGGAAGGGCAGCGGCGGGATCAACCATCTCGGGGGTGCGTTGTCCAAAGAACATGAGTGAATGCTACCGACCCGATGCCATCGTGCCTTCAGTCAGCGAACAAAGCGTGGGGGCCCGGCCGTAGGCTCTGACCATGCGCATCGAAGCCGTGGAAGTACGCATCGTCGCTCTTCCCCTCGTCACACCCTTCGCCGCTTCGCATGGCACCACATCGATTCGGACAGCCGTCCTCGTACGACTCGTCGGTCCCGATGGTGAAGGTTGGGGTGAATGTGCCGCTCTTCCTGATCCGACCTATTCCGACGAGTTCGTTGACGACGCCTTCCTCACCATCCGCGACGTGCTCACCCCTCGACTCCTCGCCGCCCCGGTTTTCGGTTCCGGTGGGGTCTCGTCGGTCGACCTACCCGCGCTCTTCGCCGACGTTGTCGGCCACCCGATGGCGAAAGCGGCGATCGAAATGGCACTGCTTGATTTCGAGTGTCGCACCGCCAATGTCTCGCTCGCCCATCGTCTCGCGCCACGTCCTCCAGGTCCCGCCGCATCGGTACCGGCCGGCGTAGCCATCGGCCTCCTCAACACGCCCGATGCACTCGCGCAACAGGTCGCCGCCCGAGTCGCCGAGGGCTACGGCCGCGTAAAGATCAAGATCGCTCCCGGCCGCGATGTCGAGTTCGTCCGCGCCGCCCGGCAGGCCGCCGGCCGCGACATTGTTCTGGTCGTTGATGCCAACGGTGCCTATCGGATCAATGGATCTATCGGCGAGATCGACGACGCCCGATCGCTTTCTCCACTGGAGGAGTTTGAGCTCGCATGCATCGAGCAACCCCTCGCCGCCGACAACCTTCTCGATCACGCCGAACTCGCTCGCCGTCTCGATACCCCGATCTGCCTCGACGAATCGCTGACCTCGGTCAGCATCACCCGTCAGGCCTTAGACATGGGCGCCTGTTCCGTCGTCTGCGTGAAGGCCCCCCGCTACGGGAGTTGGCTGGTCGCCGCCGATGTTCTCGATCACTGTGCCGGCAACGACATCCCCGCTTGGGTCGGAGGCATGCTCGACACCGGTCTCGGCCGTGCCGCGAACATTGCACTCGCCGCGCATCCCGGAGCCACGATGCCCGGGGACATCTCAGCAACGGCGAGGTTCTTCTCTGAAGATGTGTGCCCGCCGTTCATTGTCGACGGGCCAGCCGGGGCTGGGTCCATCGCCGTCCCGACCGGCAACGGCTTGGGTGTGATTATCGATCCGGTACGCATCGAGAAGCTGACGACAAGCATCGATCTCATTCGCGCCTAATCTTCGGCGCCATGAGCATCCTTGATCGTTTTCGTCTCGATGGCCAGGTAGCCATCATCACCGGAGCAGGCCGTGGCATTGGTGCCGCGTCAGCTCGAACTCTCGCCGAAGCCGGCGCCGACATCGCCATCACAGCGCGCAGCGTCGAACAACTCGACGAGGTCGCAGCCGTAGCCAAGAGCTTCGGGCGTCGGGCACTTGTCGTCCCCGGCGACGTCAACGATCTCGACTTCCTCGCCGAGTTCGCGCAAAAGGCAACCGACGAACTGGGTCGCATCGACATCGTTGTGAACAATGCGGGTGGTTCGCCTCCGGCCGCGCTCACCGACATCACGGCCAAGTCGTTCGAAGCGGCGTTCCACTTCAACGTCACCACGGCACTCGCCCTCACACAGGCCTGCATCCCGCAACTCGTTGCCAACCGAGGCAACGTCGTCAACATCTCATCGATGGCCGGCCGCACTGCCGCCCGCGGGCTCACGCAGTACGGCGTGGCAAAGGCCGCCATGACTCACCTCACGCGTTATCTCGCCACCGATCTCAACCCGAAGGTGCGCGTTAACGCGATCGCCGTCGGTTCGACCGCCACCTCGGCGCTCGAGACGATCCTCACGGTGCCGGAGATCCACGACGCAATGGTTGCGGCGACTCCTCTGCGTTTCATCGCCGAGCCTGAGGACATCGCACTCGGCGTCCTCTACCTCTCGTCGTCAGCTGCCCGCTACATGACCGGCAAGATCATCGAGATCGACGGCGGCACCGAGTCGTCGACGTTCGAACTGCCGATCGCCGACTTCTAGTCACTGTTGTTCCCAACTGACGCAATTGTCAGACTGAAACAGATTCCGTATCGCGTCCTGACCGCAGGGTGGTTCCCGGGGTATCGCCCGTGACCTTGCCGTCGCGCACGATTTCGACACCGTTGACGATCGTGGCATCGATGCCCGTCGCCTCGGAATAGAGACGCCATCCGCCACCGGGCAGATCGCTGCGCGGTGCGACGGTGCCCGGCCCGACCGTGTCGGGATCGAGGATCACGAGATCGGCGAAGCAACCTTCGGCGATCCGACCGCGATCCTTGAGGCCGTAAAGGCGGGCCGGAGCCTCAGTGAAGAGTTGGACAGCTCGTTCAAACGAAATCAATTGACGGTTGCGCACGGCTTCGGCGAAGAAACTTGTGTGGCAGGCAAAGGTCTTCATCATGTCGAGATGCGCTCCGGCATCTGATCCACCGGCAATGACTCGGGGATCTTCCTGCAGGAGTCGAACCCGCTCAATCCAGGAGGCTTCGTCGGTTCCGACCGTCGGAGGCTCGAGCCCCGTCGCCAGATCGTCGGCCACAACGATGTCGAGAAGCGTGTCGAGCGGGTGCTGACCCCGTTCCTGCGCGATCGAACCGATCTTTCGACCGACGAGGCCCTCGAATTCTGCTGAGCCGACATCGGCAATCGTGAACTCGGCGAATCGAGAAATCGTGTGCTGCGCGGGCAGCGGGGCGACCGCTTCCTTCAACTGTTCGCGTATCGCCTGATCGGCGAGAGCGACACGACGCTGCGCATGCGGAAGGTGGATGACGTCCGCGAAACCGGGAATGAGATCGAGAACAAAACCGGCGCCGAATGAGAGTCGCATTCGCATGGGCTCGGGGAGACAAAGTCCCACGACTCGGCCGCCCTTCGCTGCCGCGATGTCAGACGCGGAAAGCTTGACCTCGCGACCAGCACGCGCTTCGTCACCATCGGCGACGACCATGACGTTCCAGTTGAGCGGCCGCCCCGCTGCTGCCGACATGTCAGCCATGAGGTTCATCTCGGTATCGGTGAACTTCGCCGATGCAGCCGGAATGAACTCGAGCGTGGTACCAGCGTGCTCACCGGTCGCCTTGGCGAGAGCGATGAACTCTTCGGCCGTCGCGAATCTCGACGGCACTGGGTCACCGGCATGATCGCTGTGGCTGGGCGAGCCCGTACTCGAGAACCCGAGGCCACCCGCCTTAAGGCTCTCGTGCAGAAGTGCGACCATTGCATCGAGTTGTGCCGGAGTGGCTTTTTCGCCGACCGCAGCTTCGCCCATAACAACGCGGCGCAATGCACTGTGTCCGACAAGGAAGCCGGCGTTCACCGCGAGGTTTCCCTCAAGGCGATCGAGCCACGATCCAAATCCGTCCCACATGAGATCGAGGCCAGCTTCGAGCGCCTCAACCGGCATTCCTTCAACACGGGCCAACATCGGGATGAGATAGTCAGCTGCTTCCGGAGTGATCGGGGCGATGCTGAATCCGCAGTTGCCACCGAACACGGATGTGACGCCGTGCAAGGACGACGGCGTCGCCGCCGGATCCCACATGACCTGCGGGTCGTAATGGGTGTGCAGATCGATGAATCCGGGCGTGACAACACGACCATCGGCATCGATGGTCTTCGCCGCCCGCTCAGTGACATCACCAATAACCACGATGCGGCCGTCGCGTACACCGACGTCGGCGCGGACACCCGGAGCACCGGTGCCATCCACGACGATGCCACCACGAATCACAAGATCAAGCATGACGAATCTCCCCCGAAGCGATCAGGGGATCATTCTGCCACTCTGCGGCACTCAGGGCGTAGAGGAAGTTGCCGGAAACCAGTCATTGGCCTCGATTGCCGAAAGCCCACCGGAGGCGTACGCGGCTTGTCCCTCCCGGTTCGGGTGGGTTCCGAGATCCGAATCCAAGACCAATTGCCGCTGAGCACACTCCAGAGTCAGGGAACGGGTTTTATTAACCAATAGCAACCGAGAAAACATCGATCGCTGCCAGCAGACTGGCTGAAACTCTTCTGGAAAACCTGGAAACGCCAAGGTCGACAGTTCCTCCGGAAACGAGACCACTAAGCGTTGCGCCCAAGTCGCTCCCGCCGCCTTTGCGCTGTCGACGGCCGCGACTATCTGTGCGTTCACCGCATCGGTCATCGATTTCCTCTGCCATGGCTCGAACACCGACAGCGCGGGGTACGAGGCCGAATACGTACTCGCAACGATGCGCGAATTCGGAGTTTGGGCGAGCACATCGAAGTAGACCGCCATGAGCGATTGCTTCAGCAGTTGCGCGTTCAGGATTGAGTCGATGCACCCTCGAAACTCGGTGGCCTGCATCACCTCGTCGTTGAGCGACACACATGCGAGTCCCGCTCCACCGAAGGCGTTGAGAAGCAATGTGCTTCCGCCGAGAGTCACCAGTACGAGATCAGGATCATCGGCCTCAAGGCGACGCAGTTGTTCGTGGAGATACCCGTCATCGGGATGAACCGCATCCGCGGTGAGGTTCATCCAGTGACGCGGCTCCGAGCCACTCACCGCATAGTTCGCGTAGTCGACAACACCCAGCGTCGCCGCAATCTGGGCGGCCCACGAGAACGCGTTGTTCAGGCCAAAATCGGCGCTGTAGACGGGACCGACCGAGCGGTCCCCCGGGCCATGTACCGAATTAGACGAGCATCGATCGTTCAGCAGTCGATTCTGAGGAAGACACGGGATCGTTTGTGGAAACGACATCTCAGTCCCATCACTGAATACGCCGAATCCTGCAGTAACTGAATCGCCAAACGCTCGGATGCGAATCGGTTGACCCGGCCCTGACATCACCGGCGAACTGGGGTCTGACGTCTGGGCCCCCGCTATGGCGTCGGGACCGCCGAACAAAAATCCACCCGATGTCGAGACCAGAAGGAGAACGGCGACGATGACGATCAGGCGGGTCCGGACCATGGGATGCGACCCTACCGTTCCGCACCGTCGGGGCCCCATCGGGACACCCGTACACTCTCAACTCGTGCCCGCCGACAACACTCCCTCCGACGACCCAAGGCCGGCGTATCCGCCACCTCGTCATGCCATGCGGTTGTTGTCCCTCGAAACTGAGCAGTTCGAGGACGGAAACATTCGGGGCTGGTTGCCTGTCAACGACACAATCGCGACGCCGACCGGCGGTCCGCGCCTTGCCGCCGTTGCCATGCTTGTCGACGCGCTCGGTGGACTTCGGTCCATCTCTGCCGCCGCCCCCGACTGGGCGTTCACCGCTGACATGTCGATCCATCTCCTGCCGGCCGGCCCGATGGAAAAGCTGCAGGCCGATCTTTACGTGCGTCGCCGCGGTCGTCGCACGCTCGTGATCGAAGCCGAACTGTCCGCCGACGGTGTCCGCCCGGCTGGACTCGCCATCATGACCTTCGCTGTCGTCCCCCGCCCTGAGCATCTCGTCAACATCACCATCGACATGACGCCAGGCCGCCGATCAATGTCGACACTCGCCCCCGATCAACCTGAAGCAGGTCCGTACTTCGAGGAGCTTGCCGTGGTCGTCGAGCGGCCCGGACATGTTGTGATCGAGCTGCGGCCCGAAGTGGCAAACACTGTCGGCGCCCTGCACGGCGCCGTGCACACCGCCGTCATCGATGCGGCCTCAGTTTCTCTTGGACAGGAGTTCCTCGGCCCCGACGCCGAGTCCGTCGACATGCATCTCGCCTTTCTTGATCTGGCCACCAAGGGACCGATGCGTGCGGTCGCAACATTGGTGGGCGAGCCGATCCCAGGACAGGACAGACTCACGCTGAGCGTTGAAGTCTTCGATGCCGAAGACCGACTCTGTTCCTACGCAACCACCGAGGTCGTGGCGTAATGGCCGGATTCAACGCGGGTGAAGGCGTCGGCGTGGCGATGTACCTCTCGATGCCGATTATGGAGATTGGTGACGGAACCGCCCCGTTGCCGCACGCTCGCGGCGAGTTCTCCGTTCATGACCATCTCGTCGATTCCGAGGGTCGACTCGCTACGGGCCTCCTTGCCAGCATCGCCGACTCCATCGGCGGAATGACCTCGGGCGTCGCCTGCCTTCCCGACTGGATCGTCACCACCAACCTCGCGCTGCGTCGGGCTCCCGACGCACTCGTCGGCCCCCGAGGAACCGGGTCGTTGACCCTTGATACGCGGATCCTTCGACGAGGCCGCTCATCAGTCGTCGGGCGCACGGACGTCACCGATCAGGCCGGCAATCCCGTCGCCACCACGTGGATGACCTGTGCCGTCCTCACCCCCGCCGGGGGTCCACCACCATTCTCCCGTCCGGTCCGTCTCGATCACCGCGAGGTTCCCGACGATCCCATCTTCAAGACACGCCCTGAGGAGTTCTTCGCGCTTGGGGCCGGGGAGCGTCCCGGCATCGCGGTGCTCGACGTAAGCGACCGCCTGCGCAACCCGTGGGGAATCCTCCACGGTGGTTCCGTCGCTGTCGTTCTTGATGCTGCCGCCCGCAGTCTCGTGGCCGGTGTGGCTGCCCCCACACCAACCCCCGGCATCATCGTGACCGACCTCGTCATCCATTACCTGAGCCCAGGTCGAGTCGGCCCGGTGCATGCCGTCGCCGAGGCGATTGGCATCCGAGGCGCCGAGGTAATGGTCAGAATTTCGGTGCGCGACTGCGGCGCCGACGACCGTCTGATGGCCCTCGCTGTCGTCACCGTGCGCACTGATCTTGGGGCCTTTGCTACCGACCGGTAGCAAAGGGAGTGCCCGACGACCTACCGTTCTCGGAAACACCAATTCTGGAGGGCCCTCGTGGCGATGACATTCGATGAAGCAATTGCGGTGATCACTTCACCCGGCGCGCCGTTCGAGGTGGTCGAGACAGAAATCTTCGGCCTCCCCCAACGTGTCTTTGCAGCCACTCCGCCCTCGATCCGGGCCCTCTTCGACAGCCTGCGACTCCGTCCCGACGGCATCTTCATCGTGTACGAGGACGAGCGGTGGTCATACGCGGATGTGGTCGCGAGCATTGACGGAATCGCCCACGTACTCAGCGAACGTTATGGAGTCCAAAAGGGTGACCGGGTTGCCATCGACATGCGCAATTTCCCTGAATGGGTCACCTCGTTCGCGGCAATCGTGTCGATCGGGGCTGTTGCCGTTTCCGTCAACGCGTGGTGGACGGGCCCGGAAATCGAATTCGGATTGATCGATTCCGGAGCCAAGGTCCTGATCGCCGACGAGGAACGAATCGGAAGAATCGGTGATCGACTCGCCAATCTCGGAATTCGCGGCCTCGCCGTGCGCACCGAAGGCGACCTCCCCGCCAACTGCGAGCATCTCGCCGACGTCCTCGTTCCCGGTGCGACCATGCCCGCCGTCGACATTGCTCCCGACGACGACGCCACGATCCTCTTCACATCGGGTACGACCGGAACGCCTAAGGGCGCCGTGTCAACTAATCGTGCGGTGCTCTCCGGACTGCTTTCGTTCGCGTGCCGCACCACCGCCGAGGCTGTGCGCGCCACTCCCGATACGCCGCCGCCGGCCAATCTCGATGGCGCCGTACCCAACACGCCGTGCTTCATCCTCACGGTTCCCCTTTTCCACGTCACCGGTTGCGTTCCGGTGATGCTCGGATCTGTGGCCACCGGAGCCCGACTCGTCATGATGCGCAAGTGGGATGCCGGACGCGCTCTCGAACTCATCCAGCGCGAGAAGGTCACGAACTTCATTGGCGTACCGACGATGGCCCAGGACATCCTCACTCATCCGGATTTCGCGAAGTTCGACACATCGAGCCTTAAGAACGTTGGCGGCGGTGGCGCCCCAATGGCCCCCGAACTCGTACGCAAGATCGAGGGTTCGTTCGCCGGCAACGCACGCCCCCAGCTCGGCTACGGCCTGACCGAAACGAACGGCTACGGACCGGGTAACACCGGCGACGATTACGTCCGCAAGCCATCGAGTACCGGTCGTGTTGTTCCGACCATGCGCATCAAGATCGCCGATCCGATCACCGACGCCGAGATGCCGACCGGCGAGGTCGGCGAGATCCTCATGTACGGGCCAATGCTCATCCGTGGCTACTGGAATCGGCCCGAGGCAACAGCCGAGTCAATCGTCGACGGATGGTTGCACACCGGCGATCTCGGCTACGTCGACGATGAAGATTTCGTCTTCATCGTCGACCGCATCAAGGACATGGTTCTGCGCGGCGGCGAGAACGTTTACTGCTCCGAGGTTGAGGCTGCGATCTTCGAATACCCCGGGATCCACGAGGTCGCGGTCTTCGGGCTTCCGCACGAACGTCTCGGCGAGGAAGTCGTCGCCGCGTTCCTTCCCGAGCCCGGGGTCAAGATCGACCTCGACGAGTTAAACGCGTTCCTCAAAGAGCGCATCGCCAGTTTCATGATTCCGTCGCAATGGTTTGTTCATACCGAACCGCTACAGCGCGGCGCCACCGGCAAGATCCTCAAGCGCGAACTTCGCGCCCAGATCATCGCCGCACAAGCCTGAACGACGTCGGCAACTCTTCCGAACGAACGTTGCCACAGAGGCCCAAAACTAACGATGGCCCCGGGAGCACCGGGGCCATCGTTGTAACTACCTGAAACCCTTTTGGGTTAGAGCGGTCGGCGCTGATTCAGCTCGGTGACGTTGTCGTGCATGATGAGCTGCTGCACAGCAGGCGTGAACTCCTTGAGTTCGTCGACGTAATCAAGCGGCACGGGCATGCCCTCGATGTGCGGCCAGTCGGAGCCGAAGATGACGCGGTCGGAACCGACCAGTTCGACAACCTCGTGCACATCGTCTTCCCAGAACGGGTTGATCCAGATCTGCTTGCGGAATGTCTCGGAAGGAGCTTCGGAGAACCAGCCCGGCATCTTGTTGGCCGTGGCATCGAGCTTCTTGAGAAGACCGCGCAGGAAGCCGGAACCGTTCTCGACCGATGCCACGCGCACGTTCGGGAAACGCTCAAGCATCTTGTCGCAGACCAGTGAACCGAGGAAGTCTTCGATCGGCCGATCGAACATCGTCGCCATGCGAAGAGGCTGCGGGCGAGCCTGCGAGCCGAATGCAGCGGAGAAACCGTTGTCCTCGGCGTAGCCGTGCGAGTTGTAACCCGAGTCACCGGCGTGAGCCACGACGGTGATGCCAGCTTCGTTGACGAGACCCCAGAACCGATCGAACATCGGATCGGCTGGCGAGCGCGGACCGTCGACCGTGGTGGGTGCAGCCGGTCGCATGACGATGTTGCGGGCGCCATTGTCGAGCGCGAACTCGAGTTCCGAGATCGCCCAGTCGACATCAACGAGAGAGATGTACGGCGCAGTGAAGATGCGGTCCTTGTGATTGAAGCCCCAGTCCTCAAGCATCCAGCGATTGAAGGCGGTGAACACCTGCTGCACGGCCCACGGGTCCTGGTGCAGGGGCTCTTCGTAGATCATGCCGAGCGTCGGGAACATCCATACCTGTGCGAGACCATGCTCGTCGAGTGTCGCGATGCGGGCATCCTTGTCGCGGTAAGCGGGACGGATCGGCTCACGCTGCTTGAGCAGTTCGATCGGATTCTCGTTGTTCGGGTTGCCGCGGAAGTAGTCCTTGAGCACACCGGGGAGCGCAACCGGGTCGAAGGTCGGGTTGACCACGGCACGGCTGACCTTGCCGCCGATGACGTGGTACTGGCGTCCGTCGATCTGGCACCACTGGATGGTGCGAGGTCCGGTACGAGGATCAAGGTGCCGGGTGAAGGCGTCGATCGCTTCGTAATAGTGGTTGTCACAGTCGAATACGGGGAATCCGATGTCAGTCATGAACGACAATCTACGACAGAGAAGGCTCATCCTCCAGTGTTGTGTAGTACGAAGTTGCCGATTTTTTCCACGCACCGAAACAGTCGTGGAAGAGACCTCGGGCCCGGGTGCCCGCCCAGTCCTCCGGAAGGAGTTCGGCTGGTAGCGCCGGATCCACGCTCAGGAGGTGTCGCCATTCGTGCGCAAGTCGGGTACGCAGGGCAAACGCGTCGCGATCATCCTTCGGAACCGCTCCCTCAAACTCATCAAGAAAAGCCCGGTGGGCGATCGCCGCCGTTTCGAGATCCCAGGCCAGAGCCACTACTTCGGCCGGAGTCTCAGCCCCCTCGACCGTCGATGCCCTGAACAACAGCGCCTGACCATCGAGATCGCAGGCTTCAAGTATCGAATCAGCACCTGTTCGGGCCGAGTCGTCGGCCGCAATCCACAGCCCCGGACTGAGGACGCCGAACCCCTCGAAATCGAGTCCGGTGGCGAGCCGGTCGCGCAACTGGCGTTCCGGCGGCGTCCCGGTCAGTGCGAGCAGAAGGAACTGCCCGTCCCACGTGTGATCTACATCGAACGAACGCTGGAGTCGGGACCATGCCGTGCCGAGCAGACGCTGCCCCGACTCGGACAGGCGCCAACGCGTATACCGACCCACTGACTCGCCGATGAGCCAGCCGTCGGAGGCGGTCCGGTTTACCGCCTGACGCGCTGCCCGTTCTTCAATCCCGAGAGTCTCAAGCGCCGAAACAAGCGTTGAGGTCCAGACCGCCGTCTCGCTCGGTCCCACCCATTGCCCGAGGACACTGATCAAGAGAGCGCGCGCGCTCGGTCCGCCATCGGATCGACGGCGGGTAGGGGTTACGACGACGCCCGATCCACGACTCACGAACATCGATCGTAGGGCGCGGCTGGACCGCGCGGGTCCGGCCTGACATTTCAGCCGGGGAGATCGCCCTCGATCTCGCTGGGATTGATGCCGATGAACGATTCCAGGTTGAGATGCGTGTTCAGGATCCGACTCTCCTCCTGCGCCAGCGTGATGCGCTCAAAACCCGGTTGATGAAGTCCGCGCTGCGCCGAGACGAGCATCGCGAAATCCTGGTTGAACACGGTTCCGAAGGATCCCGCGTCGATCGCCATCTCCAACCTCATCGGCTTTGTCCTCGGAGACGCGTCATCGGGCGCAACACGGTCGAACTGGAACACGTCGAGGAAACACTCATCGGGGTTGTTGCCAGGGCGAGTACGCAGGACTGACAACAGGTCCGGGAAGAACAGAACGGTGATATTCGGAAACACGTTGTACTGATCGAGCGTCATCAGTTCTTCATCAGTGAACGTCGAGAGGTCAAGGCCCTGTGCGGCTCTCGCCAAGCGCAACTGTTCGGCCATCACGTTCATAAGCGTCTGGCCTTCGGGGACATCGGGAACGCGGCCGGGCGCAGCCGCATCGAGACCAACCCGGGCAGAAAACACCGTGGCGAATGCTTCCCAGATCTCCTGATCGGAAGGCACCGGTCGCAACCGCGGTGAGGGGCGACCATACGGCTGACGACTACGGCCAACGTGCTCCCACAAAACCTGATGCGAATCGAGATCGTCGTAGATGCGCAGCAGTTCCGGATGCAGACCCTGCACGTGATAGGTCTCGCTGAAACCGTCAGCGGCTGTCTTCCAGTTCGCGGGAACGGCAACCGTGATCTCAAAGCGGCATCGGAAGCCATCGATTGCCTGATGGGCTGCGTCCTGCGGCGCTCCTCCGAGGTAATCCGCCAGTGGCGCGGCATCCGTGTCGAAGTTGATGAAGACAAGAGGTCCCCATGTGTCGACAGCAACGGGACGGAGTCCGTACTCGTCGCCATCGATCACGCCGAAGTCGCGTCGACTCGGAATCTCCTTGAGAGAACCATCAAGATTCCAGCACCAGCGATGGAAACCGCAACGAAGCTCCGTCAGTCCCGATCCGGAACCCGAGCACAGTTCAATACCCCGGTGCATGCACACGTTTTGGAATGCCCGCAGGTTTCCCTCGTCATCGCGCAACACGATCGCGGACAATTTACCGACCGAGAATTCGGTGAAGTCACCGACGTTCGCGACATCATCGAGTGTCGCCGCCATCTGCCAGGCCCGAGGCCAAACGAGTTCCTCTTCGAGTTTCGCGAACTCCTCGGAGATGTAGCGCGAGGCCGGGACCGTGATCGGGCGGCGCTCCCCCGGACCGGCGCCCTCGGAACGACTACGGAGGGTGCCAATGACGCGCACTGGAACTTCGGTTGGTTCAACGATCTCGTTCACCGCAGCGATCCCCCTTCAGCGCAGATCGACGATGTTGCCACACTCATCGACTCTTCGTTTCTCCCGCGCTCAGGCAGGCCGGCGATGGACGGTGACCGCGTACTTCGAGCCGGATTCAAACGGATCTCCATCCCATGTCGAATACCGCGCCTCAAGTTCGAGGCCGGCCTCGGCACACCATCCGTCATAGAGGTGCGGTGCTGGCCACTTCCCGTTGAGCGAATAGCCCGTGATCAGTCGACCCCCGGACGCAACGTGCGCGGCACATTGCTGCACGGCCTTCGAACGATTCTCCTCGTCGACAAACCCGATGACATTGCCTGCCGCAATCACGACATCGAAAGTCCGACCAAGATCAAAGTCCGCGAGGTCTCCGACCTGCCAAGTCAGGCTCGGCGCGTTCTGCTGCGCATGAAACAACAGATCTGGGTCGAGATCGATACCGACCGTCTCAATGCCCCGCATCGCTAGTTCGATGGCGACACGGCCCATGCCGCACCCCGCATCGAGGACACTTGAAGGCTCAAATCGACTGACGAAGTCGGCCTCTCCGTGCGGATTCTGACCCGACTCGGCCATACGTTTCCATCGATTCGCATAGTCATCGAGATCGACGGTTTCGCGCCAGCGCGACCACTCCGCCGATCCGACCGCTGGTTGATCTTCGGTCATGGCGATGTCCCTTCGATTGTGAACAGAGCGGCGTCGATCCGGTCGATCAGCCCCAAGCTAAGCGCAGTGGGTGCGTCAATCGGATTCTGCTCGAGCGCAAACAGCAGCGTTCGGTGTCGTCCAATCCTTCGAGGGATGCTCGACGTACCGCCGGCTCCCGGAATCAGCCCCATCGAAATCTCGGGGAGAAGGAACGTGGCGTCGGGATGGGCAATGACCTCTAGTGCAAAGGCCGGAAGTTCGATGCCGGCGCCGACACAGGCCCCGTGAACGAATGCAGTCACGCGGTCGGCAATACGCGTCATCACCACAGCCGCACTGCGGGTCGTGCGGATCATGTGAGCGGCCAGTGGATCCGACGCCGTTCCGAACTCGTCGAGATCGCCACCGCTGCAGAAGGCCAGGCCGGCCCCACGAAGTTCTGTACGAATGATCGTTGAATCGACGTCGACAAGGCGGAACGCTTCGGTGAGCTCGTCACGCATCCGGGCGCCGTAGGCGTTGCGCACCTCGGGGCGATCAAGAGTTATCACAAGTGTTTCCAGATCGCGCTCGACCCGAACCACCGCAGTAGTCGGGCGCGGCTTTCGCGTTCGTTCCCCGCGCTCGGCCAACCAACGCCGATGATCGTCGTTGCCTTGGAGCAGGCCATAAACGAAAGACTCGGCCACAATCGCCTCTTCGGCAGTCATGGACTCACCCATTCGCAACAATTGTGCGAGCGCGGTAGCCGCAGCTGGCGACCTGTCGATCGAACTCGCCAAAGTCTTGAGTCGAGACGCGGTTCCCTCTGGACAATGAATCCACGGGTGGAGTGCGGTCTGCGAATCGGTCAGAAGAATGTCGAGGTCGAGCACTGCCGGTGAGGCAGGAACTGTTTCCGTTGCCACGCCAACGACAATCACCGGAACCGGCGCCAGCAGTCGGGCCAGACGCTGCAGGACTGAATCGGTGAACGGCCGATTGAGATCGATCGCAAGCATCGGCGTACCGGCGACGAACCCGGACACCGAATCATCTAGTCCATCGCCTACGAGCGAAAGTGCCTCGGCCGGACTCAGTAGATCGATCATGAGTAGGTAAGCCTGCCCGCCACGAACGTCATCCGCACAACGGAGCTGTCGGGAGCGAGGAGAGCTACGCCCAGCGGCCTGTCGAGCAGGCATAGGTCCGCCGCGACTCCGGGGATAAGACGCCGGACCGGACCGGCCGGAGCCTGGGGGTCAGCGAGAAACCAATTCAGTGCGATAGCAGCCGGGACCTTCTCCGATTCGCCGAGCAATCGGCCCTCGCGGGTCTGACGCGTCGAGGCCGCCGCAACAGCAGCCCACGGATCTGCGCTCGTCACCGGGGCATCGCTTCCGGCCGCGACTCGAATACCGGCGGCGAGCAGGCTGGCATGACGATGTAGAAACGCCATGTCATCAGGATCGACCTGATCGAAATAGTGATCGCCACGCTCGAACACCAGCGATGGTTGAACAATCACAACAACCCCGGACGACGCAAGCGCACGATCGAGATCAGCCGGAAGAACCGAACCGTGCTCGATGCGATCCCCTTCGCGGACACCGGCGAGCATCAGTGCCGTCACTGCCGTCACCGTCTCGCTCCGCGTCACGGCATGGATCGCAACTGCTCGACCGGCCGCGTGAACCGATGCGATCCGCTGCGCAAGGCCATCCGGATCCAAGCCGAGCACATCATCGACAAGCAGCTTGTAGGGGCCTAGATGGGCCCACCCATCAAGTTCGGCCGCCGACTCCGCCCCGAGGATTGTGAGTTCCTGGACAAGATCGCCCGATGACACCGCCGATCGCAGTATCTCGAGACGGCCCCGACCCGACTCGACGGTTGCGTCAGTAACACCTGTGATTCCGAACGACGCGAGTTCGCGACTAACCGGCGCAATCGATGGGGCTACCTGCGGAACTCGCTCGGCTAACCAAGCATCGCCGCGGTGCAGCCATCCGGTGAGCGAACCGTTGCCATCCCGTTCGAACAGTGTCGAACCGGAAGTCTTGGCACTGACAGCATTGAGTCCCGCTCCCGACAGGAACCAGGCGAGACCAGACCGATGTTGAATGCGGATCTTGGTGCGCGGGGCCAACGCGTCGAGTCGCGCTCCGGAGAGTTCTCCATGATGGTGTTCGTCGTAACCGGTGACCCGAAGCCACTCGTCTCCGACCACGCTCGTTGCTGCCGCAACGAGTGCGCGGTCGACCGACTCTGGATCCCGCATCACGCCAAGATCAACACCGCTCTTGCGCGCCGCCATTGCGAGGAGATGCACGTGGTGATCGTGGAGCCCGGGGATCAGGGCGCCGCCATCGCCATCAATGATCTCGGCATCCGTCGCGGGAAGGTCCTTGCCGATCGCAACGATTAGGCCACTCTCAACACGAAGATCGGTGATCCGCTCGTCAATTTCGATGGACCGAAAGAGTATTGATTCCGTCATCGCGACACCGCGTCAATCCCGGCAGCACAGCGGGCCACTTCGCGCAGCGCGACATCGATACAGATCCCGCCACCTCCGGCAATCGAATCCAGAACTGCCGACGCCGCCACGAGTCCGGCCAACGGATCCGCGATGGCATCACCAACGAATTCGGGCCGACCAGCAACGCGATCCACAAGACCGCCGGCGGCGGCCGCATCGTCGCCGAACCCAGACCAGTTGCGCCACGGGCCCGTTCTTCCGTACGCAGTGATCGAAAGCCACACAACTCCGGAGCCGGCCGCGACGATCTCAGCCGGTTCGATTCCGAATCGCTCGAGTGCCCGGGGACGCGAACCCTCGATGATCACGTCGGCCGCGTGGAGCAGGGCTACCAGTTCGTCACGACCGGCCTGCGTCCCGAAATCAAACGAGCATTCGTCCTGCCCTCGGTGCAACCATTCGTAGAAGTCTGCGTTGCCGAGCCGAGCGCCGTCGCGTCGGCTGGTGGACTCGACCTTGACCACCGTTGCTCCAGCGTCGCCAAGAATCCGCGCACAGAGTGGGCCTGCCCACAATGAGGAGAGGTCGACAACGAGAAGTTCCGAGATCGACTTTGCGTTCGCATGTTTCGCACCCTCCGCTGTCGACAGGAATGCTCGATCGCCAACCGCCATCTCGCGCTCGGCTAATTGCGCGTCGGCATCGTCATGTGAATCCGGGACCACAGCAACAGCGAGACCGAGTTCCTGCGCACCTCGGACGAGGTCCCATCGATCCCGCATCGCCACCGAACGAGCGATCTCATCCCACGGGACATCTAACGATTCCGAGTCCTGAGCGATCCCCAGCCAGGCCGGCAGCAGGTCGAGATCGTCAGGCCTCGGAAGGTTGACCACAATCCATCCGTCGACCGCCGAAAGGAATCGGCACGAGCCGCCCGCCGAGACAAACCCTTCTGGATGCAAACCCGTGAAAGCCGATCGCTTTGCCACGATCGCTGCTGCCGAGGTTTCGCCGCCGATCGAGCCGACGCCGTGAACATCTGCAAGCCGCTTGACGAAATCGTCCGCGAACGAGACCGCCCGATCCCATCCGTTGGTAACTGCCATCGCGACCGTTACGACTTCGCGGCGATCTGCGCGCGCAATCGCGCCAACAGATCGACGAACGCAGGCTCCCCCAGCGACCACAGTTGCGGCCCGATCTCTGCCGAGACAGCGTCATCGGAGTTCGTAACCGCGTCCATTCCGAGGATCGTCGCCTTCATGCGACGCACGAGTTCCGGCGGACCTGCCGCGGCCCGGGCCGCAAGTGTCTGCGCCTCGGCAAGCAGATCCGCATCGGGAACGCAGCGCCATGCCAAACCGATCTCAGCGGCACGCGGCCCGTCGATCACTTCGCCAAACAACACCATTGCCATCGTCGACTGGAGATCGGTGATTCGACGTAAACGCCAGGTGTTTCCACCCCCGGGATGAAGCCCGATCTGAAGAAAGCGCGTGTCGAACCGGGCCGATGTGCCGGCAAGGATCACATCACAGGCAAGCGCGAGGTTGAGCCCTGCACCAACGGCGGGGCCATTGACCGCGGCGACGGTGGGCAGCGACGAACCGGCCAGCCGGAGAAAGCCCGAATAGATGGTCCGGAGTTTTTCCTCGCTGTCGCAATTGGCGAGATCCTCGAGATCGGCACCGGCACAGAACGCGGAACCGGCGCCTGTCACGATCAATGCTCCGACATCATTACGAGCCTCGAGTTCGTCCATTGCGGCGAGGACAGCATCGTTCAGTGCATTCGAAACGACATTGCGTCGATCGGGATCGTTCAGGGTCACTACAGCGACGCGATCGGCGACTTCGAGCGTGATCATGTCAGCCATCTTGCCCGGTTTCGATCAACGGGGAAGGCCAAGGACCCGCTCGCCGAGAATGTTGCGCATGACATTCGAGGTTCCGCCCATGATTGTGTAGCCCGGGGCGTAGGCGATCCCCTTGCCAACCTGGTCCCAGATCATGGCTTGCGGGCCGAGTGTCCGAGCCACGAAATCGGCGACGCGCTGCTCGTACTCGGTGCACGCGCACTTGGTGGCCGCGCTGAACCCGGGGGGCGTCTGCCCGAGAACACTCCGGATGACTAGCAATCGGCCCACCGTGTAGCCGATCTCAAGAGCGGCGATCTCCTGCCGGACGATCGGATCGCTGCGATCGGCCAGATCCCGAGCGTGCAGATACAACGCCCGGTTCGAAACGAGACGATCGATGCCGCCGCGCTCATGTTCGAGTTGGCGCATCGTCTGAGCGAAGGCATTGCCCTCGGTGCCAACGAGGTTCACGGCCGGCACACGCACATCGTCGAACCAGACCTCATTGAAATGTCGCGCATCAACCATGTCGCGGATCGGGCGAACTTCGATGCCGGGCGTGTCCATCGGGACAACAATCTCGCTGATGCCCAGATGTGGCTTACCCGCGACCGATTCGGTGCGACAGATCAGATAGCAGTAATCGGCCTGCGCCGCGAAACTTGTCCAGATCTTGCGCCCGTTGATAACCCACTCGTCACCGACGCGGTCGGCGCGGGTCGTAAGCGACGCAAGGTCTGAACCCGAGTCAGGTTCACTCATTCCGATACACCACGTGGATTCACCAGCGAGCATCGGTGGAAGAAACTCCGCCTGTTGATCGGCAGTTCCGAACGCAATGAATGCCGGACCCATTTGGCGATCAGCAAACCACGACGCAGCGACCGGTGCACCAGCGGCAATGAGTGCTTCGCTGACGATCAGTCGCTCGAGAGGAGTGCGACCGCCCCCACCGAACTCCTTGGGCCACGCCATACCGAGCCATTTACGTTCGGCGAGTTCACGCGAGAACTCTCTCGAGAAGCCACACAGCCACGAATCGTTGAATCGTCCATACCGGGCGACCGCATCAGCCGCGACCGTCTCCGCTTCGGCTTGCAGTTCCTGCAATTCGATGCTGAGACGGAAGTCCATGCCGGTTCAGCTCGTCAGATCAGCAAGAACTTCGCGGCGGAGCAATTTACCCGTCGGCGTATGCGGCAATTCGTCGCGGAACTCAATGCGCTCTGGAGTCTTCGATCCTCGGAGGTGTTCGCGACAGAACGATTGGAGTTCGTCGACGGTCACCGAACCTGCGACGCCGAGAACAACTACCGCGGCAATGCTTTGTCCCCACTCATCATCGGGAAGACCCACGACAGCCGCATCGGTGACCGTGGGATGACGACGCAGCACGTCTTCTATCTCGGCTGGAGCGATGTTCTCACCGCCGCGAATGATGGTGTCGTCGGCACGTCCTTCGATGAACAGATAATCGTGCTCGTCGATCCACCCGCGATCGCGGGTTGGGAACCAGCCTCCGGCGTCGATGACACTGCCGCCGTCGTATTCGCCGGAGATCTGCTCGCCACGGAGAAACACAAGACCTGCTTCACCAACCGCAAGGACAGTTCCATCCTCGTGGCGCACTTCGGCCTCGATGCCGGGAAGAAGTTTGCCGACTGAACCGAGTCGCACCTTCGCCACCGGGTCGCCTGCAAATGCTGCCGCGTGATCGTCGGGACCAAGAAGGGCGATGGTCGACGACGTCTCGGTAAGTCCGTAGGCATTCACGAACCCGGTTCCCTCGAACATCACGAGCGCCTTCTCGAGAACCGGGAGCGGCATGCGGGCCCCGCCATAGGAAAGCGTCCGCAATGTCGGGACGTTGGCCGGTTCACCATCGAGGTGCATGACGACACGAGCAAGCATCGTGGGAACGACCATCGCCTGCGTGACGCCCTCGCGTCGGATCGTTTCGATCCAGATCTCGGCATCGAACGCATCGAGGTAAACGATTCGGCGGCCGGCGTACATGTTCGACAGAAGGTTGGCCATTCCGGCGATGTGATACGGCGGAACGGTGACGAGCGCAGCCTGCTCGGGCTCAGCGCCAGCGAACTCGACGGTGCCGATCACATAGGCGGTGAGATGACGGTGGCGCAGTAGCGCCGCCTTCGGAGTGCCCGACGTGCCTGACGTATAAAGAAGCACGGCGACATCGTCGGGATCAACGAAACCCGGAAGTTCGACATCAGTCGTTGCGGCAAAGGAGGGATCGAGAAGATCGGCCCGATCGATGGTGAACGCAGGATCCGCACCGGGAACCGGTTGCACCTCGGCAATGACGACCGCTCCGGCATTCGCCTCAACGAGCGGCTGCAACTGCTCGACCCCGAGGCGATAGTTGAGGGGAATAAATGGAAGCCCGGCGTAACCGGCCGCGAACAGTGCGATCGGAAAGCTGACGTCGTTCGTACCGCAGAAGACAACGCCGGTGGCGCCCATTTCGAGAAAGCGTCCGGCGGCACGGCGAGCCGCTGCATCGAGTTCGGCATACGTGAGGCTGACATCACCGGATACGACCGCAGTGCGATCGTCGAGGGCGGACGAAGCCATTTCGAGCAGCAGGGAGAGGTTCATCGCAGATCAGTCCGAGGACGGAAGGGGCTTGGCGCCCTTGACCTCGATTACGCGACCATCGGCGGCCAGTTGACCCGGTCCCGGTTTGGCGCAGAGGACCTCGAGGCCAGTCTCCTCGTCGGCATAGCGCTTGCCGACCAGCGTTCCGTCACTCTCGGCAGACGAATGGCCAGCCCCGGGACGATCGGCGGTGGCTTCAACGACTGCCGTTCCCGAGCACGTCAGCGTGACCGGGCCACTCGGCGGTTTGACCACGACGAGTTCCACGGTGCAGTCCGGACAGGCAAGACGGCTACCGGCCTTGATCTCCATTTGAGTCCTCCTCGTAGGCGCCCCTGTGGCCCCAATCGCTCAGGAAACGTATCGCGCCAAGAACCATCGCCGACACCCGACGCCCTGTGGCACTATTCCCCACCTCATCCAGGTTTCTAGGAGACGACATGTACGAGCCCATCGCAGGACGATTCGACGGCAAGGCGCTTCTCGTCACCGGAGCCGGATCTGGAATCGGTCGGGCCTCCGCCGTCCGTCTGGCCGCCGAAGGAGGAAAGGTCCTCGCCCACGACGTCAACGCCGATGGTTTGACCGAAACCGCCGCGATCATCACCTCTGCCGGCGGCACCGTTGAAACCCGCGTTGGCGACATCACGACCCGAGACGAATGCTTCGACACCGTGGCCGCAGCCGTTGCCGCGTTCGGCAAGCTCGACGTGCTCGTCAACGTGGCCGGAATCGCCGCCAGTTACCATTTCACCGATATGAGCGAAGCGGCGTATCGCCGGATGGTCGCCGTGAATCAGGATGCGCCCTTCTTCTTCTGCCAGGCCGCCATCCCCCACCTGCTCGAATCCGACGGCAACATCGTCAACGTTGCGTCCAACGCCGGACTCATGGGTCAGGCCTACACGGTGGCGTATTCCATGACGAAGGGTGCCGTCATTCAGCTCACGAAGTCGCTGGCGATGGAATACATGAAAACGCCGCTCAGGGTAAACGGCATTGCCCCGGGCGGGATCGAGAGCTCGCTCACTGCTGGCTACCAGATGCCCGACGATCTCGACTGGGACTTCGTCGGCCGCTATGCCGGCTTCCGCGGCATGGGCGTACCCCAAGACATCGCCCAACTCGTCTCACTCCTCGCCTCCGCCGACGGCATCAACTTCCATGGTTCGATCCTGTCGAGCGATCGCGGAGTTACCGCGGGCTGATCGCGCGCAGCGCGGCCAGCGCCGCTATCGCCACGGAGTCTGCGAACTCTCTGTCCACGATCTCACCGAGAACGTAGAGGCGATGGTGCATCGGCCCCGACACGAAACTCATGGCGACCCGCGGATCGAGATCGGTTCCGATTTCACCGCGGGCGCACGCGTTGTCGAGAATCAGTTCAAGCACCTGCAAACGAGGCACGATGAACTTCTCGTTGACCGCCGCCCGAAACTCCGGGTTCCGTCGCAATTCAACGCCAACGTCATCGGCAAGATCCTCGCGACGGACTGACATGGAATCGGCGATCGAATGGACCAGTTCAGATAGATCCGATTCCAACGATCCCGAATCGATCGGGACAATCTCCGGATGCAACGAGGCCAGTGCCGCGGCAACCAGTTGTTGCTTCGTGGGCCAACGGCGATAAAGCGTCGCCGACGAAACTCCGGATTTTCCGATGACTGATGCCATCGTCAGTGAGCCGTAACCAGCGACAGCAAGAACGTCGAGCGTTGCACTCAGAATCGCCTGATCGGCCGCTTCGCTGCGTTGCCGCCCGGGCCTCGCTCGTTCGGTCACTTCGATAGTCATTTCAGAACGCCGCCGTCAGTTGCGGTCGAACCGGAGTCCAGCGCATCGATCTCGAGTTGATCATCTTCGAGAGCCCCCTCCGCTTCGGCGTAGGTCAGTGAGGCGATTCCATCGAGCGGCCCGCTGACATGCTCGCGCACATCCTTGGCGCGCGCGGGGAGCCACTTGAAGACGACCAGGGCCGCGAGGAAGATCACGAACGAACCCACCTTGAGAGCCACGTGAATACCGTTCACGTATTCGGTCGACACAATCTCGGCGACCTGGGTGCTCAGAGAATCAGGTTGAATTGTCGGCACCACGTTGTAGATCGCACTGCCAATCGACTCAGTTGCCGCAGCAACATTCGTCGGCGAAATACCGATGGCCGTGAGTTTCGACTCGACTCCTGGTTGGTAGACAGCCGCAAGGATCGAGCCGAGAACAGCGACGCCAAGCGCTCCTCCGACCTGACGCGTCGTGTCGTTCATCGCCGAACCAACGCCGGCTTTGGCGGGAGGAAGCGAACCCATAATGGATTCGGTCGCCGGCGCCATCGTGAGCCCCATGCCCGCGGCAAGAAACAGCACACCCGTAAGCAGGTGCAAATAGCCGTTGGTGACTGGAACGTTGGAGATGTAGAAGACACCGAACGATGCGAGCAAAAGCCCGATGCCGACTACAAGCTTCGTTCCGAATTTTTCGACGAGTCGCGGCGCAAACGGAGCGATGCACAGCATCATCACCGACATCGGCATCATCCGTAATCCAGCCTCAAGAGGGGAGTAACCGAGGATGATCTGCATGTACTGGCTCATCACGAACATCTGACCGAACATCGCGAAGTACACAAGCGTGATCGCGAGGTTCGCCGCAGTGAAGCGACGGTCTTTGAAGAAGCGCACGTCGAGCATCGGATGATCGGTGTGTAGCTGCCACGCCACAAATGCACCGAGTGCAGCCATGCCGATACTGAATGCGATGAGCACGTTGGTAGACGTCCACCCGTTGGTGGGAATTTCAATGACCGCCCAAAGCAGCGCCGTCAGACCCACGATCGACAACACCGCGCCCAACGGATCAAGTTGCGCAGCACCGGGAGCCTTCGATGATGGCAGCAACGAGCGACCGGCAATCAGTAGGACGATGATGATCGGCACATTGATCAGAAACACCGAGTGCCATGAGAAGTACTTGAGAAGAACTCCGCCAAGGACGGGGCCAAGCGCGCCACTCGCTCCCGCGACGGCCGCCCACACACCGATCGCCCGCCCGCGCTCGCGCGGGTCGCGGAACAAATTGGTGAGCAACGACAACGTCGACGGCATGATCAACGCGCCACCGACGCCCATCGCGGCGCGACACAGCGTCAATTGCATAGGAGTCGAGGCCAGTGCAGAGACCATCGAAGCAAGACCGAAGATGGCGAGGCCAATCTGAAGTGCGCCTTTGCGTCCGAACCGATCGCCGAGAGCGCCGGCGGTGAGCAGGAGGCCAGCGAACACGAGCGTGTACCCGTCGATGATCCATTGGAGCTCACTCAGCGACGCGTCGAGATCTTTGACCAGCGACGGGATCGCCACGTTGAGGATGGTGTTGTCGAGCGTGATCACCATCAGGCTTCCGGTGAGAACCACCAGCGAGAGCCAGCGACGGTCGTGGATGCGTTGTTCGTCGGGAGTCATATCTGTCCGTTCCGGGCCCGCCACATGGAGTGACGGCTCTGAATCCCGATCATAACGAAACAGAACCATTTCGGAATGCTTTCGTTTCGTATTGTTACCCTGATCACAGCGGCCTATGGCTCACGCCAGCGTCCACCCTGCCCAATCCGTGCCCCTAGCCCGGTATCCACAGCACTACGTTGGGGTCAGACAGGTCAATCGACACGTCATCTGATGCACCACCCGGGAGAACACCATGGAACGCCTCGCGATCGATCTGCTTGCCCCCGATCTATACGGCGGCGATCCGTATCCGACCTACGCCTGGATGCGCGCCAATGAGCCCATCTACTGGGACGCAATCAACGAGCTCTGGGGCGTCACCCGCTACGACGACATCGTCGAAATCGAAAAGCGCAAGGATGTCTTCATCAACTCCGACAAGGAGAAGGGCGGCTATCGCCCCAATCTCCCGGCCGACAACGCCATCATCGGACTCGACGATCCCATCCACATGAAGCGCCGAAACCTCGTCTCGCGTCGATTCACTCCCCGCGCCGCAAGCGCATGGGAGGACGACATCCGCGAGAAGGTCAACAAGCTTCTCGACGCAACGCAGGCCAATAACGGAACCGCCGAGATCGTCAACGACCTCGCTGCTCCGCTGCCCGCCATGATGATCGGCAAGCTCCTCGGATTCGAAGAAGACCAGTGGCCCCAGCTCAAGCATTGGTCGGAAACAACGATCGCCCTCGGTGGCGGTCCCCGATACTTCAACGACGAAGGCATCGTGGCCACCATGGAATTCGCGCAGGCAGCCTCGGATCTTTTCGAACTTAAGAAGACCTGTCCCGCCGACGACGTGCTCAGCCATTACACGACGGCCGAAATCGACGGATGTCCGATGACCCTCGAGGATGTCATCGGCGACTCACTCCTGCTGCTTGACGGCGGTGCGGAAACCACCCGCACGGTCATCGCCCACACGATTCTGAACCTCATAGCGAATCCGGCCGAAGAAGCGAAACTCCGTAACGGAGCCGACCTCACCGTTGCTGTCGAGGAGTTCATCCGCTACGTCACGCCGATTCACAACATGTGCCGGGTGGCCAAGGTCGATGCCGAAGTCAACGGCGTCACCATTCCCGCCGGCACCCAGGTCCTGCTGATGTACTCGTCGGCGAACCGTGACGAAGCCCAGTTCAGCGATCCCGAGACCTTCGATGTCGCCCGTACTCCGAACAATCACATCGCATTCGGTTTCGGAACGCATTTCTGTCTCGGCGCCTCGCTCGCCCGTCTCGAAATCCGTGTGTTCTTCGAGGAACTTCTCCGACGGACATCCGGCTGGCGCATGGTGGAAGGCACCTCGCCGGTCCACATGCCGAATGCCTTTGTTCGCGGCGTTGAATCCGCACATGTCGAATTCGACTTCATCGCATGAGCGACGTCGATCCACTCTCCGTCCCCTTACCGATGCCTGGCAAGGAAGTCATCTTCCGACACATGGATGATCCCGACATGCCATGGCAGCTGTGTCGGGCTCAGAAAAACGCTGACGGCACCGAGTCCTACGTACGCGAGAAGTGGTTCGCGTTCAGTCCGGACCCTCAGTATCTCTCGCTCTACGCCGAGTACGACCCAGGCATGATCGTCCGCCGTCACGGGCATTACAGCCCGCACATGGTGTTTGTCATCGACGGCGGTCTTTGGTTTGGTGACCGCTGGTGCCCCGCCGGAACCCATGTCGAGTTGCCGTTCGGCGCGGCCTTCGGTCCGATCCGGGCCGGCGACGATGGCGCCAAACTCTACGAAGTCATGATGGGCGATCCCCGCTCATGGGGAGATCAACCCGAGCTCTTCACTGCTGCACTCGATGACAACGGCGTCACACAGCTTCCCGACCCGCCGCTTGAGTTTCCCGAATGGCTGGCCGATCTACGCACCCATTGGGCTCCAGCAACCGAGGAATAGAAACCACGGTCAACCGGTGTGCGCGAGTAAACCCGCGCACACCGGGACCAAACAAGCAGTCTCAGGCTCCGGGCGACCAGAGCGGTGTATCGGTGCGGAAACCGACGTCGCTTCCCCACTGGTTGCGGAACGAAACCTCATGAGCGGGCTGACGGGCAGCGATGCCCCATTTGCCCGTCGGGTAACCGAGCGACACGCAGCCGGCCATGTTCCAGCCTTCATCAAGCGGAACGCCGAGGATCGACAACACGTCGTCGTTGAAGAACGCCAAAACTTGGGTGAGTGATGTTCCGATGCCTTCGGCGCGTGCAGCGAGCTGCGCGTTCCAGAGTGCCGGGTAGATCGAACTACCGCTGGTGTCGTGTTGGGTGAAACCAAACAGATAGAGCGGCACGACCTCGAAGTTGTCGGCCAACCACTGCGCTGAGTTCTGCACCCGCATCATCGACTTCGATTCTTCAGAATCGGGATCGGCTTTTGCCGCCGCAATTCGATCGGCGTAGAGCGTCTCCCAGAGCATCGCCATCGCCTTGCGATAAAGCGGCGCAATCTTGCCAATGACCTCGGAATCATCAACGAGTAAGAACCGCCAGTTCTGGGTGTTGCCACCGCTCGGAGCGCGCACGGCAGCATCCATGATGCGGGCCTGCACGTCCATCGGGATCGGATCAGGCTTGACCCGTCGCATGGCGCGGGTCGTGTAAAGAGCTTCGCGGATGTCCATAACGGTCAAGCCTCCTTGGCGGCCTGGACCGCGGCGTGCAACGCAGTGATGAGTTCGGTGAATTCGGTGAGTTCGTTGTCGGTGAGTGCGGCGAAGACTCGGCCCATTGCGGCGTCGGTGCCGGCCTCGGCGATCTTCCACTTCTCCTTGACGGTGCCGCCCTCGGGAAGCGTTTCTGGGTCCCATCCAAAGATGGGGGCCATAAACGGTGCACGGAACGCCACTGCCTCTTGCGGCAGCAGGCCGGCGGCAAGAACCGCACCGCCGTGAAGACCTCCGCGCAGTTCGCGCAGCGCGTTCAGCTGATGCTGCACGCGCGCCTTCAGGCGATCGGTTCCAGGAACGGGGAGTTCGCGCCATCCGGCGAATAATGCGGCACCGGCCGGTGAGGCGGCATCGATCATCTTCGAAGCAAGTTCGGCGATCCGCGCGAGTCCCTCGACATCGGGAAGATTCGCTTCGCCATAGGCATGGCAGAGCGAGGCCCACTCGGCTGCGGCCGGGGCCGGCGCCATCACGGCTCGGGCCGACGCCCACTGGGTCCGGGTCTGATCCGGGTTCCAAACGTAGAACGCCGCCGCCACTACATCGGCGGAGGTGTCGCCGAGAACACCACCGCGACCGAGCACGTAGAAATCGATGCCGGAAAAGCCGAGTTCACCACCACGGGCGTAGGTGGCGCCGTCGGTCATGAAGGCCCCTCCGAGATCTCCGATGGCCTGGGCCGTGGCGTTCGCTGCTTCAACTGAATTCATGGCGGGACTCCCCCTCGAGATTGTTCGAGATGTGGGGCAGGTGCGCCCCGTTCGACCGGCGAACACTACCGCCCGTTGCCATCGGCCCGTCGGGCGAGGCGCATTCTGCTCCGGTGTTACGGTTCCGAGGTTCGTAAGCCGCGTAGGGGGAACTTGTGTCCGATACACCGAAACCATCTGGAATCAAGCAGCGCAACAAGATCGTGATGTCGCAGGAGGAGATCGACGCGTTTCTTCAGGAGCGCCACTCGATGACGATGTCGACCATCGCCGCCAACGGCAGCATCCACTCGATTGCCATGTGGTACGGATTCCTCGAAGGTGCGATTGGCATCGAGAGCAAGGCCAAGGCTCAAAAGGTCGTCAACCTGCGCCGTAATCCGAACATGACCGTGTTGGTCGAAGACGGCGAGACCTATGAGACTCTCCGCGGGGTCACGCTCATCGGTAAGGCCGAGATCGTGGAAGATCCCGATCGCATCTGGGAACTCGGCGTCAGCGTCTTCTCCCGTTACAACGCCCCGTACACCGAAGAGATGAAGCCATTCGTCGAGCTCATGCTCAACAAGCGAGTTGTCGTGAAGCTGAACGTCGAGAAGACGATCTCCTGGGACCATCGCAAACTCGGCGGCGGCTACTGATCTGAGTCGTTGGCCGCCCTAGTGCTCGGCGGCAACGATCTCCAGCAGTTCAGCAAAGTCTTCACGCGCAGCGGCGCGGCGATCTGGGATGTGTTCGCTCGGCCAGTCCCCATCTGCGGGGCGGTACGACTTGAGCACTTCGCGGGCCAGCGTTCCTTTGTGGACTTCAGTCGGTCCGTCGGCGATGCCCATCGTTACCGAGGCCATGAGCATCTTCGAGAACGGCATCTCGTTGGAAACACCGAGCGCACCGTGCAGCTGCATCGTCCGTAGCACCGCCTCGCGGTAGACCTTCGGCGTTGCGACCTTCACGCCGGCTATCTCTTTGCGCGCTGCGTGTCCGCCCACCTGATCGACGCGCCATGCCGCATGCAACACCTGTAAGCGGAACTGCGTGAGTTCAATCCACGAGTCCGCAATCTTTTCCTGCGTCAACTGCTTGCGGGCCAGCAACTCCCCCTGTGTCGTGCGACTGAGAGCTCGTTCGCACAACATGTCGAGGCACCGACCCACGGCTCCAACTGTGCGCATTGCGTGATGAAGTCGTCCGCCACCAAGTCGGGTCTGCGCAACTTCGAATGCCTGACCTTCGCCACCAAGAAGGTTGTCCTTCGGTACCCGAACAGCGTTGTATCGCACATACGCGTGCCCGCCGTGTCCTTCGGGCTCGCCGCCCGTCCCCACATTTCGGATGACCTCGAGGCCCGGTGAATCGGCCGGAACAAGGAACATCGACATGCCCTTGTAGATCGAGACATCGGGATCGGTCACCGCCATCACAATCACGAATGCCGCGAATCGCAATGACGACGAGTACCACTTCTCACCGTCGATAACCCACTCGTCTCCGTCGAGCACGGCGCGGGTGGTGAACACTCCAGGATCGGCGCCACCCTGCGGTTCCGTCATTGAGTAACACGACGAGATGTAGCCGTCGAGCAGAGGCTGGAGATAACGCTCCTTCTGCCCGGCAGTTCCGTAATGGGCGAGAATCTCGGCGTTGCCAGAGTCGGGCGCCTGATTACCGAACACTGTCGGAGCGAATTGTGAGCGGCCGAGGATCTCGTTCATGTACGCCAGACGAACCTGTCCGTATCCCTGCCCTCCGAACTCCGGCGTGAGATGACACGACCAGAGTCCTTTGTCCTTCACAACCTGCTGCAAGGGGCGGATGACATCGCTGTAGAGGCGACCCGACTTGTTGTAGACGGTCTCTTCGCCTTCGAAGGCGAGGTCCAGCGGTTCGACCTCGGCCTTGACGAATCCCCTGATCCAGTCGAGTTGTTCTTCGAATTCTGGATCGAGACTGAAATCGGCCATAGAAATGACACCCCCGTGCGTGTGGACAATCGACACCGTACGCCCCTAAGTGGCGACCGGCGAACGCTTCGTCAGGACACCGTCCACCTGCAGCGCAGACTCGAGACCGATCGCAGATTGCAACCGCTCGGTTCCGGACCCGGTTCCTCGTCGAGGAGTTCCAGTTCTGGAAGACGATCGAGTACGACCTCGAGAGCGGCAAGCAGTTGAAGTTTCGCGAGATGCGATCCCGGACAGAATTTCGATCCGAATCCGAATGTCAGCACGTCGGCATCCGGACGATCGATATCGAAGGTGTCAGGATCGGCGAATTTTGCGGGGTCGCGATTGGCAATGGCGATTCCGCCCAACACGATCGACATTGGCGGAACCTCGACTCCTGCGATCACACCACCGTTGAGCGCCATCCTTGGTAGTAGCGGAACGGGCGGTTCCCAGCGAAGCAGTTCGCGCACCGCGCTCGGTCGCGACTCAGGTTCCGCGCGCAACCTCCGGAGCAGCTCAGGCCGATTCAGCAGTGTCCAGAGCAGATTGCTCAATGCATCCGATGTCGTCGTAGCGCCGACGGCGAACAACAGTCGTACGTGCGAGAGGATCTCGGCGTCGGTAAGCCGACGACCGTTGTACTCATTAGCAACAAGTTGCGAGATCACATCGTCGCCCGGATTACTGCGACGGTCCGCAATCACCGGCGCAATCAGTTCTGTGAGTTCAGCTGACGCGACCCTCGCTCCTTCAGGATCAGAAAGTTCCGAGAGCAATGAATGTGCCCATCCCCGCTGCCTGTCTTCGTAACCGTCGGGCAGGCCGAGCTTGCGGCTTATCGCCCAAAACGGAAGTCGATCGGCGAATCCCGTAATCAGATCGCCTTCACCCGCCGAAACGATCCCGTCCAGCATCTGATGTGCCAGCGGTGTCAGTTGACTGTCGACGAATCTCGTCGTCGCTCTTGAGCGGAACGCCGGCGTCACCAACTGCCGGTACACGTCGTGCTCACTACCGTCCATGCTGATGAACGTCGGGCCGATCGTCGATTCCAGCTGGTGCTTGTAAACCTCACCGCCAGGGAACTCTTCTTGGGCAGTGAAGAACGCCCGGAGCTCGTCATAACCGAGGATGACAAACGAGGGCATCCCGTAGAAGTGCACCGGGGCAATCGGGCCATACTCATCGCGCAGAGCCCGGAGATGGTCGTGAAGATGCCGTCCCGGCATCGGATTCAGCGCTATCTCGAGCGGTTCATTGCCTGCAGTGGCCATCCCCATCCGATCTCCGGTGCCGACGGGCTGGAGCGTAGCGGCCTCGGTGCAAATGCGCTTTTCCGTCGGTGGTGTCAGGATGTTGCTGGCCCGCACGGCGGCGCCACCCACTACTTCGATCACTTCCACCCCGGGGGATGCAATGTCTGATGGCGCTCATTACGAACAACTCGTGCGCGAATTCTGCGCCGCTTGGGTCGACGGCGATACCGCTGCCATCGTCGCGTGGTTCACGGCCGACGGGATTTATCACAACATTCCTGTCGATCCAATGGTCGGCCACGACGAGATCGCGGCGATGATCGACGGTTTCACCGCCGGACTCAAGGTTGTCGAGTTCAAGATCCTGACCATCGCCTCAAACGGCTCAACCGTCTTCACCGAACGTGTCGACATCTTCGAAAAGGAAGACGGCGGAATCGTGTCGCTTCCCGTGCTCGGCGTGTTCGAGTTCAAGGGCGACAAGATCGCCAAGTGGCGCGAATACTTCGATCTCGGTCAGTTCATGGCCCAGGTAATGCCCGCCGAATAGGCGGCTCAACTGGTTAGACGGTTCAACCGGCCAAGAAATCCAGTATCTCGGGGAACGCCGTACCGTCCTGGGCGAAGAAGCCATGGCCGCCTTCGTAAACGTGCAACTCCGCATTCGGTATACGCGAGGCAATCGCTTCGCTGTTCACCAGCGGGGCAATCCCATCGAAGCGACCGGCGCCGACAAACGTCGGTGCCGTGATCAGCGGCAATCGTTCCCAGACATCGTGATGTTGGCGCGCGTCGAGTTGCTCGAGTTCGCCTCGTGCGGCTTCCGAACCGGGGAGCGGCCCGGTGGTCGCCGAGATTCCGTCGACGAACATCCGATCAGTCGGATGGGACTCAAGCCATTCCGGGGTGAAGCGGGTGTCCATGATGCGCATCGCCACGTCGGCGACCTCGGTCGGCTCCATCGAACGTAATTCGTGAAGCGGATACGACGATCCTCCATCTCCACCGGATGACGTACAGAGAAGAGCAAGACGCTCGACCCGATCAGGCACCGTGACGGCGAACTCTTGGGCCACCATGCCCCCGAAACTGATGCCGACAACGCGACAGGTGTCCCATTCAAGATGATCGAGGAGTGCGATGGCATCGGCGGAATAATCCGCCATCGCGTAGGGGCCCTCAGGAATCTCAGTGAGACCGAGCCCGCGTTGATCATGGAGCACGACGTCGAACCGCGTCGCGAAGAGGCCCATGATCGGGCGCATGCGTTCAATTGTGGACGTCGAACCGTTGAACATAAGCAGGCGGGGCCCCTCACCCATCCGCTCCCAATGAAGATCGATTCCGTTGAGTCGTTCAGTAGGCATGAGTCACATCGGCTTCCAGTCGGGATCGCGCTTTTCGCGAAACGCTTCGCCAGCTTCGGTCATGTTTCCAGTGAACGTGCCGAGAACCTGTGTGCGGTTCTCGAGTTCCATGGCGGCGCGCAGGCTTGACGCGTCGAGATTCGCCCACATCCCGACCTTCGTCATCCGCACGCCGTACTCGGAGTTCTCGGCAATCATCGCCGCCAACGCGACAGCCTCTGAAAGAACATCGCCACCGTCGACGACACGGTTGAGCATCCCATAGGTTCGCGCCTCATCTGCATCGAAGCGGCGTCCCGTCAGCATCAGTTCCGCAGCAATCGTGGGCCCGCAGATACGCGGCAACCAGTAACTGGTGCCGAGATCACATGAGGACAACCCCACTCGAATGAAGTGCGACGCGAAGAACGCGTCTCGGGATGCAACACGAAGATCGCACGTGAGGGCAAGGGCCAATCCTCCTCCCACCACGGCACCATGAAGCGCTGCGACCACCGGCTGTGGAGTCTCGTGGATAGCCAGGACGACTTC
Source organism: Acidimicrobiales bacterium (assembly GCA_044239895.1). Lineage (GTDB taxonomy): Bacteria > Actinomycetota > Acidimicrobiia > Acidimicrobiales > Acidimicrobilacustridaceae > Acidimicrobilacustris. The sequence continues at coordinate 595,490 of JBIIAM010000001.1, read as the reverse complement.
CATCAGGTGTTCTTGCATCTCGTTCACAAATCCGACGGGGCCTCGACCTCGAGCTCGCTCGGGAACACCTCCGGTTCCGCTCATGTCAGCCCCGGCACAGAATCCCCGACCGGCGCCGGTCAGGACCACGGCCCGTACTGAACGGTCCCTGCGAATGGACGCGAACGCGTCGCCCAAAGCGTCGATTAGTGCAGGGGTGAGCGCGTTGTACCGATCTGGGTCGTTGAGGGTCACCAAAGCGATTCCCTCTCCGACGATCTCGCTCTCGACAATGGCCATAGTTCCTCCAGTTGAGCCAAGCGGATCTCTTTGCATCCCCCCGCAGACATTGAACCACGGCCATCGAACTCCTGTGGCCGCCTTACTATGCATCCGGTGGATGGACTCGGACTCGTCGATGGCGCTTTTCTCGGACTCGTCGCGTTCGTGGCCGGGGCAATCAATGCGGTCGCCGGCGGGGGTTCACTCCTCACATTTCCGGCACTGATCGCCGCAGGGCTCCCCCCTATCAGCGCGAACGTCACCAACACCATCGCACTGGTGCCCGGTTTCGTCGGCGGAATACTCGGCCATCGCCAGGATCTCGAGAGTCAATCGCGCCGGGTACGCATGCTTCTGCCGGTTGCTTTCGCCGGAGCGGTCGTCGGTGCAGTTGTTCTTCTGACGACTTCTACGCGCCTGTTCAACATCCTCGTACCGATCCTCGTCTTCGCCGCCGCGCTTCTTATGCTTCTCCAGCCCGTCATTCAGAAGCGGCTCCGTCGGCTCCATCCCGAGACCGGAGAGCCGCTTGTCATCGAGCGGGATCGCGCAACGATGATCGGTGTCTTCTTCGCCGCCATCTACGGCGGTTATTTCGGTGGAGTCCTTGGGGTGATCCTTCTCGCAGTTCTCGGTCTCACAATGACCGACACATTGCGACGACTTAACGGCCTCAAAACTGTTCTTCAGTTCTCGATCAATATCGTCGCCGTCGTGATCTTTGCCCTCTTCGGTCCGGTCGAGTGGTGGGTCGTGCTGATCATGGCCCCCCTGAGCCTCCTCGGCGGATGGATCGGATCACACCTCTCGCGTCGCGTCGACCCAACCATCTTGCGATGGTTCATCGGCATCTACGGAATCATCTGCTCGATCGCGCTTGCGATCTTCATCCGCTGACAGGGCACGAATGCCGCGTGCGGAGCCCACCACGGTTGAGACTTTCCTAGTGGGCTGACAACAGCCACCGCCACAGCCGATGCTTTTCAGGTGCACATTGTGGTCAGATGTATGTTGAGTATCGCCTATAAAAAATTAGGCAATTCATACCGACAGGGCGGGTGCAGTGGTGGGCAATAGGTTTTTTCGATTCATAATCTTTTTTGTCTTGGTTTCGACACCAATTGTTTTTTGGGCGTCAACGAAGCTCTGGCTTTCGACTGGGTCGCTTAGAACTGCCGTTTCACTCGTTGCTGCCACCTGCAGCGCTTGCATACTTCTGTTCTCGCCTGGCTTCGCTGCACTATGCGTGTTCGAACGCCGATTCCCGGTGCAAACGATTGCTGTCCGCACGACATTGGTCATCGTCTTCTCTGGGACATGCCACTGGTTTCTATGGTGGGTCTGGCTGTTACTACCCACACTCGGGCAGGTGACTGCTGTGATCATTTGGGTGGCGGTTATCTCGATTTTGACGTTGAACCCACCACTTCGCTCACGAGAAGAACAGCAAATAATCGGCCTTATCGCCTTGTCTGGTTTCCTTACGATCGCATTTTTGAGCATCTTGGGCCTGCATGGCGGAATGGCAGTCGCACCAGAAATTTCTTCGGCCTCCACGTACCGCACAGCAGACAACTTCTTCCCACTGCAGTGGATTGAACGAGTTGATTCACGCGGGGACTTGAAAGCGCCGGCACTGAATTGGCCTCTTGTTGAAAGACCGCCGGGTCAAGCAGCTTGGATGCGTCCCGGGCACTGGATCGCGGCGAACAAGCAGTTTGCCTATGAAGTTTTGGGGGCTGTACTCCAATCGCTCGCAGCTTCTGCGGCCGCTCTGCTGCTCTGGGTTCTAGGGATACGGGGAAGACGGTTCGCAGCTGCATTAGTGCTTTTCAGTTCGGCAAGTTTCATGTTCTTTAACGTGGTCTTCGTTTGGCCAAAATTGCTTCCAGCCGCATTATTGGTCCTCGCAATCGCTGTGTTGGTTGAGTCCGGCCGTGATTGCACCCCGGCAGCTTGGATAGCCATTTCTGGGGCTCTGGCACTTTCGGTGATGGGTCACCCGGGTGGCCTTTTAGCGATGCCAGCTCTTTTGGTTGTCATGTGGCGTTTGGATGCTTGGCCGCGCGGAAAATCATCTGTTATGTCGGCCTTGGTGGCATTTGGCGTGATCATCGCACCTTGGGCCGCATACCAAATTTTCTTTGACCTCGGGACTTCGGTACTTCTGAAATGGCACCTCGCCGGGTTCAATGACGCGGCCGACAAACGCTCCTTCCCGCAGGTTCTCGTCGACCAGTATCGAGCGCTGACTTTTTCAGAATGGATCACGAGGCGCTGGCAGAACTTCTCAGGGATGTTCGGGATTGGGACATTGACCTCTGGCGGACTTTCCCGAATCGCCGAGCTCCGGCCAAAGCTCCAAACAGTCGGGCTTGTGAACCCAATGTGGGTCCCGGGAGTGCTCTTGTTCGTATCCCCCTTGGCCCTCCTGAGGTCACGAATTTCGAGGGATACACGAACAATCACGCTCTCCGTAGTCATCGGGATCGGGATCTGGATCGTCATTCAATTTGGGCCCCCGGCCGCTCCGACGAGCACCTTTAACGCACCTTTTGGACTTTTTGTTCTGCTATCGGTGAGCCTTGCAGCCATAGCAGCACAGATCCTCAACCGCGTTGTGCTCGGATTTCTCTGCCTAATTCAAGTCGGCCTGCTCCTCGCAATCACAATTCCGATCGGCGCACAAGATGGTTGCCCTGAACTTCAGATGTGTCTTCCTCACTCCTACCCAATCGGGACAGCGTCAAGTTCACGATTCCTGATCCCGCTCGCCATTTCAGCGGGGCTGGCTTTGGTGGGATTTGCAGTGACGGGACTTTGGGTGGGACGCAGGACGACGTGTAATCCCGAGAGCTACCGAGAGAGACCCCCAGCTGAATATCAAAATCACATTGACTCTCTTGCACGGGACGGTGACGACACGCCGGCAACTTCCCCTGGTGCTTAGTGAGTGAGCGTCAGTCTCTCAGCAGCACTTCTTGTGAGGAGCGGCGAGGTGCTTGTGCGCCTCGGCCGGTTCGGCACCCGAACCTGCGAGGAACGCGTCGAGATCGATACGCGAACCGTTCAGCCACGTTCCCTTGATCCCGAGGTCCGCTTCGAGTTTCATCAGATCGAGCGTGTACGGATCCGCTGACAACTCGACGAAGTCGGCGAACTTCCCGACCTTGATTGAGCCGATCTCTTCGTCACGACCAAGAATGAATGCCGCATCGATGGTCTGCGCACGAAGTGCCTCATCAAGCGAGACCTTCTGATCCGCACCTCGGACCGTTCCCGAATTGGTTGTTCGCGTGGTCACCGTTCTGATGTTCATAACCGGCGAGGGAGGCGTTACTGCGCCGTCGTTGTGATACGAGGGACGGATGCCGGCATCGGTTGCGTCCTTGACTCGACACCACTGCGAACCGTGCTCGTGATCGAACATCTGGCCATCGAGAAGATCACCCCAGTACTGGAACTGGAACGGACCCATCGATGCATAGACACCAAGTGACGCCGCACGCACGAACTGATCAGCGCGAGCCGCACCCAGATGCTCAAGACGCCACCGGTGATCGGTACCAAGAAGATTGAACTTCTTCAGTGCGGCTTCGTAGGCATCGAGCACGATGTCGAGCGCCGCGTCACCATTGCAGTGGAACGAAAACTGCCAACCGCTCTCCGCGTATTTGTCGATGATTGCGTCCAACTGTGCACGGGTGTAGTTCATCTCTTCGATGCCATGCACGCCCGGCTTGATGCCGGCGAGTTTCGTCGCCGGCGTATCCAGGTACGGAAACGAAAGCGCAATGTTTCCAACCCACGGAGAACCGTCAGCCCAGAGCTTGATGCCCTTCTTCTGCAGCATCGACAGCGGGATCGGTGATTCGAACTTGTCTCCACATTTGTCGTCGGTGGACATGTGATAGAGCGAAATGCGCAACGGACAGCTCGGCTGCATGGCCAAACCAATGAATGCAGCCTTCTGCGTGTCGTCGTAGGTCATCTCCGACGTCGAGGTAATTCCGTTGCGGGCCATGAGCGCGTACCACTCGGCTGCCGACGCAAGCGGGTTTGTTACGACCCGTGCCATGAACGGTGTCGCCATCGACATCACTGCCGACAGTTCGAACGCCTGCCCGTTTAGGGATCCATCGGGATTGCGACCATACGAACCACCGACCGGATCAGCGGGTGGGTTCTCGATCCAACCGAGGCTCTTGAGCGCCGACGTCGTGCAGTACACGGCATGACCCGAGTTATCAGCAACGATTGCTTCGCGCTCACCGAAGATCCCATCGAGAATTGCCGCCGTCGGTGATTCGCAACCGTGAAGGAGTCGGTCAAGGCCATTGAAGATGAGCGCCTCACCAGCCGGCGTTTCCTTGTCGACGCGCTTGAACTCAGTCACCACGTCCGCCCATGTCGGGAACCCGACATAGGGAGCGATCCAGTGGGCTGGCTTCTGGGTCATCATCCCTGAGAGCACCGGATGCGAATGCGATTCGATGAACCCCGGCATCAGGACGATGTCGCCGAGGTCTTTGACCGGCGCCGACGGAAGCGCTTTCTTGCAGGCCTCAAGATCCCCGACGGCAGCGATCGTGCCATCAGCACCGTTGATCGCCACGGCGGTAGCCCGCGGTGCATCGGGTTCCATAGTGATGATTGAACGGGCGGTCAGGATGAGATCTGCGGCCATTGAGTCCTCCAACGATTGGCTCCGAAGTGGAGGGTGAGGAAAAGCTACAGGAGATCGACAGCCAGGAAATGAACTACCTGCGTTGTCCTACACTCAGGCGGCCCGGAACTCCGGGCGGGGAATCACATCGACATTGGGGGAAATCATGGGTCGCTTCGACGGCAAGGTCGTCCTGGTCACAGGTGCAGCACGTGGTCAGGGAGAGGCCGAAGCTCGGCTTTTCGCCGCCGAAGGTGCGTCGGTCGTGCTCGCCGATGTGCTTGATACCGAAGGCGAGGCCGTCGCCGCCGATATTGGCGCCGCCGCCCTTTATGTGCATCTCGATGTCAGCGCCGAAGCCGACTGGGCCAAAGCAATGGACGCCACTCGAGCTCATGGCGGACGCCTCGATGCACTCGTGAATAACGCCGCCATCATCCGTCCCGCCGCTATCGAGGACACCTCGCTGGCCGATTACATGTCTGTGATCAATGTCAATCAGGTCGGTTGCTTCCTCGGAATGAAATCAGCCCTGCCGCTTCTCAAGGAATCCGGCGGAGGTGCCATCGTCAACATTTCTTCGATTGATGGCATGGCCTCAAAGAACGGCCTCATCTCGTACACCGCATCGAAGTTCGCCATCCGCGGAATGACAAAGACAGCAGCAATGGAATGGGGCCAGTTCGGCATCCGCGTGAACTCGGTGCACCCCGGCGGCGTCAACACCATCATGGGCAACCCGATCAACGACCCGACCCTCGAAACGATGCCTTACCAGCAGCAGGCGATCGGTCGCATCGGCTACCCCGACGAGATAGCACGCGCAGTTGCGTTCCTGGCCAGTTCTGACGCCAGCTACATCACGGGAACTGAACTTGTCGTCGACGGCGGCTGGCTTGCCGGCCGACTCGAACCAGGTCTTCCCGGTTCTCGCGTACAGGCCGAGGGCTACGGATACAACGCGTGAGCGAACCCGAAGCAGGTTGGGTCACCGCCGGCTGGGCTGTAGCCGAAGAAGCAGCCGCCGAGAAGGTCGCCGACTCCGCCCGATCGCTCATCACGTCACTGCGACGCGCCGACGCTCCGGCCGAAACCCTCGACAGGGCTGCAGCTCTGGTTGCTGAGGCGGCGGCTCTCCTCGCCGAGCACCGCGTCGACGGCATGCCGATGCAGGGCCGCATCGGGCCCGACGGACCGAGCGGAACCGATCACGCCAAAGACCCAAAACGGTTCTTCCCGTTTAGTCCGGTTGTCGGACCCCTCAACCCGATCGCACCTCCACTTGATTTCACCTTCGACGGTGAACGCATGCATGCAACAGCAAACCTCGGGGCGCAATACAACGGACCCCCGGGAATGGTTCACGGCGGGATCATCGCGCTCGTGTTCGACGAGCTGCTCGGGGCAACCAACGTTTGCCACGGTCTTGGGGGATTCACCGGAACCCTGTCAATCCGTTACGAACGCCCGACCCCAATCGAAACCGAACTAGTACTCGATGCATGGGTAGACCGCACCGAGGGCCGCAAAGTCTTCACGGTCGGGACGATTTCGTTCAATGGTGAAGTCACCGCCCGAGCCGAAGGCATCTTCATTCAGACGACGAACTTCAGGCGTCAGTAGGTCGAAGGATCTTGCCCGGCAGTGCGCCGGTGTGTACTCCATCGACGAACAACGGTTCGCCGTTCACAATGACTGCTTTGTATCCTCGGGCGCCGAACACCAGCCGTGGTGCACCGGCAGGAAAGTCGCGCTGCAAGGAAATGGCATCAACGCCGAGCTCATCGTGATCGAACACGACAATGTCGGCGGCTTTGCCAGGTTCGAGGACACCGCGGTCCCAGAGACCGTGCAGGCGCGCGGGCTGCAGCGTCAGACGCGAGATCGCCTGTTCGAGCGTCATCACTTCAGGAACTGAGTCGGTGATGGTACGGGTCGTGTAATCCGCGCCACAGAACGTGAGCAGATGGGCGCCGCCGTCACTCGATCCGGCCATCGACATCGGATGACGAATGATTTCCTTGGTGGCATCCCAGATCGCTGGATCAGTATGGCGCTTCCAGACGTAGACCGTCTCGAGTTCATCGGCGAGTGCGAGATCCAGGAGTGCATCGACACCATCCACTCCCTTGGCAGCAGCAAGATCAGCAACGCTGGCGCCCACTGCCGCAGCGAGTGATGGATCGTTGACGGATGCAACGCGAACCTCGTCCCATCCAAACAACAATGAGCGGCCTTCAGGATCGGCGAACTCGGCACGCATCGCAGCACGGTTCGCTTCATCGGCCAGTGCAATCTTTCTGTCTGCCATCGGCAGTGTGAGCGTTCGCCGGAAGGTCGGCATCTCGTCGAGCACGAAGGTCGAGTCGAGTGAGAAATGGATTCCCTTGACGTTGATCATGAACATTGGGTGGATGCGATGTCCATCAAGCGCCGCCTCTTCGACAAATTCGAGAACACGACGGTGACCCTCAGGATTACCTGGGAAAAGCGTGAGCGGATTGATGTTGATTGGTTTGAATCCCGATGCCTCGCTCATAGCGAGGAGAAGGGACCGATCGGCGTCATCGAAGCCAGCCGAACCGGAACGGGGCAGGAACTCGATCACGCCATGGTCGAACTCGCCAATCACGGCTGACAGGGCGATCATCTCGTCGGGCTCGGCGAGGTTCGACGGGACAGGGTTTCCCTCGTGATCAGCATGGATGTCGAGCTGCGACGTCGAGAACCCAATTGCTCCGGCCTGCATCGCGGCTCGCACGTGACCCGCCATCGCAAAGATCTCGTCGGGAGTCGCCGCCCGAAGCGATGCATCGGCACCGAGAACCAACCGACGAACAGCGCAATGCCCGACATACCCGGCAAGGTTGATCCCCACTCGGCCCTCAAGGCCATCGAGAAAATCCCCATAGGTTCCGCCAGCGAAATCGACGCCGATTGTGAGTGCATCGACTTCCATTCCCTCGACCCGGGACAGCATCCCAATGAGCCAGGTCACGCCGTCGGCATCAGCCGGAGCGATTGTGAAACCACAGTTGCCCATCATCGCCGTCGTGACGCCATGCCATGACGATGGCGACATCGTTGGTTCAAAGTGAGCCTGCGCGTCGTAATGCGTATGAATATCGATGAAACCGGGAGCCACGATCATTCCAGCCGCGTCAATCACCTGTTTGGCGTCGCTCGTGAAGTGTCCGATTCGCGTGATCACACCATCGCGAACTTCGATGTCGGCGACGAATGACGCGAAGCCGGTACCGTCCACGATTCGGCCACCAGAAATAAGGAGATCAGCTGCGGTCATCGGTGACCCATTTCTTCATTGAGGGAATCGAATACGACAGGAAGAGTGGCAGGGCTGCGTTGGCCCAGACCAGAGATTGAGATTTCGCCGGCATCAGGAGCAAGACGCAATCCCGGAAGACGGCTCAACAATTGTTCCATGGCCACACGCAGTTCCATCCGGGCGAAGTGGATGCCGAGACAGACATGCGCACCGGAACCAAAGGCCAGATGGGGCTGCGGCGGCCGGAAGATATCGAACTTGTCAGCATCGTCCCAGCGACCAGGGTCATGGTTGGCTGCGCCGACAACGAGGTTCACTGGCGTCCCCGCTGGAATCGCAACACCGTCGATCTCCGTATCGGCAACGGCCATGCGGCCGAACGACATGAGTGGCGGTTCCCACCGGAGTCCCTCTTCGATTGCTTGGGCAATGAGCCCATGATCGGCGCTGAGTGCGGCGAGCTGATCGGGATGGGTAAGCAGACCAAACAGAAGATTGCAGAGCGTGCGATAGGTGGTTTGCGCGGCGGCGGGAAGGAGCAAACGTAAGAACGCGACAATCTCTTCATCGTTCAGCGCTTGATGACCCGAGTTGTCCCGGAACTCAGCACGCACGAGATGACTCACGAGATCTGAACCAGGTGTGATCCGACGCTCGTCGATTACGGACTGGAGATAGGCACCAAAATCAGCGGCGGCGGCGAGGCGCTCCTCGGCCGACACGCTCACATTGGTTAGCAACGCAGCCCAGCCGTAAAACAAATCGACATCGGCTTCGGGAAGACCACAGGCTGCAGCGATCACTCGCAACGGATAGCGCAGGGCAAAATCGGCAACCAACTCAGCTTGGCCCGAGCCAATGAAGGCGTCGATCGAGGTGTCGACGATGCCGCGGACGAAGTCGTCCTCCCAGCGTTCCATCTCTTTCTTCGTCAACGCCCCTTGGATCAACTGGCGATGGCGACCGTGTTCGGGCGGATCCATCTCGATGATCGTGCGACCAATCATCACTCCGAGACTCGGTTCGTACCAGCACGAGGAGAGATTCGCGACGTCCTTGAACCCGGCTTCAACCGAATCAAACGAGAGCACGATGACTTGGTCCACGTCCGGGAAAAGGATGTCCTCGGCCCCAATCATTCCGAAGTTGCTCGAGATCGTGCCCGGATGCACTGGGCAACGACCGGCCATCTCCATAAGACTCGGGTAGGGATCACCCACGATGCCGTGTCCGAAGAACTCGTCCTTCTTGGACAATGCTTCATGCTCCGCCATTGGATCCCCCATCGTTGCGAACTGATGCTGACACTACCGGACCTTCACGATCGGTGTTCCGGAACCGTTTGCGGCGATACTTGTCCCATGACCGAGAAGAATGTTCTGGGCGAGACACTCGAGCCGTGTGGCACCGATCCCGTCACCGGGTTCTACCGTGACGGTTGCTGCAGCACCGGACCCGACGACCAAGGGAGGCACACGATCTGTGCCGTCATGACGTCAGAGTTCCTCGAGCACCAGCGCAGCATCGGCAACGACCTGAGCACCCCGATGCCCGCCTATCGCTTCCCCGGGCTCGTCCCCGGGGATCGCTGGTGCGTGACTGCCCTCAACTGGTTGCGGGCTCATCAGGACGGCTCAGCAGCCCCCGTGGTTCTGGCATCGACCAATGAGCGCACCCTCGAAGTCATTTCACTCGAGGTTCTGCAACTTCACGCCATCGACGTACCCGCCGATCTCAGTTCACTCGACGATCTCGATAGCTGAGCCTTCAGTCGTTCAGCTCGCCACGTCGGCGACGAACCCGGCGCACGATCCAGACCACGAGAAGAATCGTGAGCCCGATCATCATCACCAAAGTGACGATGATCAGAATGAAAGCCCACGTCGCCAGTTGGCGGGCATCGGCTGGCTCAACGTTTCTGGTGATGTTGGCGGTCGACACGATTTGCAGGTTGCTCACGACTGCGGACGTCGATGCATCCGCGGCCGTATCCGGAGTCGGGCCGCCCAACGTCATGGTGAGTACATGTGTGCCTGGCTCGATGTCGTAGAGGATGACGAACTGACCTGCTGGATTCATTCCATCGTCAGCCACCGCCGCGATTGAACGTTGGCGCCCGTCGACAAATAGCTGCAACGTGTCGGCCGGCCGGCCGCGAAGATCGATGGAGAACGTGAGCCACAGTGAATCCTCGTCGGTTACGAACGACAGGTTCGAGGTAACGATTCCGTTTCCAGATACGCGAATTGCGTTGACGTTGTCGGCTTGACCGGGAACGACCAGGAATTGGGTTGCCAACGCAATCTCGTTGGACACTGACGGAGCGGGAGGACCCTGTACCTGGGTCAGCCCGAGTTCATCCGTTGGCGAATTCTGCACCCAATAGGTGCCGACATTCATGTTGTTCGCGCCTATCAGAGGCGACCATCCGTATCCCTCGGTTGGGTTTGTTGCTGATGCCGATGCCGTGTACCAACCGATTGCGAACTCGTGCTTCTGTCCACCATTGTCGGCGGTTGGAGGGGCGAGCTGCACATCAACCACGCCTCCAAGTCCGGGGAAGACGGAGAAACGCTCACCGACAAGCGAGATGTAATTGTCAACGAACGTCTGACCCGCGGCGCGACCGATGTTCAGCCTGGGAAGCTTGTAACGAAGGTCATTCTTCGCACCAGCAATCCGGGCGAGGTTCACTTCCGGCGAATCAAACAGGGTCAGCTGCCGCGGCGCCGCCGAAAGCGACAACGCGGCAGTGGTTGCCACATTTGCACCAAAGCTGTGTCCAATCAGATGCACAAGGCCTCCGCCGGCGACAAAACCCGGAACCAGCGCCTGATCAATCGCCGTTGCCATTCGATGACCGTTTACTTCTGTGGCGCGCTCGGGCGCGTAGGCCGCGAACGCACTCACATCAGTTGACGACTGATCGACCCAGCTGAACATGAGAACCGTTGAGGTCGGATCAGCCTTCTGGAGCGACGCGGCAAGCGCCTCGAACCCTGACGCGAGTGCGGCTCCTTGGGCGTCGACCATGCCGGCATCCCAGTAGGTCACCAGTTGCGTCGAGTTCGACTGGAGTTGCTCGTACGTCTGGAGCCATCCCACGGCCCAGCCATGCGTCATGACGATGAGATTGCCGGTAGGAATGGAACCGGCGGCGACAGGCACGAACGTCGAACCGTTCCAGCGACCGAGCCGGTCGAGAGCGGCCCAAGGGCTGACGTTGTTCTGATCCGAAACCGGCACCGCGGCCGGCGCTTGACCCGATGACGAGGGTCCGGGGACACCAGCTTTCGGGAACGAGCATGACGCGACAGCTAGCGCCAGCAACGCCATCAGCAGACCGACCGTCAGAAACCGCAGCCGACGACGCGGCGCTGAAAGAGATTCGACAACTGGGGCCATGCATGAACCATAGGTTCGTCTCGGTTGCCCGGACGATCCAGCGATCTGGTTCCCGGGGTGAACCGGTCTCAAAGCACCTTGCGGAAGATTTTCGCCTTGCGCTCCGTATACGGCGGATAAGCGATCGACGGATCCATGCGCGTTCCGCGGGTCAGCACTGGCTTGAGGTGTTGGAACAACCGCACGCCGGACTTGCCGTGATACCCGCCCATGCCACTCTCACCGATGCCACCGAACGGCAGGTTGGGATTAGTCAGGTGAAGAATCGTGCCGTTGACCGTCACGCCTCCCGCAGTCGTTCCGGCGAGCACATTCCTGATCACCGACTTGTCCTCAGAGAAGACGTAGAGCGCCAGCGGATGCGGGTGCGCATTGACGTACGCGATCGCTTCGCCGGGCGAGGCCACTGGTATGACCGGGAGCAACGGACCAAAGATCTCTTCTTCCATCAACTGCGAGTCCATATCAACCTGAGCGAGAACCGTCGGAGCGATGTAACGGGTACCGGCATCGGTCTCGCCGCCAATGACGGTGTTTCCACCGCTCATCAACGAATTGAGACGATCGAAGTGACGCGGCGACACAATTCGCCCATAGCTGTCACTCGACTGCGGATCATCACCAAAGAACGAGGTGATTGCGTCGCGAAGTTCATCAATGAACTTGTCGCTCACTTTTTCGTCAACCATCACATAGTCAGGGGCGATGCACGTCTGACCGGCATTCAGCCACTTGCCCCAAGCGATGCGACGCGCCGCGACCCGAAGATTCGCCGAAGCGTCGATGATCACGGGACTCTTCCCCCCGAGTTCAAGCGTGACGGGAGTGAGATGTTTGACGGCGGCCGCCATAACGACGCGACCGACAGTTCCGTTGCCCGTGTAAAAGATGTGATCAAAGTGTTGCTCAAGCAGGTCGGTGGTCTCCGGAACACCTCCCTCGACGATTGCCACCGCCGACCTATCCATGTACTTGGGCACCAGTCGACCGAGGAGCGCCGAAGTCGCAATTGAAACCTCTGACGGCTTCATCACGACGGCGTTGCCCGCAGCGATTGCGCCCGCAGCCGGTACGAGTAGAAGTTGCACCGGGTAGTTCCATGGGGCGATGACCAGCACCACGCCGAGCGGCTCAGGGATAAGGCGCGACCGCGCCGGAAACGTGACGAGTGGCGATGAAACCCGTTGCGGGCGATTCCACTTCTTCAAATTCTTGATCATCGACTTGACCTCGCCAGTGACGAAGGCAATATCGGTGATGAAACCCTCGACGGCCGGCTTGCCCAGATCCGTGGCGAGCGCCGTAAGGAACTCCGCTTCATTCTCCTCGAGCATCTTGATCATCTGCTCGAGTTGGTTTCGACGCCACTCCAGCGGGCGAGTGTGCCCCGAGTTGTAGGTCATCCGGAGGGTGTCGGCAACAGAAGTCATACCCAAGTCAATCAGATTTCCCTCTACTGGGACTCTGGATTCGTGATGCTTCGACGTCCGGCTCGTCGTTGTTCTTCCGCTGGCCATGGGCAGTGCCGGCAACCACTTCCGCAGCATGAGCCCTGGCTACGCAACGTTGCCGCGGTGAACACCTGATAGCCCGTGCGGGGGTCACGGTACAACGGCTCTCCGCGCGACTCAGCTCCATCATGCGCAGCCGCTATCGCCTCTTCGATATTGATTCGATTCTGGGAACCCACGGGTTAGTTCTAGGCGATGTTGATCCAACAATCCCCGACCCCGGGGCATGGCTTGAGTAACGGAAGCGCCGGTGGCCAGCGGGGCCTACCGTTGCTCCATGAACCCAAACCTTCGATTGCTCCTTGACCGCCAAGAGATCCGCGATGTGGTCACCCGATATTTCAACAGTGCCGATCGTCGGGATTTCGTTTCGTTGGTCGACTGTTTCATCCCCGGCGCACTCGTTGACTACAGCGACCTGCTCCCCGTCTCGCCAACGACGCCCATCGCCGACGTCGCCGCAATCATCGATGCCGCCATGGGGGAGCTCTACAACCACACGCAGCACTTCATGGGCAATCACGAGTGCACCGTCACCGGCGATAGCGCCACCGTCGAAACCTATTGCCTCGCCATCCACGAGTATCTCGACGGCACTGCCGATGGAGGGACGAGACCTACGAGTGCACTTCGTTACATCGATCGATTCAGCCGGACAGCTGACGGATGGCGAATTGCTCAACGCAAGGCTGTTCGCGATATTGCGCTTCAGCTACCTCCGCGCGCGATCACAATGTGGGAACCTGCCAACGGACTTGAAGCGATGAAGGACTAAACGGATGGCCGCTGAAACCACGACTGGTTCAAGCGACGAGCGTCGCATTGCCCTTCGTTCCGAACGAGAGTTTGCCGCCCCCTACTGGAGTGGCTTTGAGCCGCGCATCGTCATTGAATTCGCGCTCGCTGCCATCGTGTGGGTCGGGGTCATCGTCGCCGGAGTCTCGGGCGTCATTCCCCTCTGGGTCGGCCTGATCATCAACACGATTGTGGCGTCCACCTTCTATATGCCCCTGCATGAAGCAGCTCACGGCAACATCTGGGGTCGCAACACCACCGGGGTTTGGGGACAGGATCTGATCGGGATGCTGTGCGCCATTCCGCTTTGCTTCTCGTACAAGGCGCACCGATCGTCACATATGCGCCATCACGCGCACACCAACGATCCTGATCGTGACCCGGACCATTTCACCGCTGGCTCGCTGATCACGCTCCCCGGCCTGTGGTTCTCACAGGTGGTGCTCGCAACCTTCTTGCCAGTGTTCGCATTCCTCCCGCGCTCGCGCTCACTTCTACCGAACAGGCTGAAGCGCTCCATGCGCGCCGACGGAGGGAACCGACAGGCTGGCTTGCGCCAACTCAAGTTCTGGGCAATCTCCACGCTGGTGCTCGTACTCGCGTTTGCAACTGGATTCGGCTGGCCAGCATTGCTGCTCTGGTACATCCCAGCCCGATTGCAGGCCTTGTGGTTGTTATTCGTCTTCGCTTGGTATCCGCACCATCCGGCTAACAAGGTCGGTCGCTACGTAGATACCCGGATCGCAGTGTTTCCTGGGTCTCGCTTCTTGATACGCGGACATGATCACCACGCGGTCCACCACCTCTTCCCGAGGGTCCCCCATTACCGACTGCGCGCACTCTGGAGCGACATCGCGGTGGACATGGTTCCTAAAGGCGTTCGTTCAGAGGGGCGGGCTGTCGCAGCGACCGGCCCGATTCAGTGGTGATTACAACTCGTCGTCGATGAACCCGTCGAGGAGCGCGGTCATCTCCGCTACCCATGCGGTGTCATCTCCGAGCATCGTGGCCATGTCCGACAGTCGATCAATGGTCCGACTCACGATCTGTTCCTCAATTGTTCCTTCGGCAAACGCGTAATACGCGATCGCGTTTTGCCCATCGCGATGTGTGCGACCTTCGATCTGATGCTGATCCAGGGCCGAGTAACGGATGTCGTGAATAATCATCGCCCGTTCGATCGTGTTGGCCCCGGCCGCAACTTCACCGGCGTGGAGTGACACGCCTTCAGTCACTGTGAACACGATGACTTGTGCGTCCCCAGTTTGGAAAGCGATCCGATCTACTTCGCGTTCATCGGTGGTCATCGAACCGTCGATCCGGGCCACCGAGATTCCCTTCGCACCGAGTTGTTCACACAGCGCGTCAGCGGTCTCAAGGAACTGAACACTCACGGCCACCTGACGGTCGTTGTCGATCAGGTCCTCAATGAGTCCGACAGTTCCAGTCACGCGCAACAACGATGCCTTTTGCCGGAACCGGAGTTGCACTGCGAGACCATTCGCAGGATTTTTGCCACGCCTAGCCAGTTGCATCTCGCGCCGGAACTCCGTCCATGCCTGCTCGTAGAGATCCCGCTCATCGGGTTCGAGATCAACTGGCCACGGAATGCGCTGCTGCTCGGGCCAACCGGCGATGTCAGTGGGGCGACGACGCAAACCAACCGGAGGCGCGCCATCAAAGAGAAGCCGGCGCAGTGTCGAGAGATCGGCGTCATTGCGTTCCCATTCCCATTTCCCGAAGGCCCCGCGGGTTACCCGAATCCCCTGATCGGCCGCCCACTCCTCAAATTCGGCGAGGTTCTTCACTGGATTACCAGTGGCCGCACCGAGCAAGGGGGCGAGGTACGAAAGCTGCAACGGATTCTGGCCCGCCGTTGCCGACAACCAAAGCGTGAATGCCTGTGAAGGACTTCCCTCGCCGATAAGCCGGCGAACCGCTGCTGAGCGTTGCGCCTGCGGATTACGCAATAGATGCGCTTCGTCAGCAACGACAACATCCCACGGAATCAGGCTCACTCCCTGGCTGGCCGTGCGCTTGTTTTTCGTCCGAGTACGTACCGCGGTCTTGGCCGAGTCCGGCTCGCGCAAAAGTGCTTTAGCGCGGTCGTAATTGATGACGCACCAGCGCGTGTCATCGTCGTCACCGGCGAGTGCACTGATCGATCGTCGCCAATGAGGTACGACCGACAACGGAGCGAGGATGAGGACCCGACGGGGTTTCAACGCAAGGATGCCGGCAACTGCCGCATACGTCTTTCCGAGGCCGACATCATCAGCCAAAAGGAATCCAGGGAGACGGTTCGCGCATGCCTCCACGATTTGGTCAACAGCTTCCTGCTGGTGACCATGAAGGATCGGACGCTCCACGGTTTCCATCGTGGCAAAGGCCGGAGCCGATTCGGCGTTGTTGAGATCGTCCTCGCGCCAGCGAAACCATGACCAAGGTTTCGACGCGTAGGGAGCAAGCTTCGTCGGTAACTCCGGACCCTCGAAGAGAAATGCTTTGACGGCCCCATCCCATCGAGCTCCGGCGGTCGTCACCGACGAACGCGCCTCAAAGGGCACGTCAAGAACGTGCAGGCGAGATCCGGCCGGTGCCGGCGGCGGGGCCGCAACGCGAACTTCTGGCGAGCTCTTGGCCGCCGCTTTCCGAGGTGCCGACTTCTTCGAAGCTGATTTCTTACGAGCGGTTGCCATGGGATCCCAAGTCAACACCAAGGGCGGTGCTTGGAATGAACAACTGATGAGGTCAGACCGGCGCCGGAACAGTGTCGGCGGGCGGCCCGACCGACTCGGGGCCCTTGTCGCCGGCGAGCAGGAAGAACGCCACGACAGACGCCACCACCATGAATCCGCCACCAATGAACATCACCGTTGCAAAGGAATTGCCATACGAAACCGAGGCGTACTGCAATGCCTCTTTGCCAACCGATGTCGATGGAGCAGTTCCGTTTGACGCATAGGCGGTGACGGCATCGAGCCCAGTGGACAATTGGTTGGCAGGAACGCCCGCCGATTCGAGACGATCGACGACGCCACCTTTGGTGAGACGGTCGATCATCACCGTCGAAAGCGAAAGGCCCAGGGTGTAGAAAATCTGGCCGAACGTGAGCCGAGAGCTTGATACCGGACCCAGATAGTCGGCAGGAGCTTCACGCAGGATCAGACTTCCGAACGGCACCGCTGCAACCACGACGCCGGATCCGACCAGTAAGAGACCCGGCAGGAAACCGAGTAGGCCCGATGCCGTATGGAACGTACCCAAATACGCGAAACCCGCAGCCGCTAGGACGCCGCCAGAAAGGATCGTGGCTCGATCAGACATTCCCTTCACCATCAACTTGCCAGTTACGAGACCCGCGCCGATCCCGGCAATCAGCATGGGCAGCTGCCAAATCGCCACCTTCGAGGTCGCGAGACCATTGATGTACTGCCACAGGTTGGTCAACTGCAGGAAGCCAACAGCCGTGCCGAAGTTGTAGATGAATCCGGCGCAGATCGCCGCCAGGAACACAGGTGATCTGAAGATGCTTACTGGGTAGAAGCGACCGGAATATTTCGCTTCGTGAATGAAGAAAATCGCGAGCAGGATTATCCCGAGAGCGAGCGGTACCAACGTTCCCGGAGCCGTAAGGCTGTGTGCGAACTGACTCACCGAGTAGAGAAATGCCACCACTCCGACCATCAGTAGCAACTGGCCGGCCACGTCGAGTTTTTCGGACTTCGACTTTTCCATAATCGGCAAGAGAATGGGAGTGAGTACGAGTGAGATCACGCACATCAGCGGAATGAGCACAAAGGCGACACGCCAGTTGGAACTCGCGAGCGTGCCGCCAACAAAGGTGAGCACGACTGTCGAGGCCATGACGACTGCCGTAAACAGACCCATGGCGCCGGCCATCCGGTTTGGTGGCACGACAGCGCGCATGAAACCGAATGCACATCCGTACACCGTGCCGAGTCCGATGCCGGTCACCGCCATACCCACCATGTAGATCGACGAGGTCGGCGCTGAGAGGACGATGAGATTGCCGATTGCGCCGACGATCAGAGCGATCATCAACACATGTCGCCGACCAAGTCGATCGGCAAGCAAACCAGTCGTGATAGCGCTCGCCGCAATCGCCAGCGTTTGCATGCTCGCCGCCAACGCCTGCGTACTTCCCGCCATGTGCAGCGAATCGCTCGCACCAACGAGCGCCGTGGACGCGATATTCGGACACGCACCTTGAACCCCGCCGAGGAATCCGAGGAACGGCACCGCGAATTTCGAGATCGGCCTTGCGACGGGCTTCTCGATTGGAGCTGTGACTGCCATGAGAATTGGTCTCTCTGTCCACGAGGCGTCGAAACTTCCGCCATTGCCTTTCCTTGACGAACCTAACAAGGACTTCGAAATATCTGGCTCATGGTCGGCCGCATCTGACGATCCGACGTAGTAAACCTCTGGGGTCCATTCGCTGAAAAAAGGTGTCCCAATGTCCGAACCACTGGTACTTACCGAAGCCGAGGGCCCGGTCCTCGTCGTCACGATCAATCGCCCTGAGAAGAAGAACGCGGCGAACGCCGAAGTCCTGTGCCGCCTCTACGACGCCTGGGTTCGTCTCGACACCGACGACTCATTGCGCGTCGCCATCCTCACCGGCAAAGGCGACACGTTCTGTGCCGGTATGGATCTTGCCGAAATCGGTCGCCTGCGTTCCGGTGTCATCGATAACGAATGGCTGCAGCGTTTCAAGGACCAGCCCGAAGTCATCCTCGGCGGTTGGCTCAAGACCTACCGACCGACCAAACCGGTGATCCTCGCCGCTGAGGGTTTCGCCCGCGCTGGCGGCACCGAGATCCTCCAAGGAACCGACATTCGCGTCGCCGGCGAGAGCGCTGTCTTCGGAGTTACCGAGGTGCAGCGTGGTCTGTTCCCGATGGCCGGCTCCGCAGTGCGCCTACGTCGTCAGATCGGTTACGCGGTCGCGGCCGAGATGTTGCTGACCGGTGAAGACCTCACTGCCCAACGAGCGCACCAACTCGGCCTTGTCAATCACGTCGTTCCCGACGGTCAAGCGCTGACAAAGGCTCGCGAGATCGCCGATCGCATCGCCCGCAATGGCCCGATTGCCGTCAAGGGAATTCTTGCCACGTTGCGCGAGACCGAAGCCATGCCCGAGGCCGACGCGTTCGGTATCGAAATGGCGCATGGCGGCAAGGTCATGATGTCGAAAGATGCTGCCGAGGGCCCGCGTGCGTTCCTTGAAAAGCGCGATCCCGTTTTCACCGGCGAGTGAACACTCGATCAACATGAGTTCCAAAACGAAACCGATCGTTATCGTGGCCGGACTCGGGGACACCGGCGCGCTCATCGCTACCCGCCTGTCGCGCACGTCTCAGGTGATCGGCATCTCGACCCGGCCGGCGTTGCTCAGTGGTCAGGAACTCGGCAACCGCCTGACCGAACCCGACGATTGGCGCAAGACGTACCTCGTCCCCTATCGACGGTTTCGCAAGCTCGATGGGTCCGAGGTCATTCACGGTCGGATCGCTTCGGTCGATCTTGATGCGAAGAGCGTCACGATTGAATCGGCCGATGGAGCGACACGCTCACAGCGTTACGACTTTCTCGTAATAGCGACGGGCGCCTCGAACGGTTTCTGGCGCAACGATCGTGTCGAGGACCTAGCCACAGTGGAAAACGGTCTCGTTGCGGTCAACGCAGAGATCGGTGCAGCATCGACCATCGCCGTGATCGGCGGCGGAGCGACCGGAATCAGCGTCGCCGACAATCTCGCCCGAGCTGGCGGCGCGGAGGTCCACCTTTTCCACAGCGGTTCGAAACCGCTCCCCGGGTATCACCCGAAGGTGCGCTCGTGGATCGGACGAGTCCTGACTGCCGATGGGGTCACCATCCACCCGGATCATCGGGCCATCGTTCCCGAAGGGTTCAACGGTGACCGACTCACGCACGAACCCGTTGCATGGTCAACCGGTCAGTCGGCATTCGCCGCCGATGTGACGATCTGGGCCGTCGGCGGAGTCCGACCGCACAGCGGATTCCTTCCACCGTCGATGCTCGATGACGAGGGATTCATTCTCGTCGATGACCATCTCCGACTTCCGGGACATCCCGAGGTTTACGCGGTCGGCGACGTCGCCGCCAGCGATCCGCTGCGCAGTTCGGCCCGCAACTGGGGCTATCGCGTCGTCGTCGCCAACCTCAAGGCAACCATTGCCGGGAAGCCCAAGAAACTCGAGACGTACAGCGCACCCGAGTATCGGTGGGGTTCGCTCCTCGGCATGCAGAGCGACGGACTGACCGTGGTGCAACCAAACGGAAAGCGATTCAGAATTCCTCGCTGGATTGCCAAACCGCTGCTGCTCAATGTCTTTGTCGAACGGATCCTCTACGGCGGCCTGCGCAGTCGCTGACCCAGGTCGACAGGTTGGCGCAGTGGCTCTGCCAATCTCGAACACATCGCCAGGAACTACATGAGATGCTGAGTGGGTGACTAACGACACCATCCACACGGGACCACTTTCCGGGCTGAAAGTGCTCGACCTATCAATCGCCCTCACCGGGCCGTATGCCGCGGCCCTACTGGCCGATCAGGGCGCCGAAGTCGTGAAGGTTGAACGCCCCGGCATCGGCGACATCGCCCGGTGGGTAGGCGTGGCCGTCAACGGAATGAGCGCGTTCTATCTCGCCTGCAACCGCGGCAAGCGATGCATCTCCGTGGATCTTTCTTCCGACGAAGGTCAGGCGATTGTTCTCCAGCTCGCCGCCGAAGCCGATGTCGTCCTACAGAACTTCCGCCCCGGCGTCATTGATCGTCTCGGACTTGGCTACGACGCAGTGCGCGCCATCAACCCCGACGTGATCTATGCGTCAATCTCGGGCTACGGCCCCGTCGGTCCCTACCGTGATCGCAGCGCGTACGACACGTCGATCCAGGCCTATGCCGGGTTTGCCGCCACGCAGGCCGAACCGGGCGGTGGCCCTCCGACGTTCATCCGTCAGAACGCGGCCGACAAGGTCAGCGCTCTCTACGCGTGTCAGGCCATCACCGCCGCGCTCTTCGCGCGGGCGAGCGGTCGCGGCGGACAACATCTCGAGTTGGGCATGGCCGATGCATGCGTGTCGTTCTTGTGGGCCGAAGCTGCCGGCAATGAGGTTCTGCTCGACGCCGACGGTTCGATGCCATCGAGTTTCAACGCCGGATTC
The DNA here is from genome assembly GCA_044239895.1 of Acidimicrobiales bacterium. Classification (GTDB taxonomy): domain Bacteria; phylum Actinomycetota; class Acidimicrobiia; order Acidimicrobiales; family Acidimicrobilacustridaceae; genus Acidimicrobilacustris. The sequence goes on along the minus strand of JBIIAM010000001.1, from coordinate 574,351 downwards.
TCGCCGATGCGCTTTCTCGATGGTTGGGGCATCGTCGTTCCCACGACCGATGCCGACTTCGCCGGGATGTGCAAAGCCCTCGACGTTGAGGGTTGGGACGATCCCCGTATCCGTACCGTCGGAGAGCGCCGCAAGAACCGCGAGGTTCTCGAGCCCATCATGGACATGTGTTACGCCATGGCCTCGAACCTCACGCAGGCCGACGCGATCGTGCGCTTTGAGCGCGAGCGCGTCGCGTTCGCCATGGTGCTTTCAGCAGCAGAGATGGTCGAGGATCCACACGCCATCGCTATCGGGATGTTCGAAGAGTTCGATCATCCCGTGGTCGGTCGCGCCCGCCTGCCGCGACATCCCACGCAGTTTCACGGGACTCCCGCTTCACTGGGCGGCAACGCCCCCGCCCTTGGCCAACACACCGACGAGGTGCTCACCGAGCTCGGGTTCGGCGATCGTCTCGAACAATTGCGGGCAGACGGCATCATCACCTGAAACCTGCCCCGGCTTCAGCTCAACCGGTGAACTCCGGGACTGCTGCGGCCTCGTCGGGCTGCAGTTCGTTACTCACCGCCGAGAAATCAGGGCCGCCGCCGAAACGGAACATTCCCGACGTTGAGGATGAAACCGTCGACTGTCCTGTCGGTTGGAGTCGCTTAAGGGCAACCTGCTCGCCAAGCAGCGTCTGAAGTTGCTGCACGATGCCGGCGATTCGCGGCGTCGTCATCAACACGTTGTCCGACGCGATGTTCTGCAACTCAAGAGGATCAGCCGACGTGTTATAGATCTCGATTTGATCGGGGAGTGCCTGCGTCTTCAGCGTGGTGACTGCGTTCTTGTGCGCCCCCGGAAGTTGCATCACGCCATCGACGATGGTCACTGAATCGCGGCTGTCGGGCGTGCTCCAGAAATCGGGATTGTCGAAATAGCGCGTGTACTTCCAACGCTCCATTTGTCCCAAGGTGCCCGTCGGGAGATTGGCAACGACCGACTCAAGATGACACGGCTGAATCGGAGATTCATACATGCGTCCGTTCCAGCCCACCTGCTGGACACCGCGCATCGGCTCGTCGTCAGTCATGAAGTATTGCGGGTCGTTGGCGATCGCCGATTCATTTTCAAGCCCAAGTAGGAACGCCGAAAGATCGCGGCCGGGTAGCGCCTGGACCTGCGTATGGGTTTGAGCAAGTAGCGGGATCAAAACCGATTGGTCGAGACCTGCGAGTCCAAGCATCGTGGGAAGCAGGTCAACGTGGCTCGTTAACACATCAGTTGAGTTTGCCGACGGGAACAGATCCGGATTGTGAACAACGAACGGAACCTTCAATACTTCGTCGTAGGCGACGTGCCACTTCTGATGGAGTCCACCATGGGCACCGAGAAGTTCACCATGGTCCGAGAAATAAATGACGATTGTGTCCCGATAGGTCAATTCGTCAGCGGCCAGTGCGTCGACGACAGTCTTGATCTGCGCGTCGACGTTCTTTTGCAGTTGGTAATAGAAACGCTGATAGTCCGAATCGTTGATCGTTGGCTGAACCGCCTTCGGATAGGTCTCGCGGTAAGCCGCCTGGGCATCGGGCTTCGAATCCAGATCGTCGGTGCGTGTGAGCGCCCACGCGGCATCGTTGAAGAGATCCGTCGGAACATCCGAGCCATCGAGTTGCTGTGACAGGTAGAGATTGCCCAGAGCAAGGGAAAGTTCACCCCAAAGGCAAATGTCATGTGGGTTCACGAAAGACGCAACAGCTAGCCAGGGACGGACCTCGGTACGCAAGCTCTCCATGAGTTCAACGCTCTGCTCTGCGTACATCACATCGCGCCCGTTGCCACTCGGACCAGAGGAACCGGAGTCGAGAGGATTCGATCCGTGTGGTTCGGGGCCAATCCAACCGGTGAAGCCGAAGCCCTCGAGCATCCCCGCCTCGAGATAGATCTCTTCTTTCGCAGGGTCGCGGATGCCGTCCGAATTGAATGACGGGAATGGTTGGTGGGTTCCCGGGGTGTAGAGATCGGCATCGGAAACATGCCACTTACCCTTGTAATAGGTGTCGTAGCCGCCGGCCCGAAACCAGTCGCCCATCGTCGGGACCGTCGTGGGGTCGAGCCAGAAGAGATCCTGCTCGAGCGACGACTTCGCAATGCCCGACGTCTGAGTCACGCCGTGAAGAGACGGGTACTGGCCGGTAAGAAACGAGGTGCGGCTCGGAGCACATGCTGTCGCCATGATGTGGTGATTGAGAAAATCCATGCCCTGGGACTTGAGCATGTTCTGCGCCGGAAGATTGGCGGCACGCCATGAGGACAACGCCGACGATTCGTAGGGCGGGGCTAAACGCTGCTCGTCCACGATGATCACCAGAAAGTTGGGCTGGCTCGTCAGCGATCCGCGGGGAACGAAGTTGTTCGGAACGTATGCAGGTTCCGGAGTCGATGCTCCGACCGGGGATACACCAGCGGCCATGGCAGCGGCCGCCACGCCGGCGACGCCCACGCCCTTCAAGACCTGCCGACGAGAAACCGTCCCGGATTCTCCTGCACCATCAGCGATTTCGGTCATACCGTGTTCTCCTTATCGGGCTGCTTTACGCCAGCTTGACGACCCTAACCCGGCGGTGGGTTCCGCGATCCTCGCCGCCCGCACCGAAACTCTCGGTAGTCTGCGCGAGGTCGACAGGAGAACCGATGAGTCAGAGCGCGGATCAAACCGAATCATCCCCGGAATCCAGCCCAGAGGAGGTTGTCTTCTGGCACGTCAACGACATCGACTGGACCGAAGTGCAGCGTCAGCAGAACGCTGACGGCTCCGTGTCTGTTGTCAGGGAGAAGTGGCCGATCATCCGTCCCGGTTTCCTCAGTGCTCATGTGCACTACGAGCCGGGGATGATCGTGCGTCGACACGGCCATCGCAGCAACCACATCGTGTTCGTACTCGGAGGTGGCGGCTGGATCGGCGGCGATTGGTCCGCACCCGGAACCCACATCCATGTTCCGCTCGGTGCCGCATTCGGCCCGATCGTTGCAGGGCCCGAGGGTCTCACCTGTTGGGAACTCAGCTTCGGCGAGTTCGGCGGCTGGGGCGACCAGCCGGAACTCTACGAACAGGAGATCGCGGCGAGGGGCGTCTCACCACTCCCCGATCCCCCTCTCGACATCGGCGACTGGTTCGTTGATCCACGCGGCGACTGGGGAGGCGAACGTCCATCACCGAAAGTCGACGGGGTGGTTTCCGTTGTCAGCAACGTCGGCGCCCCAGGATCAACCCGCGGTGCGGGCGAACCTGATGATGGCGGTTCCATTTCCGCGGTTCGCGAGCAGTTGCCGATCGATCTGACTGATTTCACGAGTGCCTACGTCGAGGTCGACCCTGGCGCCGTCATAGAAACCCGTGGTCATCGAGGGCATCGAGTGGTGTGGATCGTCGAAGGTGGCGCGTGGTGTGGCGATCGCTGGTGTCCCGCCGGAACCCACGTCGAACTTGCCGATGGTGTTCCGTTCGGACCAATAGCCGCCGGCGACGACGGCGTCGTGTTTCTCGAACTGACCGACGGCGGTCGCTGAGCTACTCGTCGGCCTCTTCGTCCCCGTCAGCTGCATCGCCGAGACGGGCAAGCAACTGGTCGCGGATCGATACTCCCGGCTCCCGCGCCTTGTCCCCGGTGACCCTCCAGCCGTGCCGGCTCGAGTACAGCAGCGGCGGTTCTTTGAGTCGACCTTCCCCATTCGCCACGATGCGGCCGAACACCAACTCGTGATCGATCATCGACACACGGTCGAACACGTCGCAGGTAAACCACGCAATCGAATTCGGAACGACTGGATGTCCGTCCAGATCCTCGAGATATTCCGGCGCGACATAACGGAACTTATGACCGGGATAGCTGAAGTACTGACCCTCGGTTATCTGGTCGGCGGCGAGGATCGACACTGTGAATCGCCCGCTGGCTTCGATGAGAGGCCAGGTGTCGTGCTTCGGAGAAATCGATGCCATCACAACTGGTTCCTCGAACGAGACCTGACTCACCCAATGTGATGTGTACGCACGAGTAACCCCGTCGTGGGTGGCGGCGACAATCTGTACGCCCTTGATCATCTGTCCGAGACATCGTTTGACTGCTTGATCGATCACCCAGGAAGTCTGTCAGCTGGTCCCACGATTCCCGTGGTGCAGTTACAACCGACCCGGCGGTCGACCCGATCGTCAAGGAGCAAAAACGAAAACGGACCCGAGGATGATCCCCGGGTCCGAATCCAAGTACTTCCGAGCGGTTGGGCTCAGGGCATCAACACGCCATCGATCACGTGGATCACGCCGTTGCTGCCGACGATGTCGGTCTTGACCACGTTGACGGTGTTGCCCTTGGCGTCGGTGATCGTGACCTTGCCACCGTTGACGTTGATGGTCAGTTCTTCACCGTTAACGGTCTTGACCTTGCCCGGCTTGACGTCCTTGGCGAGCACTTCACCGGCTACGACGTGGTACGTCAGGATTGATGTCAGCTGCTCTTTCGTGAGCGAGGCGAGCGTTCCGGCGGGAAGCTTCGCGAAAGCTTCGTTGGTGGGGGCAAAAACGGTGAACGGGCCCTTGCCGGAAAGAGTTTCGACGAGACCTGCGGTCTTCAGGGCACCGACGAGCGTCGAGAAGTCGGCGTTCGCAGAGGCGATCTCGACGATGGTCTCCGACTTCATGGGCATGGTCGTCGAGGCATTTGCTTTGGCGGTGGTGTCCGAACTTGACGTCGAGTCGCTGCTGCAAGCGACCGTTCCGAGAGCAAGCGACGCCGCTACTGCGATGCCGCCGATGACCTTGAGATGACGAAGTGACATTGGGAACTCCTTGATCAGGGTGATTTCCGCACGGGGGTGTGCTTCATCGACACTCCGAAGCCGACCCGACGAACGGATTGCGATTTGACGAAAGAATCCGTAATCGCCAGATCAGGCGAGGAGACCGGTTGCCATCGGACTCGAGGTCGGCGCAACGCTTCCCTGCGCCGGTTCCCGAGTGAGGGCCAGTTCCGTGACGGATGCATCGATCGAAACCAACGACATCTCGGGATCCGACCCGAGCATTCCGAGCGAAACCATGGTTCCGTTCGCGGCGGACCAGAGTTGGTAGGTCTCGCCGAACGGAAGAGCCGGAAGCGGATCGGTCATCATGAACCCGCGTCCCTCGACATCGACGATGACGCGGATTTCCATGCTCCCCTCGGGATCGGAGAGGACACCGGTGCGTGTTCCCGGCCTGGTCGCTGCGTCGTTGGCCATCGCGGTCATCGTCGCGATCGAATCGGTCGGAGGAGTCGAACCCGAAAGGCCGATCACGATCGAGCCCGAGATCACGAGGACGGCAACAACAGCGGCGGCGGCGGCGAGGAAAAACGACCGGTTCGAACGAGGACCAACCGGACCGGGAGCATCCGACAACCCCTTGACCGACGACACGCTTCCATTGCGACGATTGTCATCATCGACACCGGACCGGATCGAATCCCAGAGCCCGGCAGGAGGATCGACCGCCACTGCGTCGGTGAGTCCACCGACCACGATCAGAAGACGCTCGATCTCGGCTGCAACTTCGGGATCGGCATCGGCGGCACGTTCGACACGACGACGTTCGAACTCGTCGACAGCATCAAGCACGTAAGCGCCCAGGAGTTCGGAGACATCATCGGGCCCGGAAGGGATCTGCGATCGTTCAGTCATCGCTCCTCCTCCAATGCACCATCGTCGAGAAGGATCGCCAGATGCCGCAGACCGGCACGCATCTGACTCTTGACCGTACCTTCGGGAAGTCCGAGACGCGTTGCGACCTCGCGATAGGAATGCCCGCCGTAGTAAGCCAGCACGATGACCCGACGTTCCTTTTGATCAAGGCGATGGAGCGCTCCGCGAACTCGGTCGGATTCGATGGCCGCCAGCACCTCGGACTCGGTCGCAGCCGACTCGGCAATGGCGGACTCGACTGATCGATCCTCCCGGCGACGGCGGGCATCCTCGGATCGCACCCGTTCGATGGAACGACTGTGCGACTGTCGATTGAGATAGGACCGCAAGGTGCCGCGCTCGGCATCGAAACGCTGCGGTTCGTTCCAGAGCCGGAGGAAAATCTCCTGGGTGACATCCTCCGCGAGGCTGTCGTCGTTGAGGACCCGGCGACTGAGGCCGAAGACTGCGCCACCATGTCGCCTATAGATCTCCGCGAGGGAGCTTTCGGCGCGCTCAAGCAATCCGTCGACCAGATCTCGGTCGGACGAGATCGGTCCGAAGTTCTGTAACTGACTGGGTGATCGGCGGACGGGCATGTCGAAGTGGGAAAACGGTGCCACAGATCACGCCGATCGCGCTGTCGGGAGGAGTAATTCCCGCCGAATTTTCGACGATCTGGTTGTCGACAATCGCGGGATTCGAGAGTCGAGGGGGCCATGCCAGCACTCCGATACCGAGACCCGTATCGGATGAACTGGGAAATGGAGCCGGTAGGTTCCGCAAATGGACTCCTTCGACTTTCTGGTCACCGTCGAACTACTCGACTGCAACGGGCGGGTCAATTTCACCTTGCGCCTTGAACTTGACGGCATCGTGAGTGTTGTCGACACGGCCGGTCGTACGGCCCGCATCGACCCGGTCTCGCGAATGAATCTGACTCCGACGATCCGTGTACCCGATGCGGTCATCCAACAGGCCTGCCAATTGCGCCCCGGTTGATTCGAGGCGCCTCCGAGGGTTCGGGGAGAACCGGAACCGAAGAACGGAGTTGCAATTCCCGATCACAGTAATGAGAATGGTTCTCATTCCCATTACTGTGATGAAAGGCAACAATGCTCCCTCAGCCCGCCCGACTGCCGAGACTCGGCACGACGCTCGTCGCCGCAACCGCTCTGGCCACTCTGCTTCTCGCTGCTTCGTGCACGAACTCGAACAGCGCCGAATCGATCGCAGATGGCTCCGGGGCGGAGCCGCTTCGAGTGGCAGCAGCGTTCTATCCACTTGCCGAAGCAGCCCAACAAGTCGGGGGTGACTGCGTCGAGGTGACGAATCTGACACCGGCTGGCGGCGGTCCCCACGATCTCGAGTTGACCCCGAAGCAGGTCACCGACCTTTCGAACGACAGCCTTGTCTTCTACTTGTCGAAGGGTTTTCAACCTCAGGTCGAAGCAGCCGTGAAGGGTCTGCCTGCTTCGGTCACCGCTGTCGACCTCTTGAACGGAATGCCGCTCAAGACGGTCCAACAGCAGCTCGAAGGCACCCAGGGCGAGCAGGATGGCGAGGTTCTCGAAGGGGATTTCGACCCACATGTCTGGGTGGACCCGGTGCTCCAGATCAGGATTGCAGAAGGCATCCACGACGCGCTGGTCAAGGCCGACCCCTCCTGCTCGGCGACCTTCGACACGGGACTCGCTTCATACCGTTCGAAACTCGAGATGCTCGACACAGACATGGCTATGGGTCTGGCCAGTTGCAATTCGAAGGTGATCGTCACCACGCACCGAGCGTTCGTCTATTTCGCCGACCGGTATGGGCTCACCCAGATCCCGATTGCCGGCATAAGTCCCGAAATTGAGCCCGATCCGAAGACTCTCGAGGCTGTCGCTGCAGCAGCCAAGGCGAACAACGTTCAGGTCATCTACTTCGAAGAGTCCGTGCCGCCCGATCTTGCGGAGACGGTCGCTCGAGAAATCGGCGCAACCACTGATGCGCTCTCACCTGTCGAAACCATCGACGATGAGGGGCTCGCCAAGGGAGATGACTACGACTCGGTGATGAGGACGAATCTGGCTTCGCTGAAGACGGGCTTGGGCTGTTCATGAAAACCAGAGCCGGGGTTCTCGACGATGCCCTCATCGTCGAGAACCTTGGCGTCCGCTACGGACAACGTCAAGCCATCGCCGACGTCGCGTTCGTGAGCGGGTGGGGAGAACTCATTGCCGTCATCGGACCGAATGGGGCCGGGAAGTCGACAATGTTCAAGGCGATAGCCGGAGTTGTCCCATTCGATGGTTCCATCCGCCTCGGCGGAACCGAATGCCACCACGGCGCCGAGCAGGCCCACATCGCGTATCTCCCGCAACAAGCGGATCTTGACCGGTCCTTTCCGATCGATGTCGGTCAGCTCGTCCTCAGCGGTCGCCGCCCGTTTCTTCCTTCATGGAGGCGGCAACGATCTGCCGACCATCAGGCGATCGATGATGCTCTTGTGCAGGTGGGACTCTCCGACCGTCGCGATGACCCGATCGGTTCGCTCTCCGGTGGCCAACTCCAACGCGCTCTGGTTGCGCGTGCTCTGGCGCAGGAAGCGGAACTCCTGCTCCTCGATGAATCGCTCGCAGGGGTCGACACACCGAACACCCTCGATCTCCTCAAATTGTTTCAAGCTCTCGCCGACGAAGGCCGCACGATCCTTGTCGCTACCCACGACTTGGCGATTGTCCGGCGCCACTTCTCCCGATGTCTTGCCATCAACGGGACCCTGATCGCCGACGGCGATCCCGCCGATGTCCTTGACGCTGATTCGCTTGAATCCACATTTGGATCAAGCGAAATCGCTCGCTACAGCGTGGAGGAATCAACGTGATCGACTTCCTCACCGATCCATTCGCATCACAATTCATGAAGAACGCTCTTGCAATCGCCGTGATTGTGGGGATCCTCTGCCCCATCGTGGGGGTCTGGGTCGTGCTCAGGAGACTTGCCTACCTCGGCGATGCCATGAGCCATGCATCCCTCTCCGGTGTGGCGATCGCCTATCTCGTTGGAGCAAGCATCGTCGCTGGGGCACTGGTCGCCGGCCTTGTCATGGGGCTGTTGATCGCCCTGCTGGGGGCACGCAAACTCGCCGACGATTCGGTCATCGGCGTCGTCGAGACGATCCTCTTCGCTCTCGGAGTGATCATCATCAGCCGAAGTTCCAGCATCTCTGTCGATCTCACGCATTTCCTCTTCGGACAGATCACCACCGTTGCCCCGAGCGACGTGCGACTCAACGCCGTTCTGGCCGTGCTCGCGCTTGCGACCGTCGCCATCTTCTTTCGCGACCTGATCTCGGCGACATTCGATCCCATCCATGCCCGACAGGTTGGAATCAATGTTGGCTTGCTTCGGTTCATCGTGCTCGGGCTTGTCTCCATCTGCGTGGTTGTCAGTCTCCAGACCGTTGGCTTGTTGATGAGCGTCGCAATGCTGGTGACCCCGGCTGCATCTGCACGTCTCATCACCAATCGCATTGGAGTGATGACAACGGTTTCCGCCCTGATCGGCCTCGGAGCCGCCGTCATCGGCTTGATCCTCAGTTATCACCTCTCCACCCCACCCGGGGCAACCATCGCACTTACTGCTGCGACCGTCTTCCTCGGCATCTTTCTTCTGACAATCCCTTCACGAAACCGAGCAATCACCGTCACCCATGAGCACCGCTCTCGGGCCGCACAAGGAAATGGAATTTCACATGGAAGCTGATACCCAACTAGTACCCGTGACTGTCCTCACAGGATTTCTCGGTTCAGGAAAAACGACACTGCTCAACTACATCCTCACCGAAAATCACGGCAAGCGGATTGCTGTCATCGAGAACGAATTCGGAGAAATCGGGATCGATGATGCCCTCGTCATCGATTCCGAGGAGGAGATCTTCGAGATGAACAACGGGTGCATCTGTTGCACGGTTCGCGGCGATCTGATCCGCATTCTTGGCGATCTCATGCGCCGACGCGACAAATTCGACCACATCCTGATCGAGACAACGGGACTCGCCGATCCGGCTCCCGTTGCTCAGACATTCTTCGTTGACGACGAGATCCGGAGTCAACTTCGACTTGATGCGATCGTGACACTCGTCGATGCCAAGCACATCGAGATCCATCTCGATGAAGAGAAGCCCGAAGGAGTCGAAAACGAAGCTTTGGAGCAGATCGCTTTTGCCGACCGAATAGTGATCAACAAGACGGATCTCGTTTCCGATGTCGACCTCGAGCGCATAGAGACTCGGATCCGTTCGATCAACGCGATGGCGAAGATGAGTCGCTCCGCCTTCGGCGAAATCGATCTGGATCAGATTCTTGATGTCGGAGCTTTCGATCTTGGCCGAGTCCTGGAAATGGACCCCCGGTTCCTGACCGAATCCGAACATCAACACGATCAGAGCGTCACCTCAGTGGGCATCGAGGTGCAAGGGAGCGTCGATGGGAAGAAACTCAACGACTGGCTCGGCGAACTTCTCGCGACACAGGGAACCGACATCTTCCGGATGAAAGGAATCCTCTCTCTCGATGGAGAGGACGAGCGTTACGTCTTCCAGGGCGTCCACATGTTGTTCGACGCACAAGCCGACAAGGCCTGGGCCGATGACGAGACGCGAATCAACCGATTGGTATTCATCGGGCGCAATCTCGATCGCGAACAACTCAACCGGTCCTTTTCCGAGTGCTTGGTGAAGTGATGGCGAAACCGGACGTAAATGCGACCGAGGCAGCCACGCCGAACTGGACAAATGCAGTCGATGATTACGTCACATTTGTTCATTGCTCTCCTCGGAATGGCGCGCTTCTCGTCGGATCACTCTCCGGCCAAGTCGTCATTCTCGATCCCGAGTCTGGCGAAACCCTTTTCGCCCTTGCGGAGCATCCGCGGGGTGCCCTCGCGGGCGGATGGTCTCAAGATGGAAACCATCTGGCGACTTGCGGACACGACGAACGCGTCCGCATTTCGCATGCGGACAACCCCGAAGTCTTCGTTTCAGCGCTGCTGAAGGGCTGGCCGGGGGCACTCGCCTGGTCTCCAGTGGCCAATCTGCTCGCCGTGGCCTCAGGGAAATCACTGTTTGTGTTCGATGCGATCGGCGATCTCGTTGGTCGGTGGGATGACTTGGCCTCCACCGTTACTTCGGTCGCGTGGTCCGTGGACGGGACGTCGATCGGCGCGACCTGCTACGGCGGCGTCGACTGGTTTCGACCAGGCGAGCCAAATCCCAAGCCCAAGCACTTCCCATGGAAAGGCTCGCTTCTGAGCCTCGACCTTTCTCCCGACGGGAAGTGGGCCGCGAGCGGTTGCCAAGATGCGAGCGTTCACATCTGGCGTCTCTGGACCGGCGACGACATGCAGATGTCCGGATATCCCGCGAAGATCGAACACACGGCATGGGATCCGACGTCTCGATTCCTTGCCGTTGGAAGCGTCGGAGACATCACGATCTGGGATTTCTCCGGCAAAGGACCACAAGGCAGTCGGCCGGTCACCCTTGGCGGCCATGAGCGACACATCAGTGCTCTTCAATACTCTCCGCAAGGGTCGTGTCTTGCGACATGCGACGCTGCGGGCACCCTCATCTTCTGGGAGACGAAGAAGCGGCCCAAGCAGATCGGCGAACACCGATTCTCCGAAGCGATTTCCGCTCTCGCCTGGTCGACGGACGAGCGCTACCTCGCGGTCGGAGGCGCTGACGGGCTCGTCAGTTCCTTGAGGAGCCCGGTGCCGTGACCGACTCTGACCAGCCGCTTCTCTCAATCGAAAACCACCGGGGCAATGGGTGCACCGTCGTTGTGTGTCGAGCATGTTGTTGCGGAAGTCTGAGCAAACATCCCGGCACCGACCATGACGGGCATCTCGAAATCCTCCGTCAGGCAGCAAGCGAGCGGGGTGACTGTCGCGTGCGTGTCAGCGGCTGCCTCAACCACTGCTCGTACTCGAACGTCGTTGTCGTTAGACCCCACGGCCCAAATGCGCACCGCCGTGCCAATTGGTTCGGCAACATACACGGGGATGGCGATATCTCAGCCCTGGCCGATTGGATCCGGGCTGGTGGCCCGAATTCATCCAGCCCACCGGATCAGCTGGTACCGAAGTTGATCAAGATGCTTGATCCGGAGGATGCATCCCCACCTCGGGCCTGACTCGATCTATCCCGTGGCGCGCGCAGTTCCACGGACAAATGAGCGTTTGCGGCCGCCCCACCGCCGATTTTGCGCCCACGCGGAAAACGGCCACAGCGCCGCCACCTGAGGGAGTGCCCCAGATGACGACGCTGCGGAGTACTGCGACTGCGTACGGCTCAGCTCTAGGCGGAAGCCTCTTCGCTGGTACGAAGCTTTGCGACCGCAAGGATGGCAAGGCCGTAGACCGGCTTGGCCAGAAGGTCGGCCACCGAGTACCCAACCTGACGAACTGTCTCGGCCATCGAGCTGTCCTCGCCGAAGATGATCGGGAAGAGGAAGGCAATCGGGTAGACGAACCAGGCCACCAGCAGGAGGATGAGTGCAAGACGAAGGGCCTTGGCCACTCCGGCCGACTCGCGCTTCGTTGCTGCAGTGATCTCCTTGTAAAGCGTGGCGAGGATGTAGATGAATGGAATCATCGCCAACGCCCAGAAGATCCACTTCGTGCTGTCGCTAGTCGAAATCTCGCCCGGGTAACCGAGGCCAATCATCAGGACGGCAGCAATGACCAAGCGGATCGTGAGCGGACGGCGCTTCTCTGAAGTCAGACCGAGAACGATCAGGAGTTCAATGAGCAGCAACGGCACGGTGAGGAGCCAGTCGGCGTACCGGTAGCCCTCGTTGAACTGGCCATCGGCCCAGCCGGAGAAGATGCGGAAGTAGTGGTAACCCGCGATTCCGACGACGACCGCTGAGACGACCACTGCGTTGCGGTACTGCTTCGCAACCTGCGAAGCGTTCATAAGGAAATAAACGAAGGCGGCGAACATTGACGCCACCACTAAAGAGAACACGTTGTAGACCAGCAAGTATTCGTTGCCAGTCAACGTCACCGCATTCATCATGCTCGAACTGGTTGTCATGATTTCGTCCATTGCACCATTGCTTTCTTGAGGGTTGGACTCTTTAGAATTAACCGAACCGAGATGCGAGCATTTCTGTCCAGTTTCTTACTCAGATCCTGAATTTAGACCATTTGTGGCGTTTGTCACGTATTCAAGCCAGCAAAATCGGGCACCAACGGTCCCCTCTGCACAGGCCTCGAATAGGAGACCGACCTAGTCGTTAATGACCGGTTGGCGCAGGTGCAGCGGCTCGACGTGCTTCTTCTTGCGCCGGGTGCCGATATTGAGGACTTCCACGAATACGGAGAAGGTCATGGCAGCGTAGATATAGCCCTTAGGAATCTTCTGTCCGAACCCCTCGGCAATCAGCGTCGTGCCAATCAGAAGTAGGAAGGCCAGCGCCAGCATCTTCACCGACGGATGGGCATTCACGAATGTGTAGATGGCCTTCGAGGCCAGGAGCATCACGAAAACAGCCGCCATGATGGCGATGACCATGACCCCCACATAGGTGGTCATACCGACCGCCGTGATGACCGAGTCGATCGAGAACACAATATCGAGCAGAAGAACCTGGCCGATGACGGCAACGATCGTGGGCGCAACCTTTGCGGAAGTTTCGCCCTCGTCGCCCTCAAGTTTGTGATGGATTTCTTTCGTGGCTTTGTAAATGAGGAAAAGTCCGCCGGCGAGCAATATCAACTCTTTGCCGCTGAAACCCACGGATCCGATGACAAACAACTCATTCTTGAGAGTGACGACCCAACCCACTGCCAACAACAGGAGAACTCGCATTCCGCCTGCGGCGAGAAGGCCGATTCTTCGGGCCTTGTCTTGCTCCTCAGGCGGGAGCTTGGAGGCGAGAATCGAAATGAAGACGACATTGTCGACACCGAGCACGATCTCAAGGGTGAGTAGTGCCGCAAGGGCACTCCAGGCGGTGGGGTCAGAGATCCAATCCATGAGATGGCAGATTACTGACATTCACCCGGGAACGAGGTACCCACTGGCACCCAATGTCTTGATCGCTCTCGCACCGAAAGTCCGCCCGTCAGGCAACTAGATAGGGGATTGCGCCGAAATGCCATCCCAAAACCCATTCGCGGTTTGGGGTAGTCCGAATCGCCTCAGTTGGTATCTGGTCTGATCTCGGGGAAATCCATCGGCGGCGAAACTTCAGTGACCGCCATGAAGCGCGAGGGGAATTGGGTTCCAGCCTCGAAATGTTGTCCCAGCTCAGTTCGACGATGATCACTGCGAATATTCACTGGGTGCCCATGAAGTGCCTGCCAAGCACCGACGGCATAAATGAGCTCGGTAGCCACACCCTGCCGCCGGAAATTCGGTTGCACAAAGACTTGATCAATCACTCCGTCCTCGTACCACCAGCGGATTGCGCCAGCCTGGTCCTCGTTGGAGACAGCCATTGAAAAGAACATCGGGTCAGTAATCACCGTTCCAACCGGAAGATGATCCGAAGCGAAACCCACAAGCACCATCGCCGGGCGATCCATATCAGGCTCGGGAACCATCACAAACCAGAGCGGGGGTGAACCGCGAAGTGAATCACGATTAAGTCGAATCACTCCGCGATTCTGATCGTCGATGCCGACCCGCCACAGCACGAACGCATCACCCGTTTCGATGGGATCGTCGAGCAGGCAGCCATCGGGATGGGCATTGGTCAACGCGCAACGCACGCTCCAACGACCGCCAGGTAGTGCTGATTCCCGGATGTGCACCGATGATGTTCCCTGCGGCGGGAGCTCAACCTCAGGGAAAGGATCGTTGAGCAATAGCTAACCGGCGAACACGGGGACGAGCGGGTCGACGGCAACTGTCGTCGACGTCGTGGTCGTAGGCGGGGCTGGACCTGAAACCGTCAGTGTGATTTCTGTGTCAGAAACTTCGGCATTGAAAAGTTGAATCCTTCCAATCGCCAGTGTCCCTTCACTCAGGTCGGAGCACTCCGTGGCAACAGACATTGGATTGAAGCCTGTTGAGAGCGACTGCATCGTCGCAACAAGCGCAATCAGGGTCGGATCTTGATCGCTGCATGTCATGGGTTGGCTATCGGAGAGGAGGGATAACTGTTGGTTGAGGTAATCGACCTGCGCTTGGCTTCCGGTGGCGGAATTGAGTATCGCCGCATACACGCGCGTGAAAAAGGGATCAGACAGTCCGCTCGAACTCGTCGGCCAGGGTCCGTAATACGGGTGATAGCTCGACGCGAGTGCAACTAGTTGGCCCGGATCCGCCGACAACGTTTCAGCCAAGCCCAGATTGGTGAGGTACTCAACTGATCGTGTCGTTGGAACGAACTGACCGCCGTTGACGTTGAACGTGTCACCATTGATTGCAGGGACCAAGTAGTAGCCAGTACCTGGGTACGCCATCGACGTTCCCACAATCCAGTCGTAATTCAGATAGTTGGAAAAACCCGCCTCATCGGCCCAACCCGAAACCGCTTCGCACGAGACCGAGGTAGTTCCATCACTCAGCCTGACGACCGGGACGATGTCCGTTCCCATTACGGGAAGAGTTGCGACAGGGTTCGCTCCTTGCACAATGTCGAATGACACCAAGTCTGAATTCAATTTGTAGAGTCCAAACAAGCCTGTGCACGACTGATAGGTGCCTGGGGCAGGAAGCGTGGCTGGATTCAACGAATCGGAAGACCCTCTGTTTGCGGGGTCAGCCGACGCTTGAACTACCTGCGTGGCAGCACCGCCAAGACCGAGGCCGGCGGCAATTACGCCGAAAAATATTCGAGCAGTACGCGAGAGTTCCGTTAGGCGCATCACGCAACGCTAGTTGGGTCGGTACTCCGGCGCTCCGGCACTCGGCGCCTTTCGATCAAAGCGCCTAGATTCCCCCGTGGGATCCGGCTTCAAGTCGGGCGATGAGGGGGAACAGTGCTTGACCATCGGATCATCGGCGCAACTGTGGTGGACGGTACGGGTGCTCCGGCATTCGCCGCCGACATCGGCGTTCGAGACGGCCGCATCGTGGCGATCGTCGAACCTGGCACGTTGAGCGAAGAAGCTCGCGAGACCTTCGACGCGACCGGCCTAGTCGTGACCCCCGGCTTCGTCGACATGCACACGCATTACGACGCGCAACTTTTTTGGGATCCGTTCGCCGCTCCATCGAACGTCCACGGCGTCACGTCGGTGATCGGTGGTAACTGCAGTTTCAGCATCGCCCCAGTTCATCCAAAAGATGCCGACTACATCCGCCGCATGCTCGCAAAGGTCGAGGGCATGCCGCTCGCCGCACTCGAACAGGGAGTGCCGTGGACGTGGACAACCTTCGGCGAGTATCTCGACGCACTCGAAGGCACAATCGCAGTGAACGCTGGCTTCATGGTCGGTCACAGTGCGCTGCGCCGCTACGTGCTCGGAGCAGAGGCAAACTTCCGCGCAGCGACTTCGAACGAACTCGACGAGATGCGCAAAGCGCTCGGTGCTTCGATCGAAGCCGGCGCGCTCGGTCTGTCAATGGACTGTTCGTCATCGCACAGTGACGGAAATGGCGATCCGGTGCCAGCGAAGGGTGCGGACCGCGAAGAGATCCTTTCGTTATGTGAAGAAACTGGCCAATGGCCCGGCACCACACTCGAAGGAATCTTCGAAGGGGCAAGCGACGGGTTCGACGAATCAGAACTCGAACTTCTCCCAGCGATGTCGGTACGGGCCAACCGACCGCTCAACTGGAACTTGCTTGTTGTTGATACGCGTGACCCAGATCGCGTCGATCGCCATCTTGCGGTCTCGAAGCGTGCGCGCGAACTCGGTGGTCGAGTCGTGGCACTCACCATGCCGGTGATTGTTCCGATGAACATGAGCTTTGGTACATACTGCGCGTTGAACCTGATGCCCGGTTGGGGCCCGATCCTGAATGCGCCTGTTCCAGAGCGCATCGAGATGCTGCGGGACGAAGCCACGCGTCGGATGATGGTGGCCCGAGCCGACAGTGAGGAAGCCGGTATGTTCCGGCGTCTCGCAGGATTCGCCGATTACATCATTGGCGATACGTTCAGCGCAGCCAATGACGGACTCGCCGGGCGCAAGGTGCGTGATATCGCCGCTGAGCGTGGCGACGAAGAGCCATTCGATACTCTGATCGACATCGTCATCGCCGACGATCTCCGCACGGTGTTGTGGCCGAGTGCTTCCGATGACGACGATGCCCACTGGAATATGCGCCGTGATCTATGGGACGAGCCCGATGTCATCCTTGGTGGCAGCGATGCCGGTGCGCACCTCGACCGCATGTGCGGGGGTTCGTACCCCACACGTTTGCTCGCGGATTCACTTCGTGGACGGAAGTTGTTGAGTCTTGAGCGTGCCGTGCATGCGCTCACCGACGCGCCAGCGCGTCATCTCGGGCTGCGCGATCGCGGTCAAGTGTCCGAAGGATGGATCGCCGATCTCGTCGTGTTTGATCCCGCCACCGTCGACACCGCTACGCCGACAATTGCGCATGACCTCCCCGGCGGCTCACCGCGGATGCACGCTGGTTCGGTCGGCGTCGTGCGCGTGTTCGTCGGGGGCATTGTTACCGTGGCCGATGGCGCATCCACCGGTGCGCGGCCTGGGGCCGTGCTTCGTTCAGGACGCGACACGGACACCGTCACTGTCCACTAGCGCCCGTCAGTGCGGCCTGATGATTAGGGACCGTTCAAGACGCTCGAGCTGCGAAATCCCCGGTCAAAAGGCCAACGATTCTCGGCTTCATACGAGTTCGTTGAAAGCCCCCCAAACAAAAGTCAGGCGTAGTGTTCAACGATGCGATCCGGAATCACAAGATTCCGACCAATTACTCCTCAGCAGAAAGTTGTTTCGTGCCTGACAACAACGAGTCCGAGACCGCAACACCACAGTTGCCTTGCTGCGAAGGCGACCTTTGCCGAGACGACTGGCACCGTAATCCGATCCGCCTCGGTGCGTTCTTTCTCGTGGTCCTCCTCATCCAGGCGGTGGATGTGGTGCTTGGGCTCCGGATTGAGCGCATCCGCAACGACGCTGATCTCACCGAGAAACTCGTCCGAGTAATCGGCGATGTCTCCGATGTCCTGTTCGTCGTCGTCTTTGTTGTCGTCATCATTGAATTTCTCCGACGCCGATTCACCACATCACGAGAGTCACATTCGAAATTCGCACTGATCATTCTCTGCGTCTACCTCTCGGCTGCGTCCCTAAATGTGATCGTCAACATGGTCACGTTGGTCATGGCGCGCAGCCTCCAAAACGCCAGCCAGAACTGGTTGATCCTTGATTTGGGGCTGCTCTTCGTATCCAACATGCTGGCGTTCTCGCTCTGGTATCAGCTTGCTGACGCCTATCTCAAGGGTGGGGCGTTCGACTTTCCGCCAAATGGAGCACACCCAGACGATCCACCTCGCTGGATCGATTACCTGTTTCTTTCCTTCAATACACAATCAACGTTCGGGCCGACAATCGAAGGCATCCGAACACGACCAGTCAAGGTCATGATGATGCTGCAGACTTCGCTCTCACTCATTCTTTTGGTAGTGCTCGTCGCAAGAATCATTGTTGCGCCCAGCTGATTCGCGGCTGCTCGCTTCAACTCTGGTGAAAACTTTGTCGGGCTGGGATCAGGTCAGGAACTGAACCAACGCAACATCGATCGCGGCTGCGGCCGCTTGCTGGAACGCCACCGACTGCATCATTGAGGAATCGGTGGAGTTACGCATGTTGCCGCATTCAATGAACACCTTGGGAACGGTGGAGAGATTCAGTTGGCCGAGATCGCCTCGGGGCATGATGCCGTTTGTGCCGAGGTAGTTCGAGACGGGCATTCCCGTACTGAGAAATGCATCGCGCAGCATGACACCGAAACGGTTTGAGTCCGGTGCTACCGCTGAGTTGATGTTCGTCGGTTGCGGAACAAGTACGTGGAAGCCTCGATCGCCGAGAGTGTTGTTGCCGTCTCCGTGAATAGAAATGGAGATGTCGGCATTTGCGTCATTTCCGACCTTTGCCCGCTGGGTTATGCACGGACCCCATCCACTGGAATCGGTGCGCACCATCACAACTGTTGCGCCTTGAGTCTCAAGTAACTCCTGCAAGTATTTCGCAACAGAAAGCGTGAACTCGAATTCAGGGTAACCATCGTTTGAAGCCGTGCCACTGGTATCGCAGGCCTTAGTCACGCCGTTGCCGGCGTCAACGAGTTGATTGATCTCGGCCGAGTGCGCCGCGTTACCACCGTTATGACCGGCGTCGATGGCGACGACCTTTCCGGCAAGAGGAAGTTGGGTGACAGCTGTTGTGGTGGTGGTGGTGGTGGATGATGAAGTCGTGGTCGTCACAGTTTCGGTCGTTTTCGTCGACTCGACCATCAACGTCTGATCAGACGACGAGTTCGGCGAGCTGCTAACGCAGCCAGAAAAAAGCAGCCCGACAATGAGAATTGATCCGAGACGTTTCAAAGATCCCCAAGACTGCTTCTCGAGCGCAAACCTAACTGCGCTGCAATTGGAATGGACACATCAACCATCACGTAACTCGGCCTAAATTTCGCGGAGACTTTCTCGCTCGGATTTCACTGACCACTTTGCCTCAGTCTCAGTACACGGCGAAACCCTGCCTTACCGAGGAGTTTCGCCTTGGCGATAACGCCGCAGGTTCAGCCAGTGAACGCTGGAACGAGTTGGTCTAACGACGACACAGCCGTTGTCGCTGTTGGCAGAGGCTCAGTCGTCGTAGTTGTTGACACAGGCTCTGGGCCGGTCAACGACAAAACCAGTGTCTTTTGCACCGAATCGTTGTAATAACCGCCGGCGCCGACACAGAAATATGCACTCACACACGACACCGAATTGAGCTCATTGTCATTGTCGGATCCGACATTGGGGCTCGACAAAACCGACCACTCGACGCCATCCCACACCATCACCAACGTCTCCCAGGCGGAATCCTCGTCGTCGTCGTAGTACGTGTAACCAACCGCGACACAATCAGACACACTCACACACGACACTGAATACAGCTCATTATCACTGACGGATCCGACATCCGGGCTCGACACGACCGACCACACATTGCCATCCCACACCATCACCAACGTCTCGTCCACGTCATCTTCGTCGTTGTACGTGTAACCAACCGCGACACAATCAGACACACTCACACACGACACTGCATTCAGATAATTCTCATTATTGCCGGATCCGACATTCGGACTCGACACGACCGACCACACATTGCCATCCCACACCATCACCAACGTCTCGTCCACGTCAACCTCGTTGTTGTACCAGGAACCAACCGCGACACAATCAGACACACTCACACATGACACCGAATACAGCTCATTATCGTCGGATCCGACGTTCGGGCTCGACACAACCGACCACACCGCGCCGTCCCATTCCATCACCAACGTCTCATAGACGAAACCGGTGTACGTGTAACCAACTGCAACACAATCAGACGCACTCACACACGACACCGAATACAGCTCATCGTCGCTGGTGCCGGGACTGGGGCTCGGCACAACCGACCACACCGCGCCATCCCACACCATCGCCAACGTCTCCCAGACGGAGCCGGTGTACGTGTTACCAACCGCAACACAATCAGACACACTCACACACGACACCGAATACAGAGCGTTGTCATTGGTGCCCGATCCGACATTCGGGCTCGACACAACCGACCACACCGCGCCATCCCACACCATCACCAACGTCTCAGTCGCGGAACCAGTGTTCGTTTCACCAACCGCGACACACTCAGTCGCGCTCACACACGACACCGAATTCAGCTCATTATCGCCGGTGCCGACATTGGGGCTCGACACAACAACCGCAGTGTCAACAGAGATTGCTGAAGAAGGCTCTGGTTCAGTCAACGACACAACCAACGTCTCGTCCCGCGGACCGTTGTCGTAAGAGCCCGCGGCGACACACTCCGATGCACTCACACACGACACCGACTGCAGCCAATGGTCGTCGGATCCGACATCCGGGCTCGATACAACCGACCACACCGCGCCATCCCACACCATCACCAGCATATTTTGGAACTCTTCCCCTATTTCAATGTCACCAACCGCGACACAATCAGACACACTCACACACGACACCGAATACAGCTGATTGTGATTGGATCCGACATTCGGACTCGACACAACCGACCACACCGTCCCATCCCACACCATCACCAACGTCTCATCCACGGAACCGGTGTCCGTGTAACCAACCGCGACACAATCAGACACACTCACACACGACACCGAATACAGCTGATTGTGATTGGATCCGACATTCGGACTCGACACAACCGACCACACCGCTCCATCCCACACCATCACCAACGTCTTATAGACGGAACCGGTCCACGAGTCACCAACCGCGACACAATCAGACACACTCACACACGACACCGACTCCAGCCGATTGTTGCCGGATCCGACATTAGGGCTCGACACAACCGACCACACCGCGCCATCCCACACCATCACCAACGTCTTATAGACGGAACCGGTCCACGTGTCACCAACCGCGACACAATCAGACACACTCACACACGACACCGACTCCAGCCGATTGTTGCCGGATCCGACATTCGGACTCGACACAACCGACCACACCGCGCCATCCCACACCATCACCAACGTCTTATAGACGGAACCGGAGGACGTGTTACCAACCGCGACACAATCAGACACACTCACACACGACACCGACTCCAGCCGATTGTTGCCGGATCCGACATTGGAGCTCGACACAACCGACCACACCGCGCCATCCCACACCATCACCAACGTCTTATAGACGGAACCGGTCCACGAGTCACCAACCGCGACACAATCAGACACACTCACACACGACACCGAATACAGCTGATTGTGATTGGATCCGACATTCGGGCTCGGTACAACAACCGCATCGTCGACAACCGCACCCGCCTGTGTCGAAACAACAACGCAGCCCATTACTACAGCAAGAACTGCGAATATTGCGAGAACAGATCTGCGAACCATCTGAGAACTCCCGACCAAAAGTCGAGAGACCCTTTGCCGGTCGACAAACAAAGCCTAGCCACAAAGCGACGTTCGACCGCCTAAAACCCCGGAACGAACCTTTCCCTAGTGATTTGCGGGCTATTGCACCGGGTTTCGCACCAGGTTCCACTCACACCGCGCCCGCGTGGGACGTGCGCGAATGTCCAAACCACAGGTCAACGTGTCTCCAGAAATAGAGAGTGAAACGCGTTTCGACCAAAAGTGAAACGCGGCCTTACCGACCTGTTAGGGCCTCGTGATATCGCCGCGGGTTCAGCCGGTAAACGCAGAGGTATCCCGACTCCTCGAATCTGGTTGCCGCATCAAACCGTTGCCGAACCGCTGAACCGTTCAGTGAGTTGCCGAAGCGCTCTCTCGGAAAGTTCCTCTTCTGGGTAATAGCGGTCGAAGACGGCAATCGCGCTATCGACATCTGTTATGGCGCAGGCATCGAGTAAGCGATCAATGTCCTGGGAATCGCGTCGTCCGCGTGCAGCAAATAGCTTCATCGCTAGTAGAAGCCGCGCTCCGGCGACTCGAATGGCAACACCGTCCCGAACATCGAGATTGATCCAGTCATCGGCTGTGTCGAAGTGGGACGCGAACTGCTTGACGTTGTCGTTCAACCAGTTTTCAGGCCACCCATTTCGGTAGGCGATTGTTCGCGCTGCATTCTCAATATCAGGGTTTGCTCCGTACAGCGCGTCAACGTCGGTCGTCGTGGTTTCTCGATCGAATCCCACCGAGATGGCGGCGCCACCTACCACCCTGATTTGAATCTGCGTTCCAGATCGAACCAATTCATCGGCAAGTTCTGTGAGTGCAGCGATGATTGCATCTCGGTCGAAGGTGACGTCCATCAGACGCTTCCGAGTTCGCGCTGCGCGAGAAATACTCCCCTACGCCGAAAGGCTGGCGGCGTTTCGTCGGCGATAGTGGTACTTGCGTACGGGTCTGGAATCCACGGTTTGTCAAGCACGCGCTCGGTTGCATTCAGCCACTCCGGAAGCAACCCACGAGCTTCAAGAAAGTGCTCGACTATCGCAGCGATAGCTGCATCGATTCGCTCGTCTCCTGTAAGTGGAGGAGCGGCGAAGCAAAGAACAACACGGCTCGATGCATCGGATGCCGAAAGGCCATCGGCGAGCGAAATCAGCGCCCTGAACGCGGAGTCAGTCTCACTCGCAGCGATACCCGGCACCGCCGAGTCGCGAATTGCCAACGCCACCGCGGCTGCCGTGGGATGGCGAGTAGGAACTGCAGTCAACTGCCAGCCAAGCGCGCCTAACGAATGCTCGAGCGTGGCCACTCCCGGATCATGAACCGCCCGCTCAATTTCCGAGATGCGAGACGGAACGGTTTCGGCTCGGCGGGCCAGGCCGCGGCAGGAGACACCTTCGGCCAGACGGGCTTGCCTGAGCAATGTCCCTGCAACACTCACCCGAAATCTCCTTTTTGTCCCAACGTTCCGGTATTCCGTTACACATTACGTGATCGGCGGGACTCTTACAAGGGCCAATTGGCCTTCAAGAGTTTCCGGAATGGGCGATTCATTCAGTCGCCTGCTCGGCCTACGCGAAGATTCCGAATCGATGCACCACCATCTCAAGATGATGCTGCCAAACGGTCGCGCTCGAAGCGTTGGTCGTCATCGACATTTGTTGGACTTCCACGGCTACCAGGCCCACGTCGCCATAACCGCGCGGATGGCGCGTAATTCAAAACCCGCGGGTCAACGTGTTTACAGAAATCGGTAGTGAAACGCGTTTCGGCCAAAAGTGAAACGCGGTCGCAATCCTGTACAACGAAGCCCGATGACTATGCACTTGCTGCTGATGATCGAAAGAATTCCGGCGGGTCCCGACTTCAGCTCATCGAGAATGCGCCACAAAATCGGCGAGTACTCCGTTGGACATGTAAGAGCGGCAGTCTCCTTCCCTCAGCCCGAAAGCCACGGAACAGAGACTGCACCAAAACCAAAACAGCGCACGGCTCGGTAAGGGGACGGCGTGCTCAGCCCGTGAATGCGGGTGGGATCGGATCGAGACCACGTTGACCGAGAAAGTCAAACAGCGCGTCTTGTCGCACCCAACCGAGCCCGCTGGCAAGGTCGTAGCCAGGCGCCGCTTCGTAGACGCCGACACCATGTGGATCATTGTCGCCAAGGACAACGTCAACGAGGATTCCCGAGTTGGCCGGATCGGGGTCCGAGGCCATCGCATAGAGCAGCGGCGCAACGAATCCGAGGCGAGGTTCGCCACGGGCTGCAAGCGCCGAGGACTGCAGTGCGAATGAAGCCGCCAGCAAGGGCGAGGCTAAGGATGTCCCGCCGACGAATGACCACTGGCCGTCGAAGAAGAGAAAACTCCCGGGAGTTGCATCCGCAAAATTGGAGATATCGGGCACGGTGCGGGCTGGACCTTGGGCGAAACCGGACTGCCATGTCGGCACGGGGTAGACAAGACTGACCCCTCCTCCTCCGCTGTCGAATGGAAAATCGATCGGTTGGGGCGGCGAGGAGAAGCGGGCATCGTTCCATACTCCCGATGAGACGATTTGGTTCTGTTTGTCGAGTGTCAGGTTGGTGCCACCAACCGCAGTGACCCAACGACTCGAAGCAGGAAACGAGACAGCGACGTCGTTTGTCGTTGGGAAACAACCCGTTGAACCATGATCGCCGGTGGCGACGAATGTTCCGATCCCACTTGCAACACCGGTGGCGACCATTTGTTCGAATAGGGAGAGCCCCACGTCCCACGCTGGATCTTGGCCAAGGAACTCTGGCTCACAGACAGCGAAACTCACGTTGATGGCGTCCGGGGCAACTCCTCCCGTCAACGATGCGTCGAAAGCGGGGGCAAGTAATTGGGTCAATTGACCGATCATCGTGGGAGCGCTCGGCGAGACGCCGAACCAGTCAATTCGCTCGGCATCGGGGGCCAGCGACACCACTGCCTGAAGGTCCAACGTTGTCTCGAGACGCTGCATCGTGTCGGAGAGGAGCGGGCCGATGACGTGATCAGTGATGGGAGTGCCGTCGAGTCCGAAACAAGATCTCCAGGTTGCGAGGTCAGACGGAAGGTATGGGGCGTAGTTGACCACCGCGATACGAGCCCCACGGCCCCGAAAACCCTGATCCCACAAATGGTCGACGCCGTATGCTGCGCGTAATTGCGCAGGTGAGATACCCATCGAGTGACCGCCTGCAGTGACTGCAAGGGCATCGGGACATGCATCACTGGGAGTTCCGGTGCGCCAGGGAGTTCCTCCGTCGGCAGCGATCAGCGACGACGTCGAGGCTGGATCAGTGCGCGGTGAAGTCAGTGGGAATCGGCGCTCCGCAGAAGACATCGCTTCTCCTGCAGCGGCAGCGGTGAACACCACGCCTGCGACACGATCAATTGCCGAGGCCAGTTCCGGGGCGATGGTGGAGATGGCCGTTACTGGCGAGATCATGACAAAAGGGGGTGGCGTCGGCAGACCGGCTGGGATGAACGCACCGAACGACGCGCCGGTGAGTCCCTCGAGCAATGCGATCGTCACCTTGGCCTGCACGAAGGTTCTCGTGGCGTCGGGAGCCACCGTCACTTCGCGGGAGGCAAACCAGTCGACGACAGTCCGAACCTGCTCGTCGGTTGCGTTGTACTTCTCGGCGTTCACTGCAACCGGGAGATGATCGCCGTAGGACGGAGATGCGGGGTCGGAGACAACTTCGGCTCGAGCCTCAACCTCGGCACCGAGCGAGCGAAAGCCGAGGAAGATCATCGTCTCGGTCGAAAGCGACACCATCGTGGTGGGCACAAGTTCTGATTGCCCCCCGGTGGAGAAAGCGTCCGGACCAGTGATTCCGTACTCAACCCCTAGCGGAACCGCTGAAGCATCGCGTGCCGCCGGAGGCAAAACGGAGAACATCGCGACTAGCGCAACCACGAGAACCAGTCGAGGGATCGAGTGATTCGGCAATGGTACGAGTCGCTTCACGCGATGAGGGTAGCAAAACCGTTCTACGAACAGCCGTGCTCGAGGTGTTGGCTGTTATCGGCAAGTCTTCAACCTTCACTGCTTGCGGACCGTTGCACCGAGTTCCGCGCCAGGTTCCACGCACACCCCGCCCTCGTGGGGATGGCGCGTAATTCAAAACCCGCAGGGCAGCGAGTTTGCAGAAATAGATGGTGGAACGCGTTTCGGCCAAAAGTGAAACGCGATCCTGTCGCGTAGTGTTGCCTTAGCGATATCGCCGCTGGTTCAGCCGGTGTACGCAGGGACAACGGGGTCTGACGCGACTGTCGTTGTAGTTGTTGAAGGGGGCACTGGCCCGGTCAACGACACAACCAATGTCTGATTCGCCGAACCGTCTTTGTAGTAGCCGGTTGCGACACAGAACGATGTGCTCACGCACGACACCGAACGCAGACCGTTGTCATCGCCGCCAACGTTGGGGCTGGTCATCAGCGTCCAAACAGCCCCATCCCAAACTTCAATCAACGTCAGATCCACCGAACCGTTGTTGTAGTAGCCGGTGGCGACACAGAACGATGTGCTCACGCACGACACCGAACGCAGATCGTTGTCATCGCCGCCGGGGCTGAGGCTGGTCATCAGCGTCCAATCAGCCCCATCCCAAACTTCAATCAACGTCAGATCCACCGAACCGTTGTTGTAGTAGCCGGTGGCGACACAGAACGATGTGCTCACGCACGACACCGAACGCAGATGATTTCCATTGCCGCCAACGTTGGGGCTGGTCATCAGCGTCCAATCAGTGCCATCCCAAACTTCAATCAACGTCTGATAAATCGAACCGTTGTCGTAGTTGCCGGTGGCGACACAAAACGATGCACTCACACACGACACCGCATTCAGGTAATTGCTATCGATTCCGTTGTTGGGGCTGGTCACCACCGTCCAATCAGCCCCATCCCAAACTTCAATCAACGTCTGATCCACCGGACCGTTGTTGTAGTAGCCGGTGGCGACACAAAACGATGCACTCACACACGACACCGCATTCAGAGAGTTGGCACTGCCGCCGACGTTGGGGCTGGGTACAACCGTCCAATCAGCCCCATCCCAAACTTCAATCAACGTCTGATTCGACGAACCAATGTGGTAGAAGCCGGCGGCGACACAAAATGAAACGCTGACACACGACACCGCATTTAGGTAATTGTTATCGAGTCCGTTGTTGGGGCTGGTCACCACCGTCCAATCAGCCCCATCCCAAACTTCAATCAACGTCTGATCCACCGGACCGTTGTTGTAGAAGCCGGCGGCGACACAAAACGAAACGCTGACACACGACACAGGCCTCAGAGAGTTGGTGTTGCCGCCTACGTTGGGGCTCGGTACAACAACCGCATCGTCAACAACCGCACCCGCTGGTGTCGAGACAACAACACAACCCAACACGACCGCCATAACTGCGAACATTGCGAGAACTGACCTGCGAACCATACGAGAACCCTTTGACGAGATAGACGAGAGACCCTTTGCCGGTCGACTTAGAAAACATAGTCGCCACTGAAGTTTCGACCGCCCAACAGGCCCCGAACTACCCTGAACCCATGTCCCCGGGCCGCTACACGACAGTTTCGTGCCGCGTTCCGGTCCATCCCCGCCCTCGTGGGAACGTGCGCGTTATTCACAACCTGCAGGTCGGTGGGTTTACCGAAATAGAGAGTGAAACGCGTTTCGGCCAAAAGTGAAACGCGGCAGCCAGCGTCACAATGGTTGGTTTATGTCACCCGACTGTTGGAGACCCAATAAATCGAGAGAAGCACGGGGTCAACAGTTCCGAGCGAAACTCAGGCCGTGTCAGCGTCGGCGATCGCTGCCCTGAGGTCGGCTCGGGCCCGCGAAGTGCGCGATCTAACGGTTCCGATCGGGCACGAAAGGACGATAGCCGTCTCTTCGTATGAGAGGCCCACGAGTTGAGTCAGCACAAAAGCCTCGCGTCGATCGGGATCGAGATGGTGCAACAGATCCATCGAACTGCGATCGGCTGCGGACACCAAGCCGGCGTCGAACGCGCTCACCGCCTTGTCGAACAGACGGCGTCGGCGAATCGAGCGTCGCACCGAGTCGGCGCAAACCCTTCTTGCGATCGTGAGCAACCACGGGCGCACGGGTGAGCGGCCCTCGAACGTGTGCATCGCCCGGAGCATCCGCTCATAGGTTTCCTGCACGAGATCGCCCGGATCATCGGGGTGCCCCAACGCGCGACACAACTCCCAAAGAGTCGCCTGGGTGCGTCGGACGAGTTCGGTGAGGGCAGCGTCATTGCCCTCACGTGCCGCCAACAACAGGGGCAGGAGGGGATCTGACGTCATCTCCCTATTATTGTCCAGTGAGCAAGAGTCCGATTCAAACGTCGAAGTCGATGGGAACCCGATGATTGACTGCGCTCAGGTTCAGGAAGCCATCAGTGCTCTCGCCGATGGCGAGGATCCTGGTCTCGATCCATCGCTGGTCGAGTCCCATATCGCGACCTGCCCATCATGTCGCTCCCAGCGGGAGTTCATCCACGGTCTGCGTCGAAGCAAACTGCGGGAAGCCGAAACACAGGATGACCTGGCACCTGCGGTGGTGCGAAGCGCGCGGATGCTCGATGGTGTGTGGACGTGGACGTTCCCGCGGGGCGTGCTTGCAATATGCGCAGTGGTAATCGCCCTTACGTCGTTCGGCGACCTGCTTGGAGGCTCGGAGATCGATGGCCACGACGCTCGACACTTGGGCGCGTTCTCGCTCGCCTATGTCATCGCGCTCGGTGTCGTGGTTGTGCGTCCCGCGCGAGCGCGTACGGTCCTCCCGATCTCGGTCGTTGTGACCGCCGCGCTCCTAATCACCGCAGTCATCGATGTCGCCGACGGTGCAGTGTCGTTGTCGCGCGAACTCTCACACACCCCCGAGATCATCAGTCTGATCGCCGTCTGGGCCCTCGCTCGCCGAGGACTCCGTGATGCACCCGGGGACTCGGGCCCTATCCGCTCCGTCTAGCGGCCGCGACGACGCGCGAGGGCGAAAGCAGCTCCCCCGACGATGATCACGACGATCACCGCCACCACGATCCCGAGGATCGGGGCATCGTCCGAGGTCGAGGTGGAGTGAGCGCCCACCAGATCCTCGGTCTGGTCAGCCTGGAGCGTGACCGCGTTCGAGGAGTCGGGACTCAAAGCGGTCGATGCCGACGAACCACCATCGGTTCCCGAACCGGCATTCGAAGACTCCGACTGCGCAGTCGTGGTCGGAGGGCCATTTGGAGTGGTCGGCGATGGCGAAGGTTGCGGGGCAGAGGTTGTGGGCGCTTGTCCGGAAGTGACCTGCAACTGCGCGGAACTCGACCAAAGAACGTTCTCACCCGTGTCGTAGATCTGCGCCACAGGGAAAGTTGCGGTGCCAGCCGATGCCGGCGCACTCAACGCGAAGCCGAACACCTCTGAAGAATCGACGATGGACCGGGGGTCATTCTTGGAGAACGCGACCTCGCCGGACGAAATCGAGCAGATCCAACCAGCGGGCGAAGTGCATGTCGGCGCACTCCATCCGCTAGGGATCTGGATCCGCACTGCGGTGTTGAAAACGTTCGGTGCGCGCTCGTGTGGAACGTCAAGCACCACCTGGGTGGTGCTCGTTGCGGTCACGCTTGTCGATTCGAACTCGGCGTGAGCAGAAGCGACGGCGGAGACACCGCCGAGCGCGATCCACCCCAGCGCAGTGCACGCGGCGAACCGCGCCAGAGTGGATCGGATGCTCATATCAGCCGGTGAATGCCGGTGTGACCGGGCCGGGAACTGTGGTCGTCGTAGTCGGCTCGGCGGCGGCAACGGTTCGCAGGAGTCCACCTGCTGGAGTAGTCGGATCAGCACCAGCGGGATAGGTGCCGACATAATCGGCGCTTGGGTACCAGTGCGAGATCTCACCATTCGCGTACTGCTGATCTGCGGTGAATCCTTCGGTGCCACCTACCCCGTAGGTCGTCTGGACCGCGGGTGACGGGGCAGTCACGGAGAACACAAAGTACTGGGCAGCATCGGACGCGAGACCTCCCGATGCAACCGGAGGCCCCCAGAAGTGGATCACCGTGTGGCCGGCACTCACGTAGGTCTCGCACTGCCACCCGGCAACAGCCGCCCCCGGCTGGTTGGTGCTGTTGGTGCTGCCGTTGTTCACCTGAAGATTGGCGCTGCCACAGGTCGGATTGGTCCAACCGGTCGGCACGGTGATCTTCATGTCCACGTTGCTGTGGAGCGCCGGGTCCCAACTCTGACCACTCGGGACCTCGACCGCCGATCGCATGGACATCGTCACGGTCGTACCGGCCGCGTAAGGCGATGTCGATTGATCACCCGACGCTGCGTTCGATCCTCCGGCCGGGTTCGGAGCGAAGCCGAAGGCGGAGTATGCCTTGAAGCCGGCGTGGGCGCTGCTTGCGGTCGCAAGCGTCACAAGTGTCACTGCTGACGCGGCAACGAACAGGACGGCTCGGACGAGGCGAGACGAGCGGGAACACTGCATTTGGTTCTCCTTAGAGCAATTCGGGGCTCGGATCCGAAATTGACCCGACAGTGGTAGGTCGTCGGATTCGGCTCGCCGGTTCCCGGATCAGGGATATTTCTCGACAGTTCGAATCGATGCACCACCATCTCAAGAGGACGTTGGCCAACCAGCGCGCCCAAACAGCCCTCGAAACTTCGGTTTGATCGAACTGAACTTTCGATCGGCCCAGAACCCCCGAACTACCCTTCCCACATGGCTTCCGGGCCGTTGCGCCGAGTTTCGCGCCACGTTCCGCGCCATCCCCGCCCTCGTGGGGATGGCGCGTAATTCAAAACCCGCAGGTCAACGGGTTTACAGAAATGCAAGGTGAAACGCGTTTCGGCCAAAAGCGAAACGCAGTCTTGTCAGGCAGATTCGCTCTGGCGCTACTGCTGCGAGTTCAGCCTGTAAATGCTGGAACGACTTGTTCGGGTGACGACAAGGTCGTGGTTGTCGACGGAGAAACAGGACCGGTCACCGAGAGCACCAACGTCTCACGCACATTGTTTCCGGTATCCGTGTAACCAACCGCAACACACTCCGACACACTCACACACGACACCGACAACAGTTCATCGTCAATGGTGCCGGCGTTGGGACTCGGCATAATCGACCACACCGTGCCATCCCACACCATCACCAACGTCTCCTTGGCCGAACCGGTGGATGTGTAACCGACAGCGATGCACTCCGACGCGCTTACGCACGACACCGAAAACAATCGGTTGTCGCCGGAGCCGGCGCTGGGACTCGGCATCACCGACCAGACGGTGCCGTCCCACACCATCAATAACTTCTCCTTGGCCGGACCGGAGCCTGCATAGCCAACCGAGACACACCCCGACGCACTCGTACACGACACCGACTCCGAAAAGTTGTCACCAGTGCCGACATTCGGGCTCGACACGATCGACCACACGACTCCGTTCCACACCATCACCAGCGTTCTGAACAGGTAGCTACCGGTCGCAGACCAACCGACCGCGACACACGCCGACGCACTCACACACGACACCGACGTCAGGCGATCGTTATCTACGCCGCCATTCGGGCTCGACGCGACCGACCACACCGTGCCATCCCACACCATCGCCAACGTCTCTAGGGTGGCACCGGTATTCGTCCAACCGACCGCAACGCACTCCAACGCACTCACACACGACACCGACGAGAGCACATCGATGATGGTTCCGACATTGGGGCTCGGTACGACCGACCACACCGTGCCATCCCACACCATCGCCAACGTCTCATAGGCCGTGCCGGTGTACGTGGAACCGACCGCAACACACTCCGACGCACTCACACACGACACCGATGAAAGCGTGGCTGTGGGCCCAGGGTTGGGACTTGACACAATCGACCACACCGTGCCATCCCACACCATCGCCAACGTCTCTAGGGCGGCACCGGTATTCGAAAGTCCAACCGCAACGCACTCCAACGAACTCACACACGACACCGACAGCAGTTGGTCTCTGTTGCTGGCGTTCGGGCTAGGCACGATTGTCGCGCTATCGACAACGGCACCAGCCGGTGTCGAGACAACAACACCACCCAACACAATCGCCACAACAGCGAACATTGCGAGAACTAACCTTCGGACCATGAGAACACCCTTTGACCAGATAGTCGAGAGACCCTTTGCCGGTCGACTCGGAAAACGTAGTCGCCACTGAACGTTCGACCGCCCAACATGCCCCGAACTACCCTCAGCCCATGGCCCCGGGCCGCCACACGACAGTTTCGTGCCGCGTTCCGGTCCATCCCCGCCCTCGTGGGGATGGCGCGTAATTCAAAACCCGCAGGTCAACGGGTTTACAGAAATAGGTGGTGAAACGCGTTTCGGCCAAAAGTGAAACGCGATCGGGAGTGAGGTGTTCGGAATCAATTTCGCACACATCACTCCCGACCGAAGTTCCTTAGTTATGCAAATCAAATCGGTCGAGATCCATGACCTTTACCCAGGCTGAAACGAAATCGTCGACAAACTTCTCTGCACCGTCATCAGCCCCGTATACCTCGCACAATGAACGAAGTACTGAATTCGAGCCAAATACGAGGTCGACGCGACTCGCCGTCCATTTCTTCTGCCCAGTTGCTCGTTCGACTCCAATGAATCTGGTTTCGTTCGTGTCAATGGGTGCCCAGACCGTGGCACTGTCGAGGAGGTTGGTGAAGAAATCGTTCGCCAACACACCTTTCCGCTCGGAAAACACTCCATCGCCAGTTTCAGGAGTTGTCACACCAAGCTGACGGAGACCTCCTACAAGTACCGTCATTTCTTTCGGAGTCAGAGTCAGCAGAGACGCCTTCTCAATCAAAAGGGACTCAGCGCGAATGGGGAGACCGTCTCGCACATAGTTACGAAACCCGTCGAAGACTGGTTCAAGCACCTCAAACGACGCGACATCGGTCAGTTCTTGCGAAGCATCGGTTCGTCCCGGGGCGAAGGGCACGTCAACCGTCCTTCCCGCCGCTTTCGCCGCTTGTTCAATTCCCACGACTCCACCAAGCACGATGAGATCTGCGATTGAGACATTGGAACCGGTGGAATTCGATTTGTTGAATGAGATCTGTATCCCTTCCAGAGCGGCGATTACTTTGGCGATTAGTGCAGGATCATTTGCTTCCCAGGACTGCTGCGGAGCCAAACGAATACGTCCTCCATTCGCCCCGCCCCGCTTGTCGGTGCCTCGAAACGTTGATGCGGAGGCCCATGCTGTCCAAACCAAATCGTGGACGCTGAGCCCTGACGTCGAGATTCCGGCCTTGAGTTCGGCGATCTCTGCGGCATTGATATTCGGACCAGAAGGCGCCGGAACCGGATCCTGCCAGATCTGGGCTTCGACGGGCACTTCTGAACCACAACCTCTTTCATAAGGGCCCATGTCACGATGCGTCAGCTTGAACCACGCTCGAGCAAATGCATCGGCGAATTCCTCAGGATTCTCATGGAACCGCCGAGAGATCTTCTCGTACTCAGGATCCCAGCGGAGCGCGAGATCTGTCGTCAGCATGATCGGTGCGTGACGAACGTCGGCGCGATGCGCGTCCGGCACTGCATCAGAAGCAGCGCCAGCTTTGGGAATCCATTGCTTTGCACCAGCAGGGCTCGTCGTAAGTTCCCAATCGAAATTGAAAAGATTGTCGAAGTACCCGTTGTCCCATTTGACCGGGTTATTTGTCCACGCGCCTTCGAGCCCACTCGTGATGGTGTCGGCACCATTTCCAGCGCCAAAGGAGTTCTTCCAACCAAGGCCCTGCTCAACCAGAGGTGCAGCCTCCGGTTCGGGACCAACAACGCCCTCGGGAGGCGCTGCCCCGTGATTCTTTCCAAAAGTGTGACCACCAGCGATAAGGGCAACGGTTTCTTCATCATTCATTGCCATTCGCAGAAAGGTCTCTCGTATATCGCGAGCAGACGCGACTGGATCTGGCTCGCCGTTGGGGCCTTCAGGGTTCACATAGATGAGTCCCATCTGCACGGCAGCGAGCGGCCCTTCAAGTTGGCGATCGCCGCTGTACCTCTCGTCGGCAAGCCACGCCGATTCGGCGCCCCAGTAGGTTTCATCGGGTTCGAAGACATCTTGGCGACCGCCCGCAAATCCGAATGTTTCGAAGCCCATCGATTCAAGCGCGACGTTGCCCGCCAAAATAATCAGGTCAGCCCAGGAAAGAGAACGTCCGTATTTCTTTTTTACGGGCCAAAGCAACCGTCGGGCTTTGTCGAGATTCGCATTGTCTGGCCAACTGTTCAGCGGAGCGAAGCGTTGCATGCCAGCACCAGCTCCACCGCGTCCGTCGCTAATGCGATAGGTCCCGGCACTGTGCCAAGCCATCCGAATAAAGAACGGCCCGTAGGTTCCGTAGTCAGCCGGCCACCAGTCCTGCGAATCGGTCATGACATCTTGAATCTCTTGCTTGACTTCCGCGAGATCAAGCGACTGAAAGGCCGACGAATAATCGAACTCCTGACCCATGACATCAGTGGACCATTCGTTCAACTTGGATACATCAATCTGGTCAGGCCACCAGTCGCGATTGGATGCCCCCTCCCCTGAGAACGGACACTCACCAACCATATTTTCGGTCATGGTCTTCCTTCTTTCAGTTGTGCGAATTATGAGGACATGACCACCTTGCGCCCATCGACTGAAGAAGTCCAATAGAAGTAATTTGTAGTTTCGATAATCTCAAATTATACTAGGGAAGTGGAGCGGCCAACCTTTCGGCAACTTGAATACGCCGTCGCCGTTGCCGACCACGGCTCGTTCAGCAGGGCTGCCGAGGCACTCTTTGTTTCTCAACCGGGGCTCTCAGCTCAGATCGCCGAGCTTGAACGACGCCTTGAGTTCGTTCTTTTCGAGCGAAACCGATCGTCTTGCATCACCACGTCCGCTGGTGAAGAGGTCATCACCCGCGCTCGAATGTTGCTACTTCAGGCCGACGAACTGACCCACGCCTCAGCGGCTCATCGAGGCGCCGTTGTAGGCGCAATTCGTATCGGCGCAATTCCAACCATTGCCCCTTATCTCTTCTCGACATTGGCTCGAACGTTGCGAACATCCTGGCCCGAAGCGCATCTCGAACTGCATGAGCTACGAACAGCCGACCTCATAGGCGAAATTGCTCAAGGTCGGATTGACTTTGGCCTCTTAGCCACTCCCGCCCAGACCAGATCACTTGAGGTCAGCGAACTGCTTTTCGAGCCATTCGTTCTCGCACTCGCTGAGTCAAACCCTCTCAACACAACCAAGCTTGTCACCGAGACGGACCTAAGTGGACTCGAGCTTCTCTTGCTGGAAGACGGCCATTGTCTCCGCGATCACATCCTCGACGTTTGCCGCATTGCCGATGCAACGAATAGTCGTGGCGTGCACCAAACGAGCCTCGCTGTTCTTAGCCAGATGATTGCATCTAGTAGCGCCGCAACATTGCTACCTGCGTGCGCAGTTGAGGTTGAAGCACGCGCCGGTAGTGGGCTGGCAATCCGTGAACTCGCGGATCCGACTTGGGGTCGAACACTTTCATTGGTATGGCGGACCACGGATCCAAGGGCCCCCCTTTTCAGACAAGCCACATCGCTCGTCGCTGATGCACTTGCGGCGAGAATTCGCTCTCGACCGCTCACTCCCTAATCAACCTCAAACTTGAACCGACGAGAACCGAGAATCTGCGGTGCCACTCGTTCATGTCTGGTTCAGTGTCGAGTCAGACGAAAGATCTTGAAGTTGAGAACCAAAAATCGAAAGCCTTGTCTGAGTAATCCCATTCGCTTTCGTTGTTCTTTGCGATTGACGCCGGTTCCGATATTTGTGGGTGGTCGTTGATCATTCATTTTCACTCCGGGATCAGCCACCAGCCCGGACGGGCTTTGGCCTTGTAGATAAACAATGTGTGCAAAAGTCGCTTCATCCAGTGCCCCGCTAACCCAATCTCACCAAAGGTCTGACTAGCGATACGGCCACTTGATCCGTACCGTTTCGTGTCAGGAACAATCGGCGACATTGTGATTGTTGCGGCAGCACCATTTCGAATACCCGCACCCACCGACGCAATGCACGCTGCACCCATTTCAGCCATCGATGCACGCTTTGCGGCACGACCTAGATCGCCATGTCGGATTCGGTCATTAATTGTTTCTGCCACCGTCTTTCCCTGGACTCCCGATGGCATGCCCGTTCGAGGAGGACTTGGAGCGACAAGGTCACCCTTCGGCGTCTTGTATGGACGAGAGATGGCATGTGGAGGCGCAAAAGCAATTCCTGCGGCGAACACATTGGGGTAGCTCGGGCTCTCGTAAGTGCTGGGCCAATCGTCAGCCAACCAATCCTCAAATGGTTTCGACTCGTAGTTGGCATCAACCTTCATGAAACCGCTCGGTGCGAACACTGTCTCCGAGACATCGTTTCCCTCCCGGTCAATTGCCGTTAGCCCGACGCCCTTGAATGGAGGCAGAAGCATTGCGAAATCGAAATCAAGCGAGCTCGAAGTTCCGTCAATAAGGTCGTAGTTGACCGCAGTTGGCTCAACTGATGTCACATGAGCTTGGGCAATAACTTCGATGCCTCGTTCTGCAAAGAGTCGCGTCATCCATTGCTCGCTCGTGATGGTCAGGCCATCTTTTTCAAATGACATTCCACCGACCCCAAAATCGCCGACTTCGTGTTCATTGGTGAGGTAGACGACACGAGCCATCTCACGCACACCGCGTTCTCGCAGCACATGTTCAACATTAAAGACGTATTCAAATGCTGCACCTTCACAGGTACATGTCCCATGCCCCATTCCAATTACAAACGTTTGCTTTTTCCCGGATTCCATCAAAGCAATTGCGGAGTCAAGGGCGGCAGATGCTTGAGTCGCATGTGAAGCGGTGCATACCGATTGCGAATTTGCTTCTGGGCCCAATCCTTCCGTTGCATCGAATCGCAACTGCGGGCCAGTGGCATTGACGAGAAAGTCATAATGCACGTTCACCTTGGAGCCAACTGCTCCCTGGGTGAGTTCAACCTCAACGAATGGACGCTGATCCTCAGCCCTCCCCTCGACGTAGACGCTTACTGCTTTGCCTTGCACAAAGTTGATTCCCTTACGCCGATAGATCGGTGCGAGAGGAAAAACAACCTTTTCCGGAGCCATCTTTCCTACCCCAACCCAAATATTTGATGGGATCCAATTCCAATCGGACTTCGGCGACACGACCGTGACAGTGTCGCCCTTCGGCAACATCCGCTTGAGATGGAGCGCAGCAGTGTGGCCCGCAACCCCCGCTCCCAAAACCACAACCTCGGCCATTCTGTGGCCTCCTTTTTTTCAATTCTTAGATACCCCTAAGGGTATCAGAGTTGAAGCTGAAAAGGACCCCGTCCCAATTCCAGACCTTGAGACGCCACCGTTTCGGTTGTTAGAGAATTCGCCTTGATCTAACTGAACTTTCGACCGCCCGATAGACCCCGAACTACCCTTCTCCCATGGCTTCCGGGCCGTTGCGCCGAGTTTCGCGCCTCGTTCCGCGCCATCCCCGCCCTCGTGGGGATGGCGCGTAATTCAAAACCCGCAGGTCAACGGGTTTACAGAAACTGATGGTGAAACGCGTTTCGGCCAAAAGTGAAACGCGGTCCAATCGAGCCGATTAGGCGTGGCGGTAGTGCCGCAGGTTCAGCCGGTGAACGCAGGGACAACCGGGTCTGACGCGACTGTCGTTGTAGTTGTTGACGGAGGCACTGGCCCGGTCAACGAAAGCACCAACGTCTCATAGATGTTGTTCCCGATGTCCGTGTAACCAACCGCAACACACTCCGACGCACTCACACACGAAACCGAAAACATCTCATCGTCGATAGTGCCGGGACTGGGGCTTGACACAACCGACCACACGCTGCCATCCCACACCATCACCAACGTCTCAATAGCCGAACCAGTGTCTGTGTAACCAACCGCAACACATGACGACACACTCACACACGACACCGACATCAGCGCATCGACGCTGGTGCCGGCGTTGGGGCTCGACACAATCGACCAGACACTGCCATTCCACACCATCGCCAACGTCTCATAGGCCGAGTCGGTGTACGTGTAACCAACCGCGACGCACTCGGACACACTCACACACGACACCGAACGCAGTTCATCGTAGTTAGTGCCGGCGTTCGGGCTTGCCACGATTGTCGCGCTATCGACAACGGCACCGGCCGGTGTCGAAACAACAACACAACCCAACACAATCGCCATAACAGCGAACATTGCGAGAACTGATCTGCGGACCATATGAGAACTCCCGACTAAAAGTCGAGAGACCCTTTGCCGGTCGACAAACAAAGCCTAACCACAAAGCAACTTTCGACCGCCTGATACACCCCGAACTACCCTTCCCACATGGCTTCCGGGCCGTTGCGCCGAGTTTCGCGCCAGGTTCCACTCACACCCCGCTCGCGGGACGTGCGCGTAATTCAAAACCCGCAGGTCAGTGGGTTTCCACAAATAGGTAGTGAAACGCGTTTCGGCCAAAAGTGAAACGCGCTGGACTACTTCTTCAATCCAGGGTTACGCCGCCCGTCGGGGACGACTAACGAGTTCGCCGCCGCAGTTGGGACAGCGATTTTCGAGTTCACCACCACAGTTCGTGCAGAACGTGCATTCAAAGCTGCAAATCACGGCAACACCATCGGCCGCTAGCGGCGCTTCACACCGTTCGCAGGACTTACGCATTTCAAGCATCAATCTTCTCTTCCGTATTCAGTGATTCTCGATCACCCATCAATCAGATGGGTCCACACTAGACAGAGGTTAAACCTCTGTCTAGTGTCCATCTCATGACATCGATTGATTCCCATGAGGAGCGACTCAAAGCAACAGGAATCGAGCTACCTGCTCCCCTGCCCGCATTCGGCCAATACGTACCTACGGTTTTGGCACGAGATGTCCTTTGGGTCGGTGGACACTTCGGTACCCGACCAGACGGAACACTTCACGCAGGGCGATGCGGCGAGGACACCACCGCCGACGAAGCTCGGGAAGCGGCGCGTTCAGCTGCGATCAACATGTTGGCGACCATTCGCGATGCGCTCGGATCGCTCGACCGCGTCGAACAAGTAGTGCGGGTCTACGGCGTAGTGAATGCAATGCCGCAGTTCGTCGAACACACTTCGGTGATTGACGCAGCGTCAGACGTTCTTGTCGAAGTCTTTGGCGAAGCCGGCCGCCATAGCCGTCTTGCTGTCGGCGTCTCCTCGCTTCCTGCGAATCTCACCCTCGAGATCGAAGCGCAGATTCTTGTGAAGGGAAGTTGATCAATGCGCATTCCCAACGACTCGCTTCGCTCCAGCCGCCTCTCGATCGACCTGACCTGGACACTGCGCTATCGCAATGTGAGTCCGACTGAACTCTTGCTAACGCCTCGTGATCTGCGCAGTTGGACGTCCTCCCACGACCTACAGACCTCTGGCCAATTAGATAGCCAAGATCTCGATCGGTTCAAAGAACTTCGGGAAGCAATCTTCGGAGCGCTCTCTAGGGCTGTTGATGATCAGCCGCCTTCTACGTCACAACGAAAAGTGATCAACGGGAACGCAGCACGCTCTGCGTACATCCCAGAGCTTGCGTCGAACGGGTCAATCGCTCTCAAGTACGACGGAAGCGGAGTCGATGCAGCGTTGAGCACAGTCGCGCGCGATGCGATCGAATTGCTCGCACTTCGCGATGGTCGACTGCGCCGGTGCGAAGGACCAGGGTGCGCGTTGATCTTCTATGACGAGTCACGCCCGGGAACTCGACGGTGGTGCGACACATCACGATGCGGAAACAGGGTGAATACCCACTCCTACCGACAGCGCCGCTCCACAGAGAGCAAATAAGCCCGGCCCCGAGTTTCCGGCTGATCAAACTGAACTTTCGACCGGCCCAGAACCCCCGAACTACCCTTCTCCAATGGCTTCCGGGCCGTTGCGCCGAGTTTCGCGCCACGTTCCGCGCCATCCCCGCCCTCGTGGGGATGGCGCGTAATCCAAAACCCGCAGGTCAAAGCGTTTACAGAAATAGATGGTGAAACGCGTTTCGGCCAAAAGTGAAACGCGGCAGCCGGCATCACACTGAGAGGGACCCTCATGTCTCCCAAACCCAGGGGATTCGCTGAACCAAAAGAGCGTTGTTTTCGCTCTCCGTTTTAATAGCAGTTTCCACAATCCTGGATCCGGATGCGATGGGGGCACTCACGATCAATCCACCAATCGAATTCCCGGCCTTCCTGACCCCAATGTGTGTAGTACCGGTCATAAATCGGATCGTCGGCATAAGGCGAACGATTCGGATTTTGATGCTCATGGCTAGTGAATCCCGTTTTCGGTGAACTCGAACCGGAAAGCGGTTTTGGCTTCGCAACTTTAGGTGGTTCACCTAATTCCTTTAACTCCGAAAGTTTCGCTAGTTCCTGGGGACTTGCGACTACTCGGTCAAGATTGACCCAATGCAAATTTGCGCCGGTGAAGTCGGCGCCTCTAACAGTTGCACCCGATAAATCAGCAAAAGTCAGATTGACATTTTTAAAGACCGCGTTCGTTAAGTCGGAACTCCCCAAATTCGCTCTTTCTAAGTTCGCCCCCGTGAGGTTTGCTCCCGACAGGTTCAGATCATGCCAACTCACTCTGTATAGATAACAATTCTCCAGGTTCGCCCCTGAAAGGTTTGCCCCCCACATCAACGTCAATGACAGTTGAGCGCCTGAAAGATTGGCGCCTCGCAGGTTGGCGCCTCGCAGGTCGGCCCGCGCAAGATCTGCTTCAGTGAAGTCCGCGCCCGACAGGTCTGACCCTGAAAAGTCTTTCTCCTGAAGGTGAGCACGACTGAAATCTTTGCCGGAAAGATCCTTACCTTTGTATCTATTCCACATATCTTCACCTCACAGCCGTTCGACGGTACCCGTAATTTATAGTTTGATGGATTCACGCAACTGAATAGACGTTCTTGCCGTCGTCCCAGTAGCTGTCGAACACATGCTGGTAGACGAGATCACACTTCTCTGCGTAAAGACCAGTGCCGAACTTCTCAGGCAACTGGTCGAGGGTCTCTTCAACTGCGAGACGTACAGCAGCGCGCGCTTGTTGTTCCTTGCGCCAGTCCAAAACGAGTTTCTCTCGCTTGAGTAGTTCAAGCAACGATTCGGCGACCTGCTTGACCTGCTTCTTCTCAGCCTCAGTGAGTTCGGGGGCCGGTCGCATGAGCAGGTCGTAGACGGCGAGTTGTTCCTCGCTGAGGTTCTCGGCGAGCCCCCGGCGTTCCTCTTCGTTGAGTTGCTGAGTGAACTCCACGAGTCGCTTGAAGAACTCTTCAACGTTGACAGATCCGTTGTTGTACTCGCTGATGAGTTGCTGAAATTTCTCGACCCAGTCAGCACGCGTGGGGTTTACCCGGGCGAGAGCATTGACCTTCAACTCGATGTTCGCCTGAAGCTTCGCCGCCTCGGTTCGCTTCCTGCCGGCTGCGAACTTCTTCGCCAGCAGTTCCCAGTCAACCTGGTTCAGGTCGATGAGTGAAGTATTGGCACCTTGGGTCGGTGCACGGATTACGTATGCGTTTGCAGCGACTGACTCGTCAAGGAGTTTCTCGATCTGACCGAGGACGTGTGAGACGTCGACGTTGGGTTTCAGGTTCAGGATCAGTTCGGCGATGTAGTTGAGAACGGCCCGGGTGGGACCGAACTCGTTGGCTGCCTGATCGGGGAGGATCGCTTTGAATAGACGGTTCACGAGTCGGGCGTGGGCAAGGAACGTGTTCTTCGTGTCCTCATCGCTGATCAGGACTTCGACTGCATTCTCGCCAGCGGCGATAACTGCGAAGCCTTCGAGTTTCTTGAACGAGTCGACATCGATCCCATGTGATGTGCAGAACGCAACGGCGTTGTCGATCGTTGCCCGCAGCGCTGCGACCAGTTCGGTCTTCGGCCCGACCGGTGTCTCTCCCCCGCCACGCGGGGCTGCGTAAATGGCAAGGGCTGCTTCGAGACTGCGGAACACCCCGATGTAGTCGACGATCAGACCGTTGTTCTTCTCGGGGAACACCCGGTTCGCCCGGGTGATCGTCTGCATGAGGGTGTGGTTCTTCATCGGCTTGTCGAGATAGATCGTCGAACAGGACGGCACATCGAAACCGGTGGTCCACATGGCACAGACGAATGCGAGGCGGAACGGGTCCTTGGAGTCTTTGAACTTCTTTTCGAGGTTCTCTTCAACCATCCGTTTGCGATGCGGAATGATGTCGAGGCCTTTGCGCCGCATCTCAAGGATTTCGTTCTGTGACTGTGACACGACCACAGCCATGTCAGTCTCAGCCATGTAGGCGACTTCGGCTTCCAGCAGCGCGCGCTCGTCACCACCCAAATTTGCATCGAGAAGTCGAGTCCGGTTCGTAGCAAGACGTTCCTGCCACTTGGCGGTCACCTTGTCGAACATGCGCACGGTGGTGGCCTTGTCGATCGAGATGACTATGGCTTTGCCCTGGAATCCGCGGCCCAAGAAGTGCTCGACAAGATCAGCGGCGACCCGTTCGAGCCGTTCCTCACGCGTGACGAGCTGATATTGCTTGGCAAACAAGCGGGCCAGTTTTTCTTCTTGCTCTTCGTCGAGTTCAGCCTCTTCGAGGATTCGTTCGAGTTCGACGTCGAAGTTCTCATTCGATAACTGCAGTTCGGGAATGCGGTTTTCGTAGAAGAGCGGAACCGTTGAACCATCACGGATCGAATCGCCAAAGTCGTAGATCGAGACGTAATCACCGAAGACTTCGCGTGTGCGTTCCTCCCCGGCGATCAGCGGTGTACCGGTGAAGCCGAGAAACGAAGCGTTCGGCAACGCGTTGCGCATGTTCAACGCCAGCGTGTCATACTGCGAACGATGGGCTTCGTCATTGATCACGATGATGTCTGAGCGATCCGACAGCATCGGGAACTCATCGAACCGGCCGGTCTGAAACTTCTGGATCAACGTGAACACATAGCGGTGATCCTCACCCAACAACTGACGCAAGTTCTCACTGCTTGTGGCCTGAACATGGCCTTCGGTCAGCACACCGGCTTCGGTGAACTCCCGGTAGGCCTGATCATCAAGTTGGGTTCGGTCGGTGACAACTACGAACGTCCAGTTCCCGGCAATCTTGCGAAGGATCTTCTGCGAGAAAAACAGCATCGACAGGGTCTTGCCCGAACCCTGGGTGTGCCAGAACACACCCAAGCGACCTCGCTCAGCCTCAGGGGCGGTGCGGGTTTCGCGGAGCCGTTCAATCGCATTGTTCACGCCCAGGTACTGATGGTTTCTCGCCATCAACTTGACGACACCACCGGCTTTGTCCTGATAGGCGATGAAGTTCTCGACCAGATCCAACAGCCGGGCCGGGTCACAAGTGCCACGAAGCATCGTCTCAAGCGAAATCACACCCGGTTCAGATTCCTCATCGATTTTCTTCCACTCCGTGAAGTGCTCCCACCCAGCAGTAATCGAACCAACTTTCGATTCGATGCCGTTGGACAAGATGATGAAAGCGTTCGGAATGAACAGTGCCGGGATCGTGTCCCGGTAATCAGTGAGGTTGTTGTTGTAGGCGTCCTCAATCTTCTTCTGCGAGGCCTTCAACTCAATGAACACCAACGGCAGACCGTTCACGAACCCGATCAGATCAGCACGACGCGTATGGAACGGTCCTGTCACCCACAACTGCGACACAAGCAAGAACTCATTCGCTGACGGATCGGCCCAATCGATAACTCGGACCCGTTCGGTCACGGTGGCGCCTTTGTCGTTGCGAACCTCGACAGTGACGCCATCTTTCATCAACTGGTACAGCTCGCGGTTGGCAACGACCTCGTTCATCACCGATCGATCACGAGAAAGTTCAGCGACAGCGAGAGAAATTGCTTCGTCTGGAAGTTTCGGATTCAACCGCCTTAACGCATCACGAAGGTGACGAGTAAGCACAACCTCACCCTGGTTGTCTCGACCCAAAGTTCCGTCCGGACCATGGACCTCGGTCATCGCATCGACCGTCGTCCAACCCAACTGAGCCATCAGCTCAATTGCCGGCTTCTCGACCAGAACATCCTCGGTCTTACGGAACGCACTCATGCCTATGAATCCGCCAATTCGATATCCAACCCCGACGGATCAATCTCCCCAGAGATCAAACGAGGAAGCAGCAGATCTCTAGTTTCGCGGAGAACCCGATTAGTCATCACCAGCGTCTGAATCATCTGAACGGTGTCTGCCATATAGGACTCAAACGTTCCGAGCAGACCACACGATGGAACGGCAACCGGGTATGTCTCAAGGACTGCCCAATTTGCCCGAGGCATCTTCGTGCCCTGCGAAGTTTGGACGGCCTGGGCAACAAATGCATCACTCGAAACTGTGGCTAGGCAGATTCCAGAGAACCCTTCGTTTGGTCTCACAACGATCGCATCGGTCGAGCAAATTCCCGCAACCGGAGGTACCCCCACCTTATGGAAATAAGGTCGAATTTTTCCGAAGAGGATATCGCCGACTTCAAACTGGTACTTACGACTACCCGCCTCGGACGCACGCCCCCAATCACTAAGTGCAACAGATCGCTGAGGAAGATGTTCAAGGCCGAAGTAGGGAACGTCCGCGTTCAACCCAGTTGGATCAACACTTGTTCTGCACTCCGAAGAGATCTCTCGAATTTGTAGCCATTCCCAGTCTTCGGGGATAGGGCCAAGGTCAGTGTCGACGAGAGGGACATCCTCGTGGCCGGGGTACCGGAACTCCACGAACCACTCCCGATAGATCGCCTGCGCCATCTCCTCCAAAATCTCAATCCGCCGCGAATTGTTCTCAATCAACGCATCGC
Organism: Acidimicrobiales bacterium; assembly: GCA_044239895.1. Taxonomy (GTDB): domain Bacteria; phylum Actinomycetota; class Acidimicrobiia; order Acidimicrobiales; family Acidimicrobilacustridaceae; genus Acidimicrobilacustris. Next base: position 529,659 of record JBIIAM010000001.1, on the reverse strand, counting down.
AATTGCGAAGCACTCGCACGGATCTTCGCTGAACTTCCAAAGATGGAAGATGAATTCTCTGCTCATCAAGAAACGCCTCGAACTGAAAGTTACTGATTCCCGTGGATTGGACTTGGAACTGGGTAATCGTTCTGTCCGCGTAAATTGCCTGGAGGAAGTAAAAGAAAAAAGTCGGATCAATGCGGTCCGTATTCGGTCGAACCAGCTTGCAGAAGCTCGCGCATATGACATCGCCATCGAACCTCGCCCTGATTTCAGGAGTAATAAGCAGCGATCTTCCAACCGGTTGATCTCGACTGCCCCCTGAGACCTCAAGCAGAAGGTCCCCGGCCTGAAGGCGGCGAGTCTTGAGGTTCGAGGGCGAATGAAACCGCAGGGGCGCAGACCCGAGTCCGCCCAAGGACACGTCTGTGAAGTCTGTGCCACGAATGACGAATGCTGGCAACGGATGCGTTTCAGTTGGGGAGTCCTTTCCCCAGCCGCCGCCGATATAGCGCCCCACAACATCTCGCAGAGGTATCGATTCTCGTTCACTCATGGTCTGGAGATCTCAGCGACGGACTCTGATATCCGATTAGAGAGCAAAGCAGATTCAGCAGTGAGTTGACCCAACTCCTCGCCCAAGCTCCGAAGTTTCTCCCCGAAAACAAAGTCATCTTCGGCTTCAGCTTCGATGCCGACGTACCTGCCTGGGTTGAGACTCCAACCTTGCGCTTCGATTTCTGCGAGAGTTGCAACCTTGCATAAGCCGGCGACATCCTCGTACTTGCCATCGGGGAATGCTTCCGCCATGAGTTCGTCTGATCCTTCGACGAGTTCAGGCTTCTCCCCGCGATGGAGGCGCACGATGTTGGCAAGGAACTCGATCTGCTCCGGCTTGAAGTCGCGGTGTGCTCGATCGATCTGATTGAAGACCTTGCGAGCGTCAATGAAGAGGACTGAGTCAGCCCTGTCCGTCTTGCGCTTGCCCTTGTCGAAGAACCACAGCGTGCACGGCAATGCGACTGTGTAGAAGAAGTTCGGCCCGATCGAGACCATGACATCAACTGATTTGTCTTCGATGATCTTGCGGCGGATCTCGAGTTCAGACCCTGCAGCATCGGCTGCAGAATTCGCCATAACGAACCCGGCCCGGCCCTTCTCGCTGAGCGAACTGTGGAACAGCTGGATCCACAGGTAGTTGCCGTTGTCGGCCTTCGGCAGCCCCAGCGGGAAGCGGGGGTCATCGACGAGTTTGGTCTTGTCGATCTTGTTGACGTTGAACGGCGGGTTCGCCATCACGTAGTCGAACTGGCCGACTGAGTCGTAGGGATCTTCGTAGTAGGTGTTGCCTTGTCGCACCTGTCCACCCAGGCCGTGAACTGCGAGGTTCATGCGGCAGAGGTTGACGGTTTCGCCGACGCGTTCTTGTCCGTACACGGAGAGTTTGTCGGTTGCGCCTTGGCGGTGTTCGTCGACGAATCGTGCGCTTTGCACGAACATGCCACCCGAGCCACAGGCCGGGTCGTAGATCTTTCCGCTAAACGGTTCGATGATCTCGACAATGAGTTGTACGAGTGAGGTAGGCGTGAAGAACTGCCCACCCTTCCGGCCTTCGGCCATAGCGAACCTGCCGAGGAAATATTCGTAGACCTTGCCGAACGCGTCGCCGTCGATGTCACCGAGGATTGAGTTCACATTACGCAGCAACGTTGTGAGCGTGGCGTTCGTGAGGGCCTTATAACTACGCGGCAACACACCCTTAAGGTCGTCGTTCTCGCGTTCGATCGCAGCCATTGCGTCGTTAAGGGCTTGGCCGAGATCGTCGCCTTCAGCCAGTTCGAGCAGCGTGGAGAAGCGGGCGTCGGGCGGGAGGTACATGACGCCGCGAGCCTGATAGTCGGTCTTACCGATCTTGCGACGACCGCTGCCCTTACCTTCGAGTTCGGCTTCGAGCGCCGAGAACCGGCTGTCGGCGTACTTGAGGAAGATCAGCCCAAGGACCGGAACGGAATACTCAGACTCCTTCAGATTTGAATTGGCCCGGAGTTCATCGGCCGCATCCCACAAGCGGTTCTCGATGTCCTGGATGTCCACCTTCGGTGATGCCACTGGAACTGTCCTGCCTCTCGCGCCTAACTCCGCCAAATCGGGAATTACCCCGTCAGGCTAGACGCCCATTGAGACGGCCGGTCTTGCGAAGCCACTCCTCGACATCAGGCCAGTACCAGAGGGTTGACTTACCAAACTCGGCGACCGGCTTCGGGAATTCCGGGTATCGAGCGCGCCAGTTATGCACTGCCTGGGGTCGCGCAAAGCCCATGCGTTCGGCGATCGCTGTGGCATCCACCAGTAGGTCGACATCGACCTTTCTCCCCATGGGGAGAGATTAGTTGGCCTAGGGGTTGTGTTCGTTCATACTCGACGCTATCTTCGTTTGAGTACATACACACACAAGCCCTGAAAGGGGATTCCTATGCATCACGAAGTAACGCTTTCCTTTCCATCCAACCCGCCTGCGTCAAAAGTGACGGTTCCGGCTGCGGTGGAGTCGATTCCGCCGAAGATTGGCCGTTCTGGTTGTTCCCGTCGGGGGACGTGGCCTGAGCGGTTGTCGATGGCTCGGGTGAAGCCGGGTGTTTGGTTTCGTATGACTGAGCCGTTGACGAAGGCTTCGGCTTCGCAGATGGCTTCTGATCTGCGGAACTCCTATCGCCGACGTCTTGAGTCCTTGCGCATGTCGGGTGTTGTTGTGGGTGAGCGGTGGGAGGCCGAGTACGGCAACGACCCGACTGATTCGGATCCGACACATTTCTATGTGTGGTTCCGTCTCATCACCCCGGCTCCTTCGACGATCCTTGCTCAGGGGGTGACCCGATGAGCGAGTCACTGACACTCGGCGAGTTGATTGCCGCCGATCACCCGTCAGTTGCGTGGCCTTCTGATTGGGCGGCCACGACCAAGCGGTTGTTCACGACTGCTTCGGCGGGGTTGGGTCAGCCGACCTTGTTGAATTCAGCGTCGATTGAGGAGGTGTTGACCTGCCCGGGCTGGTGGGCAGGTCAACGCGAAGTCGATGAGTCCGAACTGTCCATGGCCGGGTTTCGCCTGAAAGCAACCCGCCGGGTGGCCCGACGGTGGCTGGCCGAGAATCTCGGCACGTATGGTTCGGTGCAGCCTTTGACGTTCACCGGTCAGGTGTTGCATCGGTTTGCCGCCACCGACGATCTGCTCGGCCATTGGATTCGGATGATGCCTGCCGGTCAGTTGGCTGAGCTTCGTGCCGAGGTTGCAATGGGGTTGGTGCGGCTTGATGCCGACTGGCCCAACCGCACTGCGCTCACATCACTGGTGCCAGGCGCAGTATCGGCCCGCACCCGACTCGGTCGAATGACACTCACCAGTGAACTGGTCGACGCAACCGTCGGCGCCGCGAGCATGGGTGATGGTGGGTTTGAGGCGGGGGCGACGTTGGTGTCGTTCACGATGACTCCCCCAACCTCAGCCCGTCTCGAAGGGCTCGGCCCGGCCGTGTTGCTGCATGGTCTGCGCACCGGATGCCCGCCAGCACGGATTGTGTCGTGGGATCTTGTCGGCGGCACCGGCATTACACGAACCGTTGACAACGAATTTGTTTCCATGTGGTGTGAGCGTGTTTGTGAAGCGACACGTCGTATCGGCGAGATGCAGTCATGGTTCGAACCACGTTTAAACGGTGGCGAACATTGTCAGATCTGTCCGCTGTTTGATCATTGCCCTGCAGCTGATCGCAGTGAGTACGCCTGGTAGGTACAGGTGACACTGAATACGGATACTCGTTTCAAAGAATCAGCATTAGTTGCACTGAGATCGATAGGTCACGTGAGAAAATCTGTGTACACAAGATGCGTACACGTACCCCCCTTCGTGCGGACCTTGCGATTCCACGGCCGTTGTTTGACTTCGCGCAGTTCGAATTGTTCGGAACCATTGGCAGCCTCCCGACCAACCGCGCCCTCAACTATCAAGAGTTGTTGCAACACCAGCGAATGCTGTTGTTGGTAGCTGCGCTGAGTGCGATGGATGCCGACCGGATCCCACTGGCAACAGTACGAACGCTTGGGCTGAATGCTCTGCAATTGCAGTATTCAGGCGCACCCGGAACTGAAGCGAAGTACGTGAAGGAAGCATCACGGTTCTTCAAGCAACTTCAAGCATCGGGCGTTGAGTTCTTCGACGAGATCGAACCCGATCATGCCGACGCGTTCTTCTGGGGTGCATCCACATTCCGCGGACGGCTGAGCGATGTGAGCGCGACCACCGCATCGAATCGACGCTCGATCATCCAGTCACTGCTGCGTGAACTCGAACACCTCGGCATCACACCGGCATGCGATCTTCTTGGCCCGTCCATTCAACGAGGCCACGCGGAACCAGCGCGCCTACTCACCGACCGTGAGATGCAGCGGATCCGTAACGAATGCACGGGCGGATTCCTCTTCACGTTCGCCCCGTGGTTCGTTGCTCTCAGCGAAGCCGGTGCAACTGCCGCCGAGATCGCCGAGGTTCGCGGCAACGATGTCGATCTCGATCGAGGTGTTGTCCGGTTCTCGGGTCGCAACGCACGGAACGGACCGCTCAGTGGTTGGGGTGTCGACACACTCCGCCTTGTTGTTGCTCAACAGTCTTTGGTTGATGACAAGCGTGTCTGTTGCGGCAACGACCTCGGACATGAACGTGCCGCGCACACCGTCACCGCCGGGATGCACCGGATCCTTCGCGATGCCGGGTTCGCACGCGACCGACAGGTAAGTGCACGCTCAATCCGTCACACCTTTGCCCGCCGTGTTCTCGAAGAATCCGGAATCGAAGCTGCCGCGCTGTTCCTCGGTTCGGATTCGCTTGATGCGACCGCCAGAGCGTTAGTTCATGAGTGGCGGGTGGCGTAGATGGCCAAGCAACGCCGCAACCGCGTCAAAGCCTTCGGTATCGAACCGATCCCGATCCGGTCGCTGAATGCCAAACCGGGTGACTTCACCGTCGAGGAACGCCTCGATGGTCCGACCGGCAGCGCTGGAATCCGGCCCGGCCGAAAACGCCCACCGACACCTGCCTCACTTGAGCTGTCGGTCCCCCAACAGATTCAAGCAATCGCCGCATGGTCTGGCCTCTGGGAACTGGCCGAGAAGATGGAGTCACAGGAGACACCTAAGGCTCGCAGCGGACGACCACGCGAATGCGCTGCAGCCGATGTGCTGTTGTTCAACATCACCAACACCATCCTCGGCTCAGCACGCGCCACCCACCGCTTCTTTCGTGACCGGGTGCAATGGAACCTGATCTGCGAAGCAGCGGTACTCGCCTATCCCGACGACCCAACCCGGCGCCTTTCGGTTTCGGGCATCACCCGAAATCAATACGCCAGCTACCGAAAAGCTCATGTTGAGTTCGACGACGCCGTCGAAGGTCTCGCAACAGCATTCGAGACTCTCTGTGCCGATATCGCCATTGCCACTGGCATGTGCAACCCGAAAAATGGTTCGTGGACTGAACCAGCCGCACAGAACATGCTGCGCGGTGATGGAACCTGGATTCCATCGCTCTACAACAGTTCATCGCCCACCTATGTCGACCCGTCTACTGGCGAAATCATCACCACACGTTTCGATCCCGATGCCACCGCCTATCGAGACAACTCTCAAGCGAACGGCAACATGCTCGTCAGCGTCATCGCCCGCAATCCGTATCCGAACGAGCGACTGATCATGGCGCTCGACTTCAAGCCTCATTCGAACATGAGTGACGCCACACTTGCCGTCGACATGGCACTGCGGATCTTTCCGCAACTTCCCGGGCTGCAGGGCTTTGTCTACGACATGGCACTGCATGCCACCGACTACGACCGCCTGCTTTCGGCTGGCCTCTTGCCAGTATCGAAAGTGCAGCGCACCTCATCTGGCAAAGTTCCGGTTTTCAACCTCAACGAGCGCGAATTCTCTCTCACCGACGGCACCAAGAAATTCCTCGTCGTCCAGGCAGTGGACGGGACCCCACGCATCGAACTGGTCATCGGCGACGAACGCAAATCAGTTGGACTTGTGCGGGTGCGGACACAACGAGTGAGTGACCGCACCGACACCTACCGCTTCTACGGAACATGGCAGATCCCCGACCTACCCGGCATCCCCCGCAAACTCCGCAACGCCACCACACCAATCCGACACAACTCCTATAACCACGAGATCACCGACAAGACACCGCGCACCCGCGCCCTGCGAGTCATCCCTGAAACCGATAACTCATTCGGTCGGCTGTTTGGACTTCGCGAAGACTCCGAATCGATGCACCATCACCTCAAGATGACATTGCCAAACGAACGCGCCCGCAGCGTTGGCCGTCATCGACAACTGTTTGACCTCCACGGGTACCAAGCCCACCTCGCGATCACCACACTGCTCGCATGGCACCACCGAACCGGTGCGGACCTTTCACGCTGGTTCGGTCAATGGAGGCCACCAAATCACGCGGTCGCCGCCGCCGCATAGGTACGTAGCCACCCGAACTTTCGGACCGGGTGGCTTCAGCGCGCCAAGAACGCGCTCGAAACTTTGGTTTGATTAAACCGAAGTTTCGACCGCCCAATAGGCCCCGAACTACCCTCAACCCATGGCCCCGGGCCGCCACACGACAGTTTCGTGCCGCGTTCCGGTCCATCCCCGCCCTCGTAGCTCAGGGGATAGAGCATTGGTTTCCTAAACCATGTGCGGTGGTTCGAGTCCACTCGGGGGCACAACGGAATGCGGTCGCTCGACTGGGGAAATCCCCGTTCAGCCCCTTTCTCCGTTCACCACGCCTCTACTGCAACCGGCACTAAAACCGCCCCATAGTTTCAGTTAGCCGCTAACCGGCACTATGATGCGTTTAGGAGGAACGCTTCATGGCCCACTACGAAGAGCTCATTTGGGAAGGGAGCCTCACGGCGCGCACCCGCCGTGAACGCAGCGCCTGTACTTACCGGGCGTACGTCGCGGATCCACTGGTCGGCCGCGAACTGGCGCTCCCGGCCGAGCTAGTCGCGGACCTAGCGGACGCCGAACGCGCCGTCGCTGCTCTGCAAGACCGCGGCACGGGTCTCGCCAGCATTGAGTCGGTTGCCAGGCTGCTGCTTCGAGCCGAAGCCGTCGGCTCGTCCTACATCGAAGGCCTCCAGATCAATGCTCGGCGCCTGGCCAAGGAAGCCTTCGCCATGCAGACAGGCCTCGAGACCACTGACGAGACTGCTCGGGCCGTACTCGCCAACATCGGCGCCATGAGCGACGCGCTTGAGCTCGCGGATGCTGACCGGCCGATCACCGTCTCGGACATCTGCCAGCTTCATACCCGTCTGCTCGCCGGCACCAACGACGCACATTGGGGCGGGGTCGTGCGCCAAGAACAGAACTGGGTTGGGGGGATCAACCCGTGCCGAGCCGCTTACGTCCCGCCCCCGCATGGATACGTTCCTGCGCTGCTCGAGGATCTGTGCACCTACCTGTCTGGCGACGATCACTCCGCGCTCGTGCAAGCTGCGATTGTCCATGCTCAGTTCGAAACAATTCACCCGTTCGTTGACGGCAACGGAAGGGTCGGACGGGCCCTGATCCATCTGGTGCTGCGCCGCCGCGGCCTGGCCCCCAACTTTGTGCCCCCCGTCAGCCTCATCCTCGCCACCAACGCCAGCGACTACATCGCGGGGCTGGTCGGGTTCCGCTACGACGCCCCCGCCAACGACCCGGTTGTGTCGGCCGCGACTGTCCAGTGGATCTCGCGGTTCACCAATGAACTCATGCGCGCGTGCGACGATGCAACGAACTTCGCCGCGACCCTCGCCGAACTTGAACAACAGTGGCGCGCACAGGTTGGTCGCGTGCGGGCCAACTCTGCAGTCGATGCCCTTCTATCCGCCCTCCCGGGCTTGCCAGTTCTCACCGTCGACACCGCGGCGACCGCCATCGGACGCTCCCGAGCACGGACCAACGATGCCGTCAATACGCTGTTGAAACACGGAGTGCTCATCCAAGGCACGCTCGGGCGGCGAAACCGTGTCTTCGAAGTCGCCGGACTGCTCGACGCGATCACCGGACTCGAGCGTCGCTTCGCATCACCCGCAGCCGACACCGCCATCGCCGACCCCAGCCGGATCGTCCCAACCAGACGAACCGGTCCCGCCGCAGACTGAACTGCGGAACCAGACCCCAGCGGCTCCGACAAGATCTCTGCTTCAGAGGATCCCGTCGTCAATCGAGGCAAATTCGATCTCGTCGGCGCGAACCTGCGGATCGCTGTCGTCGAGTGCGGCCGTTGACGGCAAGAACTTCGCGGCGAGTCCGGCGGTAACGACCAATAGCCCGGCGCAAAGCCACATCCCGACGCGCATCGCGCTGACGTAAGCCTGGCGCGCGTTGTCGAGCAACTGGTCTGCGATCTCGGGAGGTAGCGACGCCGCCGCGGAAATCGCCCGTCCGACAGAATTGCGAGCCGCTTCGGCCGCCGCGGGCGGCACACCGGTGAGATCACCAAGTGAGGCGTGATACCGCCACGCAAAGATGCTGCCGACAACGGCAACACCAAGTGCTCCACCGATCTGGCGCGTCGTGTCGTTGACTGCCGAACCGACTCCGGCCCGATTGCGAGGAAGCGAACCCATGATTGATTCCGTCGCAGGTGTCGCCGTCAGGGCGAGCCCCACGCCAAAGATGGTGCGCACGATCACGCCGCCGATATCCGACGAGATGATCGACTCAATCCCGTAACAGACGAGAACTCCGGCGGATGTAAGTAGACCAATAACCACCACGAGCGTGGTTCCCCATCGCTTGACCAACTTATGCACGAGCGGGCTGGTGACCATGAGCCCGACCGCGACCGGCGCAGTCAACAGGCCGGCCTTAAATGGTGAGTAGCCGAGGATGAATTGGAAGTACTGCACGATGAGAAACGTCGATCCGAACATCACGAAGTAGTTGAGCGTGATGGTCAGACTCGCCGCACTGAATCGGGGATTGCGGAAGAATTCGAGATCAAGCATCGGATGATCGCTTCGTGTCTCCCAGATCGCGAACATACCGACGAACAACACTCCGAGAACGAATGCAGCGACGACTGCAGGATTAGTTATTCCCATCGCTGGCAGTTCGATGATTCCGTAGAGCAGCGCGAGAAGAGCAACGATCGATAACAACGCACCAATCGGATCGAGTTTGCGCCCAACGTCACTGCTCTTCGACGGAGGAACAAGGAACCACGCCATCACGACAGCAATAACGCAGAGCGGAACGTTGATGAGGAAGATCGAGCCCCACCAGAAGTGCGTCAGCAGGAAACCGCCGAGCAACGGGCCGGCAGCCACACCAACGCCGGCCACCCCCGCCCAGATGCCGATCGCCTTCGGTCGTTCGTCGGCCTCGAAGGTAACGGCGAGAATCGCAAGTGTTGCGGGAAAGATGAACGCCGCACCGAGGCCCATGAGCCCACGGCAGACGATCAGCGCGTTTGTAGTATTGGCGAAACACGCAAACGCCGAAAAGATCCCGAACAGAACGAGACCGATCCGCAGCATGTGATGACGACCCCATTTGTCGCCGATCGCACCCATCGTCAGCAACAGGCAGGCGAACACGATCGTGTAGGAATCAAGAAGCCATTGCAACTGTGCCTGCGATGCACCCAACCCCCGCACGATCGACGGTAGACCGACGTTCATGATGGTGTTGTCGATCGACGTGATCGTGACGGCAAGGCAAATCGCAGCGAGGGTCCACCATCGATGCCGATGAATCCGCTCGGGCGTCCATCGCGCCGACTTCATAGTCATCCCCAACATCTCCAACTCCCCCGGTTGGGAAGACCCTACCGTCGCAAAATGCGAGTCAAATCCGGTTGGCGATGGCGATCAGGCCAACACACGGCGCAGGCCGACCGCAGCGCGGTCACCGATGCGGTCGAAGACCAATCCGAGCAACGGATTGAGAGGACTGAGCCAGCCGTTTAGAAGCAGTTCTGCCGAGTAGGTGACCAGCGATCCGTCGCCTTTCGGAACGATCGTGATTCGGTCGATCGACGTGAAATTAGCGTTCTTGGCTTTGACCAGAAGATTGCCTGGTTCGTCGTACTCGATCGTCTCGTAGCGCAGCACTGTTCCTCCGCCGACGCTCTTCACGGTGACGTCGAAACTTGAAGTTGGTCCGGCACCGTCACCGACTACTTGGACAACTGACAGAACTCCCGGATCCCAGTTCGCGAAGTTGCGCAGATCAGCCATGTAGGCAAATGCCTCGTCAACCGATTTCGGGCTTTCGACACTCACGTGGTACTTCGACATCGACGTTCCTCGTTTGCTTAGCGGATCGACTCTTCCACGACCCTAACGACGTTTTTCCAAAAACCAATGGTCAGCGCCAGTGACGTGCGCCGGCTCCAAGCCGGAACGTGAAAGGAGGGCGGTCACCGGACCGAAGCCCGGTGACCGCCCTCCTCACTCACATCATTCGGGGCGGATGCCCCGGCGGATTACTTCGGTTGTGCGATTCGATTCGCATCAAGGTTCGCTGCGGTGACCAAGGGGCCCTTGACCGTCGCAACGTACTTCGGCGAACAATCGAACTCGCCCAGCTTGGCCGGGTAGAACTGCTCGTACGTGGTGCCCTTCAACTTGACGATGATGCCACAGGTACGGGGAATGTTGCCGCCAGGATCAGCCGGAGAATGAAGTCCTCCGCCTGTCCATTCGTGAATGCCGGCGAGCTTGGTCATCACGCAGTCGCGGGTGAGCGTGGCGCCACATTCCTGCGCAGCCGAAGCCCACAGAAGGAATGCCGAGGTTGCCTGTGCGCCCAGAAGGCCGACTTTGCCATTGGACTTCGCCATCAGGTCGAGATACTTCTGAGTGGCCGGGTTGGTGCTGGCCTGCTCGAACATGGTGTAGCCGATGCTTACATAGACGTTGTCGGCGTTGCCCGAGGTGTTCCACTTGGCGAACGTCGTGTCATAGAAGTTGGCATCGGTCAGCCAGATCGGGCTGTAGTTGAGCTGCTTCGAAGCATCGAGCACGTTCTGGAAGTTCGGTGCCGGGGAGCCGGAGAAGAACACAACCTCGGCGCCACAATCCTTGAGACGCTGGAGGAACGGCTTCCAGTCGGCTTCGCCGGTGATGGCGTAGGTCTGTTCACAATTGAGGAATGTCCAACCGGCGGCGGGGAAAGCCAGCTGCACCTTGTCGGTGGTGTCCTTCGTCGCGGCGTAGTTGGCCGTCATGACGGCAGCCTTCTTGACCTGCGTCGGGAACTTCTCGGCCATTCCATACGCGACCTCGATCGGGGTCTTGTCGACCGGGTTCGGGAGCGGCTGATACATGAGCTTGCCGTTGGCGAATGCCGGGCTCACCGTGTAGGTGGGCACTGAAGGCAGCGCACAGCCGAGACGGGTCTGCTCCTGAGCGGAGTCGAGCGACCAGCCCTGACCAACAAGCATGAAGACCTGCGAGCACGCTTCGATCATCACGTTGTTCACGTTCATGATCGCGGCGTCGTAGTAGTTGCCAACGACCTTGCGACCGTTGATGCCACCCTGCTCGTTACACCAAGCAATCATCGCCTTCATCGCGTCGGACATTTCTTTGTTCAGACCGGGAGAAGTGGCGAAACCGGCGTCGTCGCCGAAACCAATCGTGACCGAATCAGCACTGACACCCTGCGAGGTCGGACCGGACGGCGTGCCCTTACCGCAAGGCGAGGCAAGATCACCGAAGGCGGTGCTCGAAGCGCCACCCTTTGCGGTCGTGTCGGTTGTCGAGTCTGAACGGCCGCCGCCACAGGCGCCGGCAAAAAGACTGATCGCAGCCACAACGGCGACGGCCAGCACGGCTCCGCGCTTAGTTCGAGTCGGACGGCGCAAGGCCATCCCGTTTTCCTGTCCAGCTGACACTGGTTCCCCTTTTATTGGTTTGTGCCGCCAACCGGCGACGATGCACGTGCGTCCGGGTTCGACTTGGTCCCCTCATCAGAATCGGTTCATGGAGCGTTCCCCCGAACGTTCCCCGAAAACTGATACACGCGAATCCTTGCCCAATTCCGACCAATGTGCAATCGAAAGTGGTCGGAACGCGAATGAGGCGGCCATCGGACCGAAGCCCGGTGACCACCACATTCGTTTACCTCTAAATTTGTTCACATCAAGCGGGGCGGATGCCCCAGCGGATTACTTCGGTTGTGCGATTCGATTCGCATCCAGGTTCGCGGCCGCAACCAAGGGGCCGGTGACGGTTCCGACGTACTTGGGTGAGCAATCGAACTCGCCCAGCTTGGCCGGGTAGACCTGCTCGAACTTGGTGCCCGTCATCTTGAGGACCATTCCGCACTCGGGTGGGTTGTTGGCCCCGGGATCGGTGGCGGTGTGGAGGCCACCACCAGTCCACTCATCAATGGCGGAAAGCTTCGAGACAACGCAGTCGCGGGTAAGTGTGTCGCCACATTCCTGCGCAGCCGAAGCCCACAGAAGGAATGCCGAGACAGCCTGGGCGCCGAGGCCACCGATCTTGCCACCGGCCTTGGTGAGAAGATCGATGTACTGCTGGGTGGCCGGGTTGGAGCTGGCCTGCTCGAACGGCGTGTACGCCATGCGGACGTAGACCTTGTCGGCGTTGCCCGAGGTGTTCCACTTGGCGAACGTCGAGTCGTAGAAGTTGGCATCAACCATCCAGATCGGGCTGAAGTTCAGCTGCTTGGCAGCATCGAGCACGTTCTGGAAGTTCGGAGCCGGGGAGCCGGAGAAGTAAACAACTTCGGCGCCACAATCCTTGAGACGCTGGACGAACGGCTTGAAGTCGGCTTCGCCACCGATGCTATAGAGCTGTTCACAGTCAAGGAAGGTCCAGCCTGCTGCCGGAAGGGCGAGCTTGGCTTTGTCGGTCGAGTCCTTTGTCGCGGCGTAGTTGGCCGTCATGACGGCAGCCTTCTTGACCTGCGTCGGGAACATCTCGGCCATTGCGTAGCCGTACTCAATCGGGGTCTTGTCGACCGGGTTCGGGATGGGCTGGAACATCAGCTTGCCGTGGGCGAATGCCGGGCTCACCGTGTAGGTCGGAACCGCGGGAAGGCCGCAGCCGAGACGGGTCTGCTCCTGAGCGGAGTCGAGCGACCAGCCTTCGCCAACCAGCATGAAGACCTGTCCACAAGCTTCGGTCATCGCGTTGTTGACGTTCATGATCGCGGCGTCGTAGTAGTTGCCAACGACCTTGCGACCGTTGATGCCACCTTGGCCGTTACACCAGGCGATCATCGCCTTGATTGAGTCAGAGATTTCCTTGTTCAGACCGGGAGCACCGGCGTAACCGGCGTCATCGCCGTAACCAATGGTGACCGAATCAGCGGTGACGCCCTGCGAGGTCGGACCCGCCGGCGTGCCTGCGCCACAAGGCGAGGCAAGATCACCGAAGGCGGTGCTTGAAGCGCCGCCCTTTGCGGTTGTATCGGTTGTCGAGTCCGAACGGCCGCCGCCACAGGCGCCGGCAAACAGACTGATCGCGGCCACAACGGCCACGGCAAGTACGGCGCGGTTTCCGCGACGCATTCCTCGAGTCGGGTGGCTTGATGCCATCCCGGTTTCCTGACCAGCTGACACTGGTTCCCCTTTTATTGGTTATGGCACCGAGCGGTGACCGTGGATTTCGATCCGGACCCTGCCGCCTTTCCGTAGAAAGGCACCGGATTGGATGTATCGGTTAATTACCTTAGATCAGTAATTAGGGGGATCCCGCTACAGGGCCGAAAATCACCGTCAGATTTGTGCGTCAGCCCACTCGTCAGGGCGGGGAGCCTCGTCCTCAACACGGTCGGGCAAGGCAATGAAGGCCGCTATCGAACCGGCCAGTGCCACTCCCCCGGCAACGAGGCAACCAAGGCCCATCCCATCCATAAACGCCTGGGATGCAGCGGCCCGGATCAGTTCTTGCAGTTCGGCCGGGGCCCGTTCGATCACGACCATTGCGCCACCCATTGATTCCCGGGCGGCGTTGAGCCCTTCCTCGGGAATGGGGAATTGCGACAGGAAACTCGCGACCTTGGGGGTGTACACCGAGGCGAACACACTGCCGACGACAGCCACTCCGAGAGTTCCGCCGATCTCACGAGTTGTGTCGTTCACCGCCGCGCCCGCACCTGCCTTCTCTCTTGGCAGTGAACTCATCACCGCTTCAGTGGCGGGGGCTGTGACCAGCGAAAGCCCGACGGCCATCAACGCCATCGACATGACTACGGGACCGAAGTATGCGGTGTCGGCCGAAAAGGTGCTCGCAAGAGCCAGTCCAATCGCCATCAACATCAACCCGGAACTCACGACTCTTCGTGGTCCGAAACGCAGTGCAAGTCGCGCCCCGATCGGCGCAGTGATTCCGGCGAAGATCGCGAATGGGAGCGTGTGCAAACCAGCCGAAAGCGTCGAGTAACCGCGCACGAACTGGAAGTACTGCGTGACCATGAAGATGAAACCGAATAGCGCGAAGAAGACGACAGCGATAGCGCCGGCAGCGGCACTGAATCGGGCGATCCTGAACACGCGCACGTCAATGAGTGGGCGAGCGGTCCGTAGTTCCCACCAGATGAATACGGCGAGAAAAACGATTGCGGCCGCGAAACCGGCGAACGTTGTCGCTGATGTCCATCCCCAACGTGGACCTTCGATGACGGTGAATACCAGCACTCCGACTGCACCGATCGATGTGAGCATGCCGATGAAGTCGAATCGTCCAACATCGGGATCGCGCGATGTTGGTATGAGGAACCAGCCGCCGACCAACGCAATCACGACGATCGGTACGTTCACGAGGAACACCGAACCCCACCAGAAACGCGAGAGGAGGAAGCCGCCAGTGATCGGCCCGAAGGCGACGGCTGCTCCCGAAACTGCAGACCACACGCCGATCGCCTTTGCCCGCTCGGTCGGGTCGGTGAAGACGTTGGTGAGAATCGCAAGCGTGGCCGGGAAGATCAGAGCCGCACCGATTCCCATTGCTGCGCGCGACGCAATCAGCTGGGCTGAGTTTGTTGAGAACGCTCCGAGCAGCGAGGTAAGTGCGAACAGCACCAAACCGACCTGCATCGTGCCCTTGCGTCCGAGACGATCACCCAAACCGCCAGCGGCAAGGAGTAACCCGGCGAACACGAGGCTGTAGGCGTCAACAATCCACTGCAGCTCGGTGGTGCTCGCACCGAGGTCGCGACTGAGTGTCGGAAGTGCGACGTTCACAATCGTGTTGTCCACGACTACGAGAAACACACTCACAGCGAGGATCGCGAGGATCAACCAGCGGCGGCGATGAATAACTTCGGGGTCCATGAAACTCCTGGCAATCGAGATGAGCTAATCATCGTTTCTACGAATCGGCTACCGGTGGACCAAGCGGGATCTGAAGTATTCGACGAACTCCAGGTTCGTGTTCGGTGACATGCCCCTTGCCGTGGAGGTCCTCGGCCAGCACCACGCTTCCTATTGGCAACAGTCGCGAGTCCCCGTCGCTCGTTGTGATCCGCACTGAACCGTCGAGCCACACCACGAACTGACGGCGCGGGGCACAATGCCAATCGGGACGCTGGTCTATGGCATGGGCCTCGAGGAACTGCAGGCGATCAACAGCGATTCCGGCCGAGACGCACAGTTCGACAATGCCCGCAGCTGCAGGGGTGACAACCCGATCGAGAGTGACCTCCTCGAGATGACTCTCCCCGTCGTTATCGGCCCAGATCCGCAGATAATCCACCGATCAACGCACCTTCCGGATCGTCAACCCCGTCATAGGAGACCGACCCAGCCGAGGACGGTCTGAATCAGCACCGTGGCGGAAAGTGCAGCGATGACGACGACGCAGATAGTGGCGACGATCCGAAAACGTGTCCCGTTGACCGCGTCACCGAGCACGCCGCGCCGATTGGCGAGAATGAGAATGAATGTAAGAACGATCGGCGTGATGATGCCATTCAAAACCTGCATGTTGATGAGAAGCGATATGAGGTTGCCCGGCAACAGAGCAACGCTGGCTCCAACAACCACAAGAGCGGTGAAGAGACCCATGAACAGCGGAGCTTCGCGGAACGTGCGCGAGACCGACCGCTCAACACCGACAGCCTCGGCAACCGCATAGGACGTCGCCAGTGGAACTACCGCGGCAGCCAGCGCCGACGCACCGAGCAACCCAATGCCGAACAGAATCTCGGCACCTGCGCCGGCTACCGGTTCCAGCGCCTGCGCCGCTTGTTTGGCCGAACTCAGCGGACCAGTGCCGCCAATGACGGCGGCTGTCGCCACGATGATCGCCATTGAGATCAGGTTGGCGAACACCGCTCCGGTGATCGTGTCGATTTTGACCATCCGGTATTCATCAGGGCCAGATCCGCGATCGGCCACCGCAGCCGCTTGATAAAGCTGCATGTACGGCGTGATGGTTGTGCCGATGAGAGCGACGACAAGGAATAGGAATTCCTTCGTTCCCAGCATGTGGGGGATGAATGTATTGCTGGCCACTTCGGACCAATCGGGCTTTGCGAGGATCGCGGCGATCGGATACGCAATGAACGCAAGACCAAGAATCAGAAACACACGCTCGGCGTATCTGTAGTTGCCGAGCACGACGACGGCCCAGATCACCAATGCGGCAATCGGTATCGAGATGTATCGAGACACGCCAAACAATTCGAAGGCCGCGCCGATCCCGGCGAACTCCGACACGACAAGACCGAGATTCGCGATCAGCAGGCAGACGATCGCGAATGCCGAGGCCCTCAGCGGGAACTGTTCACGGATCAGTGACATCAGTCCTTCGCCGGTGTGTGCTCCGAGCCTCGCGGACATTTCCTGCACGACAACAAGTGCGATGGTGACGAGCATCATCACGAACAGCGTGCGATAACCGAACTGCGCTCCGGCCGATGCATAGGTGGCAATGCCACCGGCGTCGTTGCCTGCGTTCGCAGCAATGAGTCCTGGTCCGAGGACTGCCAGCCAGATCCTCCACCGCCGACGCCGCTTGGGCGCGGACGAACGCTGCGCCTTCGAAATCGATTCGGACGATGACTGGAGTTCGGACATGACGAGACCCTCTAGGAGAGCAGCCCCGAGAAGGGACGGCGTCCGCGCTCGCGATCTGGGAGCAGAGCATCAACGACATCGTCAGCGAGGATTCGACCCAATGGCCGGCCATCGGCATCGACAACCACCACGGAGGAACCGCGGTTCTCGACGAACGCCTCGACAACCTCATCGAGCGCCACATCGGTGGTCACCGTTACGGGCCAGGGTGTGCCAGTCAGATCGATCAACCGCTGATCGGGTTCGGCCGTGAACAGGTCGAACATATGGACGTCATCGACGAGTACACCATCAGCATCGACAACCAACACACCGTCAAAGTCGGAATTTTCCGACAGCGACCGAAGCTTCTGCTGCGCGTCAGCAACCGTCACGTCACCTGAAAACGCGATGATCGATGACGTCATGAACCCGCCCGCGGTTTCCTCGTCGTAGCCGAGAAGACCAGTGAGCACGCCGGCGATGTCGGCCGGCATCGCCGCGAGCAGTTCGTCACGAGTTTCGTCGTCAAGATCTCGCAGTGCTTCGGCCGCCTCGTCGGGTTCCATCTCAGCGACAAGCGCCGCCGCTTGTTCCGGCGCGGCATCGCGCAGCAAGACAGCGAGTTCGTCGCTCTCCATCTCCTCGAGCGCATCCGCGGCCGTCTCCGCGTCAAGCGCGGCAAGGAGTTCCTGACGCTGCGAACGGCCGAGTTCTTCCAGAAGATCGGCAAGCTCACCAGGTCGGAGACGGCGGAGTTCGTTGTTGGCCCGACTCAGACGCACCGGTTCCCCCGGATCGCTGAACGGCTGGATCGCAGCCCAGTCGATCACCCGATCGGGATGCGGGCGCGAACGCCAACGGGCTGGACCGAGGCGGCGCAGCAACGTCGAAAAGCCGACATCGGCACCCACAAGTCGGAAACCGCCACCTACCTGAGCGAGGAAGAGATCAGCGGCGCGGAACACGCGCACCCCATCGACGTCGACCATCTGGTGATCGATGACGTCGTCGACAAGTTTCACTTCGTTGTCGCGACGCGAAAAATCACGGAGGTCGAGCTTCGCTGAACGCAACACAATCTTGCGCTGCGAAAGTTCGACAATCTTCTTGGCCGGGACCCACGAGAGGTTGCGGCCGACGCGTACGACGAGGCCCGTCAACGGCGGGTAGGGCTCGCCCTCCCAGCGCACGACGATGTCAACCAGGCGCCCAACTTCGGCACCCGATGAATGGACCACGGGCGCGCCACCAAGTCCGGCGACCGAGATGAGTGATTCTGCAACCGCCTCGAGGGCGAGCAACCGCTTTGTTCGTTGATTTCGTCGCTGCGCGAGAGCACGCGGCGCGTGGAGAGTTTGAGACATGACGAGCTCCACTCGCTAAAGGAAGATGGACAGGGCGAACTCGTGCCATCTCTCCAACGACCTTAAAAAGTCGATCCCGTCGGTGAATAACGGGGATTCACCCCAACCCGACGAGTTCTTGCCCGGGGGTCAGCGGTGACGTGAAGAGATGACGTATGGAGTCCTGTACGTACTTGGGGGTTCGCTGGCTGGCATATGCGTCACCTCCTCGGCGATGCGACTACTCGGATCGGCATGCTCTGCCGGATCTCTTTTCTATCACGCCGAGCCGGGGAGTTCCCCTTCGAGATTGCCCTGACCAGTGAATTCACTCCGTATTCACCGAATGTCCCGGATCGGTCAGGATGTCCCCCATGGCCACGCCACCCATCCTCCTGCTTCCGCCTTCCGAAGGAAAGCAACCGGGCGGAACCGGTCCTCTTCGGCAATCGGCGAAGGTCTCGTTCCCCGAACTCGATCCGCATCGACTCATCGTGTCGTCCTCGCTGATTGCAGCGATGGGTCATCACGAAGCAAGCCGTTCGAAATTGCTCGGCGTCAAGGGGAAAGCGCTCGCGGCTGCAACCGCCGCCAACCTCGCGGTCCACCAGGGGCCGATGATGCCGGCCATCAATCGCTATACCGGCGTTCTCTATGACGCTCTCGACGTGCAATCACTCTCGGCGCGCGATCGGAAGCGACTCTCGAAACAAGTCCTCATCTTCAGCGGTCTTTGGGGAGTTCTCCGTCCCGATGACCTCATACCTGATTACAAACTCAAGATGGGAGCGTCGCTCTCGCCCGTGGGCAAGCTCGCTCCGGGATGGAAACAACCACTCACCGATGCCATCTCTCGGCTCACGGCCGGCACCGTTGTCTGGGACCTTCTCCCGAAGGAACACGATGCCGCCTGGTCTCCGCCGACTCCCGGATCAGCAACGGGAGCGCCATTGTCCATCCTCAGCGTGAAGTTCCTCGACGAACAGAAGCAACGCAAAGGTGCACCACGGACGTTCACGACGGTGAACCACTGGAACAAACTGCTCAAAGGGGCACTCGTGCGCCACGTTCTCGCCACCGGAGCGGATGAACCCGATGCACTCGGGAAGTTCACCCATCCTGAGGGCTACCGCTATGACGCGTCACTCACCGAGACCCACAAGGGCCGCGTGATCATCGCAATGGTTCGACCACAACCTTGATCGGCGATTCCCCATTGCGTTCTCCCGATCTGGTCGTATCGTTGTCTGTGTGAGCGCAACAGCCGCAACTCCCAGCCTGACCCGCATCGAGATTCCCGTCGAGGGGATGACGTGTGCAGCCTGCGCAGTCAGGATCGGGAAGGGTCTCGGGAAGCTTGATGGCGTCGAACAAGCCGACGTAAACCTCGCGGCGGGACGGGCCACCGTTCGTTTCGATTCGAACCGAACTGATCGGGATCAACTGGCCGCAAAGATCGAAAGCCTCGGTTATCACGTTCCCGTTGAAGATCGTCATGCCGAAGCCGAAGCCGCGGGCGAGCGAGTACTTCGCAACCGATTAGTTGTCGCCACCGCGCTCACCATCCCTCTGCTGCTCATCTCGATGGTTCCTGCGTTCATGTTTGCCAACTGGCAATGGGTTGCATTCGCTCTCGCTACTCCCGTCGTGTTCTACAGCGGTTGGGGTTTTCATCGCGCGGCACTAGTCAATCTTCGACATGGTGCGGCCACGATGGACACGCTCGTGTCGATGGGAACATTGGCGGCGTGGACATGGTCGACCATCGCGCTGCTGTTCCTCAATGCCGCCGACTCACACGATTCGATGGGGTCGATGCTCGGGATGGACTCGTCTGAACCCGTCGCCCACGTTTACTTCGAGACTGCCGGTGTGATCGTCACGCTCATTCTTCTCGGCAAGTGGTTTGAAGCGAGGGCCCGTCGTCGTTCAGGCGATGCCTTGCGCAAACTTGCCGAACTCGGGGCGAAGACCGCCCGACTCGAAGACGGGCGAGAGATCGACATCGCTGATCTCACCGTCGGCATGCGCTTTGTCGTCAGGCCAGGCGAGAAGATTCCGACTGACGGCATCGTCGTCGACGGACATTCGGCGATCGACATGTCGATGCTCACCGGTGAACCGGTTCCTGTCGACGTCGGCCCCGGAGATGACGTCGCCGGCGCCACCATCAACGCAAACGGTCATCTCATAGTCGAGACAACGCGAGTCGGTGCCGACACCGCTCTCGCCCAGATCGTCGCACTCGTCGACGAAGCGCAGGGGTCACGCGCCCCAATCCAGCGCCTTGCCGACCGCATCGCTGGCGTCTTCGTTCCCATCGTTCTCGTCATCGCCGTAGCCACAGTCATCGGCTGGTCCGTGACCGGCCATCCCGTCCAGGACACCTTCAGTGCGGCTGTCGCCGTACTGATCATCGCCTGCCCGTGCGCTCTCGGTCTCGCCACACCTACCGCGATCATGGTTGGTACCGGGCGCGGCGCACAGCTCGGGATCATCATCAAAGGTGGCGAGGTTCTCGAACAGACGCGCCGCGTAGACGTCGCCATCCTCGACAAGACCGGCACTCTCACCGAAGGCCGCATGGAACTCGTCGACACCATCGCCTCGCCCACCGCCACGATCGGAGCGGCACTCGGCCTTGCGGCCGCAGTCGAAGAACGCTCCGAACACCCCATCGCCGCCGCAATCGTCGCGGGTGCCAAGTCATCCGTACAAGCTTTGACTGTCGCTGCAGCCGTCTCCGATTTTGAAAACATCCCGGGCCGGGGAGTCACCGCAACAGTCATCACCGATTCCGGATCGACTTTCTATGTCGGGGTCGGACGTCGTTCATTGTTCGTGACGCTTACAGATGATCTGGAGGCAGCAACAAAAGCCGCTGAAGGTTCGGGGCACACCGCTGTCATCGTCGGATGGGCTGACGACGCATCCGACACCAGCACTCTCCGCGCGCAGGGTGTTCTTGTTGTTGCCGATCGCATCAAGGCAACGAGTGCCGATGCCGTTGCCGAACTTCACCAACTCGGTCTCGACGTTGTTCTAGTCACCGGCGACAACCGGCTCACCGCTGAACGTGTCGGGCAAATCGTCGGAGTCGATCGGGTGATCGCCGAGGTCATGCCGGCCGACAAGGTGGCCGAAGTCGTGCGGCTTCAGGCTGCTGGCCACACGGTCGCCATGATCGGCGATGGCATCAACGATGCACCCGCTCTTGCTCAAGCCGATCTCGGTATTGCCATCGGAACTGGCACCGACATTGCGATCGAAGCCAGCGATCTCACGATCGTCAGTGGCGATCTTCGTGCTGCCGCCGACGCCATCGCGCTTTCTCGCCGCACGCTTGCGACCATCAAGGGCAATCTCTTCTGGGCATTTGCCTACAACGTTGCCGCAATCCCGCTCGCAGCATTCGGCGTACTGAATCCGATGATCGCCGCCGGCACCATGGGCTTCTCATCGGTCTTCGTTGTCACCAACTCGCTGCGACTGCGGCGGTTCAAGGGAGCACGACGCGTCAGCACATCAACAGGCACCACCAATCGCAAGGAATCCACATGACAACGCGCACCTATTCCGTTCCCGGCATTTCCTGTGGTCACTGCAAGTCCGCCATCGAGGGAGAGATCTCCCCGATGGCCGATGTCGACTCAGTAAGTGTCGACATCGACGCCAAGACCGTTCTCGTCGTAGGTGACATCACCGAAGCTGCTGTGCGCGCTGCCGTCGACGAAGCCGGTTACGAAGTCGTCGCGGTCGCCTAAACGTCGATCTTCGAAATACAGCGGTCAAAGGTCGCCGCTGGAGAGTCGTGAGCGGATTTCAGTCGCTCTCTCACGAACCATGTCGAGGTCCGAAAGCTTACGCATCGATCCCAGTTGGTTTCCGAGCCGATGGTTAGATCGCAGAACCTCTTCGTTCCGTGCGAGAAAGTCCCAATAAAGCGTCGTGAACGGGCACGCAGTTTCACCCACCCGTTTTGTCGGATCGAACGCGCAACCTTTGCAATGGTCACTCATGCGCTTGATATACGCGCCTCCGGAGGCATATGGCTTCGTTGCCATGCGGCCACCATCAGCGAAAAGCGCCATGCCGATGACGTTCGGGACCATCACCCATTCGGCACCATCCACAAACGACTTCCACATCCAGTCCACGACTGCTTGCGGCCGAACTCCTGCGGTGAGTGACAAATTGCCGAGGATCATCAGTCGTTCGATGTGATGGCTCCATCCGCGCTTGTCGATCCCGGCGACAGTGTGTGAAACGCAAGCCATCTGTGTCGGTGCGCCTTCAAATGCAGGGGGCAGCACCTGATCGGCATCGAGGGCGTTCAGTTCTCCGTACTCCGGCATCCACAACCAATAGAGGCCCCAGACGTATTCACGCCATCCGATGATCTGTCGGATGAAACCCTCGGCAGATGCAATCGGAACTCGACCCGTTCGATACGCGGCTTCGGCTGCTTCGATCACCTCGCCCGGATGCAGCAGGCCGAGGTTGAGATACGGGCTCAGAGCGGAGTGGGCCAGCTTCCACTCCGAGCGCAGCATCGAGTCTTCATGGGGGCCGAAGAGCGGAAGGACGTCGTCGATGAACTGATCAAGGCGGGCCAGCGCCCCAACGCGCGATGTCGCCCACAGCCCACTCGCTAGTTCGCCGAACGCGTCAGGACACAGTTGCTCAATGTCGGCCGCGACCTGCGCGTCGAGGACATCAAGTTCGTCGACGATAGGAGCCGGCCAGTCCCTTCCATCTTTGGGCGGAGGCTCGCGGTTATCGGCATCGAAGTTCCAGCGGCCGGTGACCGGTTCGGAGCCGTCCATCAGGACATCAAGACGCCGACGCTGCCATCGGTAGAAGTCCTCCATCTTGAGTGATTTCTTCCCGTCGGCCCATGCGGCGAACTCTGAAGCCGAGCAAAGGAACTGTTCGTTCGGAGAAAGTTCGACTCCGCGTGCAGTCAGCATTTCGACCGCATCCCACGACATCGGGCTCATGGCACGAACTCGTTCAGGCGCAAACTCCCGACGATGGTCGTCGAGCCCCCCCGGCATCGAAGACGTTGTTCGATAGTCAACTTCGAAGCCCTCGGCGCGCAGTTCGGCGGCGAAACGTCTCATCGAGGCCAGCACCAGATGTGCTCGCTGGCGATGCCACCGACCGTTCGCCAGCTTGGTCGCGCTTTCGATCATGAGAACTCGCACATCGCCCGGAGCAAGCCCACGCAGAGCGCCTACATTGCGATTCAGCTGGTCGCCGAGAATCCAGACGGTGTCCACGAACGCAGGGTAAGGGACGTCAGCTCAGGAGGGGAGATCGGACGCGTACTGACGGACCCACGCGTGCATCGCTATCCCCGCGGCTACCCCGACATTGATCGAACGCGTTGAACCGAACTGGGCGATCGAGCACACCATCGACGACGCCGCGCAGGCTTCTTCGGAAAGTCCGGGACCTTCCTGGCCGAACAGGAACAGGCATCGTTGCGGCAAGGTCGCCGTTTCAAGCGGAACCGAACCGGGAACGATGTCGATCCCAACGATCGACATGCCGTTGGCGGCCGCCCAGGCAATCAGATCTGCAAGTTCCGGATGGTGCTGCACGTGGAGATAACGATCGGTGACCATCGCGCCGCGCTTGTTCCAGCGCTTCTTCCCGACAATGTGAACTCCGGCAGTGTTGAACGCATTCGCCGTGCGAACGACTGTTCCGATGTTGAGATCGTGCTGCCAGTTCTCGATGGCTACGTGAAAACCGTGTCGACGAGTGTCGAGCTCCGCGACAATCGCCTCGTTGCTCCAGTACCGATAGCCGTCGAGCACGTTCCGTCGATCGCCATCGCGGAGCAATTCCGGATCTAGTCGAGGATCTTCAGGCCAAGGCAAGGGATGGGGCCCGACCCCAACTTCGCGTTCCTCGCCCGATTCATCGGAGAGACCGTGTTGATCAGGCATCAGATCGCCCCGGCATGCAAGTGCTCACCGATCGAGGAGCGCTGATCCGCCGAGATCGTCGAGCAGATGTCGGGCGATCGAGCGACCGGTTGCTGTGCCATCGGCAACGTCGACGACGCGCCGGTCGCGAATCACCGTCTGACCGTCGAAAGATGCAAGGAGTCCCTCGATGGTCATCATGCTTGCATCCACAGTCGCGAACGCTCCGGCCGGAAGGTTGCAATCGCCACCGAGTTCATCCAGAAAGGCGCGCTCGGCGTCGACGGCGAGGCGACTGGGTGCATGTTCAATCATCGCAAGCAGGTTACGAATTGCATCGTCGGAAACCAAACATTCGACGGCCAAGGCGCCCTGCGCGACCTGCGGGAGCATTATCTCGGGTTCGAGAATCTCGACCACTCGATCCGAGAGATCGAGACCAAGACGGTCGATAGCAGCTACTGCCATCACGATTGCGTCGAAATCGAATGACTTCTCGAGTCGCTTCGCGATGTTCCCGCGCAACCCTTCGAACACGAGATCGGGACGCAATGCCGCCAACTGCGCGCGGCGACGCACTGAACCGGAAGCAACCGTTGCGCCTTGGCGAAGGCCCGCGAGTGTCGAACCGATCAGAACGTCGCGCGGATCGGCACGCTCGGGGACGGCAGCAAGCACGAGTTCGTCGGGGGTTCGGGCCGGGAGGTCCTTTCCCGAATGGACGGCGATATCGGCACGACCATCAAGCACCGCAGCTTGGATCTCCTTGACGAAGACGCCCTTGCCACCCATTTCCCAGATCGGGATGTCGAGGCGCGCATCGGCGACCGTCTCAACAACAACACGTTCGAACGTGAGCGAGATGCCCGTCGACGCCGCTGCTCGCGCCAGCAATTCGGCGACATGATCGGTCTGCCACAGGGCGAGGGCACTTCCGCGGGTGGCGGCCCGGATGTGAACTGAATCGGAAGCTGGCACCCGGTGACCGCTAGAGCTCGAACAGATCGCGCAATGCCTCCGCCAGGCGCTCGCCCTTGGGCGTGCCGGCGGCGTCCTTCAGACCGACTGTTGGACGGTGGAGAAGTTTGGCGACGATGCCGTGAGTGAGCGCATCGATTGCTTCGAGCTGGCGCTCGTCGAGATCAGCGAATTTCGAAGCAAAGCGTTCAAGCTCCGACGCCCGAATTTCCTCGGCGCGCTCATGCAGGAGCGCAACAAGGGGCGCAACCTCGCGAGCGGTACTGATGGACACGAAGCGTTCGATCTCGCTGTCGACCATTTCCTGCACGAGAACAACTTCACGGCGACGTTCGGCCTGACCCGCTTCGGCGAATGATCGCAGATCGTCCATGTCGAGAATCGTGACGCCAGGGATCTCTCCGGCCGATGGATCAACGTCGCGGGGAACCGCCACATCGACGACGAGAATCTCGCGGCCGTTGCGGTTCGCCATCACGCGGGCGAGATCGGAATATTCAATGATCATCGAGGACGCACCCGTGCCGGTGAGCAGCAGGTCGACCTCGCTGAGAGACGCATCGAGATCAGCGAGCCTGATGGCCCGGCCTCCGAGACGTTCGGCGAGTTCCGCCGCGTTCTCCCATGTGCGATTCGCGATGCGGATGTCGGTGACGCCATTGGAGGCGAGAGCACGAACCATGCCTTCGCCCATCTCGCCGGCACCGACGACAAGGATGCTGCGACCATCGAGCGATCCGAGGCGTTCGGCGGCCATGGCGACAGCGGCACTAGATACCGACGCCACATGTCGGCCGATTCCGGTTTCAGTGCGGGCGCGCTTGCCGACTTCGAGTGCATGACGGAACAACAGATTGAGTTGTGATCCCGCCGTGCCTTCCTCTTGGGCCCGCTCCCATGCGACGCGTACCTGACCGAGAATCTCGGCCTCGCCGACAACGGCGGAGTCGATACCCGATGCCACGCGGAACAGGTGTCCGGCGGCGGAGTCGGCATCGTGAACGTAAAGATGATCGGCAAGATCCTCAGGCGGAACGAATGCCAATTCGGAGAAGAACGTGCGCAGATCGGCGTAGGCCGGATGGAACTTCTCGGCGACGACGTAGACCTCGGTGCGGTTACACGTCGAGAGGACAACAGCTTCGCTGACGTGCACCTGCGACATGACGTCATGCAGCGCCTTTGGCAAGCGGGCGCCGTCGATGGTGACCCTCTCGAGAAGTGAGAGGGGGACCGTGCGATGGTTCAGTCCAATGACGACGACAGACACGCCTGGAGGCGCTCCTTAGCTTCGGCGAGGCGACCCTCGCGGATGAGTTCCAGCATTCCCGAATCGAGCGCTCCTTGCCAGTTAAGGCCCTCGGTCGAGATTCCGGCCTCCTGCAGCCGGGTGCGTTCCTCTGACAGCACTTCCATCAGAGCGAGATACTCCGGTCCAATTTCGGCCGAGAATCGGCGTCTGAACCAGGTCGCCATGGCCGGGGAATGCCCACCCGTGGCGAATGTCAGGAGGATAGGCCCTTGTCGAACACGTGATGGCAGCGTGAACGCGCAATTTTTCGGATCATCGGCGCTGTTGACCCATACGCCGGCAGCCTCTCCTTCTTCGAAGACCTGGCGGTTCACATTCGGGTCATCTGTGGCGGTGATCGCGAGTCGATAATCGGCTACTTCGCCGGCTTCGTAGGGTCGATTGTGACGGATGACCCCATCGAGATTGTCCATTTCCGGACACATCGCCGGGGCAACAACGTGGACCTCGGCGCCACACACAACCAGCTCGGCCGCTTTCTGAACGGCGACTGGCCCCCCACCGACTACGAGACAACGGCGCTCGGCGAGCACAAGGTTCACGGGATAGAGCATCCCTTCGACCGGCATGATCAGTTCTCCGATCTTGGAGAGCGGAGCGCAACGAGGTCATCGTCGACCTCGAGGCCCTCTCCCGCGGCATCGCGCTGGCGATAGAAACTCAGGATTTGTAATTCCAAAGCGAGATCGACCTTGCGGATCGAGACCTCGGGAGGCACGGAAACCATCGTGGGGGCGAAATTTAGGATCGAGGTGATCCCGGCGGCCACCAGCCGATCGGCGACTTCTTGGGCCCCGATTGCCGGCGTGGCAATGACGCCAATGGCGATGGCGCGGTCGGCGACGAGTTGATCGAGATCGTCGAGGTGATGGATCCGGTGTCCACCCACGAGCAAACCGACCTTGGCTCGATCGGCATCGACGAGCGCCCCCACGGGAAAGCCACGCTCACCGAACCCTCCGTAATTAGCGAGGGCGGCACCGAGATTGCCGACGCCGACGATGACAACCTGCCAGTCGTTCGTCAGGCCGAGTTCACGGCTCATTTGGAAGAGGAGGTACTCCACGTCGTAGCCGACGCCTCTCGTGCCATAGGAGCCGAGATAGGAGAGATCCTTGCGGACTTTGGCTGCGTTTACCCCGGCCATTTCGGCGAGCCGTTCCGACGAGATCGTGACTGTCTGGTCGGCTTGGAGCTCAAGCAAGGTACGCAGATAGACGGGAAGACGCGCGACGGTGGCTTCGGGGATTTTTCGTCGGGTGCGTTCCACGAATCGCAACGCTACCGATCCCATTCCCTAATTCACAAAGTCGGCGCGATTCGCGCTATTTCCGCTCCCATTTGGCGATCCCGGCTTCCCGGTCACGAGCCCACCCGCCCTACGCTGTCGCCATGACCTTGCATGTGGCCCTGGCTGCGGCCGCCACGATGATCTCGCTGGCCTTTGCCCTGTCGACCCTCGAACGATGGCTTACCAACCGTCGGCGGCACGAGGCAGCTTGGACCGTGTCACTTCTGCTGTTCGCCGCCGGTTCGGCATCACTGTGGGTCGGCGCGGCGATCGGATGGGACGAATGGTCCTTCAAGGCCTTCTATCTCTTCGGGGCCATTCTGAACGTTCCGTTTCTTGCCCTCGGAACCGTCGAACTCATTGCCGGCGAACGCCACGGTCGACGTTGGACCGCCATCGTCTCGCTGCTCGGCGCATTTTGTGTCGGCATCGTTCTCGAAGCGCCACTTGTGGGAACGATCGAACCCAATGTGCTGCCGCAGGGAAAAGTCGTGTTCGGCATCGGGCCGCGGATCGCGGCGGCACTCGGATCCGGTATTGCAGCAATCGTCATCATCGGTGGGGCGATGTGGAGCGCATGGCGTCTTTTCCGACAGCGCCGCAATACCGTCGCACCTGGCCGACTCTCCCCCGCCCGGCTGGCTCTCGCCAATCTTTTCATCGCGTTCGGGACGCTCGTGCTCAGTGCCGGCGGACTCCTCAACTCGGTGGTCGACGAGATGAACGGTTTCGCTCTGTCGCTTGTTGCCGGGATCTCAGTGATCTTCGTGGGATTCCTGATCACCAATTCGGGGCCGCGCTCCGCGCTGAGCGCCGTGCCCGAACCAGTTGCGTGGCACGCTCCGCGCGCCGAGGTGGCCTGACCGGCAGAGACGCCCGTTACTTGGCGAGCACGAAGAGCTGCATCACGGCAGCTCCGAGGATGACCAGCAGGAGCAGTCCGACTGCGAGCGAAGTTGCGGGGCGCATGATTTCTCCGTTTGATCAGGTTCGACGGGGGCTGAGATTGACGGGGGTCACGGTGCCGGGCATCCGGTCTTCGTCGACAGCTTCAATGGTGACCGCCGAGCCGGCCACGAGACCGAGTTCGTCAGCGGCCGATCGACGATCAAGAACGATCGCGAGCAATCCGTATGCGTCGACAACCAGTCCAACTTCGTTCTGATCGACAGAGGCAAAGTTCGAGACGCGCCGCGCGGTACGCGATCCGTCGTCGAAGACAAGCCGCACGTGTTCTTCGAACTCGACAAGTTCGTCGGGATCGACATTCAGTTGAGCGTTTCCGTAGCGGTCGACCCAGAGCACTTCCCCGTGAAGACGCCCCTCGTCTTCGCGAGTCAGCGGGATCATCGCGGGGAACAGCGAGATCGGATCGATTGATGGGCCGAGATCCGCGAGATCAACACCGAGGCAGAGATGTGCCGCGGCCGGGCCGAAGATGTCGCGGCCGTCGAAGGTCGTCGAATCGCCCGGGAGGCAGTAATCCGGGTTCGTTATTTGCACCGCGCGAGTGGCACCGCCACAGAGTGCGACAGCCGCCGCGAGGATCCCGTTGTCGGGACCAACAAGTACCGACATGCCGTCGCCCACCTCGACGGCGATCGCTCGGCGAGCGGTCCCCACGACTGGATCGACCACCGCTACGACGACGCCGGGGCAGAGATAGGACGCGCTGCGGGCAAGCGCTAATCCGCCGGCGCGCACGTCATAGGGCTTGATGCCGTGCGTGATGTCGATCACGGCGACCTCGGGTGCGATCGATCGAATGACCGAATGCACGACTCCGACGAATTCGTCGGTAAGTCCGTAATCGGACAGGAACGAGATGGTGTCGTAACGCAGTGGCATGAGGATCGAAGGCTACCGGGGTCAGGCCCGACCGAGTTCCCTCGAGCGCTCGGTCGCCGCAACGACCGCATCGATCAGTGCGGCCCGCATTCCCCCGCTCTCAAGCGCCCGCAAGCCGGCTGCGGTTGTCCCGCCTGGGGAGGTCACGCCCGCCCGCAATGACGCTGCGGTTTCGTCGCTGCTGTGCAGCAACTGTGCCGAGCCGAGAAGGGTCTGCACCGCAAGGACCTCAGCAACCTCATGAGGGAGTCCAACGAGAACCCCCGCCTCGATCAGGCTCTCGGCGAGAACCATCACGTAGGCCGGACCCGAACCAGAGAGCCCGGTGACCGCGTCGATCTTGTCTTCGTCAACACGGACAACGATTCCGACTGCTTCGAGGATGGATGATGCCCAGTCAAGATCGGCTTCGCTCGTGCCCTCGGCGCCGGCGATGGCCGCGGCGCCCGCGCCGACCAGCGATGGGGTGTTCGGCATGGCCCGCACGACAGCGACGTCGGGCCCAAGCGATGCCCGCAGCGCGTCGGTCGTGATCCCGGCGGCGATGGACAGGACACGGGTGACGCCAGTGGCGGCCAGATCGACGCACGTCGACGCAACGTCGTTGGGTTTGACTGCGATAACCGCACCCTCGGCCTCGGCAAGTTCGCCAACGACGGCAACGCCCGGAAACAGTCGGGAGAGTTCGCTACGACGTTCAGCCAGACGCTCAACGACGCAGAGTTCGGCGGGTTCAGCCCAACCTCCGGCGACGAGCCCACCAAGAAGGGCTTCACCCATACGTCCGCCACCGACAATCTGAAGTCGAATCATGTTCCGACGCTACTCAACGCGCTCCGGTTTCACTGAGCCCCGGTTTTACTGCGCTCCGGTTTTACTGCGGGCGACCCGCCGATGGCGTTCGGGCGTACGGCGTCGACATGGCCACTTCCCCGATGGCTGTGCCGATCACCGCCCGCCCGAACGGGAGTCAAGGTACGGGCGGAAGATCCGGAAAACCACCAGATGTACGGAAAGGGTCCGAAGGACTCAGAGTCCGGCGAAGCGCGTCGCAAAGCCGATGCGCAGCGCGGGCAGGAAGCATTTTTCGACATAGGCGTAGACCGACCCGAGAATCCGATCGAGCTCTCCCTCGTCAATTGAGTGCACCGGCACGGCACCGACGAGGAAGACCGCGTCCTCATCGCCAATGCAGAACGTGACACCGTGCAGTTTTCGATTTCGACGCAGCAGGTGTTCGTAGAACTCGGTCGGGTTCTCTTCCGGGGCCGGCATCACGTACGTCTCGAAGTGGAGCGAACGCTGACGCAATGTGAACCAGATCGTGAAGATGTCTTTGCTTTCGCCCGTCACGCGGACATACCAGCGACGCTCACCCGGTTCACCGCGCTCGACGGCTGCGACAACTGGATTGTCAGCGAGTTGTTCAGCGAGCCATCCATCGATCATTAACTCGACCGCGTCGAGTTCTGCGTTGTCAGCAATCTCATCGGCCATGATCGAACCAGCCTCTCAGTCGCATGAGACCGGCGCTCGCAGCGTCAGATCGGCATACAGACGACGCAAACGCGCCGCTGTCGTCGACCAGGTGTACTGACGCGCGTAATCGGCGGCCGAAGCGTCCATCAAGAGCGACATGGGCTTGTCGCTGAGGAGTTTGTCAATCGCAGCCGCGTAGTCGGAGGGGTTGCGCGTGTCGATCAGGAATCCGGTTACGCCATCCTCGACAAGCGTGAGCAAACCACCTACCGCCGCTGCGACGACGGGCGTTCCACACGCTGCTGCTTCGAGCGCCACGAGACCGAACGATTCGGATCGGCTCGGGACGACGCAGACATCGGCCGCTCGGTAATAAGTGGAAAGCAGATGATGCGGTTGCGGCGGAACGAAGTGAACACGTTCGCCCAGACCGAGTTCGCTTATGAGCGATCGGGCGGCCTCCAGTTCGGCTTCGCCCTCGGCACCGCTTGGTCCACCCACGACGACGAGTACGGCATCATCGAATTTCTGATCGAGTTCGGCAAGCGCGGCGATCGCAATCGTCAGACCCTTGAGCGGCTGAATCCGACCGGCGAACAGCAGCACCGGATGATCGCCCAACCCCAGAGCGAGGCGGGCACCGTTGCGGTCACCGGGCGAGAAGAACGCGTGATCGACCCCGGGAGGAACGATCTCAACCCTTGATGGATCAGCGCCGTACAACTCGACGAGCTGGGTAACTTCGGCGGCACAGTTCGCAAGAATCGCATCGGAGCATGCGATGACCTGCGTCTCGGCGTCGATACGACGTTGGGGTTCGTCGTCACCGGTTTCGGCCTTGACGCGCGCCAGCGTGTGGAACGTTGAGACAAGCGGGAGCGACAACTCGTGCTTGAGTCGGTGACCGACAACGCCCGAGAGCCAGTAGTTGGCATGGATGGCGTCGTAGCCGCCGCGCGTTCGCATCCGCTCCGCAACGCCGTCACCGAAAAGTTCGAGAACGTCGGGAAGATCTTCCTTGGGGAGATCGAACGGGCCAGCATCGATGTGAACAACGCGGAACCCGGGTTCGACATCGACCACATCGGGCAGCGATGGGTCGGTGCGGCGCACGAAGACCTCCGTGTCCACCCCCGCTTGGGCCAGCGCCCCGACGAGTTCGCGCACGTACACATTCATTCCACCCGAATCACCGCTACCGGGTTGCGCAAGGGGGGATGTGTGCATCGACAGCACAGCAAGCGATCTCATGACGCCTCCACGCTACGGCGAGAAACAGTGAGTCGTCACGATCGGGAGCAAATTCCGTCGCTGAATCAAGCGCTAGTTGAGATAGCCCCACAGCATCCAGCACCAGGCCGGGGCCGTGATCAACCACGCGTCGAGTCGGCGAAGGGCCGGGCCGGCCGCATCAGCGCCGGGAGCAATCGCTGAGCCGACAACCGCCCCGAGCGGCGCACCGACCGCAACCATTCCGCCGAATACCCATGTCGCCTGTGCTTCGAAAGGTCCAAGTTGGAAGACCGATTCGGTGAACGTGAGCACAAGCACTGCCGCGATACCCGCCACCGGGCCCTCGATCGGAAGGTTCGAACCGGTACCGACGAGATAATCACCGACCTCGTAAACGCTCACCAGAACGAGAAGGACGACCAACGCCCCCATGTCGGTTCGGGCAAGGATCACCACCGACGCGGCTGCGACGGCGGCGACGGCACCCGAGCGCAACGTGCGACCAGCCCGGGCGAAGACTTCGTCGCTACGCGCCGGGGCGACCTTGGCGGCGATCAACGACGAGGCAACCATCCCCAGCAGGGCCAAACCGGCGAGCGCGGCTCCAAGTTGCGCGGCAAGCACCACCGCCGCAGATCCGATCGTCGCGACCAGCCAATCGACTTCGCGTCCTCGGCGCATCCAAACCCTTGAGGTCTGAAGTGCGGAGACTGTCGCCAACGAGGAGAAGAGGAACGCCACGGCGATTGGGCCAATCGCACACGCGACGACCGCCCCCACGAACCAGAGAAGACCCAGGCGGACATGCGGGCCATCGGTCTTCGGCACGTAGACGAGTCGACTGAGCATGGTTCCAGATTCCGGCGAGGTGGCCATCAGCTACCACCTGAGACCGGTGGAAGCACAGCAACCTCGTCGTCCTCGTTCACCGGATCGGCCAGTTCGGCTTGTTCGCCGTTGCGCCAGATCCGACTCGACTCGACGACCCGAGCGAAGTTCGGACCGAACTCGGCCACGGCGGCATCGATCACGGCCTGAACGGTCGCTCCCGGCACGGAAGCGCGCCCTGTACCGGCAGCTTCGCGGGCTGCGGCGAACAATCGGAGCGTGGCCACGGCGAGAGACTAGGCGTTTGGCGCGCTGATTCGGTCGTGTCGCCCTCGGCGGGTACCGTCGACCCCGTGACCCGGATGCTGCTTGTACGCCACGGACAATCGGAATGGAACGCCCTTGGTCGTTGGCAGGGCTCAGCTGATCCTGCCCTCACCGATCTCGGTCGACTCCAGGCCCTTCACGCCGCCCAGCGCATCGGAGCGGTTGACGTCATCGTCGCCTCACCCCTCGATAGGGCACTCACGACCGCTCGGATCATCAGCGAACAGATTGGCGTCGGCCCTGTCGTCATCGATGCCGAACTCGCCGAACGCGATGCCGGCGAATGGGAAGGTCTCACCCGTGCTGAGATCGAGCAGGAGTGGCCCGGCTATCTCACGCACGATCGGTGGCCGCCGGGTTACGAACTTCACGATGCCCTCATGGAACGAACCCTGCGCGCGCTCGGACGTATCGAGTCCGAGTTCACCGGTGGGGATGTTGTCGTTGTCACTCACGGCGGCGTGATCGGTGCCCTCGAGCGCGATTCCGGGCTCCCATGGGAACGCATGCCAAATCTCGGAGCTCGCTGGATCACCCATCACGGCGACCGGTTCGAGATCGGTGAACGGCTTGTCCTCGTCGACGACGACGAACTCACGATCCCCGAACAGATCTGATTTCGCGTTGACTACCCCTCAGCCGAACCCGCTTCCGGTCGAGGTCGTCTACAGCCGGCGTCGCCGTAAAACCGTCCAGGCAACCGTCGTCGATGGCGTTATTCGAATTCAGGCACCAGCAGGCATTCCCCAAGCCGAACTCGACGGACACATTGATGATCTCGTTGCCCGCCTCTCGCGTCGGTATCAGGCCGACACTGTCGACCTAGCCGCACGAGCAGCCAAGCTGGCCCGCCGATTCAAGTTTCCGCAGCCGACGCACGTGCGCTGGGCGGAACAACGCACGCAATGGGGATCGTGCACGCCGTCCACCGGCGAGATCAGGATCTCGACCCGCCTCGCACAATGGCCACCATGGGTGCTCGACTACGTGCTCGTGCACGAACTCGCACATCTCGTCGAACTCAACCATTCGGCGGCATTCCATCAACTCGTGGATCAATACCCGCTTGCCGAGCGCGCCCGCGGATTCCTGATCGCCAAATCGATCGCCGAATCCGACACCGACAGCACTACATACGCGGACGCAGACTCAGACTCAGACTCAGACGAAACTGGACCAACGAGCGACACGCTCTTCTGATTTGTCCGATACGGAGCAGTCAGGATGCCGGCTTAGTTCCGATCACAACACAATGCGGATGCATGTAGCCATCGTCGATGTGTTTAGCGATCGTGGACATCCCGAGCTCGCTCATAAGCGCATCAAGTTCTGTCATTGACGGGAAGTCGAGATTATTTCCGTGGGTAATGCGGAACACGCGTGTTGAAAGCAGTTCCTGAAACTGAGCGAGCCACGCTTTCATTCTTGGTCGCGTGTCGACTTCCTTGACGATCAACAGACCTCCGGGAGCGAGTGCTTCGAAGCATGCCGCCAGGATCGCCGCACGATCCTCGGGATGCATCAGGTAAAGCACATCTGCGAAGACGATCGCCCGCCAGCCGCCTTCCAACGCGGGAATGGACCCGGCTGGCATGAGGTCGAAGGCCACCTCCGCCTCGCCCGGGCGCAGATTCGATGCCGCCGACTTTGCGAGCGCGATTTTGTCGGCATCGATGTCGATGCCGACAACGCGACGCGCCCGGGAGGAGATCCCAAGGAAGACGGTGAAGATGCCGTGACCGCAACCAACTTCGAGGATGTCTCCGGCCAGTGGGACTTCGAGTTCGAGCTCCGTGAACGGTGCCGACCACCACCGGATGGTCGTGTGGAGCCGCGATGAGCGCGGCGCGTCGCTCCAAAGAGCCATCGTTCGCCGTGCCGCCGGGGACTTCGGAGCCTTCACGTCGCTCCCGGGGCTAGATCGGCAAAGGTTCCCAAACGGAATCCGAGTTCTTCGATGGCGAGGAGAACAGTTTTTGATTGCAGCGCTTCGAACTCATCATCCCACTGATAATCCCAGTTGTATCGGGCCCGGTCCGCGTCGCCCGGAGCGCCCGGATGTGTCGCAAGTTCGGCACTTGCTGCACCTGTCCTAGCCAGACGCCCCAGTGCCGCGACCATCGCTGAAGTCTCAAGACACCCGGCTTCGTCGAGTCCCGTCGATGCCTCGGGTGAGTTCCAGCCGCGTTGTTTGAGTTGCTTCTCCAGCCGACGAGAAAGGCGCTTCACGGTCTGCCCGACGACACCGCGTCCCGTCGAACGAGTGACGCGAATGGTTCGGACACCACGCTCCTCGCCCAATCCCATGACAACGTCAGCCACCATCGGCCACATGTGGATGTTCTGATGCGTGTCGAGATGGTCGATCGTGATTCCGGCTCCGGCTATCGCATCCAGTTGAGCAGCGAACTCGCGACGGAGATCGTCCGGATCGATACGACCAACCGCGGCGCTCGGAAGAAAGGTCCGCCATGAATTGTGGAGGTGACCCTTGCGATCGACGAGAGTCGGAACTTCGCGTGCCGACAGCAGCGGAGGATCTTCGCCCACCGCAGCGAGATGTGCGCCTCGCCCAAGGGCGGGCTCATCGGCGAGCCAGCGCGCCGACGTTTCGAATGCGGGAGTAAGGGAAAGAACGGAAACCGATGTCACGACGCCGTTGCGATGGGCTTCGAGGATGCCCCGAGAAACCCCCTCGGTCAGCCCGTAATCATCGGCATTGACGACGAGCAACGGCCGAAGTCCTGCTGCGCTCACGCGGGCTCGCCGCCACCCGACGCCCAAGGATGACGGACCTCGAGCGGCAACGGTTCGAGTGCCTGCAGCTCACTACGCAGTTGCAACATTTCGCGCACGATCTTCACGATCACTGAGTTCGACGAGAGCGTCGATATCCCGCGAGTTCGCGGAAAATAGTCGACACCAAACTGAACGATCTCGAAGCCGAGCCTCTTGGCGCGAGCCAGCAGTTCGACATCGATAAACGAACCCTCACTCTTCAGCTCCACCTGATCGAGCATTGAACGCCTCAGTAGCTTGAAGGCAAAATTCATGTCGCGCAGCCTGAGTCCGAACAGTGTCTGGACGAGGTGGTTGTACACGTAGCTGTAGATGAGGCGACGCGTACCCTCGCCTGTGCGATCGAATCGATAGGCGCTGACGACGTCAGCTTCGTAGATGCGCAGCAGACGAACAGCCTTTGACAACTCGGCCATGTCGAACGGCAGATCGGCATCGGTGTAAAGAACAATTTCGCCGCGGGCATTCTCGAATCCCGTTTTGATGGTGCCTCCGAGTTTGCGATTGACCGCGTGATGCACGACAGAAACGCGGGAATCGGATTCGGCAAGACGATCCGCGATTTCGCCGGTCGCGTCTGTCGACGCATCGTTGATGATCAGAACGTCGTACGTGGCGATCTCGCCGTCGGCAACGAGCGCGTCGCCAGCCTCGAACGCGGCGTTGACGGCGCGGTGGATCGTGTCCTGTTCGTTCCACATCGGATAGAAGATCGTGAGGCTCTCGAAGTTCGCCATTAGGTCAGGCTACGTAGTACCCGCGACCGAATGCGAAGGCCCACGCAAAAAGT
Source organism: Acidimicrobiales bacterium (assembly GCA_044239895.1). Classification (GTDB taxonomy): domain Bacteria; phylum Actinomycetota; class Acidimicrobiia; order Acidimicrobiales; family Acidimicrobilacustridaceae; genus Acidimicrobilacustris. Next base: position 492,440 of record JBIIAM010000001.1, on the reverse strand, counting down.
ACGAAAGCGCTCGAACCCCACCACGCCCATCGCAATGCGGCACGGCCCTCAAAAAGTGCCCCGAGAGCAAGGAAACAGGGGAACGCGGCAAGCAGATAACGGCCGCTTCCTTGAAAATCTTTGGTTCCGAGCAGGGGAATGGCCAGCAGGGCGAATGAATAGACGCCGTAGCCCCACCCGAATCGACGCCAGACCTGCCACGCCAGAAAGAGAAAGCCCAGAACGAACAGGCCCTGCATGATCACGGTTGCGGCGTACATCACCTTCTCGAAGGTTGCCGTGTCACCGTTGCGTATCCAGTCGATGAACCAACTCGGGAGGTTCTTGATCTGCTGAAACCAGGTGATCTTGAGCCACGTGCGCGGCCCGGCCCCCTGGTCCCAACCGGGCGCCTGTTGCACTTCATCGAACGCAAACGGATGACCGAACCGAATACCCAGAAAGGTCATGTATCCAAGCAAGCCACCGAATGAGAGCAAGACCCCGCTGTCAGACCAGCGCAGCCGCCGCCACATAATCCGCATCCGCAGCCGACCATCGCCAGACTCGATCACATGCCGACGCCACAGGGTGAGCGCAATGAGGCCGATGATGAGTGCTATCCCGACAGGCCGCGTCGCAGTCGCGACAGCTCCGGCGAGTCCCGCCAGTACGGCGTGATCGCGTTCGAGGAGAACGAAGGCACCCAAAGCTGCAACGAGAAAGAGCGCGTCTCCGTAGACCGCGCCCATTAGATAAAAGGCGTAGGGGTAAAGGAGCATGGTGACCAGAGCAATGCGGACAACTCGGTCGGTAGCGCGCAGGCGACTCCATGACACGAACAGCACCGCCACGCCGGCCCCACACGCGATCGTCACGATTGAGCCCAGCAACTTCACCGAGATTCCGGTCACGAAATGCAGCATCCAGAGCACCAGCGGATAGCCAGGGAAATACGCGACAGATGACTGGACGGTCGGGCCATTGAACCAATAACCCTTCGTGACGATCAGGTCGTACCAGCGACCGTCAAACCGGAACCAGCCTCCGAAGATCGCTGAACCCGGATAGCTAGAGAGATCCTGATTCCCCGCAAGGGAAATTGGACCGCGTGCGCCGAACCAGACGGCGGCGAAGACCACCGATCCGATCAGGAAGAAGAGAACCAGAGCCTGAACCTGAACTGGGCAGTTCCGCCAGCGTGCGCAGGCTCGGCCGGAGATCCCCGGGGTCGGTTCGGGCACGTTCACGCGTCGACGCTAATCCCGCCTTCAGGCGAAGGCGGTGAGGCGGGTAACGTGACCCCTTCTCGCCTCTGTGGCCAAGCGGTAAGGCAGCGGACTTTTAATCCGACGAGCGTGGGTTCGAATCCCACCGGAGGCACCGCAAAACGACTGCTGGCTCGTTTCCAGTTGCTAAGGCAACCAGAGACGAGCCAGCAAGGAAGAACTAGCCGGGATCAGGCCCAGATGGGACCTCGATGGACCGGATCAGACGGTCGGCGAGATGCCTGTACGAGCTGCCTCGAGAACGCCTTCCCACTGGGCAATGGTCAGTTCGCCGCTGGTGCGATAGATGACCTTGCCCGCGGGCGAGACCACAACGAAGTACGGGAAGCCGCCGACGCCATAGGCGCGAGCACCGGCCGTCTCCTTGTTGTCGAGAATGGTCGGCACCGACCATTGCTCCCTGCGGAGCCAGTCTCCGGCCGGGTAGTTCGACTTTGCCGGATCGTTCGAGGTGGCGATGCTCACAAGATCGACATCGGCGGGCATGCCATTTTTGTCCAACCAGTTCTGAATGACTGGCACTTCCTTCTGACAATGCGAGCACCAGTGGGCGAGAGCCATGATCACCATGGGCTTGCCCTCCGGCGTGATCACGTCGGTCTTGCCGTCGAAGGACTGACCGGTGACCTGCGGGATCGTCATCCCGATAGCGGGATCGGCGCCCGTGTCCGGCTTCGACGGAAGGTTCGCGCCAACGACTTGGATCTGCCCGATCGTGAGGTCGCCGTTCGGAACGACGGTGCCTCCGCTCGGACTGGCGACTCCACCTTTGCCACTCGAATTACTGCTGCTTCGACTGACGCCGATGACAACGACGCCGATCACGATGATCACAACGGCTAATCCGGTCCAGAGCAATTTGGTCGACTTACTCTTGTCGCCATTGGCGGCCTGACGAACACGAGCCGAGGCTGATTTGGATCGATTCGGGCGATTACTCACAAGTTCTCCTGATCAGAAAGCGGTTCGTAGCGGGCGATGGACAGCAGCGCAATCATGACAACAAATGCCGAAAGCGCCATAAAGGGGAGCGAAATAAAACCGAATTCCCAGACATAACGCTCGGTGCAGGAAGCGGTAGCGCTGCAGAACGATGTCCCGTTCGATGGTGGATAGGCCTGGATCCACGAGTGGTAGGCCGCTATGGCCGCCCCGATGGACAGAACTGGGATCGCGTAGACGCGGACCGATGGGGTCCGGCGGAATGCCGCGATTCCGAGGATTACGGCGAAGGGGTACATGCAGATGCGCTGGTACCAGCACAGTTCGCACGGGACGTATCCCTGCACCTTTGAGTAATAGAGCGAACCGACGGTTGTCACTGCAGCCACGAGCCACGCCAGCGGCAATGCGAACCGACCGAGATCGTCACGTAGTTGTTCAACGATCGGAATCGGGTTGGGAGCGAATCGTCGGATGATTGCGCCTACGACGATGGCCAGCGTGCCGAACCAGCACAGCAATGCGAGCAGTCCAAAGAGGGAAGAGAACGTCTGAACATTCATACCCAATCATCTTCGCACGACAATTTGCGAGCGTCAGCGCGGAATACGACCACGGACGCTGCGGCCCGGCAGATCCTTAGTTGAGCTTCCTGACTCGGCCAGAGCCCCGGCTAATCAGGAAGCCATGCGGCGAGGGCCGGGTTCAACCCGGCGACCCGTTATGCGTTCGGGATTGACCGCCACCCAGTGATGACTCAGCGGTCCGGACCAAGGCTCCAGGCCAATCTCGGTAAGTCGTCCGATGCGGACGAGATCATCGACCACCCGAGCCCAACCGCTCACGACAACGCTCCACCCAGTGCGGGAGTGCTGGTCTACCTCGTCGACCTCGAACGAAACTGCTTCTCCCCGCTTCGACGCTGTGAACTTCGTCCCGTCACCGGTTCGGAAAATCACATGTTCGCCGTCCATCGCATAGTTCACCGGATAGATCTGCGGTTGTCCGCCCGTGACCAGCGCGAGCCGACCGACGAAGCGGGATTGCAAGAGCGTCAGGCACTCCGAACGCTCGATCACTTCTAAACCTGAGCGGGAATCGACAAACTTCATAACTACCCCCCCCCAAGATCCGAGCCGGACCTTATAGAAATTCAGGGTACGCCTTATCGCTCGAAATAGCTTGGGGAAACTCCTCGGAGCACGAAACCCCTAGGCTCGGGCTATGACGACCTCACATTTGGCGGGCGATGTCATGGCCTCAGTCGACTTCTCGGATCAGACCGACCGCATCGTGAGTGAAGGCATGGGGCTCGCTCGAGCCTCCGGGGGAACCCTGCACCTCGTCCACATTGCGGCCGGCGAGCCGATTCTGGCCGGCTACGACAAAGAGGACATCAGCCCGTTCACCCGCCAGGTTCGGGCCGGCGAGTTGACCGATGAACACCGCCGGTTGCGCGAACTCGCCGAGGGGCTCAGTGCAGCAACCGGAATCGACATCCACGCAGTCGTCCTCCTTGGTCCGACAGCACAGACGCTTCTGGAAGCCTCACACCAACTCAACGCGACCCACATCGTCCTTGGCACACACGGGCATGGTGGGCTTCATCATCTTCTTGTCGGAAGCGTCGCTGAAGAAGTCGTCCGGCGATCGCATGTACCGGTTCTTCTTGTTCCCATTCCCAAGCCGTAACCAGAGCCTCCAGGAGTTTCGATGAACAAGATCGTTGTCGGCGTCGACAGTTCAAAGGGATCGCGCGCCGCGCTCCGATGGGCACACCGCGAGTCGATTATTCGCAACTGTGAACTTGAGGTCGTGACGGTGTGGCAGTTTCCCATCACGACGACATTGCCTGCGTTCGGAGCAATGCCCACCTCTGAGGATCTCGGCGGCGAGTCAGAACGAGCTCTCGTTGCGACCATCGCCGACGAGGGAATCGTCGCCACCGACGAAGCGCCCGTGATGATCCTTGTCGCAGAGGGTTCACCGGCTGCCGCTCTTCTCGAAGCCGCGAAAGATGCCGATCTCCTCGTCGTGGGTGCGCGCGGCCACGGCGGATTCGCCGGACTCCTTCTCGGCTCGGTTAGCCAGCAATGTGTGACCCACGCTCCCTGCCCAGTCGTTGTTGTCCCTGCAGACTGATCTGCGGACATGTCGACAACTATTCGTGGGCTGAGCGCGGCCGAGGTCGCCGATCGTCAGGCTTGCGGCGATACGAACGACGCTCCGAGTCTCACGAGTAGGACCACTCGACAGATCATCCGAGCCAATGTCTTCACGCCGTTCAACGCGCTACTCGGCATTCTGCTCCTCGTCATCATCGCTATCGGCGAATATGCCGACGGGCTGTTCGGCTTCGTCCTTGTTTCGAATGCACTCATCGGCATAGTCCAAGAACTTCAGTCGAAGCGGTCACTTGATCGGCTTGCCGTGCTGAATGCGCCGACATCGACCGTGCGGCGCGATGGGATCGACACGCACATCCCATCAAAGGATCTTGTTCTTGATGATGTGATCATTCTCAGCCTCGGTGACCAGATCGCGGTTGACGGTGAAGTTGTCGACGGTTCCGGCATGGAGATCGACGAGTCGCTACTCACCGGCGAAGCCGAACCCGTCGAGAAGGCGGTTGGTGATTCAGTTATGTCCGGGAGTTTCGTTGTCGCCGGCAATGGCGCCATTCGAGCTACCGCAGTCGGAGCCAATTCGTATGCGTTCAAACTTTCGAGCGAAGCCCGACAGTTCTCACTTGTAAAGAGCGAGTTGCGCAATGGCATCAACCGAGTCATCACCGTTATCGGTTGGATGATGATTCCCGCCTCGATACTGCTGGTCTCGTCGCAACTCGCCACACACGATGGATTCGTCGCCGCCATTCAGGGATCGGTGGCGGGGCTTGTCGCTATGGTCCCCGAAGGTCTGGTGCTGCTCACCAGCATCGCTTTCGCACTCGGGGCAACCCGCCTCGCGCGCAAGAACGTACTCACGCAGGAACTTGCCGCCATCGAAGGACTCGCTCGCGTTGACGTCATCTGCGTCGACAAGACGGGAACCTTGACCGAGGGATCTCTCACACTCGCGACGGTTGAGCATCTTGCTCCGGACGATGCAGAACCGGTCGACGTCGGTTCGGTCCTCGGAGCTCTCGGAGCCGCCGACGATCATCCCAATCCCAGCCTCGCCGCGGTCGTCGCCGAGTATTCGACTCCACCATCCTGGGCCGTTACCGCTGTGGTGCCGTTCTCGTCAGCCCGAAAATGGAGCGCGGCAACGTTTGATGGGCATGGCTCATGGTTCCTCGGTGCTCCCGACATCCTTCTTGATCAGGCTCCCGATGACGACAGGCTGTCGGTCATCCGTGAGCGACTAAACCACTACGCGAGCGCGGGTCGGCGCGTGCTGCTCCTCGCTCAATCGCCAAGCGGACTCAGCGCCGAAGTTCTCCCGGAACTTCTCCAGCCTGCCGCGCTCGTCGTTCTGGACGAACGCCTGCGCGAGGCCGCGCCGGCGACGATTGCGTACTTCGGCCAGCAAGACGTTCTCGTCAAGGTCATTTCCGGCGACAGTCCCGTGACCGTCGGTGCAGTGGCAACACGCGTTGGCGTACCCGGTGCTGACAATCCCATCGATGCGCGGACACTTCCTGATGATCAGGAAGCACTCGCCGACATCATGGAGTCGCACTCGGTCTTTGGTCGAGTCACTCCGCAACAGAAGCGCGCCATGGTCCATGCCCTGCAATCGCGCGGACATACCGTCGCAATGACTGGCGACGGCGTCAACGACACGCTCGCGCTCAAGGACGCTGACGTCGGCGTCGCAATGGGTTCCGGTTCCGCGGCGGCCCGTGCGGTCGCCCGCTTCGTACTTCTCGACAACGACTTCGCAGTATTCCCCTCGGTGGTGGACGAAGGTCGACGAGTCATTGCCAACGTGGAGCGGGTTGCGAACCTGTTCCTCTCAAAGACCTTCTACGCCGCATTCCTTGCAATCGCAGTGGGCCTCGGTCGGGTTCCGTTCCCTTTCCTTCCGCGCCACTTCACCATCATCTCGTCGCTGACCATCGGAATCCCCGGCTTCTTCCTCGCCCTGACTCCCAACGCCAGACGAGCCCTGCCTCATTTCCTTCGGCGCGTCTTGCGCTTCGCCATTCCATCTGGCGTCATCGCGGCGGTCACAACACTCACTGCGTTCCTGATCGCTCGATCGGAAACCGATCTCGAAACCGGCCGATCAGTCGCCGTCGTCACGCTCTTCACAGTCGCCATTTGGATTCTCGAGATTCTTTGTCGACCACTCACTCGTGCCAAGGGCGCTCTCGTCGCCGCCATGACCGCCGCGTTCATCGGCGCTCTCTCGATTCCATGGTTCCGGAACTATTTCGAACTTCCACTACCTGAGCGGACCCTGCTTATCGCGGCCATCGGAATGGGTGCCATCGGCGCTGCGGCGGTCGAGATCAGTTTCCGTCTGGGATTGCGGGCCGCCGCCAACACGAATTCTGCGGTCGACTGAGTCTCCGTGCGAACGCGTCGTTCGCTCGTTTAGACGGGCGGCAAAGACCGGCGCGTCAGTTTCCCGTGTGACCGAACCCGCCCTGTCCGCGTTCGGTGGTGTCGAGATCGTCGAACGCCTCAACCGATTCGAGAACAACATGCTCGACTCGTTGCACAACAAGCTGCGCGATCCGTTCGCCGCGCACCACCTCGAACGGCTCGGTCGGGTCCGTGTTGATCAACAGCACCTTGAGCTCACCTCGGTAGCCGCTATCGATGAGCCCCGGCGTGTTGAGGCATGTCACGCCGTGTTTCAGGGCGAGTCCGCTCCTGGGCTGGACGAAGCCGGCGAACCCTTCTGGGATCGCGACAGCAACGCCGGTGGGGACGAGAGCCCGACCACCGGCACAGGCGATAGTCACTGATTCGCGGGCCACAAGATCGAGGCCGGCATCGCCCATGCGGGCGTACACGGGCAAGGGCAGATCCTGGTCAAGGCGCACAGCGGGAATCTCGATCACGACAGGATCGTAGGACCCGTCCGAGACCTGCGTAGGCTTTCGCCGTGCTCGCCTGGATGGATCTCGAAATGACCGGTCTCGACACCGATCGGAACGTGATCGTCGAAATCGCGACCCTCCTCACCGATGACAATCTTGAACTCATCGCCGAAGGTCCCGACCTCGTCATCCATCAACCGGCTGAAGCCCTCGCACTCATGGATGATGTCGTCGTGGGGATGCATACCCGCAGCGGGCTTCTTCCGGAGATCCAACGATCCACCATCTCGCTCGAGGAGGCCGGCGAAGCGACTCTGGCCTTCCTTAAGGAACACATCGCAAAGCCGAGAACGGTGCCGCTGTGTGGCAACTCCATCGGTACCGATCGTCGGTTTCTCAGCGTCTATCTCCCAGAGATCGAGAACTTCCTCCACTACCGATCGGTCGACGTTTCGACTCTCAAAGAACTGATGAAGCGCTGGAATCCCACGCTTCTGGGGGCGGCGCCACCCAAGGCCGAGGGTCATCGTGCTCTCGATGACATCCGCGAAAGCGTCGCCGAGCTCCGCTACTACCGTGACTCGTTCTGCGTTCTTGCCGATCCGCCATCGCCCTCGGCCTGAACTCAGTCCCGCTCCCACCCGGTAGGGTCGACTGGTGATGGGGGAACAACACGATCACACCGACCATTCGCATGGCGATGCCGTCCCTGCTGTGCGCGTTCCGCGCCAGGAGCAGGAAGACGCATCGACCGAGATCATCGAGGTGGCCCGCGGCATCCTTCGCCTCCAGTTGCCGACAGACTTCACCGGTCTCGGCCACGTCAACACGTACGCCATCGAAGACTCGCGAGGATTCACGCTCGTCGATCCCGGATTGCCTACCGATGCTTCGTGGGAAGCGCTGCAGGTTCGACTGCGCGATGCCGGCATTCCGCTCAAGCGGGTGCACACCACCTACATCACTCATTCCCATCCCGATCATTTCGGCGGCGCCCATCGGCTCATTGAGGAATGCAACGCGGAAGTCCTCACATCGACCATGTTCCGGAAGTGGACCGATCTGCTCGATCTTGAGGAGACCCCGCTCGAACCTCTCGATCCCGCCGATGCCTCTGAAGCGGGCACGATCCTCGACGCGATCTCGAACACCGACGAAGAGGACATGGAACAGCAATTCCCCGGATTCAAGGCGTTTCGGAATCGGATCCGAGAAGCAATCGCCGACGGACGCATCGAGGAACTGTCGTGGATGAAAGCACCTCGCCCGACGATCGTCGTTGATGATGCTGACGTTGTCCGACTCGGAGACCGCGACTGGGTTGCGGTCTTCACCCCGGGCCACACCCACGACCATCTGTGCATGTGGTCGCCCGAAGACGGCGTGCTGTTGTCTGGCGATCATGTTCTTCCCACGATCACGCCGCATATCGCTGGCTTCATGGGCGGCGATCCCCTTTCCAACTATCTCCTCAATCTCGACAAGGTCGCGGCGCTCGAGGGCATCACCCAAGTGCTCCCCGCCCACGGGCATCCGTTTGGCAATCTGGCCGGACGTTGTCAGGAGATCAAGGACCATCACGCGAGCCGGTTGCAGTTCCTCGTCGACGCCGCCGATGAAACAGGTTGGGCGGCAGTTCCCAAATGGTCGGAGTCCTTGTTCTCCGTCCGTAGTCGCGGCCCAATGGCCGACAGCGAAACCGCCGCACATCTTGAGCACCTTCGTCTGGCCGGCAAAGCCGAACGCAGGCCCACTGCTGACGGCTTCGAGTACCGCGTCGAGCACTGAGTCCTTCGAACAACTGACTCCCGACCGGTAGCGTTCCGAAATCGTCGAAACAATTCCTTCCGCCCGCGATCTGCTTCGTCAGCGATCGGTACGCGCATTGCTCTTCACGTCGCTCGTCGCGACGATGGCGGCCGTTGCCCAAGTAACCGCTCTCGGCAAACAGCTCTACGACCTTTCGGGTCGCGATCTCGATCTCGGCCTGCTCGGTCTCGCCGAGTTCGTTCCCGCGATGTTGCTAATGACGGTCACTGGTTCCCTCGCCGACCGTTTCGATCGCCGCCGACTCGTGAGTCTCGGACTCATCGGCGAAGTCGCAGCCTCTGGAGGACTTGCCTGGTACGCCACCACTGGCAACACGGCGACGTGGCCGATCTTTGCTCTCGTCATCGCGTTCGGGACTTCGCGTGCCTTCGTCAATCCGGCTTTGCGATCGCTGCCGGCCGACATCGCTCCACCCGGCGGACTTCCCCGACTCGTGGCATTCAATGTCGCCGGCTGGCAAACCGCAATCATCGTGGGTCCGGTCATGGCCGGCTTCCTCTACATCGGCGCTCCGTCGTGGCCCTTCTACGCCTGCATGGTGCTCGCCGGACTCGGCGCTATCGCCATCCAATTCGCCCGCCCGCAACGCGATCATGCCGACGCCGGCCCCGCATCCGTCGCCGGCCCCGCATCGGCTTCGCTCGTTGCACTCAGCGACGAGAGTCGCCCCGCTGAACTGCTTGACGTCACCGGTGAGGCCTACGCCGCCGAGATCAGCAGCCCCCCGGAGGTCGTTGGGGACAACGGAAGCACCCAGACCGACGCGACTGACAATTCGCCGTCCAAAAGTCGCTGGCACGAAGCGTTCGAGGGCATACGAGTCATCCGGGGGAATCCCATCCTCCTCGGGGCGATCTCGCTCGATCTGTTCGCCGTCCTCTTCGGTGGTGCGGTCGCGCTGCTTCCGGCCATCGCCGAGAAGCGGTTGCATGTCGACGCCGTCGGTCTCGGTTGGCTCCGCGCCGCGGGCGGTATCGGTGCAGCCGCCGTGACTGTGTGGCTGAGCACCCGACCGCTACGCCGCCATGTCGGTCCGATCCTGTTCACCACGGTGGCACTGTTCGGCATCTTCACCATCGTGCTGGGCCTTACGCACAGTTTCATGGTCGCCTTCATTGCGATGGTCCTACTCAGTGCCGCAGATTCGGTGAGCGTGTTCATTCGCTCCACTCTCGTTCCGCTGGTGACGCCGAATGCTGCGCGCGGACGCGTTATGGCAGTGGAGGGGGTGTTCCTCGGCGCATCAAATGAACTCGGTGCCTTCGAGTCCGGCGTTCTCGGACAGATCATCGGCACGGCCGGCGCCGTCGTATTCGGCGGCATCGCAACACTCGGCGTCGTCGGGATCTGGGTGATCTCGTTCCCACAACTCGCCCGCTTCGATCGGTTCCCCGACCGACCGCCGGACTAACAGTTCAGCGAACGTCAGACCGACGTCCATGTTCCGGCGAGAGTTTTTCCCGTCGCCCTACCTTCGGCCGCGAGCTTGAGTAGGTGTGCATGCACGCTGCGTTGTGCCATGGGAACGAGTTCCGGATCGAGCCCGACGTAGATCGTTTCCACGAGTGCGCTGATCTTCGCCGAGCCGGCCGCGCCGAGCGCGGCGATCACATCAGCCTCACGTTCGAGTCGATGGGCGATGTACCAGTCGATGACGTGGTCCGGGTCTTCGATCAATTGGCCGTGACCCGGAGCAATCGATTGAAGCCGAAGCGCCCGAACCTTGGCCAGCGAGTCGAGATAGGCCGCCATGTCGCCGTCAGGGGGCTTGATGACGACGGTGGAGCCCTGCATGACGTGATCACCCGAGAAGAGCATGCGCTCCTCCTCGAGGAGATAGCAGAGGTGGTTCGACGCGTGGCCGGGCGTGTGCTGCGCAGTGAGCCGGAATTCGGTCGCTTCGATCTGTGAGCCCTGAGCGATCCGCTTGTCGACCTTGAGTCCGTCGCGATTGCCGAACGCCATGACCTTCGCCCCGGTGGCGGCCTTGAGGGCGGCTGCGCCGGGTGAGTGGTCAAGGTGGGTGTGAGTGCACAGGATCCAGCGGATGCGATCGCCGCCGCAATCGACGATTGCATCGATGTGCTCGGCCATATCGGGACCGGGATCGATGACTGCGATCTCGTCGAGGCCCACGAGATAAGTGTTGGTTCCCGGGCCCGTCATCTTGCCCGGATTTGGGGCGACGATTCGACGCACCAGCGGGGACAACGCGCGGGGCACACCAGCAATCAGCGGCGGTGCCGTTTCGATTTTGTCTGCGCCCTCGATGGATTCGTCGGCGGAGTTGCCGGCATCGGGCCTCTCAGTCATTTGCCGGGCCCAGCTCGATTGGCGTCGATGGCTCCGTGCGATTCGGCGTGATGTCGCCGATGTACTCGACGTTAACCACCGAGGCCCGCGTGAACCGACTGAACCCGGGCACGCGCATGGCCCCGGTCCAACGAGGGACCAGGCAGTTCCGCACAACGACACGGATCGGCGGCACCAGAAGGAGCAGACCGACGGTTCCGGTGACGAAACCGGGGACGATGCACAGGCAGCCAGCAAGAAGCAGCAGTCCACCGTCGACGACCTGATTCGCGGGCACCTCGCCACGACCAGCGCTTTCCTGCATCCGACGCATGACGCCAAGCCCCTCACGCTTGACCAGCCATGCCCCGAAGAGGCTCATCGCCGCCAGCAACGCCAGCGCCGGGAACCAACCGATCCAACCCGCCACCGTGACGAGGGCATACAACTCGATCAGCGGCCCGATCACGAAAACGAAGAGCAGCGCGAACATCACGAGGGCGATTCTACCTGCCGACGACCAAATCTCCCGGGCGATCTGGCCACCAGCGTTTGCCGATGCGGCGGCAAAAAAACCCCAGCGCCGGACCGGGCAAGCCGATTCCGACGCTGGGTATGCAGCGAGCATTCGTCCCCCCGAACGAATGTCGCAGGCCTTACGGCTGACGAGGGACTAACTCACCCGTTCCGTCAGGAGCGGTTTACGCTCCATTTCGTTCAAGCCACCCCAAATGCCATGGGGTTCGCGGATCTCGATCGCATACTCAAGGCAATCCCGACGAACGCCGCAATCGGAGCAGATCTCCTTCGCCCGGCTTTCCCGGTAGAGCTTGTCTTCCTTGCGTTCGAACTGCGGCGGTGGAAAGAACACCACTGCCTGCGGTCCCCGGCATGCCGCCTTGAGCTGCCAGTTCTCTTCTACGGATTGTGCACTCACGGATACTCCGCCTCCCCTCTGAGGGCGACCGTACCTGTCTGGCCGCCACCAAGCAAGACGAAATGCGACAAATGTCACTCCGCCGGAATGTCGGCTCCGGAACGGGGTGAACGGTCCCGATAGTCCTTGGCGCCACCCTCTTCGGGCTCGACCTCGAGGACCAATCCATCGATGCCAATCACGCGGATCCGGTCAAGTTCCTCGATCGGCGTCGCCCGGTTGGTCGACGCTCGCCAGAGCGCTTCCCGGATCTGAACGACCCCGTCGGGATTGACCGCAGAAACGGCACGACCGATCTCCCCGATCATCCATTCGCGCCCGATCGTCGGGGTGGAGAAGCGGGTTCGGACCATTGATGGCATGCCCGCCAGGAACGCGAGCAGCACCGAGACCACGCCCACCAGCAGCGTGACCCACGAGAGTGAGAGTCCGTCGAAGAGCGTGAATGAACCGATCACGTACAGAACCACACCGGCACCAGTCCAGAACCTCGGGATGCCTGTCTGAACGTCGATCGCAAACGCGATCATCGCCGCGAAGATCAACGCCACTGCCCACCAGTTCGTCGGCAATACCGCAAGGCCATATCCGGAGAGGATTAGCGACACCGCACCGACAACGCCCGCAACGCCGACGCCGGCGGTAAACAATTCAAAGATGATGAGCGCGAGGCCGATCGTGAGCAAGAGATACGAAACTGCCGGACTCGCAACCGTGTGCATCAACTGCGCAACCAGCGAGATCTGCCCGAAGCGAACCTGCGTGAGCGGCTCGCGGCGAGTTTCGCCATTTTCTGCTGTGATTTCACGGGTCTTCACGCCCGGTGAGTTCACGAGATAATCGCCAACTGTCGGCGCATTGAGCGTCGTGATACCGAGATCCGCCGCTTCCTGATTGCTCACGGTGTTGTCGATAAGTGGGGCGAGTCGTTTCATGTCGAGACCAGCGATGAGCGGCTCGCCCGCGTTGCCGAGTCGCGTTCCCGGGGCCATGCCGACCTGAGCGGCTGCACCGACAAACTGTGCGGCAGGTCCCGTCAGTCGCGAGCCCGACGGGCCGACCCAGATGCCGATGGGGACGTTCGAACTCTGCATCTGACGGAGGAGATCAATGAGGACAGCGTCGCTCACCACGACACCGGTCGAGTTGACCTGAAGTACGAGCGAAAGAGCGCCTTCGCTTTCGGCCTTCGTGATCGACGACGAGATGAAATCGGCGAGGACTGGATCGATGAGTCCGCTTACCTTGATGATGGAGACGAAGCCGGCGTCGTCGGCAATGGCTGTCGCTCCCGATGTCACCCGAGCTTCGGGGGATGGGGCCTCTTGGGCCATTGCACTTCCGGCTGAACCGAGAAGGCCGAGAGCAACACAAACAAGCGCCGAGACGGCGAGCACCGCACTGAACTTCGACCGCTTGAGCAAGGCGCGCCTCCGGGAAAGGACATCCTGACCGGAGTGGATCAGGATTCGTACGTCTCATCGTGGCCGCACCAGCCCCCATCAGCAAAAGCGGGGTCCCGGAAGCTCCGGATATCCCGATCCGCGACCCATGCCGCGGTTGGGCAGCCTCGGGCCGAACCGGTAGCCTCGGCCTCGTGCCGAAAGTACTGCTGGCTACCGATGCCGACTGGATCCTCGACGAGGTCGACGCTGCATTGTCCGACGATGACACCACGGTGTTCCGCGTCCGACAGGGCATCGACGTCCTCCAGGCGATCGACCAACTCGAACCCGATCTCGTGATTCTCGACGAGCAGATCGGCAACATGGGCGGTATCGCCACATGTATGGCGATCCGCAACGCCGAAGGCGTTGATCGCATCCCGATCACTGCCGTCATGCTGCTGCTCGATCGGGCGCACGATGTTTTTCTTGCTCGCCGTTGCGAAGCTGACGGATTCGTCGTTAAGCCCATCAACTCGCTACGCCTTCGTCAGGCCGCCGTCGCGCTACTCGCCGGCGATGGTTACGAAGATTCGCTCGACCAGATCACCGGCCAACCCGCACCAGCTCTCTGAGCGATCGGTTCCTAGGCCTGACCATCCCGAAGGGTCCGGCCGTCATGTGCTCGGCCCATCATTTCGTGAGCCGGTCATTTCGTAGGCCGGTCATTTCGTAGGCACAGGAGGCGTCCGGTAGGGTCTCCTCTTTACGGGCTGTAGCGCAGCTTGGTAGCGCGCTTCGTTCGGGACGAAGAGGTCGTGGGTTCGAATCCCGCCAGCCCGACCACCAACTGAATGAGCCCCGACCACTGGTCGGGGCTCATTCGCTTTCGAAGTCAAAATTCCGTCAGTGCTCAAGAATCAAACATCTGATTCTGCTCAGAGAGGTCGTGATCAACCCCGACGGGCCAGCAATTCCTCGGCGATCTGCACTGCGTTGAGTGCCGCGCCCTTACGCAGGTTGTCGCCAGAGAGGAACAACGAGAGGCCATGTTCAAGTGTCGAGTCCCGGCGGATTCGCCCGACGAACGTCGGGTCGACTCCCGCAGCCATGAGCGGCGTGGGGATGTCAGCGAGCTCAACACCTGGCGCCTTGATGAGCAACCTGCGGGCATCCTCTGGCGAGATCGAATTTGAAAAGCCGGCTGAGATCGAGAGCGAGTGCCCGGTGTAAACGGGGACGCGGACACACGTGGCCGTGACCTTGAGATCCGGCAGTTCGAGAATCTTGCGCGCCTCGTTGCGAAGCTTCTGCTCCTCGTCAGTTTCGCCACGACCATCGTCAACGAGGCTTCCCGCAAACGGAATGACGTTGTAGGCGATCGTGGTCGGGAACTTCTTCGCGGGAGGGAACTCCACGGATGTTCCGGTGATGGCCAGCGCCGGAGCACTGTCACCAATTTTGCGAATCTGCTCGTCAAGTTCGCTGGTCCCAGCAAGTCCCGCCCCTGACACAGCTTGGAAGGTCGTGACCGTGAGCGTAAGCAATCCGGCCTCAGAGTCGAGCGGCTTGAGGACAGGCATTGCAACCATCGTCGTGCAGTTCGGGTTGGCAACGATGTTCTTCGGGAGCGAGTCGAGGGCGTGGGCGTTGACCTCAGCGACGACGAGCGGAACGTCTGGATCCATGCGCCATGCCGACGAATTGTCAACCACGACCGCTCCGGATTCAGCCACCCGAGGGGCGAGCGTCAGCGACGTGCTGCCGCCGGCTGAGAACAAGACGATGTCGAGCCCGCGGTAGTCGGCGGTTTCCGCGTCTTCAACCTCGATGTCACCATCAGCCCACGAAAGACGACGACCCGCGGACCGCGCCGATGCGAACAGGCGGAGCTGCGTCACCGGGAATTGACGATCGGCGAGGATGGCGCGCATGACGCCGCCCACCTGCCCTGTTGCTCCAACAATCCCGATACGCATAGGGGACAAAACCTAGGGCCGAGGATGACCCGACCGCCAACGAGTATCGGTCAGTCGACGTAAACCGGGCCATCGGCAAGACCGAAGGCATCGTGAAGAGCGATAACAGCCCGCTCGACCTCGGCCTCGGCCACGACACAGCTCACCCGGATCGCCGATGTGGCGATCATCTCGATATTGATGTTGTTGGCGGCAAGAGTTTCGAAAACCGTCGCAGCAACTCCGGGATGCGATTTCATTCCTGCACCTACGACGCTCACCCGGGCGATGGCCGACTCGCCGCTGACGCGACTGGCCCCGAGTTCGGCGGCATGGTTGTTGCAGATGGCGAGAGCTGGTTCGAGTTCGCTGTGCGGAACCGTGAACGAGATGTCTGTCACCCCGTGATCAGATGTGTTTTGCACGATGAGATCCACGTTGATGTCGGAATCGGCGAGGGCGCGGAACATGCGCGCGGCGATACCCGGGCGGTCGGCGACTCCCCCGATCGTGACCTTCGCTTCGTCGGCGTCGTGCACCACTGCCGAGACAATTGCCTGTTCCATTGTGTTGTCCTCCTTGGTGACGATCGTGCCGTGCTCCCACGTAAACGCCGAGCGCACATGAAGTTCGACGCCGTAATTGCGGGCGAACTCCACTGAGCGCATGGCCGGCTTCGGGCAACCATTGGCCGTCATCTCGAGCAGTTCATCGAAACTGATGCGGTCCATCCGCCGGGCGTCCTCAACGACGCGCGGATCGCTGGTGAACACGCCCGTCACGTCGGTATAGAGCTCGCAGGATTGCGCGCCGAGCGCGTGTGCGAGAGCCACAGCAGTCGTGTCGGATCCACCGCGGCCAAGAAATGTCACATTCCGTTCTGGCGATACGCCCTGAGCGCCGCCCACAACCGCAACTCTCCCTGCGGCCAATGCCTCCACGATGCGATCGGGCTTTACGTCAATGATCTTGGCGTTCCGATGGGTCGAGTCGGTGAGAAACCCAGCTTGCGAACCCGTGAACGATTCGGCCTCGATGCCGAGATCGGCGAGGGCCATACAGAGCAGGGCCGTAGCTTTGCGCTCGCCGGCGGTTACGAGCATGTCCATCTCGCGTCCGGGCCGCGTGTCCGAGACCTCGCTCGCCAGTCGCAGCAGTTCGTCGGTTTCCTTGCCCATCGCCGAGATCACGACAACTACCTGATTGCCCTTGCGGACGGTGCGCGCCACATGATCGGCCACGGCGCGCATGCGCTCGGGATCGCCCACGGAGGTACCGCCAAATTTTTGGACCAGGAGTGCCACGAGACGAAACGCTACCGGCCGTCAGGCCATCAGCCCGAATCACTTGTAGGTTCTCGCCTGATGGCTACGACTCCAAACCGCCGAAAACGAGAACAAGCTCGCGACCGCGCCAAACAGGCCAAGGCTTCCAACCAGGCCCAGACCAAACGGCGCCAGCGCCTCGTGGCACTCGTGATTGTGATCGTCGTTGTGCTCTCGACATTCGGTGCCTTCTTTGGCGCCACGCAATCGGACTCGTCTAAATCGTCGCCGACATCGACGACCGCAAAGACTTCAGCAACAACGATCGCCAGAACGGGCATCACCCCGGCCGCGGTCGAACCCGGTGCATCGATTTCGGGGCCGACCGCCTGTCCAGCGGAGGACGGCTCCTCGGCGCGGACAACGATGTTCGCCGAGGCCCCTCCCACCTGCATCGACCCCACCTTCTTCTACATCGCCACAATCGAAACCACTGAGGGTCCTCTCAGTATCCAGCTCAACCCGGTCACGGCTCCGGTGACGGTCAACGCATTCGTCGTCCTCGCTCGGTACCACTATTACGACGGGCAGCCGATCACTTCGATCATTCCCCGTCAGTCGTTCGAATTCGGAAACGATTTCACCGGCCCGACGAAGGACACCGCCCCGGGGTTCCTAATTCCTGACGAACCGAGTGCGCAGGGGCGAGTTCCGTCGCCGGGGGCGATCGCCATGACCTCGACTCCCGGGAGCCCGGGCACGAACCGCGGAAGCATCCTCATCGCTACCTTCGACAAGGCACCTGCCATCGATCCAAAGGTGGCGACATTTGGATTGATGCTTGATGGCGAAAAGGCTCTGTATGCAATCAATGCATTAGCCAGCGAAAGTGGCGAACCAACCGCACTCGTCACCATCACGTCGATCAGCATCCGGAAGAGTTCACCCATTCCGAGATAGCGAACGAAGGCCGCGTTCGGATGCCGGGCCCAAGCATTGCTAGCGTCCCATCCCGATGGGAACTTCAAAGCGTGAACGCCAGAAAATCGGACACAAGGCCCGCCTCTCGGCCGAGCATGCTGCTCAGGCGCGCTACGAGCGGAGGCGAAAGATCGGCCTCGGGGCTCTCGTGGCCGCCGGAACCGTCGCTGTTATCGCCCTGTTTGTGGTGCTGAGCGACACCACGTCGACCACGACTACGGCTGTCACGACTTCCACCACCATCCCCATCCCGCCATCGACTGATGTGGCCGCCGCTTCTGCCCTCGGTAAGGACTGTGTCGCTCTGGCCGATCCGCTTCCGCCCGGCGCACCCAACGTTCCGGTTCCCGTCGGCCCGCCACCCACGAGTCTTGTCATCGAAAATCTCGTCGTCGGAACTGGCACTCCCGTTGTCGCCACTGACACCGTCACGGTCAATTACATCGGAGTCTCCTGCTCAACGGGCATGATCTTCGACTCATCGTGGTCACGCAACGAGCCCGCCACCTTCCCCCTCGATCAGGTCATTCCGGGGTGGACGCAGGGCTTGGTCGGCATGCAGCCCGGAGGCCGGAGGCTTCTGGTCATCCCGCCCGCACTTGGTTACGGATCGAATGGGCAGGGAACTATCGCTCCCGACGAGACGCTTGTGTTTGTCGTAGACCTGATCTCGGCGACACCGTCACCGGCCAAAGTCACGCCCTGAATACCGGCTAAAGCGAAGGCCGAGGCAGCGAATCGATCGAACTGATCGAACCGGCAAGGTGCACAACCGGCGTTCCGACTCCGGCCTTTCGCCATGATCCCGACGCGGGATCGTCGAGGACGATAGCCGTGCGTTCCGGTAGTTCGACGACGAACACATCTTCCGATGCAAGGTCGATCGTGCGCCGCACCTTGTCCGGGGACCACTGGTCAGAGCGGGCCACGACCGCGACACCGGAGAGCAAACCCAACCCGATCGTGAACGCACCGCCGCGCGTATCGACCATCGGATCACAGATGACATCGGCGCCGGCGCCACTTCCGACGAGAGCTGCGCCATTTACCCAGGCTGCAGTTAGCGCATCAAGAAACGGCGTTCCAGCGAGAACCGATCGCATGTGCATCGGCGAGACACCGGTGAGGTAGATCAGTTTTGCCGATGCGATCGCGTCAATGTTCTCCGACCGAAGTGCATCCGGACGCGTGTAGACAGGCACCTCTCGCGTCGCCACACCGAGTGACGCAAACCAGTCGGTGGCTTGCGCCACGTTCTTCGCCGGGTTCTCGTAGGCCCAACCCGTAGCCAGAATCGCCACTTCGGTCGCGCCTACCGCCGCCACCACTTCAGCGTCGAAATCACACCCGGCGGCGAATTCGCCACCGCCAACCAATACCAATGGTCCGGTCATTTCGTTGCCTCCGTCGGTCTATACGTCGAATCGTCATTCCCGGTTCTATCTGAAACCGGGTGGGGAACATCCTGCGGTCCGCGAACGATCGCCCGGATGCTCACCGCGTGTCGCAGGGGATAGATCCGGGTTGGTATCGAGAAACGTTCGATCGTGTCGATAAGGAACCCACCCGACCTGACGACTGCAGCAACGTCGCGGCCGAGATGGAAACCGCGTACCGATCGTGTCCGCGACCAGACCGATGTGGCGATCGTCGCCAGAAAATTGGGGGGGTCAATGGTCTCCACGATGAACGCGCAGCCCTCGGGCCGAAGCAACCGCTCACATCCACGGATGGCGGCGGCGAGATCAGGGAAGCGAATCAGCTGACCGACGGAGATGATCGCGTCGAACCGAGCTGCCACATCCGCGTCCGCCATCGCCGTGAGGAGAATCGCACGGGCATCCGGATCATCGAGATCCAGGACATCGCCGCCGGAACCCGCCATGAGCTGACCATGGCGACGGGCGAATTCGTTCTCGACCCTGACGGGGAACCGACGGGTCCTGTTGGTCAACGAAGGCGCCGGAAAAACCACATTCCCACGCTACCCAAGGAGATCAGGGCTGGTGACCGGCCGCTCCGACCATCCACCGGAGACGATCCGGTGGAATCTGGAACCTACCGAGCGGTAACCTCACCTCTCCCTGCCCGACCAGATTTCGAGTCGGCACATTTGAGAGGTCGCACCATGGCAATTTCACGAATCGGTATCGTCGGCTCCGGGATCATGGGTTCCGGCATCGCAGAGGTTGCCGCCACAACAGGGCACGAGGTTGTCCTTCGGTCCCGTTCGCTCGAAAGCGCTCAGGCGATGGTGGCCGGGCTTGAGAAGTCACTCGCCCGTCAGGTTGAGAAGGGTCGCCGTGAGCAGGCCGACGCCGATGCCGCTCTCGCCCGAGTCACTGCCACCGCCGATCTCGCTGACCTCGCCGGCTGTGATCTCGTGCTCGAATCCGTCGTCGAAGATCTCGACATCAAGCTCGCACTGTTCCGTGAACTCGATGCGATCTGTGGACCCGACACCATCATCGCCACCAACACCTCGACCCTCCCTGTTGTCGAGATGGCCATGGTTACCAACCGACCCGGCAAGGTCTGCGGTGTGCACTTCTTCAATCCGGCACCGGCCATGAGCCTCGTCGAGATCATTCGCCCAATCACCGCCGACGAGGAAACCATCGCCTCGGTCAAGGCATTCGCAGAAGCGTGTGGAAAGCAGGCCGTCGAGGTCGCCGATCGCGCTGGCTTCATCGTGAACGCGTTGCTGTTCCCCTATCTCAACAACGCAGTCCGCCTTCTTGAGAATGGCGTCGCCAGTCGCGACGACATCGACACCGCCATGAAGGGTGGCTGCAACTTCCCCATGGGGCCGCTCGCCCTGCTCGATCTCGTCGGTCTCGACACGTCGGTCTCGATCCTCGACGCGTTGTATGACGAGTTCCGTGATCCGAACTTCGCTCCGGTGCCGCGCCTGCGACGCATGGTCACTGCCGGGCACCTCGGCCGGAAATCCGGTCAGGGTTTCTTCGACTACCGGAAGTAAGTCGGTACTTGCCGGACGTACCGATCGAGCCAGAACCCACCGACTGGGAACTGCCGCATCCCGCCAGTGCCGACGAGAACGGTCTGGTGGGCGTCGGCGCCGACCTCCTTCCTGGAACTCTGCTTCTCGCGTATCGATCGGGTCTGTTCCCTATGCCGTTGTCGGGTCACAGCCCGATCGGCTGGTGGTCGCCCGATCCGCGTGGCGTGCTCCGTCTCGATCGTTTGCGTCTCACGCGCTCACTACGCCGGTCGCTGACCCGCTACGAGGTGCGGATCGATACCGCCTTCGAACAGGTCATGCGCGAGTGCGCCAGCCCAGATCGAGACGGCGGCTGGATTACCGACGAGATTCACGTGGCGTATGCCGAACTCCATCGACTCGGTTGGGCCCACAGTGTCGAGACTTGGAACATCGAGTCCGGCGAGCTTGTGGGTGGCCTCTACGGCGTCAACATCAATGGACTCTTCGCTGGCGAATCCATGTTCCACCGAGAGCCCGACGCATCGAAGGTCGCCCTTGTCGGACTTGTTGCGGAATTGCAGCGGATCGGGGCCGTGCTGCTCGACATCCAGTGGCTCACACCCCACCTCCGGTCCCTCGGCGCCGAGGAAATCCCAAGGCGGGACTACCTGCAGAATCTGGAAATTGCGCTCTCCACAGGCGTCAAAACCTTTGGAGAATCGGTGTCATCGTGACAGCGGATGCCCAAGTGAGGAACGATTGGTGACATGAACGCAGCCGGCGACCACAGCGAAGCTCCCCGCGAGCGCGATCAGCCGTGGATGATGCGCACCTACTCGGGACATTCGACGGCCAAGGCCTCGAATGTTCTGTACCGAACAAACCTCGCCAAGGGCCAGACCGGACTATCGATCGCGTTCGATCTCCCGACGCAGACCGGTTACGACTCCGACGATCCGCGTGCCCGCGGCGAAGTGGGCAAAGTCGGCGTCCCCGTCGCCAACATCGGCCACATGCATCAGTTGCTTGAGGGCATCGAAGTCGCCGGCATGAACACGTCAATGACGATCAACGCGACCGCGGCGTGGCTTCTTGCGCTCTATGTCGCACACGCCGAAGACAAGGGCGTCGCTACCGCCGAACTGCGGGGCACCACGCAGAACGACATCGTGAAGGAGTACCTGTCGCGCGGCACGTACATCTTCCCTCCGGAACCTTCGCGACGTTTGATCGTCGACATGGTCGCCTGGTGTTCCCAGAACATCCCGGCATGGAATCCAATGAATGTGTGCAGCTATCACCTTCAAGAAGCTGGCGCAACGCCAGTTCAGGAAATCGCTTACTCGCTGGCGACGGCTATCGACGTTCTTGATGCAGTTCGCGATTCCGGTCAAGTTCCCGCCGAACGCATGCCTGCTGTCGTTGCATCCATCTCGTTCTTCGTGAATTCGGGGATCCGGTTCGTCGAAGAAGTGTGCAAGATGCGGGCGTTCACCCGACTCTGGGACGAGATCACGCTTGAGCGTTACGGCATCACCGATCCGAAGGCGCGTCGCTTCCGCTATGGCGTTCAGGTCAACTCGCTCGGACTTACCGAAGCGCAACCCGAGAACAATGTGCAACGCATCGTTCTTGAGATGCTCGGCGTGACGCTCTCCAAAGATGCACGTACTCGTTCCTTGCAGCTTCCTGCCTGGAACGAGGCTCTCGGACTCCCGCGTCCGTGGGATCAGCAGTGGTCGCTTCGGATGCAGCAAGTACTCGCATACGAAAGCGACCTACTCGATTACGACGACATCTTCGCCGGATCGCATGTCATCGAAGGTCTGACTGACGAGATTGCGGCCGCCGCCCGAGCCGAGCTCGACGATGTTCTCGCCCACGGCGGAGCCTTCGCCGCAATCGAGGAACTCAAGGGTCGCCTCGTCTCGTCCAACACGGAACGAGTGCGCAGGATCGAATCCGGCGAGCAGGTCGTCGTTGGCGTGAACCGATTCACCGAAACGGCGGAGTCACCGCTGGCCGGCGACGAAAGCATCCTGCGCGTTGATCCGGCCCTCGAAGCTGAAACCATTGCCGAACTCGACGCGTGGCGAGCCTCCCGTGACAACGGTGCCGTCGAAACCGCACTTGTCGAGTTGCGACGTGTCGCCGGCTCCGGAGAGAACGTCATGCCCGCCACGATCGCCCTCGCCCATGCCGGGGGAACAACCAGCGAATGGGCCAACGCCCTGCGCGAATCGTTCGGTGAATACCGTGCGCCAACCGGCGTCGGAGCTGCTATCGGAGTCGGAACCTTGCCTGAAGATCTGCGTGCTGTCGCCGCCCGTGTGAAATCGCTTCCCGGCGGACCGCCTCGACTGCTCGTCGGCAAACCTGGCCTAGACGGACATTCCAATGGCGCTGAACAGATCGCTGTCGCCGCCCGCGATTCCGGCATGGAAGTCATCTATCAAGGCATCCGCCTCACGCCGGAACAGATTGCGGCCGTTGCCCGCGACGAGGACGTCGATGTCGTCGGACTCTCGATTTTGTCGGGCAGTCATCTCGCACTCGTGCCCGATGTTGTTGACCGCCTGCGGGCCGAGGGAGTCACCTGTCCGGTCATTGTCGGCGGGATCATTCCCGAGGACGACCGACCCCGCCTTCTGGCCGCCGGTGTCGCTCGGGTCTACACGCCCAAGGATTTTGAAATCGGCCGGATCATGGCCGACATCGTCGACCTCGTCATCGCCACCCGCGACTAACTCCGTCGGCTCAAGCTTTTGTGGGCCTAACGGGAATCGCGCGCTTGCTGCTCAAGATCCGCGAGTTCGTCGAGAATCTCCTCGGTGTCAGCTCCAAGCCCTCGAGCCGCGAACCGAACGCCACCCGGAGTCTGCGACAACCGCGCGATCACGTTCTGCATAGCAACGCCATCGACATTGATGATCGCCGAGCGTTCGGCAAGATGCGGATCCGCCGCGACATCGGCCATTGAGTACACGGCTGCCGCCGCTACTTCAGCTTGTTCAGCCTCGGCCAGTACTTCATCGATCGTTCGCTGAGCTACCCAGTCACCAACAAGAACATCGATCAGTTCCCGATTCGCAACCCGGGCATCGAACCCCGCAAAACGCGGATCGTCGGGATAACCAACCAGTGCCATCAGTCGCTGCGCGACGCTTTCGGCCGTTGTCGAAATCGCGATCCACTTTCCGTCGATGCAGCGATAGGTATTTCTCGGTACCGAGTACGGAATGCCTGATCCGAGGCGTGGCTGCTCGTAACCGGTCAGAGCGAATGCCGAGACGAGTGGACCCATCAGATGCAACATCGACTCAAGCAGATTGACATCGACCACCTGCCCGACGCCCGAGTGCACGGCAACCATCGTCGCGAATGCCGCAACAACGGCGGTGACCTCATCGGTCAGTGCAATGGGAGGCAACAACGGGGCGCCGTCGGGTTCACCGTTCACGTTGGCGAATCCCGACATCGCTTCGGCAAGCGTGGCGAAACCAGGCCGAGCGGCGTAGGGACCGGTCTGCCCGAATCCAGTAACTCGTGTGATGACGAGTTTCGGATTCGATGCGATGAGTTCGTCCGGTTCCAGACCAAGCGCTTCGAGTTTTCCGGGCCTGAAGTTCTCGACAAGAACATCCGCGGTGTCGATCAACCGACGCAAGATCTCGAGTCCTGATTTGGTTTTGAGATCCAACACGATGCTTCGCTTGCCGCGCCCCGCGAGTTTCCAAAACAGCGAGACGTCGTCGGAAGGATCCCGCCATCCCATCGATCGAGCCGTGTCGCCCGCACCAGGCCGCTCCACCTTGATGACGTCGGCGCCGAAATCGGCTAACTGCCGTGCGCATCCCGGTCCGGCGAGGACAGTCGAAATGTCGATGACTCGCAGGTCAGCCAACGGCGTTGGGGCCGAGGCCATGAGAGGTGACTCGAGTCTCAGGGACGCGAGCGTCGGGTCGGCACCGGACGAGACCACCAGCGACCTGAGAAGCGCCAGCGCGACTCGGGGGTGGGCTCGGCAAGCAGAACTGCTCGCGGCCGCGTGACCTCAATAGCTGCCGCAATAGCAACAGCCTCTTCAAGCGTCGGTTCCGGCGTAACGAGCACCCTCGGTGCCGCTCCGCTCACAGCGGGATGTTTCCGTGCTTGCGATGCGGAAGCTCTTCGCGCTTCGACTTCAGCATCTCGAGACCGGCGATGATCTTGATGCGGGTCTCGGCGGGATCAATGACATCGTCGATGAAACCACGCTCGGCCGCCACGTAAGGGTTCGCGAAACGTTCGGTGTAGTCGTCGATGAGTTCGGCGCGACGCGCAACCGGATCGGCGGCATTCTGAAGTTCACGCTTGTAAAGGATCTCGACTGCACCCTGCGGACCCATGACGGCGAGTTCGGCCGAGGGCCAAGCGAACGCAAGATCGGCACCAATCGACTTGGAGTTCATAACCACGTACGCACCGCCGTAGGCCTTGCGCGTAATGACTTGGATACGAGGAACGGTCGCTTCGCAGAAGGCGTAAAGCAACTTGGCACCATGACGGATGATGCCGCCGTATTCTTGATCGACACCGGGGAGGAAACCCGGAACATCGACGAACGTCACGAGCGGGATGTTGAACGCATCGCACGTGCGCACGAAACGAGCACCCTTTTCGGCTGACTCGATGTCGAGCACGCCGGCAAGAACCATCGGCTGGTTGCCCACGATGCCAACTGTGGCGCCATTCATTCGGGCGAAACCGCAGACGATCGATCCGGCCCAACGCGGGAAGTATTCGAAGAAGTCGCCATCATCGACAACCGATGCGATGACCTTCTTCATGTCGTACGGGATGTTCGGGCTTGCCGGCATGATCTCGATAAGTTCCGGGCAAAGACGCTGGGGATCATCGTCGGTCGGCATGATCGGCGGCGTCTCGAGGTTGTTCGACGGCAGAAACGAGAACAGGTACTTGACGTCGTCGAGACAGGTCTTCTCATCGGGAGACACGAACGTGGCAACACCGGACTTGCTGGCGTGGCTTTTGGCGCCGCCCAATTCTTCAAGTGTCACTTCTTCGCCGGTCACGGTCTTTACGACGTCAGGACCAGTGATGAACATGTGCGAGGTTTCGTCGACCATGAAGATGAAGTCGGTCATGGCCGGGCTGTAGACCGCGCCACCGGCGCATGGGCCGAGGATGACAGAGATCTGCGGGGTGACGCCGGAAGCGAGAACATTGCGATGGAAGATGCCGCCGTAGCTGGCGAGCGACACAACACCTTCCTGGATGCGAGCGCCGGCACCGTCGTTGAGGCCGATCAGCGGCGCACCAACCGAAAGCGCGAGGTCCATGACCTTGTGAATCTTTTCGGCGAACACTTCGCCGAGGGCACCACCGAACACGGTGAAGTCCTGCGAGAACACGAAGACCTTGCGGCCGTCGATCGTTCCCCACCCGGTGACAACACCATCGGTGTAGGGGCGCTCTTCGATGCCGCTTTCATGTGCACGATGGCGAGCCAGCATGTCGAGCTCGTGGAACGACCCCTCGTCGAGCAGATAATCGATCCGTTCGCGGGCGAGAAGCTTCCCCTTCGAGTGCTGGCGCTCAACAGAACGCTCCGAACCGGCGTGGAGGGCTTCTTCTTTACGCCGAGCCAGATCGGCGAGGCGTTCAGTCATGGGATGTTCCGACATGGGGCCAACTCTACCGATACGCCGAAGGGGGGCCGGAACGCCGGTGTCGAGCCTTCCCCGGATCTTGGGCCTAGCATTGCGATACTCAGTCCGCAGGCCCGCGGAATCGCTCTATCAATCTCAGGAGAACCCCGCCATGAACGAATGGTTGATTGTCGGAATCATTGTCGCCCTCATCTTCGGCGGATCCCAGCTGCCCAAGCTTGCCCGCTCCCTCGGCTCAGCAAAGGGCGAGTTCGAGAAGGGCCTCAAAGACGGCGAGGCCAAGTCCGGCAAGGCCGACGAGCCGAAGGCCGATTCCACCGAATCCTGAGCACCCTGCTCGCCAGATCGTCGAACTGACCGGCCTCGGGGCCGGTCAGTTTCGCGTCTGGGCCAGCTTCTCGACCCGTTCGACGAGACGGGGGGCATCGATCCGTTCCGCGAACGATGCCAGCGAATCGGTCGGTCCCGTCCAGAACAGTTCGTCGATGTTGTCCATCGTCGGCGCCGCGTAGTCAATCGTGGCAACCCGTCGGAAGAGCATCGCCAGTTCGCGCTGTTCGGCCAGCGTTGCCGCAAGTTTCGCCGCGCCGCGCACGGTGACATCCCAATCGGCAGCATCGTCGGGGATGTTTTCGATATGGCCGTAGCGGGCCAGGACAGTTGACGCCGACTTTGCTCCCCAGCCGGCGAGGCCGGGGAACCCGTCGGCGCTGTCGCCCATGAGTCCGAGGTAATCGGGGATGGATTCGGGGGGAACCCCAAACTTCTCGATCACGCCATCGTGATCGATCATGAGTCCCTTGCGGCGATCAAACTGCACGACGCGCGTTCCAACGACGCACTGCCCGAGATCCTTGTCCGGCGTACAAATGATGACGCGTTCGACGCGCTGGTCAGCCGCCGCGATGACCGAGGCTGCCCCCATTGCGTCGTCTGCCTCGTGTTCAACCATCCGGAACACCTTGAATCCGACTGCTTCGAGCACGTCTTCGAGCAACCAGAACTGATCGAGCAACACCGGTTCGGTTCCCTCGCCGGTCTTGTACCCGTCGTAAAGATCGTTGCGGAACGACTGGACGACATGATCGGTCGCTATCCCGACATGGGTCGCGCCTTCCTCCAGCAATCCGAGCATCGACATCACAACACCGCGTGTCGCCGCTACCTCGAGCCCGTCGGAGTTGATGCGGGACGGCAGTGCGAAATGATGGCGAAAGAGTTCGTAGGTGCCGTCGACCAGATGGATCTGCATGTCCAAGCCTCGCACTTCGGCGACTGCCGAGCTGCAGGTCAAACCTGCTCATAACATAATTCTTTGCTCTATCGGAATTTTCGTGATGGACTCTAGGAAACCCAAGGAGCCTTTCAATGCCCAACCCCGAATCCCGTAACGATCTCGTGATAACCGATCGCCCCGGTGGCGCAGAGACTGGCGTTCTGGTTTATGACCCGAAGACCGACACCGGCCACGTTCTCGACAGCACTGCCGCTCTCGTGCTCGCCGCCTGCGACGGCACCCGCGATCTTGCCGAACTCGCCGAACATGTTGAAGCCCGCTCCGAGAACTTCTCCGACAAGCTTTCCGTCGACGTCGCCCTCCAGCAGTTGAACGATGCCGGCTTGCTCGCCGCGCCGCTCCCGTCGTCATCCGGGCTCTCACGACGCAAGATGATTCGCACAATGGCGATCGGGGCCGCCGGCATAGCTGCCCTTCCGCTCATCGAGTCGATCTCCAACGCCCGTCAGGCCGATGCCCAGCCGGCGCTCGCCATCGACCCGAAGACGGCTTCGACCACCCCCGGTGTTCCGGTGGCCATCACTCTGACCGCCCAGAACGTCTCCAGCCCAGCTGATCTTGTGTTCTGGCCCGTGTCGCAGCCCATAAACGGCGCGGTCACGATCGTCGGAGACGTGGCGACCTACACGCCGAACGCCAACTTCATCGGGACGGACACCTTCCCCTACACCGGCGGCGAGTGCGTCCAAGTCCCCGGCAACCTTCCGTATCCACCCCCCTCCATGATCTGTCCTGTCGGCGAGTTCGTCTACAACGGAGCCACTGCGGCTCTTGTCACCATCGAGGTTGCTGCAGCTCCCGAGACCACCACGACCTCGACGAGCACGACCGCCGCAGTCCAGCCGACGGCACCCACCTTCACCGGCTGATTAGCGTCACCTGATGGATGACGCCGATCGTGCCGCACTCGCCGAACTGGCGCGGGACCATCGCAACCGATCTCTCGATCAGGCGGAGGTATTCCCCTCGCCCTACGTGAAGGTCAACGGGTTCCTTCCCAAAGCTGATCGCGACGCGCTCTTCGAGACGATCGTTGCAGCCGAATCCGAGTACATCTCCAACGCCATGGACGGGAGGCGCGCTCTCGTGCTGTATCCCGCTCCCGCGATTGCGGAATTGTTCGCCGCTGAAATCCTGCGAGTGGCATCGAGTCTTGTAAAACCACTCGGGTTTCGCCCGGAGGATCTCGTCGCTCCCACTACATGCGATCTCGCGGTCACGGCCAGCGGGCACGGCGACTTCTTCGGTCCCCATCGCGATGACATTGCGCCGCTCGCCACTCCCGAGACCCAGGCCCGGCGGGTAAGCCTCGCCTTCCATCTCAATTCCGTACCCAAACGTTTCGAGGGCGGCGAGTTGCGCCTCTATGACTACCGGATCTTCAACGAAGAGTCGGTCCCGGCCAACTCGTTCGTCGCTCTGGAGCCCGAGGACAACACGCTCATCGCGTTCCTGTCGAGCACCCGCCACGATGTTGCAAGTGTGCGGTTTGAGGACAACGAATTTGCAGGCCGACGGTTTTCCATTACCGGAAGTTTCTCCATCCCGAGCTGACTTCCGGAGCGGAAAGAACCCGACTCGGGTTCCCGGCCGACTTAGGATCGGACCATGACCGATCAAGCGGCACGTCTCAAGAATCTTCGCAACTGGAACCTCGGAGTTGGGGTATTACACCTCGTCCAGGGCATCGTGATCCTTGCGATCAGCGCGTCGTTCTCAATCGCTGTAGTGGCCACAGTTCAGACCGGACCGCCAGGAGCACCGGGTTCTCTCGAGGGATTCCAGAAGTTCTTCGATTTCAGTTTCCCCATCGCCATTGCGGCGTTCCTGTTTCTCGCGGCTGGTGACCATCTGCTGATGACGGTTCCCCGCATCCGCAGCTGGTACGAGGCCAACCTGCTCAAAGGTCGCAACTACGCACGATGGATCGAATACTCCGTAAGCGCGTCAATCATGATGCTGCTCATCGGCCTGCTCACCGGCATCAACAACCTGTACGCGATGATCGGGATCTTCGGAGTCAATGCCGCGATGATCCTGTTTGGACTCGTCATGGAACAGGTAAATCGCGATCGCGAGAACGTGAACTGGTGGCCGTTCATCCTCGGTTGCGTGGTCGGAATTATCCCGTGGATCGCCGTGACCATCTCGCTCATCACCGCAACCGTTTACGACCAACCCGATGGCGAAGGCGTACCGATATTCGTTTACTTCATCTACGTCTCGCTCTTCCTGCTCTTTAACTGCTTCGCGCTTAATCAGTGGTTGCAGTACCGCAACAAGGGCAAGTTCTCCGATTATCTCTATGGCGAAAAGGTGTATCTCGTACTCAGCCTTGTGGCGAAGAGCGCACTCGCCTGGCAGATCTTCGCCGGCACTCTGGCTAACTAGATACGCCGGACGGCAGCATCGACGAATCGTTGCGCCGAGTCCGGATCGACGCCGAAGAAGAAACTCGGCTCGGCGAGCTCGGCCTCAAGAAGCGCGGGAGTGCCGTCGTCGAGCCGCACGATGTCGTATCGGCCATAAAGCAGTTCGCCGGATGACCCGAGCCAACCCCGTCCAAGCGCGAGTTCGCGCACCACTGAATGTGCCCGCAACACCAGTGATCTTTCGTCGTCAGCGAGTTCGGCAGGCGTGATCACCTCGCGGTACTCGCCTCCCCTGAGCTGACCCTCGTCACCCAACAGCGGTCCTTTGCGAAACGAATGCGAGATCGAGCCGTCGAACACAACTGTTCCGATCTCACCCGAAGAATCAACTGACTCCGCGAACGGTTGGATCATCACGGTGAGATTCTCGGCGAGAATCTGTCTCCCGAGATCGAGCGCGGCGGACGACCCCGTCACGAAACGGCCGGTTAGGCGACTACCCGCCGAGGTCACCGGCTTCACGATCACCATGGCCGAGGGATTTCTATCCAGCGCGCGTTCGAGTTCATCCGCATCATCGGCGTAGGTGGTCGGAACTACCGCGACATGACCCATCGCGAGTTCTGCGAGATAACGCTTGTCGAGATTCCACGCGATGAGCGAGGTCGAATTGTGGAAGTTCGTCGTTGCGGCCCGATCGCGAAGCCACTGCATGAACTCGGCAAGCCGCTTCGTGTAGTTCCACGGACTGCGCACGATGACGAGATCGAACGACTCCCAGTCAACCGACGCGTCCTCCCACGGCACATAGAGACATGACACCCCGGCATCGAGAAAAGCAGCGTCCTGAAACTCTTGATCCGGATCACCGTGAACCATCGCTGACTCTGCCGTTGTCACAAGAGCAATGCGCGGCGATCCGATGTCGTTCACTTCTCCCAGAACGGTGCCCATGTGGGCCAGGACTCGGGAACGGTTCCCCGACCATCGTGATTCTCGGGCCAATGTGCCGGTGCCTGCGAAAGGGGATTGGTCGCAGCCTGCTCACCGAACCAAAGCTCGTGAATCCGGCGCACGAAGTACCACTTCCCGTCGCGTCGTTCGTACGTGTCCCGATAGAGGATGGCTTGGTGAATCCAGCGGTCGCCGTCTTGGATTTGTCCGTGGCAGTAAACCAAACCAAACGCGTGATCCGCGTCCAGTAGATCGATCGCGTGGGTTCCTACATTCAAGATCGACACACCGATGCCGCTCAACGATTCTGAAAACGAATCGCGCAGTGCGCCGCGCCCGAACGTGTCACGACCAACTCTCACATCGTCAACGAACAGCCCGACGAGCATGTCGAGATCGCGGGAATCAACGGCCACCGCATAGTGCGCAGCCAGTTGCCGGATCTGCTCGTGGGCCCAGAGCTTCTCGACCGCATCGCCGGGGACACCGGTCTCGTTCTGTGACATGTCGACAAAGGTAGATGGCACTGATCCGGGTCACCGGAATTCCAGGGCCGTAACCTCTGCCCATGGCTTCCAATCCGGCTCCGCGCCCCACCTCACCGGTTTTCGCGGACGGGTCGATCTCACTTCGCCTCTACCCACACAATGAACTCCCAGTAACCGCCATTGTTGATCAGCTCTGCGAGCAGGCTTCGCTCGGCGTCGAGTCCGGTTTCGATGGCGTCATGACCTCCGAACATCACGGTGGATTTGCCGGGTACCTTCCGAATCCGCTCCAAGTGACCGGATTCCAACTCGCGGCGATGTCGAGCGGATGGGCGGCTGCATGTCCCGTCCTCCTTCCGCTCCGGCCCGTGACCCTGCTCGCCGAAGAGGTCGCGTGGCTCGACGCTCGGTTCCCGGGGCGTGTCGGAATCGGTGTCGCTCCAGGGGCACTTGCCCTCGACTTCGAGGCCATGGGTGTCGACCAATCCGACGCTATGCCGTTGTTCCGAGCCGGACTACCGAAACTCGTCGACATGCTGGCCGGGCGCGATCTCGGGGTCGTCGAAGGCGACCGCGCTCTCAGTGCGTGCGTTGACTCTCCGATACCCGTCATCAGTACGGCGATGAGTCCGCCTGCGGTTCGACGTGCCGCTGCTGCAGGAGCAGGCGTGCTGTACGACGGCGGAACAGTTCTCACCCGCCAACGCGAACTTTCCGATGCCTACGTCGAAGCCGGCGGCACCGGGCCGCGCATCCTCATCCGACGCGTGTGGCTCGGAGCACCCCCGAGTGAAGCGTTCACCGCGCAGTTCGACGTCTATCGCAGCTACACGAGCGACGCCGCCCTCGAACATTGGCGCAACGACGGATGGATCTGCACCCACGATCCCGAGGCTCTTGCCCGCGAACTCGCAGACTCACTTGACCAGTCCGCGGCGACATGCCTCAACCTGCGTCTCCATGCACCGGGAATCGCGGCCGAGACCATCCGCGACCAGATCGCGTTGCTCGGTCGCGACGTATTGCCTCTCCTGAGGGAGATGCTCAGCCCGGCTTGACCGTTCCTTCGAGATCGCCACGCACAAGCGTCCGATAGAGCTCGGAATACAAACCGTCGCTCGACAGGAGTTGTTCATGACGCCCGCGCTCGACGATGCGGCCGCCATCGAGCACAAGGATCTGGTCCGCATTGGTGATCGTCGAGAGGCGGTGCGCAATCACGAGCGCCGTGCGACCGGCAAGAGCAACAGCCAACGCCTGCTGCACGAGCGATTCATTCTCCGAATCGAGGTGACTCGTCGCCTCGTCAAGGATCACGATCGCAGGGTCCTTCACAAGTACTCGGGCAATCGCCAGACGTTGCTTCTCGCCACCGGAGAGGCGATGGCCGCGTTCGCCAACGACCGTGTTGTAATCATCGGGAAGTGACGCGATGACGTCGTGGATTTGGGCGGCCTTGCACGCAGCGACCAGTTCCGCATCGGTTGCTCCCGGCCGGGCATAACGGAGATTCGAGGCGATCGTGTCGTGAAAAAGATGCGGATCCTGGGACACGACCCCGACGGCAGAACGCAGCGAGTCGAGCGTGAGGCCGCGCACATCGTGGCCATCGATCCGTAGCACCCCTTCGGTCACGTCATAAAGACGCGGAACGAGCGAACTGAGAGTGGTCTTTCCCGCTCCCGACGGACCGACAAGTGCGATCAGCTGACCCGGTTCGATCATCACGTCGACATCGTGAAGCACTTCGGCGCCGGGTCCGTCATCGACAGAGCCGCTTAATCCAATTTCCAAAGACGCGAGCGAAACCTCTTTGCCCGAGGGATAGCGGAAGGTCACATGATCGAACTGGATCTCGCCTCGGGGTGACGCGAGATCAACAGCGTCGTCAGCATCGACCAACGGGTTCGCCAGATCCAGAACCTCGAACACTCGGTCGAAGGACACAAGCGCAGTCATGATGTCGACACGCGCACTCGAGAGAGCGGTGAGTGGTTCGTAGATGCGAGTAATCAACGCGGCGAGAGCGACAAGTGTGCCGAGCGTGATGGTGTCGGAGATGACGAGCTGTCCACCAAGCCAATAGACCAAGGCGGTTCCGACTGCGCCCACAAGGCCGAGGGCGATCAGGAATGTCCGGCTGTACATCGCACTCTTGATGCCGATGTCGCGCACACGTCCGGCTCGTTCAGAGAATTCGGCTGATTCCTTTTTGTGGCTGCCGAAAAGCTTCACAAGAAGTGCACCGGACACGTTGAACCGCTCCGTCATCTGCGTGTTAAGTACCGAGTTGAGATCAAATCCCTCACGGGTAATGCCCGAGAGACGACGTCCCACACGCTTGGCCGGAATGATGAAGACCGGAAGCACGATCAGGCCGAGGAGGGTGAGTCGCCATTCAAGAAGGAGCATCGCTGTGAGCGTGGTCGCAAGCACGATGACGTTCGAAACAACCGAACCGAGTGTGGTTGTTACCGCGCGCTGGGCTCCGATGACGTCGTTGTTCATGCGACTCATAAGCGCACCGGTCTGGGTGCGAGTGAAAAAACCGATCGGCATCGCCTGCACGTGATCGAACAATCTGACGCGTAGGTCGTAGATCAATCCCTCACCAATGCGAGAGGAGTGCAGCCGCTCGAAGAAGGCGAGTCCGGCGTTCGTAACCGCAGCCGCAACGACGATCGCAGCCAGAACATGGAGCAGGCCACGGTTCCCTTCGGG
Organism: Acidimicrobiales bacterium; assembly: GCA_044239895.1. Lineage (GTDB taxonomy): Bacteria > Actinomycetota > Acidimicrobiia > Acidimicrobiales > Acidimicrobilacustridaceae > Acidimicrobilacustris. The sequence goes on along the minus strand of JBIIAM010000001.1, from coordinate 458,135 downwards.
AATCGCCTTGTCGATGATCTGCCGGAACAACAGCGCGGGCGCAAGACCGAGAAGGGCCTGGGCAACGATCACCAGAACGAACAGAACGATCGCTTTGCGATAGGGACGGGCGAATGAGAGGACCCGCAGAACTGTGCGGCGACCGATGTTGGCACTGGCGACCTCATCGCGGTTGCTGGCCATCATCATGTGAAGTGAGCTCGGCATCATGGTGGGGTCAGGCTACGACCCGAGAAGAGGGTCTCCTCCCAGCAGGTGCTCCGAAAAACGAAAAACCGGCGCCCGAGGGCGCCGGTTTCGTGGCGGAAAGTGAGGGATTTGAACCCTCGGAGACCGCAAAGCCTCAACGGTTTTCGAGACCGTCCCATTCGTCCGCTCTGGCAACTTTCCACCCGCGACACTAGCGGCGACGTCCTTCAGCCGGCCAATGGTCCATAGGGGGAAGTCCCGAAATCCTGAGGAACCACCCAGCAGAACTCTCCCGTTCCCGAGCCTCGACTAGCGCAGTCCCGCGAAGTAGGACGACAGCAATTCTCCGCATTCATCTGCCCGGACATCGGCCGTTGTCGTGAATTCGTGATTGAGCCGGGGATCACTGCCAAGTTGGTACAGCGATCCACATGCCCCGTTCTCCAGACTCCGCGCGCCGAACACGAGGTGACCGATCCGCGCGTTCACCATCGCCCCTGCGCACATCGCGCACGGTTCCAACGTGACGAACACGGTTGCATTCTCGAGTCGCCAGGACCCGATCGCAGCGGCGGCGTCACGGATAGCAAGAAGCTCCGCGTGCGCCGTGGGGTCCTGGGATTGCTCGCGCTCGTTGTGCCGGCGGGCAACGACAACGCCATCGATGACCACCACCGCACCGATCGGGACCTCGCCCGAGGCGCCTGCGGCACGGGCTTCTTCGATAGCAAGGCCCATGCAATCGGCCATGAACTGGGCTTCGTGGGGTCCGGTCACCATGACCGGACCCTACGTGGCGGAGGGAGTGGGATTCGAACCCACGGTGAGTTACCCCACACACGCTTTCCAAGCGTGCCGATTCGGCCGCTCTCGCACCCCTCCAGGGGATCGTCCGCACTGCGCCGGACGATGAACCGAGTCGACAGGGTATCGTCTCTGTCGACCCGCTCCCGCGTGTGGCGGTCGGGTCCTGTGCAATTGGAACTTGTGAATCGGGTCAGGGCCGGAAGGCAGCAGCCCTCAGCAGGAACTCCTATGTGCCGCAGGTCGCCTGACCGTCACACGGGGGAGCGGGTCGTTTCGCGCCCATCCGATCCTTCGGGGACATCGTGACTGCGGGTGTCGGGGCCTGTCGGTAGGCTCGGTCCAATGGCCTACCAGTCGCTCTACCGTCGCTATCGCCCCCGCCGCTTCAGCGAAGTGCGTGGTCAGGAGCATCTGGTCTCTGCCCTGCGTAATGCTGTCCGCGACGAGCGTGTCGGCCATGCGTATCTACTCTCGGGGCCCCGAGGTACCGGCAAGACCTCCACCGCCCGCATCCTTGCGAAAGTCCTCAATTGCGAGAACACCATCGAGGGCGAACCGTGCTGCGAATGCGCCTCGTGCCTCTCGATCGAAGCGGGAACCAGCTTCGATGTCCACGAGCTTGATGCGGCATCGAACAACGGCGTGGAATCGATCCGGGACCTCATCGCCAAGGCGTCTCTCGGAACCCCAGGACGAACCAAGGTCTACATCCTCGATGAGGTCCACATGCTTTCGACCGCGGCGTCGAACGCGTTGTTGAAGACACTCGAAGAGCCCCCCGAACACGTTGTTTTCGTGCTCGCCACGACCGACCCACAAAAGGTGCTGCCGACGATCCGCAGCCGCACCCAGCATTTCGAGGTCAACCTTCTCTCCGCCGATGACCTTCGCGGCCTCGTTGAGTACGTGGTCGGCGATGCCGAGCTCGAACTGTCTCCTGATGGTTATGCCTACGTGCTCCGCACCGGAGCTGGCTCCGCCCGAGACACGCTCAGCGCGCTTGATCGTGTCGTCGCTGCCGGCGGCGTTCCCGATTCCGTCGACGCTGTCGACGAACTTGTCGAGGCACTCTGCGATCGCGACACCGGCCGCGCGCTTGTCGCCGTCGACGCCGCGCTTTCGCGCGGCCGTAATCCCCGAGTTCTCGGCGAGTCGCTCATCGCCCGATTACGCGACGTCTTTCTTGCGTCGATGAACGCCGACCTCTCCCGCCTCACCGAGGCCGACAGAGAACGTGTCGCCGACCAAGCGTTGCGTCTAACTGCCCCCGGGGCCACACGTGCTCTTGAGTTGTTGGGCGAAGCATTCGTCGGAATCCAAGACGCGCTTGATCCCCGAATCCCCCTCGAGGTCGCGCTCGTGCGCCTCACGCGTATCGATGCCGACACGTCACTCGGTGCTCTCGCCGAGCGGATCACCCGCCTCGAAAACGGTGCTCCTCGTTCGGCCTCATCATCAACCGGATCATCAGCCCGACCCGCTGCGCCTGCGCCTGCGCCTGCTGCGAACGTTCCGGCTCCGGTGGCCGAGGCCAAGTCTGACCTCGACGACGACGATCCCGAGTACGACCCTGACTCCGACTCCGACTCCGAAGCCTCAGTCGAGCCGCAACCATCTGGCGGTGCATCACGCCCGGCCGATTCAGCCCGTCGGGTTCTGCGCGATCGCACGAAACCAACTGGCGCCGAGCGACCACCACCCCGTCCGACCGCGCCCGGCCCCTCAGCCACCCGACCATCGGCGCCAGCGCGACCGGGGCCCCCGAAGCCGGCCGCTCCCGACGCGTCTTCTCCTGCTCCCGTTCCCGCCGCCGACGCTCCCGCCACCACCGAAGCGCCCGAAACTCCCACCGACGCGACTCCCATCCAGGCGACAACTCCGGCGCCGGCGGTGTCCACCTCTACCGGCGTCACACCCACGCTCGAACAACTTGCGGCCGCCTGGACCAACACCATCCTCGTCGCTCTCCCCCAGCGTCCCCGGGTGCGTTTCGCCGGCGGCCAGTGGACCCAAATCGATGGCGACACCGCCGTATTCGGACTCCCCAATGCGACGCACGCCCAGCGCTGTGAGGAATGCCGCTCCGACGTCGAGGCCGCCCTCGCCGCCAACTTTGGCCTCCCCGTTCCGGTGCGACTCGTCGTCGACACCAGCGCTCCCGATCCCTCGGCACAACGCGGAGCGGCCCCACGCGGTCGCGTAGCCCAAGCCGCCGCCGAACCCACTCAGGTCGACGACGAGATCCACCATTCGGAGGTCGAGGATCTTCCCGACGCCAACAACATCGGATCCAACGGTGCCGATCGCATCACAGCACTTTTCCCCGGGGCCGAACTTCTCGACGGCGACGCCGGATAAGTCGCCGTTCGGCGGCGCCCCACCGTCAGAATCACCCGCTCACAACTTCCCCTCACGCTTCCGGAGCCTTCCATGTCCGATCAGTTCGATCTCAATTCGATTCTTTCTCAGGCGATGCAGATGCAAGAGCAGTTCGCCGAAGCCCAGGCCGACGCGGCGAACGCCGTTGTAACGGGCAGTGCCGGTGGCGGTGTCGTGCAGATCACGATCACCGGATCGATCCAGATTCTCGATGTGAAGATCAGCCCCGAGGCTGTCGATCCGGCCGATGTCGAAATGCTCGAAGATCTCGTCAGGGCCGCTCTCATCGACGCCATCACGCAGGTCGATCAACTTCAGCAAGCCTCGATGGGTTCGATCGACCTCGGTGCGCTGGGCGGCCTTGCCGGGTTCGGTAGCGACGCCGGCATCGTAGAAACCATTGCCATCGACGAAGGACCCGAACGTTCGTGAGCGTTTACGCCGGTCCCGTTCAGGATCTCATCGACGAACTCGGACGGCTTCCCGGCGTCGGGCCCAAATCGGCGCAGCGCATTGCGTTCCACATGCTCAAACTCCCGACCGCCGATGCCCTCCGTCTCGCCAATGCAATCGCAATCGTGAAAGAGCGCGTCAGCTTCTGCCAAACCTGCTTCAACATCGCCGAGGGTAGCGAGTGCGGCATCTGCGCCGACACCCGTCGCGAAACCAACATTGTGTGCGTCGTCGAGGAACCCCGCGACATCGTGTCGGTCGAGAAGACAGGTGAATTCAGAGGTCGTTATCACGTCCTGCAGGGAGCGATCAGCCCCATCGAGGGCATCGGACCAGACCAGTTGCGGGTCAAGGAACTGCTTACCCGTATCGAACCCGAAGGCATCACCGAGGTGATCCTCTGTACCAATCCCAACATCGAGGGTGAGGCGACCGCTATGTATCTCGGTCGACTGCTCAAGCCTCTGGGTCTGACCGTCACGCGGATCGCCAGCGGGCTTCCTGTCGGTGGCGATCTTGAGTACGCCGATGAACTCACGCTCGGCCGGGCACTCGAAGGTCGCCGGGAAGTCGACTGAACGTCGGTTCAGTCCGAGAATGAAGTGCACAAATGCGAACGAGCCCGGGCCTGAGGCCCGGGCTCGTTCGCATTCAGATCACATCAATGATTTCAGTACGTTTCGAGAAGGATCGCATCGCCCTGACCGCCGCCGCCGCAAAGTGCGGCTGCGCCCTTGCCGCCACCGCGACGGTTCAGTTCGTTGAGCAGATGCAAAGCCACGCGCGTTCCCGACATGCCAATCGGATGACCGAGAGCGATTGCGCCACCGTTGACGTTGGTTATGTCGGAGTTGATTCCGAGTGTCGCCATTGAGGCGACACCAACTGCGGCGAACGCTTCATTGAGTTCGAACAAGTCGAGATCGCCCACGCTCATCCCGGCACGGGCGAGCGCCACGTTGATCGCCGTTGCCGGCTGGTTGAGCAGCGACGCGTCGGGACCAGCGACCTGGCCGTACCCGATGATGCGACCAAGAGGCTTGATGCCGAGACGTTCGGCCGCCGCTTCGGAAGCGACGATGACGGCCGCGCCGCCGTCGGAGATCTGCGACGCGTTGCCGGCCGTGATGTTGCCGGCCTTGTCGAACGCGGGACGAAGAGCGCCGAGCGAATCAAGTGTCGTTTCGACGCGCACTCCCTCATCGATGCTGAAGATCTTCGGGTCGCCCTTGCGCTGCGGTATCTCTACGGGAACGATCTCGTCAGCGAAGAGGCCAGCCGCCTGCGCCGCGGCAGCACGCGCATGCGAGATGGCGGCGAGTTCGTCCTGCGACGCGCGATCTAGACCGGCGGTTGCGGCGTACTTCTCGGTGCCGGCGCCCATGGCCAACTGATCGATCGCACAGAAGAGTCCGTCGAACATCATCGAGTCGATGATCTTGCCATCACCCATGCGAAGACCGGCACGTGCGCCCGGCATCAGGTACGGGGCGTTGGTCATGGATTCCATACCGCCTGCGACAACGATGTCCGCTTCGCCGGCCTGAATGTAGAGATCGGCAAGATGAATAGCGTTGAGTCCCGAGAGGCAGACCTTGTTGACGGTGGTCGCCGGAACGGACATTGGGATACCGGCCTTGAACGCCGCCTGACGGGCAGTCATCTGACCGGCACCACCGAGAAGCACCTGCCCCATGAACACGTAGTCGATCTGCTCGGGGGTCAGGCCGGCACGCGAAAGCGCGGCCTTGATCGCGATTGCTCCGAGGTCTGTGGCTTCAAAACCAGCCAGAGAACCGGACAACTTGCCGATGGGCGTACGTGCGCCCGAGAGAATGACTGATCCAGCCATGGACTTCCTCCACACAGGTAGTTCGAACCGATCGGGATCCCGGCTTCGTCACGGTGACGGTCCGGTTAACCACGGGGCTCGGCGGGACGCGAATGCCCCGTCCGCAAAGTTTACCCATGGGTAACCCAGCCCACTACCGTGCGCCTTATGCAGAAGATCCTTGAGGCCATCCAGAACGGCGCTTCCGGCGCCGAACTCGCCGCCATACCCCTGCCCGATTCTTACCGGGCCGTCGTGGTCCGCAAGGACGAGCAGACGATGTTCGAAGGCATGGAGTCCGAAGACAAAGACCCACGTCAGTCGCTCCACGTCCAGGACATCGAGCTTCCCGAGCTGGCTCCCGATGAGGCGATCGTGGCCGTCATGGCCAGTTCGATCAACTTCAACACGGTCTGGAGTGCGATCTTCGAACCGCTTTCGACGTTCGGGTTCCTGACGCGACTCGGGCGCGAAAGCTATTGGGGAGCGCGACACGATCAGGACTTCCACGCCGTCGGATCCGATGGTGCCGGTGTCGTACTGCGCGTCGGTTCTGCGGTCCGTAAATGGGCGCCGGGCGATCGCGTCGTTATCCACTGCAACCATGTCGACGACCAGGACCCATCAAGTCACAACGACTCCATGATCGGTGACAATCAGCGCATCTGGGGTTTCGAAACCAACTACGGCGGTCTCGCTGAACTCACGGTCGTCAAGGCCAACCAGTTGATGCCCAAGCCTGCGCATCTCACGTGGGAAGAATCAGCGGTCAACGCGCTGTGTAACTCCACCAGTTACCGCATGCTCGTTAGCCCCAACGCCGCACCAATGAAACAAGGCGATGCCGTCCTCGTCTGGGGTGCATCGGGCGGCCTCGGTGGTTACGCGATGCAGTACGTACTCAATGGCGGCGGCACACCAGTCGGAGTCGTCTCCTCTCCCGAGAAGGTCGCGCTACTTAACGAACTCGGCGTCGAGCATGTCATCAACCGTCGCGAGGCCAATTACAAGTTTTGGTCCGACGAGACGACGCAGGACGAAAGTGAATGGCGTCGCCTCGGCAAGGACATTCGCTCGATGATCGGTCGCGACGTCGACATCGTGTTTGAGCATCCCGGTCGTCAGACGTTCGGCGCGTCGGTCTTCGCAGCCGCACGCGGCGGCACGATCGTCACCTGCGCTGCCACCAGCGGATTCAAGATCGAATACGACAACCGGCATCTCTGGATGAAGCTCAAGCGCATCGTGGGTTCGCATTTCGCGAACTACGCCGAAGCCTCGGCCGCAAACGATCTAATCCGTGCCGGAAAGATCCAGCCGATCCTGTCCGCTGTCTATTCAATGAACGACACCGGCGAAGCCGCCTACCAAGTCCACAAAAACCTTCATGAGGGCAAGATCGGCGTCTTGTGTCTCGCCCCAACCGAAGGCCTTGGCATCGACGATCCGGAATTCCGCGAGCAGGTCGGCGAAGACCGAATCACTCTTTTCCGCCGCCACGGGGCATAGTCGTTACATGTCCATTTCCGTTCGACGCCCCGGCGATGACGAACCAGGAGTTCAGATGAGCGAATCAGCTGCCAACACGAAGCCCCTTCTCACCGAGATTGACCACATAGCGATTGCCGTGCCGGATCTCGGCGCCGCAATTGACTACTACCGCGACACATTCGGCGCAGTCGTCGATCATCGCGAGGTTGTCGAGAGCGATGGCGTCGAAGAGGCACTCCTCAAAGTCGCCGAAAGTTACGTTCAACTCCTCACCCCCACCCGGGACGATTCGACTGTCGCAAAGTGGCTCGCCAATCGGGGCGGTCCCGGCATTCACCATGTCGGTTACCGGGTCGATGATTGCGCCGAAGCCCTTGCCGCCGTCAAGGCTCAGGGATTCCGCGTGCTTGACGATGCTCCCCGGCCGGGCTCACGCGGGACGACCGTTGCGTTCATCCACCCGAAGGACGCCCTCGGAACCCTGATCGAGCTCGTTCAGGAATAACTGACGGTTAGCAGTTGGCCTCGGACCATTCCGAGATTTTCGCTTCGGCGGAAGCCAGCGCCACCCGATTCGAATAACCATCGAGTTTGGCGATTGCATCGAGATAGCCGGTCGCCGATTCCATTGTCCGACCGACGAATTCGGCAAAGTCCCGCTCGGCGGCCAGCGGTTCGCGAAGCGGCGCCGGAAGAGTGTCGCGGACATCGTTAAGGACATTGACGGAAAGATTCGCGTCGACAAGAACCCTCTGCCGTTCGTTCGCCCAACTGGAACTGTTGCCGGGACGGAGATCCGTCGGTAAAAGCCTCTGATCCAGCAATTCGCACGCATCCGAAGGCGGGTCGACTGGCTTATTCGGGTTGGGTGGCGGAGTCTCGATCGTCGTGGTCGAGGTCTCTGCCCCGGGAGCAGCGATTGCCGATTTGGCTGTCCCCTGCGCCGTGGAGGTCGACGAGGTTGTCGAGGTCTCTGCCCCACAGGCAGTGAGAGCCCAACCGACCATCAGGAGAAGAGCCGCCGACGGAAGGATCGCCTTTCTTGGGGAAAATTTTCGTTGTCCCATGATGTGACTCTATGTGCGCGTTCTCCCGCTACCGTGCCGCCCATGGCGGACAACGGCTACACAGTCAGCGAACTCCTCACCAGCGCCCGCGACGCCATCAACGATCGGCTCGGCGGGCCGGTGTGGGTCGAAGGCGAGATCTCGGGGTTCAAGAAGGGTCGCAACAACCACACCTTCTTCAACCTCGTCGAGAAGGACGAGTCAAACACCGTCATCGCGCAGCTTTCTGTTGCTCTCTGGGCTGGGAACAAGTCCAAGGTCAACGGGCGGTTCAAGGACGTGGGCCCGATCCGGATGGACGACGGCGTGCGCGTACGGATCATCGGACCGCTCGAACTCTGGGTTCCCGGCGGCCGCATCCAGCTCTCGATGCAGGACATCGATCCGGAGTTCACACTCGAACTCATCGCTTCTGAGCGCGATCGAGTTCTCCAGATGCTGCGGGCCGAGGGCCTGTTCGATCGAAATCGCCAATTGCCAATGCCATCTGTTCCCCTGCGCATCGGATTGGTCACCGCCACCGAAAGCGCCGCCGAGGCCGACTTCCTCAAGACACTCGCCGACAGCGGCCTCAACTGGGAGATCGTGTTCGCCGATTCGCGCGTTCAAGGTATCGGCGCGGAGAGAACTGTCGCCGCGGCGCTGCGCACCGTTGCCGCTCAGGACGTCGATCTGATCGCACTCGTGCGCGGCGGAGGAGCCCGAACTGATCTGGCCACGTTCGACCACGAGCTGATTGCGAGAACGATCGTGGGACTCGACGTCCCCGTGTTCACCGGCATCGGCCACGAGATCGACACGAGTGTCGCCGACCTCGTCGCCTTCGCATCGCACAAGACGCCAACCGCGTGCGCTTCGGCTATCGCCGATCTTGCCCTCGAGGCCGTGAACCGTGCCGAACTCGCGTGGCAGGAGATCGTGACGGCGCTCGACACGATCATCGACGACGAAAGTGATCGCCTTTCGAGACGAGCGCGTCGAGCCACCTCCGCCACTCGGAATCGTCTGGTCATCGAAGACCATCGCCTGCAGGGGTTCGGCGATCGAGTTCGCCGCAGCGCGGCCGGGGCAGTTCGCCATTCCGGGTCACACCTCGATCTGATCGAAGCGCGGGTTCGAGCCCTCGATCCGGCCCGAGCTCTTGCCCGAGGCTGGTCGATCACGCGATCGGCCGCCGGCACCGTCGTACGCAGTGTGAACGACATCGAGCCGGGCGGGATTCTTCTCACGACCGTTGCTGATGGCACCATTTCGAGCATCGTCTCCGATGCGCCAACCGACAAGGACAATTCCTGATGGCAGCCAAAGCAAAACCTACTGACGACATCGGCTACGCAGACGCGGTTTCCGAGCTCGAGGAGATCCTCAGCGAACTGGAAGCTGACGATGTTGATGTTGACCGTCTTGCTGATCGCGTTCGCCGCGCCGCCGATCTCATTGAGCTCTGCCGAGGCCGACTCACTGATGCACGAGTCGAAATCACCCGCATCGTTGCCGATCTCGAGACACTCGAATCCGACGAGAGCCTCGACGCGGAAGACGAGTGACATCGTCCGCCCCATTTGAAGTTCCTCCGGCGCTGGCCGTAGTCGCCGCGCCGGTCGAGGCGCGCCTGCGTGACGTGCTCGCTCAAGAGTCTGCGCGTTGGACCAAGGTCGATCCCGATCTCGCACAGCCCCTCGACGTTCTCACCCGATTCGTGCTGACCGGCGGCAAACGGTTGCGACCAGCCTTCTGCCATTGGGCCTTCGTCGGTGCCGGAGGTGCGGCTAATGATCGGGCGGTTCTCGATACCGGTGCCGCGTTCGAACTCCTTCACGCCTTTGCCCTCATCCATGATGACGTGATGGATGGTTCTGCGCGTCGGCGCGGCGAGCCCACTGTCCACATCTCGTTCGAAGAGATCCATGACGCACCCGAATGGCACGGCGAACCGCGACGGTTCGGCGAGGGAGTCGCCATTTTGATCGGCGACCTTGCCGAAGTGTTTGCCGACAGGCTCATGACTGGGGCGAATGCCCAGGCCTTCGGAATTTGGAACGAACTCAAGATCGAACTCAACATCGGGCAGTACCTCGATGTGCTCGGAACAGCACGCGGATCGGTTGATCTCGAGACTGCTCGCCGCATCGCCCAATACAAGTCCGGCAAATACACGATCGAACGCCCGCTTCATCTCGGCGCAGCGCTCCTTGGCCGCCTCGATGAATTCCGCATCCCGCTGTCTCGCTACGGCGCCCCGCTCGGCGAAGCCTTCCAACTTCGCGATGACATCCTCGGGGCTTTTGGTGATTCGTCACTCACCGGCAAGCCCGTTGGTGACGATCTGCGCGAAGGCAAACCCACGCCGCTTCTCTCGATCGCCGTGCAACGCTCCACGCAACAACAACTCGCCGTCCTCCAAAGGATCGGCGCTCCATCACTTGGCGCCGACGACATCATTGAGCTTCAGTCCGTCTTGGAAGAAACCGGCGCACGAGCCGAGATCGAATCAGACATCAGTGCGCTCACGGCGCAGGCCATCTCGGCTCTCGACGACATCGCATTCGATACCGAACCACTCAATGCGCTGAAGGACCTTGCGATCTACGTCGAGTCCCGCGACCGCTGATCTACCTCGCCGATGGCGGCACGAACGACGCCACCGCTTCGGCTAGGGATAACTCGATCACGCCGATGTCCGCGGCAACCGCGGCCAACCAGTCGGGCCGTATGCGAGCGCTCACGACAATCGGATTTTCGAGTTCCGAATCCTCGAGGACAAAACGCACATAGTCGAGTGCGTAGTCAGCCGGCCGCACGTCGCGGCTCAGTTCGAGAAGCGCAAATGGGTCCGGCGTTTGAGAACCAACCGCTGGAAGCGCGTCGACGTACGGCGATGGAGGCTGCGGCCCGCCACCGGTGATCCCCGATCCATCGGCAAGCACAATCCCGCGAACGATCGACGAGCGGGCGCCGGCAACAAGCAGCGCAACCCACGCGCCTAGGCCCCGACCCACGATGGTGAGATCGCCGTACGCAGCGATGACGGCATCGACATCAGCCATCAACGCCTCGGGCATGTAGCCGCCACCCACGGGAACATCCGACTCGCCATGACCCGTGAAATCGAGAGCGAGGACGGGCCCGGTCCATGCGTCGGTCCAGAACGGACGTGCCATCGGCGAGTGCTCGCCAAGACCATGAAGCAGCAGAAGCGGCTGCCCCTCACCCTCGGCGAGCGTGTGGAGTGCGAGACGCAACGCGCCTGACGACAGAAACTCGGTGCGCCGACTCATTTAAATGGCTCCAGAAATTCGAGAACGAGATCGGCGATGTATCGCGGTTGTTCGATGTGCAAGAAGTGTCCGATGTCGTCGCAGTACTCGAGTCGACCGCCGGGCGGCAGAAATGGGGCGATGTCCTCGCTCCGACTCTTCCAACCCATCGGATCGTCTTGGACGCCCGACAGCACCCCGAGGAACGGCATTTCGAGCGCAGCGAGATGATCCATCGACCAACCTGGCCGCCACGGGCCGAAGCCGCCGAGGTGAAGGACCGGATCGATCTTCCACCGCCATCCGAGATCGTCGTGTCGAGCCCCGACGGTCACGAGGTACTCAAGCCATTCACGTGTCAGCCGCGGGTTCATGGGCTGGCGTCGGCCGGCGAGTCCCTCGATGGTGTCCGGGCGACGCTCGAGTTCGTTGCGTCGACGCCGCCGGTCAAGGAACGCCCCGAGATCAGCTCGGCGCATCCGCCGTCGTTCGCGATCATTCACATCCGGCGACGAGAACTGCGACGGGAGCCCATCAAGATTCACGAACGCCTTGGCTAGCGACGGTCGACCGTCAAGCAGGTCGAGCAACTGTCCGCCGCCCTTCGAGTGACCAAGCATCACGACCGGCTTATCGGAAAGGGCGGTGATTGCGGCGAGATGATCGCGCACATCGGCGGCCCAGCTGTAGAGATGGGCGTGATCGGAATCGCCGTGGCCGCGCGCATCCCATGCGACAACACGCCATCCGCCATCGGCGAGCATGGGGGCGAAGACATCAAACGTGCGGGAGAAATCGAATCCGCCGTGGATGGCGGCGATTATCGGTGCATCAACATCGCCCCACTCGTTCACGGCAAGTCGGAGTCCGCTGCTATCGACATGTCCTGTCCTGTCCGGCGGGCGGGCCCCCGGGAAGCTGCGCATCTGATCGTTGTCCGGCACGAAACGGCAGCCTAGGCCCGACTTTCGACCGGCCTACACTCCGTTGTTATGAATGCGTCACCCGCCGAACTCCACCGGACTGCCGGCGACCGTCTCCAGAGCGACGGCCAGCGATACACGTCCAACCGGCGGGCATTGGTCGAGGCTCTCGCAGTCGCCGATCGCCCCGTCTCCGTGACCGACCTCCTCGATCTAACCAGCGGACTTGCCCAGAGCTCCGCATATCGCAACCTTTCAATCCTGGAAGAGGCCGGCGTCGTGCATCGGTTCGTGACCTCCGATGACACCGCTCGTTACGAGCTCTCCGAGGACCTCACGGGGCATCATCACCATCTGATCTGCTCGAAATGCGGTGATGTAGTCGACATCAACGTCCCGGCGGCGATCGAGGACGGCGTGAGCAAACTCGCTGACGACATCGGGGCTGCGCACGGCTACACGATCGAACATCACCAACTTGATCTGGTCGGCACCTGCGGTAACTGCTCAGCTCCCACCCGCTGACCGGTACCCTCGCTGCCATGGGTATACCCGCAGACGAGGCATCGCGACGGCGCACATTCGCGATCATCAGCCATCCTGATGCGGGAAAAACCACGCTCACCGAGAAGTTCCTCTTGTACGGCGGCGCTCTTTCAAGTGAAGCCGGATCGGTCAAAGCCCGTTCCGGTCGGCGATCGGCCACATCGGACTGGATGGCGCTTGAACAGCAGCGCGGCATCTCGATCACGTCGACGGTTCTGCAGTTCCCCTACCGGGACTGCGTGATCAACCTCCTCGACACTCCCGGTCACCGCGATTTCTCTGAGGACACCTATCGCGTTCTTGCCGCCGCCGACGCCGCCGTCATGGTGCTCGACGCCGCCAAGGGCATCGAACCACAGACCCTCAAACTCTTTGATGTCTGCCGGCAACGAGAACTCCCCCTCCTCACCTTCATCAATAAATGGGATCGACCCGGTTACGACGCGCTTGAGTTACTTGACCAGATCGAGAAGCAGATCGATCTCGTCGTCACACCTGTCACGTGGCCCGTCGGCATCGCCGGTGACTTCCGGGGCGTCGTCGATCGACGCGACGGGCTCTTCACGCGGTTCACGCGAGTCGCCCGTGGTGCCACAGAAGCTCCGGAAGAGATCGTCGATCCCGAACGTGCGGCCGCCGACGAGGGCGCAGCATGGGAAGCCGCGCAAAACGAAATCCAACTTCTCGATGAGGTCGGCGCCGATGTCGACCGCGAGCTTTTCCTCGGAGCGCAATCAACGCCGGCCTTCTTCGGCTCCGCTCTCACCAACTTCGGTGTCCGCAAACTGCTCGATGCGGTTGTCGATCTCGTTCCGTCCCCCGGCGCCCGGCCCGACACAAGTGGCGACTACCGAGGACTCGATGATCCCTTCTCCGGTTTCGTGTTCAAGGTTCAAGCCAACATGGACCCGTCGCACCGCGATCGAATCGCGTTCATGCGTGTCTGTTCCGGAAAGTTCGAACGCGGAATGGTCATCACCCACGGAACAACCGGCAAGCCCTTTGCCACCAAGTACGCCCATCAGGTATTCGGTTCCGAACGTGAAACGATCGACGAAGCGTTTCCAGGCGACATCGTCGGCCTAGTCAACGCAACGGAAGTTCGCGTCGGCGACACGCTCTGGCTCGACACCCCGGTGCAGTTCCCGGCGATCCCAAGTTTCGCACCCGAGTACTTCTCGGTGGCACGCGTGCGCGACACCGGACGCTTCAAGCAGTTCCGGCGCGGCATTGCGCAGCTCGACGAGGAAGGCGTGGTGCAAGTCCTGCGCGATGCCGATCAGGGCGATCAGGCCCCGGTGCTCGCCGCGGTCGGGCCGATGCAGTTCGACGTCGCCGTCTACCGACTCGAGAACGAGTTCGGTGCACCCGTCGACCTTTCACCCACCAATTACAAGGTCGCACGTCGCACCGATCAGCCCAGTGCCGACGCGTTGCGCGGCATGAGGGGTGTCCGGGTTCTTCAACGGGCGGACGGTACTCTCATGGCATTGTTCGAAAGCCAGTACTGGCTCGAACGCCTTGAGGGCGACAATCCCGATCTGGTGCTCGAGCGGCTCGTCGCCGAGGGAAGCATCGGCTGAAGGCGAGTCGGCCCACTCTCCGCATCAGAATCGAGCGTCGTATGCAGCACGCGAAGAATCCGCCGCGATCACCTTGGAAGGTCCTCCTGATCGCTCTAGCTGGCGTGTTTGTCCTCACGGGTGGAATTGCGTTCGTCTCCCGCGACTCGTCGTCAACGAACTCCGACAACGCTTCGGAATCGACCGAGACCAAAGTCTCTGCGAAGGAAACCACAACCACGACGAAGTACGAGGGCTGGGTGGATCCCGCGTCCTCGGGTCAAATGTGGAGTTCCAAAGTCCCCGGCGTGCTCACCTTCCGCGGTAACCCCACGCGCACCTATTACGGCATGGGCCCCGTTCCCAGCAATCCAAAAATCCTGTGGACCTATCCACAGAGCGGTGGAATGTGCGGTGCCTCGAGTGACGGTGGCGGTAGGCAGACCTGGTGCGGCAGCGGGTGGACCGGCCAGCCGAATGTCTACGAGCAAAACGGTAAGACGATCGTCTCGTTCGGGGCCTACGACTACTCCGTCCACTGGCTCGATTACATGACCGGTGCGAACGTGCTCTCGCCTTTCAAGACAGGCGACATCATCAAGGGAACAGTCACGACTGATCCCGACGGCTACCCGCTCACCTACAGCGGATCCCGTGACAACTATTTCCACATCATCGCCACCGACCGAGGCCCGGCCCCCGTTGAACTCTGGAGACTCTCGGCCTATGACGGTGTGCAGCAGGTGTGGAACGACGACTGGGACAGCTCGCCGCTGATCATCGACGACTATCTGTTCGAAGGCGGCGAGAACAGCTGGTTCTACATCATCAAGCTCAACCGCGGCTACGACGCCGCCGGCAAGGTCACCATCAACCCGCAGGTCGTATTCAAGACGCCGAGCTGGGATCAGGAACTCTGGAACACCGTCAGCGATCACCAGTTCTCGATCGAGAACTCCGTCGCCATCTCGGGCAACACCGTCTATTTCGGCAACTCGGCCGGACTCATTCAGGGTTGGGATATCAGCGGCCTCAAAGAAGGTAAGACCCCGACCCGCAGCTTCCGGTTCTGGACCGGTGATGACACCGATGCTTCCGTCGTCATCGACAAGGACGGTTTCCTGTACGTGGGAGCCGAGTACGAAAACCGCAATGCTCGTTCCACGCAGGTCGGGCAGATAATGAAGCTCGATCCTCGCAAACCCGATGATCCCCTCGTGTGGTCGGTCAAGGACCAAGGCGGCGGAAAGGCCGGCGTCTGGGGCACCCTGGCCCTCGCGAATGGCGTCGTCTACGCCGATACCAACGCCGGCCGAGTCCTTGGCATTGACCAGATGACCGGACAGATTCTTTGGGAAAAGAAGCTCGGATCCCAGACCTGGCAGTCCCCCGTGGTGGTCGACAACACTCTCATCGTCGGCGATTGTCAGGGAAACCTCAATGCCTGGGATGTCTCCAACCCCACGATCGATCCGCCCCTCAAATGGACCGTAAAGCTCAACGGTTGCATCGAGGCCACCCCGACGGTCTGGAAGGGCCGGATCTTCGTCGCTGCTCGCGGCGGGCAGCTCTACGCGATCGGCGATCAGTAACCGATCTCTCCGCAGATCCCCTGCCCGGGGCCAGTTCTCGCACTTGCATCAAACCTCGGGGTAATCTGCCCCGCTCGTGTGGACCAATTGGTCCGCGCGCGCATATTCGAACGTTTCCGGCATTTCAGCCGGATCCAAGAACAGGACGGATTCGATGAACCAGGTCTTTGCCGCCGAAGGTGGCTACCAGGCGTTCACGCTTTCCGGCAGCGAGTGGGGATGGCTCATCTTCGCTGCCGCCGTAGCCGTGATTGCTCTCATTCTTGGCGTGATCCTTATGCGGGGCGTTCTCGCACAGGAGCAGGGCACCGAGAAGATGCAGGAGATTGCCGGCGCCATCCAGGAGGGTGCGCTCGCGTATCTCAAGCGTCAGTTCCGGACGATCGGCATGATCGTGCTCCCGCTTGCCGCCGTGGTGTTCTTCACCTCGACCGCGATCAACAAGAACCCGACGAAGGCGAATCCCATCGCCGGCGCTGAGGTCATGTCCTTCGTGCAGTCGGGCACCTTCCGCACCCTGGCCTTCCTCGTTGGCTGTGTGTTCTCGGCCTCGATTGGCTTCTTCGGCATGTGGCTCGCCGTGCGCGGAAACGTCCGCACCGCCGCCGCCGCTCGCCGCAGCGACTTCAACGCCGCCCTCAAGGTGGCATTCCGCACCGGTGGCGTCGCCGGTCTGCTCACTGCCGGTCTCGGCCTGCTGGGCACCGTCGTCATCGTCATGATCTTCCAGAACACGGCCACGTCGATTCTCATCGGCTTCGGCTTCGGTGGATCTCTCCTCGCGCTGTTCCTGCGCGTCGGTGGCGGCATCTTCACGAAGGCCGCCGATGTCGGCGCTGACCTCGTGGGCAAGATCGAAGCGGGCATTCCCGAAGACGATCCCCGCAACCCCGCCACCATCGCCGACAACGTGGGCGACAACGTGGGCGACTGCGCCGGCATGGCCTCCGATCTCTTCGAGAGCTTCGCCGTCACCATCGTGGCGTCGATCATCCTCGGCGTTTCGGCATTCCACGCCGTCGGACTCGACAATGCCGAGGCCGCCAAGGGCCTCATCTTCCCGCTGGCCGTCGTGGCCATTGGCCTTCTCGCCTCGATGATCGGCATCTTCGCCGTCAAGGGTCGTCAGGGTGAGACTGACGCACTCGCCGCCATCAACCGTGGCATCTACGTCGCTCAAGCGCTTGCCATCATCGGCGCCGCTGGCGTGGCATTCCTGTATGTCGGCAATCCCGAAGGCGCCACGCTCTCGAACCTCGGTGCCCGTCTCTTCGGTGCCATCGTGACCGGCGTTGTGCTCGGTTTCGCCGCATCGAAGATCACGCAGTACTTCACCTCCACCACCACCAAGCCGGTGCAGGAAATCGCGAAGGCCGCACGAACTGGCCCCGCCACCACCGTCCTTGAAGGCATCTCGTCGGGTCTCGAATCCGCCGTGTGGGCCCTCATCGCCATTGCGGTGGCCATCGGTGCAGCTCTGCTGCTCGGCGGCGGCAACATCGCCTTCTCGCTCTACCTCGTTGCCCTCACCGGTATCGGAATGCTGGCCACCACCGGCATCATCGTGGCCGAGGACACCTTTGGCCCCGTGGCCGACAATGCCGCAGGCATTGCCGAAATGGCCGGCGAGTTCGAGGGTGAACCCGAGCGCATCATGGTTGCCCTTGATGCAGTCGGCAACACCACAAAGGCCGTCACTAAGGGCTTCGCCATCGGTTCGGCCGTCATCGCCGCCGTGGCGTTGTTTGCCTCGTACGCCGAGACGATCGCCAAGGCGACCTTCAGTGTCACCGAGGTGATCGAAGCCGAACTCGACGGCACGCTCGCTTCGCTCGTCAAGATCAACGTCGCTGATCCGAAGACCTTCATCGGCCTTCTCATCGGTGGCTCGGTTGCGTTCCTCTTCTCATCGCTTGCCATCCGTGCGGTTTCCCGCACGGCCGGCACCGTCGTTGAGGAAGTCCGCCGCCAGTTCCGCGAGAAGCCCGGAATCATGGATTACACCGAGCGTCCCGATTACGGACCGGTCATCGACATCTGCACCACGGCCTCGTTGCGCGAACTCACAACGCCGGCCCTGCTTGCGGTGCTCACCCCAGCGATCATCGGTTTCGGTCTCGATTACTACGCCCTTGGCGCTTTCCTGGCCGCGGCGATCGTGACCGGTCAGCTCATGGCCAACTTCCTGTCCAATGCCGGTGGCGCATGGGACAACGCGAAGAAGTACATCGAAGATGGCCACGAAGGTGGCAAGGGTTCGGAAACCCACAAGGCCGCCGTCATCGGCGACACCGTCGGAGATCCTTTCAAGGACACCGCCGGTCCGGCCCTGAACCCGCTCATCAAGGTCATGAACCTCGTTGCGCTTCTCATCCTTCCCGCCATCATCGAGCTCCGGGACAACGATGTCCGGTTCGTCATCGCGGGTGCCGCACTGCTCGTGGTTCTTGGCGCCATCATCATCTCCAAGCGCCAGGGAAGCTCGAACATCGAGCCCACATCTGCAGCAACCGACAATGCCCAGGCCGCTGCCACTATGGCCGGCGATCGCAATGCAACTCTCCGTCAGGCCATCGATCTTTGGATCGCCGACCTCGACGGTGACGAGGGTGACCTCGTTGCCCAGTTGCGTGCCGTCAGGGCCTCACTGCCTCAGGGCTGAGTCCCCGTCTGATCGCTTCGGCGATCTCCACGAACATGCGAAGGCCCCGACATTGCGTCGGGGCCTTCGTCGTTCTCCTGCTGAGTTCTTTGTTGCTCAGGCCGAGGTCGTGCCCTCAAGCACAGCAGCGTTCACGATGTCGGTGCGGCGGAAGGCCCGGCGGACGAGCAGCGCGTTGACCGCAACGCCTGCCACCATGCCGATCACGATCGGATGAGTGGCGAAACTTGCTCCGAAGCCGCCGATGATGACCGGAACAAACCAAAGCCAGAAGAATCGGTACCAAGGTCGGGTGCGTTGGTAGGCGGAGAAACCCACGGCGAGTTGAGCGTCGGCTTCAGTCTCCTGCGGACGACCGATACGCACGAGGCGACGAATCTGACGACGCTCGGATTTGTCGGTTGCATTCCAGCGATTGACAAAATCCGGATCGACGGCCGATGTCGTGGAGCCCTTCGCCGGCTTAACCGGTTTGGAGGACTTGAGCATTTTGCCCGTGTTGCCGGAATTGGAATTGGAAGAAGAAGCCATGTGCGCACCCTGCCCGACAATCTCGCGACATACAACCCTTTCGGCCCTTTGGTCACACGACGTTCACACTTCTTGACATTCACACTTCGACGCTCACACCGCGCTGACCGAGCCCACACGCGAAACGACCCGGCGGAGCGAACTCCACCGGGTCGTTTCGTCCGGACCGAGATCCGAAGCAACCACGCAACTCCTACTCGGAGGTGACGAGGCTCTCGTGCGTTCCCGAGAAGTCCGGGTAAGCGAGGATGCCCATTTCGGGGACGTCGAGGCCAGCGACCTCTTCTTCGGCATCGCTGCGGATGCCGCCCTTGGTGAGTGCGTTCTGGATCTTGAAGAAGGCAAACGCAACGCCCAGAATCACTGTGCAGAGCACAACCATGCCGGCGAGCTGCGAGAGCAACTGACCGCCACCGTTGCCGCCATAGAAGAACCCGGTGACACCGTCGGCGACACCATCGGTCAGCGACGTGGTGGTGCCGTTCCAACCGATACCGGCGCCGCCAGCATCGATGCCGTACTTGCCGTTGGCGAAGAGGCCGACGGAAAGCACGCCGAGGAGACCACAGACACCGTGAACCGAGATGGCGCCCACCGGATCATCGATCTTGAGCTTGCGTTCGATGAAGAACACCGCTTCGATCACGATGATGCCGGCAAACAGGCCGATACCCGCGGCGACCTGAGGATCAACGAAGGCACACGGTGCCGTGATCATCACGAGACCGGCCAGCATGCCGTTGGCCATCATGGCCGGATCAGGCTTACCCGTGCGCTTCCAGATCCAGAGCATCGCCGAGAAGCCACCGAAGGCACCAGCAAGGGCAGTGTTGACTGCCACCACACCGATCTGCGGATCACTCGAAGCAAAGGTGGAGGCGGCGTTGAAGCCGAACCAACCGAACAGCAGGATCAGTGTGCCGAGCAAAGCCATCGGGATGTGATGGCCGGGAAGGGCACGAGGAGTTCCGTCCTTGCTGAACTTGCCGATACGGGGGCCAAGTACGAGTGCACCCGCGAGAGCCGCCATGCCACCAGCGGCGTGAACGACACCGGAACCGGCGAAGTCGACGTAGCCGTTACCCCAGTTCATGGAGTTGCCGAGCTTGGCGAGGAATCCGCCACCCCAGGTCCATGCACCAAACAGCGGGTAGTAAATAGCGCCGCAGAAAAGGCCCCACACCACGAATGACTTGAACTTCCAACGCTCTGCCATCGAACCCGTCGGGATCGTGGCGGTTGTGTCCATGAAGGCCACCATGTACAGGAAGAAGGCCGAGGCCGCTCCCGAGTAGGCAAGATCGGCACCGTTGAACCAGGTACCGCCCCAGCCACCCTGCCAGAGGAAGACCCAGTCGCCGCTACCAAGGAGGGCTCCACCGGCGGCCTGATTCAGGCCGTAGTCGTAACCCGGAAGCAAGTAGCTGTAGCCACCAAACATGAGCGGGAAACCGATCAGGAAGAAACCAACAAAGCCAAGGAAGAAGATGGCGAGGTTGGTACTCATGACGTGGGCAGCGTGCTTGGCCCGACAGAATCCCGTTTCAACCAAAGCAAAACCGGCCTGCATAAAGATCACCATTGCAGCACCGATCACGATCCAGACGAGGTTGCCCGACTGGATTGCACGATCGGCCGTCTTGGCCACTGTCTCAAGATCGACAACAGGTGCCGATGCGTCGAGCGCCGTTGTTTCGGCTGTCTGCGCGAACGCAGTCCCGGCCATCATGAACAACGTCGTACCCGCCGCGACAGCTCCGGCGAGGATTCGTTTGGCGTTCATAGTGCTTCTCCATCTCGTTCGCCGGTACGAATTCGCACCATGGTTGATACGGCAGTGACCCAGATCTTGCCGTCACCGATCTTGTCGGTACGGGCCGCGTTCATGATCGTGTCGACGACTGATTCGACATCAGCCTCGTTGCACAGAACCTCGACCTTGACCTTGGGAAGAAGGTCCACCTTGTACTCAGCACCGCGGTAGGTCTCCGTGTGACCTCCCTGACGACCGAAGCCCTTGACTTCGTCGACCGTCATGCCCTGCATGCCGATGCCTTTCAATGCGTCCTTCACCTCCTCGAGCTTGTGCGGTTTGATCACCGCAGTCACAAGATTCACCATCGTTCCTCCTCGTTCGAAGCCCGCAGGCTTCAGCTGACATAACGGGGGGAACAACCACGCTGTCGTTCCCACGCAATCGACCGATCCGGCCGCTTGACGCATTCATGACAGTAGAGAGTCCCGATTTCTCGCCGGTGTTCGGACTGTTACACCAATTCGTCACTTTTCTGACGTGAGTCTGACAATCAGTCGGTGGCAGGTGGAACCGAAACTTCAAGAAGGACGAGCGCGAACACGGCGCCACCTTCAGGATGATTGGAGACGGAGACCGCGCCGCCATGTGCCTTCGCTGTCTGATCGACGATGGCCAGTCCAAGCCCAGAACCCGGCTTCGATCGATCCGACGCCGAGCGATAGAACCGATCAAACACGTGGCCCTGATCTTCGGGAGCAACACCCGGCCCTCTGTCGCGCACGGTGATCGTGCCAGGGGAAACGATGACGTCGATGGCCAACGGAGCCTCGCTGAACTTGGCGGCATTGTCCACGAGGTTGCTGATCGCGCGCGCTAGATCACGTGGCCGACCCATGATCATCGAGGACCTTGAGGTGAGTGTGATCTCGCGACCTGTGCGACGACGTGCTCGCTCGACGATGCGCAACGTCAACTGATCGAGCGCCACAAGTTCTTCGGGTTCATCGTCGAACGTATCGGTTGCGAGTTGTACGAGTTCATCGACCAGCGCGCCAAGCTCACGCGTCTCGGACTCGAGATCGTCGAGGATGGTTCTGCGGGTCTCTTCGGAAAGATCCGGATAGCGCTGCAACGTCTCGACATTGGTCCGCAGACTCGTGAGCGGCGTGCGCAGTTCGTGACCAGCGTCCTGCACCAATTGCTGTTGTTGATCGCGCGACTGTCCGAGCGCCGCCAGCATTGTTGAGAAGGCTCGTGCGAGTCGTCCCGGCTCATCGTTACCCGCCGAAGGAACATCAACATCAAGCCGGCCGGTGTTCGCAACCTCTTCGGCGGCATCAGTCAGTTGTTCAAGCGGTTTCGTGGCCCTGCGCGCGATGAGCCAACCAGCGAGCGCGCTTGCTGCAGCCGCGAGAACGACGATGATCACAAGCCACAGACGAAGCGACGCGAGAACTCGATTCGTCTCGCCGTAATCACGGGCGATCTGCACAGCTCCGTTCGGTTCGACACCGACTGTCTCAACTCGGAAGACTTTGTTTCCCACGCGAACTGTTCGGGTCTGCGAGCCGACACCGGTGGCAGCGATTCTTTTGTCGCGATCATTGATCGGCAACAACACCGATCCTGTTCCGGACCCGAATTCTCCCTTTGGAGTGACGCACTGGATCTGTATTCCCTCGTCAAACTCGTTGTTCAGTTCGGGCGTTCTCGTCCGAGTCCGAGCCGTGGAGGTCGTGCCGCACAATGCGGCGGCCTGGCGACCGCCGGGATCCTGGAAGCGACGGGCGGTGGTTTTGAGCGATTGATCAACTTCGGATCGCACGCGTTGATCTGTCGCCACATACGTGGTGACGGCGACGAAGATCGCTGTAGCTCCAGTAAGCACCGCCATGGCGATCGCGATTCGGGCCCTGAGAGTCATGACGCGCGCAGGGAGTAGCCAACTCCGCGAACGGTCTGAATGAGCCTGCTCTCGCCGGCCTCTTCGGTTTTCCGGCGTAGATACCCGATGTACACCGCGAGCGCTTTGGACTCCGGCCCGAAGTCGTAACCCCAGATCTGGTCGTAGATGTTGGAGTGCGAAAGAACGACGCCGTGATTGAGGGCGAGCAGTTCGAGCAGATCGAATTCGGTTTTTGTCAGTTCCATCTCGCGCTCAGCCCGCCACGCCCGTCGGGCCGCCGCGTCGATCACGAGGTCGTCGACCCGGATTTCGACCGCGGTTTCAGGATCGGGCGCCGTGCGCCGCAACAGCGCCCGCAGCCGGGCCAGTAACTCGTCAAGCGAGAACGGCTTGGCGAGATAATCATCAGCGCCTGCATCGAGCCCGGAGACCCGGTCGGCCACTTCCGTGCGGGCCGTCAGGACAAGGATCGGGAACTTCACGCCCGAGGACCGCAGACGACGGCACACGGTGAGACCGTCGACGTTGGGCATCCCCAGATCGAGAATCAGCAGGTCGACGCCTTCGCGCCCCGCCGCTTCGAGGGCAGCGGCTCCGTCGGATACGGCCTCAACCTCGTAGCCCTCGAGTTCGAGCGCCCTCGTGACCGATTCGCGTACGGCCCGGTCGTCTTCGGCAATGACCAATCGTGCTCCCATGGATCCTTCCTATCCCCTCGTGGTGAGACCCGGGTAAGTGAACCGGTGAGTGCCGCGGTCGTACCGCCGTTCTCGATCTCCAGAGACTCTCATCAAATCCTTACCGGGGCCGTCGATACTTGTCTTCCATCCCGCTCTAAGGTCAACCAAATGAAATCCCGTTCCCCCCTCACCAACCGTCCCTCCCGCTGGGTCAAGACCGGGGCCATCGCCCTGTGTTTCGCCGTCATCCCCGCCGTGGCGCTCGGCGCCTGCAGCGATTCGGAAAGCGATTCGTCCACTTCGTCGACCATCTCGACCGTCGTGAAGACCAAATCGCTCGACAAGGTAAAAGTCTCCGGACCGCTCGACGAGAAACCGACCGTCGAATTCAAGCCGGCCTTCGCCGGCGAGGAGGACGAGTTCCGGGTCATCAAAGCCGGAACTGGTCCGGAGGTGGCCTCAGGTGACCGCATCACGGTCAACTACGTCGCCATCGGTGGCTCCGAAGGCGCAGAACTCGACACCACCTGGGGCGCAGCGCCTCAGAAGATCACGGTCGGAACGAGCGCCGTGCTGCCGATCATCGACGAAGCCATCATCGGCCAGCCGGTCGGAACCCGCGTCCTGGTCTCAACGGATTCAACCGAGGCCAACGGCCAATGGCTCCTCTTCGTGTTTGACATCCTCGACACCAAGGCGCTTCCCGCCACCGCCGAGGGCGAATCCATCGCTCCTTTGCCGAACATGCCCGCCGTGACCATCGAAAATGGCGTCCCGACGATCGCCAAGCCCAACGGTGACGCCCCCAAGACGTTGATCGTCTCGGTACTCATCAAAGGCACCGGCCCCGTGGTGACCGCCGGTCAAACAGTGTCCATGCAGTACACGGGCATCGTGTGGGCATCTGGCACCGTGTTCGACTCGTCCTGGACGTCAGGCTCCGTCGACTTCCCAGTTGGCAGCGGTCAGGTAATCGCCGGCTTTGATGAAGGCCTCGTCGGCCAAACCGTCGGCTCCCGGGTTCTCATCGCCATCCCGCCGGACAAGGGCTACGGGGCCGAGGGCAATTCACAGGCTGGCATCGCCGGCACCGACACCCTCGTGTTCGTCGTCGACATCCTCGACGCCTACTGAACCGGCACCAGTTTCAACGCCGGCCCGATGGCCCCGGTCAGAGGCCCGGGTAACCGCTCATCAGGCTTGGCATCAACGGTGATCCTGCACCCCCGGCCGGTTTGGTCGGGGGTGCAGTGATTTCGGCGGCGTGCGCGGCAACCGATTCCGGTGTCATTTCCCGGTCTGTAAATCCGTCGTTCACCGCGAAATCGACGCGGGCCACGTGGCCGGCTCCAACCGCGAAGCACTCGCCGGTCACTTCGCACGATGGGTGAGCAAGCCAGGCCACGACGGGCGCGACCTTGCGAGGATGGAGCCATTCAGCGAGTTCGTCGCTCCATGGGATTGGTCCGAACCCGGTCCCGAGACGCGTCTTGGCGTAAGGAGCGATGACATTGACGGCGATTCCACAAGCTTCACCCTCGCCGGCCATAGCGATCGTGAGACCGATCACACCGGCTTTCGCCATTGAGTACACGGTGCTGTTCGGGAACCCGCCGTAGCCCGCGCCGGAGGAAACGTTGATGATGCGACCGCCGCCCTTCGCCTCCATGACGCGCCACGCGGGACGACTCACATTGAGCGTGCCGAGTAATTGCGTGGAGATCACAGTCGCCACGTGTTCGTCGGGGAAATCCGCGAACGGCTGCATGCGAACCTGTCCCGCATTGTTGATCACAATGTCGACCGTGCCGAATGCGTCGAGCGCGGTCGCAATGATCGCAGCGCCACCCTCGGCTGTCGCCACGGTGTCGTAATTGGCCACGGCTTCGCCGCCCGCCGCGACGATTTCAGCAACGACCTCGTCGGCAGGATTGGCCGCGGGAGCCGAAGCGGTGTCGTCGGTATCGCTGATTCCGACGCCGTAATCGTTGACCACGACCTTGGCTCCTCGAGCCGCTAGGAGGAGCGCATACTCGCGACCGAGTCCCCGTCCTGCTCCCGTGATGACCACAACTGACCCGTCGAATCGGAGTTCTTCCATGGGGAGAGTCTGGCGCAAAGCGGGGGTCTCCCCCTCGTCTACACTCGTCCTCTCGCCCGGCCTCGGCCGGTCACGGGGCTGTAGCTCAGTTGGCTAGAGCACCTGCTTTGCAAGCAGGGGGTCGTGGGTTCGATTCCCATCAGCTCCACCACCATTGCAGGATTACAAATGCCGCCCTCCCGGGCGGCATTTGTATTTCCTGTTCGAGCAACACGGTCATCATCCCAGCGCTAACCCCGGCCGGTAGTTTCTCTCTACATGAGCAAACGACAGGCTACGAACACGTCATCCGTCCCCGCCGGTGAACGTCGTGCTGCTCCGACCGCGGCGCAACTGGGTGGACTCGGTCGCCTTGGACGCTTCATCTCCCGCCATCATCGCCTGGTTGCCGTTGCATGGCTCATCGTGGTGATCACGGCCGGCTATCTGAACGCAACGTTCGGCAGTAAGACCTCCGACAGTTTCAGCATTCCTGGGACGAACTCGCAGGACGCATACAACCTTCTCGGCGAGAAGTTCCCGACCCAGAATGCAGCCAGTTCGACCATCGTCTTCTGGGTTCCGGATGGCCAGAAACTCACCGACACGTCGAATGCCGCCGCTGTGGCAGCAATCATTGCTGCAGTCGAGAAAGTCGACGGCGTCGAATCCGGGAGCGTGAAGAATCCCATCACGCAGAACCCGGCCGATCTCGGAATCGCGAATGTGCCGTCGTCCCTTTCTCCGAACGCGCAGATCGGTTACGCGAACGTGACATTCACGGATTCGTTGATCCAGCTTCTTAAGACCTACCCACCTGATGCCCAAAAGGCCGCCGCCTCATATCCGAATCCGTTCAGTGAGTTGCATAACGCAATTGACCAGGCACCGAAGAGCGATGTCCAAGCCAAGATCGGTGGCGGAATCGCCGACACGTGGAACCAACCGGTTTCGTGGTGGGGAGCACATGCCGATGAGGTCGGTCTTGGTCTCGGTGCGATTCTGCTGCTGATCGCCTTTGGCTCGGTGTTCGGCATGGCTATCCCGATCGCAACCGCGCTATTTGGTGCCATCACTGCCAGCGGAATGGTCCTATTCATGGCCAGCCTGATCACGGTTTCTTCCGCGGCACCGAATGTCACATTGATGATCGCGATTGGCGTCGGACTGGATTACTCGTTGCTGATTGTCACCCGGTATCGCCAATTTCTGCGAGACGGTTACGAGATCGACGACGCCGTCGGGCTTGCCCTCGCAACAGCGGGCAAAGCGGCACTTTTCGCAGGTCTCACCGTGGCCGTTGCTCTCCTCGGACTGCTCCTAGTTCCGATCCCCCTCGTGCAGACGCTCGGTGTTGCTGCCGCAATCGGTGTCGGCGTGATGATCATCGCTGCGCTCACGTTATTACCGGCACTCTTCGGACTAGCCGGCCGCAAGATCGACAGTTTCCGCTTTCCGCTCTCGTTCCGAGACACCAGCATCGATCCGGCATCAAGTTTCTGGGGCAAGTTCGCAACTCGAATGGCGAAACGTCCTTGGCTCACTCTCGGGGGCGGAACTGCCATCCTCCTGCTCTGTGCGGTTCCCTTTCTAAGTATCGATTTCGGCATGCCAGATGATTCGTCCATGCCGACATCGCTGTCACAACAGCAGGCCTTCGAACTCATGAGCGAAGGGTTCGGCGCAGGGGTCAACGCTCCGCTGATCATTGCGGTTTCCGCCCCCGGTTCAACGTCGGCAACACTCAGCACAAATCTCGCGTCTGTCTCTGCTGCCGTCGGCGCACTGAAACCAGCCGGCACGGTGCCGGGTGTCGACTACTCCGTCGGCCCGATCCCCAACGCCGCCGGCGATGCCGCCATCTACCAAATCATCCCGACGAGCGGCCCGAATTCATCCGAGACCCAAACCCTCGTCAAGAACCTGCGTGCTGATCTCGCCAAAGCGACGAACGGAACTGACATCGAGGCGTACGTCGGAGGTTCGACGGCAACACTGATCGACCTCACAGCGCTCGTGGTGCACTACCTCCCCTACGTGATCGGGGCCGTGGTGCTCGGAGCGTTCCTTCTGCTCGTCATGGTGTTCCGCTCAATACTCGTGCCACTTAAGGCTGCGGTGATGAATCTGATTTCGATCGCGGCGGCGTACGGGATCGTCGTCGCTGTCTTCCAATGGGGCTGGGGTAAATCGCTCATCGGTCTGCACACCACGATTCCGATCGTGTCATTCGTGCCACTGATCATGTTTGTGATCCTGTTCGGGCTCTCGATGGATTACGAGGTGTTCCTCATGTCGCGGATTCGCGAAGAGTGGGGGAAGAGTCAGGATCCACGCGCATCGGTCGTGCTCGGTGTCGCCAACACCGCTCGCGTCATCACGACTGCTGCCCTCATCATGATCGCCGTGTTCTTCTCGTTCGTCACGATCAAGAACCCAACGATTCAGGTGCTCGGATTCGGCATGGCAATCGCTGTCCTGCTCGACTCAACCATTGTCCGCATGGTCTTGGTGCCGGCCGTGATGGAGTTGCTCGGAAAGTCAGCCTGGTGGTTCCCGAAATGGCTTGAGTGGTTGCCCAAGCTCAACATCGAAGGTTCACCGGAACTGCTTGAAGCGGAACGGAACATGAAACCGACCGCTGACGCGTCGACAGCGGTCGACGCTTAAACCAAATCGTGACCGAGGTGCGGTGAACCGATCAGTTCACCGCACCTCCACAAATCACGGATAAAGAATTACGCCGCGGATGTTCTTTCCGTCGCGCATGTCCTGGTAGCCCTCGTTGATCTGATCGAGGGTGTACGTCTTGGTAACCATGGTGTCGAGATCAAGCTGACCCTTGCGATACAACTCCGCGAGACGCGGGATGTCAGAACGCGGGTTAGCTGAACCGAACAACGAACCTACGACCTGCTTCTCCGAAAGCGTGAGATCGATCATCGGGATGTTGTTGCTGGTCTCGGTCCAAGGGTGAATGTTGGTGACAACGATGCGACCACGCTTGGCGGTGATCGCCATGATCTGCGCCATCATGTTTCCGTCGCCCACGCCCATCGTCAGGATGACCTTGTTGCACATGCGGCCCCAGGTCTCCTGCTGGATCAGCTCGAATGCCTCTTCGACGTTGTTGGCCGTATGCGTCGCGCCGAACTTCTGCGCTGTCTCCCGCTTGAACTCGACAGGGTCGATAGCGAAGATGCGCTCTGCACCGGCAAGGCGGGCGCCCTGCACAGCTGCTGAACCAAGTCCACCGACACCAATGACGGCGACGTTGTCGCCAGGCTTTACTTCGGCGGCATACACGGCTGAGCCCCAACCTGTCGTTGCACCGCAACCAAGGAGGCAGAGCTTGTCGAGCGGAAGATCCTCAAGAACCTTGACTGCCGACCACTCGTGGACAACGCAGTGATAGGCAAACGTTCCGAGACCGGCCATAACGAGTGCGTCCTCGCCCCGAGCACGGATGCGTGAGGAACCGTCGAGCATCCGGCCACTCATGATGAGATGACCGTTGTCGCACAGATTGGAATGACCTTCGGAACATGACGGGCACTGCCCGCATGCCGCCACGAACGAGTAGACGACGTGGTCACCGACTTTGAAGTTGCGCACATCGGGACCTACCGCTTCCACGATGCCTGCACCTTCGTGGCCAGCGATCCACGGGTACCCGCCATGCGGCATGTCACCCGTGATGAAGTGCTCGTCGGAATGGCACATACCCGAGGCGACGTTACGAACCAGGAGTTCGCTGCCCTGCGGCTCGTCGATCTCGACATCCTCGACCGACCAGTCGGTGTCCTCTGGACCCCACAACATTGCTGCTCTGCTCTTGATCACTTTTCTCCTCGATCTAATAGGCGCAACTACGACTACGGAAACGAATTCCTTCGTAAGAATCAGTGCGGCTGACGCTGAACCAGTTTCTTGCAGTTCGCGTACATGATGAGTTCCTGCTCGTCGGCAGTGAAGCCTGCCTCGGTGAGATCGTTCGTGAACGACATCGGATCAGAGAGACCCTCGGTGTGCGGCCAATCGGATCCGAGAAGCAGATGATCAGCACTGATGATGGTGCGGAGCTTGTCGAGATCGTTCTCGTAGAATGGAGAGACCCACACGTTCGCCTTGAACTGCTCGACTGGATTGTTCTTGAACGCTGCCGGAGTCTGGCTGTAGATCTTGCCCAGACGCTTGAGTAGCGGTGCCACCCAATCCGCTCCGGTCTCGATACATGCGAAGCGCAGATGCGGGAACCGATCGAAGAGACCGTGGAGGATAAGCGCCGCAAACGTGTCGGCGACAGCGTCGTGCGACAGCGCTGACCGGAGCGGTTCGAAGCGATGTGCTTCCATTTCCGCGCTCTCGCCCCACATCGTGATGAGGTTGTAATACGCATTCGCGCCACCGTGATAGGCGACAGCGACGCCGCTCTCCTGCACGCGTGCCCAGAACGGATCGAAGCGGGGATCGGCCGGTGACTTGAAGCCTTCAACCGTGCTGACGGGACCCGTACCAATGAGGATCACGCGTGCGTCGCGCTCAAGGACCCACTCGAGTTCAGCGAGTGCGTTGTCGAGATCGGACAGGGTGATGTACGGCGTCGCAAAGATGCGCTCTTCGTACGCGAAGCCCCAGTCCTCATGCATCCAGCGATTGAACGCTCGGAACGCAGCGCGGGCAGCGGGAAGATCGTTGCTCAGTGCCTGTTCCATGCCGACCGCGAGAGTCGGGAAGAAAAGTGCGCCCTCGGTGTCGAGGCTGTCCATCGTCTTCAGACGAATCTCGCGATCGCGATATGCCGGATCGCAAGGGAGGAGTTCGCCGAAGAGATCTTTAACGCTGTCGCCCTTGGGATTGTTGCCGCGGAAGTACTCCTCGAGGCTCCCGGGAGCGGAGAGCATGTCAAACGTCGGATTCGGGATGAAGCGGTTGATCTTTCCGCCGACAAGCAGCATCTGACGGCCGTTGACTTCGGCCCACTGCATGCAGCGCTTCTTGAATTCCGGTTCGATGTACCGCGTGAACGCGTCGATCGCCTCGTAATAGTGATTGTCGGCGTCGAAAATCTTCGTGATATCGGTCATGTCTTTCCCCTGATTCCCCCCGGCAAGCCTGGGAGGGCTGCCAGATCTGTGGCGGGTTCGATCGAACCCGGATGCGCGGGACGAGCCGCACGCATTGACCTACCGTAGCGAACGCAGCTCACCCGAACGACTCCGGTGCCACCTCCCGGAGAGAAGGATCGCCTCAAACCATGACCTCCGGAACCGCTTCGCCATCACCGGCCTATTTCGACGATCCGATCGGCTTCACACCGTCGTGGCTCGCTGCCGCACTCGCCACCTGCGGGATCGATGTTGTGATCGATGCGGTCGCCGCCGTTCGGGTGGGAACCGGCCAGATTGGCGCGAGCTATCGCCTCACTATCGACTACGCCGACCCGACCGCGGCCAAAGCCGCCGGTGCCCCCGCGACACTCGTAGCCAAAATGGCGGGCGGGGATCCTGAGAGCCGCACACTCGTCGCCGACGGATTTCGCAACGAGTTCGGGTTCTACACCGAGATCGCAGCAACGGTGGCAGTGAACACCCCGCGCTGCTGGTACGCCGCAATTGCCGATGACAACATCGAATTCGTGCTGCTGATGGATGATCTTGCTCCCGCCGAGCCTGGCGTGCAGGTCAACGGATGCTCACGCTCGGAATGCGAGCTCGCAGTTGTCAACCTCGCCGGGTTGCACGGCCCGCGCTGGAACGATCCGGCGCTCCTCAACATCGAATGGATGCGTCGGGCCGATCGTGACAGCGCCGAATTCTTCTCACAGGTGCTTGCCGGAGCGATTCCCACGTTCATCGAACGTTTCGGCGAACGGATGGCCCCGGGCGATGCTGAGCTCATCGCCACGATCCCGTCGCGTATCGCCGACTGGCAGCTCACCCGGCCGGAGCGATTCAGCGTTACCCACGGCGACTACCGCCCCGACAACCTGATGTTCATGCCCGACGGTTCATCGGTCTCGACCGTCGACTGGCAAACCCTCGGTATCGGCCTCCCGGGGCGCGACATCGGTT
The DNA here is from genome assembly GCA_044239895.1 of Acidimicrobiales bacterium. Classification (GTDB taxonomy): domain Bacteria; phylum Actinomycetota; class Acidimicrobiia; order Acidimicrobiales; family Acidimicrobilacustridaceae; genus Acidimicrobilacustris. The sequence goes on along the minus strand of JBIIAM010000001.1, from coordinate 426,349 downwards.
ACTTCTTGGCGACAAGTGTCGAGCCTGAAATTCGTCGGACCAGCGAACGCGAACTTGTGGCCCGATATCACGAGGCGCTGCTTTCGCACGGGGTCGTTGGCCATTCGTTCAACGAATGCTTCGAGGACTACCGACTGGGCGTGGTTCAGGGTCCGCTCATCACGGTCCTCGGTGCCGTCTACGCGACGGCCGAGCCGACTCCGGCCTCCGACGCCATGTTCCTTGCCATGATCACCCGCAGTTGCGCCGCCATCCGCGATCTCGATCCGTTCTCCCTGCTCTGACGCCAAAACACTGACCCCAAAAACGCTCGCTGGCTCGTTTCTGGTTGCCGAAGCAAACAGAAACGAGCCAGCGGAAGTTCGTGATCTTCGGGCGCAAGCCCGAGGTCGGAGTTTGGCTTAGGCCTGCAGAAAGTTGATTCCGGTCGGGGCCACATTGAAGACCTCGGAAGCCATGCGGGCCCCGAGCTTGGTGGCATCCCACTTCTTGTCGCCGCTCTTGATGGTGACGCGCTCGCGCCAACCCTGCATCCAGATGATCTGGTCGTAGAGGGCACGGATGATCTGACCGTTGACATAACCGGCCTGATCGCTGGCAAGCCACGCGACGAGCGGCGACGAGTTGCCCGGATCCATCGGATGAAAATCGTCATCGGCAATTGCGTCGGGCTCAAAGGCTTCGCCGGCGCCAGGCATGGTTGCCGTGATGCGGGTGAGTCCGGCCGGGCCGATGCAATTAACAGTCACACCGGAAGCGGAAAGTTCCTGCGCCAGCGTGAGGGTGAGGCCGGCGATTGCCGCCTTTGCCGTTGCGTAGTTGGTCTGGCCGAAGTTGCCACCAAGACCAGCGCCCGACGTCGTATTGATGATTCGTCCGGCAACCTTTTCTCCGGCCTTTGCCTGCGCACGGAAGTGAATGGCTGCGAAATGTGACATTGACCAAGTTCCGCGCACATGCACGTTCATGACCGCATCGAAATCGGCAACCGGCATGTTCCAGATCGCGGCGTCGCGGACGATGCCCGCGTTGTTCACGACGATGTCGAGGCGGCCGTAGGTGTCGATCGCCTGCTGCACGAGCTCGCCACACTGCTCGTGATCAGTGACGTTCGCGTAGTTCGGGGAAGCTTCGCCGCCACGTGCTGCGATGAGCGCAACGGTTTCATCTGCGGCGCGGCCTTCGCCTTCGCCGTTGACACTGCCCCCGAGATCGTTGACAACGATCTTGGCGCCGTGCTTGGCCAATTCCATGGCGTGACCACGGCCGATGCCGTGCCCTGAACCGGTAACGATGGCAACTTTGCCGTCGAGCATGCCCATGAGAGGAATTCCTTTTCGTCGATCCGATCGCCATCCGGTCGGATGGCGGAACGCGCCGCACAACATCGGGCACAGGTCCCGGGCGACAACTTCGTACTATGTACTAGCAGCACACGGGCATCGAGCCCGAATGGCCGGTTCGGCCAGCGATCTTCCGGGGAGCCATCACATGAACGACAGGGTCTATACCCACGAGTTCATTGACATCATTGGGCCGAACCGGGCCAACTACATGCATCACATGACCGCCAACTGGAGCCCAATGGCACAGGAGGACCGAAACCAGAAGTGTTTCGGCGTCTGGGGCACCGTTGGCACCACCGGACACTGGCCGCAGGTGGTGAACATGTGGGAGGAGGCAGGCTTCGATGGTCTCGCTGAGGCCCTCGGCCATGAGTTGGGCCGCCCCACCCTCCAGGATCCCAAACTCGAGCGATGGTGGCTTGAGGCCTCCAACTTTCGTAGCGGCGGTTTCGACCGAGTCCTTATCCCTGCCCCATGGACACGAACGATCACTGAGTTGTGCGCCGACGGCGTCAGCGGTGTCGCCTACGCCCACGAGACCATCCAGCTCGATCACGGTGGCGCCGACGACTTTCTGTCGCGGGTGCGAGATGAGGGCATCGCCGCTCACGAACCCTTCGGCTGGGATCTTGTCGGAGCGCTCAAATCGTCCATGCACAACGATTCCGAGTGCATCGTCATCTGGGCTATTCCGACATGGGAGCAGTGGGCCGAATTCGAAAAGGCGGTCTATGCCGATCCCGCCCTCAAGGCATGGCGCGATCTCCAATGGAACGCGAAAGGCTTCGAGCGATTCCTTATGTGCGATGCTCCACTCTCGCCCATGAAGATTGGCCGCCAACCCGCCCGCACCGACAGCGACAAGGAGTGGACGGACTTCTAGTCCGTCCACCATCAGGAGAAACCATGCACCTCCGAGATTCCGATGCAGACGCGACGTTTCGCGCTGATCTGCGAACATGGCTCGAAGCCACCGTGCCCACGCTTCCCCCCGAACCCGATCCGAGGGACTGGCCCGCGCGCCGCATCCGCGATGCCCAGTGGCAACGCCTGCTGTTCGATGCCGGGTATGCGGGCATCAACTGGCCCGCCGCTTACGGCGGGCGGGGCGCAACTCCGACCGAGCATCTGATCTTTCTCCAAGAGGCTGCGGCGGCACACGCCCCCGACGTCGGCGTCTTCTTCGTTGCACAGATGCATGCCGGCCTCACACTGATTGCTGAAGGAACTCCGGAACAGCAGGCCCATCATCTTCCCGGCATTCTCAAAGGCGATCATGTTTGGTGTCAGGGATTCTCTGAACCCGAAGCCGGCAGCGACCTCGCCAGTCTCCGTACTCGGGCAATCCGCGACGGCGACGAATACGTCATCACCGGGCAGAAGATCTGGACCTCGCATGCGATTGTCGCCGACTACTGCGAGATGCTCGTTCGCACTGATCCCGATTCGCCAAAGCACAAAGGCATCACATGGCTCATCGTTCCGATGGACTCGCCGGGTATCGAAGTGCGTCCCCTCGTGACGGCGCAGGGATCAGCCGAATTTGCCGAACTCTTCCTCGATGAGGTTCGCGTTCCCATTTCGAATCGGGTGGGTGACGAGAACGACGGATGGCGTGTCGCCAACGTGACCCTCGGCTTTGAGCGCGGCACCGGATTCGTCAGTGAGATGCTCGACACCGCCAACGTCATGAACGAGCTCGTCGGTATCGCGCAGCGCACCCCACGCGGTAACGCAACCGCATGGGATGACATTGGTATTCGTCGCGACCTCGGTTACGTCGCGGCGGAACTCGATGCGCTCTGGGCCTTCACCAAGCGAAACGTTTCGCAAGGAGCGAAGAGCGGTATCGCTATGGGTAACGGTTCAGCGTTCAAGGTCGCCTATGGAAGTGTCGTGCACCGTCTCGGCGACATTGCGCTCCGGATTCTCGATCGCTCGTCGTTGTCATTCGACGATGTTGACGGCGAGCCGACTGCCTCCCAGTTGCACGGAAAGTTGAAAGGCTTCGCCGTTTCCCTTGGCGGCGGAACGTCACAGATTCAGCAAAACATCATCGCCGAGCGCGTCCTCGGCCTTCCCCGGGAGCGTTGACCAGTGGATCTTGATCCGAATGACGACCAGCGTGCACTGCAGGAAATGATCTCCCGTTTTGCCGCTGATCGATTTCCCTCCGATGTGACTCGAACCTTCGGCGATGTCGGGGGCTTTGATCGCAATGCGTGGAGCGAACTTGCCCAGCTCGGCACGTTCGGCATCGCACTTCCCGAATCGGCGGGTGGCGTCGGACTCGGCACAATCGAGTCGGTCCTTGTTCATGAATCGCTTGGTGCTGGCCTTGTGCCGGGGCCACTGCTTGCGGCCACGCTTTCGGCCGGGCTCGTTCCGGGCGTGCTCGAGGGCGACGTGATTCCGGCAATCGTCACCCGACCGACGCATCAGGTTGCTCTCGTCGAACACTTCCAGAATTCTGATGTGCTGCTCGTTATCGACGACATGGGAATTGAGCGCGTGGAGATCGCCGCGATCGACGGACAGAACGTCGAACATCCGACCGATCCGACGACACCGGTAACCATCATTCGCGAACTCCCGCGTGGAGAGCAGATCGGCGATGCCCACCTCGCCCTCGCCTGGCGCCGGCTCGGCTCCGTACTCGCTTCGGCCCAACTGGTGGGCAATTCCGAAGCCAGCACGTCGCTTGCGGTCGGCTACGCCAAAGAACGCGAGCAGTTCGGCCGTGCGATTGGCTCGTTCCAGGCGATCAAGCACATGCTCGCCGATTCGTTCACCCGCACCGAGGTGGCCCGGTCAAGTGTCTGGGCCGCCGGCGTCACGATTGACGAACCCGAAGTTGCCGATGTCGATCGCGCCATTGCCGGAGCACACCTCATGGCCGCCCGCGCTGCCACCGAAAACGCCAAGACCTGCGTGCAGGTCCACGGCGGTATGGGCTTCACATGGGAAGTCGACGCCCATCTGTATCTGAAGCGAGCGTGGATTCTTGAGACACTCTTCGGAAACCTCGACGAGGATGCCGATCTGATTGCACTGCACGTCGCTGCCTCACGCTGAGCGGCCGACTCAAACAGCATTTCCGCAGTATCCGGAACGCTCCAGAGGCTCAGACGCCTGCCGGCTCTGCGGCATCGGCACCGATCAGATCCGTCAAGCGCGCGAGCGATTCGGCAAGAACGCGGCGATCGGAACCCGAAACTCCCAGCGAGTCCTCCCATGCATGAAGGTCAGTGTTGACCTTCTTCGCCAAGGCGAGACCCGCAGCCGTGGCCTCGACCACAATTCGTCGGCGATCGCCGGGATCGGGGAGACGACGAACAAGGTCGGCCGTTTCGAGTCGGTCAAGCGTCAGCGACATGCCACCGGTTGTTCGTCCGAGCACGTCGCAAATCGCGGTCGGAGCGCTTCGATGCTGGGGTGATCGTCGGATCACACCGAGCACCAGGTAATCGGCGACGCTGATGCCCGAGGCGCCGGTGATCTGGGCAAGGACGCGGTCAACCGAGACGTTGAGTCGAACCACATGACCGAGGAGCCCGTCCGCACCGGGGACAAGTTCCTGATCCATCAGGGTTTGATTCCCCAACGCCCGAGACCGTATGCCTTGATCGCGTTTCCGCGCAGTACGGCATGGCATTCAGCGGCATTCATGCCCGCAGCCACGAAGAGCTCGTGAGCGATCTTGCGCGAGTGGGGGAATGTGCCGTCGGAGTGCGGGTAGTCCGTCTCGAACAGGATGTGCTCGAGACCAACGTCGTTGCGGCTCTTGAGGCCGTGGAGATCATCGAACACACAGCCATACACGCGTCCCTTGATCTGATCGCTTGGTCGGATCGTGACGTTCGGAATGTCGCCGCGTCCGTCCTGCCACACTGCGTCCATCCGCTCGAGCTGGAATGGCATCCAGCCGACCTGACTCTCGGCGAATGCAATCATGAGATCGGGGAACCGCTGCAGCGTTCCGGAATAGACCCAGTCACACAGCGATCCTTGAGCATTCTGGGCGTACAACGACATCGATGTGGCCAAGGGTGCATCCGCCGACGTCGACGGCATGCTCGACGACGATCCGATATGCATCGATACCGACGTCTCCGTCTCCTGACAGGCCTCCCACAGCACATCCCACTCGCCGGTGTACATCGACGGAACGCCCAGCTTCGAGGGATTCTCGCTGAACGCGATTGCGTGGCTGCCCTTTGCGGCGCAGCGACGAACTTCCTCCGCGGCGAGGGCCGGATCCCAGAGCGGAATGAGTGTCAGCGGGATGAGTCGGCCGTACCCAGCGCCCGCCGACCAGTCATCGATCATCCAATCGTTGTAAATGCGAAGACACGTGAGGGCGAGGTCCTTGTCGGCTCGCTCGAGAAATCCTTGGCCGGCAAACCGTGGGAAAATGTTGGGATAGTTGATGGCGGCTTCGACATGGTTCAGTGTCATGTCCTCGAGGCGGGCGGTTTGATCCCACGTTCCCGGACGGAAATCTTCGTAGGTCGCGGCCACATTTCGTTGTTCATCGCGGGGCACGCCGGCGGGCGCGTGCAGGAAACCCGTGGGCGTGACGAGATCGTCGAACAACCACACATCGCACCATTCACCATCGTCGGCGTTGCGCTCGAATCCGTAATGCCCGCCCAGAAAGGAGAGCTTCACCTTCTCGCGAACTGTGCGAGGACCTCGTTCGCGCAGCGACGGCGGAAGTTGCTGCTGCCAAAGGTCCCTCGGCTCCATGACGTGGTCGTCGACGGAGATCATCAGCGGAAGATCGTGCTCGGCGGGAGTGACTGACTGGGACATGGTGGAACCTCCTGAAGGGACTCCACTATTTAGCTATGCCGAAAGCTACTTTGTCAAGCGCTAGTCGGAATTAGGCAATTTGCAGGCGGCCACAAGCCCCAATCGGGCCGAGATCCTCTGGCGATTGCGGGCCACAAGCCGGTACACGATGCCCGCTATGCCGTGAATTACCGGTAGCGCAATCAGTCCACCGACAGTTCTTCCGAGCGGACCGGTCCGGCCCAGCGTCATAGAGACGCCGTCCACGGCAAACCATGGGCCGCCATCGCCGGTCACGATCAGGGCCTCTTCGGCGAGGCGTTCGAGGACCGGATCGTCGAGATAGCGATTCGGCTCATAGGTAACGGTCTCATTGGTGAACCGGCGGAGGAACCTGACCGACGCGCTGCACACGCCGCAGTCGTCGTCGAAGTGGACGACGATCGGCGGACGCGGCACTTTCGGCTTTGCTACGAGTCGCGGCATTCCGACGAGAACCGAAACCATCGCCGCGTGATGCACAATCGGCTCACCGGTGACGGGCAACCCCGCCGAATCGGCGAGGCCCGTCCGGACATCGATGAGTTCCGCCTTCGTGAGCGGCCATGGCTCATGAATCAGGGGAGCAGTAAGAAGCACGCCACCGACTGTCGTGGCGTAAAGCCTCCAGCGCGCGGTAAGGAAGACCGCCAGCGGATCCTGAGAAAAATCCACACGCTCGTCGGTCAGTCGAACGGTGAGAGCACCGTCGGATTTGTCGGGCCAGGTCCGACTCACTGACCATCCGATCGTGGTGGCCGTGCGTTGCACATCGACCGAGCCGCGATCGTACGGAAGAGCGAAGCCGAGTCGCGCGACGAGAACCGGCAACCAGTTCGGGACATCAAGCGAACAGAACCACACGCCGGGCCCCGACGGACCCGTGACGTACGTGCGGACGTTGAACTCGGGGAAGTGCGACGTCGTCGGGATCGGAGGCAGACCCGTGACGCGCAATCCGTCCATGTCGAAGCCGACCAGCGACACCCACGCACGACCGTCGAAAAGATCTGGTTCGAGACCTGCCGGCAGTACGGCACGGACAAGATCGGGATCAACAGGCCAATGAGCGAAGGTCGCGTCGACCCAGCGCTGACGCATCACCGGGCGTTTGATCTCGTGGGGGCAGAACTCTTCGCCGTTGTTCGAACCAGCACTACTCGGATTCGACATACCCCGACCGTACCGGCGCCGGGCCCCATCTCCCCGATTGGCGCGACTGATCGTGTAGAACGCAGGCATGGAATACCGCGATCACCTCCGCCGAGAAGGCGTTGCTCTCCTCATCGGCGCACAGAGCGCCGGTATCGACGCTCCAATCGATGCCTGCCCCGGTTGGGACATCGGTCGGCTCACCAGCCACACGGCAAGGGTGCTCCAGCGAACCACCGTTCTTGTGGCCGAAGGGCTGAGTGCGCCGCCCGACAACGATCGTTTCGAGCGTCTTGCCCGCGACGAGGCGATCTTCGATCAGTACAGCGAGATCCTCGAGGAACTTGTAGACGTGCTCTTCGCGGCCGACCCAGATGCGCCGAGTTGGAACTTCACGGGCACGAACCTGACCAATGCGTTCTGGCAACGGCGCATGACTCACGAGGTCGCCATCCACCGATGGGATGCCGAGATCGCCGGCGGACACGCTGGCGAGTTCCCCGCTGACCTCGCCGTCGACGGCATCGATGAACTCCTCGCCGTGCTCGTTCCAATGTCGGCAGTCCTCAAGGAGTCGACCCTCGACGCAAGCTTCCATCTCCATTGCACCGACACCGAGGGCGAGTGGCTCACGGTTTTCGCAGGCGGCACCCCGTCGACGACACGCGAACATGCCAAGGGTGATCTTGCGGTGCGCGGACCCGCATCATCGCTCTACTTGTGGGCATGGAACCGACGCGTCGCCACCGAAGGCGGCCTTGAAGCTCTTGGCAACACCGAGCTGCTCGAAAGCTGGTCGGGCATCGTCCCCTGAGACGACACCAGGCTGGTCCGCTCAGCGGATGAAGGACCACCAGATGCTGAAACAAACACCGATCACGCTCACGGCCAATCCTCCGAACACGATCAGAAGCGGAACGTTTCCGTCAGCATCACTCGGGAGGCGCTTGCGCACTTGAACGAGAAGTCGGTGAGCGAAGGGGACCTCGGGAGCCAGGATGGCGAGTCCGGCGGCCAGCGTGAGTAGTCCCGGTCCGGGTAGCGGCAACATCAGCAGACCAGCGAGGACGATCACGAAGCCGACCAGTATCCGCCCGAGGCGGATCAGAACATGCCGCTTCGCCTCCTCAACGGTCTCCTCGCGATAACCGGTTTCAATCTCGGCCTCAAGCGCCGCCTGCTCGAACCGACCAACCATCCTCTCGCCAGGAACGGGGGCATCACCGTCGGTCGGGCCGTTCACTGAGCGATCCCTGTCGCTTGCTTTCGCCGGGCAACAAACTTCCAGCATTCAGAAGCGACCAGAAGCGCAAGGGGGACGAGCAAACACTGACCCCACTGAACAAGCGTGAGATCGGTGGTTCCGAACAGCGACTCGAACGGACCCCATGTCGTTGCGGCAACCTGAAGAAGGGTGACGCCGGCTACGACTGCGATGAGCATCTTGTTCGTGAAGGTGTACATGCTGAACAACGACTGCGTTTCGGATCGAGCGTTGAAGACGTTGACCAACTGTGCGAGCACAAATGCGGTGAACGCCATCGTCGACGCGAGCACCTCGGAATGTCCGACACTATGCGCCCAGATGAAAAGCCCAAGCGTTGCCGCACCCATCACGATGCCCTGGAACAGCACCTGGCTAAGGCGGGCTTTCGTGAGGATCTGGGCATCGCTGCTAATCGGTGGCCGAGTCATGATGTCACTCGCCGGCGCGTCGACACCAAGGGTGATGGCCGGTGGGCCATCGGCGATCAGGTTGACCCACAGAACCTGCAGCGGGGAAAACGGCACCGGCTGGTTGAGCAATGACGCTCCGAGGATCGTGCTGATGGCACCCATACTCGTGGCCAATTGAAAGCGGACGAACTTGAGGATGTTGTCGTAGATCGTCCGACCGCGTTCGACGGCGCCAACGATCGTGGCGAAGTTGTCGTCGGTGAGCACCATGTCGCCGGCTTCCTTCGTGACCTCGGTGCCCGTGATGCCCATCGCCACACCGATATCGGCACGCCGGAGCGCAGCAGCATCGTTCACGCCGTCGCCGGTCATGGCGACAACATGCTTGTTGCTTTGCAACGCCTCGACTACCCGGACCTTGTGCTCTGGCGATACTCGAGCACAGACGCCGATCGAGTCGATCTGCACCGCAAGTTCCTCGTCCGACATTTGATCAAGATCGTCGCCGGTCACGACCCGGCCCTCGATGCCGAGTTCGGAAGCGATAGCACCAGCGGTGACCGCGTGATCACCGGTGATCATCTTCACGCTCACACCAGCGACCCGACACAGCCGGATCGCGTCGCGGGCTTCGGATCTCGGTGGATCGACGATGCCGACAAGGGCATCGAGACGCAGTTCATGGATCCAGTTCTCCGGATCCGTGATCGATCCGTCATGGTTCAAGATTTCGTCGGCAGCAATGCGCCGAGTCGCCAAGGCCAATATGCGCATACCCTTCGAAGCCAGCTGGTCGTTGTCGGCTTGGCAGGCGATACGGCCCGCTGCGTCGATGGCCCGTTCCTGACCGTCGCTGTCAACGAATGACGTCACCCGAGCGAGCAATACGTCAGGCGCGCCCTTCACGCAGACGAGAACATCACTGGTCGGATTGGCGGGATCGACTCGATGGAACGTCGACATGAACTTCGTCGTCGAATCGAACGGCACTTCGGCTATGCGAACCTGCCTCGAGCGAGTCCCCGCAACGTCGATACCTGACTTGGATGCCGCGACGACGAGAGCCGCTTCGGTCGGATCGCCCACGATTGACGCAACTCCGTCATCGTCGACCCGGACTACAGCATCGGAGCACAATGCCGCCGCCAGCAGCGCCGAGATGCTTCGGTCGCCATCAACAACGGAACCGTTCGCGTCAGTGATCTCGCCGACCGGCGAATACCCCTCACCCGAGAGGCTCCACGCTGCACCACCCTGTACGACTTCGCGGGCGGTCATCTGATTCAGTGTGAGAGTTCCGGTCTTGTCCGAACAGATGACGGTGGTCGATCCGAGCGTTTCGACCGAGTGCAGTCGCTTCACGATCGCGTTCTTCTTCGCCATCTGCGAAATGCCGATGGCAAGTGTCACGGTGACGACTGCAGGCAGACCCTCAGGGATGGCGGCGATCGCCAGCGCCACCGCGCCCACGGCCGCTTCAGCAAAGCTCTGACCCCCACGGATCAGCTGTAAGACAAACACAAGGACGGCAGCACCACCGGCGATGAGCGCAAGGCGCTTGCTCAGGGCATCGAGTTGTCGTTGGAGGGGTGTATTCACCGTCTCCGACTCGTTCAGCAGATCGGCGACGCGACCCATTTCGGTCTGCATGCCCGTCGAACTGATTAGGACTTCGGCACGACCACGTACGACCGTGGTGTTCATGAACACCATTCCGTGTCGATCACCGAGCGGCGAGTCGGCCGGTGCAAGGGACTCGGCGTGTTTGTCGACAGGTACGGACTCGCCCGTCAACGATGACTCGTCGATAGAGAGATTGGCAGCGAGGAACAACCGACCATCGGCGGGAACGCGATCTCCCGCTTCCAAGAGAACAACATCGCCGGGAACAAGATCCTCGGTCACGCATTCGACGACCTCGCCGTCTCTGCGCACCCGCACGCGTGTGACAAGCATGCGTTCGAGAGCCGCTAATGCGTTTGAGGCCCGGGCCTCCTGAGCGAACCCCAGAATCGCGTTGATCACAAGGACAACGAGAATCACGATGGCGTCCTTGAGATCGCCCAGCGCTCCGGCCAGAACACCTGCGCCAAAAAGCACATAAACGATGCCGGAGCGGAACTGGTCGAGGAAGAGTTTCCATCGAGGACGAGCGGGCGGCGAGGTCAACCGATTCAGACCATGACGTTCCACCCGTGCCGCAACCGCTTCTGTCGTGAGACCGACAAGGGGGTCGACGCCCAATTCGCGGGCAACCGCGTCGGGGCGCATCGTCGACCACGGCACGCTCTCAACAGGCGCAAGGGTGGAGGCGGAAGCAGAAGTTGATTCAGGGGACATCGAAACTCCGGTCGCGTAGTGCCAACGGGTGTTGACAGGGATCACGCAGACGCGCGTGATCCGACCGGAGGTCTCCCCCACCCAAGTGGGTCAGCGGCACCGGGTGGCCTGATTCGCAGATCAGACCGCCGTGATGACGACACCGCTAGTTACGGGGTACTCCCCTCACTCCCACAGTATGGCGCGAAAAACTCCCCGCCACTTGGTGCGGGGAATTCTTTCCCTGGTTTCGGGAGTTCAGCCGACCAGAAGCCGGCGGACTGCGTCTTCCGACTCGGCAGTCACCAAGACGATGACTTCATCGCCGGCGCCGAGGCGAGTGTCGCCACGAGGAACGACCACATGTGAATCGCGAACGACGGCGACGACCGAGGAATCGCGGGGGAAACCGAGATCCTGGAGTTGGATCCCTTCCGCCGGTGAGTTCGGAGCAAGTGTCACCTCGGAGAGTCGGGCCCGGTCGTTCTCGAACGACAGCAGACGGACCAGCGAACCGACCGAGACGGCCTCTTCGACCAAAGCGGTGAGCATGTGCGGTGTCGACACCGAAACGTCAACGCCCCAACTCGCATTGAACATCCACTCATTGGAGGGATTGTTCACACGAGCCACCACTCGCGGTACGCCGAATTCCTGCTTTGCGAGAAGCGAGATGACGAGGTTGTCCTCGTCGTCGCCGGTCACGGCAACAACGACGTCAGCCTTCGAAGGATCTGCCTTGGCGAACTCCGTGACCTCACAACCGTCGATGTTCAACCACTCGACACCAGCGGGTTCTTTGTCCGCACGTGCCTGCTGCACGCGCTGTGGATCGACTTCGATGATCAACACTTCGTGACCAGCGGTATGGAGTTCCGTAGCGATATAAGTTCCGACGTTTCCGCCGCCAGCGATGATGACGCGCATCAGTGACTTCCTCCGTGAGATGCCGGCGCAGAGGCAAGGCGACGATCGAGTTCCTCGATACGGTCACCGGCCACCGCTACAAATACGACGTCACCCTCTTGAGCGAGAAGTGCCGGTGAAACCAGTTGGGCAACGCCCAAACGGGTGAGCGCCACCAAGCGGGTGACACCGTCCAGTTCGATTCCGGCCAGTGGGTGACCTGCCCATGAAGCGGGAACAACACGCTCGACGAGACAGACCTTGGCGCTCGGGTCAACCCATTCGACTCCGGTCGTTTCTGGTTCGATGCGGCGCAACACCCGCTCGATCGCCCAGCCGACCGTTGCAACTGTGGAAATACCAAGGCGTTCGTAGATAGCGGCACGGCGCTGATCGTAAATTCGGGCGACGACACGATCCACGTTGAAAAACTCGCGGGCAGTCCGGGCGATGAGGATGTTGGAGTTGTCACCGTTCGTGACGGCCGCGAGTGCATCCGCACGTTCGATGCCGGCGGCGATGAGCCTCGTGCGATCGAACCCGACACCGACAATCGTGTCGCCGGTGAATCCTTCCGGAAGCCGACGAAACGCCGTCGCTTTACGATCGATGACCGCGACGGTGTGTCCTTGACCTACAAGAGTGGCGGCGAGACCGGAACCGACTCGACCGCATCCGACGACGACAACATGCACTGCAGTACACCTCCCGGGCCCGACTGGGCACTGTGATCGATCGTACGACTGACTCACGTCGATACCAAACCCATCACCGGTTGTTCACCTTTCGGTCAGATCCATCGAGAGAATGCGGACTCTCAGCAATGCCCTACTGACTAGGTTGATCAGTCCACGCCTCTCCGATCCGGAGCCTGCTTCATGCCCTTGATGTCCACGCCCGCAGCCCTGCCCCGCTCCGACCTTTTGGTTCTCTTCGGATCCTCGGGCGATCTCGCCAAGAAAAAGCTCTTCCCGGCGATTTACCGACTCGAAGTCCGGGGACGACTCGACATCCCGGTAATCGGCGTTGCGCGCGAGGAATGGACCGACGACGACCTTCGCAACCATTGCCGCGCCTCGATAGCTGACGCCGGCGAAATCTGGGATCAGGCGGCGTTCGATCGGCTCGCGGCCAAGTTGACCTATGTCGCCGGGGATTACAACGATCCAACCACCTTCGAACGCCTGAAGGTCGCCGTGGGCGCGGCCGTTCGGCCGATCTTTCATTTTGCGATTCCGCCTTCGATGTTCGCCACCGTGGCCACCGGAATTGCCGAGGCAGGGCTCAACGTCGGTGCCCGGCTCATCATCGAGAAGCCCTTCGGTCGCGATTACGAATCGGCGATCGCTCTGAACGCGACATTGCATGAGTACTTTCCCGAATCGGCGATCTTCCGCATCGACCATTTCGTCGGCAAGGAAGCCCTGCGCAGTTTGCTCGTGACCCGATTCGCAAACGCCATCGCCGAACCGCTCTGGAACCGGAACTTCGTCTCGTGCGTGAAGATCACGATGGCCGAATCGTTCGGCGTCGAAGACCGCGGCGCGTTCTACGACTCAGTTGGAGCACTACGAGATGTCGTACAGAACCATCTCCTCCAAATGGTCGCGCTCCTCGCCATGGAGCAACCAGTCAACGAACACTCGCGTTCGCTGCGCGACGAGAAGGCCAAGGTTCTTGAGGCCTGCCGTGTAGTCGAACCCGAAAATTTCGTGCGCGGCCAGTACAACGGCTATCTCGACGTTGCCGGAGTGAATGCCGATTCCGACACGGAGACCTACGCCGCCTTCCGTCTCGACATCGATTCGCCCCGATGGAGCGGCGTTCCGTTCTTCTTGCGCGCCGGAAAGTCCCTCGGTGAAACCGTTACCGAGATGACGATCGAGTTCAAGAGCCCGCCGCGTCCGCTCTGGATCGACGAGCACTCCCACGTTCCGAACAACTCAATCCGTATCGAGGTCAAGCCGGAAAACTTTGCGGCCATCACGTGGCTGCACAAGGAGCCCGGCGAGACGATGATGCCGTCGGCAATCACTCTGGCTCCGGCTCCTGCCGAGCGCGCCGACACCGGCCCCGAGCCCTACGAATTGCTCATCGAAGAAGCGATGGAGGGTGATCCCACACTCTTCGCCCGCGAGGATTCGGTTCTCGAGTCCTGGCGGATCGTCGAGAAGATCCTCGTCGACTTCCCGGCAGTCGAGACGTACGACCAGGGGACCTGGGGGCCAGACGGGGGCCGCGCCCTCCTGCGCGACTTCGGTGGCTGGCCGCAAGAACCTCCAGTCCCATCCGAGGGCTGATCCGCTCACATGGCTTCGAACCTCTACGTCATTCGCCACGGCGCCACCGAGTGGAGCCAGTCTGGCCGTCATACCGGGCTCACCGACATCCCACTCGTTCCGGAAGGCGAAGAGCAGGCGCGCACAACGGGACTCCTTCTGAAGCGGGAGCGCTTTGCACTTGTGCTCACCAGCCCGCTGCAACGGGCGCGTCGCACCTGTGAGCTCGCTGGCCTCGGCGATCGGGCCGAAGATGATCGTGATCTTCTCGAAATGAATTACGGGGATTACGAGGGAATCACCACCGCCGAAATCCGCGAGACCATTCCGGACTGGTCCATCTGGTCGGGCGACTGCCCGAACGGGGAGACGCTCTCCGACGTTGCAATCCGCGTCGATCGGGTAATTGAGAGAGCACGCGCCGTCGACGGAAATGTCGTCGTCTTCGCTCACGGTCACGTCCTTCGCATTCTCACCGCCCGCTGGTGCAACCTCGATCCCATTGAGGGTCGACGCTTCGTACTCGATCCGGCAACGCTGAGCGTTCTCGGATGGGAACGCGAGAACGCCGCGATCCTCCAGTGGAACTTGCGCTGATCTAACGGAATCTCCCCGAACCGCGCACGGGGCCAGGACGGACCCTGTGCAAGCCCAGCGCGATTCTGGCACGCTGTAATTCGCATTCCGCACGCGTCGAACACTGCGACGCCCTCAACCTCCGGAGCTTCAAATGCCTGACGCAGTCATCGTCGATGTGATCCGCACCCCCGGTGGCAAGCGAAACGGATCGCTCTCCGGATGGCATCCGGCTGACCTCGCCGGGGAACTGCTTGCCACACTCGTTGAGCGCAACGATCTTGATCCGGCCCTCGTGGAAGATGTTCTCATGGGATGCGTGAGCCAAGTCGGCGCTCAATCACTCAACATCGGGCGCAACGCTGCACTCGCTGCCGGGTTTCCCGAATCGGTGCCGGCGACAACCATCGATCGTCAATGCGGATCGTCGCAACAGGCGGCCGCCTTCGCAGCACAGTCAGTCATGGCCGGTGTCCATGACATCGTGATTGCCGCTGGCGTCGAAGTTATGAGTCTCGTGCCGATGGGCGCGAGCTTCGGAAAAGGCGTCGGATTTCCCTTTGGGCCTCGCGTCGAGGCGCGCTATGCGGACGAAGGGGGCCTCATTCCTCAGGGACTTTCTGCCGAACTCATCGCGGAGCAGTGGGGAATCACCCGCGACGAACTCGACGCGTATTCAGCGCAGTCGCAACAGCGCGCCGCTCGCGCTCGAGATGAAGGTCGTTTCGAACGCGAGCTGCATCCCGTTGAAGCAAAGCGTCGCGACAAGGACTCCGGTGAAATGATTCCGACGGACGGACGTCTGTCCGCCGATGAAGGCATCCGCGACGAAACCACTGCAGAGAGCCTTTCAAAGTTAAAGCCGGCGTTCCTCCCGGAGGGACTCGTGACTGCGGGTAACTCGTCCCAAATCACCGACGGCGCGTCGGCGGCGCTGATCATGAGCGAGAGCGCAGCATCACGGCTCGGCCTCACTCCCCGGGCCCGCTTCCACTCGTTCTCGCTTGCCGGCGTCAATCCGCGCATCATGTTGACCGGTCCTATTCCGGCAACGCAGAAGGTGCTGGCCCGAGCGGGCCTCACGATCGACGACATCGATCTCATCGAGATCAACGAAGCTTTCGCCTCCGTCGTGCTCGCATGGGAACGTGAAATCCATCCCGACATGGACAAGGTCAATGTCAACGGCGGCGCCATCGCACTCGGACATCCACTCGGCGCGTCAGGCACCAAACTGCTCGGCACCCTTCTCTGCGAACTTGAGCGCACCGGAGGCCGGTTTGGCCTTCAGACCATGTGCGAAGGCGGCGGCCTCGCCAACGCCACGATCATCGAACGTCTTGGGTAGACGCCCTCCGCTCCACGGAACCCCCGGCGATCGCTCTAGCCTCTGTCCGAACGTTCCCGTCCAAGGAGTCGAAGCATGAAGCATCGAGTGATCAACGGTCTTGTCCTGCTTGGCGCGATCGTGGCGATCTATTCGGGCTTCGGCTTCTGGTCGGTGGTCGTCGCTGCCGGCGCGGCCTGGTTGATCCTCCGCACGGGCGTGATGATGCTTGGCGGGCTGGCCCGGCCCATCCCGGAGCCACTTCCGTCCGGCGAGATGCGCAAGGTCAAGATCGGCTACCGCTGTGACATCTGCGGGGCCGAACTGCGGATGACCGCCGCTCCCGATGAAGATCCCGAAGCACCTCGCCATTGTCAGGACGAGATGACACTCATGGCACCTATCGAGGAGATCTGACGAGCCGAACAACCCAGGTCTGAGTTGTCCCCAGCCTGTGGACAGCATTGGGGAGGGTTACGACTGTGTAACTTGCCGGACAGGTGCCGTCCACATCTCCGCCACCCGGCAGAATCCGGTAAAAGCCCAGCTAGCGATACTGCGTGGCCGTGATTATGCCGGCGAGGATGCAACCCAGACCGCCGAGGAGCCACCAGTTGCTCGCGGCGCCTGGAATCAGCAGATCGACATAATGAAGGAAAATAATCAGAAGGCCCAGGCCGAACAGGATCAGCATCACGATCGGAACCCAGCGGGCACTCACCGCAGAAGAGCGCGGTGCCGGCGGGGTGTAACGGGTCGAGGCCCCGGGCGAACCCGGTTCAGTCCCTTGAGAGGCGTCGGTCCGGGCGGACTTCTTGGGAGTCACCCGGCCACCACCGGTCTTTTTGGAGGATCGCTTTTCGTTGGCCATTTCGGCTGTGATCGTAGCGGTCCAGTAGGAACCGGGCTCGCCGATTCCGATCAACAACGCCGTGAACAGCCTCTGGGGCCGGAGCGATAGGGTCGGCGTCCGATGGCTGCACGAATTCTTGTTCTCGACAATTACGACTCGTTTGTCTTCAACCTCGTCCAGTACCTCGGCGAGATGGGGGCCAAGCCAACCGTCCACCGAAGTGACGCTCTGTCGATCGAGCAGATCATCGATCTGGCCCCGGACGGAATCCTGATCAGCCCCGGACCCGGTCGCCCCGAAGATGCTGGTATTTCGACCGAGGTCATCGCCCAACTCGGCGGAAAGATCCCGATCTTTGGTGTCTGTCTCGGCCACCAGTGCATCGGTCAGGTCTACGGAGGCGACGTCGTCCGTGCGCCACAAATCATGCACGGAAAGACATCGCTCATCTCGCACAGCGGCGTCGGAGTCTTTGCCGGATTGCCCGACCCATTCGAAGCGACCCGCTATCACTCACTCGTCGTTGAGCGCAGTTCGATTCCGGACGTGCTTGAGATCACTGCGCACACCGAGGACGGACTCGTCATGGGTCTGCGTCATCGAGAGTTCGACGTCGAAGGTGTTCAGTTCCATCCAGAGTCGATACTCACGGTCGGCGGCCATCAACTCGTCGGCAACTTCCTGGAACGCTGCGGCAACTAGCTCCGCACGCGGTGAGCCGACGCCTACGGCATCAGCTCACCGAAGTCCTTACGTTGTGGTCGTCGTGGAACCTGACGACGTCGTAGTCGTCGTGGCTGCAGGACCGCTCGACACCACGAGAGCAACGGTTGCTCCCTTGGCGAGCTTCGTGCCGCCAGCCGGG
This sequence comes from Acidimicrobiales bacterium, assembly GCA_044239895.1. Lineage (GTDB taxonomy): Bacteria > Actinomycetota > Acidimicrobiia > Acidimicrobiales > Acidimicrobilacustridaceae > Acidimicrobilacustris. Next base: position 408,216 of record JBIIAM010000001.1, on the reverse strand, counting down.
TTCGTGCTGATCACTGATCCCAACGGAACCGTCGTCGACGACTGCTGCGTGGTCGTCACCTTGAACCCGAGTTGTCCGAGTTGATTCGATGCAGTCGCCGCGTTCTGTCCGATCAGATTGCTTGGAACCTCGACCTGAGCGGGGCCGCTCGACACCGTGATCTGCACGATCGAATTCTTTGTGGCCATTGTGTTTGAGGTCGGGTTCTGGCTGATGACCTGACCGAGCGGAATGGTGTCACTCGCTAGTTCCTTGACTTCCGGAATGAAGCCACTCGTTTTCAGTAACGACTCAGCGGCCGCTTGTGTGCGCCCGACGACATCAGGAACCTTCGCATCGCCGATACCGCCACTCACAACGATCTCAATGGTTGCGCCGGAATCAGTCTTCGTGTTGCCCTTGGGGTTCTGTTCAAACACCTGATTAAGCGGAACCGTGTCGTTGGTCTGGTTCTTCACCGTGACCTTAAAACCCTGATTTCGCAGGTTATTCGTGGCATCAACGACGTTCTGCCCGGTGACATCGGGAACCTCAACCTGCGCTGTCGACTTACCCATGTTCGAACCGACGAACAGAAGGACTCCGGCGATGACGACGAGCAGGCCGACGAGCAGGCCGACATAAAGACCGGTGCGATTCTTCGCCGGAGGTGTCGCGGGGGGAAGACCAGTCGTGTTCGGACCGAGCGGTCCGCCACCAGCAATCATCGTTGTGGGAACGGCAGTTGTTGCATCGCTGGCAATACCAGCGGCGATCGTCGCCCCTGCTGCGGCACCGGCAAGTCCTGCTGCAGAAACCGGTTGCCCTTCGAGAAAGCGACGCAGATCCGAACGAAGATCCTCCGATGAGGGATAGCGAAGGAATGGATCCTTATTGAGCAGTTTCATGTCGATCGCTTCGAGCGATGACGGAACGTTTGAGTTGATGCGACTCGGCGGAAGCGGTTGCTCCTGCACATGCTTGTACGCCACAGCCACAGGTGAGTCGCCGGTGAATGGCGGACGCGCCGTCAGCATCTCGTAGAGCACGCAGCCGAGCGAATAGAGATCGGAACGCGGGTCGACCGCGTGGCCTTGGGCCTGTTCGGGCGAGAAGTAGGTAGCAGTGCCCATAACGGCACCGGCCTGGGTGAGATTCACGGACGCATCACCGGTTGTCGTGGCCTGCGCAATGCCGAAGTCGGCGACCTTCACCTGACCGGTAGGAGTAATGAGGATGTTCCCGGGCTTCACATCGCGGTGAACAACACCATTGCGATGAGCAAACGCCAGCGCGGCGGCGACATCAGCGGTGATCTCCGCTGAACGGTTGGGATGAAGCGGACCTTCGGTCTGGATGATCTCCGAGAGCGGGCGACCCTCCACGTATTCCATGACGATGAAGTAGGTGCCGTACTGCTGGCCCCAGTCGTAGACAGCCACGATGTTCGGATGGTTGAGGTTTGCTGCCGCTTGGGCCTCACGGCGAAAGCGTTCGACGAACGCATCATCGCGGGCATGCTCCGGGAAGAGCACCTTGACAGCGACCGGTCGATCAAGGAGAAGGTCGCGGGCGAGATAGACGTCGGCCATGCCGCCGCGGGCGAGCTTTCGATGCAGTTCGTATCGATCGTTAAAGATTGTGGGTCCAGCCGGGGTGTCAGTCATACGCTTCCAACTCTACTTTCGAAGCAGTCGCCCGGTATCGCACCCCGACGACGACGGATTTGCCGATCAGCGTCCGGCCTGCGATGCGAGAGCGGCCTGAAGAACAGCCCGAGCTATCGGAGCCGCAATGACACCGCCCGTGGCCTCGCTGGTGCCCGACTGATTGAGAACCACGACCGCGATCGCCACGGTTGCCGGCTGCCCGGGGGGACCGGCAAAGCCGATAATCCAGGTGTGGCTGCGCGGCGGCGTCGTTCCCAACTGAGCCGTGCCGGTCTTGCCACCGACCTCGTAGCCCGGAATCTGAATTCCGGTAGCCGTGCCGCCCGCCACGACTCCGAGCATGTCCTCGCGAAGAATCGATGCGTTCAACGGAGACATCGGCTTCAGCCAACTACCAGGCTTGTAACTATCGATCACGTTGCCCTGAGAATCACGGACCTCGAGCAGCACGTGCGGCTTCATGATGATTCCGTTGTTGGCCACACCGGCGGCCACTAGAGCCATCTCCAACGGCGTGGCTTGAACATCGTTCTGGCCGATCGACGACTGTGCCAACTTCGGCGGATCGTTGCCCACATCGGTAGGGAATACCGAGCGAGCAGGATCCGGTAGGTCGATCGGAGGCGCGTCGTTGAAACCCCACTTGGCGACACCGGCGACCATGTCAACCGGTCCAATCGTTTCCGCGCCCATCTCCGCAAACGCCGAGTTGCAAGAGATCTTCAGGATCTCCGGCAACGTGCCACCGCAGATCTCACCACCGAAATTCTTGATGGCGAGATTGGTGTTCTTGGGGGTGTACCCATTAACGAACGGATAACTCGGGGACGTGTTCGTGACCGATCCGGATTCCAGCCCGATACCGGCGGTGACGACCTTGAAGGTCGAACCGGGGAAGTAGCGGTCCTGATACTGATGGGCACGCATCGGTTGGCCGGGGGCAGCGTTGAGCGTTTTCCACGCCGTTTCGGAAACTGATTTGTCGAGGGAACTGATGAGGTTCGGATCGTACGAGGGGTCACTCCAAAACGCGAGAATCTCGCCGGTGCGCGGATCCAACGCAACAACGGATCCGGCGCGATTCCCAAGTGAGTCGCGCGCAACCTGCTGGACGTCTTTGCGAACTGTCAGCGTCAGGTTCCCAACGTTCTCACTGGCAACAAATAGATCGGAAAAACCGCGCACCTGCTGGTTGAACGTTGAGCCTGACAATTCCGACGAGTACTGGCGCTCGACTCCGGTCGAACCGAAACGGAAGGAAAAGAAACCGGTGATATGTCCGAAGAGATCTCCTTCCGGATACACCCGCATGCGATCGAATTCCGACGAGGCATCGGGGTTCGCCACGCTCTGCGCAAGTAGCGCACCGTCAACCGTCGAGATCGAACCACGAGGCCTGTTGAAATCGCGCCGGACCTGAGCCGTGTTCAGTGGATTGTCATCAAGATTTTGTTTGTCAACGACTTGGATCCAGTTGAGTTTGGCGAACAGGATCAGAAACAGAACGACCATCACCATTCCCAGACGATTGATGTTGCGATTCATCAGACAGCAACCGCTTCCGCATCGGGCATCTGCGCTTTACGGACGTTCTGATCACTGATGCGCAACAGCAGTGCGAGCAGGACGTAGTTCACAACCAGCGATGAACCGCCGTACGAGATGAAGGGTAGAGCTACACCCGTGAGCGGAAGGACCCTGAGCACACCGGCGAGGATGATGAACGCCTGCAATCCGACGAGAAGCGAAAGTCCCGTTGCCAGCAATTTGTCGAAGGCATGATCAGCTTGGGAGGCGATCCGTAGCCCCGATCCGACGATCAACATATAGGCCATGATCACGAGTGCACCGCCGAAAAGACCAAGTTCCTCGGCGATAACCGCGAAGATGAAGTCGTTCTCGGCGGCTGGAATCCGCACGTTCCCACCGAGACCGAGTCCCGTGCCCGTCACTCCTCCGAATGCCATGGCAAACATCCCCTGGATGATCTGGTACCCAGAGCCGCTCGGGTCCTTCCAAGGATCCAGCCAGATATCGACACGCAACTGGACGTGATCGAACGACTTCCACGCGAACCACGCTCCGCCCGCGAATAGCCCCGAGCCAATCACCAGGAACGACGTTCGCTGCGTCGCAACCCAGACCATCACCAAAAGCAACGTGAAAAACAACAGCGACGATCCGAGATCTTTTTCGTAGAACATCACGATGAGTGTGAAACCCCATGCGATCAACACCGGCCCGAGGTACTTCGGATCGGGAAGTCGAAACGGGCCGACCTTCCACTGGCTCGTGGCGATCAGTTCCCGCTGATCGGCGAGGTACGCGGCGAAGAAGATCGCCAACACAACCTTGGCGATTTCTCCGGGCTGGAAATTGATCGGACCGAGACTCACCCAGATGCGACTGCCACCGACCGACTTGCCAATGCCCGGAACCAGCGGAAGCAACAGCAAGACGATGCCAAGCAACGCAAACGTGTATCGGTAGCGCTCGAGATCACGCGGTCGCTTGACGATCCACAGCGTGGCGACGAACCCGATGATCCCGATCGCAGTCCATAGCGCTTGCGCTGCGGCGAGCTTTTCGTTGAGCCCAGCGATCACCACGTACCCGAGACCGTTGAGCAGCGCGACCATCGGAAGAAGAATCGGATCGGCATTCGGTGCGAGCTTGCGTACCGCGACATGTGCGCCAACAAGGAGACCAAGCACAATTAGCAGAAAGGGAATGACGTTGGCAGGAATCTGCGCATCAGCGCCAAGACTCGCCAACACATACGCGCCAGCCGTGATGAACACGACGAGAAGCATCAGGCCCAGTTCGGTATTTCGCCGATTGGTCATGGGCGACTAACCGGCTGTCGTGGATGTTGTTGTGGTCGGCCTCACCGATGCCAAAGTGGTCGATGTCGTGGAAGCCGATGATGTCGCCCGTTCGTGTTGCTCAACGAGGTTTGCCACATAGCGACGGGACGCCGACTGCGATGGTTGCTCGACGCCGGCGGTGACCGCCGCAAGCGACGCGGCCGGAACGTCTTCCAGCGCGAGTGCGGTCACTTCAGATAGTTCGGGATCGATCCAGAGGAGTCCGCCCGGCTTGCCGCGGAAGATCGCCACCGAGTCACCTTCAATACCGACATACCAAGTGTTGGTTCCCGTCCAAACGATGAAACCAAGACCGAACAAGACAACAGCCAACAACGCACCAAGGAACGCACCAACCCGCCACGTGTAGCGGGACCGAATGCTCTGGCCAGCCCGACGCGCTTTCGGCTTGGTCTGTCGATCCGTACCGGAGAGTGCTGAGCTCGTCGTCGGCGCGTCGATCGGGTTGTCCCCACCCGTGTGCGCTGACAAGACCCGGCCGCCGAGATCGTGGCCGGTGTCGCGGCCGGTGTCGTCGCTCACATCAACAACCACGCAGGTGATGTTGTCGCGACCACCACTCTCATTGGCCAGACGAGTGAGTTCACGAGCCGCTTCGCCTGGATCGGCTAGTTGACGCAGCGTCGCCGAGATCCGATTTTCATCAACCTCGTTAAATAGACCATCACTGCAAAGCAGATAGCGATCGCCAACCACCGGGATGATCTCCCACGAGTCGACCATCACGGTTCCGTCGATTCCGAGTGCCCGGGTGAGGATGTTGCGTTGCGGATGCGTTGCCGCTTCGGCAGCAGTGATCCGACCCTGCCGCTCAAGCGTCGCCACGAGGCTGTGATCCTCGGTGATCTGGCGCAGCTCCCCGTCGCTAAGCATGTAGAGACGCGAATCGCCGACATTGACGACTCCGATGGCGTCGCGCCCGCCAATGTCGACGAGTGCCATGGCACAGAGGGTCGTCCCCATGCCGGCAAGGTCTGGATTGTCGATCGAGCGCGACACCAGTTCCCGGTTCGCCTTCTCTACTGCGGCGACCAGCACATCGGTACCGGCTGAATCGAACTCGTCATGGACGGTCTCGACGGCGAGTCGGCTTGCGACTTCACCCGCCTGATGCCCACCCATCCCGTCGGCCACGATGAACAAACCGTCGACAGCCAGGAAGAAGTCTTCGTTGGCCTGCCGAATCTGACCGGTGCTGGTTGAGGTTCCCCACGCGAACTTTGTCACTGCATCTCCAGAACCGTGTTGCCGATCTGGATGCGATCGCCGCGCTGCACAACCATCGGCCCAGAGACCTTGTGACGGTTCAGCCACGTGCCGTTCGTACTGCCGACGTCCTCAACCTGCCACTGATTGTCGCGAGCGAACACTCGCGCATGGATCTGCGACGCATACGTATCGTCAAGCGTTATCTGACATCCGGCGGCGCGACCGATCGAAACTTCACCGTCGAGGTCAAAGGAACGACCCGCGTTCTCGGCCGGTTCAAGGATGACGAGCTTCGGCTTCGACGGCGCCGCTGCGGCTCGATCTTTCCGGCTGCGCTTGAGCGTCGGCGGTGAGGGTGCCACACCAGAAACTGGCGGAACCGGAACCGAGGGTGACGGACGAAGTTCAGCCCAGACGGCGCGAACAACGCGGAAGAAGAACAAGTAGAGGATCGCGAGAAGGCAGAGCTTCAGGACGAATAGCAGTTGGTCCGAAATCATTCTCAGGAAGCCTGAAACGTGAGCCGCACGTTTCCGAAGCTGAGTTCATCGCCGTCGCGCAGATCGCGTTCACTGACCGGCACCCCGTTGACCTTGCTGCCATTGGTGGAACCAAGGTCGACCAGGACGAAACCATCGCCTCTGGGTTGAATCTCGGCATGGCGACGGCTGACGTTCGGGTCGACGATGGTGACATCGCATTCTGGGAGTCGACCGATCACAACAACCTGCTCACGCAGTACGTATCGCTCGCCCGCCGGCAGAAGCAGGGACCCTGCACCGCTTCCGCCCGCACCTTCGCGGAATCGGGCCTCGATCAGGAACGTGCCCGTCCGCTGCGAAGGATCGACAGCTAGTTCGACTTCAACCGGACCAAGGAACGCGTAGCCCTCATCTCGAGCGTGCTCCCGGGCTGCATCGCACAATTCGCGTGCGAGCGTGTCGGCGATATCGGAGAACGAATCGTGATCGTCGGACGAGATCACGATGGTGAACGAATTCGGTGCTGCCGTGCGACCGCGAACATCGACGGTACGACCGTCGTCCATCTCCCGAGTCAGCTTGCGGCCGATCTCAATCGGGCGGACGCCACTTTTAAAGACGCGGGAGAAAACTCCCTCAACCGCATTCTCAAGCCGACGCTCAAAACCCTTCAGACCCACGAGGGAACACGTTACCTACGCAACCACCGCTACCTCGGCCGGCCGGTCAGATCCCGGTCTCCCGCCCATTGTGGATTCGTGGCGACTGCCGCAGAGCGGTAGAGTTCGCCGTCTTCACCACGCGCGAGTGGCGGAATAGGCAGACGCGCAGGATTCAGGTTCCTGTGCCCGTAAGGGTGTGGGGGTTCAAGTCCCCCCTCGCGCACTTCATAGCGGACGGCACTTGTCGCCAAGCGCCTGTGCTCCTCGGCCAGCGACGGCGCCGACCTAGCTGAGAACGCATCCACCCTGGCATCCGGACCCCCACATGAACCAACTTTTATAACACAATGCTCCTGCTGTAGTGTAAGTTAATGTTCTACATTCCTACACACCGCCCCCATTGCCCCCACCGCACGCTGCTCGGTCTCGGAATCTGCCTGACGCTTGGGATGTCCTCACTGCTCGCCGCATGCGGCTCGAGCAACAACTCGGCGACAAAGGCTGAAGAGTCGACCACCTCAACGAGCACGGCACCGCAGCAGATCCGGGGCGATCGCTATTGCGAGGTTCTGCTCATCACGCTGAATGCAGGGTTAGCTACTGCCGAGGTGTGGAACACGTATCCGCTGAACGACTGCCCGCAGGCCACTTGGGACACGCTTGACGCCCAAACGCTGGCCACCGACAACAATGTCCCTTTCGCAAAGCTCAATGGCCCCCGCTACTGGCTCATGAACTCTGTCGAGAAGGCAGGAGGCGTAATTGACCTCCCCAAGAAGAACTTTGGCGGACTTGAGATGTACCGCCAGGCCACCTTGGAGATCGGCTCAATGATCGATGCAGCCAAGCCCTATGTGCCACATTTGGTCAATCGCACGGCATCATTCGCCTATGACGCCGGGGCACGCGTCTACGAACTCCGCACAACCGAGGGCGCCACGTACGTGATGCAGACCTACAGCGCGCAGATCGACCCGACCCTCACAGAAGCGCAGCTCACCGATCTGGGTTCACGTCTCAAACTTCCCGAAGGCTGGACCTACAGTTCACGCATCCTTGATACTTCCTTGACGGTCCAGACCGTCACCACCGCAGCACACGTGCTGCAAGACGAACTCGGTAACAGCTATTCCGAAATCGTCAAGAACTGATCCGGAGTACACCGATGAGCGAAGCCACGTCTGAACCACTACACGGGGCTCAAGCGCTCACCACCTCGGCGAAGCGACACAAGAGCAAGGAGATCGCACCGGGTGTGCATTTCCTGGCGGGGTTCGGTAACACCACGTTCCTCGTGGGATCCGAAGGTGTCGCGGTGGTTGATCCCGGATTACTCACTAGCGGCCCACGAGTCGTGCGTGAGCTTCGAGCTATCACTGACCTCCCTGTCCGCTATGTGATCTACACGCACGGCCATTTCGACCACGCGTTCGGTACGCCGTCGATCCTCGCTGATGCGCGCGAGCGCGGTCATGCCGCTCCCGACATCGTGGGTCATGTCAACGTGGCCAAAAGGTTTGAGCGATATCAAAAGACCTCCGGGCACATAGCGAAGACTTTCGATTTCCAGTTCGCCATCTGGGAAGGCGACGGTGGCGATGTCGTTCGTAATGCCGAGTACCACCCGCCCACCATCGAGTTCACCGACTCCATCACGCTCGATGAGCTCGGTGGCCTTGTACTCGAATGCCATCACGGTCTCGGCGAGACCGACGATCACATTTGGGTGTGGGCACCGGAATCGCGCACCATCGTTGGCGGCGATTTCATCGTGTCATCACTGCCCAATGCCGGCACACCTTTCCGCGTGCAGCGCTACGTACTCGAATGGGCTCAGTCCCTCGAAGCGATGGCAGCCGTTGAACCACAATTCGTCATCAGCGGCCACGGTGGCGTGTACACCGAGAAGGCCGCCGAGATGCTCGATGTCACCGCCCGTGCTCTGCGCTGGCTGGACACCGAGGTCGTACGGCGCATCAACGACGGTCAGTGGCAGGAACAGATCCTCAACGAGATTGAACTGCCCCCTGAGTTCGAAGAGAGCGAGCATCTGCAACCGCTCTACGGCTGCACTCAATTCGCCGTGCGCGATGTGTTGCGCCGCTACATGGGTTGGTACGACGGCAATCCGTCGATGGTGTTTCCTTCCACCCGAGCTCAAATCGCCACAGAGGTGGTCGGACTCATCGGTGGTGTCGATGCGCTGCTGGCCCGGGCCGATGCGCTTGCCATCGGCGACGCCACCGATCAGCAACTTGCCCTCCACCTCGTCGACTATGTGATCTTCAACGGAGGCGAAGGTGTGGCCGAAGCCCACCGCCGCAAGGCCGATCTGCTTGAGTCACGTGCAGCTGGGGAGCGTTCGTTCGTCGCCCACAACGTGCTGAAGTCAGCCGCTGCCATCGAACGAGAAGCCCTAAGCGAGTAGTCGCTTCGGTCACCAGTCGCAATTGGGTATCCGCAATTGGGTATCGAATAGCGTCGGACGAGTGAACGCACCCCGTACCCCGTACTTCCTTCTCGATGAGAGCGCCTTGAAGCGCAATCTCCTGATCGTCGACCAGATCCGGTCACGGTCGGGAGCGAAGTCCGTGCTCGCGCTCAAGTGCTTCTCAACTTGGAGCGTCTTCCCGCTGATGTCCGATCACCTTGATGGAACGACGAGCAGCGCTCCGTTCGAGGCCCGCCTCGGTCGCGAACGATTCGGTGGCGAAGTCCACGCCTACAGCGTGGCGTTCTCGCGCGATGACGTCATCGAAGTTTCGAAGTACTCAGACAAGGTGATCTTCAATTCGGCTTCGCAGTTGCGTGACCTCGGCGCTTTGGTCGATGGACCGTCGATCGGCATTCGTGTGAATCCCGGAGTGAGCCATTCCCATTACGACCTCGCCGACCCAGCCCGGCTCCATTCGCGTCTCGGGGTCACCGATGACGCCGAACTCCGGGCCGTCGCACCAATGGTCGACGGACTGATGTTCCATTTCAATTGCGAGAACGACGAGGTCGACGAACTTGATCGACTGATCGGCGCCATCGCCGAGCGTTACGCCGATGTCCTCGATGGCGTGTCGTGGGTCAGTCTCGGCGGCGGCATCGCATTCACCGCTCCTGACTATCCGGTCGAACGTTTCTGCGAGATCCTCCGGTCGTTCGCCGAGCGCTTTTCCGTGCAGGTGTATCTCGAACCCGGAGAGGCGGTCATCACTCGATCGGCCGAACTCGTGACTACCGTGCTTGATGTCATCCACAACGAGATCCCTGTCGTGATCGTCGACGCCGCCGTCGAACCGCATCTTCCTGATCACCTCATCTATGAAACCTCCCCATCGCTCACGGCGCCATCTTCCGGCGACGTTCAGGTCGAGATCGCCGGCCGCACGTGTCTGGCCGGCGACGTGTTCGGGGAGTATTCACTGAAAGCAATCCCTGCTGTCGGGGACGAAGTTCGATTCGGCGACGCGGCGGGCTATTCGATGGTGAAGACCTCATGGTTCAACGGAGTCGTAAAACCTTCGATCGTCGTCCGTCGTCTTGACGGCTCAATCGAGATCGTTCGTGAGTTCGGCTACGACGATTTTGAATCCGATCTGTCATGAGTTGTTTCCCATCAAGTCACCCACGTCTGCCAAACTTCGTCTGAGGCCATCGACTACGAGTCGATGGCCGTCGCTTCGGAGAACTCCGGGGATGACGACGAAGCGAAGGGGAGTGGGAACAGAGTGAAGAGGAACGTGCTCATCATCGGCGCCGGCGGTGTGGCCCATGTTGCGGCCCACAAGGCTGCGCTCAACAATGACGTGCTCGGCGATATTTGCATCGCCTCCCGCACGGTCGAGAAGTGTGAAGCGATCCTCGAAAGTGTCCGACGCATGGGACATGTGAAGGACCAGTCCCGTCGACTCCACGCCCGCCATCTCGACGCCCTTGATGTCGACGCCACAATCGGTCTGATCCGAGAGACCGACTCGCAGATCGTCGTAAACCTCGGCACTGCTTTCATCAACATGTCTGTTCTGGAGGCCTGCCTCGCCACCGGTGCCGCCTACATCGACACGGCTATCCATGAAGATCCCGACGTCGTGTGCGAGGACCCACCCTGGTACGCGAACTACGAGTGGAAGCGCGCCGATCAGTGCGCCGAGGCCGGCGTGACGGCGATCCTCGGTGCCGGTTTCGATCCCGGCGTTGTCAACGCCTATTGCGCTCTTGCAGTGAAGAAGTATTTCGACACGATCGACACCATCGACATCATCGATGTGAATGCCGGTAGCCACGGGCGTTACTTCGCCACCAACTTTGACCCCGAGATCAACTTCCGCGAATTCATCAAGGTCTGGACCTGGATCGATCGCGAGTGGCAGGAGTTCCCGACACATTCAGTCAAGCGGGTCTGGGATTTCCCCGTCGTTGGTCAGCAGCCCGTCTATCTCAACGGCCATGACGAACTGCATTCACTTTCGCGATACGTCGATGCCAACTCGATCCGGTTCTGGATGGGGTTCGGCAACCATTACATCAACGTGTTCACCGTGTTGCGCACACTCGGACTGCTCTCGCACGAACCCGTCACGCTTGACGACGGCTCCGAAGTCATCCCGCTCAAGGTCGTCAAGGCCGTACTTCCTGATCCGCAAACACTCGCCGAGGGCTACGTGGGCAAGACCTGCATCGGCAATGTCGTGAAGGGCACCAAAGACGGCGAGCCGCGCGAGGTGTTCATCTACCAAGTGTCCGACCATGCCGCCGCCTACGCCGAGGTCGAATCGCAGGGCATCAGCTACACGGCCGGTGTTCCCCCGATAGCCGCAGCGATGCTGGTGGCCGATGGCACCTGGGACGTTGGCACGATGGTGAACGTTGAACAACTCGATCCCGAGCCGTTCATTGCCATCCTCGACCGCATCGGTCTACCGACCGAGGTGCTCGAACTCGAACCCGGCGCGGCAACCTCGTTCAACGGAACCGTCGGGCCGATCGCGGACGAGATCGCCCGGGCCACGGCCACCGTCACGGTTGCGGCGGCTGATCCGATGATCGCGCTCGACCCGGGACGTCAGCCAAGTTGAGCTCAGTTCGCCGCGACAACAACCTGGCCGAAAGCGCGTGGGCCGGGGCTGCTACCGAATCGTGAAACCTTCGTAGTCATTGGCCGCTAGATCGCGGGCCCGAGTCATAAATCGGTCGAGCCCACCGAGGTAGATGGGCAGAACCCGCGCCTTACCCTCGATGTTGCCGCCGTTGTACCAGGAGTTGCACGAAGGCGCGGTGAGCATCGAACCCACCGCCGCGGCCTCAACCTCGGCGCACCACTGTTCTTGCGCTTCGGGTTCAACCTCCACATGGGTGTTGCCATTCGCCGCAAGATGGTCAAGAAAGTCGGCGATCCAACCCACCTGCAGTTCGATGTGCGGCGGATAGGTCGCGAGAACGCCGACGCTGCCCGGTCCGATGATCATGAACATGTTGGGATAGCCCGCCACACCGAAGCCCATGAATGCACGAGGACCATCAGCCCAGTCGTCACGAAGCAGTCGACCGTCATTGCCGCGTAGGTCGATGCGCGTGAGCGCCCCAGACACCGCATCGAAACCAGTCGCAAAAACAAGCACGTCGAGTTCGTTCAGGCCATCGGCGGTGATGACGCCTTCAGGGACGACTTCCACGATCGGGTTCTTGCGGAGATCGACGAGCGTTACGTTTTCGCGGTTGAACGTCTCGAAGTATCCGTTGTCGAGTACCGGCCGCTTGCAACCAATCGGATAATCCTTAGGACAGAGTGAATCGGCCACCTCCGGATCGGTCACCGTGCGGCGCACCATCTCACGGAACAGTTCGACCGCCATCTCGTTGGCATCGAGATTCTTTGCCGCATCACCCCAGAGGCGCGAGGCACTGAACCCATGCTCTGCGAGCGCAGCCTCGCGCTCGTCCGGCGTGCTCTCAAGAATCCGTCGGTCGGGATCGGCGATCGTAAAGATCACCGCCCCGGTGGTGTTGGCGGTAGCGAGTGGCGAGGCGTATTGCTGCGCTCGTAGTTCGCGATAACGAGCCTTGAGTTCGATCTGCTCCGCGTCGGTCAACGGTCGGTTCTGCGATGGCCACGTGAACGCAGCGGTGCGTTGAAACACCGTGAGGTGACCGGCCATCTTCGCGAGTTCCGGTATGGCCTGAACGCCGGACGAACCATTACCGACGATGCCGACGCGTCGGCCTTCGAGCTCGACTCCGCCCTCGGGCCAGAGGCTGGACTGCAGAACTTCTCCAGCGAAGGTGTCGAGACCCGGCCAGTCAGGACGGTGTGGTGCCGACAATCCACCGGTGCCCATCACACAGAATCGGGCGCGCAATTGCTCACCGGTCTCGGTGTCAACAATCCATGTATCGGTCGTCTCGTCGAAGGTCATTGCCGCTACGCCAGTCTCAAGGCGAATGTCGCGACGCAGGTCGTAACGATCGGCGATGTGATTGAGATAGCGCTCGATCTCAGGCTGGGGAGAGAACTGTTCACTCCATTCCCATTCCTGTTCGAGCTCAGGATCGAAGCCAAAGGAGTACTCGAAGCTCGGGATATCGCAACGCGCACCGGGATAGCGATTCCAGAACCAGGTGCCGCCCACGCCCGCCGCGCGGTCGAGGACGATCACACGAAACCCTCGCTCGCGCAGCACTTTCAATGCGTAAAGGCCGGACATACCGGCTCCCACCACGACTACGTCTGCATCCAATGCGACGTCGTTGATCCCCATAGCCATTCCCCCTACCTAGGTACGAACACCCTGATCATCGCACCAATGAAGAGTGAGATCAGCTTCGTTTCGACCATGCGCTGAAACTGGCTATAGATCCAGATCTTGGGCGCTCCAACCAGGGCCATGGGTGTACTTCGGCCAAATTGAGTGAACGGGCCCGCCGCCGCCAACCGGGAACCGGGGAAAAGGTAACGGCAAGTGACCGACCAGCAAGCACCCGAACCGGATCGCCGAGGTGCACTTCCAGCTCGCGCTGCGCCCCGAGCTCGGCGAGCCGATCGGCGATGAACACCAACCGCTTCGAGGACAACTTGAGCTTTGCGAGCAGCGGCTCATCGAAGGCGAACACCACCGGCAACTGCGGATGTGCGGCCAGCGCTGGGTCATCGTCGCCCAGCGACTCCGCCGTCAACCACACCGCTTCGGGAGTGGAGTGACGTTCCGCCCGCCGAGGTCCAGCTGTGCGCGCCACATCGGGATCGTGTCGAAGTCGCGGATCGACGGCGACTTCGGTGAACTCCGGATCATCCGGCCAGTCACCGATTGGACATGAATTCTGGTGCGCGCAGTCACCGCAGAGTCCCGGCGCACGCCGAAGGACCTGTGACTGTGAGAACCCGTACGCCTTGGAGGTGCCCGTCCCGATGGTCCATTGCCACCCGAGACGGTTCGCGGCGCGCGAGCCATCGAGGAGATGTGTGAAGAAGTGATGCTCGCCGACGCGCCAGTCGGCGCCGTGTCGCACCGACCACTGCGAGGCAAGCCACATACGCGTTTGATTCACCATCCAACCGTCGCGCTCAAGCTCGTCGAGATTCACCTCCATGCAGCGCATCGATCGATCCCAAGGTTCGGTCACCGAGCTCGGTTCCGATACGAGAGCGCGTCGCAATGGGTCACTGGTGACCGTGCCGAGCCGCGCGTAAAGATGCCGGCCGTACTCCTGCCAGCGGAGTTCGTCGCGAAAATTCCGTAGATCCGCCGACGGGCCATCGACCGCCGCGCGCACGCCCGGCAACGTGAGCAGTCCGTGACGGATCCAGGGCGACAGTCCAGATGCACCGCGTTGCGATAGCGGTAGGACCTCGTTGCGCCGTTGGGCGTAGCCGGTGAGATCAAGCGAGGCCAGTGCCGTATCAGCGGCGGCCTGCGTGCCGATGAAACGGCCCGACCGGTGTGCTTCATCGACGCTGAGATGCCCGAGATGATCCGATACCCATCGCACTTCATCGCCGGGTTTGGGTAGTGAAAGCGTCGTATCGGTCATGACAACCGGACCCGAATAGGGCCCTTCGCCGTCGAAGGATCAACTGTTCGGCCACCTTGGATAATCACGACGCGACCACCGGCGCTCAGGCGGCGGGCAGCCGCACGCGCCTGCTCACCGAGCGATTCCCACTCGTCTCCGCCCACCGCTTTCGCCGCCTCGCTAGGACAGATGGTGGCGCCCCGCGGTTGACCCTCGAGCAGGCTCACGATTGTCATTTCGAGATCCGTATCGACCGGGCGCACCCCCCGATGCCGGCAAGCTTCCGAGCAGTGACGAACCTCGTCCCATGAGCGCTCCCACTTCTTGCGCCAGCGCATGGTTCGACCGCAGACAACACAGTTCTTCGCAGCGGGCTCCGGCATCGGCCGAAAGCTACCAAGCCCGCTCACGTACAACCCACCCGGGCGACGCCTGGCTCTCTCGCCCTGTGACTTGGGCCACCTAGAATCAGTTTCAATATGGGCCCTGCACCAAGAAAACGAGCACCACGTGTGTCAGCGGAGCAGGTCTCCGACCTTCTGATCGAGGCCGTCATCGACCTGGTTCTGACCACGCCAATCGAGGACATCACGACCCGCTCCATCGGCGAGCAGATCTCGATGGACCCTCAGGTGATCTTCCGAAATTTCGGGTCCCTGAACAACCTGTTCGTTGCCGTTTCGAAGGAAATGGGTGTTCGATTTTCCCCCGCGGTAAACGCGGACAACTTCATCGAACATCTTCCAGTCCTCCTGCCGCGGTTCAAGCTCCTCACCTATCTGCTGGGCAACGGCGTACCCGGTGAGCAGTTGATGTTCGATGATGACGCGACATTGAACGCCATCCGTTCTCGGCCGGAATTCGACGACGTTCCCGACCGCCTCACCAACGCCATGGCTATTCTCAATATCTACGTACTTGAAGGGTTCCTAGCCTTCAGCGGCATCCATCGATTCACGATCGAAGAAACCATCGATGCTGCACGACTTTTGAGCGTGCTGACGCGAAACCTACCCACGATCGCCGATGACTTCGACTGGGACTCCACCGCAAAATAGATCAGGACGAACAAGCGGACGGTGCGAGGAGTTCGTTCGCGAATCGTTGTGCGATGAAGTGGCACCCACTGCACGTGCGCAGACAGGTGCCACCGATCGCGTCTAGACCTTTGTTACCAAAGCACCCGGGAAGTCGCCGGCGGCGCGGAACTCGTCGAGATGGGCGTGATAGTCGAGAAGGCTGCCAGCAAAGACAAGGCCCTTCGCCGCCTTCTCGTCCGGTGCCGCAAGTTCACTGTTGAAGTAACCGGGTGTGCACGTCGTGACATAGTCGGCGCCACCACCGATTGCCCCGTACAGGACCATGAGCCAACCCTCTTCGGATTCCGGTGTCGCTTCGATCGTGGCAATGCCCTGCGCTTCGCAGGCACCGATGAGCTCAGCGACATGACGCGCCGAACGTCCAAGGAAGTGAACGAAGTTCGTGCCAAACCCGGCCTGCACGAGACTGATCACCATCATGTTCGGGAAGCCTCCCGACAGGACACCGTGCAGTGTGTGGGCGCCATGCGACCAGGACTCACTGAGCGAAACGCCATCGCGGCCAATCGGATCGAACCCGACGCGTGAGTCGAGATCGGTCTGCACCTCGAAGCCCGACGCGAAGATCAGACAATCGATCGGGTATTCAACGCCGTCAACGACGACACCAGTTTCCGTGACGCGCTCAATGCCCTTGCCTTCGGTGTCGACCAAATGGACATTCGGCTTGTTGAATGCCGGGAGGTAATCGTCGTGGAAGCACACCCGCTTGCAGTTCTTGCCGTAATAGGCCTTGAGTTTCGCGGCGGTCTCGGGATCTTCGATGATTGAGTCGACGCGACGGCGCAGCTTCTCCATCGTCTGAAAGTCACTGACTTCCATGGCAGCAAGATGCTCCGGGGACTCGGCGGCAGCCTGCGTGTTGGTCCACATGACGTCGGTCCAACCGTCGTTGACGAGATCAACGGCCGGCTTTGCTCCGGTCACGGACTGTGTGAAGTTGATGACTCGCTCTTCCTGCCAACCCGGCTGAAGGCCCTTGAACCATGCTTCGTCAGTCGGACCGTTGTTGCGGACACCAACGGCACTCGGTGTGCGTTGGAACACGAACAGATCCTGCGCTGCTTCGGCCAGTTTGGGAACGGCCTGAATCGCGGTTGCACCCGTTCCGATAATTCCGACGCGCTTGTCACCGAGCTTGTCCATGAATTCACGCGGGCCGCCGCCGGTGTAGTCGTAGTTCCAACGCGTGGTGTGGAACATCTTGCCCTTGAAGGTTTCGATGCCTGGGATGCCGGGGACCTTGGGCTTATGGAGGATGCCGCCGGCAATCACGATGTACTTCGAACTGATCGTGTCGCCACGCGAGGTGGTGACGATCCAGCGGCCGGCGCTGTCGTCCCATACCGCTCCGGTGATGACGGTCTGGAACAGTGCACGGTCGTAAAGACCAAACGTACGACCGAGCAACTGGCAGTACTCGAAGATTTCTGGCGCACCGGCGTAGCGCTCGGTTGGCATGTAGCCGGTCTCCTCGAGGAGAGGGAGATAGGTGTACGACTCAACGTCGCACATGCAACCTGGATAGCGGTTCCAGTACCAGGTGCCGCCGAAGTCGCCGCCCTTTTCGACGATGCGGAAATCCGTGACGCCCGACTTCTGAAGATCGATTCCGGTGAGCATGCCGGCGAAGCCGCCGCCCACGATGACGACCTCAGTCGACTCGGTGATCGGCGCGCGCGTGAAGGTCGGATCGGCGTAGGGATCGGAGTCGAGCTCGGCGAACTTGTCCTTCAGCGATACGAACTGCTTGAGACCGTCGGTGCGCAGGCGCTTGAGCTGCTCTTCCTGATACTTCGAGCGCAGTTCCTCGACGGAAATCTCGATTCCTTCGTTCTGTTCTGGCATTGCTGACTCCCCATGTCCTACCGACGGGTGCGTCCACGTCGTACTGGCCGAACCGCATTGTGTCAGATGACGTCAACTCCCGCTCCGGCTGCAGCGCACGCCCAAGCTGGATCAGGATGTCAGCGCAGCGAGCCGGGCCCGGATCTGATCCTTCTGGATCTTTCCCATCGGATTTCGTTCGATCGAGTCAAGCACCACAACCTGCTCCGGGCACTTGTAACGAGCCAGACCCAATGCCACACAATGTTGGCCCAACGTCGCCACATCGAGCGAAGTCCCCGGCGCCAGCACAACAGCAGCACACACCCGCTCTCCAGTGCGTGCATCGGGCATACCGACAACAGCGACATCGATCACTGAAGGATGCCGGATCACAGCGTCCTCGATCTCGACAGCGGAAATATTCTCGGCATTGCGGATGATGATGTCCTTCAGCCGTCCAACGATCCTGATCCGATTGTCTGCATCGATGGTTGCGAGATCGCCGGTGCGGAACCACCCGTCGTCGAATGCACTCGCGTCGAGCGCCTGATCGACGTAGCCAAGGAGGCACTGGCCACCCCGCAACTGGAGTTCGCCATCGACGACTCGGGCGGAAACCCCCGGCGAGACCGGTCCGACTGTCGTTCCGACAAGTGGGTCATCGGGCCACTCACACGTTGCCATCGGGAACTCCGTGAGTCCGTAGGCACCCACGACCCCCGTGACACCGAACATCTCAATTAGTTCCTCGTTGACTTGTGACGGGATGGGTGCGCCACCGCCGACGCAGCCGCGAACATTGGGAAAGAGGGCTTCGGCCCCATGGCGCTTCTGCGCTTCGATAAACGCCCGGAAGAACGGCACCGCCGATCCAAACATCGTGGGCCCATGCGCAGCCATCCTGTCTGCAGACGTCGCTGGGTCAAACACATCGAAGAGCACGAGGCGCACACCGGTCTGCAACGCCGCGGTCAGTATGGCGATCCCACCAATATGAGTGAACGGCCACGCGACCGGATAGACATCGGTTTCATCGAAGCCAAGACGCTCGACCATCCCGAGCGCCGATGCCATGACCGACGAATCCGAATGCCGGGCGCCCTTTGGTGCCGCTGTCGTGCCGGAGGAGAAGTAGACCCACCGGCACTCGTCCACCGAGGTTGGCATCGAAGGCAGGGCTGTCGGATCTCCGACTGGAAGACGCATAGGCGTTGAGGGGCCGATAGGACTCTCGTAATCGAACGCGACGACCTCCAGCCCGAGTTCCCGTCCCATCTCCGCATGATCAAAGTCACGCCAGCGCTCTGGGACCAGCAGCAGGCGAGTCCCCAGTTGCTCGCTGATCAATCCCACCTCGCGATGTCGCAGCATCGGGATGATGGGATTCTGGACGATTCCAATCCGGGCGCAGGCCATCATCACCACCGCGGCCTCGATCGTCGTAGGCAATTGCCACGACATGACGTCCCCTGGAGTCAACCCCAGCCCGAGGAGTCCGGCCGCTACCCGCTCGGCCTCGTTTTTTAGACCCGCTGAGGTAAGCGTCCGGCCATGATTGTCGGCGAGCAGGACCCGATGTGGATGCTCCTTTGCCGTTTCCTCGACGATGCCCCAAACGCTTCTACTCATAACCATCGAGACTGCCACAGTCGGCCGGAAATCCGGGCCACTTTCCCCTCGAGGCCTCCATCGGCAACTATTGAAAGAAATTTCTCGGCCCGAACAACGCAACGGGTTAACAAGCCGGAGTTGTAATGCATCTCGCCCAGCCGTTCGTCATGTTGCCTATCCAGACCGATGTGGCCGCCCTCGTTGCCGAAGTGATGGCTCTACCCGAGAACGTTTGGCGTCCGCATCCCGAAGGCATGCCTGGAAACAGTGCGCTGCCGCTCGTTGCAGTCGGCGGTGACCCCGAGGACGATTCGGTCGAAGGTCCGATGCGCCCGACGCCGCACCTTCAGGGCCTCCCGGCGATCATCAATGTCCTTGCCGGGCTAAGCGCGCTCGGTTGCCCAATCGGACGCACCCGCCTCATGCGGATCGACATCGAGTCCGAAGTGAAGCCGCACGTCGACACCAATCGCTACTGGTGGGACCATCTCCGCATTCACATTCCGATCGTCACGAATCCAGCCGTGGAATTCGCTGTCGAAGATTCGGCGGTTCACATGGCCGCCGGTGAATGCTGGGTGTTCGACACATGGTCGCGTCACCGGGTTGTGAATCCGGTCAATGCGCCCCGGATCCACCTTGTCGTTGACACCGTCGGCGGCGCCGGCTTCTGGACTCTCATTGACCGCGCGACCGGCGCGATTCCCGCCGACTCGCCGCTTCCCGAACTCGCACAAGCCACCAGTATTGCGTTCGAGACTATGAACCAACCGACAGTCCTTCCGTCATCGGAAATCGATGCGACGCTCGGCGCGATTCTGCGCGACTACGCCGAGAGCGACCTCGACGCGGCCGTCGAACTCGATTCGAGTCTCATTCCTTTCCGCCGTTCTTGGAAGGCGTGTTGGGCGCATTACGGAGACAGCCCCACCGGCTTCCCCGCGTTCTCACAATTGCGCGACGACGCCGTCGCCATCGTGGCCTCGTCTACAGCAACCCTTGCCAACGGTGTCGAGGTGGCCGAGGCCATTCGCCAACTTGTCATCCGCCCCGGACTCTCCAATCGCGCCGTGGCCAGCATCGGCTCCGCGCCGCCGACGGCACCGCCTGCAACTACCGCAACTTCCGCGGCGGCAACTGTTCCGCTTGTCGTGTCGCAGCCACAGGGAGAAGCGAGCGCGACTCCCCGCCTCGCTGCGATCGCTCCTGATATCCCGGCATCACCAGCGCGCCGAGTAGCGCCTGAACCGATTGTCCTTGATCGCCCCGTTTTCATCGTCTCGTCGCCGCGAGCCGGCAGCACCATGTTGTTCGAAGCACTTGGGCGAGCGAAGGAAGCTCTCACGATCGGCAGCGAAAGCCACCAGATCTTCGAGAACATCCAGCCCCTTCGGCCTTCGACCCGCGGCTGGGATTCCAACCGACTCACCGCCGAAGATGTAACGCCGGGTGTCGTGAACGAACTCAGTTCCGCCTTTGTGCACCGCCTCAAGGACCGTGAAGGCAACCCTGTCACTCCCGGTTCCGTCGTGCGCATGATCGAGAAGACGCCGAAGAACGCGCTTCGGATTCCCTTCCTCGCCGCCGCCTATCCCGATGCAAAGTTCGTCTACCTGTTCCGCGATCCGCGAGAAACGGTGAGCAGCATGCTCGATGCATGGCGTTCGGCGCGGTTCGTCACCTATCCCGACCTCCCCGACTGGACGGGTGATCGCTGGTCACTTCTCCTCACTCCGGGATGGCGCGATCTCATCGGCAAGTCGATTCCCGAGGTCGTTGCTACACAGTGGGCGGTGACTACCTCGACATTGCTCGACGATCTCGAAGCTCTCGAGGCCGATCGCTGGTGTGTCGCCAGCTACGCCGCCCTCGTCGCCGATCCCGACGCCGAACTCACTCGCATCTGTTCGAACCTCGATCTCACGTGGGATCACAACACCGAGGGAGCGCTTCCGAACTCGGCAACAACTCTCGAAGCACCTCAAGCCTCGAAGTGGGAACGCAACGCTGAAGAGCTGCGCAAGGTTTGGGGAATCGTCGACTCCGTAGCGGTACGGGCCCATGACGTATTTGCTGAACCGCCCACCATCACGCCGACCCGCACCCGATCGGCTGAAGCCGTTTCCGTCAGTCTCACCCACGAACCCGACGGGAACATCCCCACCGATTTCTCGAGCGTGTTCACCGGTTCGTTCGGCGCCATCCTGCAAGCCGCGAATGTTTCGCTCGCAGCCACGACCTACCAGAGCGGACGACTTGTGCTCGTCCGGCGCGACGGTGACAAGGTCAACACCCACCTTCGTTTCTTCCCGAGCCCGATGGGCGTTGCCGTTCAGGGATCCAAACTGGCACTCGGCACCAAGACCACCGTGTGGGAGTTCTGGAACCAGCAGGCGGCCGCGAAAACTATCGATCCCGAAGGCAAGGTCGACGCCTGCTACATGCCCCGCCGCGGCCACGTCACCGGCGATGTCCGCATCCATGATCTCGCGTACGACAGCGAGGGCGAGCTCTGGGCCGTAGCCACCCGATTCTCCTGCCTCGTTACGTTCGATCGCGAGTACAGCTTCACGCCGCGCTGGCGGCCGCCGTTCATCTCCGGTCTTGCCGCCGATGACCGCTGCCATCTCAACGGCATGGCCATGGTCGACGGCAAGCCCCGTTACGTCACCGTTCTCGGCCTCACCGACACACCCAACGGTTGGCGCGATGACAAGGCAGCTGGCGGTGCCATCCTCGACATCGAGGGTGGCGCTCCGGTCACGGTCGGACTTTCGATGCCACATTCGCCACGTTGGTACGACGGGAAACTCTGGGTCCTCGAATCGGGTCGCGGCGCACTGTGTACCGTCGACGTCGAAACCGGTCAGGTCGAAACCGTCGCCATCCTCCCGGGTTTCACGCGCGGCATGTCGTTCGTGGGTCAGTACGCGTTCATCGGCCTTTCCAAAGTCCGCGAAACCGTTTTCGACGGACTCCCGATCACGCAGACCGACATGCCGCGAGAGTGCGGCGTGTGGGCCGTCGACATCCGAACGGGCGAGATCGCCGGGTTCCTCCGTTTCGAGGGAACCGTGTCCGAGCTGTTCGAGGTCGCGATCCTTCCCGGCCAACAGTTCCCCGAACTTGTGGAACCTGGCGCCGAAGCGACCAACGACGCGTTCGTACTTTCTGACGAAGCACTCGCTGACGTCGTGAAGCCCGCCGAATCTGTGAAGTAAGACGTAACCGTTCCGAGGGCCTTGCCCCCGGAGGAAGATTCAGTCTTCGGCCAGAACCTTGTCGACGCGGTCGCCCGCTTCTTCCATCGTCACGTTCCAAGAAACCGAAAGTTCGGACACGAGGATTCGACGCGCCCGGATCTGCATTGCCTTCTCGGCACTTGAGAGCGATGACTGGCGATCGCGGAGCGCAAGGTTGCGGACAACCTCAGCGCATTCGTAGATGTCGCCCGACTTCATCTTTTCCTGATGGTTCTTGAACCGGCGGGACCAGTTCGTGGGAACGCGAACGTTGCGAACTGCCAGAACGGCGAGAACGTCGTCGACTTCCTCAAGCGAAATGGCGGGACGTACCCCGAGGTCTTCGGCCCGATCTTCGGGAACGGAAACCTTCAGCGCACCACCGCGCCAAGACTCATCACCTGCAGCAACCGACAACTCGAGGTATTTCACCTTCTTGCCATCGACAACACGGGTTGCGCGGCCAGTGACCTCAGCAGTGCCGTGAGCGGGATAAATGACCTTGGAACCAACAGTGAACTTCATGGGCGCCTTCCTGCGAACCGACCGTCAAGTATGCCCAATGAACGGGGCTTTGGCACTATCGCCTCTGCCAACAGGCCACCGGACCTCTAAAGCGGGGTCGAAACGGGATCGTTTGGTCCTCGCCCCTCCGGATCAAGACCTTCGATTGCCCGCAACGTCGCGATTCGTTCGGAAAGGGGTGGATGGGTATCCATGAGCCGCCCGAATGACCCGCGAATCCCCTGTTCGGAACCTCTTTCGAGGGGAGACTCGATCCAAAGATGGGCGGTCGCGGCCGACGGGTGCGAAATCACGGTGGTATCCGCTTCGAGTTTCTCCAGAGCGGAACGCAGACCGGCCGGCTCGCGGGTCATCTCCACGGCAGTCGCATCGGCAAGGCTCTCTCGCTTCCTTGAGAGGGCCGCCTTGAGCAGCAGCGCCGCCGGCACCGCAATCAGATAGAGCACAAGCGAGACAAGCATCAGGACGGCAAGACCGTTGTCGTTACTCCGGCGGCGGCCTCCACCCATGATTCCAATCCGGAGAGAGATGTCGGCGATCACTGCGATAGCACCGACGGCGAGGACCGCAAGGGTCGTCACCGCGATGTCGCGGTTGCGGATGTGAGACATTTCGTGAGCAATGACGCCCCGCAATTCACGGCGTGACATCACGGTCAGAAGACCAGTCGTGACCGTGATGGCCGCCCGCTTCGGGCTGCGACCGGTTGCGAATGCATTCGGTGCCGGATCGTCGACGACATAAACGGATGGGACCGGGACACCGGATGCAATGGCCATTTGCTCGACGAGATTACGGAGCTCCGCGAATTCGGGGCCATCGGCAGGATGGGCCTTCACCATCGTGAGCGCAGCCTTGCCCGAAGCAAACCAGGCAATCACGAGATAGGACAACACAACCGCGGCGGCAACCAAAAGAACCGTGGGGCGGAACTCATACGTCGTGACACACGACTGCGTGTCCGGATAGCCGGGACGCGCAACACTCGTCGTGGCCGCGCAATTGTCCGCAGAAAATGCGCCAAGTGCCCCGGCGACAAGGTTCGCCACAAGAAAAAGCAGCGCAAACGTGCCACCCAGAATTACGACGGTGGCCCGACGATTGTTCTTTTGGTGTTGAATGAATCCGGTTGCGTCACTCATGGACAGCTGCTGCCCTCATACTGATATGTCGATCGTTCGACGTGTTGACCAAAGAAGTGTCCATCAGCGAAGCGTCGATCAGAACTGGACCTTGGGAACAGCCCTGTCGGCTTCGGCAGCTTCGAACAATTCGCGATGAGGGAAGGTGCCCATTTTTGCGACAAACATTCCGGGGAAGGTGTCGATCTTGTTGTGGAAGTGCGTCACCGAGTCGTTGTAGAACTGGCGCGCGTATGCGATCCGGTCTTCGGTAGAGGTGATCTCTTCCTGCAACTGGCGGAAGTTCGTGTCGGCCTTGAGATCGGGATACGCCTCAGCGAGAGCGAACAACTTGCCCAGCGCCGCAGTGATCGGACCTTCAGCTGCGGCGGCTTCTGCCGGTGATGCCGCCGTAAGACTTGCGTTGCGGGCTTGAACCACGGCTTCGAAGGTTCCACTCTCGTGCGCGGCGTAACCCTTAACCGTCTCGACAAGATTCGGAATGAGATCGGCACGACGCTTGATCTGTACATCGATCTGTGACCAGCCATTGTCGACTTGATTGCGCAAGCGGACGATGCTGTTGAAAATCAGAACGACCGCGCCCACGAGCACGACGATCAGGATGACGATGATCAATGCGGTCACGATCGTTTCCTCCTCAGAGACCGAACGGGCACACGCCCACCCGAATGACATATGCCACTCCCTAAGTGAATCACGACTTGAGACGAACTGCTCGTCGCGGACCTACGGTTCCTGCGTCGAGATGTGACGGGGCATGGACGAGGACTTGTCCGATACTGCATCCTCGGCGGCGATCACCGCGCGTTTTTCAATCGCAGCATCTTCGGCATCGGACAGAACCGGTTCGGTCACCCGAGCCAACGATCGCCAAGCCACGAGTGCCGTGAGAATGCAGGCCATTCCGCCGGTGACGAACGTGGCACGCGCCCCGAACTGCTGACCGATCCACCCGATGATCGGTCCGCCGATCGGAGTCGTTCCGATGATCGCAGTCACATAAAGAGCCATCACTCGGCCGCGGACATCGACGGGGGCGTTCATTTGAAGCGTCGCCGAGCCCATCGTGATGAACGCCACGCTGCCGGCCCCGACAACGACCAGTGCAATGACCATGAGCTCAATCGTCGGCATCGCGCTGGCAATCAACATCGAGGCGCCGAGGAACAGCGCGGCGATTCCCATCCGACGGTGGCTTGCCCTGCCAAAACGGGCAATCAACAAACCACCGATCACCGAGCCGACTCCCATGGCCGACGACAGCAACCCGTAACTCCCGGCGCTCCCCCCAAACACGTATTTCGCGAAGAGTGGCAAGGCAATCTGATTTTCGTAGGCAAGAGCACCGATCACGACCGTCATGAGAATCGGTGTCCGCAACCGTGGATCGGCCCACACAACCCGCACTCCCTCGCGTACTTGGCCGGGGCTTTTGACAACCGGCACCTTCGGCACAAATTCCGCTCGCCTCATCATGAGCAGCGCGACAGTTGCCGCGAGATAGCTCACACCGTTGACAAAGAACGGTGTGGACAGACCAATGAGCGCGATAAGCGTGCCCGAAATCGCGGGGCCGAAAATACGCGACACGTTGTTTGTCGTGCTTCCAAGACCGACGGCGCCTGTGATGTCGTCGGGACCAACCATCTCGTAGACGAACGACGACCGCACCGGTGTGTCGAACGCATTCACGGTTCCGAATGCAATGGCGAGCGCGAACAGGCTCCACACACGGATGGTGTCGGTCACGATCATCACGCCGAGGAACGTTGCGAGAAGCCCCGCAAGGATCTGTGTGGTCTGCAGAATGTGCCAGCGACTACGCCTGTCGGCCACGGCTCCGGCGAACGCTCCGAGCAACAATGTCGGCACAAATTGGGCAGCTGTGACAAGGCCGAGCATGCCGCCGCTACCTGTCAGTTTGAGTACAAGCCAACCCATAGCAACCGTCTGCATCCAGGTTCCGGTTTGCGAAACGCCTTGGCCGATTAGGTAGAGCCGGAAATTCCGGTGATGGAGGACGGCGAACCCGCCGATGCCGCGCTCGCTCACCAAACAGCAGTCGACGAGACTGCGCCCCTCCCCCTCGGCACGGAAACCATTCCCCGACTGTACTTGTGGGGACGACTCGCGGATCTTTGATGAGGCGGTCGCCTACCGTTGTCCCATGCCAAGGTTTTTGAGGCGACGAATGCTCACGAGACCACTCTTCGCGTGTTCGGCTCTGGCGATCGGCATCGGTGCCATCGCAGGTTGCGGTGTCGGTCCGGGAAACAACGCACGCGGCACCGCCACACCGGGTATCTCCGGAAACCTCTCCATTTCGGCAGCGGCGTCACTTCAGAGTGCCTTCACGGCGATGGCCGCTGCTTTCGAGAAGACTCATCCACAGGTTTCAGTGTCGATCAACTTCGGCGCTTCGTCGACCCTCGCCCGACAGATCATCGACGGCGCGCCCGTCGACGTGTTCGCCTCGGCCGATCAGACAAACATGACGAAGGTGGCCGAAGCACAACTGCTAAGTGACGTTCCCACCATCTTTGCGACCAACTCCCTCGAGATCATCGTGCGCAAGGGGAATCCTTCGGGTATCGATTCTCTCGCCGACCTGGCGAGGACCGGGTTGATCTACGTCACCTGTGCACCCGAGGTCCCGATCGGCCGGTACGCCACCGAGGCGCTGCGGGATGCAAGCGTCACCGTTAAGCCGGCAAGTTTCGAACCCGATGTCAAAGGAATCGTTACAAAGGTCTCATCTGGTGAGGCCGACGCAGGCATCGTCTACAGAACCGACGTACTCGCCGCCGGCAAAACCGCCGCCGGTGTCGCCATTCCCGATCAGTTCGATGTCCGGGCCACCTATCCTCAGGCCGTGCTCATAAGTTCCCCGAACGAAACCGCCGCCAACGCGTGGACGTCATTCGTTTCCGGGGCAGATGGACAGGCAATTCTTCGCGCCTACGGCTTTGGTCAACCATGACGCCAAGGTGCTCGTCATGACCTCGACTCTCAAACACCGGCGGCGAGTGCGACGAGCACGACGGGCCAATCGCCCACCGGTGATCGCCGTACTGATGGCTGGAATCGCCGTGGCGTTCTTCGCCCTTCCGTTCTTCGGGCTGCTGTGGCGGGTTCCGTGGTCCGAAGCGTGGTCGTTACTCACCGATCCGGCATCACTCGAAGCGTTGCGACTCTCGGTGTACTGCTCGCTGTGGGCAACCGCCTTGGCCGTCGTGTTCGGGACACCGCTCGCATGGGTTCTCGCTCGCTACGGATTCCCTGGTCGGCGCATCGTGCGCGCACTCTGCTTGCTTTCCCTCGTGCTTCCGCCCGTTGTCGGCGGCGTTGCTCTCTTTGCGGCATTCGGACGACGCGGTGTGCTCGGCGATCCGTTGTTCGACTGGTTCGGCGTGCGCCTGCCGTTCAGCACTGCGGGCGTGGTTCTCGCGCAGACATTCGTCGGCATGCCCTTCTTTGTCCTGACCGTTGAAGCTGCTCTGCGCGGACTCGACCGCCGCACCGAAGACGCCGCGCGCACCCTCGGCGCCAGCCCTTGGTACGCGTTTCGACGAATCACCCTTCCTGCAATCAAACCGGCTCTGATCGCCGGAGCGGTTCTCGCATGGGCCCGCGCCTTCGGCGAGTTCGGAGCAACCATCACCTTCGCCGGCAACTTCCCTGGCCGCACCCGCACCCTTCCGCTTGCTGTCTACCTTGCGCTCGAATCCAATCCGGGTCAGGCGCTCGTACTTTCGGTTTTCATGATTGCGATCTCGTTCGCCGTGATTATCGGATTGCGTGACCGATGGCTTGGCGGATCCAGTGATCGAGATCCGACATGAGCCTCCATGCCCGCGTCATAGCTGAACTCCCCGCGTTCAGACTCGATGTCGCAGTCGACATCGAGGACGGTGAAACCGTTGCCGTGCTCGGTCCAAACGGTGCCGGGAAGTCAACGCTTGTAAATGTGATCGCCGGGCTCAGACCCCTCGACGCGGGACTCATCCGAATCGATAGCACGGTGTTCGATGATCCGGACACCGGTGTGTTCGTGGCCCCCGAACAGCGCAGCATCGGTGTCGTGTTTCAGGATCACCGACTCTTCCCGCAACTCGACGCCCTCGACAATGTGGCATTCGGATTGCGCGCCCGGGGTATGTCGCGCACAGAGGCGCGTCGCCTCGCGCATACATGGCTCGATCGTATGCATCTCGGTGACCACGCCAGCCAGAAGCCCGACACGCTTTCCGGCGGTCAGGCGCAGCGCGTCGCGCTTGCCCGTGCACTCGCCGGCGAACCCCGACTGCTGCTATTGGACGAGCCACTTGCCGCCCTCGACGCCGCCACCCGCGCCGAGGTTCGCCGCGATCTACGCACCCACCTCAGCGAGACAACTATCCCCGCTCTGTTGATTACCCATGATCCGGTCGATGCCTACGCACTCGCCGACCGCGTCATCGTGATCGAGGATGGTTGCGTCACCCAATCGGGTGCCCTTTCTGACGTCACCACTCATCCGCAGTCGCGCTATGTCGCCGATCTGGTCGGCACCAACCTTGTGCCAGGAACAATCGCCGCTGGAGTGCTGCGAACTCGCGACGGTGTCAGCATCGCGGTTCCCGCCGACTCGCCGAATGGTCCGGCCTTCGCGTCGATCCGGCCCGGTTCGGTCGCACTGCACCGGAGCGAGCCCGAAGGAAGCGCCCGCAACGTCTGGACTGTCGAGGTGGTCGAACTCGACGTGCGGGCGGACAGGATCCGGGTCCGGCTCGAAGGGCCCATCGGCCTTGTTGCGGAACTCACGCCCTCGGGGCACGAAGCGCTTGCCCTTCGCCCGGGCGACAGGATCTGGGCCTCAGTGAAGGCCAGCGAAGTGGGGATTTCCGAGGACTTTTCCCGTTAAGCACGGGGCGGTATTGCAGAAACCGGGCGCGGCGACGGTAGGGTGAAGGGGTCGGAATGGCGATCAGGCAATTTCCCCTGATTACCGATCTGACTCGAATGGATCAACTGTGTTGGTTGGTCCATTGCTCCGGGTAGCGGTCCCCAACCCTGCGTCGGAGCCGTGCGGAACGCACTGACCGGACTCCCGCTGCACTGGGACCGGCTCCAGAGCGAACAGGGTGATGGCCCGGGGACCGGCTCACACCACCGAAGGGGACGGCGCGCCGAATGCCCGTGCCCGGCAGTTCATCATGAGGACCTACGTGCCCGATATCGAAGACAGCATCGAAGACCCTACGGGCGACGATTCCATTGTCGCGTCCACCCCCATTCCTTCGATCGATGTCAACAGTTCCCGTTTCGAGACCCTCGTCGAGGCCGCCGCATGGGGCGAAGCATCGCCTACTGATCTCGCTGTGCTCGAGACACACCGCCCGGCGTGGCAACGAATACTTGTCGAACGGTTGAACGACACCGATGATTCACTCGATCGACTGCGTTCGCAGCGCCGGCCTGACGATCAGCAGATCATCGCCGACCTTGAACACGAGCAGCGCGTTCTCGAAATCGCGCTCGATCGCTTCCTCGGTATCGAACCTGAGGTGGAAGAGATCACCACCGGGGTCACCGCGCTGCAATTGTCATGGGTCGCAGGTCGTCTCGTCGCGTGGCTCGGCGGTGCCGATGCACCCGCCACGACTTCGGCTGATCTTCAACGAGTGCTCGCCGCCACCGGCGCACCGGCTGTCTGGGGTGGACGGGCACCAGTGCCGCTGCCGAATGGCGAGAAAACCGTTTCTGTCGAAGCGAACACAAGTGATGTCCTCGGCTGGCTACTCGCTCTGGCATCCGATCCTCCAGAGGAAGAACTCGGAGCGAGTGCCCACTGGCTCTCACTCGTTGCCGCATGGGCCGTCGAAATGACGGCCCGCGGGGCGATGGTCCCGACACTTCGCCGCTCACGCACCGGCCGCAAAAACCAGAACCGTTCAGCGTTCGCCGTGTCCTGGAACCCTGCGCTCATCGACGCCGAACATCTCAAGATCATCGCCGACGCCATGCCCGGATCGGTCTCCGCGCTTTCTCCCTCAGTCGATGGCACCGCCATGGCCCGTACCGTCCTCTCCGAGGTTGTCGATGTCATCTGTCACGACGCGGCCCGTCGGGTCGATGTTCCTGAGGCACCCGAAGATCCCAAGACCAATGCGGCCGCAGCCGAAGTGTTTCTCGCTCGACTCGATGGCACACCGTTCGAGATCTCACCCGGCATCGCCGGCGAGCTCACCAACGCACTCGAACGCTGGGCTGCGCCTGTCACCTCCAAGACCTACCGCGCCATCATCGTGCAGCTCGATCCACCCGACTCCGGCGACGCGTGGCACTTGGCCGTCTATGCGCCAGGACGCGGCGAACAACTCGTCCCCATCGAAGTGGCGCTCGTAAACGCCGGGAACCAACGACGCGAGCTCGAGGCCAATCTCCTGCGTCTCGAACACCTCTTCCCCCCGCTGCTGCGGCCCGGAAGCCTCCGTCGCGGTGAAGTCGTTCTGAGTCAGTCCGAGGCGTGGGAACTCATGACCGAGATCGGTCCGATCCTGGTCGACTCTGGTTTCGATGTGCGCGTTCCTGCGCTCTCGCGCAAGCGGCCGACCCCGTCGCTTCGTCTCTTCGCTGAATCATCTAGCGAAACCTCGGTCGGCGCACACCAACTCGCCAATGTCAGCTGGACAGCAGTGTTCGACGACATTGAACTCACCGCTGCCGACATTGCCCGACTCGCGAAAGAGGCTCGTCCGCTGGTGCGATCGGGTGGACGCTGGATAGCGATTGACCACGCCGATCTCGCGGCTGCGGCCGAGGCTCTTGCTGAGCGCGGCAAGAAGCCCCAACTCACCGGCGCAGAGATGCTCCGACAAGCTCTCGGACTCGATGGGTCACCACTGGCCGGCGGCATCTCGATCGACGGCACCGGTTGGGCCGCCGATCTTCTTTCGAAAGCATCGAATGCATCGCTCGAACCGGCCATCACCCCAGACACCTTCAAGGGAGAGCTCCGCAGTTATCAGGCCGAAGCCCTCGCCTGGCTGCAGTTCCTCGACACAACCGGACTCGGTGGTTGCCTTGCCCTCGACATGGGTCTCGGGAAGACGCCCACGATCCTTTCCCATCTTGTCGCCAGTCCCAGCAGCGGCAATCCCACGCTGGTTATCGCACCTCCAGCTGTTGTCGGCAACTGGGCGGCCGAGGCGGCGCGCTTCACTCCTGGTCTGAATGTCGTGGTGCACCACGGCGCATCGCGAGCCGACGAGAGCAGCATCGCTGCAGAAGCTGACGGAGCTGACGTCGTCATCACCACCTACGGAACCGCAGTTCGCGATATCGACTCGCTCGAGAAGATCGAATGGGGTCGCATCGTTCTCGACGAGGCGCAGGCCATCAAGAACCCCGCCAACGAAACTGCTCAGCAGTTGCGTCGGCTCAAGGCCAACTCACGACTCGCACTCACCGGTACCCCGATCGAAAACGGACTCGGCGATCTCTGGGCCATTCTCGATTTCACCAATCCCGGTCTCGTCGGGCCTCGGCCACAGTTCATCGCTCAACTTTCCGGTACCGGCGACAACGCCCGTTCGCAAGGAGAGCAGGCACTGCGCGCGCTCAACGGTGTTCTTGTGTTCCGACGCACCAAGAGCGAACCGGCGATTGCGGCGGAGCTTCCTGATCGCATCGATGAACTCGATCGTTGTTCGATGACCCCCGAACAGATCGGCCTCTATCAGGCCGTTCTCGACAGCCTCGTCACTGGTGTTGCCAACGAACCCGGAGCCGACTCGCGCAACGGTCGGATCCTCGCCGCTATCACTGCCCTCAAGCAGATCTGCAACCATCCGGTCGCGTACCGACACGATGACGGACCCCTCGATGGTCGGTCAGGCAAACTCTCCCGCCTCGAGGAAATCATCGAGCAGGTTTATGAGGCTGGGGAGCGCGCACTCGTCTTCACCCATTTCGCGGAGTGGGGTCAGAAACTTGCCGAACACCTCAGTGCGCGATTCGAGATTCCGGTCGGCTGCTATCACGGCGGCCAGTCACGCGGCGCCCGCGATCAGCTCGTCGCCGACTTTCAAGCACTCGAAGGTCCCGGCACCCTCGTGCTCTCGCTCAAAGCAGGCGGCACTGGCCTCAACCTCACGAACGCGAACCACGTCATCCTCTACGACCGCTGGTGGAACCCCGCCGTCGAAGATCAGGCCCGCGACAGGGCATGGCGTATCGGACAGACGAAGACCGTGATCGCCCATCGTCTTGTTTGCCCCGGAACCGTCGACGAGCGCGTCGAGGAAGTCGTGGCCGGCAAGCGTCACATCGCCGATCTCGTTCTTCCCAAGTCCAGTTCGCTCGGTGACCTCGATCCCATGCAACTCCAAACCGCCCTCGGCCTGCGGACCGACGAGTTGCTCACCGAACAAGCCGAAATCGATTCCGTCGGGAGTGCATCATGAGTCGTACCCGCCGCCGCCCTGCATCCAGTCAGGCCCCGGGGGGCCAGAAGAAGCTCGCGGCCGAACGTGCCGCCGCCAAGAAGTTCTGGGGCGAATCCACCCTCGACGATCCCTCGCTCGTCCGCATGTCCAGCGATCCGGCCGCCCTGATGCTCTCGCTGGGCGAGCCACCGTTGCGTGGCAGTGAGAAGGCCGCTCAGGCGGCATTCACACTCGTCTACCGCAAAGCCGCACAGCTCGCGCTGCTGGCCGCTACCGCCGCCGGACTCGACGACGACTCATTCGGCGTTTGAGACTCCCGCCGCCTAACCTCCACACACGTGCGCTTCCTTCACGATCGAACCCCAGAAGCCGACCTCACGTTTGACGACGTGTTCATGGTTCCGGCCCACTCCGACGTCCAGTCCCGACTCGATGTCGACCTGACCACAACCGACGGAACCGGCACGACAATCCCGATCGTCGTCTCCAACATGACGGCTGTAGCCGGGCGCCGCATGGCCGAAACCGTCGCCCGTCGTGGCGGCATCGCCGTCATTCCGCAGGACATTCCTCTTGACGTCATCGCTGACGTCATCGGTTGGGTAAAGCAGCGCCACCTTGTACACGACACACCCATCACCCTCGCGTCGACAGACACTGTCGGTGAGGCTCTCAATCTCATCGGCAAGCGCGCTCATAACGCCGTCATTGTCGTCGAAGGCGATCGCCCCGTCGGAGTCCTCACCGAGAGTGACTGCATCGGAGTCGACCGCTTCACCAGCGTTGAACGTGTCATGGCGACTGATCTGCTCACCATGCCCGAATCGATTGATCCCGCCGCCGCTTTTGATCTATTACACGAACGCCGTCGTCGTCTTGCCCCAGTCGTCGATACCAACGGTGATCTCGTCGGCATCCTGACCCGCACCGGAGCATTGCGCTCGACGCTCTACCAGCCCGCCACCGACGACCAAGGACATCTGCGCGTCGCCGCCGCCCTCGGCGTCAACGGCGACGTAGCCGCCAAAGCTCGGTTCCTCGTTGAGGCCGGCGTCGACGTTCTCGTTCTCGATACGGCTCACGGACATCAGGAACGGATGATCGAGGCGATCCGTAAGGTGAGCGCATTGGATCTTGGCGTTCCGATCTGTGCCGGCAACATCATCTCGGCCGGTGGCGTGCGCGATCTAGTCAACGCCGGTGCCGACATCATCAAGGTCGGGGTCGGCCCCGGTGCAATGTGCACCACCCGCATGATGACCGGCATGGGTCGGCCGCAGTTCTCCGCCGTTCTCGAGTGCGCCACCGAAGCCCGCTCACTTGGCCGACATGTCTGGGCCGACGGCGGTATCCGCCATCCCCGCGATGTCGCCCTTTCCCTCGCCGCCGGTGCCAGCAACGTAATGATCGGTTCCTGGTTCGCCGGCACGCACGAATCACCCGGCGATGTTCACGAGGACTCAGACGGCCGCTCCTTCAAGGAAAGCTTTGGCAT
This sequence comes from Acidimicrobiales bacterium, assembly GCA_044239895.1. Lineage (GTDB taxonomy): Bacteria > Actinomycetota > Acidimicrobiia > Acidimicrobiales > Acidimicrobilacustridaceae > Acidimicrobilacustris. Next base: position 373,951 of record JBIIAM010000001.1, on the reverse strand, counting down.
GGCGTCATCCCGCGCCGTCATCGGCCGAAGCGCAAACGACGAGGAACCCATCGAGGCCGCTCGGCGTGCACTGTTCGAAGAGGGTATTTCGAGCGGTCGCATGTACCTCGACAGCGAACGACCCGGCGTCGAAGATCTCATCGACACCATCGCCGCCGGCGTGCGCAGTGCGTTCACCTACGCCGGTGCACGCACGATCGAAGAGTTCCATGAGCGCGCAGTCGTCGGCGTTCAGACTGCATCCGGATTCGCCGAAGGTCGCCCGCTTCATCAGGGTTGGTAACGGTTCGGACACAGGTCGTGTGTGCGCTCAACGTGCTCACCATGTCGTGTGGCTGTCGTCACTGTGACCGCTGACCGGCTTAAATCGGTAGACGCGTGGCGACGAGATCTTTAGTCTTTGTCTTGTTGGCCGCGGGACCCCCCTCCCGCAGAGCCACTGGTCAGATTGAGAATCCCCCCTCTCAACGGCCTTGCGACGCCCCCCGCCTCCCCCGGCCGGGGGCGTTTGCGTTTTTGTTTTAGGCCACAAGTCTGTGGGGACACATAATGCTCAGCTGAGGTGTTCGCCAAGGAACTGCAATGTGTGTTCCCATGCATCCGTCGACGACTCGGCGTGGAACGAAGGCCGCTCGTCGCAATGGAATCCGTGATCGGCCTCGGCATAACGGACAACCTGCGTATCGACTGAACAAGTCGCCGCGGCAACCCGCACCCGCTCAACATCATCCACGGGAATGTGCTCGTCGAGATCGCCGTAAAGACCGAGCCATGGCGTACGCAATCGAGCGGCGGCATCGATGCCGGCGTCGAGACCAAAGCGACCTTCGGCGAGACCGCCGCCGTAGAAGGTGACCGCCGCTCCAAGCTCGCAGCGCGCTGCGGTAGCGAGTGTGACACTTCCGCCGAGACAGAAGCCGATGATGCCAGTGGCCGATGCAGCGATGTCTCGGGCACCGAGGGCAGCAAGCGCGGCGTCAATGTCGGCGTCGATGGTTTCCTGCGTCAGCTTCATGATGACCGGGCCGAGCTTGTCGTAATCGCTGTAGCCGAACAGTTGCTCCTCGCTGCGATGAAACAACGCGGGGGCGATGGCGGTCCAACCGTCGGCCGCGAGTGCCTCGGCGACCCTACGTATGTGTCCGGTCAGGCCGAACGCTTCCTGAACCACGATCACGCCACCGCGAGGCTCGCCCTCCGGGACAGCAAGGTACGCGTCCATCGGTCCGTCGGCAGTTTCGATGGTGATGAGTTCGGCCTCGTGAGTTTCCATTCCCACATCCTTGCGTCCCGCCGGAGCGGTTGCTCGGAATCCTCAGGTCAAGGGCGGGTGATCGTCACCGAGGTGAGATCGTCACCGAGGATGATCTCCCCAGCGAAATGTGCGGCAGCAAGCGCCCGCCAATCATCTTCCTGGCCCGGTCCTATCCCGGGGACGTAATGCGTGAGGACAAGCGTTCCGACTCCAGCTCGGGTCGCGGTCTGGGCCGCCTGTTCGACAGTCGAGTGGTAATCAAGAATGTCCTGCAACCTCGGCATCGGGATCAGCTTTACAAGATCGTCGCGAAGAACGGTCTGCACATAACCATCGGCGCCGGCACACAGTTCGTCGAGGGTGTCGCACGGGATGCCATCGCCCCCCATGACAACCGTTGCATCAGAACCTTCGATTCGGAATCCGACGGTGGGTCCGCACGGCCGGTGATCGGTCGCGCCGACGCGCACGGAAACTTCGCCGACCGTAAACACATCAGCCGGCGAAACCTCGACGACGACGACGGCCGGTCCTTCGTTCAGATCCCCGTGATGGTCGAGTCGGTAGTTGATGTCGGAGCCGAGCATCATCATGATTCCGTCGACGACCTTCTTCGTCCCGACCGGTCCATAGATCGTCAGAGGATTCGGCTGTGGGCTCATGATCCAACGGGTGGTGATCACGTCGTTCAGATCGGTGATGTGATCACTGTGGAGATGGGTGATCAACACCGCGCCAAGCATTCCGGGGAAAACCCCTGCGGCGACAAGACGTTGGATGACCCCGCGGCCGGCATCAACGAGAAGCAGCGTGTCGCCCGAGCGCACGAGGGTTGCTGCTCCGGCGCGGTTCGGATCCGGGATCGGGCTACCTGTTCCCAAAAGGGTGATCTCCATAGGGGTTCTCCATGATCGGCGATTCGACAGTACTGACAGTAGCTCTGTCACTATTTGGTCGTCCGGATTGCGCCTCTATCCTCGCAGTATGGCCAGAGACATCATCGACGATCGCTTCATCGGGGCGTTGCACGTCCGTGCCCTGACCCGGGCCGGCTTCGACCATGACCCAGTGGCCGAGCACACCGCCATCCAGGCCGGGACTCTCGAGGCGCTCATGGCCGGTGGCTACGAGGGCGACACCACCCTCGACGAAGTGATGCGGCTCGGCGATCTCGGCATTGGCACGATCCAACAACTTGATGGCGAACTCGTCATTCTCGACGGCGCCGCATGGTCGGTCAGCGCGGATGGAAGCGTCCGCGAAGTTCACGGTTCAACCCTCACTCCGTTTGCAGTCGTCACCAACTTTGTTGCTGATGTGACTCGAACCATCCAAGGTCCGCTCTCATTCGGCCAACTCACGCAAGTTCTCGACGACGCCGCCCCTCCCGATGCTCCGGTCATTGCGATCCGCATCGATGGCGAATTCGCCGACCTTTCATTGCGAAGCGTCGAGAGGCAGGAGCCTCCCTATAAACCTCTGCGCGAGGTCGTCGCCCATCAAACCGAATGGTCGATTGCCTCCGCCACCGGAACGCTCGTCGGTTTCCGGTTCCCGGATGCCACCGCCGGTCTAGAGGTGCCGGGTTACCACCTTCATTTCCTGTCCGATGATCGCAGCATCGGGGGCCACGTCATGGCGGCGACCCTTCTCAATGGTCAGCTCGCCATCGATCCCTGCCACGAACTCCATGTTGAACTGCCTGACGGCATCAGCCTCGGAACGCCGGGCAGCGCTGACCGCGCAGAGATCGCACGGCTCGAGGGCGGAGGCGGCTCCGCCGGCTCGTGACGATCAGATGTGACGCCGGCGGCTAGAGCCGCCGGTCGATCAGATCTTGGAGTCCCGGTCGGACCAGCGACTGAAGCTCATCATGGCGTAGAGAAGAACCCCGATGAACACAATGAAGGTGATCACGCCACCGAAAATGAAAAGTGCAGTTTCGGTCATGACTTTTCCTTATCGCCTTTTCCGCTGAGGAGGAATGCTCCCAGAGCAAGAATCGAAGGAACCCACACGCCGACATAGATGCCGTTGAGGCGGCCGTTCATGTCGTCGCCGGCTCCAAAGTAAATGGCGATACTGGCAACGAGGCTCGCCATGGCGGCGAGGATGAATGTTGCCTTGAGAATCGTTTCGGGCTTCATGTTGGTCAGATTAACCGACACGCACCACGTCGACACCTGCGAGTTCGCCATTTTCGCGCCAGCGACTGAGGTGATTCGCGTACTCCTCGACGCTGCCCATGAACGCCGCCGCACGGGCGGCCTTCATGTCGCCGGCCTGCTGCTCGGCATTGAGATAACCAGGCGTGCAAGTGGCGTTATAGGCACCGTAACCATCGACCTTGCCCATCAGGACCATGAACCAATCCTCTTCGGCATCGGCGGTTGGCTCGATCTCGGCAATGCCGCCATCGAGGCACATCTTGATGACGAGAGCGCAATGCTTCGAGACTTCCGTCAGGTAATGGACGAAGTTGACTCCGAAGCCACCCTGAGTGGTGCTGATCATCAGGAGATTCGGGAAGTCACGGCTCATGACGCCGTGCAGCGTGTGGGGACCTTCGCCCCACGACTGCGTCATTGCCACGCCGCCGCGACCCTTCGGATCGAATCCGAGACGATCATAGGTAGGAGCCACTTCGAAGCCCGACGCGTAGATGAGCATGTCGACGGGGTACTCAACACCGTCGACGACAGGTCCGTTCTTGGTGATGCGCTCGACGCCCTGGCCGTTCGTATCGATCAGGTGGACGTTCTCGCGGTTGAACGCGGGGAGGTATTCGTCGTGGAAACACGGGCGCTTGCAGCGCACGCCGTACCAAGGCTGAAGCTTCGCCGCGGTATCGGGATCGGTAACGATGGAGGCAATACGGTTCCGCACGCCTTCCATAAGTTCGAAATCGATGCGCTCAAGGTCCGCACCCTCTTCGGGGGAATCAGGGACCTTGGTGATATCGGTCCACATGACGTTGGTCCACTCGTCGCCGACAAGGTTCTCATCCGGCTGTTCACCACAGACGGCGCGGGTGAAGTTCTTGATCCGCTCGTCCTGCCAGCCCGGCTTCTGCGACTTGAACCATTCCTCGTCGGTCGGACCCTGGCCGCGGAAGCCCACGAATGCCGGTGTGCGCTGGAAGACGAACAGTTCTCCGGCCGCCTCGGCGACGCGGGGGACGACCTGCACGGCGGTCGCGCCAGTGCCGATGATGCCGACGCGCTTGCCGGCGAGCTTGTCCATGAACTCGGAGGGGCTGCCGCCCGTGTAGTCGTAATCCCAGCGGCTGGTATGAAAACCGCGACCTTCATAGTTTTCGATGCCTGGGATACCGGGGAGCTTGGCCTTGTGCAACACGCCGCCGGCGATCACGATGAACTTCGAGGTGATTACGTCATTGCGCGTCGTGCTCGTCACCCAGCGTTCGGCTGATTCGTCCCACGCCATGTCTTCCACTTCGGTCTGGAACAACGCGTTCTCGTAAAGATCGAATCGTCGGCCAAGGAGTTGGCAATACGCGAAAATTTCCGGAGCCTGTGCGTACTTCTTGGTCGGCACGTAGCCGGTGTCCTCGAGCATCGGCAGGTACACGTAGGACTCGACATCGCACATCGCGCCCGGGTAGCGGTTCCAGTACCAGGTACCACCGAAGTCGCCACCCTTTTCGATGATACGGAAACTGTTGATGCCAAGCTTGCGAAGGTTCGCTGCTTCAAGCATTCCGCCGAAACCGCCACCAACGATGACAACATCGACCTCTTCGACCTGCGCATCGCGGGTGAAGCCGGGTTCGACGTAGGGATCGCGATTGAACTCCTCGAACTTGCCACTCAATTCGGAATACTGGGACTTGCCCTCGGCGCGGATGCGCTTGTCGCGTTCAACGCCGTAGCGCTCTTTGGCTGCTTCGACAGCGCTGTTATCAGTGGCGGCGTTTTCCGGAGTCATGTCGAACCTCGTTGGTCGGTATTCGTTCTTTTCACCATCATTACATAGGACAGAGAATTCACTCCATGGAACTGTCACTGAAAGCGACAACGGCCCCCAGCCCGGCGTCAGCCCCGAGCTCGAGGCCATCGACAACTTACAAAATCGAGAATTTTCCTGTTTTCGGCACCGCCTGCACCTATCCGTCGAACCCTGGTTCGGGAGCGGCCCGCCAATCAGTACCTTGCGCTACTTGTTCGTGACGACGTTGGCATACTCAGCGCACCGAGGATCCTGATCAGCCCAACCTGAATCGTTAACCCTTTGCTTCATTTTCTGATTAGAAATCCGAATCGATTCTCACTCGGCCTCGAAACACGCTCTCCGATACCGTCAGCGGATGGAGATCCGAACCTTCACAAGAGCCGACACCGACGCCGTGATCGATCTCTGGCGAGCGACTGGACTCGTGTACCCCACGAACGATCCCCATCTCGATATTGACCGGAAGGTGGCCGACTCGCTGTGGGGATTCCTCGTTCTCACTGAGAAGGACGGGATCATCGGTTCGGTGATGGTCGGATACGACGGGCACCGCGGTTGGATCAACTATCTGGCCTGCCACCCCGACCATCAGCGGAAGGGTGTCGCAACTTTCAGAGGAGTTCGATGAACTCTTCGACTGACATCTCCGACTGGCGGATGATTGAGCGAAGCGTCCCCGGTGCGAGTTCCCGGTGCAGCGGACGAGCGCGCTGATCGCATCTGCTCCGCTGACGACTGGGAACGGTGGGTTCACGCAGAGAGTTGGAACGTGGTGACGATCGGATGGTTCAGATCGACTGGTTCGTTCTCATCCTCGAAAAAGAGGCCGAGGGCCTCCTTGAGGTTTGCGAGAGCGTCGTCCATCGAGTTGCCCTGACTCGTCACATCAACTTCAAGACAGCGCGCAACGAAGAGATTGCCTTCGTGAGTGATCGCGGCTGTGAGTTCCATCACGCCAGAATACGGGGACGCATCCACGCCGACCAGGGACTTTCGACCTGCCTTCCAGAACCTCAGGAATCCAGGCTGTATCGGTACACGTTTGTCTCGCGGGGCTCGAAACCCAAGCGCTGATACAGACGGTTCGCTGCTTCGCGGCTCGGACGGGACGTGAGATCGACGGTCTTCGCCCCCAGAGCACGCGCCCGATCAAGCGCCTCGCGGTTGAGAGCCTCACCGACGCCACGGCCCCGTGCTGCTTCGTCCACGACCACGTCTTCGATCCACGCTCGCACCCCGGTCGGAATGCGGAACCAGGCCAGCGTCATCGATCCGAGGATTGCTCCGTCATCGGGATCGACTGCGATCAACAGAATGCTCGCCGGCGACTCGACGATCAGCGCCAGTTCGGCTGCCGTGGGTGGGGGGTTCGACTTCGACAACTGAGGAACCAGACGGTTGAACGCCTCAATCAGCGCCGGGGTCACCTCGGTTGCCTCGACTATCTGGACGTTCGACATTTGCCCAGCGTAGGCAGTCGACGTCGTCGGCCGCGCCACATCGGCCCGTCCGAGTCACCCCGACTCCCCGGTACCCTTTCCAGATGCCGGACTTCTCGGGCGACCCGCTCCCATTCCTCCGTTGGTCGGATCAACCCGACGTCGAAGCACCCGTCCTTCTTGTCGCGTTCGGTGGCTGGAATGACGCCGGCGATTCGGCAACCACCGCCGTGGAATTCATGGCCGAACGATGGAACGCCAAGGCCTTTGCCGACATCGATCCGGAAGTGTTCTACGACTTCACGACCGTTCGACCCGAAGTCCGCATCGACTTCGATGGCAACCGCCGCATTGACTGGCCCACAAACATCTTCCGCGCCGCCAACACCCCACCAAACGGCAAGGGGGTCATCACGCTCACTGGCATCGAACCGCAGCTGCGCTGGCGCACATTTTCTGATCATGTGCTCGGTGTTGCCCTCGCCACCGGAGCGAGCATGGTCGTTACTCTCGGCGCCCTTCTCGCCGAAGTACCGCACTCGCGACCGGTCTCCATCTTCGGTACGGCCTACGACGACGAGACCGTCGATGCGCTTGATGTCCTTCCATCGCGTTACGAAGGTCCGACAGGTATCACTGGTGTGTTGCATGCCGCGTGTCGCGATGCAGGCATCCGGTCAGCCGCACTCTGGGCTGCAGTCCCGACCTATGTTCCTTCCGCTCCGTCGCCGAAGGCAGCTCTCGCTCTCGTGGAGCGCACCGCTCGTCTCCTCGATGTTGAGATCGACACCACCGAACTCCGATTCGCAACTGCTGCGTACGAACACCAGGTCTCGAATCTCGTCGCCGAAGACGATGAAACCATCGACTACGTCGCCGAACTCGAACGCCGATTCGACGAGGAGCCCGATGGGTTCACTGACGGTGAAAGCCTTGTCGACGAGGTCGAACGCTTCTTGCGCGATCAGGACTGAACCAATCCGCACGCAGTTTCAGGCTTCGTGTTCTCCGCGCCACGTTGGAATGCGTGGGTGATCGAAGTGAACGTCGACTGACTCACCGCTGAGAGCACGCCGAGCGAAATCGCCCCATTGGTCGACACCAACGGTGTGTTCGGGGAGATTGTCGAGAGAGAACCATCCGACGTCACGCGTCTCGAGAGGATGCGGCGTCAACTCGCCACCCGTGGCCCGGCAGTGGAACACCAGCGAATAAAGCGGGATGCGAGTGAATCGCTGACGCAGGCCATCAAGTACGGCTAACAGCTGCACGACTTCACAGTCGATACCGGTTTCCTCGGCGACTTCCTTCACCGCAACCTCTGATGCCGAGTAGCCGATGTCGGCCCATCCTGTCGGGTAGAGCCAGACCCCCGAATCGGAGCGTTGCACAAGAAGGATCTCGCCCTTCTCGTTACCGACGACAGCGCCTACCGCAACCTTTGGCGTTTGGTAACCCGGCACGCCTTTGCCGACCATTCGCATCCATTCGTGCACGAGATCATCGACGTCGTAATGGCTCCCGGCTGCCACACGCATGTCCGCTGCGACTGCCAGGACTTCCTCGAAACGCTCCTGCTCGTACAGGCTCTCGGTGAACCCCAGGCCGGTACGCGCAATGCCCGCAAGAGCTTCGCTCCAACGAACCAGATCTTGTGGCGTTACCGGATCGCTCATGACGACCGACGATACCCGGAGGCGCTAGGACGCGTCGGGTCCTTCGATGGCAAACATCAGTGCTCGTTCGATCTCGGTTAGGAAAGCCGGATCAGTCACCTTGTTGCCGGAGGAGTCGCGTACATAGAACGAGTCGACGGCATCGGTGTTGAGCGTCTGGATCTTCGCCGATCGAATATCGAGATCAAGTTCGTGAAGCGCTCGAGTGATTCGCCAAAGGACGCCCACCGAATCCGGAGCACGAACCTCGAGGACGGTCGCGTCATGCGACAATTTGTTGTCGACGATGACTTCCGGATGCGTGACCACTCCAGGAAGTCGACGCGGCGCCGAATAAGTCCGGCTCCGCTCGAAGAGGCGGGCTTCCAGTGCAAGACGGCCGTCGAGTGCCTTCTCGAGATCGCGGATGATTCGTTCCCAATGAATTTCGCTGTCGAAGTTGCTTCGAACTCGAAGCTGCTCCAGTGCCATTCCGTTGTCGTCCGAATACGCCGCGGCCTCTAGGACCGTCAGACCATTGAGCGACAGTGCCCCCGACACTCGCGCAAAGAGACCGGGGCGATCGGGACTAATGATCGTCAACTGATCGTCGAGAGCTTCAATGATCCGGCGACGCTGCGAAAGAAGCTCCCGCTGGTGCACCGACGGGAAGCCCGAATCGGTCGCCTCGGCAACGCTTCCACCGGCGAGGACATGGGAGACACGGTCGACAAGGACGCCGACGAGTTCCTCTTTCCAACTTCCCCATGCGGCCGTACCAGTCGCAAGCGAATCGGCTTCGGTAAGTGCACCAAGTAAACGGAGGCACGAAAGGTTGCCCACTGCTTCGGCGACATGCGAGATGGTTCCGTCATCGGAGAGATCGCGGCGGGTCGCTACATCGGGCAACAGCAGATGATGACGAACCATCTGCTGCAGGGTCGCCGTCTCTTCGGCATTGAACCCCATGCGCGGCCCCATTTCGGCAACGAGCTCGATGCCGACATCAGTGTGATCGCCGGGTCGACCCTTGCCGATGTCATGTAGCAGCGTGCCCACAACAAGCAGATCCGGGCGATCGACGCGATCAACGAGTGCTGATGCATTCGCGGCTGCTTCGCACAGATGTCGATCAACGGTGAACCGGTGATATGCGTTGCGTTGGGGGCGACAACGAATGACTCCCCATTCAGGAACAATCGGTTCCCACAGGCCTTTCTGATCAAGTGTCTCGATCACCTGCACAGCTGGTCGGCCGGCGAGCAGAAGCTCGACGAAAAGTCGTCGAGCTTCTTCGGGCCATGGGACAGGAATCGGCGCCGACAGCGTGAGCCGATCGAGAGAATCACGGTCAATCCGCGCGTCCGATCGGGCCGCGGCAACCGCGACACGCAGCACCAACAGCGGATCGGAAGCGGGATCGATTCCGGCCACAACGGCGACGCATCCGTCACGGATGACGACACCCTCCGATACGGGCTTGTCCCGTCCCAGTCGGCTGCGCAGAGAACCAGCGATCGACGCCCGAGCCCGAGCCCAGAGTTCGTCGCTCACCCATGCGATGGTCCGTGCCGACGTGGAGAGAACTCGCATCAGATCATCGGCATCGCTGTAGCCCAGATCAGCGGCAACGCCGTCCTGTTCCTCGAGCAGTAACCGATCTGAGTGACGACCGGTCCGGCGATGCAATTCGACTCTTGCCGAAAGAACGATTTCGTACGCATCGCGTATTGCTTCATCGTCGCCGGGCAGCAGCGGTATCCCGGCCAGTTCGGCCCACCGAATCCCATGGACATCGCGCATTCCGCCACGACCGTCCTTGAGATCCGGCTCGAGAAGAAACGCCACCTCACCGGCAGTTGCGTGTCGCTCGCGGATTCGATTGTCGAGTTGTTCGATCCAGCGCTTTGAACGCTTCTCCCAAAGGGCAAGGCCCTTTGTCGTGAGTTCCTCGGCGAACTTTGGGTCACCCGCAATGTGGCGGACGGTCAGCACCGCGGTCGCGGTATCCAGATCATCCGACGCGAGCGAAAGGGTTTCTTTCACCGTGCGAACCGCATGGCCAAGCTTGATTCCCTGATCCCAGATCGGATACCAGATCTTTTCGGCGAGTTCCGCGACCGGAACATTCGGATCGTGCAACAGGTAGAGATCGATGTCGCTCCCTGGCGACAACTCCGCCCGCCCATATCCACCTACGGCAACGAGCGAAGCCCCAACGTCGGGCCCGCCGGCCGCATCCCAGAGATCGCTGATCCATCCGTCGACTTTCCCGGCAAGCGCGCGACAGAAGTCGGCACCGCGCTGGGAGGGATCATCAAGGAGAGATCGGCGATCGAGCTGGGGAGTCATGAAAGACGCCGTTCAGTTGTTGGGGAGTGCTGCGTCAGACAGCGTCGTTTCCGACTTCGCCAGTTCGGATGCGGATCAGCTTGTCCACCGACGTGATCCAGACCTTGCCGTCACCGATCTTGCCGGTGCGGGCTGCGGTCACGATGATGTCGGCGACCTGATCGGCGAGTTCGTCGGGAACGATCGTCTCGACGCGAACCTTCGGAAGCAGATCGACGACGTACTCGGCGCCCCGGTAGATCTCGGTCTTGCCGCCTTGGCGACCGAAACCCTTCACCTCGTCCACCGTCATGCCGGTAAGCCCGGCGGTCTTGAGGGCGTCTTTCACGTCGTCCAGCTTGTGGGGCTTGATAATTGCGGTCACGAGCTTCATAGCTGCACGGTATCCCTTCGTAGTGTTCTTGCCGGCGCCTGCGCCTGGAAAGTGTCAGTCATTGTTCAGGTTCAGGAAAGCCGGTCCATGGAACCGGTGTTTCCGAAGCTGTATGCCGTCTCGGCGTGCTGGCTGTAATCGAGACCTTCGTCCTCGTCGTCGCTGGAAACGCGAAGCCCAACGAATTTGTCGATCACCTTGGCGATAGCGAAGGACAGAACGAAGCTGAAGGCGAACGTGACGGCCGACGCAACGAACTGGAACCACAGCAGCTTGAAGCCGCCGCCGAGGAACACTCCCTCATCGACGACGAGCTTGTTGACTTCGGAATCGGCGAAGAATCCGAGCAGCAGTGCGCCGACGATTCCGCCGACGAGGTGCACGCCGATGACGTCAAGCGAATCGTCGTACTTGAAGCGGAACTTCAGCCCGATAGCCAGGACACACAGCACGCCAGCGGCGAAACCAATGAGGATCGGTGACATGCCCCCGACGAAACCGGCGCAGGGGGTGATGGCAACCAAGCCGGCAACCGCACCCGATGCAGCTCCGAGCGTCGTCGGCTTGCCGTCCTTGATCCGCTCCACGAGCAGCCAACCAAGCATGCCGGCGGATGCGGCGAGGAACGTGTTCATGAGGGCTTGAGCTGCGACACCATTGGCACCAAGGGCCGAACCGGCGTTGAAACCGAACCATCCAAACCACAGGATTCCGGTTCCGAGCATGGTCAGCGGAAGCGAATGGGGGTGCATTCCCTCTCGAGGCCAACCCTTGCGCTTGCCCAGCACGATGATCACGGCAAGAGCGGCAGCACCAGCGTTGATATGAACAACGGCGCCACCGGCGAAATCGAGTGCGCCGAGTTTGGCCAACCAGCCACCGGCGAAGACCCAGTGGGCCACGGGGGCGTAGACCAAAACCAACCACACGGCGATGAAGATCGCGTAGGCCTTGAACTTCATGCGGTCCGCGGTTGCTCCGGTGATGAGTGCCGGCGTGATTACCGCGAAGGTCATCTGATAGGCGCAGAAGAGGACGAACGGGATTGAGAGACCAAACCATTCAGGTCCGGTGCTCACATCGATCTGACGCATCCAGGCGAAATCCAAATTACCGATCCAGCCGCCATCACCGGCATTACCGAACGCCAGAGAGAAGCCGATGAGCACCCACACGATTGCGAGCAGGCCCATGGCGAAGAAGTTCTGCATGAGCATGCCGAGAACGTTCTTGGCTCGGACCATGCCTGCGTAGAAAAAGGCGAGACCCGGAGTCATGAACAGGACGAGTCCTGTCGCCATGAGCATCCAAGCGGTGTTACCGGAATCAATCACTGAGGTTCCTCTCGTGGAAAGCCTGCGTCATCGAGACGCAAGAACGATGACAGGATGCCGACAGGTTGTTACCCAATGATTCCTCGAGTGTTTCTACCGTGTTAAACGATCGACTCGAGAGAAACTTCCGTTCACAATCGATTCAGCTTCGGCCCTCGGCCCGCCGACGAGACAGATGCACGTGGGCCTTCGCCGCCCCCCAGATCAGACCGGTTTCGTGGAGATCGGGAGACAGATCGGCGAATGCTGCAAGGTTGAGATCGTAGACATCGTCGGGAAACTGGTTTCTGGCGAACTCGTCGCGCTGCTTCGACGGAACGCCGGCGGCAACAAGAACCTCGGTGGGAAACCGAACGGCCGAGCGAAGGATCGCAAGTGGCCCGGTGCGCTGCTCGTCGATGTCCTTCGCTAGCAGTTCGCGAATCCTCGGCGAGATCTCCGCGGTGGCAGCGATTGCGGCCCGATCGGCATTGGCGAGGACGTCAGCCGGAGGAGCGGCCCCGAGTTGAGCGGCGTAGACGCTGCGCACCGACCGGACCACCCAAGGACCGAGCGCTACATCAATGCCATCAGCCAGCGCCGCGGCAAATGTGGCGAGTGCTTCTAGGTCAGTTGCGCTCGGACCAGCGGTCACAGGATCGGGACGGGAGTCTTCCGGCATTGTGACGCGGGTTCAGTCCGTCAGGGCCTGATTGAGATTGCCGGAACGCAATCCTTCGAGATCGAGCGTGACATAGCGATAGCCAACCGAACGCACGGCATCAACAACGGCCTCGCGCCGATCGAGTACCTGTGCCAGCTCGGAAACGGGTACCTCAAGTCGAGCGGTGTCGTCATAATGACGAACCCGCAACTCAATGAAGCCGAGCGCGTGAAGAGCTGCTTCGGCCCGCTCCACCCGAGAGAGCACCGAGAGCGTGACCGTTGTTCCGTACGGAACCCGCGAGGCGAGACACGCTGCGGCTGGTTTGTCCCACGTACGCAGACCGAGTTCCCTCGATGCTTCACGGATCATCGTTTTGGTGAAGCCCGCATCGACAAGTGGAAAGGCCGCTCCGGCATCCGCCGCGGCGCGCTGACCCGGTCGGTGATCGCCGAGGTCATCAAGATTCACGCCGAGCACCACGGTTCCGTTTTCCGCTTTCGCGAGGGGACCGACGACATCCATCAGTGCGGTCTTGCAGTGAAAACAACGATCTCCGTCGTTACGTTGATAGGCCGCGTTCTCGAGTTCGGTGGTCGGAACTTCGATCCAGTTCAGATCCCATTCGAGAGCAAGAGCCGCGCAGTCGTCGCGCTCAGAGCCGGCCAGCGACGGTGACACCGCGGTGACGACGACACAATTCTCTGGACCGAGCGTGTCGCGTGCCATCCAAGCAAGGAACGCTGAATCGGCGCCGCCGCTGAAAGCGACGACAACTCTGCCGAGAACTTGGAGATCGCTTCGGAGCGCGTCGACAGCAAGCTCGAGTTCGGTGCCTGCCACTTCGCGTAACGACATGAACTCAGTCGATGCCTAGTTGTGAGAGGACATCATCGATGGGCGCGACCATGCCCGTGTAAAACGCGCCGAACTCTCCGTAGAGCGCCGATGCCTTGTCGAAACGCATGGTGTAGACGACTTCCTTGAGGTCATCGGGAGCCGTTGCGAACAGCGTGACACCCCATTCGTAATCGTCGAGACCAGTCGACCCTGTTACCACCTGAATGACACGACCAGCGAATGTGCGGCCGGAGGCACCGTGTTCGTACATCATCTCTTTGCGATCGTCGTACGGAACCGTGAACCAATTGTGCACATCGCCGCGCTGCTTCGACATCGGGTAGAAGCACCACGCCGGTTTGTCGGCCGGCGGAAGTTCCGGGGTAAGTCGCGCCGAGCGCATCGGCTCGGGAACGCCCTGGGCGTATTCCGAAAGTTCGGTGAGCGACACGTAGGAATCCACGACATCCAGTCCGGCGTTCTGCACCGCAGCCTGGAAACGACGAAGGCTCCAAAGGTCAGAGCCGACGAGCATGAACGCCAGATCGGCCTTGTGGCCGAGGATGGCAACCGAGACGACTTGATCGCCATCGGCTTGCGCCTTCTGTACGGCTTCGACAATCGCTTCGGCATCCGCCAGAGGAGTCACCTTGCAGAACAGGTGGACAACGCCAAGGCCGACTTTGGGGGACACGGGATCAGTCACGGACGACATTCTACGAGGCGATCTGTTCAGTCGGCGATGGCAGGAGCAATTGTTACGACGGCGTTGTAATCCGGCACCTTCGAGGGCCCCTCGCGATGCTGTGGACCAGCAGGAATCAGCACATTCCCCTCCGGCCAGTGGACTTGAAGCGAACGGGCCGGCAAACGGGCGAACTTCAGATGACCGGTGTACGAGCCGGTACCTGAACGCAGCGTCACCCGAGCACCTTCGCTGAATCCGGCGGCCGCGGCCTCCGCAGCGTCGATGTAGATCGAGTCGCGAAGAGCACCGGTCATCGGGTCGACTTCACCGAGGATCATCGAATTGAACTGCTTGCCCCTTCGAGTCGCGACGGTGTACTCCCCTTCGGCCAACTCCAGCGACGGACGTTCGATGACGCTGAACGCTCCTCGTCCAGATTCGGTCGGGAACACGCCACCTTCACAAAGATGGCGTCCGCCCCATTGGACCTGATCACCAGTCTCGGCAAGGTTCTCGATTCCTGCGTAGAGGGGTACGACCTGGGCGATCTCTTGACGCAATGCCTGATTGTCCGACCATGTGAACTTCGGTTCGAGATCGGGCCTCACTCGCGCTGCGATGTCGGCGAACACCCGCCACTCGCTCCGAGCCTCGCCGAGCTGACGAGGGATCTCCGGAGAGAACACGATGCGCCGCTCCGTCGTCGTCTCGGTGCCGCCGCCCTCCTGCTCGTAACGAGTGTGAACGGGCAGCAGAATCACATCGTCGCCGCCAACCAGCATCTGCGAACTCACGACGATGTCCTGATGAACGCGCAACGGGATTCGCTCCATGGCTGCCTCGACCCGCAGAGGATCCGGAAGTACGTCGAGGAAATTGCCGCCCGACATCCACAAGAAGTCGAGTTCGTCACGTTCAGCGGCTTCGGGCACTTCGGCGGCGGTGAGTCCCGCGTGCGCCGGGACATCGAAACCCCATCGCTCAGACAGAAGCGCGGCGTTGACATCGTTTGGCTCGAGGCCACCCGGTAGCGCCGACGCGTACGCGCCCATCTCGGCACCACCCTGAACACCGGAGTGCCCGCGCAGCGGCATGAGCCCAGCCCCATTGCGCCCGACGTTTCCCTTGGCCAACGCGAGATTCACGATGCCGCGCACACCTTCACCTGCGTGGCGATGCTGCGTGATCCCCATCGACCACAACAAGATTGCGGCATCGGCGCGCTCGTATTCATCAACAAACGCATCGAGTTGCTGCTCAGTGAGACCGGCATCGGCAAGCAGATCCGCCATCGAGAGCGATTCGAGATGTCCTGCGAGTTCATCCCAGTTTTCGGTGTGCTCATCGACGAACTGCTGATCGACGCCGCCCCGTTCGATGAGGCGTTTCAGCGCCGCGTCGGCGAGGGCGACATCACCACCAGGGCGAACCGGAACATGCAGATCGCACATCTTGGTGCCGAACATCGCCGACTCAGCCGATGACGGAACCCAGTACCGCTCGAGGCCAGGTTCTAAATAGGGATTGATCACGACGACGCGCGCGCCGCGACAACGCGCTTCGTACAGATACTTCATGAACACCGGCTGGTTGTTCGCCGGGTTCGCACCCCAGATGACAATTAGGTCAGATTCGATCACATCCGACAACGAACAAGTCGTTGCCGCAATACCGACTGTGCTCTTGAGCGCGGTGGTCGATGGCGCATGACAAATACGCGCCGCCGAGTCGACGTTCGCGATACCCATTGCCCGGGCTGTCTTCCCGGCGACGTAATAGGTCTCGTTTGTGGTGCCTCGGCTGGTGAGGAACATGGCGATTCGTTCCGGATCAGTGGCGCGGATCGAATCCGCCATCGCACCCAGTGCTTCATCCCATGAGATCTGCCGGAAACCGGCTTCGCCACGCCGACGACGCATTGGGTACGCGAGTCGACCGAGATCGCGCAGTTCGGTGCCGGTCTTCACCTTCAGTGCGTCGACATCGCCGAGCAACGAATGGTCGAGCGCATCGGCGCAGTTCACTTCGAGGAGGCGCAAGCGGGTCAGGCACAGGTGCACGCCGTCGATGGTCCAATCGTGCAGACCAGCAACACCGAGTGCACATCCGTCGCAGACCCCCTTGGTCAATAACTTCCATGCATACGACGCGTTCTTCTTATTGGTCCACGCGATGCGAGCCATGTCACCGAAATGATTCGGCTTCTGCAGGCCGATGCCGTTCGGTCGGGGACTCACCCAGAGTTCGGGATGGAAGCGCTTCATCGATCAATCCTTCTCATGGGCGCGGCGCCGCATAGACGTTGCACGAGTTGTCGCGGACAAAACCGGCGAGGGTCAGTCCCGCCTGTTCAGCAGTCCGGATCGCGAGTGACGATGGCGCTGACACGGCGATGACCGCTTCGAATCCGGCCGCCCACGCTTTCTGCACCATCTCGAACGATGCCCGTCCACTCACAAAGAGCGCGTGGCCCGTTGCGGGAAGCAGATCATCGAGAAACAACCGGCCGATCACTTTGTCGACGGCGTTGTGCCGACCGATGTCCTCACGCACGACACCGATCGCACCGGAACGATCGAACGAAGCCGCCGCGTGGACCGAACCGGTCTT
Organism: Acidimicrobiales bacterium; assembly: GCA_044239895.1. Taxonomy (GTDB): domain Bacteria; phylum Actinomycetota; class Acidimicrobiia; order Acidimicrobiales; family Acidimicrobilacustridaceae; genus Acidimicrobilacustris. Next base: position 356,790 of record JBIIAM010000001.1, on the reverse strand, counting down.
CGTAAAGAGTTCCTGATGGTCAGGGACAGATGTGGTGACTCCGAGCAGCACATCGGTGTCCCATGGTTCGTAATGCGGCAAGGGCGACAAGCGACTTGTGAGTTCGTCGATCTGTGTCGTTCCGCAGACGCCGCAGGCTGCTGATGTCGTGGAGAGTCTCGCCACCGGCTTCGGGGCAAGGCCGCCCGTGTCGACACTCACGACATTGAATTCAGTGTCGACCGCCGAACCAGTGCCGCAGTATCGGCAACTTGCAACCGGGGCGCCAGCGAGCAAGCCGTCAGTGAAGCAAAGCCCCACCGCGAGTTCGAAATCGTGACCGGGGGTTCGCATCGTCGTCGCCACGAGCTCGCCATCGAGACGCACTTCAAGAGGCTCTTCGACAATCACGTCGTCAGGGCGGCGACCACTGTCGGTGCTCACCCCCGCGGTGACTCGCCGAGCAAGCACTGTCTCGCTTCGGCTACGGACCATGCCGCCACCGTAGTAACCACCGACCCAAATGACGAACACTGACTGGGTTCGGGGCAAAACGCACGATGGGATGCCCGAAGGCATCCCATCGTTGAGTCCCTTCAGGGCCGAAGCCCCGATGGATCAGTAATCGTCCATTCCTCCGCCCATGCCGCCGCCGGTTTCCGGCTTGTCGGCAATGACTGCTTCGGTGGTGAGGAAGAGCGCCGCGATCGAGGCTGCATTCTGCAGCGCCGAACGGGTGACCTTGGCGGCATCGATGATGCCGGCCTTCACGAGATCCACGTACTCGCCAGTTGCGGCGTTGAGGCCTTCGCTCGGGACCTTGAGATTGCGCACACGCTCGACAACGACGCCGCCTTCGAGGCCGGCATTGGTTGCGATCTGCTTGAGCGGTTCTTCAAGGGCGTGGGCAACGATGCGGGCACCGGTTGCTTCATCCGGATCGAGAGTCTTGACGAGCTCGAGAACCTTGGCCTGCGCACGGAGAAGCGTGACGCCACCACCGGCAACGACACCCTCTTCGATGGCGGCCTTGGTGGTGCTGACTGCGTCTTCGATGCGGTGCTTCTTTTCCTTGAGTTCAACTTCAGTTGCGGCACCGACCTTGAGAACGGCAACGCCGCCCGACAACTTGGCAAGACGCTCCTGGAGCTTCTCGCGGTCGTAATCGGAATCGGTGCGGTCGATCTCGGCCTTGATCTGGGCGACACGGCCCTGGATGTCGGTTTCAGCACCGGCACCCTCGATCACGGTGGTTTCGTCCTTGGTGATCACGATCTTGCGGGCCTTGCCGAGGAGATCAAGTGTGGTGTTCTCGACCTTGAGGCCGACGTCTTCGGTGATGACCTGTCCACCCGTGAGGATGGCCATGTCCTGCAGCATCGCCTTGCGACGATCGCCGAAGCCGGGAGCCTTGACGGCGACCGAGTTGAACGTGCCGCGGATCTTGTTGACGACAAGCGTGGCGAGTGCTTCGCCTTCGATGTCTTCGGCGATGATCACAAGGGCCTTGCCGGCCTGCATGACCTTTTCAAGAACCGGGACAAGATCGCGGATCGCCGTGATCTTGTGGCCGACGAAGAGGATGTAGGGATCGTCAAGGACGACTTCCATGCGATCCGTGTCGGTTACGAAGTACGGGGAGATGTAGCCCTTGTCGAAGCGCATGCCCTCGACGAGATCCATTTCCATGCCGAAGGTGTTCGACTCCTCGACAGTGATGACGCCGTCCTTGCCGACCTTGTCGATGGCTTCGGCGATCATCGAACCGATTTCCGGATCGGCAGCGGAGATGCCAGCGACCTGGGCGATCTGGCTCTTGTCGTCAACATCGACGGCAACAGCGTGAATGGCTTCGACGGCGGTGGCGACCGCAGCTTCGATGCCCTTCTTGATGGACATCGGGTTGGCGCCGGCAGCAACGTTGCGCAGGCCTTCGCGAACCATCGACCAGGCGAGAACCGTGGCGGTGGTGGTGCCGTCACCGGCAACAGCGTCAGTCTTCTTGGCGACCTCTTTGACCAGTTCGGCGCCAATGCGCTCGTAGGGATCTTCGAGATCGATTTCCTTGGCGATCGACACACCGTCATTGGTGATCGTGGGTGCTCCCCACTTCTTCGAGAGCACCACGTTGCGGCCCTTCGGGCCGAGGGTCACACGAACAGCATCGGCGAGCTGGTTCATGCCCCGCTCAAGCCCGCGACGTGCCTTTTCATCAAACTCGATCATCTTTGCCATGGGTGTATCTCTCTGTAGTCAGTCAGTTTGAAATCAGCGGGCAGATTGGGGTGCCCAACTGGATGAGTTCTTCTCCGGAGAATTAGCACTCTCGGGTGCAGACTGCCAACCAGCAAACCACCGTCAGCGCCGAATCGCAACCTCACCCGCTGAACCAGCCGGGGATTCCCGCCCTTTGGGCCGGGAATGCGGGATTTACTGGCCGCCCGCCACAGCCTGCATGATCGAGACGGTCACACCATCAGGAACCGGGGTTTCGAGGCCCTGCATGAACCGGACATCGTCATCGTCGACGAACAAGTTGACGTAGCGCACAAGGGTGCCGTCCTCGGTGAGGAGCTTCGCCGAGAATCCTGGATGGGCTGATTCGAGGGCTGCGAGCACCTCGGCGACGGTCGCACCCTCGACGGAAACCGAAGACTGACCGGCCGTCAGCGGGCGAAAGACGGGGGGAACTCGGACGGTGACACTCATGACGGGATCCTCGCAACAGGGAACGAAATAGCTCGGGACACAACAAGACCAGCCTAGCGACCCACCATCGGCCACCGACCATCCGGCCCGCACCATCTGAACGCGGCCCGATTGCCCCCAGCGGGCCCGCCAAGGTGTTCACTTGGGGTATCCGCCCCCGACAGAATCATCGGTTGACGATGTCTCCCACTGCTTCACCCCAGGTCCGAACCTTCGATGCCGCCGATTTCAAAATCGACGAGCTCGTCGCGGCCAAGGCCGGGACGAGCGTCTCGGTCTGCATCCCCGCGCGCAACGAAGAGTCCACTGTCGGAGCGATCGTCGCCACCATCCGCACGCAGCTCGTCGAACAGCTCGGTTTGGTCGACGAGATCCTCGTCGTCGACGACCATTCCGGCGACGACACAGCGGCCGAGGCCGAACAAGCCGGAGCTCGGGTTGTAAAGGCGGCCGACGTGCTCACCGAACATGGCCGGGGCCATGGCAAAGGCGAGGCGCTCTGGAAATCGTTGTTCGCCTCCACTGGCGACATCGTTCTGTGGTGCGATGCCGACGTGCGCGATTTCAACCCACGTTTCATTACGGGAATGCTCGGCGCTCTCCTCACCGATTCCGGCATCGGTTTCGTCAAAGGCTTCTACGAGCGCCCTGTTGATGGCCAGGTCCGTGGCGGTGGACGGGTAACCGAACTCGTGGCCCGGCCCGTGCTCACTATGTGCTTTCCCCAACTCGGCGGAATCATCCAACCGCTCTCCGGTGAATACGGGGGGCGGCGCGAGATTCTCGAGCAGGTTCCGTTCGTCGAGGGATACGGCGTCGACATTGCGCTGCTCATCGATATCGCTGAACGATTTGGCGTCGGAACATTGGCTCAAGTCGATCTAGGTCAGCGGGTTCATCGCAACCGGCCACTTCACGAACTGTCGCCCATGGCGGCACAAGTTCTTCAAGCGGCGCTGCGCCGGGCAAATCCTGAACTCGTTCCCGATTCGTTCATCCTGAGCCCACCTGATCTCGAGACTGTTGAAATCTCGTACCGGGAACGATGCGCTCTCGCCACGCTCTTCGAGTACCAAGCACTTCACCCGCGTCTCGACAACTGATTCCCGTCGTCCGCGGGTTCGATCCGCATACAGTCCGGACGTGAACTTCGGAATCATCTTCGCCAACGTCGGTGCGTACGTCGACCCAGACGCCGCAATCATCATGGGACAGAGCGCTGAGGCCAACGGCTTCGAAAGCATCTGGACCGTTGAGCATCCTGCGGTGCCGAAGGGCTACGTCTCCGAATACCCCTACAGCCGCGACGGCCGCATGCCCGGTGACGAAATGGCTCCGGTACCCGATCCGCTTGCGTGGTTGACGTGGGTTGGCGCACACACAAAGACGATCAAACTTGCGACCGGTGTCATGATCCTGCCGCTGCGCAATCCAGTTGTGCTGGCCAAGGAATGCGCGACTATCGATCACCTCACGCGCGGTCGACTGATCCTTGGCGTCGGTGTGGGTTGGCTGCATGAAGAGTTCGATGCCATCGATGTGGGCTGGGACGATCGCGGCGCACACACCGATGATTCCATCAACGCATTGCGCGCGTTATGGACGCAGGAAACCTCCTCGTATTCCGGCAGCCATTCGTCCTTCGCCGACATCTACTCGTTCCCGAAACCGGCACAAGGATCGATCCCGATTGTGATCGGTGGACATTCGAAGCCGGCCGCGCGCCGGGCCGGCCGTTTCGGCGACGGGTTCTTTCCCGCCGACCCGCGTCACCTCGTCGAATTGCTGCCCGTCATGCGCGCTGCTGCCGTCGAAGCCGGTCGCGATCCCGACACGATTGAGATCACCACGGGAGGGCGACCGAAGCTCGACGAGTTGAAGATGCTCGCCGACATCGGCGTCACCCGATTCGTGGTTCCACCCCTTGCAATGCAACCCAAAAAGTTGCCCGAGGCCATGGAGAAGTTTGCCGAGGACATCATCTCCAAGTTCTGAAGCTCTGCGATTTCGTTGCGATTCAGTTCTTCGCGGAAAGAAACGACTGCACAGCAAGTGCGGCGCACGCACACGGATCCGCCATCGAATGTTCGGCACCGAATATCTCGCTGAGAGAAATGACTGTGAGACCTTCCGGTAATTCAGGAAGCGGCTCGACGACCTCGCCGACGATCGCTAAACATCGCACGCCGAGTTCGTGAGCGAGTTCGGCGACGCCACCGAGAACCTTTCCGTCGAACGATTCATCATCAAGGAAACCTTCGCCGGTGATCACAAGATCGGCACCTTCGATCAGTTCATCGAGTCCGATCTCGTCCGCAACGAGTTCAAAGCCCGAGACAAGTTCCGCGCCGATCGAAGCCAAACCGCCGGCGAGTCCACCCGCCGCACCACTGCCTTCGATGTTGCCGACCACGACACCGGTCTCCTCTTCGTAGACCTGCGCAAGTCGTTTGAGCCGACCGTGGAGAAGTTTCACCTGCGCCGGGGTTGCGCCCTTCTGTGGTGCGAATACATCGGCGGCATCAACGAATCGGGTGCGTACATCGCAGGCCACGATTAGATCGACTCCGCGGAATCGCTGAGTCGGGTGCAGCGCGCGCAACGCTCCGATTCCGCCATCGGTCGTTGCAGAACCACCAACACCGACCAACACGCGTCGCGCTCCAGATTCGACCGCAAGGGAAATGAGTTCGCCGGTCCCGTAGGTCGAGGCTGCGACAGGATCGTTCTCGTCCGAACCACCGACCAACATGAGACCGGATGCAGCTGCCATCTCGATGACGGCGACGCCGCGCGAAATCCGCCACGGGGCATCGACAAGATCACCCAACGGTCCGGTCACGGTGTCCGTGCGATTCGCTCCGCCCAGCACGTCGAGAAATCCCTCGCCACCGTCAGCCATCGGGGCTGCGACCGCGTCGTGCCCGGCATCCACAAGAGCGTCGACGATCGCTGCTGTCAGTTCGCGCGCGCTCGCCGTTCCCTTGAACTTGTCCGGAGCAACTACGACGCGCATCTGTCCAGTGAAGCAGCCTTTGGGCCGCAAGCGGACAGGAGTCGATCAGACGAGATCCGGGCCCGCCATCACCAACACGGTTGCGGCCCCGAGATCGACGGGCGGTGGTGTCGGCATCTCTTGCACAGCCGTGGCGCTGAGACCGAGAGCGACGGCGATCGCCTGTGCCTCCCCCTTGGACCCGGCTAGATAGAGAACCTGCGTGGAAGGCACGACGGTCGGGGCATCACCGATGGTGACTTGCGTGTAGCCCTTGGCCTGCAATGTCGTTCTGGTCTTGTTGGCGAGCCCTGTTGCGCCAGAAGCATTCACGACCTTCACCTGAACGTCAGCCGGGGCCTTTGCGGGAAGTGTCGATTCAGTAACCGGGGCAAGCGTTGTCGTGACTTTCACCGGTTCGGTGTCTGATGCGACGATGCCGCCCTCCGTGCCGTAACCCTTCACGAGAAGAACAAGGCCAATCAGGACTGCGATTGTCACCAGCACGATTCCCGCTGCGTTGTCGCGCTTCGGGACGTCGGCCGCCATGATCAGGAACCCGGGGTTTCGCTCGCCCGCTGGGCAGTTTCTTGACGGGCACGGCGACGGCGATCGCGAAGCCGGTGCAAACGACGAACACCCAAGGGGTCGTAGCGATAGGCCTCGGGATTCTCGAGAAGCTCACCAAGGATTACGTAGTACCGGCTCGCCGAAAGTTCGAAGCGCTCCTGGATGAGCGATTCCTTCGGGCCGGTCTCATGCCACCACGACCGCTCGAAATCGAGGATCGCTTTGTCGCGTTCGGTGAGTTCCATTGGTGTTGATGTTCGCCGCCCGGCGCGCTTGATGCAAGGACCCCGAGGGACAAGCGGCTGACAGGGGATTTCGTTCGGACGATTAGGGTCCCATCCAACACCGAGGGGGAGACATGGGACCGCTGGACGGCGTAAAGATCATCGAATTGGCCGGGCTTGGAGCATTGCCCTACGGGACGCTCAAGCTCGCCGACATGGGAGCCGACATCATTCGCGTTCATCCGACGCACGAAGTTCCGGCCGACAAACCAACGCACCGTGACAGCGAATTCGACCGCGGCCGTCGCTCAATCACCATCAACCTCAAATCGCCGGAAGGTGTCGAATCCCTTCTTCGTCTCGTGGAACAAGCCGACGGATTTTGCGAAGCATTCCGGCCAGGCGTGTGCGAGCGACTGGGCATCGGCCCCGAGGTCATGCTGGCCCGCAATCCGAAGCTCGTCTACGGACGTCTCACTGGGTGGGGCCAAACCGGACCTCTCGCCCATTCAGCTGGGCACTCGCTCAACTACGAGGCCATCACCGGAGCGATCGGCTCGGTTGGTAGCCCCGGAGAACCGCCGGTCCCACTTCTTCAGGTGCTCGGCGATTTCGCCGGCGGCGGTCTCCACCTTGCCTTCGGCATGGTGTGCGCCCTTTTTGAAGCGCAACGATCGGGCCAAGGGCAGGTCATCGATTCGGCAATGGTCGATGGTGTCATGTCGATCTATCAGGTGTTCTACGGAATGACCCGCACGGGATTTCACACCGGCCCGGTCGGCACAAATCTGTTCGACGGTGGTTCGCCGTTCTACAACGTGTACGAAACCTCCGACGGCAAGTACGTCACCGCCGCTCCCATCGAGGCGAAGTTCTACGCGCAGCTCATCGAGAAACTCGGACTCGATCCCGCCGCACTTCCCGCGCAAAATGACGAGAGCCGTTGGCCCGAACTGCGCGATCACATCGCTGGCGCGTTTCGCACCAAAACGCGCGACGAATGGTCGGCGCTACTCGAAGGAACCGACGTGTGCTTCGCCCCAGTGCTCTCGTTCGCTGAGGCCGAGCAGCATCCTCACATCGTCGCCCGCAACACATTCGTTCCGGTCGAAGGATCAGTGCCGCAATTGGCTCCCGCTCCGCGCCTCAGTCGCACCCCGGGCGAAGTCCGGCCCACTTATGCCTATCCCGGGGTCGATACCGAATCGGTTCTCGCCGAGTTCGGATTCGATGCCGACGAAATCGCCGCACTTCATGGCGCGGGTGTCATCGCCTGGTGATTCTGCGCACATGTTTCCGGCCGCACCGGTCGGGAATCAGAGCAGGTGTCGGTATCGCTCAAGAACCAACGCCGGTTCGGTGTAACCCGGACCATCCTTGCGGCGCGACACTCCATCGCCGTTGATGAAATAGACAACCGTCGGTTCATCGAGTTTCAGAAAAGTCTTGCCTGCTGCCGCGCAGCGAATCCAAAACTCCCAATCCGCCGCGCTCTCAAAACTTTCGTCAAAACCACCTAGTTCGTCGTGGAGACTCCGGCGCCACATCGGGCCACAGTGCGGAACATTCAGACCGCTCAGCAGGTTCGGCAGCGTCGCTTCCAGGAAATCAGTGCGCAGGCCCATTGCAACGATCTGTTCCCAATTCAGCGACGGATCAAGCGTCAGATACATGTCTTGAAACACCACATCTACGTGTGGGTTCTGATGAAGGCCTGCGATCTGGACTTCGAGTGAACGACAGCTGCGAAGGTCATCCGCATTCGCGTTCGTGAGGTACGGCGCGTCGCTCATTGCGGCAGCGATATTCCATGCCTCATAGATCCCGATTCGCTTGTCGCTCAGGTGAACGCTCACATTTGCAAACGTGTCAGCGAACGTGTGGATCAGTTCGCGCTCGGCGTCAATCGGATCGACCGACACGATGCAGACATCACACTCTGCGAACACGGTCTGTTCAGCGAGGTTGCCGAGATACGCATCGAGATAGTCGATCGAGCGATAAAGGCTCGAAAGGACGGCCGCCCGCGGCGCTGACGGCGATCGCACGACATTTCCCATGTTCGAATCGCTGGTACGCATCCAACTCGTGAACGTCTGACGTCCATCGGGAAGCTGGGCATTGGTACGCAGCGAGGTGGCCCGCTCAATCCATTCGCTGCGGGTGATGAACGCCTGACCAAGTTCGACGATCGGCATCTCTTGATTGGGGCTCCCCTACCGGCCTTCGGCCTTCCCGGTTCGCTCCCAATGATCACGCAATGCCTGAGAATCCAAGCCCCGGAGATCCTCGTAGGTCGCCCGATAGAACGATTCATCGAAATCAGCTCGATCGGTATGGCGCATAAGAGCCCGAGAAGGGATTCGAACCCTTGACCCCCTGTTTACAAGACAGGCGCTCTGACCAACTGAGCTACTCGGGCGGAGCTTGAGAGATTAGACGACTGGCGATGCGCTCAAGATTTGAGTTGTGCTTCGAGTTCCGCTTCGACCTCGTGCTTCAGGACTTTGCCCGTGGCGTTGTAGGGCAACTCGGCTCGGAAAGCGACGTGAGTCGGCACCTTGAATGATGCGAGCGTGGCCCGCACCCAATCGCGAACCGCATCCTCGTCGAGTTCTGCTCCAGCGCGTACGACGATGACTGCTGCGACTTCCTGACCCAGTTGATGATGGGGAACGCCGACGACACAGACTTCGGCAATAGCCGGATGCTCCTCGAGACGCTGCTCAATCTCGATCGGGTAGATGTTCTCGCCGCCGCGGATGATGAGATCGCGCATGCGGCTTTCGAGCTGGAGGACGCCCTCGGTCATGCGACCGAAGTCACCAGTGCGGTACCAACGGTTTGCATCCAGCGCCTTTTCGGATGCTTCGGGGTTATCCCAGTAACCAATGAACACCGCTGCGCCACGAATACAGATCTCGCCGACGTCGCCGTCCTCGACAACCGCGTCGTTCTCGTCCCGGATTTGGATCTCACACATCGCCTCAACCGTGCCGACCGATGCCGGATTGGTTTCGAGCGTGACGCCGCCGAGGCGGGAACCAGAACCGAGCGTTTCACTCATTCCGTAACCGACACCGACGCGCGCCTGCGGCAACTTGCGGGCCATGAGACGAAGCAACTCGGGCGAGTAGACCGCTCCTCCGCCACCCAACGAGAGAACACTCGACGTGTCGAACTCGTCGAACTGTGCATGCTCGAGCAGGCGCCAGAACTGCGTGGGCACGCCACTCCATGCGCCGATGCTGTGCTCCTGCGTCAGCGAAAGGTGTGTGATCTCGTTCCAGGCACCGACCGGTGGAAACACGAGCTTCGAACCGATAAAGGCCGCAACTACGAGCGGCAGGGCACCGGAGACATGGAATAGCGGCGCGACAAACAGCGATGACGGTTGCGGTGGCGTTGCCGCACCGGCGGCGGGGGCCGGAGGCGGTGCGAGCATCTGCCCGATTGCTCCCTGAGCGAGAACCGCCATCGGGCAATGAATGAAATTGCGATGCGAGAGCGTTGCCGCTTTGGGGCGACCGGTGGTTCCACTCGTGAACAACAGAACCGCAGGATCGTCCTCAACGATCGGCGTGGTCGGGAACCCGGGATCGTCGGCTCGGGCCGGTCCGATCAAAGCGTCAAGGTCCGTGATCGCACGGATTTGGACATTCGCCGGAAGACCCGCCTCAGACAAACGCTTCATGCGCGGTTCGTCGGCGAACACAAGGGTGGGTTTCGATAGTTCGATGCCGTGCAGCAACTCGACTGGAGTCCACCAACCGTTGAGGCTGGAAACCACGGCGCCACAGGCAACCGTCGCCCACCAACCGATCACGTACGACGCCACATTCGCCGATGCGAACGCGATCCGATCCCCCTTCTTCACCCCGAGTTCGGTGAAGTGCGCTGCGACTCGTCCCACCGATGCACCGACATCGCTGTAGGTCAGCGTCCGGTCGGGGAATACAAGGAAAGGAAGATCAGCACTTCGGGCCACACCGTTGGCCAGCACCTCGCGGAGATTGCTCGGCCGATTCTTGAACACCCGAACCGGGACACCGAGCACCGGCTCCTCAACGATCTCGAAGTGCCCACCCGGTCCGACCAGCGGGCCGGCGGCAGCAGGTGGTTCCCATCGATGCGTCTGACCAGCCACGTTTGCTCCCCCAAAAATTTCGACAACGGACCGTCATCGTGTCCCCACATCGCTCAACATGCAACTGCGAGATCGGGACCGGCATCAGAGACCAAAAGGGCAAGCTCGCGGCCATGCGGGCCGATAGCGTCCGGCCATGAGCATCTTGGGCAACAGAGTGGTTCGCAAGGAAGATCCTGCGCTCCTCACTCACGGGGGAACATACGTCGACGACATCGCTTCGCCCGACGCAGCCCATGTCGTCTATGTCCGGTCGATGATCGCCCACGGCAAGATCGTTTCGATCGACACGTCAGAAGCGCTGCTCGCTCCCGGTGTGCTCTGCGTACTCACCTCGGCCGACATCGAACTTCCGAACATTTTCCCGATGATCATGATCGATCAGGCGATGACCCGACCCATCCTCGCTCGTGATCGGGTGCGATTCGTTGGCGAGCCACTCGTCGCTGTTGTCGCCGAGACCAGAGCTGCTGCTGTCGACGCCGCCGAGGCCGTCATTGTCGAAATTGAGCCCCTACCCGCGCTTGTCCGCACACTCGATGCGCTTGCCGACGATGCGGTTCTGCTCTTTCCCGATTCCGAGAGCAATGTGGCGATGACCCTGAAACACCGAGGTGATCCCGTCTCGTTCGATGAGTGCGCTGTCGTCGTCACGCTCACAACCGTCAACCAGCGAGTCGCCCCCGCTCCCATCGAAGCGCGCAGTGCACTCGCGTGGTGGGACGACGACAGACTTGTTCTCGAGATCGGCTGTCAAGGACCACATCCAATCCGCAACGCCATGGCCGAGATGTACGGCCTTGATCCGTCGATGGTTCGTGTCGTGTGCCCCGACGTTGGTGGTGGATTCGGGGCCAAGGCTCAGGCACCAGCCGAGGCGCTGCTGCTGGGGGAGCTCTCACGGCGCATCGGTCGTCCCGTGCGTTGGAGCGAAACCCGCTCGGAGAACCTCGTCGGCATGAATCACGGCCGCGGCCAGATCCAGACGGTCACATTGGGCGGAACAGCCGACGGTGATCTTCTCGCCTATCGAATCGATGTCGTCCAAGAGGGCGGCGCCTATCCGAACATGGGCGCAATCTTGCCGTTGGCAACACGGATCATGGCAAGCGGGGTCTACGACATTCCCGCCGTCGAGTTCAGTTCGCGTTCTGTCGTCACCAACACCACTACGACCGGCGCCTACCGCGGTGCCGGTCGTCCCGAAGCAGCTGCTGCGCTCGAACGCGCTGTCGATCTCTTCGCTTCCGAGGCCGGCCTCGATCCCGCTGATGTTCGCCGTCGCAACTACGTGTCGACCGATGCTTTCCCCTTCACCACGCCCACTGGAACCGTCTACGACTGCGGCGACTACGTCGGCTCGCTTGATCGCGTTCTGGCGGCAGCTTCGTACGCCGATTTGCGAGCAGAACAAGCCACGCGTCGGGACAACAACGATCAACGACTGCTTGGCATCGGACTCGCCACCTACGTAGAGATCACGGCCATGCCCGGTGGATCCGAATACGGCTCGGTTGAATTGCTTCCCGACGGCACGGCGCGAGTCGTCACCGGATCAAACCCTTACGGGCAGGGCCACGTGACCTCCTGGGCGATGCTCGTATCGGAGAAAACCGGTATCCCGATCGATTCGGTCGAGGTCGTCTACGGCGACACCGATCTCGTGCCGACCGGCGAAGTCACCGGCGGATCGCGTTCACTCCAGATCGCCGGCAACGCGGTGTTCGACGCCGCGGGCAAGCTTGTCGATCTTGCGCGCGTGCGCGCAGCCGACCTGCTTGAGGCGAGTACTGACGACATCGTGCTTGACACCGAACTCGGCCGTTTCCACGTCATCGGAAGCCCCGCCGTCAGCCTGGGCTGGTCCGACGTCGCCGCCACGATCGTCGCTGACGGCAATCCACTTGTCGCACTTTCTGACTTCACTGCGTCGGGCCCCACCTTCCCGTTCGGCACACACCTCGCCGTTGTTGAGGTCGATGTCGAGACGGGCAAGGTCGAACTCCTCCGACTGATCGCGTGCGATGACGCCGGACGAATCCTTAACCCGTTGCTCGTCGACGGACAGGTGCACGGCGGTCTTGCACAAGGCGTGTCACAGGCACTGTTCGAAGAAGTGCTTTACGACGACGACGGAAACCCGCAGAGCGCCACATTCATCGACTACCTCGTCCCCTCGGCCGCCGAGTTCCCGATGTTCGAGAGAATCGAGATGGAAACGCCAACCCCAATCAATCCATTGGGAGCGAAGGGGATAGGCGAGTCCGGAACAGTCGGAGCAACGCCTGCTGTCCAAAACGCTGTCATCGACGCTTTGTCACATCTCGGTGTTCGCCATATCGACATGCCACTCACGCCCGAACGGGTGTGGCTGTCACTTCAGTCCAACTAGTCGAAACCGTGAACATCGGAATGTTCGTCTCGGAAACCGACATCGGTTCCCGGCCGGGGAGTTAACTCGTCGGCGCGCCAGTTTCTTTTGCGGCCAGACGACGACGCGTTACCTCGAAACAAGCGAGAGCTCCGGCGACCGACACGTTGAGCGAGGCGAGTTGACCCATCAATGGGATGCTCGCGATCGCGTCGCATCGCTCACGCACGAGTCGCGACAGGCCCTTGCCCTCGGCCCCGAGTACGAGACAGACCGGTTCGTTGGCGACCTGAAGGTCAAACAAGTCGGTGTCGCCACCCATGTCGAGGCCGACGACCCAGACGCCCATTTCCCGGAGTTGATTGAGCGCGCTCGGCAGCCCGCCCACGAGCGTCATAGGCAGATACTCAACTGCGCCGGCTGCAGCCTTCGTCACGGTCGGCGTGATGTGCACCGCTCGATGTTTCGGAAGAACAACTCCAGTCACGCCGGCGCATTCCGCCGAACGAAGCAGTGCGCCCAGATTGCCTGGATCAGTCACGCCATCAACGGCGAGGAGGAAGGGCGGCGCGCCGTTCGCAGCCTTGCTGTGGGCAAGGTCCTCGAGTTCGTACTGCGGAAGTTCGGCAGCGTGCGCAACAACGCCCTGCGGGGATTCCGTACGAGCTTGCGCGAACAGACGTGTACGCGTGACTTCGCGTACAGGGACCTTGAGGTCGATAGCCAGATCGACGATGTCCTGCAGGATTTCGGTGTCGTCCTGATCTTCGGCGACATAGATCTCGCGCACGCGCCTGGTGTCGGCGATCAGTAGTTCGCGGACGGCGTGACGACCTTCGACCTGATCGCCACCGAGACCCTTGGGTGTCGCCTGACCACGAGGGATCGGACGATCACCATTGGCTCCGACGCGACGGCGGGGACCACCACCGGGCTTGTCTGCTTTGCGAACTGATGCCGCCGCGTGCTTGACCTTCTTGGCCTCGACCGCTTTCTGTGCCGCGATCGAAAGGGGCTTGCGGGGCTTGCCGCCAGCATCGGCCGCAGACCCGCGAGTCGATGACCCGCGCTTGGCTCCACCCTTGGGTGCAGCACCCCGGGGAGCGGCAGCGGCGCGCTTCGGTGCGCCGCCACGCTTGGGTGCGCTCTCGCGCTTGGGGCCACTGGCTCGTTTCGGTGCCGCCTTGGCCCCCGCTGGTTTGCGGGCGCCACCGCCCGCTCGTGCGGCGCTCATCGGGCGCTCACAATGGCGACCGCGAAACAGGCGATTCCCTCGCCACGACCGATTGAACCCAAGCCCTCGGCCCGGTTGCCCTTGACCGTGACCGGAGCACCCACGGCAAGACTGAGGCGCGCCTGCATCATGTCTCGGTGCGGCGCAAGCTTCGGACGTTCGCACACGACGGCGGCGTCCACATTTCCAGGTTCGAAACCAGCAGCTCGCACCCGGCTCGCCACTTCAGTCAGGAGATCAATGCTGTCGGCACCAGCCCAGGTCGGATCGGTGTCCGGAAAGTGCTGGCCGATGTCACCGAGGCCGGCCGCTCCGAGCAATGCATCAGCACATGCGTGTGCGATCACATCAGCGTCGCTATGTCCCACGAGTCCCTGCTCTCCTTCGAAAATGACGCCACCGAGTACAAGCACCCGAGATGGGTCATCAGAGAAGGCATGCACGTCGAAACCCTGCCCGACTCTGACTGTCATTTCCCCAAACTACCCGAGCGTGCCGAGCAGCACGATTGCCACAGCGAGGTCGGTGGGCCCGGTGATCTTGATGTTGGTGGCTTCGCCCGCCACGATCACCACTCGACCCCCGGCCTGTTCCACGAGGGCGGCGTCGTCCGTGGCCGAACCATCGTGGGCGTGTGCCGCCCGCAATGCATCAGCCCGGAAAGCCTGCGGGGTCTGTACCGCCATGAGTTCCGACCGGTCGAGCGTCGCCGAGACGACGAGGTTCCCGTGCTCATCGTGGCTCACCCGCTTGATCGTGTCGGTAACGGGGATCGCCGGAATGGCGGCATCGGCGCCCCCGTGAATTACCGCGACCACCGCCTGATGAAGTTCAGCTGTAGCCAGCGGACGAGCCGCATCGTGAACCACGATCACCGCCGCATCCTCGTCGATCACGCCGAGCGCAGCCCGCACCGAATCAGACCGTTCCTCGCCACCCTCAACCGCGACATCGGCGGCGCCGCTTTCAACAAGTCGGGCGCCTTCCGCTTCCTCGCCTGGGCCGAGCACTATTACAACGTGATCGGCGGCGGCCCGAGCAATGGCCAGTGACCGATCGACAACCCGTTCGCTACCGAGAAACTCGTACTGCTTCGGATGGGGGCCATAGCGCCGGCCCGAGCCGGCAGCGAGAACGATTGCCCACACGGGTCCATCGGCCGGCACATCATTTGAACTCATGATCGTCACTCTTCCCGCAGATCTCGATCGGCATGACAACGTTACGCGACGACTGGAGCGTGCGGGATGACGCGTTGAGAAACATCCAACGCCATCGTGCAGGCCCACTAGGGTTGGCCCCAGTGGTAGATCGTGAGCTTCTCAACACAGTCGAATTTTTTAAAGGTTTCGAAGGCGAACCCCTCGATGCCCTTGTCGCCGTGGCCGAGACTCGCACGTACAGCCGCGGGGGCGTCATGTTCAGCGAGAACGATGTAGCCGCCGAACTCTTCGTGGTCGAGTCTGGTCGCATTGCGATCGCCAATCGTTCGATCGACGGTCGCGAATCGGTAGTTGCACTTATGGAGCGCGGCGACCTTTTCGGCGAGATGGCATTGTTCGACGGGCGTGCCCGTTCGGCCGAAGCCCGTGCGCTCGAACCATCCGCAGCAATCGCCATTCCCTACGCTCCTCTCCGCGCTATCTACGAGAGCCAGCCCGAGCTTCTCTGGAACGTTGTCGAGATGCTTGCCACTCGCCTCCGCAGCACCGACGAGCAACTGGCCGATTCAGTCTTTCTCGACGTCACCGGTCGCACGGCTAAGCGACTCCTCGAGCTTGCCGGTGAGGCCGATGAATTCTCGCTTCCCATCACGCAGGAAGAACTTGCCGGCATGGTCGGCGCTTCACGCGAACGTGTGAACAAGGCAATCGCAAGCTTCGTGCGCCTCGGCTGGATCGATCAGGCCGAGCGTCGCTATCGCATCACGAACCGCGAACAACTCGAACTTCGCGCTCGCTGAAGCGCGTGTCCGAGCTCAGTCCGGTTCGGGAAACGATTCGCCTACAAGTTCTTCGGACAACGCCCAGAGTCGGCGGGCCGCGGCCGGATCGGTAGCCCAACTTCGCGCTTTGGCTGCAGCGCAGTCGGCCAGATAACTCCCGCCGCACGAGAGCGCCTCGTCCGTCGTTGCCGCCCACACACTCGTTGCTGCGCCAACATCAACCCCGACCCGACGGGGAAGTTCCCCACCAGCCGCCTTCGCCCGTTCGACGAGTTCCGCGTAATCATCGCTGGTGAAATGACGGCCGAGATCGGTCTTCACCATTCCCGGATGCACCGACCATGCATTGACACCCTGATCCCGATAGCGCCGGTCGATCTCGACAGCATGAAGCACGTTTGCCGTCTTCGACTGCCCGTATGCCTCGAGTTTTGAATACGGGCGAGAGGTGAAGTTCGGATCGTCCCACCCAATGTCTGATGCAGCGTGGCCGCCCGAACTCAAGAGAACCACCCTCGCCGGAGCGCTGGATGCGAGCAACGGCAGGAGTCGACCGATGAGTACGAAGTGGCCGAGATGATTCGTGCCGAACTGCAACTCGAATCCGTCCTCAGTGTTCCCAAATGGAACCGCCATGATTCCGGCGTTGGCAACGAGGACATCAAGCCGATCGTGCTCGGCAAGGTATCGATCAGTGAACGCGCGCACACTGGCGAGCGAACCGAGTTCGAGAACCTCGTAGGAGAACGAGCCGTCTGGAACAGATTCGCGCAACTCCGCGACAGCCTGTTTTCCCTTCTCGTCCGAGCGGCCGGTGATGACGACTGTCGCTCCTGCCGCACCGAGGGCCCGCGCTGTTTCTTTCCCGATCCCCGTGGTTGCGCCCGTGATCAGGACGGTCTCACCTGTGAGATCGCGACCGGCAAGAACTTCAGACGTCGTTGTCATCGTTGGATCGCTCATACGTCCTCGTCAGATCCGGGCCACTCGGCTGGCCAGTTGTTGTTCACGGTGAGCGACCAGTTCGGTTCCCGACGCTCGAGGAACGCATTGACGCCCTCACGCGCGTCGGCCTCTCCCATGAGGTGATGATGCAAATCCGTTTCGGCCCGGTCGATCTCACTCGGGCTCATCGCAAACGAACTCCATAGAAGTCGCTTCGTTACCGCCACCGAGACCGGAGCGGTGTTCACCGCCATGTCGTGCGCGACCTCGAGTGCATGTGGCAGCACGTCGTCGTTCGGCAGCACGCGCGACGCAATGCCGAGTTCGCGTGCTTCGTCGCCCGTGAACGTTCGGCCGGTCAACATGATGTCGGCGGCGTTGGCAAGGCCGGCGATTCGAGGCAACGTCCAATGGCTCAGTGCATCGGGCATGACGCCTCGTCGAACCTGAACAATTCCGTATTTGGCGTCGCGGGCAAAGAACCGAAGATCGCAGTGCAGCGTCAGCGTTAAGCCGACACCGATGGCGTGTCCATTCACTGCAGCGATGACGGGTTTGCGAATACGCCACGCGGGAGGCGACACCGGGTTCGCGCTGAAAGCTTGTGCTTCTGATCGCTCAAATACATCAGATCCGCTGGAAAAATCAGCTCCGGCGCAGAAGGCCGGCGGTGTTCCGGTGAGAACGACCACGCGCACCTCGTCGTCGGCGTCGGCTATCCGATAGATGTCACCAAGCGCGCGTCCCATTGCGCCACTGAACGCGTTCCGCGTGTCGGGACGGTTCAGTGTGGCTACAAGAACACCATCGCCATGGAGTTCAGCGAGAAGATCCGTGGTGCCGGTATCAATCGGGCGCACCGTCATGAAACTCGTTTAGATGCAGCCGCTTTCACTGCCGCAACAGTCTTTGCGATACACGCATCGGAGATCGGATACCCGGGGAAGTAAAGACAAACCCGGTCGGCATGGTCGCCGTAGCGCGCCATGATCTCGGCTGCCACCTGTTCAGGTGTTCCGACAACGGCGATCGTATGGAGCATGTCCTCATGCACGAGACCAGCCATGCCTGCCCAGTCGCCCTGCTTGGAGCGTGCGTTCAGTTCCTCCTGGAGCGGACCCCAACCTTCGACATCGAGGACGGGACGATAGGACGGCGTGGATCCGTAGAACGCAAGCAACGTCCGGACTCCCTGCGCCGCCGCGGCAATCTCTTCGTCGGTTTCGCCAATGGCACAGATCACTTCGAGGACGATCTCGATGTCGTCGCGGGATCGATTCGACTTCTCGAGCCCGCGGTCGAGGGCCGGCAATGTGCGCTCGGCGAAGTGACGGCCGGAGTTGAAAGGCATGACAAGAATGCCGTCCGCGACCTCGGCGGTCATCTCGCACATCTTCGGGCCGAGCGCGCCCACCAGAATCGGAGGCGGACCATACGGGTTCGGGCCGGGGTTGAAGTTCGGCGTCATCAGCGTGTGAGTTGTCCACTGGCCACGGAAATCGAACGGCCCCTCACCGGCGAAATGGCCGAAAATCATCTTCATGGCCAAGACCCACTCGCGCATCTGCGCGACCGGCTTCTCCCACGTCGATCCGTAGCGCTTCTGGATGTGGGGGCGAATCTGCGACGCAAGGCCGAGGCGAAAACGTCCCTTACTGAGTAGCTGCAGATCATTGGCGGCATAGGCGAGATGGAGGGGGCTGCGAGGAAAGGCCATCGCCGCATTGGTCATGAGGTCGATCTCAGCAGTGGTGCTGGCCAAAACCAGCGGAAAGAACACGTCATGGGCGTTTTCGAAGCTGAAGAGACCGTCGGCGCCGGTGGCGGCCAACTCCGCTGCTCGGGGCGCGGCGTCGAGGGGCCCCGACATGGCAAGAGAAATGTCGACCTTCATGGTGAATCCTTCCGATCCGACCCGGGGCGGGCCTTGGATCGTTTCTAGTCGCTGTGCCGCCAGTGCCCGACCAACACATGTCTGCGAAGCGAGACAACACCGACCGCTATCGGTAAGGTAAGTGGCAACCCGCAGGACAAAAGGCTCGTTCTCTGACGCAGAGCCCTATCCAGATCGGCACAGTCTCGTTTCATGGGAAGAAAAAGCTCATCGGCACCTACGCCACCTCGAGTTTCCCGAGCCCAGCGTACGAAGAACGTCCAGACCGACATCAGCGCCGCCGCGCTGAGATTGCTCAGCACAAAAGGCGTCGACGGTCTGTCACTCACCAAGATCGCCGGCGAAGCTGGCTTGTCCAATGGGCCCCTCTATGGCCGCTACGACTCTCCTGAGGATGTCGCCCTTGAGTTGTGGGAAGGATCCATTCGTGACCGATTCCACCGCCTGCTCGACGAAGCCTCCCAATTCGCTCTAGGAGATGCAGCCGATCCCTCCGAATGGCTTCTGGCCGAGATGACTAATCCCTCAGCCGAGTCACTCGCAGTCGTCGAAACCATCGCCGTGGCCCGCCGTTTTCCGATGCTGGCCGAAAGCGTCCGGACTGACGTGGATTCCGCCCTCCAGAAGATCCGCGCCGAGTCTTCAACAATCGCGTTCTCTGCGGTCTACCCGTGGATCACGCTCCCGCTGGGAGCGATCATCTACAGCGGATTGCTTCCATCGGCGTCACCGCCTTGGGCGGAGACTTTGCAAGTCGGACGACAAGCGGCGATCCAGGCCCCGGCTCCCACGTATATCGGTAGCCACCCGGTGCCGCTGGAACTGAAGTTCCCCCACCCCGATACCGGCGATCTTGGTCTCGACGAATTCGTGACTGCGGTAATGGACGTCGTATCCCGCGTCGGATACGAAAAGGCCACCGCTCAGCGAGTGGCTCGCGCGGCCGGCCACTCGTTCAGTTCCGCCTACACACATGTCGGAAGCAAAGACGAACTCATGACGTTCGCTCTTACCGCCATGATCGACCAGATCATCATGACCGGTGACGCGTCGTTCCTGCATATGACCGGTGAGGAACGGTTTCTCGGGATGATCGCCCTTGAGCTTGGAATTATCTCGGACAAGTACCGATCCCTTCGACAACTGCGCGCTGAGTCACTCGTTGCGGCTCGTCATCACGAATCTCTGAGCGAGATTCTGCGTACCCGATTCATCGAATCCACTGCGCATATCAAGACAGCGGAAAAAGGCAATGCGGTCACTCTTTCGTCGGTGTTTTGGTACGGCGCCCGCGCTCACGGCATGACCTCATTGCTCCTCAGTCTGAACACTCGATTGCTTGACGATGTCGACTGGATCCCTTTCGGAACAATGGTCACCGAACTCACCCGCTTGATCAAACTGTCGAAAGACCAACCAAAGCGCTAATCAGGCGTTCAGAAACGAAACAACTCGCTGCCATGCATCGGCGGCGTCATCGACGCGGTACGCGGGTCGCGAGGCATCGTGCACGAAACCGTGTTCGGCTCCCTCGTAGCGGACGATCTCTACACTGAGCGCTTCCGCCTCCAAAACATCCGCAGCGGGCGTGAAGTGGTCGGCGGTTCCGATGATCGCCATCGTCGGGCAACGATCTCGAGATGCGAGCGCCTCAATGGGCTCGGCCAGTGACACGCCTCGCCACGCCTCCGGAAGTCTGATCATTCCGTAGAAACCGGCGGCGCGATGGAATCGTCCGCTCGACGACGCTTTAAATGCGAGCATTCCGCCCATGCAGAAACCGATGGCGCTTACCTCGCGGCAGCCTGTGGCATCCGCAGCAGCAAGCGCATCAACGCGGAATTTCACGTCCGAGAACGTCGCCATCGCAGCCAGACGCTCGTCGACCGTCAGACTTTCCTGACCCGGGAACGGCTCGGGCGCGCAAACAACCCAGCCGTGATCAGCGGCGAGCTGTTGACACATGTCATCGAAGAGTGGCCGCAGCCCCATGATGTCGGGAAACAGCACGAGCCCTCGTGTTGATTCATCGACGATCTTCGGTTGAACAATCTCGGCCGGTGTTCCGCTTGCAAGCACAATTCGCACGAAAGACCTCAGGAGTAGTGATCGAGGATGCTCGACTCGGCGAGTCGGCCCAAACCTTCTTTAATCGCCGACGCACGATGCTCGCCGACACCTTCGACAGCATCGAGATCGCTCTCCGTGGCTCGCAGCACCTTGTCGAGAGTGCCGAATCGGACGACGATGCGCTCGATCACCGTCTCGGGCAGACGCGGTATGCGCGAGAGCATGCGATAGCCCTTGGGCTGCACGGCTCCATCAAGATCGGCGCCGCCTTCGGGCAGATGCAGAACTTCGGCCACCGCCTTGAGATCGAGGAGCATCTCTGTCTCGAGCAACTCGAGGCCGGACATCGCCTCGGCGAGATGCCAATCGTTGTCCTCGTGGAGATAGTCGAGCACGACAAGACGTCGTTCGTCTTCGACACCGGCGAGCGCTTCTTCGAGTTGCAGCCGGAACAACCGTCCATCGACACCCAACTCGACGATGTCGCTCTCTATCTCCCCTGCGATACGCAGGACCATCTCGGTCCGCTGCAACAACGTCACGACATCGCGCACGGTGACGAGATCCTCGACCTCGAGGGCCGAGAGGCTGTTGGACACGTCGACAAGACGCTCCTTGTAACGCTCGAGCGTCTTCATGGCCTGATTGGCGCGATCGAGCAAACGCGGAATCGGCACAAGTTGGTGCTTCTCATCGCCGATGTACACGGCGATGATCGACATGTCCTCAGAAACCGAAATGACCGGCACGTTGATGGAGCGAGCCACGCGTTCGGCGGTGCGATGCCGGGTGCCGGTTTCCGAGGTCGGAACATTCGGGCTCGGAACCAAATGAACATTGGCTCGGGCGATGCGACTGGCATCAGCGGCCAACACAATCGCGCCATCCATCTTCGCCAGTTCTGAAAGTCGCTGCGGACTGAAGGCTGCGTCAAGAAGGAAGCCGCCCGAGCAGATGCTCAGGACTTCGGGGCCGTCGCCGATCACGACAAGAGCACCCATGCCACTCTGCAGGATGCGATCGAAACCCTCGCGGAGCGGCTTACCCGGCGCCACTGCCGCCAGCGCGTCGAGCATCGCGTCACTGCGTCGGCGAGCCATCCTGCGAGTGTAACGGTCGTGCTGTTTCGGGGATGCCGGATCAGTCTCTAGCGAGCAGACCGAGTTCGGCAATCGCTTCGGCAAGCGAACCCACGCGTGTTGCCAGAATGCCATCGGGTGGATCTGGCGCCAGGCGCGGAATGATGGCGCGGTTGAATCCGAGTCGGGCCGCTTCGGCCAGCCGCCGATCGCATTGGGATACCTGCCGGATCTCGCCACCGAGACCGATCTCGCCGCACACGACGAGATCGGCCGGCAATGGCCGCTCCGCCAATGCCGATGCCAGCGCAAGAGCGATGCCGAGATCGGCCGCGGGTTCAGCGATCTTCACGCCACCTACAGCGAGCGCGTAGACATCTTTTTGGGCGTAGGAGAACCCGGCCCGTTCGCCCAGCACGGCGAGGAGTAGCGCGAGTCGACCAGAGTCGAGGCCCTGCGCGCTGCGGCGCGGCGACGGCAACGCGCTTGTTGTGACAAGCGCCTGCAACTCCACGAGCAGGGGGCGATGCCCTTCCATCGTGGGAACAACGACCGAACCGGAAACCCCGTGACGACGATCGGCGAGAAAGAGACGACTCGGATCGGGAACACCGATCATTCCCAACTCGGTCATTTCGAACAGGCCGAGTTGATCGGTAGCGCCGAAACGATGTTTGACCGCGCGCAGTAGACGCAGCGCATGATGTCGATCGCCTTCGAAGGCCAGCACCGTGTCGACCACGTGCTCGAGCACGCGGGGCCCGGCGAGACCGCCCTCCTTCGTGACGTGACCGACCAGCACGACAGCCATGCCGCGTTCCTTAGCGGCTCCCACGAGGCGAGCGGCACATTCGCGAACCTGCGCCACCGAACCCGAGCCGGAGCCAATCTCGGGATGGTGGACGGTCTGGATCGAATCGACGACGAGCACCGTCGGCTCAATCTCGTTCACGAAATCGAGAATGCTCGGTAACGAGGTCTCTGATGCCAACCAGAGATCAGGGCACAGTGAGCCGAGCCGTTCGGCGCGCAACCGCACTTGCTGCTTGGATTCTTCGGCTGAAACGTAAAGGACCTTTGCGCCAGCCCCCGCGATTGACGCCACTGCTTGCAGAAGCAGCGTCGACTTGCCGATACCCGGCTCGCCGCCGACCAATGTGACTGATCCGGGGACAAGGCCGCCCCCGAGAACGCGGTCGAGTTCGTCGATCCCGGTGGGACGGGGATGCCATTCGTGCGCGTCGACCTCGGTGATCGGGACAGGCTTGTCGCGTGGGCCGAACGAATGCGCCGCAACGGCTGACGCCGGTACGTCGAGCTCTTCAACGAGCGTGTTCCATTCTTCACAACCAGGACAGCGCCCTACCCATTTGGGCGTGGCCGTGCCGCACTCGATGCACCGGAACACTGCTCGGATCTTGGCCATGGACGACACCCTACGCATCGGGCGCGACAGTCATGACGCCCAAACGAAAGGTGCCGCCCCCGAAGGAGCGGCACCTGACAAACCTGGAAGCTAAATCGATCAGCCGGTGAAGGCTGGAGCCACCGGTGCGCCAGACGCGCCGCCGGCAACGGTGGTGGTCGTGGTCGTGGTCGTCGTTGTTGTTGGAGCTACCGCCGCGAACGTGATGGCAAGCGATTGCAGAAGTGGGGCGAGGTTCTGTCCGTCACGCCCATAGAGGCATGCCATACGGGGCCCCGCGGGAATTTGCATTGGTGCTGGCGGCGGCCCACCCCACACCGCGGAACCAGCCGAAAGCATTGTGGGGCTGGCGCCCAATGCTGGGTTCGAACCAGTGCCGCCAGAAATGTTGAACGAGACGTTGATCCCGTCTGCAAACTGTGGGCAGGTCGCCCCGCTTGGGTAGAAGTTGATGAGAACGGAATCAGGTGCGCTCGCTGTCCAGGTGACGGTCATGCTTCCATCACCGTTGTCAACCATTGAGCCGGTACCCGCTGCATTGGCGGGGCTGGCCGCGAACACCGCTGCTGTTGAAACAAAGAGCGCACTGGCGACAACCATGCGGGTTGAACGAGTGAATCGAGACATCTCAGACCTTTCCAGAGGGTGGCCGTGTTCGGTGCGAACTCGGAGGGCTAACCCTAGTAAGACTATGTCTCAATGTCTAGTGAAACTAAGCAGGCTCCTGGATGATCTGGTTTCGGTTCCTCGCCGTCCCGGTGGCCGTAAGGTCACTGCGTGGCTGACGACAATCGCACCAAGATCCTTGATCTCGCCGTCGCTGCCATCGACGCGGGCGGCGAGGCGGCGGTGCGCGTCAACCACATCGTCGAGGAAGCTGGAGTCACCCCACCAGTCCTCTATTACCACTTCGGCAATCGCGATGGCCTTGTCACCGCTGCTCAGGTTGAGCGCTACTCCCGCCAAATCCGCGAGGACATTGACGCGATTGGCCAACGACTTTCGCTGTGCCAGTCACGCGAGGAACTGCGCGCCTCTCTCGTGGACATCTGGAAACAGGCTCTCGCCGGGCGCGGAGAAAGTCGATGGCGTCGCGTAAGCGTGGTCGGCAGCGCGTTCGCTCGCCCCGAACTTGAAGATGCAGTGCTTCGCGCCCAGGACGAAATCGTTGAGGGTTTGACTGGCACTCTTCAAGTCGCGCAAGAGCGAGGCTGGCTCCGCGCAGAAATCGACCTTCCCAGTGCGGTTGCTTGGCAACACAGCGTTCTACTTAGTCGTGTGTACGTAGAGCGCGGTGCGCAACAAGGTGAGCTCGCCGAGTGGGACCGGCTCATGCTCAAAGCACTTGTCGATGCCTTCTTTGGTTCGTGACGTTCATCTCACACTTCGAGACGAACGATAAACGAGCCCCTAACAACAGGTGCCATCTCAAATAGAGCGGCCTACTGAGGGCTACCAGCGCCGGCCACGGGAGTGCATGAGGCGCCGGGTACGCAAACGGCGCTTGCGATAGCGCAGGCCGAACACCGTGGCTGTCATTCCCACAAGCGCGAGAACAAAAAGGGTCTCAAGAATCTGAAGAAACTTCCCCTTTGACGAACCGACCTTCACCGTCTGTGTGTCGGTGTCCGTGAACGACGCGTTGTACGTCTTCGTCGAACTTCCCGCGTTCACGACGAGAGTCAGGTCAACCATCGACGCTGGCGGGGCCTTTTCTTCCGCTTCGATCTTGGCCAGCAGTCCCCCGGATGCATCGCCTCCGAGCGCTGCCGCCAACTGCGCATCACCAAACATGGCGAGGCCGGCGGTCGTGTCGATCTGCCCTGTCACGTTCACCGATGTCGAGAACACGCCACTCGATCGTTTGATGAGCATGTCGCGATAGGGCCCATCGGGTCCGCTCAATTGCGCCAACAGCGCGGTGCCTTCTTCAGGAGTTGCGAAGGAGTGATGCACGCGTATCCAGGTGAGGTCGCCTTCCTTTGACGCAGCGTCGACTTCCCAGCCCGCGGCCACAAGATCATCAGCGCTCAACGCTTGAGCGGGATCACCTATGCGCTTAAGTGCTGCGTCATCGAACCCGATGCCTTGCGTGATCGTGCCTTTGCCATCAAGTCCGACATCAATCTTGGTTTCGATCTGCACTCGACAACTGGCCGCGATCACAATCACGAGCGCAAGAAGCGCAACGACGCGCGGCAGTTGTCGATTCATGAACACGGCGCGCAACTTACCAGTGCCACGGCTTTGCACCGAAGGCAGCCCGCACGCGACAGAGCCCGGGCACCGGGCCCGGGCTCTGATCGATCTGCTGTATGTGACGGCGCCGAATTACTCGACGGTGCCGGCTTCGGCGAGTTCCATGGGCGGGGGCTCGAAACCCTCGGTTGCCCGGAACACAATGACTCGCTCGTCGGTCTCGGGATCGATGTCGACGTCGACCACGATGTTTTGGCCGGCGCGGAACTCTTTCCAGAGCAGCCGCTCGGAGAGCGGATCCTCGACCATGCGCTGGATGGCACGACGCAACGGACGTGCGCCCAGCGTCGGGTCGTAACCCTTGTCGGCCAGCAGAAGCTTGGCTTCCTGGGTGAGTTCGAGGCCGATGCCCTGGCTCTCGAGCTGCTTGGTGACTCGCTTGATGAGGAGATCGACGATCGTGGTGACCTCGGGCTTGGAGAGCTCGTGGAACACGATGGTGTCGTCGATGCGGTTGAGGAACTCGGGGCGGAAATGCGCCTTGAGGGCCTCGTTGACCTTCTCCTTCATGCGCTCGTAGCTGACGGCTTCATCGGCCCTGCCGAAGCCAATGTTGGCCTTGCGCAGATCGGACGAACCGAGGTTCGAGGTCATGATCAGCACGGTGTTGCGGAAGTCGACCGAGCGACCCTGCGAATCGGTGAGGCGTCCCTCCTCCAGAATCTGGAGCAGCGTGTTGAACACGTCGGGATGGGCCTTCTCGATTTCGTCGAACAGCACGACGGAGAACGGCTTACGACGAACGGCTTCGGTGAGCTGGCCGCCTTCTTCGTACCCGACGTAACCGGGGGGCGAACCGACAAGACGGCTGACCGTGTGCTTCTCCATGTACTCGGACATGTCGAGCTGGATGAGTGCTTCTTCGTCGCCGAAGAGGAACTCGGAAAGCGTCTTGGCGAGTTCGGTCTTTCCGACACCAGACGGGCCGAGGAAGATGAACGAACCCGACGGACGCTTTGGGTCTTTGAGGCCGGCCCGGGTGCGACGGATGGCCTGGCTGACCGCCTTGATGGCGTTCTCCTGGCCGATGACCCGCTTGTGCAGTTCATCTTCCATGCGCAGGAGACGGGCGGTCTCCTCTTCCGTGAGCTTGTAGACGGGAATGCCGGTCCAGAGGGAGAGAACTTCGGCGACGGCTTCCTCGTCGACCTCGTCGAAGAGGTCGATGCCGGAATCCTTCATTTCCTTCTCTTTGGTTTCCTTCTGAGCGAGGAGTTCCTTCTCACGATCGCGGAGTCGACCGGCCTCTTCGAACTGCTGGCCTTCGACTGCGTCCTTCTTCTCCTGCACGACCTTGGAGATCTCGTCTTCGAGTTCCTTGAAATCGGGCGGCGTTGCCATGCGCTTGATGCGCAGACGCGATCCGGCTTCGTCGATGAGATCGATGGCCTTATCGGGAAGATGACGATCGGCGATGTAACGATCAGCGAGATTCGCCGCGGCGACGAGCGCCTGATCGGTGATGGTCACACGGTGATGTGCTTCGTAGCGATCGCGCAGACCCTTGAGGATCTCGATCGTGTGGGCGACCGAAGGCTCTTCGACCTTGATCGGCTGGAAACGACGCTCGAGAGCGGCGTCCTTTTCGAGATGCTTGCGGTACTCGTCGAGCGTTGTTGCACCGATCGTTTGAAGCTCACCGCGGGCCAGCATCGGTTTGAGGATGCTGGCAGCATCGATCGCACCTTCGGCGGCACCGGCGCCCACGAGTGTGTGGATCTCGTCGATGAACAGAATGATGTCGCCGCGGGTCTTGATCTCCTTGAGCACCTTCTTGAGGCGCTCCTCGAAATCACCGCGGTAACGCGAACCGGCAACGAGTGCGCCGAGATCGAGGGTGTAGAGCTGCTTGCCGAGAAGTGTCTCGGGAACCTCGTCGGCGGCGATCGCCTGAGCGAGACCTTCGACGATGGCGGTCTTGCCGACGCCGGGCTCGCCGATGAGCACCGGGTTGTTCTTGGTGCGACGGCTAAGCACCTGCATCACACGCTCGGTTTCGCGGGCCCGACCGATAACCGGATCGAGCTTCTTCTCGCGGGCGAGCTGCGTGAGATTGCGACCGAACTGGTCGAGCACGGCGGAACCCGAGGGGGTCTGCTCGCCGGACCCGCCAGCAGTTGCGCCGGCCTTTTCGCCCTGCGGACCTGGACCGGAATAGCCCGAAAGCAACTGAATGACTTGCTGGCGCACGCGGGACAGATCGGCGCCGAGCTTGACGAGAACCTGTGCGGCAACGCCTTCGCCCTCGCGGATCAGACCGAGAAGGATGTGCTCGGTACCGATGTAGTTGTGACCGAGCTGCAAGGCCTCGCGCAATGAGAGCTCGAGGACTTTTTTGGCACGCGGCGTGAAGGGGATGTGTCCGCTCGGCGAGGAACCGCCTTGACCGATGATCTCCTCGACCTGCGAACGCACAGCCTCAAGCGAGATGCCGAGTGACTCGAGCGCCTTTGCGGCGACACCCTCGCCCTCGTGAATCAGACCGAGAAGGATGTGCTCGGTGCCGATGTAGTTGTGGTTGAGGAGGCGTGCCTCTTCCTGCGCAAGCACCACAACCCTGCGGGCCCTATCTGTAAACCGTTCGAACACTTTTGCTACCTGCTTCCCATGACGGGGGATTCGTGTTCTGAGTGTACCCAGCGACCCCGACATCGCCTCCTCGGGCGGGCTGCGCCTGTCCACGGGATCGTCGGACCCGACGTTCAGGTCCCCGGTTGAGGGTTTCTGGCTGGCGCCGCCTACATTTGCCCCGTGACCGCAGTGTCCCCCCTCCTCCAGTTGCCCGTGCTTCAGGCCGATCTTGTCCGGGTCGAAGACGCCCTCAAGTCCTCGGTCGTGACCGAGGATCCTTTTCTGACCGAAGTCGCCAGCCATCTGATCCTGGCGGGCGGCAAACGAGTACGGCCCGCCTTCTGCGTCACAGCGGCCGCCACCGGCTCAGCCGAGATGGGCGCGACCTCCGCCGAAGTGGTTCTTGGAGCCGTTTCTGTCGAACTCGTGCATCTCGGATCGCTCTATCACGACGATGTGATGGATGACGCCACGACTCGTCGAACCGTCGAGAGCGTCAATGCCCGTTGGGGCAATCTCAAGGCGATCCTCGCCGGCGATTATCTCCTTGCCAAGGCATCTGAAATCGCTGCTTCGCTCGGCACCGAAGTAGCCGGCCTGCTCGCTGCCACCATCGGCAAGCTTTGCGAGGGCCAGATCCTCGAACTTCAGCATGCCTTCAGCCTCAACCGCTCCGAAGCCGCCTATCTCTCCTCGATCGATGGCAAGACCGCATCGCTCCTCGGCACCTCGTGCCGAGTCGGCGCCATTGTCGCCGGACTCCCCCGTGCCCAGATCGATGCGCTAACCACCTTCGGACGCAGCTTCGGAATGGCATTCCAGATCGTTGACGATCTTCTTGATGTCACCTCGACCGATGAGGAACTCGGCAAGCCCGCCGGCCACGATCTCGTCGAAGGCACCTACACGCTTCCCGTCATCCGCACGCTCGCATCTGGCGGCGCGCAGGCGGCTGAACTTCGCGACCTTCTCGTGAAGCTCGCCCCTACCGACGGTTCGATCGAAACGGTCGACGATCCCGAATCGCTCGAGGCAGCTCGTGTTCTCCTGCGCTCGTCAGCGGCGGTTACGTCATCGCTTGAAACAGCGCGGGCGTTCGTCGAAGAGGGCCAGCGCGCCCTCGCTCCCTACGCGGGGACAGAAGCCACGACGGCACTCGAAGCGGCTGCCGAGCACCTTCTCGGCACCGTCCGCTCTGCAGCCTGAACCTGACGACGCCGGGCTACAACCGTTTGCGGAACGCAGACGGTCAGAGGTTTTTCTCGTAGACCAGTCGCAGGCCGTGAAGCGTGAGCCACGGTTCGGTGTGCTGAATGCGCTTTGAGAACGGTGTGATCATCTCGGCAAGGCCACCGGTGGAGATGATCGTGCACGCGCCGAGTTCTTCTTCAATGCGATCGCATAGACCGTCGACCTGCGCGGCGAAGCCGTAAACCGCTCCGGACTGAATCGACTCGACGGTCGACTTGCCGAGCACGTTGCGCGGCGGACGGAGTTCGACGGCACGTAGGGCTGCAGCCCGACCGATAAGAGCGTCCATCGACACTTCGATGCCGGGAGCAATTGCGCCGCCCAAGTAGACGCCATCGGAGGAAACGGCATCACATGTTGTGGCCGTTCCGAAATCGGCCACAATCGTCGGCCCGCCGTAAAGATCAAACGCTGCAATGGCATTCGCAATGCGATCGGCTCCGACTTCCTTCGGATTGTCGTACTCAATGCGGATACCGGTTCGCACTCCGGGTTCGATCACGATCGGTTCGAAATCGAAATGTCGTTCGGCGACATCGCGCAACGTTGCCGTAACTCGGGGAACTCCGGACGACACAACAATGCCGACGATCTCACTGAAACTCGTGCGACGAAGAGCGAGGAAACCCTGCAGGAGAACGGCGAGTTCGTCTGAGGTTCGATCGGATGTGGTCGAGATCCGCCAATGGTCAAGCAGGTTCTCTTCGGGTCGGCAACCCGCTGCCGTCTTGCCCGTCACTTGGTACAGGCCGATGACTGTCTGTGTGTTTCCAACGTCTACGGCGAGAAGCACTGTTTCTCCTGGAGGCCGTTAGGCCGGTTCGATGTCGAGGCCGATGTCGAGCACCGGCGCAGAGTTTGTGAGTCCGCCGATCGAGATGCAGTCGACTCCGGCCGCTGAATACGCAGCCACTGTCTCCAACGTGATTCCACCGGACGCTTCAAGGAGTGGGCGCCTTTGCGACTCCGCGGCGAGCGCCACACATGCGCGGATCTCGTCAGGAGTCATGTTGTCAAGCAACAACGCGTCAGCGTTTGCGGCCAGTGCTTCACGTACCTGATCGAGTCGATCACATTCGACGTGCACGGTACGCGCCGGCCACATCGTCCGGGCTCGTTGGACAGCATCGGCGATTCCGAAGAGTGCGATGTGATTGTCCTTGAGCAAGATCCAGTCCGAGAGGTTGCCGCGATGGTTTGCCCCGCCACCAGCGCGCACTGCTGCCTTTTCGAGCGAGCGAAGACCAGGAGTCGTCTTGCGGGTATCCCAGACGCGGGCCGCTCCACCCTTGGCTGCCTCGTCAACGAACGTACGAGTGAGCGTTGCAATGCCAGAAAGGTGCCCAAGGAAGTTCAGTGCTGTTCGCTCCGCGGTGAGGATCGAGGCGAGATTGCCGGCCGCAGTTGCGATGACTGTGCCCGGGGCGACCGAGTCACCGTCGTCGACTGACCAAACAAGTTCGATGGACGGGTCAATCTGCCGGAAAGCCTCGACGGCGCACGCTCGACCGGCCAGCACGCCGGACCCGCGCGCCACGAAGGATGCTTTGGTCACGAGGTCGTTCGGCAAAAGAGCCGACGTGAGATCACCAAGCGGCAGGAGATCTTCGGCGATCGCGCGCGACACCGCCTCGAGGACAGCGGTCTGAGGGGGATACGCGGCGTTGGTCACACCGCAAGCCTGCCCTCTGGCGCGACCTCCGGTCGAACTCTTCAGCGCAACACCAGACGACAGACGAAATCCGGGTCGGTTCCGGGGTAATCGTCGCGGGTGTGGGCGCCTCGAGATTCGGTCCGTGCACTTGCCGCCGCAAGCAGCGCCGATGCAACTGCAACCAGATTTGCCAGTTCCCACGCCGCTGGTCCGGTGCCGGCGGCCGCCACCGATCCGGCGTCCTCGACCACCTTTGCGGTCGCGGCCAACGATGCTTGGTTCCGAAGGACTCCCGCGCCCATTGTCATGGCCCTCTGGAGTGCGTTGCGCGCCGCTGCGATTTCCGACGGCGTCGAGTCGTCATTGTCGAAAGTCAGTTCGGGCGGACGGGCCCAGCGCTTGACTGGGCGGCCCCCGATGACGCCCGACTGTTCCGTTCCATTTGTCGAACGCATCGCTCCGGTCGGCGACGCCGTTTCGGTTCCTCGCTCGACATCCTCGACAACGCGTGCACCGAAGACCATGCCTTCAAGCAACGAGTTCGACGCCAGACGATTCGCACCATGCACACCGGAACATGCGGCTTCACCTGCGGCCCACAGGCCGGGGATCGTCGAGGCGCCGTCGAGATCGGTGACGATTCCGCCGCAGAGGTAATGCGCGGCCGGAGCGATTGGCAGCCAGTCGACACTCGGATCAAGCCCGGCTTCGGCCAGCGCTAACGCAATGTTCGGAAAGCGCTGTGAGAAATCGGTGAGACCGGTTGCGTCGAGCCAACAATGGTCGACATCGAGTTCGAGCATTCGCCGTGTCATTGCGCGACTGACCTGATCGCGGGGAAGAAGTTCGTCGACGAAGCGTTCGCCCGTGGTGTCACGCAGTAACGCGCCATGGCCACGCAATGCTTCCGACAAGAGCGGCTGAGGCATGCGGGGCGAATGCAGTGCGGTCGGATGGAACTGGACGAATTCAATATCCGCAACTGCTGCGCCGGCGC
Source organism: Acidimicrobiales bacterium (assembly GCA_044239895.1). Lineage (GTDB taxonomy): Bacteria > Actinomycetota > Acidimicrobiia > Acidimicrobiales > Acidimicrobilacustridaceae > Acidimicrobilacustris. The sequence continues at coordinate 324,470 of JBIIAM010000001.1, read as the reverse complement.
GTAACGCCATGGCGATTCCATCACCGGTCGATTCAAGTGGGTTGGTGGTCACTGCGAATAGTTGACCGGCACCACCTGATGCCAGCAGGACGTGACGGGCGCGGACATCGTTGATTACGCCGTCGTCAGTCGCGGCTCGCACTCCGACGCACACACCGTCTTCGATCAGAAGGTCGAGTGCGAAAGCGTGTTCGTAGATGACCACCGCGGCGCGGCGCACCGCGGCAACAAGTGCCCGTTCGATCTCGGCGCCGGTCGCCGAACCTCCGGCGTGTACGACTCGGGCCAAGGAATGGCCTCCCTCGCGGGCGAGTTCGAAGTGCCCCTGCTCGTCGCGGTCGAAGGCTGCCCCGAGGGTGATGAGGTCCTGCACGCGACCAGGACCTTCCTCGACAAGGACCCTCACTGCATCGACGTCACAGAGGCCATCGCCGGCGGCAAGGGTGTCGGCCAGATGGAGATCGGTCGAATCCGGATCGCCCCCAAGGACTGCGGCAACGCCGCCCTGCGCCCATCGGGTGGTGGCCTGTTCGAGTGCACCCTTTGTGAGGACTCCGACACGGAGCCCGTGGCCATCGGCAGCCCGAACCGCGGCGGAAAGACCGGCGACGCCGGAGCCCACAACGAGGAGATCGAGTTCAGCGGGCTTGATCACAGTTGGCCAGTCTTGCGCGCTCTGACCGCCGACGTTGCACCCTGCGGTTATTCGGTTCCATTGTCAGGAATGGACTCCGACCTCATGAGCCGTGATCGATGCCGCTTCGAGTTCATCAACCAACTCGTTGTTTGCATCGACGTGCACAACGATCGGCACGTAGGCATCCAGTTCGGCGTCCTCGTAATCGGCATACGTGATGATGATGATCCGATCACCCGGTTGGACCAGCCGGGCAGCAGCACCGTTCAGGCAAATCTCACCCGGTCCGCCGGGGATCGCGTACGTCTCGAACCGTGCTCCGTTGTCGACATCGACAACATGGACCTGTTCCCATTCGCGAATGTCCGCTAGTGCCAGCAATCGTGTGTCGATGGTGATTGAGCCCACGTAGTGGAGGTTGGCGTCCGTGACTCTGGCGCGGTGAATCTTGGACTTCATCATTCTGCGGTTCATGGAACTCCCTGATGTTTGGTGCCACTCGGGTCACCGTACGAATAGAAACAATCCAGCAATCCGGCAATCCGGCTCCTCAGGGAACCGGGACTTCGAGGTTATCCAAAAGGCGGGTCGAGCCGAAGAGGGCTGTCGCAAGCAGACGCACGGTCGTCCCTGGGACGAGCGCCGCCGGCGTTTCGAGACTCGCCGGATCGACGACCTCCGCGTACCCCGGCGTCGCCAGCGGTTCCGCTTCGATTACCGACGCGATGTGTTGCGTAATGACGACGGGATCGATTTCGCCGGCCGAGATCATCGCAGCACCGGCGCGCAGGGCCCGATGCAAGACCGTGGCCGCTTCGCGATCCGCGTGATTCAGGTACACATTTCGACTCGACATCGCGAGACCGTCAGACTCCCGGACGATCGGGCAGGGAACCACCGTCACCGGCTGGTCGAGATCGAAGGCCATCCGTGTGACTACGGCGAGTTGCTGGAAATCCTTCTCACCAAAATACGCTCGGCACGTGCCGGCGATATTGAACAACTTTGCGACGACCGTCGTCACGCCATCAAAGTGGGTCGGTCGCGCCGCACCCTCCATCGGGGCAGTGAGACCGTCGACATGCACAGTCGTCACAACGGGAACCGGATACATCTCCTCGTTGCTCGGCGTGAAGACGACGTCGGCGCCCGCCGCTTCGGCGAGTTCGAGATCGCGTTCAAGCGGTCTTGGGTATGCCGAGAGGTCCTCACCAACGCCGAACTGGAGCGGATTGACGAAGATCGTCAGGGCGACCACGTCACATTCACCGGCCGCGGCTCGCAGAAGCGAAAGGTGCCCGTCGTGAAGGGCTCCCATCGTGGGGACGAGGCCGACAGTTCGGCCAAGCGCGCGCACATTGTCGAGGAATCCGCGGAATTCGGCTTTCGTCGAACAGACCTGCATCGCTGCCTCGCTAGTCGTTGTCGGAAGGCACATCGTTGCCGGGTTCGGCGCCGTCAACCAATCGACGGGCGGCCCGCATGAGCGCGTCGTAGGCCTCCAGTTCATCCTCGGGAAGAACATCTCGATGGCGTTCGATCGTGGCCCAGTCGCCACGGGCGGCCGGGCCCGTCAATGCCGCGGTTGGACCAAGTCGAGCGACGTTGTCGATGGTCGATTGTGCGAGCTCAATGAACGCGTCGAAGGGGATGCCCGCGCTTACTGCCACCCGTTCAACCTGCCCGAGCAGAGCGACGAGATGATTCGACGCAATGACGGCGGCTGCGTGATATTCGGCCCGCCGATCATCGGCGACGACGAACGAACGGCCATCAAGAGCGGTCACGAGTTCGTTGACCAGATCGAATGCTTCGGTTCCATTTCCCGCCACCGCGAACCACGCACCCGATCGGAGCCGGAGCGAACCGGTCTCCCTATCCGGGAGTGCAACGAGCGGATGGACGGCGGCGCGTTGCGGATGATCAGCTAACACATCGAGTCCCAGCGATCCGGCTAGATGAGCGACGACGGTTGTCGGAACGGTTTCGATCTGCGACGCCACTTCGGCAATCGCGGCATCCGGCGTCGCAATGATCACGACATCCACACCAAGCGCGGCGCGGGAGATGTCGTCACCCCGTCGGATCGGCTCGTGCACGTTCCATCCCGCGAGTGACAGCGCGTCGCTTAACGACGAACCAGCACGGCCCGGACCGACCACCCGGATCGAGCGACGGGAACTCATTGTCAACCTGGTTGGGCGTCGAAGGATCCGACGAGATCGACGTGACCTTCGGCTCGTTCCTTCCAGCCTGAACCGGCGATGTCAGGAGCAAGGTCGAAAAGTGGTGCCATCACAAACCGACGGGCCCGCATTCGCGGATGGGGAACTTCAAGATCAGGTTCGTTCACTTCGACTCCATCCATCCAGATGATGTCGACATCAAGTGTGCGCGGACCCCAGCGGATCGTACGCACGCGATTCGCCGCCGCTTCGAGACGATGGCAGACCCCAAGTAACTCGCGGGCCGACAGTTCAGTGTCGATCTCCACGATGATGTTGAGGAACGGATCCTGATCGGAAGGCCCGCCGACCGGATCGGTTCGGTACACGGGAGACACCGCAGTGACCTCGTCAAGCGAAGCGACCGCTTCGCGCATAAGCGCCCACGAATCACCCATGTTCGAGCCGAGGCTCAGGAAAGCTCGCGTCATTCAGCGATCCCGAGTGATGCACACGCCGGATGTGGCGAGAGCTTGCGGCACAGGTGGGCGCAATTTGCGAACGGTCACGGTGACCGAGATCGCGCGGGGATCGGCAAGCACTGTGTCGGCGAGATTCTGCGCAAGATGCTCGAGAAGAAACGGCCTGCCATTCAGGATGACGTCTTCAAGTGCCGCAGTGATCACGCCGTAGTTGAGAGTGTCATCGAGTTCATCGGATGCGCCGGCCACCGAAAGGTCGGCAACTACGTCGACATCCACCTCAAGCGGCTGGGCCCGCTCGCGTTCCTCGGGCAGTGCGCCGCAGATGCCGGTCACGACAAGTCCCCGAAGTTCGATGCGGTCAGTCGAAGCCATTGACGTTCCCGTTCAGGCCGGATGGTTCGGAAGCGAAGCGGCGATAGCCACAAGTTCGCGACCGATCGGGCCGAGCTGGCGTTGCGTGAGGCGTTCGATCACCGTGACCGTGCTGGGCGATGTCTCAATGAGACCGTTCCAGAGGAGATAGCCGGCGATGAGTCCGCAAACGCGATCGCTCAATTCCTCGGCATGAATAAGTATGCGTTCGCCTGATTCAAGCAGCGTGCGGAGTTCCTTGAAGAAGGCCAGCTCGAAGATCCCGACATCGTCAACGGGGATCGGCCGATGGCGCCACACAACGCCGAGATCGTCGTAATGGCCGAGGTTCAACGGGGCGGTGATCAGGGAAATGACACAGGTGAAACCCTGCTCGCGGACCCAGATGATCTCTTCCTGACGACGCACCTTGCGATGGTTCGCGCCGTAGCCCCCCGGTCGTTCGCACACGGCGAGACGATCGGTGACGATCCAATGAAAGTTGCGGGGGCGGATGCCCTGGGCCCATTTGCCCTTGCTTGCCACGGCGCTCATGCTGCCACGACTTTGGCCGCCTGAACGGCGCTTCGGACATCATGCGCCCGAATCATGCCGGCGCCGAGGTGCATCGCCCACACTTCTGAGGCGATGGATCCGGCCAGTCGATCGTCCGGGGGCACGGGATCAGACACGCCGTCCGACTCGGCCAGAATGCGGCCCAGCATGGCTTTTCGGCTGATTCCGACCATCACCGGCCATCCCAAAGCGACCACCTGATCGAGGTGGGCCAGCAGCTCCAGGTTGTGCTCCGTCGTCTTCCCAAATCCAAATCCGGGATCAATCCAGATTTCTGTCACACCACCCGATTTCGCCGCTTCAGCACGCTCGGCCAGGAAGCGGCACACCTCGGCGACCACATCGTCGTAATGCGGCTCGGCCTGCATCGTTGCCGGTTCACCCTGCATGTGCATGGCCACCCAACCGACTCCGAGATCGGCGGCGACCGGCCAAAGTTCGGCGGAAACATCGTTGATCAGCGAGGCTCCGGCTTTCACTGCCGCCCTCGCCACCTCGGGCTTGCGGGTGTCGACGCTGATCCGACATTCACCGGCTAGACCCTCGATCACCGGGATGACTCGTCGGAGTTCCTCCTCGAGGTCCACAGGGGCCGCTCCGGGGCGGGTCGACTCGCCACCGACATCGAGGATCGATGCCCCCTCCGCCACCAGCGTGCGCCCGTGGGCGATCGCCAGCGCGGGATCGAGAAAGCGACCACCATCGCTGAACGAATCTGGTGTCACGTTGACGATGCCCATCACGAGGGGAACCGTTGTGGGAACTCCCACGCCGAGTCGGGGAACGACGTCAGCCACGTTCGATAAAGCGCATGGCCTCGAAGCGAGTCGCGGTGCTTTCGCGGAACAAGCCGCGGACTGCTGAAGTCACTGTCGAGGAACCGGGTTTTCGCACTCCGCGCATTGACATACACAGGTGCTCCGCCTCGATCACGACGAGAACGCCGCGCGGCTGGAGTGTGCGTTCCATCTCGTCGGCGATCTGGGCGGTGAGGCGCTCCTGAACCTGCGGGCGCTTCGCGTAGGCGTCGACGAGGCGGGCGATCTTCGAGAGCCCGGTGACTCGACCGTCAGTGCCCGGGATGTAGGCAACGTGGGCCTTGCCCATGAACGGCACGAGATGGTGCTCGCACATCGACGTAAGCGCGATGTCGCGGACCATGACCATCTCGTCATGATTCGCCTCGAACATCACCTGAAGATGACTCTGGGGATCTTCGCGGAGACCCGAGAAAACCTCGGCGTACATGCGGGCGACTCGCTCCGGCGTATTCAGCAGACCATCGCGGTCGGGATCCTCGCCGATGGCGATGAGGATCTCGCGGACGGCGGCAGAGATTCGAGGCAGATCAACTGGGGTCAACGGAGAACGCTCCTGGCGAGGCGGATGATGAGCGGGGATAGTTCAGCAGACGAGGCACCGAAACCGTCATCCGAGGGCCGAATCGGTGATCAGTGACCGCTTCCGGGACCAATGTAGGTCCGGATGTCACCCAGATTGCGATATCGCTCGGCCACATCAAGGCCGTACCCGACGAGAAAGGTGTTCGGAAGTCGGAAACCGACATAGCGAAGATTGGGTTCGACCTTCTGCATGCCTTCCTTTACGAGCAGCGCACACACCTCAAGGCTGGCCGGGTTACGCGCCGCGAGGTTCTTCAGCAGGTAGTTCAGCGTCAGGCCACTGTCGACGATGTCTTCGATGACGATGACATCGCGGCCGCCCAGATCGAGATCGAGATCCTTCACGATCCGAACCACACCGCTGGTCTTTGTCGCGGTTCCGTACGACGAGACCGCCATGAAGTCGAGTTCGAGCGGCAGGTCAATGTGTCGGGCAATGTCGGCCATGAACATGACCGCACCCTTGAGGACACCGATGAGCAGCGGCGCACGGCCGGCGTAATCGCGCGTGATTTCTGCGCCAAGGTCGACAAGTCGCTGCTTAAGAACAGGTCCGGTGACAAGAATCTCGCCAAGATTCGGATCCTCATCCGGAAGCGGGTGATTAACGAATCGTTCGCTGTTATCGGGCACGCGGCGAACTTAGTGCAGGTTCTCGGATACCGGCGCCGACTCGATCCGAAGTTGACCCGCTGTGCGCAGGAGTCGGCGACCCGATCCGATCTCGGTACCTACCGCCTCACCGCGCGCCACAGCCAGAACACGCTCGACCGTCGCACCATCCGGTGGATGGCGCTCGGGATCGTCTTGTCGCAACCATTCGCGAATCGCCACGCGGGCGACTGCTGGCGTCGCGGCGGCGAGGGCGCTGGCATTGGTCGCGTCGATCTCGAGCGCCTCAGCTCTGACGTGATCGGCAAGATCAGCGAAGACCCCCGACTGCCGGGCGAGGATGGGAACGATGTCTCTCCCGGCCACATCGGCGAGCAACGGGAGAACCTCACGTCGGATCCGGTTGCGTACGAACGATGGATCGGCGTTGGAAGGATCCATCACCGGATCGAGTCCCTCTGTGAGACACACCGCCTCGGTTTCCGAGCGGCGCAGGCCGAGGATCGGGTGACGCCTACCCGGGCGGATGCCGGCGAGTCCGTCGGGTCCCGCCCCGCGCACGAGATTCATGAGCATCGTCTCAGCAAGGTCCTCGGCAGTGTGACCAAGTGCCGCGGCGGGACCGAGCACTGCGTGACGCGCCGTACGAGCGCGTGCCTCGAGGTTGGGACCAGGAGCGATCGCCAACGATTCGGATCGGAACCGCGCGCCATAACGAGAAGCGGCAGCGGCAACTACGTCTGCTTCGGATTCCGAACCGGGACGGATTCCGTGATCGACGTGGACGGCCGTGACATCACAACCCGCCGCGATCGCGAGCACAAGAAGGGCTAGCGAGTCGGCCCCGCCGGAAACACCACACACCAGTGGTTCTCCCGCCGCCGGAAACGTGCACCGGTCGAGGAGCGCCGCATACCGGACGGAAAGGTTGATGCCGTCCATTACCTGAGCCCGGCTCAGCCGGCGATGGGCAGCGTTGCGCCCATACGCTCGATCCATCGATGCGGTTCGCGGATCTCGACGAGGCTCGGAAGATTGACCGGCGCTTCCCATGCCCGATCGAGAAGGGTCTGACCGCCAGTCCGCTCGACCGCGGCAATGAACGCCTCACCCTGCGCGTACTGGTTGAGCTTGGCCTCAAGTCCGATCAGTTGCTGCAACAGCCTGGCGAAGCCCCGCGCTGATTCCCGCCGTTGCCGCAGGACTTTTCCGAACCGGTCAGCGCTGGGGACGAGTCCCTTGCCGGCACGATCCATCGTTACGTCGCCATGCCCTTCGAGCAGGCTCATCATGCCGCTCACCTGATCGAGTACCGCCCGTTGCTCCGGCCCGGCCATGAGATTCACGAGGCCGCCGGATGCCAACGGCTTTTCCCCCGCCTTCACAGCGGCGAGGATCTTTCCGAGTGAATCGCTGAGCCGGCCGGGATCCGGATCGACCGATGCGATCGTCTGGTGCACGAGGCCGATGAAGTGTTCGCGCAACCACGGAACGCCGGTGAACTGCGCGCGGTGCGTCACTTCGTGCAGCGCGAGCCACATACGGAACTGCTCGGGAGGAAACGCGTTCTGCTTCTCGATCGCAAGCACATTCGGTCCGACGTAATAGACGATGTCCTGATCTTGAGGGTTCTCCTCCTCGACGATCAAGAGGTCGTACTGCCCGAGCACGCGACCCGACATCCAGCCGAGGACGAGGCCAAGTTCCGCACCGGCGATACGCGTCGTAAACGGCGCTACTCGACTTGTCGTTGCGCGATCCTCAAACCGTTCGAGCAACGGAGCCAACAATCTCTGGAACGACGAAATGTTCGCTCTGATCCAACCAGCGCGATCAGTGACCCGGGACCGCGCGGGACCGGCTAACGATCTCAGACCAGTCTCTTCCGCAACGAGCTCTTCGGCCCGAGCAGTGAGACGCGCGAAGTCGGGCTCAAGCGACGCGAAGTGATAGCTCTGCGCGAACGGCTCCCGACCGGAGGCACGAACGGCAACCCGTTCGGCGACTCCCCAGTCGACCGCTCCGCTCATGTGTTCAGCGCTTCGGATAGCGCGGCATGACGACCTTTTTCAGATACATGCCGATAATCCCGAGTACGACGAGGATGGACGGCACGACAAGCGCAACCGCGATCCAAAAGGTCCAGACCTGGGCCAGAACGATTTCCATAGCTGTGATCCTAGGCCCCGGCCGAGGGGGTGCCGTCATCGGACCTGTTGAGCATTTCGATCTCGGCGCTCATGATGGTGAGCCGTTCGGCGATGCGGATACGGAGAGACTCAGGGACCTCGTCGGATCGGGCCTTGGTTGAAATGACAATCCGAAGCTCGGCTTCGAAATCAAACGTCTCGAAACAGGGATTACATGAATCCAGATGACCGGCGATGAGCACCCGCTTCTCGGCGGTGAGCTCACCATCAAGGAATGTGTAGACCTCCGCGAGCGCCTGCTCGCAGTTCGACATCTGTCGATGATCGTGATCGTCGTGAGTGGCCATGACAAGGGTTTCTGAGCTCAGGCCGTTTCGGGGGGAACGACGGGATCGGTGACGGAATTCGAAGAGAAATCAGCTGCGTCTGAATCGGCAGCGTCAACCGGTTCGGAACCCCGGCCGGTGAGGCCACGCTCGAGCGCAAATTCGTACAACTGCTTCTGGAGCGATTTTCTTCCCCGATGGAGCCGACTCATGACCGTTCCGATCGGAGTATCGAGCATTTCGGCGATTTCCTTGTACGAAAATCCCTCGACGTCGGCCAACAAGACCGCCAGACGGAACTGCTCCGGAAGGGCCTCGATCGCGTCCTTCACTTCGGAATCAGTGAACATGTCCATGAGTTCGTCCTCAGCGCTGCGGCTGGCCTGGACGGCTTCAAGCCCGCCGAGACGGCGGTAGAGGTACAGATCCTCGGCTTCGTCCAGTTCGGACTCCTGAGGCCGGCGCTTCTTGGACCGATACGAATTGATGAACGTGTTCGTGAGGATTCGGTACAGCCAGGCGCGCAGATTCGTACCTTCCTCGAATCCCCCGAAACCCCGGTAGGCCTTCAAGTAGGTCTCTTGCACGAGATCCTCGGCGTCGGCCGGGTTCCGCGTCATGCGCAGCGCCGCCGAGTACAGCGCCGGCATGAATTCCATCGCCTCGCCGGCGAATTCAGCCTGTTGTGCCATGGGAGCCCGAGAGGAGAATCGAACTCCTGACCTGCTCATTACGAGTGAGCTGCTCTGCCGTCTGAGCTACCCGGGCGGGGTAAGGGACCCGATGCTAGCCGCGGCCCAATTTCATGAACAACGCCACGAGCTGGAGCCGCTCATTGGGGTTCCGCCCAAGATTGTCGGCCAGCGCCGATATCGCCGAGAGTGCGCCAACCATGCTGAGCGGCCGCGGTGACGCCACCAACTCGTCGCGGTAATGGCGGGAGAGTTCGGTGAGTCCGGAGCGGAGCTCGTCAGTGCGATAGCGGCGGGCCTCCCGCTTGTGCTTGTCCTCCAGCATCTTGCGCCCTGATCCGCGCTCCCCGCTCGCCTTTACGCGCGCTTCGAGATCGGCTGCTTCGAGTGCCTGCGCATCGGTCAGGGGAACCATCGCGTCGTTGATCATGGCCAGGAGATCGTCGGCGGTTTCGACAGCGCTCGACCCGGTGCCGTCGAGACGCTCGGGCACAGCCCGCCACGCGGCGCGGCGAAGTCCCAAGCGTTCGTCGGTGGCGAGCAGGCGGGCACGAGTGAGGTCGCCCGATGCGGCCAACGCCGCATCCGCCGCTCGATCGGCGGCGATTCCCTCGGCGACGAGTCGCTCGATGATCGCGTCGTCAGAGATTGAACCGAGGTCCACCTGTACACAACGACTCGCGATGGTTACGAGATCCGGACTGATGTCGTCGGCAAGGATCAGGAAGATCGTGTTCGGAGGTGGTTCCTCAATTGTCTTGAGCAGTTTGGGTCCAGCGGTGCTGACGAGATGAAACTCGTCGAGCACGAGGATCTTGCGACCGCCCTCAACGGAGGACCGCGCTGCAAGCGCAATGATCTCGTTCGCCTGTTGAACGGTGATCGACGGACCGTTCCTCTCAAAGACGGTGAGATCGGGATGTGCTTCGGCAAGCGCCAATGACGCGTGGCGAACCGCTTCGTCGTCCCCATGATCAACACTCAAGAGCGCAGCGGCGAATGCACGGGCCAGAGCTCGCTTGCCGCTCCCGTGCGGTCCCACAAAGAGGTACGCATGCACCGGCGTGTTGACGGCCGCACGAAGTTCAGCAACTGCCGCGTCCTGTCCGATGACGGAACCCCAGAGATCGACGCCGGCGGTTTCGGCGGAAAGCGGAGGAAAGTCGGCCAGTGCGTTCACACCTGCAGTTGTAGCCGCTCCGCGACCGCGGCGGACACTGCCTTTGCCACGTCGTCGATGCCGGGTGTGCCATCGATGACAACCCAGCGATCCGGTTCAGCCGCTGCCTGCGCGTGGAACCCGGCGATAACCGCGGCGTGAAAACTCGCTGGCTCCGCTTCCATTCGATCGCGATCTGCACCGAGACGGCGATCGGCTTCGTCACTTGGGACATCAAGAAGGACGATCAGGTCGGGCCAAATACCGCCGGTCGCCCACGTTGACAACTGTCGGATCTCGTCGATCGGCAATCCCCGTCCGAACCCTTGATAGGCGATCGACGATCCGGCGAAGCGATCAGTCACCACGTGCCGGCCAGCCGCAAGTGCCGGTTCGACGAGCTCGGCAACGTGCTGCGCCCGATCTGCGGCCATCAGCAACGCCTCGGCGCGCGGAGAAAGGTCGACCGTCGCGGGATCGAGGACCAACGATCGAATCTTCTGCCCGATCAACGTGCCCCCCGGCTCGCGGGTCAGGAGCGCACCAAGGACCTCGGCGAGTCGAGCGGACTGAGTGGACTTACCGCAGGCCTCGCCACCTTCAAACGCGATGAAACGACCGCGCCTCTCGGAACCCCTCACGGCATTTCGATTCGCGACGGGTGCCGGGCATCACCCGAACGTTTCAGACGCTGGCCTTTTCGCAACGCCGAACCCGCGGCGAACCCAGCAACGATGATGATGCTGGCAGCGAGCCAGAGCGCGAGACGCACACCAGGAAGGGCGAGTGTCCCCCCGGCGACGGAGATGCTCCCACCGACGATGGCCGTCGACATCTGGCCGAGAATCGCAGCGAGTAGAGGGCCCATAACCATCGAGATGAGCACACAAAACCGCACCAGCGTGTTGAGCGAACTGAACACACGCCCGCGCATGTCGTCGTGAACTTCCTGCTGAAGCATGGAGAACCCGAGTACGTACACCGGCCCCACCGAAACGCCCATCACGAATACAAAAACAACCGCGACACCTAACGACGAAGACGCCGCGGCGAGGAACAGCGAGATTCCAGCGGCGAAGAGGGCGCTCGTGAACACCGTCGTCTGCGGGAGCCGCTTCTGAAGGGTCGAGACGCCGATGACGCCGACCGCGACGCCGAAACCGAGCGCTGTCGTGAACAACCCGTAGCCAGCAGCCCCCGCGTCGAGGACCTCGGTTGAGAAGACCGCTCCGAGCGGAATGAGCATGCCGCCACCGATGAGTCCGGTTGCGAGTCCGATGTTCACCGCTCGAATCGTGTGGTTTCCGAAGATCTCGCGCCAGCCTTCGCGCAGTTCGTTCAGTGTGGCCTTGATGTCGAACCGGCGGGAATCGTCGTCGAGCGGCGCGCGCACCCGGCGCTCTTTGCGCGACAAAGGAAGGCGGTGGATCATCCACGCTGCGACAAGGAATGTGATGGCGTTGAAGTAGAACGCCAATGCCATCTGGTTGTTTTCGAGCCACCCGAGTCCCGGGATATTCCCGATCCAGATCGACACACCGACAAGAAGCGCGAAGAGCAGCGAGGCGAACGGGAACGTTCCGTACGCAGCAGCTAGCGAAAGCGAGTTGGCCGTTGTGAGGTGATCATGAGGAACCAGGTTCGGGACTTCCGCGTCCTTTGCCGGCGACCACAACAGCGTCAACACCTCAAGCGCTAGTGAGGCCAGCACCAGACCGATCACGTCGCTCACAAATGGCAACATCACCATCACGAGAGCACGGCCGATATCACAGCTGACCATCACCTTCTTGCGATCCCAGCGGTCGACAAGCACGCCAGCTAGCGGTCCGAAGAAGAATCCGGGAACGATGCGGGCCGCCATCACCAACGAGATCGCTCCGGCGCCAGCTCCACCACCGATCCGGGCGGCGAGAAGGATGATCGCCGAGAAACCAAGCCAGTCACCAGTGGCGGACACCACCTGCACCAGCCACAGGCGGAAGAACTCCGGAGAACCGAACAGTCGGACATGCCAACCAGCACGATCGTTCGGCGACTCAACATGAATCGTCTCGGTATCGCTCTGGATATCGAGGAAAAGCGCCGCCGAGGCCAGGGGCGCGTCGATCGAACCGACAACGTCGGGATCAATCTCGCTCGAGGGAGTTGTTTCGTCGTCCCGGGGCTCGGGGCGAGGTACAGCCATGACTCAACCCTAGAACGGAGGCCCCGAAAGTCGGGGCACCTCCACTGTCACGGGTTGGTCAGTCGTCGTTCGTGACAACCCGCTGCGCCGATGACTTGCGGACAGTCGCCTTCTTGGTCGCCGCCCGCTTCTTTACGGTCCGCGCCGTCATCATGTCCGGGCCAGAGCGGCTGGACGCCGACTTCTTGGCCGCGGCTTTCCGCTTCGCCGGAGCCTTCTTCTTGGCAGGTGCCTTCTTCTTGACGGCCTTGCCGCCCTCGCCGTTGGCCACAGAATCGCGTCGACCCTGAAGCAGTTCGGCACCGCGCTCGGGGCTCAGGGCCACGGGGTCATCGCCTACCCGCAATGACGCATTCGTCTCGCCATCGGTCACGTAGGGACCGAACTTGCCGTCCTTGATCACCATCGGGCGGCCCGTGGCCGGATCGGGACCGAGTTCGGCAAGGGGCGGCTTGGCGGCGCCGCGTCCCCGGCGCTTCGGTTCGGCGAAGAGGCGCAGGGCTGTTTCAAGCGTGACGGTCAGAAGGTCTTCTTCGGTCTCCAGACTGCGCGACTCGGGCTTCTCGCCCTCACCCTTAGTCAGATAAGGGCCGAACTTGCCATTTTGAGCCCGGATCTCTTCTTCGGTCGTCGGATCGATGCCGATCACCCGCGGAAATGCCAGAAGTTCGAGAGCTGTCTCGATCGTGACCTCGTAGGGATCCATCGATTTGAACAACGAAGCGCGCTTCGGTTTCCCGTCGGGGGCTTCATCGAGTTCACCGAGTTGCACATACGGCCCGAACTTGCCGTTCATCACGAACACGGTCAGACCGGTCTGCGGATCCTCGCCGATCGGCTTGCCGCCCTTCGGCATAGCCAAAAGTTCTATGGCTTTCTCTACCGAGAGATCAGCCGGCGGAAGCGAATCCGGAATGCTTGCCGTGTCATTGCCGCGCTGCACATAGGGGCCGTACCGACCCGGCTTGGCAATAACGGGCATGCCGTTCGGATCGTCGCCGAGGAGGAACGTGTTGATCGCGGCGGCGTCGATTTCGGGCAGGCGATCCGTCACGAGATCGCGAAGACCGTCTTTGCGGACGCCGTCACTCTCGGGACCGAAATAGAAATCGGCGAGCGTCGCAACGCGATCGGCATCACCGTTCGAGATGCGGTCGAGTATCTCCTCGAGGCTGGCGGTGAAGCTGTAGTCCACAAGTTCGGCGAAGTGCTGCTCGAGCATCGTGGTCACTGCAAACGCCGTCCAACTCGGAACTAGCGCCGAGCCCTTCTTCCAGACATAACCGCGGTTCTGCACCGTCTCCATGATCGACGCGTACGTCGACGGACGACCGACACCGAGTTCTTCAAGTTTTGCGACGAGCGATGCTTCAGTGAATCGAGCCGGCGGCTTCGTGACATGACCTTCTGGCGTGAGTTCGGTCGCGTCCAGGGAGTCGCCGACCTTCAGTGCCGGAAGTCGACGTTCGGCGTCGTCGCCGTCGTCATCGCCGCGCCATTCTTCGACCTGCATCCAGCCGCGTTCAGTGATCACGGTTCCGGCGGCCGAGAATTCAGCATCGCGATTTGTTGACGTCGTCGCACCCAGTCGGACGGTGACCGTCTCGCCGATGGCGTCGATCATCTGACTCGCAACGGTCCGTTCCCAGATGATCTCGTACAAGCGAGCTTCGCCGGGCTGAACTTCGCGTCGAACATCTTCCGGTGAGCGGAACCTGTCACCGGAAGGACGAATCGCCTCGTGGGCTTCCTGGGCGTTGACCGCCTTCTTCTTCCCCCACGAACGTTGGACCGCCTCAACCGAACCGGCACCAAAACGTTCGGTGGCTTCAGCCTTCGCAGCAGCCACCGCCACCTGCGACAGGCTGCTGGAGTCAGTTCGCATGTAGGTGATGTAACCCTGCTGATAAAGGCTCTGGGCCATCGACATGACCTGCTTCGCTGAGACCTTGAGACGCCGACCTGCTACCTGCTGCAGGGTCGAAGTCGTGAACGGGGCGAAGGGACGCTTACGGAAAGCCTTCGATTCCACCGAACGAACTGCGAACGGCGATGTTCCGAGTTCGTCGGCGAGTGAACGGGCGGATTGTTCGTCGAGGATCAAACGATCGGATCGCTTGAGTACGCCGTCGTCATCGAAGTCGGCACCAGTGGCGATACGCACGCCATCGACGGCGAGGAGTTTCGCGTCAAAAGGAATCGGCTCCGTCGACGCTGCGAATGTTCCCTTCACGTCCCACCAGTCGGCGGAATGGAACGCCATGATTTCTCGCTCGCGCTCCACGACGAGTCGGGTTGCCACGCTTTGCACGCGGCCAGCCGACAATCCGGCGCCGACCTTCTTCCAGAGAACTTCCGACAGAAGGAAACCGAAAAGACGATCGAGACTCCGCCGAGTTTCCTGAGCCTGAACAAGTTCGTCGTTGAGTTCGCGCGGATTGGCGAAGGCCTCTCGGATGGCGGGGCCGGTGATTTCGTGGAAGACCATCCGGTAAACCGGCATGCCTTTCGGCGGCTTGAGAGCCTCAAGGAGATGCCACGCG
This sequence comes from Acidimicrobiales bacterium, assembly GCA_044239895.1. Lineage (GTDB taxonomy): Bacteria > Actinomycetota > Acidimicrobiia > Acidimicrobiales > Acidimicrobilacustridaceae > Acidimicrobilacustris. The sequence goes on along the minus strand of JBIIAM010000001.1, from coordinate 309,183 downwards.
ATGGCCTCGCCTTCGCGATCCTCATCGGTCGCGAGGTAAAGCGCATCGGCGTTCTTGAGAGCCTTCTTGAGTTCGGCGACAATCGGCTTCTTATTGTCCGGCACCACGAAATACGCGTGGAAATCATCCTCGGGATCGATTCCCAGACGAGCCCAAGGTTCCTTCTGCTTGTCCTTCGGCAATTCAGTCTTCTTGCGGGGCAGGTCGCGGATGTGCCCGACCGAAGCGATCACGGTGGGAGCGGCCCCGCCGGTGGTCTCCCCGCGGAGGAACTCGGTGATCTTCTTCGCTTTGGTGGGTGATTCGACGATGACGAGCGGTCCGGCCATGGCGGACAGGTTGTGAGCATTTCGACGCCGCTGTCAATCGCCAAGATCCGGACGGCCCCGGCGGGGACCCCTTTCGGGGGTCCCCGATTTCTTTTCTTCCGGGGTCGAAGGTTCGTCCGGAGGGCCCCGAATCGGCCATACTCGGCCCATGACCTCTACCCCTTCAGCCCCCCAATCAGGCGATCTTTCGCCCGAAGGCGGCACCGAGGCCGGCCCGGGAGAACGACGCCCGTGGGGCAATTACGTCATCCTCGATGACGGTCCTCTCGCCAAGGTCAAGCGGATCACGGTTGATCCCGGGCAGCGACTCTCCTATCAACAGCATCATCAGCGCGCCGAACACTGGTTTGTGGTTGCCGGCACCGCGATCGTCACGCTCGATGGCACCGAACATCGGGTGGCCCCCGGCGAAGCGATTGATATTCCGCTCGGCACCGCCCATCGGGTGAGCAACCCGGGCACCGACCCACTCATCTTTATAGAGGTGCAGTTGGGCGACTACTTCGGCGAGGACGACATCGTCCGTCTCGAAGACGATTACGGCCGAGCACCGAACTCGTAACCCCTCCAGAAAAGGCGGTCTCATGGACTTCGCATTCAGCCCCCGTGCCACCGAACTGCGCGATCGATTGCTCGCGTTCATGGACGAGGAGGTCTACCCAGCCGAATCCGTATTCGCCGAGCAGATGCGGGCGTCCGGCGATCCCCATCACCATCCCCACATTCTTGAAGAACTGAAGGCCAGCGCCCGAGAGCGCGGCCTCTGGAACCTGTTCCTCCCCCGAGTCACCGAGTGGACACCCGATCCCGTCTCCAACGTCGACTACGCCCCACTCGCCGAGATCACCGGGCGCAGCCCCCTCGGTCCGGAGTCGGTGAATTCCGCCGCGCCCGACACGGGCAACATGGAGATCCTCGCCCTGTTCGGTACACCCGAGCAGAAAGATCGTTGGCTTGTTCCCCTGCTCGAAGGCGAGATTCGTTCGTGCTTCGCCATGACAGAACCGGACGTTGCGTCGAGTGATGCGCGCAACATCCAACTGTCGATCAAACGGGAAGGCGACGAGTACGTCCTCAACGGTCGCAAATGGTGGATCTCGGGAGCCGCGAATCCGCGCTGCAAGGTCGCGATCGTGATGGGTAAGACCGATCCTGACGCGCCCACCTACAGCCAACAGTCGATGGTGCTCGTTCCTATGGACACGCCGGGACTAACCGTTGTCCGTGATCTTTTGGTGTTCGGTTACAACGATCGCGAAGGTCATTGTGAGCTGAATTTCGACAACGTCCGCGTGCCGGTCACGAATCTTCTCGGTGAGGAAGGCAGCGGCTTCGCCCTTGCACAGTCCCGCCTCGGCCCTGGCCGGATTCACCACTGCATGCGATGCATCGGCATCGCCGAACGCGCGCTTGAACTCATGTGCCGACGCGTCACCAGCCGCGTTGCCTTCGGGAAGCCGCTTGCACAGCAAGGTGTCATCCAGGAATGGATCGCCGACAGCCGCATCGAGATCGAGCAGGCCCGCCTGCTCACGATGAAGGCGGCATGGCTCATGGACACCGTCGGAAACAAAGGTGCCCGGATCGAGATCTCCGCCATCAAAGTCGTCGCACCGAACGTCGCGCTCAAGGTTGTCGATCGCGCAATCCAGGCGCACGGCGGTGGCGGCGTGTCGCAGGACTTCCCGCTCGCCGGCATGTACGCCGGGCTGCGCACACTGCGCTTTGCTGACGGACCCGACGAGGTCCATCGCATGCAACTCGCCCGTCGCGAACTCGCGCCGTATCTCGAAGGCAGCAGCGACGCCCGCTAGTCGGGTTCCGTTTCGACGTTTCAGTCAGTCGGAATGAGTTTCGACGGTTCTTCCTGGAAGAACTCTTCGTTCTCGTGTTCCTCGAGTTCGAGTTCGCTTGAACTTGTTCTCGATGCCGCCAGCCGGAGGATGAACGCTGATCCGAGGGCAGCAACGGCCGATGCGGCGAGAATCCCGACCTTCGCTTCGTCGGTGTACCCGGGCTGATCGAACGCGAGTCCGGTGACGAAGAGCGCAACCGTGAAACCGATTCCGGCTGCCATCGCGATGCCCACGATGTGCAGGTTGCTCGCCCCGCGAGGTCGCTTGGCGATGCCGAACCGGATGGCCAGCCATGCAAAGACAAAGACGCCGACGGTCTTGCCGATCACGAGTCCTGCTCCGACACCCCACGTGACCGTAGAGCTCGCCGCCGAACGCAACGCTTCAGAAGTGAGCGGGATACCTGCGTTCACAAGGGCAAACACGGGGACGATCACGAAGCTGGTCCACGGATGCAGACGATCGACAAGTCGCTCGCCAACAGGAACTGATTCCTTGATGAGGAACGACGCGGCCTGCACATCGGCGGCGGAGAGTTCTGACTGATTCTCCAGCTGATCGGCGATCAGTTCCCTGTCGAGATCGGGGCGCAGCGGATCGGTGGGCGTAAGGAATCCGAGCGCAACGCCAGCAACAGTGGCGTGAATGCCCGACTTAAGCATGCAGTACCAAATCACGACACCAACAACTACGTACAACGGGACGTACCAAACCCGACGGCGACGGAGCAGATAGACGACACCGAGAAGTCCGACCGCGGCCAACAGCCACGCCAGATTGAAACCGTGGCTGTAGAAGATGGCGATGACGGCGATGGCGCCGAGATCATCGGCGACAGCAAGGGTGAGAAGAAAGAGCTTGAGACTCAATGGAACTCTCGTACCGAGAAGCGACACGATGCCGACCGCGAACGCAATGTCCGTGGCCATCGGAATGCCCCAGCCATGAGCCGTTGGCGTCCCCGCATTCAGCGCAAAATAGATAGCGGCGGGAACGATCATTCCACCTAACGCCGCGATGATCGGCAGCGCCGCCGCTCGCCTATCGCGCAGTTCGCCCTTCACGAGTTCTCGTTTGATCTCGAGCCCGGCCACGAAGAAGAAGACGGCCATCAGGGCGTCGTTCACGAATTCCTGCAACGTCAACGACAACTGCACCGGACCGGCATCGAGGACGAGATCGGCATTGAGGAAACTCGCGTAGGAGTCCTTCCATGGCGAGTTGGCCCACAAAAGTGCCACAAGAGTCGCCGCAAGCAGCAGAAGTCCGCTCGCCGCTTCGATCTTGAGGAAACGGGCCACCGGGCGGGCGACTCGACGCGACAGAAGTCGATCGGTCCCGAGCCACGTGTGCGTCCAAGGATTGCCGTCATGGAGTTCGGGTTCAGTGCGTTCGCTGCTCATCAGTCCCCGGTCTATCGGACGAGAGTCGCCCGATCGTTTCGTGTTTATGACTTCTGTATTACGGAGTCGTCACTCGACGAGCAACGCGTCGATGGCGGCGTCAACCGACTCATGGATCAGCAGGACTTCGATCAATCTCGTGATCTCGAAATCACGCCTGACCTGCGGTTCCGCCCCCGACAGCGCAAGGTCACCGCCCTGCAGACGCGTGCGTTTCACACCACCCAGAATTACTCCGAGGCCAGTCGAATCCAGATAGTCGGTACCGGCCAGATCGAGCACGATCTTGGGCGACGGCCCTAGGTCCGCGATCGCCTGAATGAGCTGCTGACGAAGTTTTGGGGCCGTGGAGATGTCGAGTTCCCCGATCACGGAGACGATCGCGACACCACCCCGGCCTGAGGACACGACCAGATCGAACATCATGAGCGCATCCTTCGGTCGAGAATCCTGCCAGTCCGCCCTGTGCGTTGTGACCTCGTAAGGCTATCGGTCAATCTTCGAGCACTCGAGGTCACTCCCGGAAGAACGATCGTCGCACCACGCCCCTACCATCGACCTCGATGGCTTCCCCCGCCCGCATCGATCTCCAGGACTTCGTGAAGTCCCTCGCAGGCGATCCCCGTCTTGTGCATGTCGAGCAGATCCCGGCGCGCGCTGCCAGCTTTGGCGTGCTTGATCATCCTTTGCCCGAAGCCGTGAGAGAGCAACTCGGAGTCGACCAGTTTTGGTCCCATCAGGCCATTGCCATCAATCATCTCCGCGCCGGCCGTTCCGTCGCCGTCGCCACCGGAACCGCCTCGGGCAAATCCCTTTGTTTTCAGGCTCCAATCGCCGAAGTTGCTGCGGGTTCAAAACCGGCGACATCGCTCATGTTGTTTCCCACCAAGGCCCTGGCTCAGGACCAGCTGCGCTCGATCACCACGCTCGATATCCCGGGCCTCGTGGCCGGCACCTACGACGGCGACTCATCCGCCGAAGAGCGCACCTGGGTTCGCCGCAACGCGAACGTGATCCTCACCAATCCCGAGATGCTCCACATCGGGCTGCTACCGAATCACGACAAGTGGGCCAACTTCTTCCATCGTCTCGAGTTCGTCGTCATTGATGAATTGCACACACTCCGAGGCATCTTCGGAAGCAACGTCGCGCATCTTCTGCGCCGGTTGCGCCGGATCTGCGCGCATTACGGATCCGATCCAACATTCGTATTCACCTCGGCCACGATTGGCGAACCGGGACGGCTTGCCTCTGCGCTCTGCGGGCTGCCCGTGGAGGAAGTAACCGAGGACGGTTCACCCTGTGGGGATCGCATCTTCCTTCTGTGGGATCCCGCCGCCGAGGACGACGGTTCGGGACGAAACGTTTCCTCGTCGCGCGATACCGCCGAACTCATGGCCGCACTCGTGCGCGGCGATCACCGCGCCATTGCGTTCTGTCGCAGTCGAAAAGGGACGGAGATCGTCGCTGCCGACGTACGCCGTCACCTCCCCAAGAAACTCGCCGAATCCGTGCGTCCCTATCGCGGCGGCTATCTCTCCTCGGAGCGTCGAGAGATCGAGCGCGAACTCTTCAGCGGCGAGTTGCGCGGTGTCGTTGCGACCTCGGCACTCGAACTCGGCATCGACGTGGGCGGCCTCGACGTCTGCATCCTCAACGGGTTTCCGGGCACCATCGCTTCCATGTGGCAGCAAGCCGGTCGCGCCGGTCGCGCCGCACAAACCTCACTCGCTGCTCTGGTCGCTGGCGACGATCAACTCGACCAGTGGTTCATGCACCATCCTTTGGAGTTGTTCTCTCGGAAACCCGAATCAGCGGTGATTAATCCCGAAAACTCGCACGTGCTTCTTCCCCATCTCGGTTGCGCCGCGTACGAGTTGCCGCTTACGCCGCAAGACGAGACTTGGTGGCCGGAAACACTCGAGGACGGTGTCCGCTCGCTCATTCTTTCGGATCAGTTGCGCCTGCGCCCCGCCCATCACCGGCAGGGCGCGGCGGCGGTTTGGGCGGGAGGTGGATGGCCGGCACAGAAGGTCGGTCTGCGCAACGCCGGCGGCGACGAATACCGAATAGCGACGACCGACGGCACGCTCATCGGGACTGTCGACGGATCACGCGCGTTCCGCCTTGTTCATCCCGGGGCGGTGTACATGCACCAGGGTCAGTCATGGCGCGTCACCGATCTCGATCTTCGAGATCGTGTGGCCATCGTCGAAGCCAGCGACGGCGGCGAGTACACACAGCCCCGGGCCGTCACCGACATCTCAATCCTCGAAACCGATCGAACCCGGAAACTCGGTAAAGCCGAATTGTCACTTGGCAGCCTGCGCGTTGTTTCGCAGGTCATCGGGTACCGGCGGTTCAACACCTTCACCGGCGAGCAGCTCGGAACCCACGATCTCGATCTTCCGGCCAGCGAACTCGAAACACGGGGTTTCTGGTACGTCATCGATGACGATCTGATCGACGACAGCAGTATTGACTTCGGCGAAGTACCCGGCGCGCTCCATGCGGTCGAGCATGCCGCTATCGGAATCCTGCCGCTCTTCACGATCTGCGATCGATGGGACGTCGGGGGGCTTTCCACTGCGCACCTCACCGATACCGGCGCCGCGACGATTGTTATCTACGACGCGTACCCCGGAGGTGCCGGTGTCGCTGAGCTCGGATTCGAAGCCGCCGACCGTCATCTCGCCGCCACGCTCGACGTCATCGAAACATGCGAATGCAGCGACGGTTGTCCCTCGTGTGTGCAGTCACCGAAGTGCGGAAACGGCAACGATCCCCTCGCTAAGGACGCCGCCGCCGAACTACTTCACGCGATTCTGGATCGGTGACTCGCGCATCATCACCATGGTGCCCTCGAGATCTACGTCGGGCAGCAACGGCCCCACAAGCGGCACATCGGTCCTGCTCCGATAACGCACGACGACACTGATCCGCTCGTCACGATCGGTTGGCATCGTCGTCAGATCGAGTCGGGCGGGATCGAGCGAACCTGAGCGCTCAGCACCAGAGCGGGCCGCTGCTGTTGGATCGCCGTCGGTCACCGCTGCGGCGCGGGCCGCCTCACGAGCGGCGTGAACGACCATGAGCTGGTCGCGAAGGACGAGTCCGAACTGCAACACCAGAAGAGTCAGGATCGCGACGAGGGGGAGGAGCAGTGCCAGTTCGACTGTCGACTGACCCCGTTCCCCCCGCCTCGTCATGATCACTTCACCCGCCCAACGACCCCATCGAGGACCGCGTCGAACAGCGCACCAATCGCTCCCGATTTCGTGGCCCATCCAACGAGCAGCACTGCAATTCCAGCGGCACCGAGTAGGACGAGGGCATATTCGGCAGTCGTCTGGCCGCGGTCATCGCGACCCCTCGATCGGTCGCTGGTGGTTACGGCATGCAGCGCAGCGAGCAGCGCAAGAACTGAGAGCGAACGTGGATTTTTCATGTGTTTCTCCTGGACATAGTTGATGTTCGGGGGAAGTCCGGGGGAAGGAAAGATCAGAACGAAAGCGACGGCATTGACGCAACGAGGAGTGGCACGACAGTGAGCAGCCCAAAGGCCGGGAGGATGCAGGTGATCAGCGGAAACAGAAGCCGCACCGGGAGTTTCCGGGCCCGCTCCTCGGCGTGTCGTCGACGTACCATGCGCGCATCGGCCGCCACTCGCTCGAGTGACGCTGATAACGGGACCCCGTCAAAGGCCGAACTCCGCAATGCCGAAGCGAGGGGTCTGAAGCTGTCGCCAAGATCATCGAGCGGATCGAGGGCGTCCCCGAGTCGCATCCCGAGCCGAGAGCGCCGGCGAACCTCGACGAACGTCGGAGCGATCAGCGCAGGAAGGTGAGGAGCGACAACGTCAATGACCTGATGAATCGAGTGGCCGGCTCCAATCGCGAGACGGAACAGATCAACGCATTCTGGCAACGCCGATCCGATGGCGCGAAGCCGGACGGCACGAAGTCGGCGTTGGCGAAAAGCCGGACGGGCCCAGACAACAGCGGCGGCCATCAGTGCCAGCAGCGGACCCCGGAGAAGGAATCCCGCCAGTGCGGCGAGGAGGGCTGCGCCCATCCGTGCATCAAGGTCGTCATCCGGACCGCGCGATGCAGCGCCGCGCACGAGTCGACCGAGAGACCGCACCGGACCGGCCACGCGCGCGCCGAGATTCGAGCGATCTGTCATTTCGTGCCCGCGATCATGCGAGACATCCACCAGCCACCGATCGCATTGAGGCCGACGCCGACAAGCAAGCATGCCCAACCGAGGGGACGAGTAAGAAGCAGCGTCGCGACTCGACTATCGGCCGAGGCGCCCAGGAACGCGAACCCGATGGGAGCGATAATCATCACCATCGCCGACGCTCTCGCCTGCGAGGACAACGCGCGGACTTCGCGCTCAAGTGCGATTCGTTCGCGCAGACTCTCGGACACACCTCCGAGAACTGTGGCCACCGATCCACCCGATGTCGCGGCGAGACTGAGGGCGACTGCAGCAAGATCCCGCAACGGGGACTTCGCTGCCTCACTCCATTTTGTAATCGCCTCACCAACCGGCTCACCGTCATCAAGATCGGCGACAAGCTGTCGGTACTCCTCTGCTGTGCGTGTTGCGGCGGCGGAGCGAATCGCACGCGAAAGGCTTTCTCCTGATCGGAGGAAGCGGATGATCTGATCGACGAGATCCGGAAGATCGCGATCTCGGTCTTTGAGATCGGCGACGCGCTGCATCCATCTGTGCCCGAACGAAAACCCTTTGGTCGACGCGTGTTCCCGGAGATGAGAGCGATCCGAGCCAAGGCCATCAGCGATGAGTGAATCGAGTCGACGGCGCACGACACCCTCGGCAAGCGCCGGACGGACACCCGAAATGACCAGTGCTGAGAGCACCACGGTCGCTGCGGCCAAGAGGCCGACGATTAGCGAGTTCATGGCGAACCCGCCGAGGGATTTCGGGGATGGCGAGCGGGCAGCGCCATCACGTTGCCGTGACGGTCAACGAGATCGCGAATCGCCACCGGCTCATGGCCATCCCCGCTGGCGACGACCTCGGCAATAGCGGCTACACCCCTTGTGCCGTCGGGTCGACGCACAACATGAACGACGAAATCGATTGCTGAGCGAATCTGTTCGCGGATCGCTGCCGACGGAAGCGCCACATCACCCATGAGCACAAGCGTTTCGAGCCGACGCAGCGCATCGACCGGCGAGTTCGCATGACACGTCGAGAGTGAGCCCTCCTGGCCCGTGTTCATCGCCTGGAGCATGTCGATCGCTTCACCGGCCCGAACCTCGCCGACGACGATCCTGTCCGGGCGCATGCGCAACGCGTTCCGCACGAGATCACGGATCCGCACTTCTCCCGAACCCTCGGCATTGGGCGGTCGTGCCTCCAGACGCACGACATGCGCTCCGGGCAGTCGAAGTTCGGCGGCATCCTCGATCGTGATCACCCGTTCGTCATCGCCGATGATCGCCGCCATTGCATTGAGAAGTGTCGTCTTGCCGGCGCCGGCGCCTCCGCACACGATCACATTGGCCCGACTGCGGATGATCCAGCGCAGTAGCCCGGCCACCGCAGGCGGGCAGATGTCATCGAGCCTCACCGAGCGGGTGCCAAAACGCCGGATCGTCAGGCATGGCCCATCGACCGCCAAGGGTCGGATGATCGCGTTCACCCTCGATCCATCTACGAGTCGGGCATCGACTATGGGTGACGCTCGATCGATATGGAGTCCGATCGGTGCGACGATCCGTTCGATGAGAGCAAGCACAACCGACTCGTCGAGGACGAGCGTCGTCTTCGAGAGCCGACCCTCCTGCTCGACCCAGACGGTGCCACCGCCGTTCACCATGACCTCGCTGACGTCCGGATCGGTCAGCCATGGCTCGAGGGGACCTAGTCCGCTCACGCGCCGGCCGACTTCATCGACTACCTGTTCGACCAATTCGGCACCGAGAAGGGGCGCGTGGCGTCGGGTACGTGCGCGCACCTCATCCCGACTGGTCTCGTCGGCCTCTGAACCCCAACATCCTCCAAGAAGATCCGTGTGCAGGTGATCGGAGATGGCCTCGATGCCGCCGTCGGAACGTTGTGGTTCAGGCCGCATCGAGCAGGACGTCCGTCAACGAACGCGGAATCCGCGACGCCAACACCCCGGCGTCGACGGCCCGCGCGATCGCTCCGTCGACAGGAACCGTCGCCACGATCGGGGCGCCGAGAATGTCGGTGACTTCGCGGCCACCAAGCGACCGGTAGCTCTCGTTCACGAGCACGATGCCCGAAGGGCGGAACGGAAGATTGATAGCCCGCCGCAACGACAGGAAACAGGCACGCGTTACGAGATACGAATGCGTCGCCCCGAGCAAAAATGCCCGTCGGACGCGGTCGATCTCCGGATCATCGTGTGGGGCAAACGTTCCGACATCGACGATCACCGGCCGCGGATCGAGGGCCAGGATGGAAACCAGTAGCTCAGCCCGCTCCTGGTCAACGAGCATGCCCCTGCCCCGAGGCAACAGGCTCACTCCCGGCGCCGCCGGCGCTTCGATCCGACCGAGGGCATCGACCGGCGCATCGGAGCCTGCCGCCAGCCACTCAACAACACCCGGCCCCGCAGGTTCGGGCATCCCGAGAGAAACCGGAACATCGCCGGCGAGGTCAACGAGTAGCGATCCCTCCTCATGACGACGTCCGAGAACTGCGGCAAGAGCACCCGCCACCACCGTTGTTCCCGAACCACCCTTTGACGACCAACATGCAACCAACATCGACCCTCCCGATTACCAACAACCCGATTGCGAAACACCGCAACGTGGTCCGGTGTCAGGCATGGGGGAGGTGTGAGGAAGTTAGGAGTCGACTTACGGGTGGTCAATAGTCTCAATCGCTCATCTGCGATGTCGCCGTATGCTTCGGGTGTGATCGAAGCCGCGTTCTTCGACTTGGACAAGACCGTCATTGCCAAAGCATCGATGGTTGCGTTCGGTCGTTCATTCCGAGAGGCGGGAATGATCAACCGGCGCGTCATGGCTCGTGCCGCATGGAATGGTCTCCTCTTCCACTACCTCGGCGCGAACGAAGAGCGAATGCGGGCGTTCCGCGAATCTGCGTTGCGGATCACGCGAGGATGGGATCATCAGGCTGTCGGCAATCTTGTCGGCCGGACTCTCACCGACGTGATCGATCCGATCGTGTACGACGAAGCACTCGATCTCATCCGGGAACACCGTGAGGCCGGACGCCTTGTGTACATCGTGTCGGCTTCACCCGAAGAGATCGTGACTCCGCTCGCCGCGTACCTCGGGGCCGATGGTGCCATCGCCAGCAGTGCGCGACTTGATGCAGCTGGTCGCTACACGGGTGAAGTCGATGTCTACGCCTACGGACCGTTCAAGGCCGAGGCCATCGCCGCTGTTGCCGAGCGCGAAGGAATTGACCTGTCGCGCAGCTTCGCCTATTCGGACTCCGCCACCGACGAGCCAATGCTCCGCGCCGTTGGCCATCCGTTCGCCGTCAATCCCGATCGCGAGTTGTCTCGCATCGCAAAGACCGAATCGTGGCCGGTCCTGCTGTTCAGTCATGGCGTGCCCTTGCGCGAGAGGATGAACCTCCCGCCAACACGACATCTAGCTTTGGGCGCGGCGATCACCACCGTCGCTTCGCTCAGCGCGATTGCGACCTGGTGGATCGTGTCCAAGCGACACGACCGTCATGGGTTCAGGTTCAGGCGTCCTGAAGTTTCTTGACCGCAAATGCAGCGAGGGCGATCACGACGATGAGTACGAGAAGCTTCTTCATGAAACCGAGTCTAGAGGTCTCACCCGAAATCGGCCATCGGGAACGCCCGGGTTGCCCTGCCTGAGATATTTCCTACTTCGTTGAGGTCTTCCCGCCGGAGTCGACGCGGTCAATCCGCATGACCCGACAGGTGAACTGTCCATCCGGGCGTGTGCGTGCCACAGAGTCCCAGTTCACCGTGGCGCTGGGTTCAATGTTGGTGAGAACGACATCGGTCGAATCAAACTCGGCACCGAATGGCCCGGCCCCACCGGAACGGAACGAAATCACAAAGCTGTAATTAGCGTCATCGTTGGTCCCGTTCGTGATCGTTCCGGCGGCGCGGACTCCGTCGCCATACACATCACACGAACCGAGGTGGATGTCGCGCTGCGGCGGATGGACGATGTCGGTACTGGTTGTGTCGATACCTGTTTCGATCACAATCTTCTGAAGGGCGAGAGCGTTGCCATCATCACCGGCACTGAAGAACACCTTGCCGATCACGAAGACGGCAACGACAACGATCACCACGACGACCGCCAGAATGCCGGTCACGACGCCCGCGACAAGACAGCCTTCATGATGTTCGTCCTCGGAAACCGGTAGTGCGGTGTCGTCCGCGTTGGTTTCGATCGGTCCGGACATGGATGGAGCGACGCGAACCGAGCGGAGGTTCAGACAGCGAGCAGGTCGCGGGCGCCGGTGTCCGACGATGGGTGACGCAACTTCGACATCGCGCGCGCTTCGATCTGACGAATGCGCTCGCGGGTCAGATTGAAATGCTCGCCGACCTCTTCGAGTGTCCGGGGCTCGCCTCGGTCAAGACCGAAACGGAGCTTCAGAATCTCTCGTTCGCGCTCATCAAGTGGCGAGAGCAGACGGGCGATCTCTTCGGGGAGAAGAGCCGTGGCCGCAACTTCGAAGGGGGACTCGGCCGAACGATCCTCGACAACATCGCCGAGTTCGGCATCGCCGTCTTCGCGCAACGGTTCGGAAAGGGAAAGCGGCTCGGCCGCGAAGCGGAGCGCTTCGGTGACCTTGTCCTCGGGCATCTCGACCTCGGCCGAGAGTTCGGCGAGTGTGGCCGGTCGACCGAACTTGAGCTCAAGTCGGGCACGGGCCTTCTGGAGACGGGCGAGGGTGTCGCCGGCGTGCACAGGGAGACGGATGGTGCGACCCGTGTTGGCGATGCCGCGGGTGATGGCCTGACGGATCCACCACGTTGCATAGGTCGAGAACTTGAAGCCCTTGCGCCAGTCGAACTTCTCGACGGCGTGCATGAGGCCAAGGTTGCCTTCCTGGATGAGATCCAGAAGGGGAAGACCTGATGCCTGATACTTCTTGGCGATCGAAACCACGAGGCGAAGGTTCGACTGGACGAAGGTGCGCTCGGCGTCTTCGCCTTGCTTGATCGAACGTCGCAGTTCGCGCTTGCGGGCCGGCGTGAGTGTGGTGGCAGCATCGAACTCGGTCTTGGCCTCGGTACCGGCCTCGATGGCCTGTGCGAGACGAACCTCGTCGTCCTTGGTGAGCAGGGGGTACTGCCCGATGTCGGTGAGATAGAGGCGGACGAGATCCTCTTCGTCGCGTTCTACGCGCTCTTTAGCCACCACACACCTCGTTGTTCGAACGGACTACCAAAGAAACTGCTGAAACTGCTGGTGTCACTACAACTGCTGGTCTCACTACAAATCCCCTGTCAATGGGTCCCCGCCGGAAGGTCGGGACCTAGGCCACGATACCGGTCAAGTCAAGGCCCCCCACCACGAAGGGCCGAGGAACGTCATTCAGGTCCGAAAAGTCCCCTATTTGCAGCGATCGCAGCCGAAACCATGGCGGCGGCGGACGGCATCGGTGTCGATTCCAGCTTCGAACCCGCAAAAAGGGCCTGATCCCGTCCAATATCGAAGAGGCCGATCTCGAGTAGTCGCCGCACCGGAGCGGTCGACACCGCCGCGCTCGACGCACGATGCGTCTCCATTGCCGCCGCCAACGCGGGAAGGAGGACCCCGGCGGCGAGAACGAGCCGACCGCGATGATCTTCCGCGTCCTGTCCGGCCTGCACTGCGGCCGAAAGAATGGTTTCGGCCCCCGCAGGAGCCCGCACCAAGGAATCGGCGCCAGGCGGGGCGGTGGGCAGGGCCTCGAACCATCGACGGGCGCGCCATCCGGCGTGCTCGCCAAGTTCGGCCAGAACCAGTTTTGATTCCGGATCGGAGGTGCTCGGCACCCAGCCGCCGAACAGCGCGAAGAACTGCTGTTCAATCCAGCAGTACTCACCGATGCGGACAGCGAGACCCCTGGCCGAAGACAGGTCTGACGTGCTCATGCTCGGGGGCCTTCAGGGCAAACCGTTCTCACACGTCGCAGGTTAGAACCCCGCCGACCGATCATCGTCGGTACCGGTTGACGATGGGTAGGCGGCGATCCTTACCGAATCCCTTTGAGGTCACTCGGGGGCCGGGGGGCGACTGACGTCGTTTGTATTCCGCGAGGTCGACCAGACCAACGATGCGATCAACGATTGCTGCGTCGTGGCCCAATGCGATGATCTCGCCGGCCGAGAGGTCACCCTCCACGTAGAGCGCAAGAATCGGATCGAGGATCTCGTACGGCGGCAGACTCTGATCGTCGCGTTGATCGGGTCGCAGTTCGGCCGACGGCGGCTTGGACAACACCGATTCGGGAATGATCTCTCGGCCGGCCGCGCTGTTTCGATAGCGGCACAGTCGGTATACGAGCAACTTCGACACATCCTTGATGACGGCATACCCACCGGCGGTGTCGCCGTACAGCGTTGAGTAGCCGACCGACGATTCACTCTTGTTGCCCGTGTTGAGCAGCATCCATCCGAACGCGTTGGACAGGCCCATCAGCAACACCGCGCGGATCCTGCTCTGCAGATTCTCCTCGGCGAGTCCGATCTCGTGACCGTCGTAGGACGGCTCGAGCATTCCCATCAATGACGCGTGCGCCGGTTCGATGCCGATTGTCCGATGATCGATTCCGAGATTCTCGGCAAGGGCGACAGCATCAGAAATCGAATGCTCGCTCGAATACCGCGAAGGCATAAGGACGCCGTGCACATATCCGGCCCCCAACGCGTCGACGGCGATCGCAGCGACAAGCGCCGAGTCAATGCCACCGGAGAGGCCAATCACGACATCGGTGAAACCATTCTTCCGGACGAAGTCGCGCGTGCCGAGGACCAAAGCGTTCCAGATCTCTTCCTCTTCGCTGAGAGGCGCCGCCGTCCCTGTAGTAACAATCGCCGGCCGGCCCACCGGTACCGCTTCGGCATCGTCGACTTCAACATCGACCATAAAGAGGCCCTCAACGAACTGCGGGGCACGGGCTGTCACAACACCGTCGGCTGACATGATGAACGAATCCCCGTCGAAAACGAGTTCGTCCTGACCGCCGACCTGATTGACATACACAACGGTTGCGTTTGCTTCGCGTGCCCGTTCGGCGATTACCGCGGAACGGGCACGTGATTTACCGGAGTTGTAGGGCGAGGCATTGATGTTGACCACTAGCGACACGCCTTCGGCGCCAAGCGCGGCGATGGGCCCATCGGTTGTCCACGCGTCCTCACAGATGGAAACGCCGATCTTCACCCCCAAAACTTCAACGACGGCGAGGGCCCCCGATCCGGCAGTGAAGTAACGCTGTTCATCGAAGACTGAATAATTCGGCAGCTTGCGTTTCCGGTAGACAGCAATCGATTCGCCATCGGCGAAGATCGCGGCGGAGTTGTAGAGCACCGAGCGGTTGGCCTGCTTCGAAGGCTGCTCGTTCTCGCCATGAACTGACTCGGCGAGCGGGCCAGTCGGCCCTTGTTCGACGAATCCGGCGATAGTCAGACACCGACCTGACGCCGCGATGACACGCTCGAGAGCCTTCCGGGCGTCATCAACGAAACTCGGTCGGAGTAGGAGGTCCTCAGGTGGATATCCGGTGATCGCTAGTTCCGGGAACGCCAGTAGATCGCAGCCAAGCGCTTCGGCCTCGGCCATGACCGCGAGCATGCGCGCCGCGTTGCCATCAAGGTCACCGACAACAGGGTTGATCTGGGCAAGGCCGACTCGTAACGCGGGCACCCGGAAAGACTACGGGGGTCTGGAGCAAGAGGAATAGCCTCCACTAGGTGACCGACCGCGCGCTGCCCGATGTTCTCGAAGAATCGGCCGATCGCAGTGCGTCTCCCGTGGCCGTCAAGGTCGCCCTGCAACGGCTCGCATCGGTCGATTCACGCCATCTCGAAAATCTCGAGAGCTCCGGCGGGCTCCGTTCGGCAACGATCGCTGTTCTCGCCGCCAGTCGCTCGATGACTCGGGTGATTGAGACAACACCGGATACGGCACTCTTCGTCCTTGACAACCTCTCCCATCGACCGCCGGTCGATGATGCGAGTCCCGATCGGCTCGTCGCCTGGCGCAATCTCGAGTTCCTCCGGATCGCGGCGCGCGATCTGCTCGGTCTCGACGAACTCGAACAGGTCGGTGGAAATCTCGCCGCACTCGGTCGACAGGTGCTCGCTTCGGCCTCGAACCTCGCCGCTGCCGCTGACCGCGACGGACCCGATGATCTCTCCCTCGCCATTCTCGGAATGGGCAAGTTGGGAGGCTCGGAACTGAATTACTCGAGCGACATCGACATCCTCTTCGTCGGGGACGGCCCACGCGACCAGCTCGATCGTCGGGCACGCGCCGTCATGGACATAGCTCGCCGATGTTTTCGTGTCGATGCCAACCTCCGACCTGAGGGCCGTGATGGTCCCCTCGTTCGTACGCTTGATTCCTACGCCGCATACTGGGAACGCTGGGCCGAACCTTGGGAGTTCCAGGCACTTCTTAAGGCCACTCCCGCCGCCGGCGACGAACAACTCGGCCAGCGTTGGTTCGAAAGCGCGCAGCGCGCACTCTGGTCGCGCCCGTTCGATGCCGAGGCCCTGCGTTCGTTGCGCGCGATGAAATCCCGGGCCGAAGCCGAGGTGTCCCGCAAAGGCCTCTCCGCGCGTGAACTCAAGCGCGGCCCGGGCGGGATCCGGGACATCGAGTTCACCGTCCAGTTGCTGCAACTCGTTCACGGTCATCTTGATCCCGATCTCCGGGGCCCCAACACACTCGCAATGCTCACCGAGATGATTAGTGCCGGATATGTCGACGAAACCGACGCGACGCAGATGGCGGATTCGTATCGACTGCTTCGCGCCGTTGAACATCGGCTTCAACTTGTCGATGAACAACAAGTGCATACGCTTCCCAAGGACGCCGGATCACTGGACCATCTCGCACGTGTACTCGGTCGACGCGACGACGTGACCGGGACGGCCGGCGAACAACTCGAACGCGAAATGCGCCTCACCCAAGCCACCGTGAGATCGATTCACGAAAGGGTCTACTTCCGCCCTCTCCTCGAAGCGTTCGCAACGAGTCGAGTCGACGATGCACAGCTGAGCCCTGAAGCTGCCGCCGCCCGTCTCGCCGCATTCGGATTTGTCGACGCCCGTCGGACACAGGCCGCCGTTCAGGAACTCACCCGCGGACTCAATCGTTCGAGCCGTCTGATGCAGCAACTGCTCCCCCTTTTGCTCGACTGGCTGTCCGAGTCTCCGGATCCGGACCTCGGTCTTCTCGTTGTCCGCAATCTCGTCAACGGTCCGCAACATTCGCGGCCGTTGGTTGAAACCTTCCGTGACTCACCCGCCGCCGCAAGATCCCTATGCCAGATTGCCGGAACGAGTCGGCTACTCGGCGAAACCCTTCAGCACAATCCCGATCTCATCGCTCGACTCCCCGATCCCGATGTACTCGGCACCCGCACGCGTGCGGAACTGATCGAATCGGCCACCGCCGCTCTCGACCTGCGCCACGGCCTCGACGAGCAGCAAGGTTCCTTGCAACGTTGGAAGCAACGAAATCTTCTCGGCATTGCCGCGCGCGATCTTTTCGGAGTCGCAGATGTCAGGACCGTCGGAACCGACCTCACAAAGCTTGCCGAAGCCACGCTCGAAACAGCCCTTGCCGCACTCGAGCCGACGATTCCGTTCACCGTTCTCGGACTCGGCCGACTCGGTGGCGCAGAACTCGCCTACGGCAGCGATCTCGACGTGATCTTCGTCCATGACGGTGGCGCGTCGAGTCACGCCGACGAAGCACGGAGGCTTGCGGCGAGCCTCACGAAATTCGTGAGCGGCATCACACCGTCGGCCCGCATCTACGAAATCGATTCTGATCTCCGACCCGATGGCAAGAGCGGAGCGCTTTCGAAAAGCTTCAGCGCTTTCGAGATCTACTGGCGAGAACACGCCCAAACCTGGGAGCGACAAGCGATGACTCGGGCCCGTGTCGTTGCCGGAGATCCCGAACTCGGTAACCGGCTACTTGATGCTGTTGAGC
Organism: Acidimicrobiales bacterium; assembly: GCA_044239895.1. Classification (GTDB taxonomy): domain Bacteria; phylum Actinomycetota; class Acidimicrobiia; order Acidimicrobiales; family Acidimicrobilacustridaceae; genus Acidimicrobilacustris. The sequence continues at coordinate 291,409 of JBIIAM010000001.1, read as the reverse complement.
CGCACGTCTGGGGACCGGGACTCACCGCCGACGAGATGCGCGACATTCGACGAATGAAGGCACGCGTCGAAGCGGAACGGATTCCCATGGGCGAGGATCCGGACTTCCATCTCAAACTCGGTCGTGGATCACTTTCCGACATCGAATTCACAGCCCAGATGTTGCAATTGCAGTACGACGTGAAGGCCACCGGAACGCTCGGTGCGTTGAATGCCCTTGAGGCAAGCGATGTTCTCTCCGCCGAGGACGCGGCCACGTTGGCCGAGGCGTACGAGTTCTGCGAGATGGTCCGCAACCGTTGGTTCCTCGTGAACAGTGCACCAAGCGATTCACTTCCGATGCAACCCGAGCCGCTCCTGTGGCTCTCACGAGCACTCGATACGTCGTCAGGTGAACTGCGCGAGCACTACCGGCGTGTCACTCGTCGATCGCGCAAGGTTGTCGAGCGGGTGTTCTACGGACTCAGCTAACCCTCCGGGATGATCGCCGCAACACCACAACATCGTGCTCGTTTCCTACTCGCAGGCGACCCCGTCTTTGTCTCCGTCGAGTGCAGACCGGTAGCCGGGCTGACCTAAATAGATCGGTGCCGCGCCCGCCGCACGGGCCGCGGTGCAGTTGGCGTAGTACACATCGCCGCCACCAGTCACAGGTCCTGCCGGGGCAATCGACGTCGTGGTTACGACCTCACCGCCGCGAGGCCACACAGGGCCGAGGAGCGTGCACGTATCGAGCATCTGGCCGAGCGCATTGCGCTCGTTCGTTGTGGCCGTGAGATCCCACGCGACCTTCACGCCGAGCCATCCCGTCGCATACGCACACCATGACTCGCGGTTCGTCGGACGCCACTGATCCGGCGAATCGGCACCCTTGGAGCGGTTCGACGATGCCGACGCGACCACGAGCTCGGCCTGATTGTTGGCGAACTGCCGTCGCTTCGCCGCACTCCATTGCCATCCCCCCGAGTCGAATGCATCCGCGAGCGGCACCAGATGATCGACATCGAAATCGCTGGGGTTCGCTGATGCGACGAGGTCGTATGGCGATACCCACCACCCGGTAATCGTCTTGCAGGTACCGGAACGGTTCACCGTCGCCGCGACGGTCGACCACACGATCAGGGCATCCTGTCGGGCGTCACAACCATTGCCGTCGATGTCATCCCAGTGGGACCAATCCTCGCGTCGGTAATCGCCAACCGGATTCGGACGATCGTCGATTCGCAGCGCGGCCAACTGATCGCGGACCGACGGACTGACCGGAGCTCCCGCCAGACCCGTCGACGGAACCGGCGTGGGGACCGTCAATGACGACGTCGTTGCCGAGTCGTCGGATTCCGAGGGGACCGCTGTCGTTGGCGCGGTCGCGGTGGCCGTAGCGGCGCGCTCGCCGGCATCGTCGCCGCTACCGGCACACGCGACAAGCGCAAGCACGACCAGCGCAACAATGACCATCCGCCACGGGCCGGACTTCCGACCAATTGATCCAACCACCACTCACCACCGTAGCCACTTGCCTCGCACGGAAAAATAAAGGGGATCGGCCCCGAAAGGCCGATCCCCTTTCCGATCTGCAGATCCGAAGATCAGCAGTCGTAGTACATCGTGAATTCGTAGGGATGCGGACGCAGGCGAATCGCGTCGACCTCGTGCTTGCGCTTGAAGGCGATCCAGGTCTCGATGAGATCGTCGGTGAAGACGCCGCCGGCCTTGAGGAACGCATTGTCGGCCTCGAGGGCATCGAGTGCGGCTTCAAGGGTGGCGGGGACCTGAGGAACCTTGGCCAGTTCTTCCGGCGGAAGGTCGTAGAGGTCCTTGTCGACGGGAGCCGGGGGCTCGATGCGGTTCTGGATGCCGTCGAGGCCAGCCATCATCATCGCCGCGAACGCCAGGTACGGGTTCGAGGTGGAGTCGGGGCAACGGAACTCGATGCGCTTGGCCTTCGGGCTTTGCGATGCGAGCGGGATTCGGCACGAAGCCGAACGGTTGCGCTGGCTGTAGACGAGGTTGACAGGTGCTTCGTAACCCGGAACCAGACGCTTGAAGCTGTTGGTGGTCGGGTTGGTGAAAGCGATGACGGCCGGAGCGTGGTGGAGGAGACCACCGATGTACCAGCGCGCAATGTCGGAGAGTCCGGCGTAACCGGCTTCGTCGTAGAAGAGCGGCTCGCCACCCATCCAGAGCGACTGGTGGGTGTGCATGCCCGAACCGTTGTCTTGGAAAATGGGCTTCGGCATGAAGGTCAGCGACTTGCCGGCCTTCCAGGCAACGTTCTTGCACACGTACTTGAACGTCATGAGCTGATCAGCCATGGCCAGCAGTGTGTTGAACTTGATGCCGATCTCGCCCTGACCACCCGAGGCAACCTCGTGATGATGGAGTTCGGTCTCGATGCCCACGTTGTGGAGTTCGACGGACATGTCCGAGCGAAGGTCCTGGTAGTGATCCATCGGGGGAACCGGGAAATAGCCCTGCTTGGTGCGGGGCTTGTAACCGAGGTTCGGGCCCTCGTCGGTGCCGGAGTTCCACTCACCCTCGACGGAGTCGACTTCGTAGAACGAACCATTGGGTCGAGTATCGAAGCGGACGTCATCGAAAATGAAGAACTCGGCTTCGGGACCGAAGAAGGCGGTGTCGGCGATGCCGGTTGTCTTGAGATACGCCTCGGCCTTCTGGGCCACATAGCGGGGATCGCGGGTGTAGCTGTCGTGCGTGACCGGATCGGCGACGTAGCAGTGGATGACTGCGGTCTTGCGCTTCATGAAGGGGTCGATGTAGCAGGTGTTCGGATCGGTGATGAGTACCATGTCCGATTCCTGGATCTCCTGGAAACCGCGGATCGACGAGCCGTCGAAGCCGTGGCCCTCGGTGAAATGGTCCTCCGACAGGACGTGAGCCGGGATGGTCACGTGCTGCATGATTCCGGGAAGGTCGATGAACCGAAGGTCAACGAACTCGCAACCTTCGCTCTTCACAAAGGCCAGTACTTCTTCAGGGGTGCGTTCCTGCACGGTTCCTCCTGTAGGGGTGCGATGAGAGGGCTGCTCTCGACGCTGATCGACGTGGACATTACCCCGAGAGCAACTGCTCTCCCGAGGTGAAGCCCTCGAATCATGTCAGGGCCGTTTTTCTGCCCTGTTGCCCTTTTGTGAACGGAAGATGAATCGGGGGCCGGGTATCCGGCAATTCCTTGGAGGGATCGGGGTCCTGTGTGGGAGTATCGACCCATGGAACGTCAGCAGGATTACGTACTGCGCACCGTCGAAGAGCGAGGGGTTCGGCTCATCCGACTCTGGTTCACCGATGTGCTCGGCCAGCTCAAGTCGGTGGCCATCTCGCCCGCCGAACTCGAGAACGCCTTCGACGAAGGGATGCACTTCGATGGCTCGGCCATCGATGGGTTCAGCCGCGTCCAGGAAAGCGACGTCCTCGCGCGCCCCGATCCGAACACCTTCGAGCTCCTCCCGTGGGGCAACAGCTCTGACATTTCGGGCCGAATGTTCTGCGACATCCTCAATCACGACGAGACCCCGTTCGAGGGCGATCCTCGTCAGGTCTTAAAGCGCAATCTCGACAAGGCTCATGACCGAGGCTTCTCATTCATGGTCGCCCCCGAGATGGAGTTCTTCTATTTCGCTAAGGGCGATCCCCGCACGCCTCTCGAGCCACTCGACACCGGTTCCTATTTCGACCTGACCACAACAGATCTCGCCAGCGATCTTCGCCAGCGAACGCTCCTCGTTCTCGAAGCCATGGGCATTCCTGTCGAGTACTCGTTCCATGAGGACGCACCCAGCCAGCACGAGATCGACCTCCGCTACACCGACGCCCTTACAATGGCCGACAACGTTATGACGTTCCGGATGATCGTCAAGGAAATCGCCATGGAGCGCGGCGCCTACGCCACGTTTATGCCGAAGCCCCTCGCCGGCGTCCAGGGCTCGGGCATGCACACGCACATGTCGCTCTTCGAGGGTGACGAGAACGCCTTCCATGAGCCCGGCGATCCCTACGGCATGTCGAAGGCGGGCCGCGGATTCATTGCCGGCCTCCTTCATCACGCCGCCGAGATCACAGCCGTGACCAACCAGTTGGTCAACTCGTACAAGCGACTCATCACTGGTTACGAAGCGCCCGTGTACGTCACGTGGGCCCGCAACAACCAGTCCGCGCTGATCCGCGTTCCGGTCACCAAGCGCGGAAAGCAGTCCTCGACCCGCATCGAGTACCGGGCTCCCGATCCGGCCTGCAACCCGTACCTCGCCTACTCGGTCATGTTGGCGGCTGGCCTCAAGGGCATCGAAGAGGGATACGAACTTCCGCCCGAGGCCTCGGCCAACGTGTTCGAGATGACGCAGGAAGAGCGCGCCGCTGAAGGCATCCGTCCGCTGCCGCAGTCTCTTTCCGACGCTCTCGATGTCATGGAAAGCTCCGAACTTGTTGCGGAAGCTCTCGGTGAGCACATTTTCGAATGGTTCCTGCGGAACAAGCGGGCCGAGTGGGCCGATTACAAATCCCAGGTCACCCAGTTCGAACTCGACCGGTACCTCCCGAACTGGTGAGCAATCCGATGGAACCCATCCTGGTCTTTCCGGATCCGGCACCCCCCGAGCTCGCGCAAGCCCTCGATCTCTCCGGCTACGTCTGGAAGGCAGCCAACGATGAGGTCGCCGTGTCGCGTCTCGCCCCCGACGATGGTTGGGCCGGCGCAATTATCTGCGCGTACCTCGACCCCGAACGCGCCTTCGCGTTGTGTCGGGCCATCCGCAAGCGCGATGTTCCGCTCGAACCCGTCCTCCTGCTCGTCAACGGAACGCAGCTCGGCGATCTCGAACTACGCGACGACATGTTCGATGATTTCTGCCTTGCGCCTTTCCATCCTCGCGAACTCGAAGCGCGCCTGCGCCACCTGTTCTGGCGTTCGGGGCGCGGCACGCAACCGGAACTTGTCGAATACGGCGATCTCGTCCTCAACCTCGAGACCTATCAGGCCGGCATCGCCGGGAAGCCTCTCGACCTCACGTTCATGGAATACGAACTGCTTAAGTTCCTCTCCTCGAACCCGGGCAAGGTTTTCTCCCGCGAAACATTGCTCAGCCGAGTCTGGGGCTACGAGTACTACGGCGGTGCGCGCACCGTCGACGTTCACATCCGCCGCTTGCGTGCCAAGCTCGGCGAGGAACACGCCAACCTGATCCAGACGGTTCGCAGCGTCGGTTACCGGTTCGGACAGTCCCGCTGGAGTCTCGACCGCTAAGTCAGTACGAAATCTGGCGGAGCAGAATCAACACGGGTGCAAAACGCTGTCTGCAAAGCGCTGTCTGTAAAACGAAATGAGCGGCCCCAACGGGCCGCTCATAGTTATTTCGATTGCCGAAAAATCAGACCGGACGGACGTCCTGTGCCTGGTCACCCTTCGGGCCACTCGTGACCTCGAACTCGACGGCCTGACCTTCTTCGAGTGAGCGATATCCCGAACCACTGATCGCGCTGTAATGCACGAACACGTCGGGGCCTCCCTCACGCGAGATGAAACCAAAGCCCTTTTCAGCGTTGAACCACTTAACGGTACCGGCAGCCATTCCGACACCCCTTTCTGTCCTGCGGGGTCGGAACACCTTCCCTGCACCTTCGTAGAAACGAAAAGCTAGCCCCCAAATGTGGCCCGCGTCGATGGAAAATTCTCGAGGAGAAACTGGGGCAGACAGGCCCATTCGGGACCATCCTCGAGGCCTGATTCGGACCTCGGCCTGTTCGTTCAGGTCACTAGATCAGCGTTGGCTGAGTTCGAGATCTTCCGTGCCGACGTAGAGGTCGTCTACCTCGGATTTCACGGCCCAACCCAGAACCGCGGCGACGAGCGACATGGTCATAAGGAAGCCAACGGGAATGGCGATCACAAGGACGATGAGGATGATGACGACACCAGGCACGTCAGAACCTTACCGGCTGAGGGGCGACCAAGCCCACGCTTCGATCTCCACAAGCGCCACCCGTGGAAGTTCGGATACGGCGAATGCACTGCGGGCCGGGCGATGATCCCCGAAGCCCGCCATGTACTGCTCGTTCATGATCTCGAAATCACGCATGTGACGAAGGAAGACGGTCGTCTTCACGACATCGGAGAGCGAAGCTCCCTCGCCCGCCAGCAGTTCGCTCATATTGGCGATCGCCTGCGCCGTTTCCTCGGCGACACCACCGGCGACCATCTGCCCATCGCGCAATCCCAGTTGGCCCGAGACAACCAGAAAATCTCCAGCGCGGACGATCGGCGTGTACGGACCCACAGGCGTGCTCATGTGTTCACTGTTTCATACCAGGCCCGACATCGGGCAGTTGTCGCGTGGGCCAGTCGACTGGCCATCCTTGTGCCGACCAGATGGCCGCGGCCGTGGCCGCAAAGACGGCGTCGGATCCGTTGACCGGTTCTCCGTCGGCCTCGTGCAGCGAGACTTCGACGAACGGCATGTCCGACGAGCGCAAGACGCCAAACGACCGGATGGTGAGGGTGCTTGTGACACCTTCGGCGTCGACTGCGAGTCCTTCGCTGGTCACCCAACCCAGCGCCATGTGCACAGCGCCGATCACATACGAGCGCAACACGATGTCGTCGAGAACGCGCCCACATTCAAGGTCGACGCGTACAACTCCGTCGAGGCCGATTGCGACCGTCGCCGCTGCACCCTCTGGTGATGTCACCGTCGCGACACGCGGCAACAAATCGATTGCCGTGCCTGCGCTGTCGTAGGCACGCTTCGCGTCAAGCGCGGCAGACAAGACTGCCGCCTCAACCCAACCAGCCCCGCGGATCGCGAGCGACGTAGGCGGACCAGCCACATCAACTTCTTCGATCACAAGACCGGGCGAAACGGAATGGACGACTTCGTCGTAACCGGCAGTGCGCACGACGCGGATCACCCCAGTGCCGTCAGCGCGAATGCCCGCCGCGATCGGTGGCCGCTTCGGGCCCATGCGGACAGTGTCCTCGCGCGTAAGCACAACGCGAACCGGCCGACCATGTGAATCAGCCAACTCCCGCGCTGCGGCCATCGCGACCGACTGTTCTTTGGCGCCGAATGCGCCGCCGTTCGCAATCGGCGAGGCCGGCTCGCCGCCAGGTTCGCACCACGATGCATCCGTTTCGAGATATGCCGGCTCGACCCAACTCGTGCGCAGCGCAAGAAGCCAGTCGCCGTCGGGCAAATCAAGCGGGGGAATCGAATCGACCGTCCCGTGGCGGCCTTGGACTGTTCCGGCCCGTTCGCGCGCGGCCGGCAGCGTCTCGGCGGTAATCCAGCCACCCGCGCCGTCGGGAATGGCAACGAGCGCTCCGCGTGGCGCGGTGTCTTCAGAAAATCCGGCCCGGCCCAGCGACACATCGCCACCGACGCGCTGCGCGACTCGGCCTTCGATAGTCGCCCGCTCGGAGGCCGCATCGAGATCGCGGCCGGCACCGAGCGCCGCTGCAGTCGGGGCAGCACCACTCACAGCCAACGCCCATGCTTCGCCAATCGTCTGCCAGCCGGTACACCGGCACAGATGCGCGGCAAGAGCGCGATCGACCGCCGGCTTGTCGTCGGCCGCGACCCCCTTCGACCGAAGACCTTCGAGGCGACAGATAATCCCCGGCGTACAGAAACCGCACTGGCTCGCACCGGTTGCCATAAACGCATCGGACCAGCGGGTGCGATCGTCGTCACTCAGACCGTCGACCGTTGTCACTACACGGCCGGAAACCCGTCGAACCGGCGTCACGCACGCCACTCTTGGCGATCCGTCGATGAGCACAGTGCAACAACCGCACTGTCCCTGCGGATTGCATCCGGCCTTCGCCGAACGAATATCGAGCCCGCCGCGCAAGGCGGCCAGAAGGGAAACACCGTTGTCCGGAACACGTACCTCGACCCCGTCCACCGTGAACGCGATCATGGGAACGTCGGAGGCGGGGTTGTCGGGCACGTGTCGCAGGATAGGTTCAGAGCGCTATGACTCCCGAACCGTCAGCCAAACTTGATCGCCGAACGTTCATCCGCCGGGCCGGCGTCATTGGCGGTGCCGGCATTGTTCTCGCTGGTTCGCCGGCTCTTCTCAGCGCCTGCGGTGGTTCCTCGTCCACGACGACCGCCGAGGAACTGTCCCTCAGTTCCGATCTCGGCGGGACCCAACTGATCGGGCTCTTCAACTACACCGGGAACTATTTGGTCACCGGCGCCCCGCAACGACTGCCGTTCACGATCGCCACTTCCGAAGGACCGCCGGCCGAGACTGGTCCGGACACCCTTACCGTCCGACTCCGAAACGCAGACCGCGTCAGTGATCCCATCGTTCTGACCCGCCATCAGGACGGAACCCCGATCGGTTACTACCCACTGATCACAACCTTCGACACCGTCGGCACCTGGAGCATCACCACTGAACTCGACGGTCGTGAAGTGTCTCAGTCGTTCGCCGTCCAGACGCCTGCGTCTGTCCCGCTCATTCAGCCTGGGCAACCGATGCCGTCGGTTATCACCCCGACTGTCGCCGATGGTCGGGGCGTGACTCCAATCTGCACCAGCGTTCCCCCGTGCCCCCTGCACGCACAGACCCTCGCCGATGCCCTGGCGGCGCGCGGGCCCGTTGCCCTTCTGATCGGCACCCCACAGTTCTGCCAGACCGGCGTGTGTGGTCCCGTGCTTGACCTGCTCCTCGAACTGAAGCCCGAGTTCCCGTCGGTTGAGTTCCTCCATGCCGAGGTCTACAACAACCCGAACAATGGGGCTGATCCGGCCGCCGCCGGTCTTGCCCCCATCGTGAACGCCTACGGGCTGTCGTTTGAGCCGAGCCTGTTCATTGCCAATCCCAATGGAACCGTCGCTACCCGTCTCGACAACATCTTTGACCGGACCGAAATGCGCAGGGCGCTTGCGTCAGTTTCGGCCTGATCGCAAAAACGCCCTTACTGCAAAAACGCAGGCGGCCACCCGAAGGTGGCCGTCACACGCACTACACAAACCATCTGCATCACCCGGCGCAAACGCCGGGGAGAAAGATCAGCTGAAGGACTGTCCGCAGCCGCACGACTTCTGCGCGTTGGGATTCTCGATCGCGAAGCCGGCACCTTGGAGGCCATCCTTGTAATCAAGGGTGGCGCCCGTGAGCAGTTGGAGGCTCGAGGGATCGACGACAACCGGGACGCCGAATGTCTCGTTCACGATGTCCTCGGAATCCTTCTCCGTGTCGAAGAACATCTCGTAGCTGAAACCGCTACAACCGCCAGGACGAACGGCGACGCGAAGCATCAGACCGTCCTGGCCCTCTTGGGCGATGAGTTCCTTGACCTTGACTGATGCGGTATCGGTAAGCGTGATCACAATGATCCTCCTAAAAACAACGTTTACCGAAGGTTAGCGGAACCGGGGGAAAATCCGCCTCTCTGGGCCTGACCCTCCCGAGAGTTTCGCCGGAGCCCCCGGTACAGTTGCCCCCATGGCTGCTCTTCCCACCTCCGAAGATGTGCTCGCCGCCCTCCGAGGCGTCATCGATCCCGAGCTCGGAGCCGACATCGTCGAACTTGGTATGGCCCAGCGGGCCACGGTCAGCTCCGACGGCGCTGTGATCGTCACCATCGCCCTCACCACGGCCGGATGTCCGCTCAAGGCTCAGCTCAAGCGGGAAATCCTTACCCGCATCGATGCGCTCCCCGGCGTCACCAGCACCAAGATCGACTGGACCGAGATGACCGCCGAGCAGCGGGCCGGCGCCATGAATGCCGCCCGCCTCAATGCTCAGAGCGCCTCCGGCCCCAATCGGGTTCCTTCCGGGGCCCGGGTTCTTGCCGTCGCTTCCGGCAAAGGCGGCGTCGGCAAGTCATCGGTCACCGCCAACCTCGCCGCCGCGCTCGCCAATCGCGGCTTTGCCGTTGGCGTCATTGATGCCGACATCTGGGGCTTCTCGATTCCGCGCATGCTCGGTCTCGAAGGTCGCCTTTCCGCAGATCTCGACAGCGATGGCGTCCGGCACATCACCCCTCATTCGATCCCGATCGGAACCGGCCGACTTGATGTCGTCTCGATGGGACTGCTCGTCGACGACGAAACCGACGCGCTGATGTGGCGCGGTCTCATACTCAACCGTGCCGTGCAGCACTTCCTCGAAGATGTCGCGTGGGCCGACGACCTTGACTATGTCGTCATCGATCTCCCGCCCGGCACCGGCGACGTGCAGATGGGACTCGCCCGCATGCTTCCGCAGGCCGAGATGATCGTGGTCACCACGCCTGCCGTCGGTGCACAGCGCGTCGCCACACGCGCCGTCACGATGGCCCGCAAAAGTCATCTACATGTACTCGGCGTCATCGAGAACATGAGCGCCTTCATCTGCGAACACGGGGACTCACACGCTGTGTTTGGATCCGGTGGCGGTCAGACCCTCGCCGACGAGTCCGGCCTGCCGCTCATCGGATCAGTACCGCTCGAGCCTGCCGTTTCGACCGGAGGTGACACCGGATCGCCGATCGCACTCGACGAAGGGCCCGCCGCGCAAGCGTTCCGCGACATCGCCGACCTGCTCGCCGACTCGCTCGCTCCACCGGTGGCCATGGCCGGCTGTTCGGCCCGCATGCTGAGCGCAGCCGTCGCGGCGCTCGACGCCACGTCCGCCTGACAGCTCAGCTCAGACGGATCACCTTGGCCGTCATGTGAACGGTCGACCAGTCCGATGACCACAGTGTGATCGATGTCCAACTCGTGTCATCGCTGTAGACCACGTGAAGTATCTCTGAACGTTCGACAGCAGATCGGGGTGTGGCCTCGCGAAACTCGACCTCGGCGCGGAACGGTTCGTCGAAAAGATCGTGGTCAGCCAGAATCTGCAAACGAACCTGCTCAACGATCGCCCACGCGATCGCGTTGTTCACGTGATCGAGGACATCGAGGTCGGTCGCTCGGGGCATCCAATCGAACACAACCGCCCCTTCAGCGTCGGGTCCGACCGCCTCGTGCAGCTGACGAGCGGAAACCTCGCGCCCTGCTGACGGCAAGGAATAGGTCGCCCGAAATTCTTCGGGCAGTACTTTCGGCCGGCCCGATTCCGGATCGAGATGGACCCACAGTGTCACCGCATCGATACGGCTACCGGTTGAACCAGTAAGCGCGACCCGACGTTCGGCCCATCGACTTCCGAGACCGGTGCAGTAGGTGCTCAATGAAAGACGTTCATCGATACGCGCCGCACTGCGCTGTTCGATCACCGTCCGGCGAACGACCCAAGCCTGCGTGGTGAACTCGCCCAGATCATCCGAGTCGTCCGTGGCCACGTCCTGCAGATACCGGGCGCACGCATCGAGTCGAAGGCGCCCCGAGACATCAACATCGCCGAGCCGAACCCGTCGATCAGACCTGAACACCCGCCCCTCGGAAGGTTCGGGAAGCAGAGCATCGGCACCGTTTTGCCGCTCTTTTGCCCGCTTTGGTGTTGAGTCTGCATCAGTCATTATCCACGACCATACCGGCGTAAACCCCTCCAATACTCCGGTTTTTGCCGCCCACCATGCCCTTTTCCCGACCTCGTGGCATTAAATCGTTTGACGCAGGTACAGCCGGCATGGTTTGGTTGATCTCATGTTCACGACCTCCGCCGCCACCGCTTCGCGCTCCCATCAGGGTGCTTCGACGCGCGTCGTTGCCGTGACATCGAACGCGTATTGGTACACGACCGGCACCGGCAGCTTTGTGCGCTTCGGCCATAAGCATCCTGCCCGGCGAGTCCTCAGCCTGACGTAGCAACGCTGCGTCATCGTCTGACTGAGACCGCCGGGTTCCCCCGGCGGTCTTCTTCGTTTTTGCCCCGTCCTTCCCGCCCCTCCGATTCCCCTATCCAAACCTCCCAGCCAAATCCCATGCAATTCCCTACGAAAGGAAAGATCCGATGATCGCCGAAGCCCTCGACGACATCTCCCCATCCGTGCGAGCCGAGGCGGCCTGCAACGATCTTCAAGGATCGTTGGCCGGCGTCTACTTCTCCGAAGAGCTTCAGGACATCGCTGCCGCGAAGATCATCTGTGCCACCTGTCCCGTGATGATCGAATGCCTCGAGGGCGCCGTTGCGCGCCGCGAGCCTTGGGGCGTCTGGGGCGGGCACATGTTCGTGAACGGTCGGATCCTGGCCACGAAGCGCCGGAAGGGTCGCCCATCGAAGGTGCTCCGGGCCGAAGACCAACTGCCCGAGATCCCCGTACCCGTCCATCTTCGTCAATTCCTCCGCTCGGCATGATTGGGCGCGGGGTGGTGTCACAGGTACCGTCGGGGTAGCCCGTACAGGGTTATCCCGTCATGGACACCACCCCGCCGACACCCAACGATTCGCCATCGGACCGCCCTCCGGATGGAGCAATGGCGTCCGCAGGACAAGCGCGTCGATCCAGTATTCCGATGCTTGTCGCCATCGGAGCGGTCACCATCACCCTGGCCGTGAGTGTCGTGTTGGCATTCGTTGGTCGAGGCTCCTCCAACAACGGCGATCGTGATGTGATCCAACTTGATCCCAACGCGACCCAACCTTTCAACGGTCTCGACGACGGCTTCAGCCCCGTCGGCCAGCAGCTTCCATCTCTTATGTTCACGACGTTCGACGGAAAGACATCCCGACTCGGATCCCCCGGAAAGCCCATCGTGATCAACTTCTGGTCGTCGACCTGCGCTCCGTGCATCCGGGAAATGCCGGCCATTGAACAGGTCTGGACCGAATCGCAGAACAGCGTCGACTTTATTGGTCTGGATTACGTCGAGGCGGCCGAAGCGGGTCAGGCCATGATCGATCGCACGGGAATCACCTACCCAGTCGGGCGCGATCCGCGCGGAACATTGTTGCGTGCACTCGGCGGTAACGGTCTCCCCTACACCGTGGTGGTTGATCGAAATGGCCGAATCGTCGCGGCTCATTCGGGCGAACTGACACGAGATGCATTGCAAGCTCTGGTGGACGAAGCGAAGCAACCTGGTGGCGGTTCGTGAACGGTTCGCTTGCTTACGCGTTTGGCGTCGGCATGGTCGCGACATTCAATCCGTGCGGCTTCGCCATGCTCCCGGCCTATCTCGCCTACTTCCTGGGACTCGAAGGAACTCGAGATGTGGACGATCCCGATTCGAGCGCAAGCATTTTTCGTGCGCTTGCCGTGGGTGCATCGATGACCGCTGGTTTCCTCGTGGTTTTCGGTCTTCTCGGTCTCGTCCTCGAACCGGTCATCAATTCGGTGAACCAGCGACTCCCATGGGTCACGATCATCCTCGGTGTCGTGTTGATCATCCTCGGCGTGTTTCTGCTCATGGGCCGCTCGATCACCATTTCCATTCTGAAGATCGGCCGCGGCCCCGAATCGCGCGAACTCGGATCGGTCTTCGTGTTCGGTGCGTCGTACGCGCTCGTTTCACTTAGCTGCACGCTCTCGTTGTTCACCGCGGCGATCTCAACATCAGTCGAAAGCGACAACTTTCTGGCGGGCTTTGGCGCCTTCCTCGCTTACGGACTCGGCATGGGTCTCGTCCTGATGGTTCTGACCCTCGCAATCGCACTGGCACGCCAGTCACTTGTGCACAGCATGCGTCGAGTGCTGCCCTTCATCAATCCCATCTCTGGAGTTCTACTGATCGTTGCCGGCCTCTACGTCGTTTATTACGGCTGGTACGAACTGCGCGTTTTCACCGGCACCACGAGTGGTGGCGGAATTGCGCAGTGGGCTTTCGACATCAATGCCCAGATCAGCGAATGGATCAATGACATCGGCCCCACCAGGCTCGGACTGATCCTTGCCCTGGTGATCGCACTCACCGTCTTGATCGCTCTCGCCGTGAAGGCCCGCACCGAAGATCGCTGACATTTTCCGAACCGATAGCCTCGGCGCATGGAACTTCGTATCTTCGTCGAACCCCAACAGGGCGCTTCGTATCGTCAGCAACTCGCCGTCGCCCAGACCGCCGAGAAGCTTGGTTTCGACGCATTCTTCCGTTCTGATCACTACTTGCGTATGGGTGCCGGCAACCCGCTTCCCGGTCCGACCGATTCGTGGGTGACCCTCGGTGCGATTGCACGAGAGACCAGCACCATTCGCCTCGGTACGCTGGTGGCATCGGCAACATTTCGTTTGCCCGGCCAACTAGCCGTCGCTGTCGCCCAGATCGACGACATGAGCGACGGCCGTATCGAACTTGGTCTTGGTGCTGGTTGGTTTGACGCCGAACACACCGCCTACGGCATTCCGTTTCCCACGCTTGGGCAGCGCTTCGACATCCTCGAAGAGCAACTCGAAATCATCACGGGCATGTGGAACACGCCACTTGATTCCCAGTATTCCTTTGAAGGTCAACATCACACCATCGTCGGCTCACCCGCTATCCCCAAGCCCGTTCAGCCTGGCGGACCACCGATCGTCATGGGCGGTTACGGCCCCAAGCGCACGCCCGCACTCGCTGCGCAGTACGCGAACGAGTTCAACCTTCCGTTCCCTCCCGTCGAGATCTATCGCTCATCGTGCGACATCGTGCGCGCTGCTTGTGAAGCACGCGGTCGCGATCCCGAGTCGATGACCTACTCGGTCGCGCAGGTTTTGTGTGTCGGCGCGAATGACGTCGAGATCGCTCGACGTGCGCAGAACATCGGGCGTGACGTGGACGAGCTCCTTCAGAATGGCGCGGCTGGATCGCCCGCCCAGGTGCTGGACAAGATCGCATCGTTTGCCGAGGCCGGCGCCACACGCATGTACCTGCAAGTACTCGACATGGACGATCTCGACCACATTCACCTGTTGGCCGAAGAGGTCATGAAGGTTCTTCCCTAATCGCTTTCGCGTTCAGGGACTCACCGACTCAAGGACTGAGACGCTCGATCCGCCATCCACCATCGATCGACGAATCGGCTGTGTAGCGGAACCGGTCGTGCAATCGCATCGGACGCGCCTGCCAGAACTCGATCTGCTGCGGCAGGACACGAAAACCTCCCCAGTGCGGAGGACGGGGGATGTCACCGTCACCGAAGCGCGCTTCGGTTTCCGCAAGCCGCTCCTCGAGAACGTGTCGGCCGTCGATCACTTCACTCTGCCGCGAGGCCCACGCGCCCACTCGACTTCCGCGCGGCCGGGTGGCGAAGTACTCGTCGCTCTCGGCTGCGCTCACCTTTTCGACCGCACCCACAATCCGAATCTGCCTGGAGAGGACGTTCCACGGAAAGCAGATCGCGGCCCTCGGGTTGGCGACGAGTTCGCGCCCCTTCTGACTCTCGTAATTCGTGAAGAACACGAAGCCGTGGTCGACGCCCTTCAGCAGCACGTGCCGCGACGACGGCATTCCTTGATCGTCAACCGTCGACACGATCATCGCTTCCGGTTCATGGATCCCCGCATCAGTCGAGATGTCGAACCACTGAGCGAACTGCACGAGCGGATCAGCATCGAGTTCGCGCCGACGCACACCACGGGCCTGAAGTTCGAATCGGAGATTGTCGAGTTCCGGATGTTGGCTCATTTCGCAAGTCCAGCCTCTTGTCACCTCAATTGCCAGCCCGGGCCGCTGCTAGGTTCGATTCATGTCCACGGCTCGGCGGCGATTGGTGTCCCGCCTAGTCGGAGGCGAGGGGGACAGTTCACCTCTCCCGGCTCGACTTCTCCGTTGGATCGTCCTTGGCAGTGGCATCGGTGTCATCGCCGGGCTCTCGTCCGCCGCACTTCTCATCGCACTCGAATGGGCCACCGAAACCCGTGTCGGAAACTCGTGGATCGTCTGGTTCCTTCCCGTCGCCGGTCTCGCGATGGGTTGCATGTACCACTACACCGGTGGTCGATCAGCGGAGGGAAACAACCTCATCATCGATGAGATCCACGAGCCAGATGCCGGCGTTCCTCGCCGCATGGCCCCACTGATTTTCGTCTCGACGTTTCTCACCCAACTGTTCGGCGGTTCCGCTGGACGCGAAGGAACCGGTATTCAACTGTCGGTGAGTCTTGGCGATTCCGTCGCGCGGCTCCTACCGCTCACCCGCGATCAACGCCGGATCCTGATGATCGCCGGAATCTCGGCGGGCTTCGGCGCGCTCTTCGGCGTGCCACTCGCAGGTGCCGTGTTCGGCATCGAGATCCAACGCATCGGGCGGATCAAGTACGAGGCGGTGATCCCGTCGCTCGCCGGCGCACTCGTCGGCGATCTCGTCGTGCGCGGGCTCGGAGTCACCCACATGCCGATTCCTGAACTCGGCGCCATCGACCTGAATGTCGGCGTGATCCTGAAACTGGCTGCGGCCGGGATCGTATTCGGACTGGTGAGTGCGGTGTTCGTCATGTCGACGCGACTTGTGAAAGCACTTGGCGCGCGCATCGCGACCTGGCCGCCGGCCCGACCGCTCATTGGCGGCGCGCTCGTACTCGCGATGATGGTTGCATTTGGCACCCGCGAGTACCTCGGACTCTCACTTCCGCTTGCGGAGAGCGCGCTCGGCGGCAACGACACCAGCGCAACGATCTTTGCCCTCAAGATGCTCTTCACTGTCATCACACTCGGATTCGGTTTCTATGGTGGCGAGGTCACCCCGTTGCTCGTGATCGGAGCCGTGCTGGGCGCAGCACTTGCTCCGTTACTTGGTCTGCCAATCGCACTTGTTGCCGCAGTCGGTTACGTCGCTGTGTTCGCCGGTGCCGCCAGCGTTCCCTTCGCTTGCACGATCATGGCGGCCGAACTCTTTGGCATTCAGGCACTCGTGCCGGCGGCGATCGCGTGCTCGGCCGCGTACGTCTTCAGTTCGCACCGAAGCATCTACGCCTCAAGTAGCTGAACCCGCCTCCGGTATCAGCGGATCTCGGTGTGACCGCGGAAATACGGCAGGAGCACGTCGGGGATTCGAATCGAGCCATCAGGTTGGCGATGGGTCTCAACGACGGCAGCCCACACTCGCGGCACGGCGAGCGCCGATCCATTAAGCGTGTGCGCGGTTTCGGTTCCCTTTGCGCCGGCCGAGCGATAACGGATGTTCGCCCGCCGAGCCTGATAGTCGCTGAACCATGAGACCGAGGAAACCTCGAGCCATTGGTCGACGCCAGGCGAATACACCTCGATGTCGAACGTGCGGG
Organism: Acidimicrobiales bacterium; assembly: GCA_044239895.1. Taxonomy (GTDB): domain Bacteria; phylum Actinomycetota; class Acidimicrobiia; order Acidimicrobiales; family Acidimicrobilacustridaceae; genus Acidimicrobilacustris. The sequence goes on along the minus strand of JBIIAM010000001.1, from coordinate 274,321 downwards.
CTGAGGAATTCCCCAAATCGCCGGCGCACAAATCAAGCACGCGATAGGTGAGGCCAAGTGCGGCGATCAAGCTCTCAGCGCGGGCCAGCAGGTCAGCGTGAAGTTCGGCTGCTTGGGCCGGAGTCGAATAGGCAAGGATCTCGACCTTGTCGAACTCGTGCACGCGCAACAGGCCGCGCGTGTCGCGCCCGGCCGATCCGGCTTCGCGACGGAAACATGCTGTCTGCGCCATGAGACGCATCGGAAGATCTGATTCATCAAGGATCTCGTCACGGGCCAGTGACGTCAACGGAACTTCGGCAGTGGGAATCGCCCAGAGGTCATCACGTTCGAGGTGATACGCGTCATCCGCGAACTTCGGAAGATGACCGGTACTGATCATCGTTTCCGTCAGCACCACCGTTGGTGGGCGAACCTCTTCGAATGCGTCGCTGTTTCGATCGAGCGCGAGCTGACAAAGAGCGCGAGCCAGTGTCGCTCCTTGTTTGCGGAACATCGTGAACATCGCACCGGACATCTTGACGGCGCGTTCAAGATCAAGGATCCCGAGTTCGGTGCCGATCTCCCAATGCGGAACACGCTGATGATCAGCCCATGCTGCAGGATCGTCACCTGGTCCGACCCGCTTGATCTCGACGTTGTCCTCAGCATGGGCACCGTCGGGCGCGTCGGGCGACGGGAGATTCGGGATGTGAAGAAGTAATTCGCGGACCTGCTCGCCGATCTGGTCGACGACGCCAGCAATCGCCCGTTCCCGTTCACCCAGTTCGCGGCTTTCCTCCTGCTTAGCTTCCGCAGCGGCAACATCTCCGTCCCGTCGGAGTTGCCCAACTTCCTTGGACAGAGCGTTCACATGGGAGCGGATGTCGTCGCGCTCCTGGGTCACCTGTCGCATCTGCTCGTCGAGTTCGAGAACGCGAGCCAGTTCGCCAGTTCCATCGCCCCGGCGGCCAAGGGCGGTACGGACGGCTTCGTACTCGGTGCGTATCCGGCGAACGTCAATCACAGTGCTGAACCGTAGTCGTCCGCCCGATAGCGTCCGATCGTGGTTTCTCCCGCCGATGTCCCCGCAATCCAGGTCGACGACCTCGTCATCCGTTACGGCGACCATGTCGCAGTCGCAGGCTTGTCGTTCGAGGCCCAGCGAGGCGAGATCACCGCCTTGCTCGGACCCAACGGTGCCGGGAAGACGTCAACGGTCGAAACCCTTGAGGGTTATCGGTCGCCTACATCGGGCCGGGTCCGGGTGTTGGGCCTTGATCCCGGATCACAGCACTCACTGCTCGCCCCCCGGATCGGGGTGATGCTGCAGTCCGGCGGCATCTACACCGGCATCCGGCCACTCGAGATCCTCCATCTCTTCGCCAGCTATTACGACAATCCCGTCGAGCCGGTAGAACTCCTTGACATGGTCGGCCTCGCCGATCGTCAACACTCAACGTGGCGATCGCTTTCCGGCGGCGAACAACAACGGCTGTCGCTAGCCCTGGCCCTGATCGGTCGACCCGAGGTGGCCTTTCTCGACGAGCCCACTGCCGGCATCGACCCGGCCGGTCGCCAGGTCATCCGTCGGATCGTCGCTGACTTGCGCGATTCCGGCGTCGCCGTGTTGTTGACGACCCACGATCTCGATGAAGCCGAGAAACTCGCAGACCGGGTCGTCATCATCGATCACGGAACCCTGCTCGCCGATGCGACTCCGGCCGAACTCATGAGCGCTGGTCAAGGTGACGACATCCGCTTCGGGGCTACGAGCGGGCTCGATTGTGTTTCCCTTGGCGAGCACATTCACGCCAGCGTGACCGAGGAAGCTCCCGGGGAGTACCGGGTGGCTGCGTCAGCTACGCCCGCCACCGTGGCCGCACTCACTGCATGGCTCGCCGAGCGCAACGAACCTCTTGCCGATCTCCGGGCCGGGCGCCAAAGCCTTGAGGATGTGTTCCTCCGTCTCACGGAGAGCGCCGACGCCGCCCGGGAACAACCCGCCGCCGATTCCACACGACGGTCGTCTCGCGGCCGACGGGGACGGGGTGCGAAATGAAGGCATTCCTCGCCCAGACCCGCACCGAACTGACGTTGAGCCTCCGCAACGGCGAACAGTTGCTGGTGAGCATTGCCATTCCGCTTCTCCTGCTCGTGTTCTTCTCACTCGTCGACGTTCTTCCACTTCCCGACGGCGTCGACAACGGCGTCGACTTTCTCACCCCCGGGATTCTCGCTCTCGCCGTCATGTCAAGTGCCATGGTCAGTCTTGGCATCGGCACCGGATTTGAGCGTCAGTACAAGGTGCTCAAGCGACTCGGCTCAACGCCGCTCGGCCGGCCGCGCTGGGTCAGCGCCAAGATCGCCATGGTCCTCTGCCTCCTGGTGATCCAGTCGATTGTTCTGGTCGGCACCGCATTCGCTCTGGGCTGGAACCCCGCCGGCAGTCCAGCACTCGCGCCAGTTGCGATGCTCCTCGGCGCTGCCGCATTCGCGGGGATCGGTCTACTCATGGCCGGAACCCTTCGCGGCACCCTGACCCTCGCCCTCGCCAACGGTCTCTATCTGGTCCTGCTGCTACTCGGCGGCATGATCATCCCGTTCGACACCATGCCCGGCCCGATCGGGGCATTCGGCAAGTTGCTTCCGTCGGGCGCACTCAGCCAGGTGCTGCAGGCCAGCCTCAGGGCCGATGCTGCTCCGGCCGGATCCGCATGGATCATCCTCATCCTCTGGGCAATCGCGGCACCTTTCGCCGCAATCCGATTCTTCCGCTGGGAATAACTAGCTCCGACCAGACGGGGGTTCGGCGCTGGCATCGGCGACCGGAGATCCGGACAGCCCGCCCTTGCCGCCAGCTTCCCAATCGCGGATCTCGGATTCGGTAAGAACCAGACCCTGCCGTTCGGCTTCCTGGTGACGTGCCGCCCACTTGAAGAACATCACGGTGATCAGGACCCAGAGATACGCGACTTCGGCCACCTTCATGATGAGGCCGGCGGCAGTCTGATCGTTGAGGGCCGAGATGCCGAACAACCGAACCGGTTGGTCGTAGGAGTCGTAAACCACGTTCGATGAATTGGCGAGCCAAGCCGCCGGGAGGGTGGGGATGATCGACTGAGCGAATAGGTAGACCATCTGACCGGGTAGCGAAAGCCGTAGTTCCGGCCATGGACCACACACCGGGACCCACATGAGCAGCGCCGTGAGGACGAACAGGACATGGGCCCCGAAGTGGAACGGCCCATTGGACGCCGCGGTGTTCACAAAGGGTTGCATGTGACTGAGGAGGTTGTATGCGTTGAAGATTCCCCACGCCACAAGCGGCGCGGCGAGTCGCTTCGTGATGTGCCAGACCCGCCCATCGGAACCAACGACGAGATCGGCGAGCCACTTGGGGCAGGAGAGCAAAAACAGCGGCGGAACAATGAGGGTCAGCACCAGATGCTGAAACATGTGCGCGCTGTAGAGACGCTGTTCGGAGATGTCATGCAGAGGCCAAATCGCCACTGCCGTCATGAACACCACCGCAAGGGAGAACGAGAAGACCTGACGCCTTGACACGACCTTCTCGCCCGGCGCCACCACCTTCGGACCGATCACTCGGGTCACGTACAGACCACCGAGCACAATGGCGAGCGACAGTGCCCACACTTCCCAATGGGCAGCGAACTCGGGCATGGCGCTGGCGATCATCGGGCTCTCACCATTCTTTCGAACTGCAACCTGTCGAACTGCAACCCGTCGAACTGCAGCGGGCTCAGACCGGGCTCGGAGTTATCAGCTGTGACTCTCGGGCCACCAGATTCGGAAGGTCGAGAGCACGGCCAAATAGACGAGCACCGCAAGTACAAGGCCCGCGTAGAAGACCCATGTGAGCAAGGGCTTATCGAACTTGAGATGCATGAAGATATAGAGAACGGTGAAGAACTTCACGGCCATCATGATCATCAGGACCGGGATCAACAGATTGTCTGCCCAGACCGGGAAGTCCGGATAGGCGTAGGTGAGGACCTCGAGAACGGTCACCGCGGCGAGGAACAACGCCGTGAGGACGTACACCTTGTCGCGTGAGTAGTCCTCGACGGCTCCGTCGAGATTTGATGCGGGGATTGGATCGTGCGAAGTGAGGGTCATCGGGACTCCTACGGAACCAGGTAGACGACAGCGAAGATGAAGATCCAGACAACGTCGACGAAGTGCCAGTACAGGCCAACGATCTCGACGGTTTCGGAACGGTGCTCGGGAAGCTTGCCGCGCAGGGAAAGCAGAACGAGCGACATCAGCATGATGATGCCGATGGTGACGTGGACTCCGTGGAATCCGGTCAGTGTGTAGAACGCCGAGCTGAAGCGGCTTGTGGTGAAACCAAGACCTTCACGAACGAACACCGTGAACTCGTAGATCTGGCCGGCGATGAACGTCGCGCCGAGCAGAGCCGTGGCGCCAATCCAGATGCGAAGACGCTCGTGATCGCCGCGCTCGATCGCCGACACGGCGAGCACCATCGTGAGCGAGCTCATGAGGAGCACGAACGAGGACGTCGACGTGAAAGGAATGTCGAAGATTTCTTCCGGGGTCGGACCTTCGAGCGGACGCTTGTAAAGCAGGTATGTCGTGATCAGTCCACCGAAGAGCAGGCATTCCGAGGCAAGAAAGAGCCACATGCCCAACTTGGTGTTGGAGATGCCAGTGTTGGTGTCGTGTTCGATATGCGCCACGGGAGCATGGGCGTCAGCCGCCTTGATGCTCTCGCGGGCCGTGAGTGCTTCAGCCAACGGTCTCGGCCTCCTTCGTTGGGTCGAGTTCGTTCGGCTGATCGGCCGATCCCGATGTTTCGGTTACGGCTGCATCGCCACCACCGGAGGCATGGGTGTCGGTTCCGTCATCGTCGTGTGCTGCTTCGGGATCATCCGGCGGCTCAAGAACCCATCCGTAGAGGCCACCAACCATGATGATCCCGCCGACGAGACAGAGCCACATATTGAAGATCAGGCCATAGGCGGCGATTGGCATGCCAAAGGCGAGAACGATTGGCCAGTACGAGGGCGACGGCAGATGAATGTGCTTGCCATCACTGAGCTTTTGCACAACATCGTCAGTCGCCGCGATGCGGACGAGCTTGCCGTCCTTCGTCTCGCCGTATTTGCGATACCAGAAGTCATCGACGCGCGAGACGGTCGGGATCGGATCGAAGTTGTACTCGGGAGTGGGCGACGGGATCATCCACTCGATCGTGCGCGCATCCCACGGATCGGCGCCGGGAGCCGGAAGATTCTTGGCTTTCGACTTGCTGTAGAACATGTTGAAGATGAACAAGGCAATGCTGGACGCAAGGATGAAGGCGCCAATCGTGGCGACCTTGTTCCAGAGCTCAAAGCCGTAGCCGGCGTCGTAGGTGTAGATACGACGGCTCATGCCCTGGAGTCCGAGGATGTGCATCGGGGCGAACGTGAGGTTGAAGCCCAAGAGCATCAACCAGAAGTTGGCCTTGCCCAATTTCTCGTTGAGCAAGTAACCGAACACCTTCGGCCAGTAGAAGTAGAAGCCGGCCATGAAGCCGAAGAACGCTCCACCGAAGAGCACGTAATGGAAATGCGCCACGATGTAATAGGTGTCGGTCTGCTGGGTGTCGGCAGGTGCGACGGAGTGTGTCACGCCGGACAGGCCACCGATGGTGAACATCGTGACGAGACCGATTGAGAACAGCATCGGGCTCGTGAATTGGAGTTTTCCGCCCCACATCGTGGCGGTCCAGTTCAGAATCTTCACGCCGGTCGGGACCGCGATGAACATCGTGGTGAGAGCAAAGGTCGTCACCGTGATCGGACCGATGCCGGAAACGAACATGTGATGGGCCCACACGCCCCAGCCCATGAAACCAATGGCGATGCCAGAGAACACGATGAAGGGGTAACCGAAGATCGGCTTGCGAGCGAAGGTTGGGAGAATTTCCGACACGATTCCGAATGCCGGAAGGATCATCAGATACACCTCAGGGTGACCGAAGATCCAGAAGAGGTGCTGCCAAAGAAGCGGATTGGCTCCCTTCGCTACATTGAAGAAGTTGGCATCGAAGAGTCGATCCATCATGAGCAGGAGCTGCGCTGCGGTAAGAACCGGGATCGCGAACAGCAGAAGGAACTGCGTAACGAGCGTCATCCACGTGAAGATCGGCATCTTCATGAGCGACATTCCGGGCGCACGCATGTTCAAGACCGTCACGATGAGGTTGACCGCACCCGCGAGTGAGGCAACGCCCGTGATGATCAGACCGAGGTTCCAGAAGTCGATGCCGTTCGTCGGCGAGAAGATGACACCGTTGTTCGGTGCGTAGTTGAACCAGCCACCATCGGCACCGCCGCCGAGCAACCAGCTGGAGTTCAGGAAGACGCCACCGAACAGAAACGCCCAGAAGCTGAAGGCGTTGATACGGGGATAGGCGACGTCGCGGGCACCGATCTGCAGAGGCATTAGATAGTTGGCGAACGCCGCACCAATCGGCATGACCACGAGGAAAATCATCGTGGTGCCGTGCATCGTGAAGACCTGGTTGTACAGATCGGCACTGAGCAGCGTGCCGCGTGGCGCCCACAGTTGGACACGGATGAGGAGGGCCTCAACGCCACCGATGACGAAGAAGAACAGGGCTGCGGCCCCGTACATGATGCCGATCTTCTTGTGATCGACAGTCGTCAACCACGACTTCCAACCGGTGCCACCGGACTTCGGGCGGGTGAAGACTCCGGCCGGTTTGTAAACGGTGTCGGCATCGCCAGATGTAAGGGCGAGAGGTCCGGATTCAGTGAGTGCCATGAGATGCTCCCAAGAGGGCGAAGTCGGCGTGTACAAACGTGGACATGTGGATCTAGTTCAAGGTCTCGAGATAGGCGACCAATTGGTCGATCTGATCTTCGGTGAGTGCCAAGTTGGGCATGCCCCGCCCGCCTTGTGGGTACATCGGCTTCATCGCCGGTGCATTGCGTAGCCAGGCCTCAAGTGTGACCCGGTTGACGTTGGCGGTCACAACTGTTCCGCCTGTCAGCGCCGCACCCGGATTGCCAGCCGAAGCAACATCGCCGGCAGGCAGGCGCACGTTCGGATCGTTCGGATCGGTCGGGTTGTAGAGGTTAAAGATCGAACCAGCGAACGTTCCGCGAGTCATGAGATGCGTGAGATCTGGGGCCACGCCGGCGACGAGGGGGACCGGCGTGTTCTTCGCCTTGACATCATTGACGCCCTTGATCACGTGGCACTGGCCGCAGAGGGCGAGCCACGTCTTCTTGCCTTCGATCGCTTTCGGATCGGTCGGTTCGGCGGCGTGATCCTTCAACTGGTTCCGGACCCACGCGTCGTAGTCGCCGGCCGGAACTGCCCTGACGAGCATTCGCATGTTCGCATGGGAGAGACCGCAGTACTCGGTGCACTGGCCGCGATAGATACCAGGTTCGTCGGCCTGAAGTTTGAGCGGGTTCCGGAGACCAGGAACCGCATCGCGCTTGCCGTTGAGGCCCGGGATCCAGAACGAGTGGATGACATCGTTTGAGGTCGTTGTGACCTGAATCGGGCGGCCGGCGGGGACAACCATTTCGGTGGCCGTGGTGATGTCTTCGGGGCCGTCGAAGTTTCCGTCGTTGTTTACGTCGTACTTGTACTCCCACCACCATTGCTGACCAGCGACCTGAACGTTGATGGAGTCGGGTTCCTTGCGGTTCAGGTCGATGATCGTCGTGACGGTGCCGACGGCCACGCCAGCGAGAATGAGGGCGGGAAGGATTGTCCAGCCGATCTCAAGAAAAGTTCGACCGTGCACCTGTTCCGGGAACTCTTCGGGATCGTCTTCGTCCTTCGACCGGAACTTCCAAGCGATGAGGAGCACGGCGCCCAAGACAAGGACGAACACCACGCCAGCGATCGCGAACACGGGAACAACGAGTTTCTGGATGCTGTCGGCCGACGGGCCCGATGGCGAAAGTGTCGTGAGCGGCTTGCCATCGTTGAAGAAGGCGGCAGCGATCAGCGCAGCAAATAAGAACGTGACGACTACAAGTGTCACGACCTGCAGGATGCGCACTGTGAGTGAACGGCGGGGCATTTACTCTCCTCGAGAGGCGGGGTTTGACCCACCACTGGGCGAACGAGTTGCTGCAGAGAAGTCTCCGGAAGCAACGGGGTTACAACACTGCTGAACGAGGGAACCGAAGTGTCGCCCAGTCTGCTCGGACCGCGCCACTCGTGGCGACCTCAGTCCAGCCGAACGGGGACACGAGCGAGTGACGTTGGTCATGCCCGGTCCCTGGACCCAGAAACCGCAGTCGAAACCGACGCGCCCTCATGGCTGGGACTGTGATGCTCGATCTCCCGCTCGCCGACAACGGCTCCGGCGATACCGGCCGCAATAACGGCGATCGCTCCGAGGACCACGAGGACCGTGGCAACGGATCGACCCGACTTGGGACGCAGTGCCAAGAGCGTGGCGACACCGAAGAAGAGCAGTGAAACGACACCGAACACGATGGTCGAACCGGTCTTCGAGACGGCCAGAAGGACACGGGAGAGACCGATGGCAACGACGGCGATCGACACAATGGCGACAACAGGGGTGCGGAGCGGATCGACGAAGCGATGGTAGAGCTCGGCGTTGACAGTGTCGTCGCCGGTGGCACGCTCGGCCCAGGTGCGAAGGGTCCAGATGAAACCAGTGGCGATGATGACAGCGAGGCTGGCCAGCGTGATCCCTGAGCTACGGGTACCCATGCCGATGAACATAAGGATCAACGTGAAGGCAGCCAATGACGGCAGGAAATTCGCGCCGGAAGGCGCCCGGGTGAGCGGAACCGACTCGGTGTGAACGACCTGCGCTTCGGCTTCCGGATCGGCGTCGCGGAAGGCGACGAGCACACCGGCAAGCCCGGCGGCGACACCGAAAAGGCCTACGAAGAACGTGTATCCGAAGTGATTGCCGATGCCACCCTTCCAGCCGAGCGTGAGCGGACCGACAATACGGTCTACGAGTCCGTCGGACTGGCTGGTGACACCCAGCACGAATGCTGCGAGGAGTGCGAAGACGGCCATGCCGGCGAAGAACCGGAAGGCCGTAGTGAACATGCGCGATTGGAGCATGGCGGCCTACTTCGTGATGTAGATGGAGAACCAGAGGATGGAATACACGGCAACCATTGCGTCCCAGTAGAGGGCAGCGGCGGAGATGCCGTCATGCTGGCGGGCAGCGAACTGACCACCAAGGGCCCGGAAGGCCATGAGGGCGACAAAGATCATCGCCACAATCAGCATCAGCAGGTGTGCCCCGGTGATGGAAAAGATGAGGACACCTTGGAGGCCCGACGAGATGTCGAGTTCCATGAGGGTGAAGAGGTAGCTCGTCATCACGATCGTGGCGGCACCCAGCACAAGAGTGAGCCCAAGGGCCATGTAGGCGTGGCCACGGTCATTGCGGGAGATGGCGTTGACGGCCCATTGCATCGTGATCACCGACATGATCAGCGTGATCATCATCGTGTTGGGCTGCTGCAGCGGTACCGAGGCACCGGTTGGCAACCAGACCGAACCCGAGCTAAGGAAATCAGCGCGCTGGGCGAGATAGACACCGAGCATGCCGACAATGGTCATGATTGACGCAGCCGCCATAAATGCGGTGCCGACCATGAGAACCCGCGGGCGTTGCAGCGGAGGGGCCGGAAGGGCGTGAGCCGACGACATGATCAGGCTCCCTTCGTGGAATCGGCTGCATCAAGCAGCGGCTGAGGGGAAACGATGGCCGGAACCTCACCGAAATTGGCGAGGGGCGGCGGTGATGCGCAGGCCCATTCGAGACTCTGACCGGTACCCCAAGGATCCTCGCCGGCCGGCGTTCCGCGGGTTGCCGCAAGAAGCGTGAGCAGGGTCAGGATGGCCCCGAGGGCAAGGAGGCCGTTGCCGAGGATGGCGATCGTCTCAAGAGCGTCACCGGCGTCATCGAGAGCCGTGAAGCGGCCTGAGAAACCAAGTACCAGCAGTGGGAGGCTCGCAAGTGCGCCGCCACCGAGGATCACGAGCACATTGAGTTTCGCTGGCGCATCCGTACCGATTCGGCCCGTCATTTTTGGAGCCCAGTAGGTGACACCGGCGGCAGCAGCAGCGATCACTGCGGCCACAACAGCGGCGAATTGACCAGTGTTGAACGCGCTCGAATCGCGCAGTTCAAGCGGGGTGAATGCAGCCAGAGCGCCGACCAGCACCGCAAGGAGAACGAACAGAAGCGCAACGATTGACAGGAGAAGGGGACTCTTGATCGGAGGCTTTCCGGATCGCAGGACCGCTCCGACGCCGCCGGCGACAACGAGTGTCGGCAGGACGATAAGCAGCACCATCGCGGCCCAAAGCGGTTCGTTCCGAGCTTCGGTGTAGAAGGCCGTCTGTGCCCATGCGCCGATGCTGAGAACACCGAAGGCACCGATGCCGACGAGCAGCACGTTGCGATTCGGCTGCCGAACGCCAGCAATGGTTGCAATCACGTCGGCGACGAGGCCGAGGACCGGGATCAGCAGGGCATAAACCTGCGGCTGCGAGGCGATCCAGGAGATCTGCGCCCATTGGGAACCATCGGAGCCGAATGAGGTTCCAGCGCCGTAATGGTGATCGACATAGATCAGAACGACATTGCCAAGAAGGATCGGGAGAGTGAGGACCCACACCGAACCGCCGACAATGAATGCCCAAGTGAACAGAGGTACACGATCGAGACGCATGCCCGGCGTGCGCAGAGCGATCGCCGTGGTGATCACACAAACCGCACCGAGAACAAGTGCCAAACACAGGCCAGCAATGGCGAGAAGTCCGAGATCGACCGCGCGTGCGCGGCCACCGTCGAGGCTTCCATCGATCGAGTTGGCCACGATGAGGAGGCCCCCCGAAAGGACCCACGTCCAAAGGGCGGCGGCGGCGGCACGGGGGAAGGCGATGGTGTTGGCACCGACCTGAAGCGGAACGATGTACGTCGCGAGACCAAGCATGACCGGCACGGCCACGAGAAGGACGAGACCGATTCGGCTGCCAGAGAAGAATCCGTCGGCAGTCGAGTCCGAAAGGAACGTGCCGGAACCAAGCGAGTGAGCGCCGGTAAGTGCGGAGACGATCCAGCCCACGGCGCCGAACACCAATGCGGCGACGACGTACACGAGCCCGAGGGCCTTGTGATCGCCAGATCCAAGAAGGGAAACGGGGGTCGGCACGGCACTATGCGCGGCCTCGGTGGCCTCAGTGCCGGACTCGGTTCTCGTATCGGTTAGCGCCATGTTTGAAGGGACCTCATTCGAACAACCGCACTCGGGCCGACAGACGTCGGAGCGGACCATGGAGTGACCGGCTCCGGGGAGACGGAAGTACAACTTTCGACTTTACACATGGGCGCTGGCGTCGCAGAAAACCATCGGAAAGTTTGATCGACCGATTTCGACGTCACAGACCCGACCGAACGAGCTGGTCGAGTGCCATCGCGCCGAAAAGGAGTGTGATGTACGTAATGGACCACGTGAAGAGGCGCATTGCACGCTTCGTCGAGGGATCCCGGAGGAGCTGGACTGAGAACGCGGTGAAAACTGCTCCCAGCAGGCCAGCAGCGACCCAGTAGATCCAACCCATGTCCCCGATTGGGGCAAAAACGAAGGTGAGAAACCAGAGCCAGACGGTGTAGATCAGGATCCGCACGGCCGTTTCATGAAGGGAAACCACCGAAGGCAACATCGGCACATCGGCGGCCGCATAATCGTCCTTGTAGCGGATGGCGAGGGCCCAGAAATGCGGCGGCGTCCAATAGAAAATAATGGCGAAGAGCACGATCGGCGCCCACGCAAGCGAATTGGTGACCGCCGACCAGCCGATCAGCACCGGCGCTGCTCCTGCCGCACCGCCAATCACAATGTTGCTCTTCGAGGTCCTCTTGAGCCACAACGTGTAGACGAAGACGTAGAAGAGGCATGCGGCCACGGCCAGGACCGCGCTCAGAAGATTGACGAAGGCCCACAGCCAGACGAATGCGACAATTTCGAGCGAAATAGCGAAAATAAGGGCATTTCTCGGCCTAATCAGTCCGGTGACGAGCGGTCGATTCCGCGTCCGTTTCATGATCGCGTCGATGTCCCGATCGACGTACATGTTGATGGCGTTGGCCCCGCCGGCGGCGAACGTTCCGCCGAGAACCGTGGCCACGATGAGCCAGATGGGCGGCAGACCCTGCTCCGCCACGACCATGGTCGGGACGGTCGTGATCAGCAGGAGCTCGATGATTCGGGGTTTCGTGAGCGCCACGTAACCGCTGATTCGCGCACGGAGGGGGGCTTGCGCAACGGTTTCCATCGATTTTGATCGTAGAGCCGCTCCCCATCAGCCGGACAATCGTGGCCCGGATCGTCCGATCCCGTACGATCCAACCCGTGCGCCTGCCTCGCCTTTCCCCCCGGGCCTACCAGCGCATCACGCTCATCGCGCTGGTAGCCCTCGTGTTCATCATCGTGACCGGCGCGGCCGTCCGGCTGACCGGATCGGGCCTCGGCTGCTCTGATTGGCCGACCTGCGAGGAAAACAGCCTCGTCGCACCGCTTGAGTACCACGCCATGATCGAATTCGTGAACCGCCTGATCACCGGGCTGGTCTCCGCCGCTGTCATCGTGGCCGTGCTCGGATCCCTTGTTCGTCAGCCTCGGCGGCGGGACCTCACCTGGTGGTCCCTTGGATTGGTCGCCGGCGTCATCGGTCAGATCATTCTTGGTGGCCTCACCGTTCTGTTCGAACTACGACCGCCGTTCGTGATCGCCCACTTCGTTCTGTCGATGGTGCTCGTCTGGAACGCCGTCGTACTCCACCAACGTGGTCGATTCGCCTCGGTTGCATCCCTGCCCGTCGTCGCCCCAAAGGTCCGGGCCCTGAGTCGCGTGCTCATCGTGTCCGCGTCAGCGGTCATTCTCACCGGCACGATCGTGACCGGCACCGGCCCCCATGGCGGAGACGAGGAAGTCGATCGCCTTTCGTTCTCACTCGAAGCCGTCGCCCGCGTTCACAGCGCGACTGTCTGGATTTTCCTCGCGCTCACCATTGTCATGTTGATCGTCCTGCGCAAGACCGGCGCGCCGGCGTCCGTCGATCGCCATGCATGGCTCCTCGTCGGCGCGATCGTCGTACAAGGCGCTATCGGCTACATCCAATACTTCACGGGCGTTCCTCCGTGGCTTGTCATCCTCCATGTCTTCGGAAGTGTTGTGATTTGGATGACGGTGCTGGGCTTCCATCTCAGCCTTCGGGCCCGACCCCTCGAAGCACCGAACGACTCGCCGATTGAACAGCCGATTTCGGTATGAAGCGTCCTCTTTCGCGCGCATCGTCGACCGCGCCGGTCGAGATCGACAAACCCGACATCGGACACGAGTCCGAGACGGAGACGCCTTGGGTTGTTCTCGTTTGGAACGATCCGATCAACCTCATGAGTTACGTGACCTTCGTGCTTCAAAAGCTCTTCGGTTACAGCCTTGAAAAGGCGCAAGCCATGATGCTCGACGTACACGAGAAGGGTCGCGCCGTCGTTTCCAGCGGTTCGAAGGAGAAGGCCGAGCTCGACGTGTTCCGTCTTCATGAACATGGCCTCTGGGCCACGATGCAACAGGACTGATCGATGTTTGGTATCCGACGCACGATCCAGACGAAGGGTCCCGATCGATTCGTAGTCAACCTCGGAGAGCAAGAGCGTACGGTTCTGCGCGCCGTCTGCGAAGACGTCGTCGCCGCGCTTGACGACGATGCGAATCCGCTCCTGCGACGCGTGTTCCCGGTTGGTCATGCGTCGGATCCCGCGATCGAAGCGCAGTACCGCGCACTCGTGCACAGCGACCTGCTTCGCACGCGCAGGGAGATCCTCACCCATGTCGGCGAAACCGCGTTCGATGCCGAACTCAACCGCGCCACGCTCGACAAGTGGATGATCGGGATCAACACGGTCCGCCTCGTTCTCGGAACCCGGCTCGACGTCATCGAGAACCACATGCCCGAGATCGATCATGACGATCCCGATCTTCCGGCATGGGCGTTATACGAATTCCTCGGCTGGCTTCTCGAAATGGTGATTCAGGCCCTTAGCGGTACCGCCCCAACCGCAGGTCGCTGAGATCCGCATTGGCGGTGGCGGTAGGGCCTGCTGCTAAGGTCAGCAAGCCTCAGCGGCAGGAGAGCCCCCATCGTCCAGCGGCCTAGGACGCCTGCCTTTCACGCAGGTAACACGGGTTCGAATCCCGTTGGGGGTACGCAGCAGTCAGGCAGTACACGCAGTACCAGCAACAACAAGCAGTACACGCAGTAACGAGCATTGCGGTGACAACGCAGCGCTCGGCAGTAGGAAAAGACAAGACATGTACGTGGTCCCGTGGTGCAGTTTGGAGTGCACGCCGGCCTGTCAAGCCGGAGGTCGCGGGTTCAAATCCCGTCGGGACCGCCATCAATGCCGCAGATCCACATGGTTAGAGCCACGTGGATCTGCAAACGAATCGCAGTACCCACGGTCGGGTAGCTCAGTAGGCAGAGCGGCCGCCTGAAAAGCGGTAGGTCACCGGATCGACGCCGGTCCCGACCACCAGAACGTACGAAGGCCCCGGGGTTTCCCCGGGGCCTTCGTCATTGTCGAACTTCAATGTCGACTGTCGATGTCGAATCAGTGCCGGGTAGTCAGGAAGCGAAGGCGGCCTTAAGGGCAGCGGCAACTTGGTCCTGGGCGTCGGCGGCCACGTCGATCGCTTCGTCCATCGAGAAGAACCCGTGGATCATGCCCTCGTACTCGACATGGTCGACATCAACACCGGCCTCAACCAGCTTGGTTGCGTAGGCATTGCCCTGATCGCGCAGCGGATCAAACCCTGCGGTCACAATCACTGCCGAGGGAGCACCGGCGAGATCCGAAAGGATCGGCGAGTACCGCGGATCATCGAGATCGGCGACGGTGACCGTGTAGTGATCGTGGAACCAGTCCATCGCGCTGCGGGTCAGGAAGTATCCCTCCGCGTTTTCCGTCATCGACGGGCGATCACAGGTGCCGTCGGTGACCGGGTAGATGAGTACCTGCTGAATGATCTCGACATGTTCGTGATCTCGCGACATGTTCGCAACGACCGCGGCCAGATTGCCTCCGGCGCTGTCGCCGGCCACGGCAAGACGCGAGGCGTCAACGCCGAGTTCATCAGCATTAGTTGCCACCCACTCGGTCGCGGCCCACGCGTCGTCGATCGCCGCCGGGAACTTCGCCTCCGGCGCAAGCCGATAGTCGACAGCAACAACCACGCACTCGGCCTTGCTTGCGATCACGCGGCAGCAGTGATCGTGTGATTCGAGATCGCCGACGACCCAGCCGCCGCCGTGAAAGAACGTCACGACGGGAAGGCCCGTTTCGTCCGACGGGCGATAAATGCGGATCGGGATTGCGCCGCCCGGGCCGGGGATCGTGCGATCGGTGATGCTCGCCATCGCGATGGGGCTCGGCGTTGCGCCTGCTCCCATGCCGGCGCGAAGTTCCTCTGGCGTCGTGCCGTCGAACGTGAATCCAATACTCGCCATGAAATCGACGATGACCTGAGCTTGCGGATCGAGTGGCACTTTTCCCCCTGGGTTTTCGTTCCTGAAGGGGCCACTGTTGCACAAAGTCGTCACGGTTACGACGGAGACGCGACTCCGAGCAATGCCGGCAGGTGGGCGTGATCCTCGACAACGACGTCGCCTTCGTCGCCATGCGACCGGTCGTCGTCGTTCACCCCGCTGTAGCGCAGAGCGAGGATGCCCATACCCCGAGCGCCTGCGATATCCGTGCGTCGAAGGTCGCCGATGTGTGCGGTCGTCGCCGGATCGACGCCACCGAGACCGGCCAGCGCGTGTTCAAAGATCACCGGGTCTGGCTTGTAGACGCCGACATCGTCGGAGAACGACCAATGGTCGAACAGTTCGAGAACGCCATGACGATCGAGGATGTGGCGCAGGGTCGTTGAGGGGGTGAGCCCGACATCGCAGATGATGCCCAGCCGCAAGCCACCAGCTTTGAGAGCGCGGAGCGCATCGGCAACATTCGGCGCGAGCTCGATCTCAATGTCGCGTCCTGCAGAGAGGTACGCATCGATTGTCTGTTGACGAACAACAGCATCGGGTTTGTGACCCAGGATCTCGAGCATCGCCTCGGCGGCATGATGACCAGTGAACTGTTCGTTGAGCGCCCACGACTCGTCGAAGCGCTTCCATGCATGATCGAACGCCGCTTCAATGTCGTCGTGCTCAGCCGGAAGCCCATGACGGGCCAGAACCTCGGCGACAGCGATACGCCGTTCAAGACGAAACGCCGGGGTGTCCGAACGAACGAGGGTGTCCCAGAAATCGAAGGTGATCGCCGTGATGGCGCCGCGAGCCGGAGACATCGATGTCACTTCTTGCGAATCACTCCGTCACGAACTGCGGCCTCGGCAGCAGCAGCGGCGACAAGCGGGGCGATCCGGAGGTCGAAGACCGACGGGATGATGTACTCGGGTGTGAGTTCGGCGTCAGTGATTGCCGAAGCAATCGCGTTGGCCGCCGCGAGTTTCATGCCTTCGGTGATCGTCGTCGCACCTGCATCAAGCGCCCCTCGGAAGATGCCCGGGAAACACAGGACGTTGTTGATCTGGTTCGGGAAATCGCTGCGTCCCGTGGCCATGACAGCAACTGCTCCCTTGGCCTCTTCGGGGCGGATCTCCGGATCGGGGTTGGCCAGCGCGAACACGATTGGGTCCTTCGCCATCGAGAGGACATCGTCGCGCCCGATCAGGTTGGGGCCACTCACGCCGATGAAAAGGTCCGAGCCGGGCATGGTCGACGCAAGATCACCCTTCAGCCCCTGAGGGTTGGTGTTCTCCGCAAACCACTGCTTGGCCACATTGAGATCGCTACGACCGTTGTAAACGGCACCGGTGCGATCGACGCCGATGATGTTTTGGACACCGGCCTCCATGAGGATCTTCGAGATGGCCACGCCGGCTGCGCCGACGCCGGCGATGACGACGGTGAGATCGCTCATCTTCTTGTCCACGATCTTGAGCGAGTTCATGAGGGCAGCGAGAACAACAACGGCGGTGCCGTGCTGATCGTCGTGGAAGACCGGGATGTCGAGCAGTTCCTTCAGGCGCTCCTCGACGACGAAACATGCCGGTGCGGCGATGTCCTCGAGATTGATGCCGCCAAAACTCGGAGCGATCCGCACGACCGTGTCAATGATCTCCTGCGGATCCTTTGTGTCGAGACAGATCGGGAAACCGTCGACACCGGCGAATTCCTTGAACAGGAGGGCTTTGCCTTCCATGACCGGCATCGCACCGAGGGGACCGATATCGCCCAGGCCGAGTACGGCGGTGCCATCACTCACGATGGCGACGGTGTTCTTGCGGATCGTGAATTCGTGGGCGAGTGACGGATCCTTCGCTATTGCGAGACAGACGCGTGCGACACCCGGCGTATAAGCCATCGACAGATCGTCGGTGTCATTCACGGCGATTCGGCTGATGACATCAATCTTGCCGCCCTGATGAACGGCGAACGTGCGGTCTTCCCACTCAAGCAGTTCGATGTCATCGAGTGCACGCACCGCCGCAAGAACTTCCTGCTGATGCGCTTCGCTTGAACAGTTGACGACGACGTCCTCGTCGAGCGATGACTGCTTCGCCTCAAAACCTTCGAGCGACCAGATGTTGCCGCCTACGGATCCAATGGCGGTAGCCAGGTGCCCAAGAGCACCGGGGGTATTGCCCAGACGGACGCGGAGACGAATGCTGAATGCGGCGGTAGTTGTATCGGCCATAGGGTCGCGAACGCTAGTAGTCGCGCAGGGCCTCGCCACAGTCCGCCGGTTGGGACCGGTCGAGACCGGCCGGCGAAGCCCGTTCTCAGGCGCCTTCGTAGTTGAAACCAAGCTCCGGCGCCGTCACCAGTGCCCTGAACTCGATACCGGCGGCTTCGGCCAGCGCGGCGCATGATCCGCCTCGATCCACGACGACCAGAATCATCACCGGTTCGGCACCGAGTTCCCGGACCACCTGAACTGCTTCCATCGGGGACGTGCCGCGGGTGACAGTGTCCTCGGTGATGACGACCTTGTCCCCGGGAAGCAACGGGCCGGCGAGTCGACCCGCTACGCCGTGGTCCTTGGCTTCCTTCCGGATCGTGAACGACCGAAGATCGCGCCCGCGGGTGGCGGCCACCCCGGCGATTCCGTAGGCGACCGGATCAGCCCCAACCGTAAGCCCGCCGATCGCGGTGATGCCGGCCGGAATGATGTCGAGCGCGAGGTCGGCGATCAGGAGAAGCCCCTCGGGTCGGCAGGCCGTCTGCTTCGAGTCGATGAACCAGGAACTCTTGCGACCCGACTTCAGCGTGAAGTCACCCGTGCGCACAGAGTGCTCGAGCAGATGATCGATCAGCTTCTGCTTGGTCTCGTCCATGACCACGAAACTACCGGTCAACAGCCGGAGCGGATGTCGAACGGCTCGAGTAGTTCAGGCGTAGGGCGGTTCAGGCGTAGCGAACGGTGCCGTCACCGGCCACGATGCGGCCTACCTCAGTCGCACGGTGACCTTGTGCCCGGGCGACATCAAGCGTCTTGAAGACGTCGGATTCCGGAACCACCACAATCATCCCGAGGCCCATGTTGAACACCTTGTCCATCTCGGCCTCATCGACATCGCCGAGACGTTGGATCTCCGTGAAGATCGGCGGAATCTCCCACGAGCCGCGAACAACCTCTGCGGCGGTTCCCGAGGGCAACACCCGATTGAGGTTTCCGGGAATCCCGCCGCCGGTGATGTGGGCGACACCTCGAACGTCAACGGCACGCTGAAGCGCGGCGATCGCCGGAGCGAAGATCACCGACGGGGCGAGGAGTTCATCGGCCAACGTGTGATGCGCCCCGTCCCAAGCCGGACCATCGAGCGGCTTGCCCGCTCGCTCGAGCAGAACGCGGCGGGCCAACGAGTAACCGTTCGATCGGAGATTGGTCGACGGGAGACCGATCAGAACATCCCCGGGAACGATCGTCTCGCCGGTGATCAACGCGTCGCGGTCGGCGACACCTACGGCAAATCCGACGAGATCGAACTCGCCCGGTTCCATTGCACCGGGATGTTCGGCCATCTCGCCGCCAATCAGCGCGCAGCCGGCTTGACGACAACCCTCAGCGACACCTTCGACGAGTTGTTCGATGTGATCCGGATCGAGTCGGCCCACGGCGATGTAATCGAGAAAGAAAAGCGGCTCGGCACCCTGACAAACGAGATCGTCGACGCACATCGCTACGAGGTCAACGCCGATCGTCGTGAATTGGTTTGCTGCTTGCGCCACAAGCGCCTTGGTTCCGACGCCATCGGTCGAAGAGACCAGCACAGGCTTGCGATAGCGCTCAAGATCAATTGCGAACAGACCGCCGAAACCACCGATGTCGCCGATCACCTCCGGCCGGAACGTTGAGCGCACCTTGCTCTTGATCCGCTCGACTGCTTGTTCGCCAGCATCGATGCTCACGCCAGCTCCGGCGTAGGTTTCGCCCTTCGGATCAGTTGCCATCAAGAGATTCTTCCGTGTTCATGAGATCAAGCGCGCTCTGTGCCGGATGACTCGCATTCACATCGAGCAGCGACGCGAACCCGGAGACGTGCACCGGCTTGTCGGAAGGAAGTTCGAGCACATCCTTCGACAGCGATTCGGGAATCGGCACGGGGTACGAGCCGGTCAAACATGCATCGCAGAAACCAGCTCCGACTGCGCCGGTCGCGGTGAGCAGACGGTCGAGGGTGAGATACGAGAGAGAGTCGACATTGAGATATTCGCGGATCTCATCGACGCTCATGTTGGCGGCAAGTAACTCGCCGCGACTGCCGGTGTCCATGCCGTAGAAGCACGGCCACTTGTAGGGCGGTGACGAAATGCGCATGTGAATCTCGAGAGCGCCTGCTTCGCGGAGCATCGACACCATCGCACGCGTTGTCGTTCCGCGGACGATTGAGTCATCGACGACAATCAGACGCCGGCCGGCGATGTTGTCGCGCAACGGATTGAGTTTCATGCGCACACCGAGTGCCCGCATCTCCTGATTCGGAGCGATGAACGTGCGCCCGATGTATCGATTCTTGACGAGACCCTGGCCGAACGGAATGCCGGAACGTCGCGCGAAACCTTCGGCGGCGGGGATGCCCGACTCGGGAACACCCATCACGAGATCGGCGTCGACCGGAGCCTGTTCGGCAAGGCTTTCGCCCATGCGGACACGGGCTTGGTGCACGCTCTGGCCGTAAAGCCGCGTGTCGGGCCGGGCGAAGTAAACGAACTCAAAGAGGCAGAGTTTGGGATCGACAAGCTCAGGTTCGAAGGCCCGCACCGATCGGTAACCGGTGGCATCGATGATGATCATCTCGCCGGGTTCGAGCTCGCGGACGAGATGGGCGCCGACAACGTCGAGCGCCGGGCTC
The DNA here is from genome assembly GCA_044239895.1 of Acidimicrobiales bacterium. GTDB lineage: Bacteria > Actinomycetota > Acidimicrobiia > Acidimicrobiales > Acidimicrobilacustridaceae > Acidimicrobilacustris. The sequence goes on along the minus strand of JBIIAM010000001.1, from coordinate 253,835 downwards.
TCGGAAGCGAGCACCCACCCGTTTGACAGTTTGCCGAGACACAGCGGACGGAATCCGTTGGGATCACGGACTCCGATGATGTGGCCTTCGTCCATTGCCACAACCGAGAAGGCGCCGCGCAGGCGAGGAAGTGTGGCGAGAACCGCACGCTCGAGCGCACGTCGGTCGGCGCTCTCCTCGGGCGACTTGGCCAGTTCCGACGCGATGAGTTCAGCCATGACATCGCTGTCTGAACTAACCGTGCCCGGAAGCATCCCGAGTTCTTCGGCCAGTTCTTCGGTATTGACGAGGTTGCCGTTGTGGGCGATCGCGACCGTGTGTGCCCCAACGTCGCGGTACACGGGTTGCGCGTTGTCCCACACACTCGAACCGGTTGTCGAGTAGCGGGTGTGTCCGATCGCGAGGTGACCATTGAGCGCGACCAGCGTGCGATCGTCGAACGCGTTGGAGACGAGACCGGTCTCCTTCACGACGGTGATCATCGATCCGTCGCTGACCGCCATGCCGGCGGCTTCCTGTCCGCGATGCTGAAGGGCATACAAGCCGAGATAGGTGAGATGCGACGCGGGCTGGCCCGGGGCATACACGCCGAAGACACCGCAGGCCTCTTTCGGGGTGTCGTCGTCGGCACCGGCATCGGGTATGACCCCGACATCGGAAGAAATTGGTTCAGCGTGCACAGTGAGACGGCGGCCTGAGCCCGAGTCGGTCACAAAGTCATCGTAACGGTGCAAGGTGATGGTTTCCGATTCCCGTTCAGTCTTGGGCGGTGCCGGCGCCAAGAGCCGATGGGATGCGATCGGTCCACGCGGAGACCGCGTCGACCAGTGGGATGTCGAGAAGACCCTTGACCGAGATTCGGTCGCCGCCGGCCACGCCGATCCGACTGACGGGAACGCCCGCTCCGGAACACACGTTCTCGACAGCAGCGATGTTCTCCGGCGGGACGCACAGGATCACCCGTGACGGGCTCTCCGAGAAGAGTTCCGCAACAGTGGCGATGCGGGCGGCGGAGATTCCGAGATTCGATCGAACCGCCATCTCGGTGAGAGCGACAGCGAGTCCGCCGTTCGAGACGTCGTGCACACCGGCCAGCAATCCACTGGCGACGAGCGACCTCGTTACCCCGGCGACGCGGAGGTGCTCGGCGAAATCAATTGTCGGCAATTGACCACCGCGATGACCGCGGGCGCGGGCCCAACGCGAACCGGCGAGTTCGGGTTGGGTTGTTCCGAGAAGCAGCAGGCGACCACCGTTCACCAGGCCAACGCCGGGAGGCCGCCGGTCGAGCGAATCAATCAGTCCAAACATGCCAACAACCGGCGTCGGATCAATGTCGGAGCCGAGCGACTCGTTGTAAAGGCTGACGTTGCCACCAATCACCGGCGAATCAAACGCGACACAGGCCTCGGCCATGCCATCGATCGCTTCGGAGAGTTGCCACATCACTTCGGGATGCTCGGGGTTGCCGAAATTCAGACAGTTGACGACGGCGAGCGGTCGGGCCCCGACGCACGCGAGATTGAGCAGGGACTCGGCGACAGTGAGCGCGGTGCCCTGACGGGGATCAACCGCACACCAGCGATGGTTACCGTCGGTTGTCAGCGCCATTCCGCGACCGGTGTCGACACCCGTCACCGGATGCTTCAGACGCAACACGGCAGCATCGCCACCGGGACCCTCGACCGTGTTGAGGAACAACTGATGGTCATACTGCGAGAAGACCCAACGATTGTCGGCCAGAAGTTCGAGAAGTTCGGCGGCAACATCGGTGCTGGCCGGCATCGGCTCGGTGCCAAGTGTTCGCGTGGCTTCGTCGAAACCGGCCGGAGCGATGCACGGACGGTTGTAGAGCGGGGCGTCTTCGTGCAGCGATGCGGCCGGGATGTCACACAGCACATCACCGTCGAATCCGTCAAGGATGCGAAGGCGACCGCCGTCGGCGTCACCCGTGGCCGGGCCAGGAGTGACGATGCCGATCATCGCGGCCCGAACTTCCCAACGCTCACAAATGGCGAGGACGCGTTCGAGATCGGCGGGCTCGACGATCGCGAGCATGCGCTCCTGGCTTTCGGAAGTCATCACCTCGAAAGGCTCCATGCCCTCCTCGCGACGCGGGATGGCATTGACGTCGACGTCCATACCCATTCCGCCGCGGCTCGCGGTTTCACTTGTCGCACACGCAAGTCCGGCGCCACCGAGATCCTGGATGCCGACGACAAGGCGGGCATCAAGAAGCTCCAGACACGCTTCGATCAGACGCTTCTCCTCGAATGGATCGCCAACCTGCACCGAGGGGCGCTTCTCAGCATCGGATTCCTCGTCGGAGAATCCGGCGGAAGCGAGAACGCTCACGCCACCGATGCCATCGCGACCGGTGCTCGATCCGAGCAGCACGGCGAGGTTGCCCACGCCGGTCGCCTGACCAAGCACGAGTCGATCGGTGGGCAGAAGGCCGAGGCACAGCACGTTGACCAGGGGGTTTCCCTTGTAGGTCTCGTCGAAAACCGTTTCGCCACCGATCGTCGGGACGCCGACGGAGTTGCCGTAACCGGAAACACCACTCACGACACCTTCGGCGATCCAGCGACTGCGCGGGTCGTCGAGCGGGCCGAAGCGGAGCGGATCCATGATCGCAATCGGTCGCGCGCCCATCGTGAAGATGTCGCGCAAGATGCCACCGACTCCGGTGGCCGCACCTTGGTAGGGCTCGATGGCCGACGGGTGGTTGTGGCTCTCGATGCGCAGTGCAGCAGCGATGCCGTCACCGACATCGACGACACCGGCATTCTCACCGGGACCCACGAGAACCCACGGGGCTTCCGTCGGCAGTCGCTTGAGATGGATACGTGACGACTTGTACGAGCAGTGCTCGGACCACATCACGGCGTACATGGCGAGCTCGAGATGATTCGGATCGCGTCCGATGATGCGGCAGATGTCCCCGTATTCCTCGTCGGTCAGACCGAGCGAGCGGTGGATCGCGTCGTCCATTTCGTTCAACCTACTTCTCGTGATGCTCGGGAAAGTGCGGGACCGACAGTGACAATCGGTAATGACTGGTGTCGCGTCAAGCGACGATGGAACGAAGTAGCGCGAGCCCGTCGGTACTGCCGAGCAACTCGCTCGTGGCCCGCTCCGGATGGGGCATCAGCCCCACGACGTTGCGACCGGCGTTGCACACGCCGGCGATGTCGTCGACAGAACCATTGGGATTGTCGACGTAACGCAACACGATGCGATTCTCGTCGCGCAGTTGCGCAAGAGTCTCGGCATCGCATGTGTAGTTGCCTTCGAAATGATTGATCGGAACCTGCAAGACCGCACCGGCTTCGGCCGATCGGGTCAGGATCGAATCAGTGGACTCGACCCGGAGTTCGGCCGGAGCACAGAGAAACTTGAGCCCTCGGTTCTTCTGCAGCGCACCCGGCAACAGGCCCGCTTCAGTAAGCACCTGAAACCCGTTGCAGATGCCCACAACCGGGCCACCGGCAGCGGCGAATTCAGCAACTGCGGCCATGACGGGAGAGAAACGGGCGATCGCACCGGGACGTAGATAGTCACCGTGAGCGAAGCCGCCCGGGATGATGACCGCATCGACACCGTTCGTGGTTTCGTCGCCGTGCCATAGCAATTCGGGTTCGGCACCCACGAGCGCCATCGCCTCGAGCATGTCCTGTTCGCAATTCGAACCGGGGAAGACAACAACCCCGACCCGTCGGCTCACGAAGTTGCCCCGGCTGCAGCGCCCGCCTCGACGTGGATGACGGCATCTTCAATGACCGGATTGGTCAGGAAGCGACGACACAGATCATCGGCTTCAGCGCGGGCAGCAGACTCGTCGGCGGCATCGATGTCGAATCGGATGCTTTTGCCCACGCGAACGCCCTTCACGCCATCGAATCCGAGAGTGGGCAGCGCCCTCTCGATGGTGGAGCCCTGCGGATCAGCGATACCGGGGCGAAGGCGAACTTCGACGTGGACCGAGAAAATCATGCGCTTAGTCTCGCACGCTCACCGGTAGACCGGAGCGCACAGAAACCCGATCTGAAATCAACCGTTCCATTCCGCGAACGACCGACCGGTGATCCGCTCATACGCGTCGATGTAACGGGAGCTGGTGGTCTCGACGACTTCGTTGGGAAGGGCGGGGGGCGGGGGCTGCTTGTTCCAGTCGAGCCCATCGAGGAAGTCGCGCACCGGTTGCTTGTCAAAAGACGGGGGCGTGCTTCCGGGCTTCCACTGATCGGCAGCCCAGAACCGGGACGAATCGGGCGTCAGGACCTCATCGGCCAGAACCAGTTCGCCGTCGACGATGCCGAGTTCGAACTTGGTGTCGGCGATCAGGATGCCCCGCTCGGCCGCCCATTTCGCACCGCGGGAGTACAGCTCGATCGAGACCGACCGCGCCCGCTCGGCGAGATCGGAGCCGATCAGATCGACAGCGGCCTCAAACGAGATGTTCTCGTCATGACCTTCGGCGGCCTTCGTGGACGGCGTGAAGACCGGTTCGGGCAACTGCGCCGACTCAAGCAGACCAGCCGGGAGTTCTTGCCCATGCATGGTTCCCGATGTGCGGTATTCCTTCCAGGCCGAGCCCGTGAGATAACCACGCACGATGCATTCGATCGGCAGCATCTCGGCCCGCCGGCACAACATCACGCGGCCGGCCCACTCGGGACGCTGGCCGGCCGTGGGGACATCAGCGAGTTTCGTGGAGAGCAGATGGCTTCCGACGATGCCTTCAAACTTCTCGAACCAGAACGCCGACATGGCGGTGAGCACTCGGCCCTTGTCGGGGATCGGTTCGGCCATCACCACATCGAACGCCGAGAGGCGATCGGAGGTGACCATCAGCAGGCGATCGTCGCCAGCGTCGTAGATATCGCGGACCTTGCCCGAATAGATGTGGGGGAGGGAATCGGTGCTCACGGTGTCGCTTTCTCCTTGGAATTAGACGTCAGGATCAGAGGATGTCGCCGGGACGATATCCGGCGGCTACCGGATCCGCGGCCACGAGTTCTGCAACGGTCGCGACGAACGCTGCGACCTGCTGCGGAGCGGTGCCCACGAAATCGAGCGGCTCGGCCAGGATGCCGGCGAGTTCGTCGGGCGCGAGGCCAAGACGGGGATCAGACCCGAGACGCTCGAGCAGATCGTTCCCCTCGGCGCCCTGTTCGCGTAGGCGAAGGGCGGCGGCCACCGCGTGTTCCTTGATCGCTTCGTGGGCCTGTTCGCGCCCGACACCATGACGAACCGCAGCAACAAGAACTTTCGTCGTGGCCAGAAACGGCAGGTACCGGTCGAGTTCGCGTTCGATGACCGCCGGGTACGCACCGAAGTCGTCGAGCACGGTGAGGAAGGTCTCGAACAGTCCGTCGATGGCGAAGAACGCGTCGGGAAGGGCAACCCGACGGACGACCGAGCAACTCACGTCGCCTTCGTTCCACTGGTCGCCGGCGAGCGACGCAACCATCGTGAGATGACCGCGGAGGATGGCAAGGAATCCGCCGATGCGTTCGCAGCTGCGGCTGTTCATCTTGTGCGGCATGGCCGACGAACCGACCTGCCCGGGCCGGAAACCTTCGGTGGCGAGTTCCTGACCAGCCATAAGTCGGATCGTGATGGCGAGATCAGCAGGGCCGGCGGCGGCCTGCACGAGTGCGGAGACAACATCCAGATCAAGTGAACGCGGGTACACCTGACCGACGTTCGAGAGCGTCGCATCGAAACCGAGATGCATGGCGATGCGCTCTTCAAGTTGGTCGAGTCGATCGACATCACCGTCGAGAAGATCGAGCATGTCTTGCTGGGTGCCGACCGGACCTTTGATGCCGCGCAGCGGATAGCGCTTAAGGAGGTCATCGACCCGATACAGCGCTTGAAGGAGTTCTTCGCCTGCGTTAGCGAAACGCTTGCCGAGAGTCGTGGCTTGAGCCGGCACGTTGTGACTGCGACCGGTCATCACGAGTTCTGCTGACTCGGCGGCGCGCTCGGCGAGCCGTGCAAGAGAAGCGAGCATCCGCCCCCGAATGAGAACCAGCGCACGCCGAACCTGCAGTTGTTCGACGTTCTCGGTGAGATCGCGCGAGGTCATTCCCTTATGAATGTGCTCGTGGCCGGCCAGCGCGCAGAACTCGTCGATCCGGGCCTTCACGTCGTGGCGGGTGATCCGTTCGCGCTCGTTGATCGAATCGAGGTCGACCTGCTCCATGACCGCGCGGTAATCGGCAATGGCCACCGCAGGTACCGGGATGCCGAGATCGCTCTGTGCTTCAAGCACCGCCAACCACAGCTCACGTTCAAGGACGATCTTGTTCCCGGGCGACCAGAGATGGGCCATGTCGGCGCTCGCATAACGAGCAGCGAGGACATTGGGAATGATCGTCGAGTCCATGAGTTCTCCTATGCGCCGGCGCGTTGTTTGCGATCGGCGGTGAGTGCATCGGCCAGCGCAGCGTCGGTGATTGCCAGCATCTCGACGACCAGAAGCGCGGCGTTGACCGAACCATCAATGGCGACCGTAGCCACCGGAATCCCTCGGGGCATCTGAACTGTGGCATAAAGCGCGTCGACACCGTTGATAGCGCCACCCGAGAGGGGAACGCCTACGACGGGAAGCGTGGTGTGTGCCGCGACGACACCGGCGAGATGGGCAGCCATGCCGGCACCACAGATGAATGCGACGTAACCGGATTCGCGGGCGGTGCTGGCCAGCGCGGTGACTTCAGCCGGATTGCGATGGGCCGACAGCACGCGGACATCGGCTTCGATGCCAAACGCTTCGAGCGTGTCGGACGCGCCCTTCATTTTCTCGCGATCGTTGGGCGATCCCATGAGCACGGCAACCTTCATCGGACTTCTCCTTGTGTGGTTTCAGTGACAGCCGCCGAAGCGATGTCTGATCGATTCTGCATTCCTGGCCAGTTGATATGCGCGACCGCCGCAAAGGCTCGTTCGCGAGCTTCGGAGATTGTCGGTCCTTGGCCCGTTACTGCCAGCACGCGGCCACCAGCGGTTACCAGTTTGCCTTGCGAATCGGCATCCACCCCGGCACAGAAGATGCTGACGCCTGAAACCGCCGCGGCGGCGTCGAGGCCTTCGATGCGGTCGCCGAGTCGAAGATCGCGCGGATAACCCTCCGACGCGCACACCACAGTCACGGCCGCACCCTCGTCGAACGTCGGATCGGCTCCCAGATTGCCAGCGGCCGCCGAGGCCAGAAGTTCTCCGAGATCACTCGTGAGGCGGGGCAGCACGACCTGCGTCTCGGGATCGCCGAAGCGCACGTTGTACTCGAGCATCTTCGGGCCGGTGGGCGTGAGCATTAGGCCGGCATACAACACGCCGCGGTAGTCAATGCCCTTGGCTCGCAGCGTCGCCAGCGTCGGAGCGACTGCGTCGTTCATGACCATGGCAATGACTTCATCGGTCGCAACCGGGACCGGCGAGTACGCGCCCATGCCGCCGGTATTGGGACCGGTATCGCCATTGCCGATGCGTTTGAAATCCTGCGCCGGAGCAAGGGCCACGGCGCGCTGTCCGTCGCAGATTGCCAGCACCGAGATCTCGGGGCCGGTGAGGCCTTCCTCAATCACCAGGGTTCGCCCGGCGTCGCCGAATGCCGAACCGGAGAGGTAGTCGCGCACGGACTCCCGCGCCTCGTCGATCGACGTGGTGACGACAACTCCTTTGCCAGCGGCGAGCCCGTCGGTCTTAACGACGTACAGGCCATCAAGGGTGTCAAGGAATGCGAAAGCCGATTCAGCATCGGTGAAGGTTCCGTGACGCGCTGTAGGCACACCCGCTTCGACGAGCACGTCCTTCATCCACGCCTTCGAGCCCTCGAGTCGGGCGCCATCAGCACCCGGCCCGAACACGAGGCGGCCAGCGGCACGGAGTTCGTCAGCCAGGCCGGCAACCAACGGTGCTTCCGGGCCAATGACATACAGGTCAGCGTCGATTTCGGTGGGCGGCGTCGAGACCGACCCGGGAATACCCGGATTACCGGGTGTGACGACAACATCATGGTGACGGCGCAGCACGGTGGCGAGCGCGTGTTCGCGGCCGCCGGAACCGACAACGCAGATCTTCACCGATCCGACTCCCGGAATGGCATCAGCGGGTTCATGCGTCGAAGCGCAGGAACTGATCGCGGCCCGGGCCGACGCCGACGAGACCGATGGGGACTCCGACCTGCGCTTCGAGGAAGGTCAGATACGCCAGCGCCTCGGCCGGCAATTCTTCTCGAGTGGTCGCCGACGTGATGTCGGAGTTCCAACCGGAGAACTCTTCGTAGATCGGCGTGACCTTGTGAAGAACAGACTGGTGATACGGCATGTGCGTGAATACCTCGCCGTCGAGTTCGTACGCGACGCAGATCTTCACGGAATCAAACGTGTCGAAAACATCGAGCTTCGTGACCGCGAGCTCCGACAACGAGTTGAGTCGGACGGCGTGGCGCAACATGACAGCGTCGAACCAACCCGTACGACGACGGCGACCGGTGTTGGTGCCGTATTCGTGACCGATGTCGATCAGACGATCACCGGTTTCATCCAGCAGTTCCGTGGGGAACGGCCCGGTACCGACGCGGGTTGTGTACGCCTTGGCGATGCCGATCACCCGGTCGATGTAGCGGGGGCCGATGCCCGCACCGGTGCACGCGCCGCCAGCGACGGGATTCGACGACGTCACGAACGGGTACGTGCCGTGATCAAGATCAAGGAATGTTGCCTGCGCGCCTTCAAGGAGGACGTTCTCGCCGGCTTCGAGTGATTCGTGGATCAGATTCACCGAATCGGTGATCATCGGAGCGAGGCGAGGTGCACAGACACCGAGGTACTCCTCGGCGATCGCGTCGGCATCGAGCGGCAACTGATTGAAGACCTTCGCGAAGATCGCGTTCTTTTCCTTCAGCACTGCGTCGAGCTTCTCGCGGAAGATCTTGGGATCAAGGAGGTCCTGCACCCGCAGGCCGACTCGGGCCGCTTTGTCGGCATACGCCGGACCAATGCCCCGCTTGGTGGTCCCGACCTTGTTCTTGCCCAGACGACGTTCGGTGAGCTTGTCGAGTTCCTGGTGATACGGGAAAATCAGATGGGCATTGCCACTGATTTTCAGCTTGCTCGTGTCGACACCCTTGGACTCGAGCATGTCGAGTTCCGCAATCAGTACCCGCGGATCAACAACAACGCCGTTACCGATCACCGGAACGATGTGCGGGTACAGGATGCCGCTCGGCACCAGCTGCAGCTTGAAGCTCTCGCCATCGACCACGAGGGTGTGTCCGGCGTTGTGACCACCCTGATAACGAACGACAAGGTGCTGATCACGGGCAAAGAGATCCGTGAATTTGCCCTTCCCTTCGTCTCCCCATTGGGTTCCGACGACGACGGTGGCTGGCACGGCTAACTCCTTGGCTGGGCACTGCTCGGGAACCGGACAACACTACCCGGTCGCCCTCATCCCATTCCCCTTGATTCGGGGTTCCGGCCGGACGCGTTTTCAGCGAATAGTCAGCATTCCGTCAGCGTCGGCGTCCACGGTGACCGTGTCGCCCTCGCCGTAGGTGCCTTCAAGCAGGGCCAGAGCGAGTTTGTCGGCGATCTCGCGCTGGATCACCCGCTTGAGGGGCCGGGCACCGTAGGCGGGGTCGTAGCCCTCCCCGGCGAGCGCGTGCTTGCCCGCCGCCGTCACAACAAGGGCGATCCGACGATTGGCCAGACGCCCAGTCAGCCCCTGCAGCTGGATGTCCACGATCCGTTCCAGATCGGCCTCGGTGAGCGAACGGAATCGGACGATGTCGTCGATCCGATTGACGAACTCCGGCTTGAAGAACTCCCGTGGATCGCCAGGGAGGTTCGACGTCATGATGAGCACCACGTTCGTGAAATCGACTGTGCGCCCCTGACCATCGGTGAGACGGCCGTCGTCGAGCAACTGAAGCAGGACGTTGAACACATCGGGATGGGCCTTCTCGATCTCGTCAAGCAGCACCACCGCGTACGGGCGACGACGAACTAACTCGGTGAGCTGTCCGCCCTCGTCATAACCGACGTAGCCGGGAGGAGCACCGATAAGTCGGGACACGGAATGCTTCTCCATGTACTCGCTCATGTCGATGCGAACCATTGCTCGCTCGTCGTCGAACAGGAAGTCCGCGAGTGATCGGGCCAGTTCCGTCTTTCCCACACCGGTCGGGCCGAGAAACAGGAACGAGCCGATGGGTCGGTTGGGATCCGACAGGCCGGCCCGACTGCGACGGATCGCGTTGGCGACGGCCACGACCGCCTCTTCTTGACCGACGACACGCTGGTGCAGCACCTCTTCGAGACGGACGAGTTTCGCCATCTCGCCCTCCATGAGTCGGCTCACAGGAACGCCGGTCCATTTGCTGACGACTTCGGCAATGTCCTCTTCGTCAACCTCTTCTTTCAGCATTTTGTGCCCAGATTGCAGCTCGTCGAGTGCCTTCGAGGCTTCAACGACCTGACGCTCGACCTCGGGGAGCTGGCCGTAACGGATCTCTGAGGCCTTCTCGAGATCGGTTTCGCGCTCGAGCTCGAGCCGCTTCGTCTCCAGTTGTTCTTTCAGGCCCCGGATCCGATCGATTGCATCCTTCTCGCCCTGCCAATGGGCCTTCATGCCATCGATCTGCTCGCGCAAGTTGGCGAGTTCCTCGTCGAGAGCGGCGAGTCGCTCCTGCGACGGAAGATCAGTTTCCTTGGCCAACGCGACCCGCTCGATCTCGAGCTGGCGGATGCGGCGCTCGACGACATCGATCTCGGTCGGCATCGAATCGATCTCGATTCGGAGTTTCGACGCGGATTCATCGACCAAATCGATGGCCTTGTCGGGGAGGAACCGTCCGGTGAGATAGCGATCGGAGAGAACCGCAGCCGCAACAAGCGCCGCGTCCTGAATACGCACGCCATGGTGGACCTCGTACCGCTCTTTAAGGCCCCGGAGGATCGCAATCGTGTCCTCGACCGACGGTTGGTCCACGAACACCTGCTGGAATCGGCGTTCGAGCGCTGCGTCTTTTTCGATGTACTTGCGGAATTCGGTAAGCGTCGTGGCACCGATCATGCGGAGCTGACCGCGGGCGAGCAGCGGCTTGAGCATGTTGCCGGCATCCATCGACCCTTCGGCCGCGCCAGCGCCGACGACGGTATGCATCTCGTCGATGAACGTGATCACTTCGCCCTCAGAGTCGGTGATCTCCTTGAGAACTGCTTTCAGTCGCTCCTCGAATTCGCCGCGGTATTTCGCGCCGGCAACCATCGAACTGAGATCAAGCGATATCAGGCGCTTGTTCTTCAGGCTTTCCGGAACATCACCTTCCACGATCCGACGAGCCAAGCCCTCGACAATCGCCGTCTTTCCGACACCCGGTTCACCGATCAGCACGGGGTTGTTCTTGCTCCGACGCGACAACACCTGGATGACGCGTCGGATTTCGTCGTCGCGGCCAATGACCGGATCGATCTTTCCGGCACGGGCGGCATCGGTGAGATCGCGACCGTATTTCTCAAGCGCCTGATACTGATCCTCGGGGTTCTGACTCGTGACCCGATGACTGCCGCGTACGTCAGCAAGCGCGGTCAGAAGATCTTCATGCGTCACACCGACTTTGTCGGCCAGCGCAAGCAGCAGGTGTTCGGTGGAGAGATATTCGTCGTGCAACTCGCGCCGGATTTCGTCGGCGCGGTCGAACAACGCCGTGAACTCCCGACCCACACGCGACTCGCTGCCGTACGCCTTGGGAAGTTTCGCGATCGATGCTTCGGTCGCGTTGCGCAATTGAAGCGGAGCGATACCAACCTTTTGGAGAAGCGGAAGAACCACACCTTCTTCCTGACCCAGCAGAGCGAGAAGAAGATGATCGGGGGTGACTTCAGGATTGCTTGAGGAGCGCGCATCGGCGAGCGCGATATTGACGGCGTCCTGCGTCTTGAGCGTCCAGCGATTCGGATCGAGAGCCATGATCGGGATGAACTCCTTACTGGTCGGGGAATTCGGGCATCGTCATCAACGACCCGACAGTCGCCGCAGAACCTGCGATGCCTCGTCGAATCGCACGACCGCTTGCCGCACCGGAACAAGATCACGGCGATAAGAACGATGCGCTTCGTCCACCGCTGCGATCGTCTCCGCGCGGGCCGCGTTCAGTTCGGCCTCGAGCGCCGCGGCGCGCAGCTCGAGTTCAAGCACGCGTTTCACGCCGGCGAGATTCAGTCCCTCGTCCGTGAGTTCCTGAATCCTCTGGAGGAGTCGGATGTCGGCCTCGCTGTAGCGACGGCTGCCTCCTTGTGTGCGAGCCGGCTCAAGCAGACCCTTGCGCTCGTAGATTCGCAGTGTCTGCGGATGCACTCCCGCGAGTTCGGCCGCCACCGAGATGATGTAGACGGCACGACGGTGCGTGGATCGGGGATCGTTTGCGTCCGTCATGATCAGACTCCGAGATGCTCGCGGGACACGGCCGGCATGGCGGCTTCGAGTGCCTCGACCGCCTGGCGTTGTTCGTCGGTCAATGTTGTCGGGACGACGACCTGAACAGTCACGAGGAGATCGCCTGTCGCTTTCTTCTCCGCGACACCACGACCCTTGACTCGAAACACCTGACCACTCGGGGTGCCTGTTGGGATCTTGAGCGTGACGTTGGCGCCGTCGAGGGTCGGGACCGTGAGTTTCGTGCCGAGTGTCGCTTCGGCAAAGGAAACCGGAACCGTCATCGTGAGGTTGCGCCCACTGCGGCCAAAAACCGGGTCCGGGCTGACATGAACGATGACGAACAGATCGCCAATGGGTCCGCCGTTACGACCGGCACCGCCGCGGCCTTTCAATCGGATTCGTTGCCCATCGTCGACGCCGGCCGGAATGCGGACTTTGACTTCGCGCGGCCGTCGCTCGATACCGGCTCCGCGACACGTCGGACAGGGATCAGTGATGACTGATCCGGCGCCGCCACACGCGGCGCAGGGAGTCGAGAAGGAGAACATGCCCTGGTTGTCGTCGACGGCACCGCGGCCACCGCAACGCGAACATGCGCTTGGGGCGGTGCCGGGTTTCGCGCCCGAGCCCCGACATGTTTCACACGGCATGTCGCTCGTGATGTGCAGCGTTGTCGTCACACCAGCGAACGCCTCGCGGAATGGCAGGTGGAGTTCCGCCTCAAGATCCGCGCCCCGTTGCGGTCCGCGACCTCGTTGTCCGCCGCGACCTCCCCGGGCGCCGCGACCTCCGCCGAAAAATCCGCCGAGCAGATCGGAGATGTCGCCACCTTCGTAATTGAAACCACCGGCGCCGGGACCGAAGCCGCCACCACCGCGCGATGGGCCGAAGCCGCCGGCAGCAGGGCCCATGTGTCGGACCTCGTCGTACTCCTTGCGTTTGGTCTCGTCGCCGACAACGTCATACGCCGCCGAGACTTCCTTGAAGCGCTCCTCGGCGGCGTCGTTGCCGGGATTCGCGTCCGGATGAAACTCCCGGGCCAGTTTCCGATACGCGCGCGTGATTTCCTTGGGCTCGGCCTTGTCGGCCACCCCGAGGACTTTGTAATAGTCCTTCTCGAACCATTCGCGCTGCGGGGCCATCGACTAGCCCCGCACCTTGACCATCGCCGGACGCAGTACGCGCGATTTCCACTGGTAACCAGTGCGAAGAGTTTCGACAACGATTGCCTCGCCACCGTCACCCTCTTCGTGCATCACCGCATCATGCTGATTCGGATCGAATGCCTCGCCCGCCGGTGTGAGGCGAACCAGGCCTTCGCGTTCGAGCATGTCAAGCAGCATCTTCGCTATCGGTTCGACATCAGTTGCGCCGTGACCGATAGCGGCTTCACAGGCATCGAAGATCACGAGCATCTTCTCGACCAGATTCTCGTTTGCGCGTTCGCGCAACGTGATCTCGTCGCGCGCCACGCGCTTCTTGTAATTGTCGAACTCGGCTTTGACCCGCAGCATCGTGTCGCGGTACTCGTCACGTTCAGCGACCAGTGCGGCTGGGTCGCTTCCGGCGAACTGTGCTTCGAGATCGATCAGTTCGGTTTCGTCGATGATGCCCGCGTCGAGGAATTCCTCCTCGACCGGCTCGGCCGCCGGGTCGGACCCGGCGGCGTCGCTCTCCTCGGACATGATCAGTTTCCTTCGTCTTCAACGATTTCGGCGTCGACAACTTCATCGTCGTCCGGGGCCGAACTCGTACCACCGGCCGCACCGGCCGACTCGTTGGCTGCAGCCTGCTCGTAGAGCTTCTGTGTGAATTCCTGGCTCGCAGTCATGAGCGACTCCGTGGCGGTCTTGATCGTCTCAAGATCGTTTCCGGCAATGGCCGTCTTGAGATCGGCAAGCTTGCTTTCGACGCTCGAACGCTCCTCGTCGGAGATCTTGTCGCCCTGCTCCTTGAGCAGTTTTTCTGTTTGGTAGACGAGCGTGTCGGCCGAGTTGCGGATGTCGGCTTCGTCGCGACGCTGACGATCTTCTTCAGCGTGCGCTTCAGCATCCTTGACCATCTGGTCGATGGCATCCTTCGACAGCGACGACTGACCGGTGATGGTCATCGACTGTTCCTTGTTCGTCGCACGATCCTTCGCCGACACATGCACGATTCCGTTCGCATCGATGTCAAACGTGACTTCGATCTGCGGAATGCCGCGCGGGGCCGGAGGAAGATCGACGAGCTGGAACTTGCCGAGCGTCTTGTTGTAGTTGGCCATTTCGCGCTCACCCTGCAGCACATGGATCTCAACCGACGACTGATTGTCCTCGGCGGTTGTGAAGACCTCTGTGCGACGAGTCGGGATGGTGGTGTTGCGCTCGATGAGCTTGGTCATGACCGAACCCTTCGTCTCGATGCCGAGCGAAAGCGGGGTCACGTCGAGAAGGAGAACGTCCTTGACTTCACCCTTGAGCACGCCGGCCTGAACCGCAGCGCCGATCGCGACGACCTCATCGGGATTCACGCCCTTGTGTGGATCGCTGCCGGTCATTTCCTTGACCAGTTCGACGACGGCGGGCATGCGGGTCGAGCCGCCGACGAGAACCACGTGGTCGACATCACCCTTGGTGAGGCCGGCATCGACGATGGCCTGCTCGAACGGCTTGCGGCAACGCTCAAGAAGATCGGCGGTGAGCTCCTGGAACTTGGCGCGTGTCAGTTGTTCGTCGAGATGCAACGGGCCTTCGGGCGTGGCGGTAATGAACGGCAGGTTGATCTGGGTCTGCTGCACCTGCGAAAGCTCGATCTTGGCCTTCTCGGCCGCTTCCTTCAGACGCTGCGTGGCCATGTTGTCCTTGCTCAGGTCGACGCCATGCGCAGCCTTGAACAGGTCGGTCATCCAGTCGATGATCCGCTCGTCCCAATCGTCGCCACCAAGTTTGGTGTCGCCATGGGTGGACTTCACTTCGAAGACACCGTCGCCGATCTCGAGAACCGAAACGTCGAAGGTGCCGCCGCCGAGGTCGAACACGAGGATCGTCTGATCCTCGCCTTCCTTGTCGAGGCCATAGGCCAACGCCGCGGCGGTGGGCTCGTTGATGATGCGGAGCACCTCAAGGCCAGCGATCTGACCGGCCTCTTTTGTTGCAGTGCGCTGGGCATCGTCGAAGTAGGCCGGCACCGTGATGACGGCTTGGGTGACGGTGTCACCGAGGTAGGCCTCAGCGTCGCGCTTCAGCTTCATGAGTGTGCGGGCCGAGATCTCTTGCGAGGTGTAGGCCTTGCCATCGATGTCGATCGTCCAGTTGGTGCCCATGTGGCGCTTGACGGAACGGATCGTGCGATCGGGGTTAGTGATGGACTGGCGCTTGGCGACCTCGCCGACGAGGACTTCGCCGTTCTTGGCGAAGGCGACCACCGACGGGGTCGTGCGGCTGCCTTCCGCGTTCGGGATGACGACGGGGTCGCCGGCCTCGAGGACCGAAACGACGGAGTTGGTTGTACCGAGATCGATACCTACTGCTTTGGCCATGACGTGTTGCTCCTGTTTGGGGGTTTGCTTTTGAGTTCTGGTGTGGTCCGTTCGGACCGGTTGCTCCCGGGCAGTCTGGCAGCTGTCCGGAAGGATGTCTCGTCGGGCTGACTAATTAGAGCCAGATAAGTTGAGTCTGACATTGACAACTTTGGTCAGAGGAGATTCATTCCCGATATGGACGATTTTCTGAAACTTTCTCAGGCCGTCTACATCCCGTCCGGCACCGTGGCCTGTTTCCCGTAGGGCAGACTGGGAAAATGACCTCGACACTCGTCCTGCTCCGCCACGGCCAGAGCACCTGGAACCTCGAAAACCTCTTCACCGGCTGGTACGACGCCGATCTCACCCACCAGGGTCGGGCCGAGGCCTCGGCGGCCGGAACCGCCCTCGCCGATGCGGGCGTGGCCCCTGATCTCCTGCACACCTCCTTTCAGACCCGGGCGATCCGCACCGCCAACCTTGCCCTCGACCAGATGGGCCGCCTCTGGGTTCCCGTCCGTCGCTCGTGGCGCCTCAACGAGCGCCATTACGGAGCTCTTGAGGGGATGGACAAAAAGGAAACCACCGAGAAGTACGGCAAGGACCAGGTCTTCGAATGGCGACGTAGCTACGACATCCCGCCACCGGCACTCGATCTCGACGACACCCGCCATCCCCGATTCGATCCCCGCTACGCCCATCTACCGATCGACATCCTGCCCGCCGCGGAGTGCCTCGCTGACGTTGTCGATCGCATGCTCCCCTACTGGTTCGACTCGATCATTCCCGATCTACAGGCCGGCAACACCGTGCTCGTCGTGGCCCACGGCAACAGCCTCCGGGCCCTCATCAAGCACCTCGACGGGATCTCGGACGCCGATATCGCCGACGTCAACCTCCCGACCGGCGTTCCCATCCGTTTCGAACTCGGCGACGACATGCGCCCGGCGGCGGCGATGGCGCTCACCGACCGCTATCTCGGCGACGTCGAAGCGGCAAAGGCGGCCGCCGAGGCCGTGGCCCGTCAGGCCGGCTGAATCGGCGGCATCAACCGATCAGGCCGACGCCACGTCGCGAGCGTCGAGCCCGGATTCGAGCAGGTATCCGCGTGAACGCACGGTCTTGATCGAAAGATCCAGCTGGGCGATACGGCGGCGCAGACGAAGCACGTGAACATCGAGCGCATTGCGGCCCGGGGCACCCTTGGGCCAACCCGAGCGGGCTAGTTGCTCCCGGCTCACCACCGCACCGAACCGGTCGAGGAGCACCGCCATCAATCGGGCTTCCACCGGCGGGAGCGAGACCCACTCCGTCCCGGAGCGAAGCACCCCATCGGGATCGAGGGCCGGCCGCTCCGGCGCATGCACCTGAACTCGGCCGAGCACCGAGCGGCAGCGGGCATCGATATCGGCCTGACTGGCCGGCATCCGCACCCAGTCCTCAAAGCAATCGGCCACGACTGGCGCGGGCTGATCCTCCTCGACGAGAAGAACACGACCAATTCCGGCGAGGGCCAGTTCCTGACGGCGCTCTTGTTCAAGGGGCCAACGAAGCAGTGCGATATTCACAAAGCGGACCCTAAGGGAGCGCTGTTTCCCAACTGTTTCGTGGGTGTGAAGAGATTCCCGGGCGGAATCCCCTGATCCTGCTGAATCGATTCCGGAAGATCCCGGGCGCATCGGCTCCGACTTCCCTATGCTTCGGACATGGCACGTGACGCATGGCTGAATCATCTCGCTCAGGTCCCGCTCTTCGCCGAGTGCGACAAGAAGCAACTCCAGCAAGTGGCGGCCGCCACCATCGAAGTAAACATCGACGCCGGCAAGGTTCTCGTGCGTGAAGGCGATCCCGGCCACGAGTGCTTCGTCATTCTTGAAGGCACCGCCTCGGTGAACCGCAAAGGCGAGAACATCGCCACGCTCGGCGCCGGCGACGTAGTCGGCGAACTCGCGCCGCTCACCGGTGGCAACCGCACCGCGACTGTCACCGCCGAATCCGCCATGGAGGTCCTCGTCATCGGACAGCGCGAGTTGGCCGGTCTGCTCGACGAGGTACCCGGTCTCGCCGTGCGAGTTCTCCAGAACCTGGCGCATCGCATGGTCGAGCTCGAGGAACTGGCGTTCAAGTAAGCCAACCCCCTCGAAAACCGGCTGTTCCTGTGAACGCCCGAGTGAGGGTTCGCGCCGTGTGACGCGAGTAGCTTTGCGATCGCTATGGATCGCAAGAAAATCAAGGCCCCACACATCGTCCTGACCATCGGAATCGCTTTCGCGCTCGTGACCGCTCTTTCGGGCGTCGCTGCGACGGTTTTCCAACAACACGACGACTCGCCGACCACCCGTGAAGTATTCGGGGGCATACCGAGCTCGCTCAAGCTCGCGTTCTACGCGCTCATCCCGGTGCTGCTCATCTACGGCGCAGTGCTGTTCTCCCAGCGGGTCAAGAACTGGTCGCGGGGAAAGCCCGACAACCGGGCCACGACAACAAAGAACGTGAAGCGTCGTCTCGGTGACTTCCGCGCCGGCGTCTACATGCAGACGCTGATGCGCGATCCCGCCGCCGGCATCATGCACTCGCTCATCTACTTCTCCTTCATCGTTCTGCTTGCCGTCACGACGATCCTCGAGATCAACCATCAGGTCCCCGAAGGTTGGAAGTTCCTCAACGGCAACGTCTACATGGCGTATTCGTTCGTTGGCGATTTCGCCGGCCTGTGTATGTTCATTGGCGTGGTGTGGGCGATCATCCGCCGCTACGTGCAGCGCCCCTATCGCATCCGTGCGAAATCGAAGCCCGAACATGCCGTGATCCTCGGCGTGTTCCTCGCCATCACCGTCACTGGTTTCGGAACCGAAGTGTGGCGCATCGCCGAAACCGGCATGCCGTACTTCGAGAAGTGGTCGTTCGTGAGTTGGCCAATCGCCAATCTCATCAAGGACAACTCGAACCTTGCCGGTGGACATCAGGTGTGGTGGATCCTGCACATCCTGAGCTTCGTCGGATTCCTTGTCATCCTCCCGGTGACGATGCTCCGCCACATGTTCACCTCACCGCTGAACATGTACCTGCGCGACCGCGAGCGTCCCAAGGGCGCAATGAAGCCGATGCCCAACCTCATGGAGACCGAACTCGAGAGCTTCGGCGCCTCGACCATCGAGGACTTCACCTGGAAGCAGCTTCTCGATCTCGACTCGTGCACGATGTGCGGTCGTTGCACCTCGGTCTGTCCTGCGAACGCAACAGGCAAATCGCTCGACCCGCGCGAGATCGTCCTGAAGTCCGGCGAGGTCATGGCCGCCACCGGTTCGCCGGTCGTCTCGCCTCCCATCGGCGTCGACGCCGACATCACAGTCAGCGCCAACCTGCTTTTCGAACGCATCACCCCGGAAGAGATCTGGGCCTGCACCTCGTGCAAGGCCTGCGACGAGAACTGCCCGGTGAACATCGAGATCCTCGACAAGATCCTCGACATGCGCCGTTACCTCTCGCTCATGGAATCGAACTTCCCAACCGAACTTGGCAACGCCTACCGGTCGATGGAGAACTCGGGCAATCCCTGGGGCATGAGCCAGGCCGAACGCGCCGATTGGGCCAATGACATCGAGGGCATCGAGATCCTCGACGGAACCAGCCCCCTCGAAGCCGATTACCTCTACTGGGTTGGTTGCGCAGGTTCATTCGACGACAAGAACAAGAAGGTCACGCAGGCGATGTCGCAGCTGCTCAAGCGAGCAAATGTTTCCTTCGCCATCCTCGGCCCGTCCGAAATGTGCACCGGCGATCCGGCCCGCCGTTCCGGCAACGAGTACATCTTCCAGATGCTCGCCATGCAGAACGTCGAGACCCTCAACGGCATGGGCGTGAAGAAGATCATCACGCAGTGCCCGCATTGCTTCAACACACTGGCCAACGAGTACCCGCAACTCGGCGGCAACTACGAAGTCGTGCATCACAGCCAGTTCCTCGAATGGCTCATCGATCAGGGCAAGCTCGATCTTTCGAACGCCCGCCTCGAAGAGCGCGTCGTTTACCACGACTCGTGTTACCTCGGTCGTCACAACGACGTCTACATGGCACCGCGTAATGTCATCGCCTCGCTCGGTGGTATCGAAGTGGTCGAAGCCGGCCGCAACGGAACCAAGGGCATGTGCTGTGGCGCCGGCGGCGCACGCATGTGGATGGAGGAAAGCACCGGCAAGCAGATCAACGTCGAACGCTCGCAGGAACTACTCGCAACCGGTGCCACCAAGATCGCTGTTGCCTGCCCGTTCTGTTACATCATGATCGACGACGGTGTGAAGGGTGAAGGAGTCGGCGAAGACGAAGTCAAGGTCGCCGACATCTCGATGCATATTCTCGATGCCATTGAACGCGGAGAGAAGGGCGCCGAAGTGAGCGTCTCGATCCCCGGTCTCGGTAACTGAGCTTCAGCTTCACCCGCAACCGATTCAGAACTGACAACGCCCGGCCGCATCGGCCGGGCGTTCGTCGTTGCACTCAGTTTCTGAGCGAGTCGCTCAGGTGAAATTCTCCCAGTAGCGACTGGGTCGGGGCCCGATCTGACCCTGATACTTCGAACCAACTGCACTCGACCCGTATGGATTGTCGGCCGGCGTCGTCATGCGGATGAACGAGATCTGCCCGATCTTCATGCCCGGGTAGAGCGTGATCGGCAGCGACGCGACGTTGGACAGCTCGAGCGTGAGCTGTCCGTCCCAACCGGCGTCGACGAAACCGGCAGTGGAATGGATCAGCAGACCAAGTCGGCCGAGGCTCGACTTTCCTTCCAGGCGAGCGACGAGATCGGCCGGAAGGGCCACACGCTCGCTGGTCGACCCGAGCACGAACTCACCCGGGTGAAGCATGAAGGTGTCGTCCTGCCCGATCTCGACCAGTTCGGTCAGATCTTCGAGGTTCTGCTTCACATCAATGTGGCCCATCGTGTGATTGCGGAAGACGCGGAAGAAGCGGTCGATGTGGAGATCAACCGACGAGGGCTGGATGCACGACTCGTCGAGCGGTTCGATGATGATGCGCCCCGCGGCGAGCTCTTCACGGATTGTTCGGTCAGAGAGGATCACGGTTTCGCAGGCTAGCCGTCACTCGGAGGAACGTCAGTCGATGACGTGATCGGCGGCGTGCTCGTCGACGAATTCGTGGTCCTGGAGTTCAACGTCAGAGGCACGGGCCCGGGCCGGCAGATAGGCAAGAACCACGAAAACCCCGAGGCCTGTTGCGAGTGCGGCAACGATGACGCCCCGGTGAACGGCACTCACAAAGGCATCGTTGGCGACGGAACTGACCTGATCGGCCAGCTTGTCGAAACCGTTGGAGCGAAGGCCGGGAACAATCTCGTTCTGGACCCCACCGATACTGTTCTTCGCCGCCACCACCTGGGGGCCGGTGAATTGCACGGCCGAGTCCGTGAGCCCCGAGAGGAATTCACCGATCTTGTTGCCGTAGGTCGTGGCCAGAACCGAACCGATGACAGCCACACCAAGTGCGCCGCCCACCTGGCGGGTCGTGTCGTTCACGGCCGAACCGACGCCCGCCTTAGACAGGGGTAGCGATCCCATGACTGATTCGGTGGCCGGGGCCATGGTGAGACCCATGCCTGCCGACATCAGCATGAGGCGCCAGAAGATATTGACGTACGGCGTGTCGGCCTGAAGGCCGGTCA
Source organism: Acidimicrobiales bacterium (assembly GCA_044239895.1). Classification (GTDB taxonomy): domain Bacteria; phylum Actinomycetota; class Acidimicrobiia; order Acidimicrobiales; family Acidimicrobilacustridaceae; genus Acidimicrobilacustris. The sequence continues at coordinate 232,197 of JBIIAM010000001.1, read as the reverse complement.
TCGCAAGAAGCCCGACGGTGACGAGTCCGAGTCCTGCCGCAACGGTGATTTTCGTTCCCACCCGTTCGGCAATCCGGGCACTCAGCGGTGCGGTGACCATCATCGCGGCAGCGAACGGAAGCATCCGGACACCAGTTTGGAGCGGGCTATACGCGAGCACGAACTGGAAGTACTGGGTCAGCAGGAACAGCGAACCGAACATCGCGAAGAACACCAGCGTGATCGCCCCAGCCGCTGCGGAGAAACGCGGCTTGCTGAAGAACGACACATCGAGCATCGGATGATTGCTGGTCTTCTCCCACCACGCGAAGGCCATCAGAAGCGCAATGCCGATCGCACCGGGAACGAGCGTGTGGGCACTACCCCAACCCTTGCCCGGAGCTTCGATGATGGCGAAGAGGAGAACGGCGAGACCGATGATTGAGAGTGCGGCGCCGATCGGATCGAGCCGCGGTGACGAGGGGTCCTTGGATGTCGGAATCAGGAAGAATCCCGCGAGGACGCCGACAATCACAATCGGGATATTGACCAAGAAGACCGAGCCCCAATAAAAGTGCTCGACGAGAAATCCTCCGGTCAAGGGCCCGAGCGCACCGCCCAGACCAGCAACACCGGCCCAGGCGCCGATGGCCTTAGCCCGCTCTTCCGGAGGAAACACGTTGGTGATAATCGACAATGTGGCCGGCATGATGAGCGCGCCACCGATGCCCATGAACGCGCGGGTGCCGATCAGTTGGCCCGATGTCATGACCATTGCTGAGGCGATCGAGCCGATGCCGAAGATGGCGAAGCCGACCTGGAGGGCGCCCCGACGACCGAATCGGTCACCAAGGCTTCCGGCCGTCAACAGCAAACCGGCGAACACGAGCGTGTACGAGTCGACAATCCACTGAAGGTCGCTCGACGACGCATCAAGATCTTTCTGGATCGTGGGTAGGGCCACGTTCAGGATCGAGTTGTCGAGGACGATCACTAGAAGTCCGAAGCAGAGGATCGCGAGGATCCACCATCGCCGGGCATACGCGTTGTCCTGAATCCGCTGGGCACGAGTCAACATTGGGTTTCCTCCCGGAAGAGTCATCGACCTCGGCAGAACTGACGCCAAGATGAGTCTGCTTTGGACTCTACGGCGATTCCTCGGGGACCCATACGAACTTGGGCGCACGGCGCTCGGCGAACGCCGCCACCCCTTCGGCCAAATCGGGGTTGTCGGCCAGCACCGGAGCCCACCGTTCGATCGTCGCTGCGGAGACGGCACCACTGGTTGCCACCTCGTTGATCATCTCCTTGGCGATGGTCTGTGACAGCAACGACCTTTCGCTAGCGAGAAGAAGCGCGAATGACTCCAGTCGCTCAACGGCAGCCTCTGGTTCGGCCACCTCGTCAACTAGACCGATGCGCAGCGCGCGATCAACATCGATCAGCTCCGCCGCGAACAGCAGATGCTTGGCCGCCGACGGACCAATCAACCGCACGGCACGCTCAAGGGCGAACGACGGGTACGCGATCCCGAGCCGGGCCGGAGTGATGCCAAACCGAGCGGTTGTGTCGGCGAATCGCAGATCGCAGGCCCCAGCGATCTGCACGCCCCCACCCACACACGATCCTGTGATGTGGGCAATGGTCGGGCGCGGGAATGCAGCCAGCGCCTCTTCCGCTTCGCGATTGCGCGACTGGTACTCGGCGCTCATTCCGTCGGCGAAACCACTGATGTCAGCACCGGCGCAGAAGTGTCCTCCTGTGCCGCGGACAACCAGCACGCGCACGGTCCTATCTCGGGCCAGCCCTTCGCAGGCTTGCGCCAAGGCCGACCACATCTCGTAGGACATCGCATTGCGTTTTTCAGGACGATTGAGCCAAATCGTCGCGACGGCCGATGCGCGCGTCACGACGACTGGATCGTCGCCAAGTTGTTCAGTCATCGAGCGTCAGAAGAATCTCAGCTGACGAGATCGGGACCGGAGGCGGGCATGCCCGGCATGTCCTTCATGTACGACTTCTCCTCGACACGCTTGGCGATGCGCCAACCGTCAGCGGTGCGCACGAGATCATCGATGTACCAAAGGCCGCAGGTGAACACGACAACCTCGTCACCCATCGGCATCACCATCGGGTTGTGGCAGATCGTCTTGGCGTGGGCCATGTCGCCATCCAACGTGACCTGGCTCGTGGCGATCATGTGCTGGAAGGACGAGAACATCGGCATCGCGTCCTTGAGATACTTGATGGTGTCGGTGACGCCCCCGACGCTTCCACCGAAGACCGAGTAATCAATCACGGCGTCAGGCGTGAAGACGTTGACGAAATCGTCGAAGTTGCGCGAATCCACGGCGTAGCAATAGCGAACGAGCAGATCCTGGATCTCCATACGGTCAGAGATCTCTTGGAGTGTCATGGTCATGTGAGCCCCCTAGGCAAGTGTTGCTCTGACTCTACGACTCCAGTGACGGGCCGGCGACGAGAGTGCCTCCACCGATGGGCCGCCACAAGGAGGGATGGCTAGAGTCCATCTGCTGTCCTGCTCTGGCAGGAGGTCCGCGGGTGTAGTTCAGCGGCAGAACATCAGCTTCCCAAGCTGAGAACGCGAGTTCGATTCTCGTCACCCGCTCTCACGAAGTGCCTCTCGGTCCCACGAATCGGGAGGAGCGAAGCGACGGCTCTCGTCACCCGCTCTCACGAAAAAACCTACGCTCTCACGACACAACCAACAGGGGGAATCCAATGATCCGACTTAGCGTGCTCTACCCAAAGACCGATGGTGCGAGCTTCGATCACGAGTACTACCGCACGAAGCATGTTCCGCTGGCACTTGCCACCTGGGGCCTCGCTGGTGCCGAGATCGACAAGGGAATCGACGGCCCAAACGAGGCTGCCGTTCATTTCAAGTTCGACTCGATGGAAGCACTCGGAGCCGCACTTGGCGCCGAGGCAAGCGCCGCAGTCACCGCTGACGTTCCGAACTACACGACGATCACGCCGGTCATTCAGATCTCCGAAATCGTCTGACGGGAGGTACGGCCACCGCCTCACGGTGAGAGACTCGGTACATGAGTGAACGCTTGTGGCCACCGAACAATCGCCAGCTCGATCTCGGTGACGATGCATTCGCGCTGCCACCGGCCGACCTTCGAAATCGCGTAACGGGCCGTACGCCGACCGAACTCGAGTTCCGCGAGTCCGGGCGTCAAACGGTCTCGGATTTCGAGGCGGTTCTCGCGACGGTCGGAAAATCCATTGCCGACTTCGAGAACATTCTTGAGTTCGGTTGCGGATCAGGTCGGATCCTCCGTCATTTCAGCGGCGTTGCGGGTACTGCAGCTGTTCACGGTTGCGACACCGATCCCGATGTCATCGCTTGGTGCGAGTCTGGCCTTCCGTTTGCGCAGTTCGAGCACACCAATGCCCTTCCTCCGCTGCCCTATGCCGACAACTCCTTCGACCTGATCGTTAATTTCTCGGTTTTCACCCATCTCCCGGAATCATTTCAAGACGCGTGGCTCGCCGAACTCGCGAGAGTTGGTACCGATGACGCTGTCATCCTGCTTACCGTCAATGGTCTCCATGGTTTCAATGAACTCGTCCAGACCTGGCTCGACTGGCCGCGCGATCCCACGCCGCTGCTCGAAACGATGCGCGACCGCGGCTTCCTATACATCGAGGAGGACTCATGGGTCGGTTCCACGTATCCCGACTGGTACCACTCCACCTTCCATTCCCCGGCGTATGTGATCCAGCACTGGGGCCGGTTCTTCGAGATCGGCGGATACTTCCCGCGCGCCGGACTCAGCTACCAAGACATCGTGCTGCTGCGCAATGGACAAGTCTCTGAACCGGTCGCCAACTTCCTTTCGCCGGCCGCGGTCCCGCGGGACAGCCCGCCTCTCGATCCAACGGAAGAATTCGTGCGCTTCCTCTACGAGGTTGTGCTCGACCGGACAGACGTCGATGCTCCCGCGGTGCAGCACTGGGTCACCAAACTCGAAACCGCCGAGTTCACCAAAGCCGAACTCTTCGCCCACTTCCTCCTCACGCCCGAGGGCCGACGGAAGTTCGACCGCAATCCTTATTTCGCGCCGCTACTCAACGTTTGGGACCCCGCGCCGAGTTTCAGTCGGTTCACCTCGGGTGTAGCCGCAATCGAACGCGCCCAAATCGTCGATGTCGGCGCCATGATTCTCGATTTCGAAACTGACGTCTACGAACCACTGGTGACCTCCGGCAAATGGGATGTCGTGGGCTTCGAACCCAATCGCGCCGAGGCCGTCCTTCGGCAAGAGCGGCATCCCGAGCAATGCGTCATTCCCGACGCTTTGGGTGACGGCAACGGGGCAACACTCCACATCAATCAGGGTGTGGCGACGTCGTCTCTCCTCGAGTCCGACACCGAGCGACTCGAAGAACTCATCGGCCTCAGCAACTGGATGGTCACGGTTCGCGAAGAGAACCTTTCGACGCGGCGTCTCGACGACATCGCCGAGGTGAGTGCGCCCGCACTTTTGAAACTCGATGTTCAGGGTGGCGAGTTGCTCGTTCTCGAATCGGCAGTGAGGACGCTGGAGGGAACGCTCGTCGTGCACGTCGAGACCGAGTTCTTCCCGATGTACAAAGATCAACCTCTCTTTCGCGACATCGATGCCTTCCTGAGCGAAAACGGATTCGAGTTCTTCTCGTTCAGTGATCAGTTCCGCTACTACTGCAACGATCGAATCGAATCTGATACCCGCGCCTGGCCAGCCACACGACTTGTCTGGACCGATTCGATCTTCGTTCCCATCACCGATCGAATCGACACTCTTAGTCTCTCCGAAACGATGTCACTCTGCTGGGTGATGCACGATCTCTACAACGCCTACGACTATGCGGCGTGGGTTCTCGGGCGGTTCGACGATCGTCACGGTTCGGCGTGGCGCACTACGTATCTTGAATTTGTGGAACAGGAATTCTGATGGTCAACCCCGACGGCTCTCCGCAACCTTTCCTCTCGTATGCACAGAACGCTGAGGACGTCGTGCTCGCTCGAGCTCTACGGCCGGATCTCCATCCAGGATTCTTTATCGACGTCGGCGCCGGACATCCCGATATCGACTCCGTGACTCGAGCCTTTTCGGTCCGGGGCTGGACTGGAATCAACATTGAGCCGCTCCCCGAGGAGTTCGCCCTGATCACTCAGGCGCGACCCGATGACATCAATCTCAACATCGCCATCGGCACCGTGGCCGGCACGGCCCGTCTCTTCGCCGGCCCGCCCGAATCTCGGGGCCTTTCAACGATGAACCAAGAGTACGCCGATGCCTATCTCGGCGACGGGAAGGCCTTCGCGCCGATCAATGTTGAGGTTCGCACACTGGCTGACGTCGTCGAGGAACATGCCCAACGAACCGTCGACTTCCTCAAGGTGGACGTCGAAGGATTCGAGCTCGACGTTCTGGCCGGGGCCGACTGGGCCACCTTCCGGCCACGAGTCATCGTCGTCGAGGCCACCCTGCCCGAGTCGACTGAACCGTCCCATCACACATGGGAACCCCTGCTTCTTCACGCGGGCTATGTCCTTGCGCTTTTCGACGGACTCAACCGCTTCTATGCCCGATCCGATGAACCCGAACTCGCCGCCCGCCTTTCGACGCCCGCCAACGTGACCGACGGCTTCGTTACTGCGTCAACAGTTCACGCGACCGAGCGGGCGCAACGGGCCGAGACCTATGCGTTATCACTCGTCGAGCAAGCCGAGCAGACAAAGGTCGACATGCGGATCGCGCAGGACCGGATTCGCGAACTCGAGATTGCCCTGCACGAACTCAAAGGTTCGGGATGACCTCGGTCTCGACCAGCTTCAGACTCTTCCAGGCAAGCTCCGGAGGGAACCCGCCAACAAGGGGGTGAAACATCACGAACGCGAACGGGCCCTGCGCGCCAAGTTCCTCGATCAGTTGCGCCGGCGTCACGACCCGGTAACGACCAGATGCACGCAGATCGTCGGCGTTATCGAACTCGTCGTAGCCGACCTGCGTGCCGAGTCCGGCGTCGGCTGACCACTTGCCGTAGGCATTGACCTCGTGCATCGCGTACGGCGCGAGTTCGGCCCAACCTTCGTCAACATCGGTTGCAACATGAATGACCGTTGTGTCGCCACCCATGTGAGGACCGGGATCGGGCTTTCCGAGTTTCAGCAGTTCGTCGGCATAGAACGGCCACGTGTCCGGGGTCGACGGCACGTACCCGTCGGCGATTCGCGCCGCTCGACGCGCTGCCGCTTCGACGGAACCGCCCAACGAGATCGTCGGGCCGCCCGGTTGTGCCGGCATCGGTAGAACCTGGACTGTGCGCCCCTGGTACTCGAATGTTTCACCGGTCCACGCCTGCTTAAGAGTCGCAACGAGTTCAGTCGTGCGGCGGACGCGCCCGGAGAGCGGTACGCCAAACATCTCGAATTCCGATGCGACGTAACCGTTGGCCAACACGACGTCGACTCGACCATCGGACAGCAGGTCAACCACCGCGAGGTCTTCGGCAAGACGCAGCGGATCGTGAAACGAGGTGATCATCGCCGCGATGTTGAACCGGATGTTGGTGGTCCGAGCCGCCATTGCCGCCGCCATCGGCAGGGGCGACGGCAGATAGCCGTCGGCCGAACCGTGATGCTCGGACAAGGCGATCGCAACGAATCCGAGTTTGTCGGACCACTCGGCCATGTCCACCGCCGCCCGATACCGCTCGGCGCGTGTTCCTGGCGCGCCAGGCGCCATGCGCATGTCGAATCGCAATCCGAATAAAGCCATGGATTCCCCTTAGTCCCCGAGTCCGCCATTACCACCGTAGATGCAGAAGTCGATCGAGGTGTCAGGTGCCAAGGATCGTGATGATGGGTGCCGTATCCTCGTGATGCGTCCGAGGCGATCGTCACTGCCCGAATTCGGTCCACTTTCCTCGATGACCTCGCAACTTCCCCCTCTTCCCCCACCCCCTGCGCCCCTCGACGAACGCGGCCGCGGCCGCGGCCAAAAGTCGCCGCGCCGAACGCTGCCGGGTTGGGCCAAGATTGCCGGCCTTTTCGTCGGGGCCATGCTCCTGTTTCCCATCGGCTCGCTCGGCAAGGCCCTCGTCGCCGCGAACAACCTCACGCTCGCCGAACGAACTGCTGAATGGATGCGGGACAACGATCTCGGCGGTGTCCTCAACCGTGTCGAGGCTTTCTGGTTCAGCCGCAAGCAGCCCAAAGCGGGCGGTGATCCTTCCCGAGACATTGAGGCGATCAATGTCGGGGACACCGAGATCGCCGATCCCGGCTCAGCAATCGTTTCCCACTTACCGAAACCGACCAATGTTCCCGTTCCCGAGGGCGTAACTCCCGTCCAGAACGAGGGCATCTGGATGCCCGTCGGACCAGTCGTGGGTGGCGCGCAAGCGATGTACACCACTCAAGTTCGCCCCGATTCAATTCACACAAGCATCCTCGACGGACTCGTCTGGATGGATCCGAAACTTCTCAGATTCGCGGTCCACCCCGGAACTCAGGAACCCGGCGGTAAGTGGGCGGTCCCCTCGCAGGTACCGATGACTGACCGGTTGAGCCTCGTCGCCGCGTTCAACGGCGGTTTCCGAATGCAGGACGCGCTCGGCGGCTTTTATCTCGACGGGATCACTCACACCCCGTTGCGCGACGGAGCCGCGTCGCTCGTCGTCTACAACGACGGCGTAGCCACCGTCGGCAAATGGGGACGCGATTTCACCATGAGCCCCGAAATCAAATCCGTACGGCAGAACCTCGACCTCATCGTCGACAACGGCGGCGGCCTTCCGAAACCCGGAGGCAACCTTCCGTCCGATGCCCGCGCGAATCCGGGCGTACCGGCCGACGGTCTGGACAACAACGCCAACGGAGCTTGGGGTGACACCCTCGGCAACAAGGTTCTGGTCTGGCGTTCCGCCGTTTGCGTGACCGGCAGCGGGGCACTGATCTACGGCTATGGAAGCGGCCTCGGGGCGCGGTCATTGGCCGAACTGCTGCTGCGGGCTGGTTGCGTTCGTGCAATGGAACTCGACATCAACCCGGCCTGGACCACCTTCAACTTCTATGCCCCGACTGCATTCAACGATCCGGCGTCGGTGAGGGGAACCAAATTGCTACCCGAATCCGAAAAGAGTGGGAACCGATACCTCTCGAACGACAGCCGCGATTTCGTCGCGGTGTTCACCCGTCCGCTCTGACCCAACTGTGAAGATCGGGATCGTCGAGCCCGCTGGGATCGCCTCGACCAGCTCGGACCTTGCCCTAATCTGACCAACTGTGCCCCGCCATGGGTCGCTCGAATGAAACGACCGCGGAAGACATGTCCCCCACAACGCCAAACGACACACCCCCAGACGACGAGACTCCGAACGGACCTGATTTCATCGTCGAAGACGCCTCCGTCGAAACCATCGAACCCGTTGAGAAGGTTCAAAGTTCGCGCTTGAAGCGCAAGACGTGGACTCACCGCAAGGCCCGACCAACGTGGATGAAGGTTTCCGCCGTTGTCCTAATTGTGCTGCTCCTCATTCCAACCATTTCGTTCACCTATTCAATGGCTACGTTGTCGAATCTTTCGTTCACTGAACGCGGTGCCGAATGGATGCGTTCCAACCACCTTGGCGGCGTACTCAACACCGTCGAGGGCTGGTGGCTCTCGCGAAACCAACCGAAGGAAGGCGGAGATCCCGACCGGGGTATCGCCGTCATCAACAACGAATCAGCCGGGCCGACGACGACCGTGAAGGTCGTGGTTCCCCATCTCCCGAAGCCTCAGAACGTGGTCGTTCCCGAGGGTGTCACCCCCGTGTTTCTCGAAGGCGTGTGGCAACCGGTCGGTCCGGTCGTCGGCGGCGCACAGTCGATGTACACGACACAGGTGCGGCCTGACTCTGTGCACACCAGCATCCTCGACGGACTCGTCTGGATGGATCCCAAGCTCGCAATCTTCGACCTGTTCCCCGGTACGGAAGAGCCCGGCGGAAAGTTCGACAAGCCGTCGCAGGTTCCAATGGACCGGCGCCTCGACCTCATCGCCGCGTTCAACGGTGGCTTCCGAATGGACGACGCCAAGGGCGGTTTCTACCTGAATGGCGTGACGAAGGGAACGTTGCGCGACGGCGCGGCGTCGTTCGTCACCTACAAGGACGGCACTGCCACCGTTGGACAGTGGGGCCGCGACGTCACGATGACTCCCGACGTTGTCGGCGTTCGGCAGAATCTCGATCTGATGGTCGACAACGGTGGTGGAGCTCCTAACCCCGGTGGAGTTCCTGCGGCAACCGCAGCTCCCGGCGCACTTGTTCCCGGTCTCGTCGACAACGTCGACGGTAAGTGGGGCGCGACGTTCGGCAACAAGGTCTACGCGTGGCGATCCGCGGTGTGCGTCACCAATGACGGTGCCATCGTTTACGGGTATGGCGACGGACTCTCGTCGCTCTCACTTGCCAACCTGATGCTGCGCGCTGGCTGCGCCCGTGCCATGCAGCTCGACATCAACACCGTGTGGATGACATTCAATTTCTACACGTCAACGCGTTTTCTCGATCCCACTTCGGTCGAAGGTACGAAGTTGCTGCCCGAGCAGTTCAAGGGTGCCAACCGGTACCTCTCGAACGATGCTCGAGATTTCGTAGCCGTCTTCGCCCGCAAGCTGTAACCAATACAAACGCGTTAAACGGAACCGTCGATTCACAAACGGGTCAGGCAAATACGCAGGTTCGATTGTCCCAAACCAACACTCGGTGCTCGAGATGGAGCCGGACAGCATCGGCAAGAGTTTTGCGCTCGACATCGCGGCCTTTGCGGACAAGATCGTCGACCTCGTCGCGATGGCTGACGGTCGCCACTCCCTGAGCGATGATCGGACCGGCATCAAGTTCCGCCGTCACGTAATGCGCTGTTGCACCGATGAGTTTCACGCCGCGCTGATGGGCGCGGTGGTAAGGCTTTGCACCAGGGAATGCCGGCAGAAATGAATGATGGATGTTGATCATGCGGCCCGTCCATGCCGTGGTAATCGATTCCGGGAGAATGCGCATGTACCGGGCAAGAACGACGAGATCCGGGTTGAGTGCCGCAAGCGTTTCGGCGAACGCAGCTTCCTGAGCGGCGCGATCGGCACCGGCGAGGCCTCCATCGACGAGGATGAACTCGACTCCGTGTCGGGCCGCGAGTGCAGCGGCTGCGTCTCTATCCGACACGATCGCAACGACATCGACGTCGAGTTCACCGAGTTCAACGCGGTTCAGTAGATCGGCGGCACAGTACAAGTCGCTCGAGCACGCAATCACGATCCGCGCCCGCGAGCCCGGACGATGCAGTGCCCATTGCATGTCGAAACATTCGACGAGCCCCGCGAGTGCGTCATCGAAAGCAGCCCAATCAATCGAGCCATCGATCTCGATGCGCTGCAGGAAAACGCTCGACTCCCGATCGGTGTGCTGATCGGCGTTGGCGATGTTGCCGCCGGTCTCCGCGATCAAGTTGGCGACCGCGGCAACGATGCCGGGTTGGTCGGCGCATTGAAGGGTGAGGACAGCGGGTGCGTTCGGGTTCACAGGGTTTCCATTCCGGGACCGGTTCAGCTCAGGAGGGACGCTATGCCCCAGACGGAAGCGACCGATCCGAGGGCGATCATGACCAGACTGCGGATGAGCGGTGGTCTCGGGAGATCGGCGCCATCAGGATCGTTCTGCGGGCGGACAAGAGCGAGCAGAGTTCCGACCGCGAGCGCTCCACCGATAGCGAGGACGAGCCACGGAAGTATGTCCTCTCCAAGGAACACGGCAATTCTCCCTGCCTTCCGGCGAGTCGATCCCGAACCTTCGGGACCCCCGGATCGTACGTTGTGCCGGCCACGACCCTGAAGTTGATTCCGCTAACTCAGCGATTCCCGGCGTTGGTATCGCTGCGAAGTGCCTCGACGAACGCCTCGGCGGCAGGGTGAGCGGTCCGGGTCGTGCGTCGCGCCACAACCAACCGCCGGGTGCCGAGGACCGGTCCGGACTCTGCTGTTTGTTCGCCCCGATTCGAGGCCTGCGCCTGCGGTAATGCAGTCCATCCAACTCCGAGGCGGGCCATTTCCCTGAGCACCTCGGGTTGATGGGATTCGGCCACGACCTCGACGGTCGCGCCGAGCGCGCGGAGGTTGCTCTCGATGAGAAGGCGTGTGTGCGATCCGCGCGGGAATAGCACCCACGGACCCCATGTCGCGGGTTCACCAATGGTCTGTCCTTCCGGTGCGACCACGACGATCGGTTCATCGAGGAGAACGTCGATGTCGATGTCGTCGTCGGCGCGAGCAGGTTCGACCAGCACTGCGACATCGACCTCGCCGCGACGGACCATCTCGAGAAGCTCACCGGAAGGCGAGACGATCAGACGAAGGATCACATCGGGATTAGTTCGACGGAACGCCCGCAAGTGCTCGGGGAAATGCTCGACAGCCGCCGCATCGATCATCCCGACCCGGAGTCGACCGGTTCGCCCCGCCGCCGTATCCGCCGCCCAGCGCGAGAGATCCCGGGTGTCGGCCACCACCCGACGGGCGTAGGACACCACATCGGCGGCCTCGTTGCGCAGAATCTGCCGCCGCCCCGACCGTTCGAAAAGCGGAACACCAACGCGACGCTCGAGTTCAGCGAGACCCTGGGAAAGGGCGGAGGTCGAAACTCCGAGCGATGCGGCCGCCGCCGAGAACGTTTCGGCATCGGCCACCGCCACGAGATAGCTCAACTGCGAGATCGTGAGGTGCAGGAGAGGGGGGCCAGCCGGTTGGTTCAGGTTCGCCATCCCGGGATCATACTGTTCAGTCTTACTTAACAGAAGCCCATGACATTCAAGCATCCCCTACTCTTGCGTGCATGACAAAGCCAACCACCATCGCACCCGCAACCGGCCGCCTCGGGGTTTTGACCCCCGGCATGGGCGCCGTCGCCTCCACCTTCATCGCCGGCGTTCTCGCCACTCGCGCCGGACATGCCGTGCCGGTTGGCTCGCTCACGCAGCTCGCCCACATCCGGTTGGGTAAGCGCGAAGAAAACCGAAACCCGCTCATCCGTGAGTTCGTTCCGCTCGCCGATCTCGGCGATCTCGTCTTTGGTGGCTGGGATCCGATCAGTCCCAACGCTCTTGAAGCGGCCCGCGCCGCCGGTGTGCTGGAAGAGAAGGACCTCGGGCCCATCTCGGCCGAACTCGAGGGCATCGTCGCCATGGACGCCGTATTCGACCAGCGATGGGTCAAGCGCCTCGAAGGAACCCGGGTCAAGACCACGACCGACAAGTGGGAGCAGGCCGAGGCCCTCATTGCCGACATCGAGAACTTCCGGATCGCCAACGATTGCGATCGTCTCGTCATGGTGTGGTGTGGTTCGACTGAGGCGTATCAGGAAGCCAGCGCGGTCCACATGACCATCGAGAGTTTCGAAGCCGGGCTTAAAGCGGGCGACGACAACATCTCGCCCAGCCAGATCTATGCCTACGCCGCCATCATGAGCGGTGTTCCCTTTGCGAACGGAGCGCCGAACCTCTCCGTCGATCTTCCCTGCATGCGTGAACTCGCCGCCCGTGAGGGCGTGCCGATCGCGGGCAAGGATTTCAAGACCGGCCAAACATGGCTGAAGACGCTTCTCGCTCCGGGCATGAAGGCCCGCATGCTCGGTCTGCGCGGTTGGTATTCGACCAACATCCTCGGCAACCGTGACGGCGAAGTTCTCGACGATCCGGACAACTTCAAGACCAAGGAAGTCTCGAAGCTTGGTGTCATCGATTCGATCCTCCAGCCCGAGGTGTATCCCGATCTCTACGGCAATGTCGACCACGTCGTGCGCATCAACTACTACCCGCCGCGCGGTGACAACAAAGAGGGCTGGGACAACATCGACATCTTCGGATGGATGGGGTACCCGATGCAGATCAAGGTCAACTTCCTGTGTCGCGATTCCATCCTTGCGGCGCCGATCGTTCTCGATCTCGCCCTCTTCATGGATCTCGCTAAGCGTGCCGGCCGGAGCGGGGTCCAGGAATGGCTGAGCTTCTATTTCAAGGCCCCCCAAGCGGCGACACCCATCCCCGCCGAGCACGATCTGTTCATCCAGCAGACCAAACTCAAGAACACACTGCGCGAATGGATGGGCGAAGACGCCGTCACCCACTCCGAGGCGGGCTAACGCGATTTCTTTCCCCTATCATTGCCACTAATCAACCGCCTCTAACAGGAGTCTTTCAATGCCAGTGCCCAGCGATGCCGAACTTGGTCCCCTTGCCGCCCTTGCGGGTACATGGGAAGGCGATCAGGGAGTCGACGTTTCCTACCATCACATCGAAGGCGAAATCATCGAGACGCCTTACCGCGAAAAGGTCGAGCTGAAGCCATTCGGTCCCGTGGACAACGGAACCCAGTGCCTCTACGGACTCGATTACCGCATGGCCGCCTACAAGCAGGGCGAAGACGAGCCGTTCCACACCGAGGTCGGCTACTGGCTCTGGGATGCCGCTGCCGGTCAGGTCATGCGCTGCTTCATGGTCCCGCGTGGCCAGGTTGTCATCGCAGGCGGATCAGCGTCAGCTGACTCCACCAAGCTTGAGATGAGCGCCAAGACCGGTTCCAACACCTACGGCATCCTCTCGAACCAGTACCTCGCCGAGTACTCGACGACCCCGGACTACAGCGTCACCATCAATGTGGGTAAGGGCGAGTGGAGCTACGAAATGACCACCGTGTACGAAGTGAAGGCCAAGGGCCTCACGATCCAGCACACCGACAGGAACACCCTCCGCAAGGTCGGCTGAACCTCGTCCTCTGCAGTTCTGCGGGAACATCCCCGGCCTCGTGCCGGGGATGTTCCCTTTTTGCGGCTCGGGCGCATCGCCCCATACATCCCGCAGAAACACGCTCGGCAAAACGAAAGATGCCGACCCTTGCGGGTCGGCATCTTCACGTACTGCAGAAAGTCAGGGATTCAGATAACGCGAACGTTTTCTGCCTGATCGCCTTTTTGACCGGCGGTGACATCGAACTCCACCTTCTGGCCTTCGTCAAGGCTCTTGTAGCCAGTGCCTGCGATGTTGGAGTAGTGAACGAACACGTCGTCCCCACCATCACGGGAGATGAAGCCGAAACCCTTTTCGGCATTGAAAAACTTCACGGTACCTGTAGTCATATCTCTACTTTTTCTTGATCATCTCGTCCCATTTGGACGGGATGTTGAAACTCACCGTAACCGCGAAGTGCACAAAAGTCCCCATCGCCACTTCGGCGATCGGGTTCAGTTCGGTAGCAAGATCCTGTCGGCCTGGGCGGTGGGTCAACCGCGAGGCGGCCGATGCCATGTGGCCCTTGAGATAATGGCCATTCGGGTCCGTTGCCGTCGATCGAGATCCGGTGTCTCGATTGCCCGGGTCAGGCGGCCGAAATCAGCCCACCGGTTCGAGCACAACTAGCGGGATCACCCGCGAGGTCTTCTTCTGATAGCCGCCGTAATGGGGCTTGTAGGCCATGATCCGCTGCCAGAGTTCGTCGCGTTCAGCGCCCTCGGCGATCCGAGCGCGCATCGTCGTCGCCGGACGGCGCCCCGACTTCACGGTGACCTCGGGGGTCGTTTGAAGATTGAGAAACCATGCCGGGTTGATGTCGTCCCCGCCCCTCGACGCCACGATCACGAAGGCGTCACCGTTCTGCACAGGTGACGTAAGTAACGAGGTGCGGGGCTGACCGGACTTGCGGCCGATCGTCGTGAGTTCGACAACCGGCATGCCGTACATGTGCCAACCGAGTCGGCCGCCGCTCAACTTGAGCATTGACCCGTGGACCTTGTTCATCGTCTTCATCTGAAAGTCACTCGCCATGAGAAGACCCTACCGGTGGGGCTTCGAACCCGGCCCGACAAATACACGGTGGTGCGTGCATCATTGACAGTCACCAGATACCCTATGGGGTATGTGCAAACGAGCGACGTGCCCCAAGTGCAAGCAACCGACGTGGAAGGGCTGCGGCGCCCACGTGGAACAGGTCCTCGGAGACGTTCCCAAGTCCCAGCGTTGTCAGTGCAACTCCAAGGCTGGGGTAGTTGGTTCGAAGCGGACAACAGCAAGGAAGGACACCGTGTCGGTCGGTGACGCTGGCGAGAAGCGCCGCTGGTTCCGCCGATGACCGGGACTCCGAGCCCATCACCGCGGGACCAATGGGAGGAGCGATATCGCTCGGAGGCCTACTTCTATGGCACCGAGCCGAACGGTTTTCTCGCCGATCACGTCTCCGAACTTCCGGTCGGACGAATCCTCTGTCTCGCTGAGGGCGAGGGCCGCAACGCAGTCTTTCTCGCCGAGAGGGGTTTCTCGGTGTCCAGCGTCGACCTGACAAGAGCCGGAGTCGACAAGACGCTCCGTCTCGCCAGCGCCAGAGGGGCAGTCGTCGACGCCAACGTTGGGGATCTTGCCGACTTTGATCTCGGCACAGCCTGCTGGGACGGCATTGTCTCGATATTCGCCCATATCCCGAAGCCGATCCGCATCGACCTTCACCAGCGGGTCACGCGTGCGTTGAAGCCAGGGGGCGTCTTCCTTCTCGAGGCCTATCGGCCCGCCCAGGTCGGGCGCGGCACCGGTGGACCCCCGACCGCGGAACTCATGATGTCGCTCGATGAACTCCGTGGGGAACTGTCCCCCCTCGAGGTCACCTTCGAAGCGGAGACCGATCGCGAGATCGTCGAGGGTTCCGGTCACACTGGAAGTGGAGCGGTCGTCCAGTTCATGGCCCGAAAGCCATTGGTCTGAAACCACCGGATTCTTGTGCCGGATTCTCAGCTTGAGGCCTACTCGGCAGCCTTGGCTTCGATCGCTTCGATGTATTCGCAAAACGCGTCGTAGGCACGGGGTCCGTAAACCGTTCCCGGACCGCCATTCATGAGGAAGGTGACGGCGAGAGCTTCGGCAACCTCTTCGCGGGTGGCACCGGCGGACGCCGCCCCTCGGGCGTGGGTTGCGATGCACCCATCGCATCGCAAAGTGACTCCCATCACGAGCGCGAGAAGTTCCTTCGTCTTGGCATCGAGGGCACCCGGAGCCATCGCCGCCTGGCTCAACTCAGAAAACGCTCCGTAGACCTCCGGCACCATGAGACGTAGCTCCCGTCCCTCCTTGCTGAGTGGCCGCAGAACTTCCTGACCGTGCATGTGCTCGTTCATGTGACGAGTTCTCCTCTTTGGTGCTCTGAGTCGTGACTCTAACGACCCGACCGGCCAAGTCCGGCCAAAGGAAGGAAACAGGGGTTGCGGTTAGATACCCTAGGGGGTATGGTTCCCAAGACGTTCCCCACCTCTTTCGGAGACCAGCATGACCATGATCGATTCATCCGACCTTCCCTTGTCCCACGAGCCTTCACACGACCCTGACGAGAAGGCGCTGTTCTCCCGACTGGCGGCCACGATGGCTCGCCATCGTCGCATCGTCATCGCCGTATGGCTCGTCCTCACAATTGCGGCCGCCCCTCTCGCCATCACTCTCACTGATGTCCTCTCCGGTGCCGGTTGGGATGCGAAGGGAACGCCGGCCGAGAAAGTCCGCGCCGAATTGCGCAGCGACTTCCCCGCCCTCGGTGCCGAGTTCCCCGTCGTCGTCTACCGCCAAGACACACCGATCACCTCGGACCCCACCGGCGTTCAGGCCCTTGTCGCCGAACTCGCCGACGGACCCCGGGTGACTGTTGTGATCGATCCACTTTCGATGCCGGCCGAGTCCGGAATGATTTCGCGCGATGGGATGACGACCATCATTCCTGTCGGCCAGCAGATAGGTGAAGACGCCGAACGGCCCGTTGCCGCCGGTGAACTCGGCGCATTCGTGGGTTCCCTTTCGGTGCCGACAGGAGCCCAGGCCGATGTCGCCGGCGAATGGTCGATGTGGAGCGACTTCAACAAGATGAACGAAGAAGCACTGCACAAGGCCGAACTCGTCAGCGGCATTCCGACTCTCATCATGTTGTTCATCGCATTCGGTGCCTTGCTTGCAGCCGGCATTCCTCTCATTCTCGCGATCGCCGGTATCGCTGGCGGCTTCGCTGTCCTGCACATGCTCACGTGGATCACGCCGATGTCGGTTTGGTCGATGAACTTCTCAATGATGATCGGCCTCGCCGTCGGCATTGACTACAGCCTCTTCATCGTGAGTCGTTATCGCGAGGAACGCGTTGAGGGGAAGGACGCGATCAAGGCAATCGAAAACGCGATGTCTACTTCGGGTAAAGCCGTGTTCCTCTCGGCCCTCACCGTCGTTCTGTCACTTGCCGCCGTGTTCCTCGTGCCCGTCATGGTGTTCCGCACGATGGCCCTCGGCATGATTCTCTCTGTGATTGCCGTGGCACTAGCGGCCCTCACACTGCTCCCCGCCGTTCTTGTCGCCATGGGAGACAAGGTTCTGGTGACCCGGGGGAAGAAGGACCCAGACATCGTTGCCGAAGGTAGATGGGCCAGGTGGACAAGCGTCTCGTTGCGCCGACCGGGAACGGTGCTCGCGGTCGGGCTCATCCTGCTCGGCGCTCTCATCGTGCCTGCCTTCAGCATGAAACTCGGTATGCCCGGCGCGACCGTTGTCGACAAGGGATACACGAGTCGGGATGGCTACGACCTGCTCGTCGAGGCCTACGGGCCGGGCGCGGCAGCTCCTGCTTACGTCACCGTTGACGCCGCCGATGCAGAGCGCGTTGTTGCCATTGCGACATCGACACCCAATGTTGTCGATGCGCGAATCGTGACTCCTCCGGCCGACACCGGCCGCGTCGTCGTACGCGTCACGCCAGGCACAGCCATTGATGATCCGATGACGCAGACCATGGTCGACGATCTTCGTCTCGGACTTGATGCCGAGGTGACCGGCGCCGATGTCGGTGGCCCTGCCGGCCAGAACCGCGATCTAACCGGCGTGCTCGTCAACCGCGCCCCCTACGCGATTGCGATCATCCTCGTCGTGGCCTTCCTGCTATTGCTGGTGGTCTTCCGCAGTCTCGTCATCGCCTTGTTCTCGATCGTGATGAATCTCATCACCGTGGGAGCCGCGTTTGGTTTCGCCACGATCGTGTTCCAGAACGGTGTCGGAGCGAGCCTGATCGGGTTCGAGCCTCAGGGCTTTGTCGACGCTTGGGCGCCACTGTTCTTCTTCGCTCTGCTCTTCGGCCTCTCGATGGATTACCAACTCTTCCTTCTTGCCGCCATCAAGGAGCGGTACCAGGCGACAGGCGACACAAAACGCGCCATCGGCGAAGGCATTGCCCGCACCGGTAGGCCGATCACCAATGCGGCGATCATCATGATCATCGTGTTCGTGGCCTTCGGCATCACCGGCCCCATTCCCCCGACGGAATTGGGACTGACACTCGCCATGGCTGTCCTGCTCGACGCGACGGTTGTTCGAGTCATGTTGGTTCCGGCGACAATGGCGTTACTTGGCGACAAGAACTGGTACGTACCCAAGTGGCTTGACAAGATCCTTCCCCACGTAAATTTCAGCCACTGATATCGGCAAAACGGAGACCCGAACATGGAAATCAAATCTGAGGTCAAGGACGATCTGATCAAGCGGTTGCGTCGCATCGAAGGTCAGGTGCGCGGTATCCAGAACATGCTTCTCGAAGATCGGGAGTGTCGTGACATCGTCACGCAGATCGCGGCAGTGACAAAAGCGATGGAGCAGGTCGGTTTCAAGATGCTCGCATCGGGCCTTGTTTCCTGCCTGCAGGACCCCGAGAAGTCGGCGGCGGAGGGTTACTCCCTCGACGCTGTCGAGAAGATGTTTCTCAAGCTTTCGTAGGTCTGTTTCGCACTCACTAGAGGAGATCAGCAATGACGACAACAGCTAAACCAACCCCGAGCAACAGTTCATCGACCAAGAATTGGCCGCTCGAGCGCGTCCTCTTCGCAATGGCCGGCACCGTGACTCTCCTCAGCGCCCTACTGGCGGCAGTTGTATCGCCATGGTTTCTTCTGCTTACCGGTGCGGTCGGAATCAATCAGTGGATGTACGTAACTCTCGGGGCCTGTCCCGCCTCTGTAGTCCTCCGCCGATTCGGATTTGCGGCCCAGTGCAAATGGTCGGTGGAGTGACGCGGTCAGATTCGACGCAGTTCAGCTGTCCACGGCCATCATCGCCTTAGTATCGTCAAGACATCGATGGTCATCGATGTCAGTTCCCGGAGGAAACCATGTCCCGCTTGCAGCTTGCCCTCAATGTTTCGAATATCGATGAGGCCGTCGAGTTCTATTCGAAGCTTTTCGCAACCGAGCCGATCAAACGCAAGCCGGGTTACGCCAACTTCGCGATCGCTAATCCGCCGCTCAAGCTCGTGCTGTTCGAAGGGCTCGAAGGCGGAACAATCAATCACCTCGGCGTCGAGACCGACAACGCGGCAGAGGTCGAAGCCGCTGAAGCACGGTTGACTGGCGATGGACTGACCACCACCGGCATCGACGACACGATCTGCTGCTACGCGACAAAGGTCGAGACCTGGGTCACTGATCCCGACGCGCTCAAGTGGGAGTGGTACGTCAAGACCGGTGATTCCGATCAGATGTCCGACGAGACATCCGATGACAACGCTATGTGCTGCGCGCCGGCGCAAGCAGAACCGGTTTCACTCGGACGAAAGACCGAAGAACAAGGCTGCTGCTGAAGGCAGGGCGCCTGATTTCGACTGGCGCTAGGTGCCCTTCGCCATGTTGGCGAACTTTGTGTAGTGATCGAGGAACGCCAGACGAACCACACCAGTAGGCCCGTTTCGATGCTTACTGATCAGCAGTTCAGCCGTGCCGCGATCGGGCGAGTCGGGGTTGTAGACATCGTCGCGATAAATGAACATGACGACATCGGCGTCCTGTTCGATCGAACCCGACTCGCGTAGATCAGCGAGCATTGGTCGCTTGTCGGCGCGCATCTCAAGCTGACGCGAAAGCTGCGACAGCGCAATGACCGGGCATTCGAGTTCGCGGGCGAGGATCTTGAGCCCTCGGGAGATCTCCGAGACCTCGACCTGACGATTCTCAGCGTTGGATCGACCCGTCATGAGCTGGAGGTAATCGACCACCACAAGCCCGAGATCGCCGAGGCGGCTGCGCAGTCGCCGGGCCTTCGATCGGATCTCCATGATCGTGAGATTCGGATTGTCATCGATCCAGATCGGTGCTTCGGCCAAACGGCCGGTGGCGTGGGCGATCTTGCCCCAGTCGGATTCGTTGAGATTGCCGTTACGGACCTTGCGGGAATCGACCCGGGCCTCGGAACACAAAAGACGCTGGGTCAGTTCCAGTTGGCCCATTTCGAGCGAGAACACCAGAACCGGACGGTTGGCCTCGATGGCGGCGTTGGACGCGATGCCGAGTGCAAGCGCCGTCTTGCCCATCGACGGCCGTGCGCCGACCACATAGAGGGCATTGGGCTGGAGTCCGGAGAGGAGATCATCGAGATCAGCAAAACCCGTGGGCATGCCCGTGATGGCATCGCCCTTGTCGTAGAGCATCTCGAGCCGATCGAGATTGGTCGTCAGCAAATCATGGATCGGGGCCATCGAATCGGTGACCCGACGCTGTGCGACCTCAAACACGAGTGACTCGGCGTGATCAACCGTCTTGGTGACATCGTCGGGTAGCCCGTAGCTCATCTCCGCGATTTCACCGGCGACACCGATGAGACGGCGAAGCAGGGCGTGCTCCTCAATAATTGCCGCATAGCGACCGGCGTTGGAGATAGCAGGAGTCGACGCTTGGAGCGTCACGAGAGTGGCCGGTCCGCCAATGGCGTCGAGGAGGCCAGCCCGGCGCAGTTCGTCGGCGACAGTGACCGGATCGGCAGGCTCGCCAGCGGCCGACAACGAGGTGATTGCCTCGAAGATGTGGCCGTGCGCAGGCTTGTAGAAGTTCTCGGCGTCAAGGATCTCGGACGCGACAGCGATTGCGTCCTTGGACAGCAACATGGCGCCGAGGAGCGACTCCTCGGCCTGGAGGTTGTGGGGCGGGACCCGACCAGCGTTGGCCGGGCGGGAGTTGCGGGAATCGTCGTCAGAGAAACTCATGGCTCATGAATCCTTCCCCAGGTGGGCTGGGGATCGGTAGGGGAACAACCCCTCTTTTTCGGGGGATACACCTGTGGATTGTGTGGGGATAACTACGCCGGGCTGTGGAAGAACTCGAAGGGACGATCCCTTGCGCCGCATGGCATCACTCTAGGTGTGGGGTGTGACAGTGAACCCGGTCAATCTCTGTGGACATCCTGACGTCCCGGTATGCCCGCACGCTGGGCAAACGCGTCCGGTCGGCGCTATTCCGCCGCCGCTGAGCGTCACACCAGCGCCGCAAAACGCTTCGAGGGGCCGGCGGAACCGACCCCTCGAAGAAACAGATTGTTCGAAAGAACAGCGGTCAGGCGGCTGAAACTTCAACCGTGATCTGGAACTGAACCTCGGGATGAAGGCGGGCCGAAACGCTGTGCGTTCCGGTCGTCTTGATCGGCGCGCCGACCTCAAGCAGCTGGCGATCGAGTTCGATCCCCGTCTGAGCGGTAACGGCTTGGACGATCTCAGCGATGCTCACCGAACCGAACAGTTCGCCTTCGCCCTTGGCTCGAGCCGAGATCGCAATGATCGCGGGGACGAGCTTCGAAGCGATTTCCTCGGCAGCCGCGCGATCGGCGGCGTCGCGCGTATCGCGTGATCGGCGCATCGAGGAGGCCTGTGCGGCGACACCCTTGGTGGCAAGGATGGCAAAGCCCTTGGGGAGCAGGTAGTTCCGGCCGAAACCGTCGGCGACCTCAACGAGGTCACCTTTCTTTCCCACACCCTCGACGTCGGAACGAAGTAGGAGTTTCACTCTGCGACCTCCACGGTCTCGGTCTCGATCTCGACCGCCACAAGCTCGTCGCCTGCGAACTCGAGTTCGACTGCAGTCATCTCGATCTCTTCTCCGGTCGGGCGATCCGGAAGCTCGGCGTTCTCGAGGCGCAGGCCACGATCACCACGTTCTCCACGGTCTCCGCGATCACGACCGCCGCCACGCTGGGTGGTGACACGGTTCGTGTAGGGAAGGATCGCCATCTCGCGAGCATTCTTGATGGCGCGGGCGATTTCCTTTTGCTGCTGAGAATCGTTGCCGCTCACTCGGCGACCACGGATCTTGGCTCGATCGGACATGAAACGACGGAGCATGTTGACGTCTTTGTAATCGACGTAATCAACCTTCTCCTGCGTCAGCAGGCTGATCTTTTTCTTGCTGCGGCGCGCGGCGTCTTTGTTCTTTCCGCGCTTGGGGGCTGCCTTGGCCATCAGAAGGGCTCCTCGTCGTCATAACCAGCTGGGGAATTGTTGGTCGGTGCGGGGCGTGATCCGCCGCCGCCTCCGCCGCCACCGCTGCTCTTTCCGCCTTCGAAGCCTTCACGGCGTTCGTTGCGGACGACCTGCGCGGTGGCATAGGTCAAGCTCGGACCGACTTCGTCGGCCACGATTTCAATCTTCGAACGCTTATCGCCGTCCTGGGTCTCCCAGGAACGTTGGTCGAGACGACCACTCACAATGAGACGGCTGCCCTTGGTGATCGACTCAGCCACGTTTTCCGCGAGTTGAGCCCAACAGGTGACATCGAAGAACGAAACTGCTTCTTCCCATTCATTGGTCTGGCGGTTCTGCCAGCGTCGGTTCACTGCGAGGCCAAACGAGGCCACCGCCTGCCCGCCTGCGGTGAAACGCAGCTCGGGATCTCGGGTGCAATTGCCTACGACTGTGACGTTGTTTCCATTCGCCATCGGATTCTCCTTGGGCGCTACCCGGCCTAGGCCGGGACCGTCTCGCCGATGAGGCCACGACGCGTGGCTTCCTTGTCCGGCAGACGCATGGTCTTGTGGCGGACAACATCGTCCGCGAGGTGCAACACACGCTCGACCTCGTGAAGATCGCGACCTTCGGTCACGATTTCGAGAACGACGTAGATGCCTTCCCACTTGTGGTTGATCTCGTAAGCGAAACGCCGACGACCCCAACGGTCGGTCTTAGCGATCTTGCCGCCGCCGACTTCAACAAGTCGACCGACATTCGCGAGATGTTCGTTGACAGCGTTGTCTTCGACATCGCCGTCAAAAATGATCATGAGTTCATAAACTCGCATAACGAGTCAGACCTCCCTCTGGACCCACATCCCCCTGGGATGTCGGGGCCCCGTAGGCACGGGGCAGGGCTACTAAATTGGAACTGCGAACCCTACCGGACCCGACCGGTTTTCCCCAAGAGCGGTTCGGCCCAATTCAGCAGGAATCGCCGAGTTCGACCCGCGATCCCGGTTCCAGCCCCAATTCGGTGAGTCGCCCCTCCATCGTTTCCAGCGCCAGTCGATACGGACCGGCCGGCGGATAGCTCGGACACGATTGCGAGTCGGCGGGGCACGGCTCCATCGAGGTGCTCGAGACGAAGTCTCCGGTGCGGTCGAACCAAGCAATCGACAAGGGCAGAAACGTGTCCTTCATCCAGAATCCCGCGGTCGTATCGGTATCGAACCGGAAGACCAAGCCCGCCTTACCTCCGAGATCGGGATCCGTGATCCTCATCAATCCCTTGTTGCGCAGTTCTTGAGAATCAGCCAGCCACACGCATAGATACATCAGCGTTCCGTCTGGTCGGGTGACGATCAGCGTGACGGCACGGAAACCCTCTGGAGCAACCAGTTCGGATGCCCGGACCACTGATCCTGATTTGTCGACACCTGAGTTATCGACACGACCAGCGGTGTCCTCACCGTCCGGCGAACCGCATGAAGCAAGTCCGATGAGCAGGCCCAGAACCAGAACGAGGGCCGACGCCTTCGACTTCACCCCAGGGTGGTCGGGCTGCCGTACAGGCCGAGCGTCTCGGTGGCCGGAGTCTTCACGTGATAGCTCTCGGCCGCCGACGGGAACCGACCGGTGCGAACATCATCGGCGTATGCGCCCAGTGCGCGGACGCCGTCGGCTCCGAGATCGGCGTAGCGGCGAACAAACTTGGGCAGAACTCGGTCTTCGATTCCGAGGACGTCATGGAATACAAGAACCTGACCATCGCAGCCGGACCCGGCGCCAATGCCCACCGTGGGCACATCGATCGAATCGGTAATCAGTTGTCCCACGACATCCGGAACACCCTCGATCACGATCGAAAAACATCCGGCGTGAGCGAGTGCCTTCGCGTCGTCGGCAAGGGCCATGGCCGCATCGTGCTCGCGACCCTGCACCTTGAACCCGCCCATGGCGTTGACTGACTGAGGCGTAAGGCCGATGTGGCCCATCACCGGAATTTCGGCGTCGATCAATGCCTCGATCATCGGGAGACGCTTCCGGCCTCCCTCGAGTTTCACGGCTTGTGCGCCGGCACGGATCAATCGGGCGGCATTGTGCACGGTCTCCTCGACCGACACGTGATAGCTCATCCAAGGCATATCGGCCACGATCAGTGACGACGGCTTTGCGCGAGCTACCGCAGCAGTGTGATGAACCATGTCGTCGACGGTGACTTGAAGCGTGTCGTCGTACCCGAGGACAACCATCGCGACGGAGTCGCCAACGAGGATCATGTCGATACCGGCAGCATCAGCCATACGTGCGCCTGGAGCGTCGTAGGCGGTGACCATAACCAGCGGAACATCCCCTCGGCGGACCTTTCGGCCCTGCACCGAAGGCACAGTCAAACGTGCGCTCATCGAAGCCTCCTCACCGTCCAGTGCCCCTCGGCTACCGGCGGATCAAACGAAACGCTAGTACCACCCGCGGGTGGCGGCAAAGACGTCCGACGTGACTCAGGGCACCATCGGAATAGTGACGGGAGCGGTGTTGGTCGTGGTGGTCGTCGATGGGTTGATCGTGGTTGTAGTCGACGGCCTGGTCGTCGTTGTCGTAGGCCTGGTCGTGGTCGTCGGCTTGGTCGTTGTCGTGGTCGTCGGCTCGATGGTCGTCGACGTCACTGCCGTGTCGTTCGGGTCGGTATCGGCCTCGAACTCGGGTTCCACAAATGGACACGACGAGAGCCCTCTCGTGGCCGCGGTCATGTACTTGCGCCAGATGGTGGCCGGGAACGATCCGCCCGTCACCTGCATGCCGTGTACTGATTTCATGAAGCTGCCGTCGGGATAGCCGACCCAGACGACCGTCGTGAGCTTGCACGTGAACCCGGCGTACCACGCGTCGCGATAGTTCTCGGTGGTCCCGGTTTTACCGGCCGACGGCTGGCCGAACTTCGCGCCAGTGGCCGTTCCGCCCTCAACCACCTGATTGAGAGCCCAGTCCACCTTCTGGACCGTCTTCTCGTCGAGGACTCGCTTGCGCGTGATCTTGTTCTCGTAAAGAACATTGCCCTTGGCATCGGTCACTTTCGTAACTACCGAAGGAGTGATGTGCTCACCCTTGTCAGCGAGCGTTGAATAACCCGACGCCATGTCGAGGACGGAAACCTCGCTTGTACCTAGCGTGAGGGCGGGAACCGGATTGAGTTCGCTGGTGATCCCCATCTCCCGAGCAAGAGCCGCGACGTTCTGAGGTCCGACGTCCATCATGATCTGCGCGTAGGCAGTATTGGAGGATCGCATCGTCGCTTCCGTGATGTCGAGACTGCCGAGCCCGGCGTCGGCGTAGTTACCCACGCTCCAGTCCTTACCGGCATCGACCTTCGGGATCACGATCCGGGCCGGCGAGTCGTAAACCCTGCTCAGCGGGATTCCCTGATTCATCGCCTCGGCCAGCGTGAACGCTTTGAACGCTGACCCCGCCTGTCGACCAGCCCCGCCACCCTCGGCGCCGACCGCGAGATTCACCTTTGAGTATTTCCCGGTGCCGTTGAAGTCGAGCCCGCCGATCATGGCTCGCACTGCGCCCTCGTCGTCGATCGACACGAGAGCCGACGCCGGATCATTCGGCTGGTTCAGCGTCGACCTGATGGCCTCGGCGGCCGCGCCCTGATCCTCCATGTCGATGGTCGTGTACACGCGCAACCCTCCGCCGTAGACCTGTGCGTCGGTGAAACCGCCCTTGGTCGTAAGCCAATGCCGCACGTAGTCAACGAAGTATTCGGTACCCCATTCGGGATGGGACACGTCGCCGAAGTTCTTCCGGTCGCTGCGAACGAGAACGTTGTCCCAACCCGCAACCGATGCCTCGTCGTACGCGGCCTGCGTAATCGCTCCGGTCTCAACCATCGCCTTCAAGACCGAGTTGCGGCGCTGCGTGGCCGTGGCCCGGTTGGAACCGGCTTTCGTGCTCGTAGCTGGCAGTTGGGCGTCGGCTGTTTCCGGGGCCCTGATGAGACCAGCCATATACGCCGCTTCGGGCAAGGTGAGTTCCCCGACGTCCTTGCCGAAATAGGCGCGCGACGCCGCCTCGACGCCATAGGCCCCGCGACCGAGGTAGATCGTGTTCAGGTAACGAGTGAGGATCTCCTGCTTCGGAAGCTCCCGCTCGACTTTGACGGCTAGAGCCGCTTCCCTGATCTTGCGCGTCAGCGTCCGCTCCTGTGTGAGGTAGACGTTCTTCACGTACTGCTGAGTGATCGTCGAACCGCCCTGCGACACGCCCTGGTTCTGGACGTTTGCCCAAAGCGCCCGCACGATGCCGGTCGGATCCACCCCTCCATGGTCATAGAACGTCCGGTCCTCGGCTGAGAGCACCGCTTCGATCAGGACCGCCGGGATCTGTTCGTAGGTGACCGAGATGCGATCGACGCCTCCCGAAAGTTGGGCGATGGAATTGTCCGCTGTGCAACCCGTGCGGACATCGGACGCGCACACGAACGTGGTCTGGAGTTGGGGAGGATCCTTGTCGGGCAGCGGCACCTGGGTGAACAGGTAGCCCACTCCGGTCAACAGGAGCATGCTGACCAAGCCGGCGGCGAACAGGGGCCGGCGCAGTCGCCACAACAGCGACGGGCGCGCGCCCTTTTCCTTCCGGCCCGTTCGCCTTGAGGCGCGGGCCACTCGTTTCGCCCCTGACGGGGATCGGGAGCCGGTTTTACCGGAGGAGTCGGAAGCCATGTTGGGGGAGTGAACGTCAGGCCGAATTGGCCGGATTCAACAGAAACGTGCGGGCGAGATGGTTCCAGCGACAACTGGGGCACACCTCGACCACATAACAAGCGAACTCGTCCTTGCTCTTCGCAAAGCTTTTGAGTTCCTTCGCCGAGGTTACGCAACGACCGTGGCTCGGCAACCGCGGGCCGAAAACATACGAGACCAAGACGAGCGTTCCGCCGTCGCAGATAGGACAGGCCTCGGTTGTGGGTTTGGCCACCTCCCGAGCTGCCCGCATCAATTCAGGATGGGCATCGCAGACCTCGTGCTGCGCCAAACGCCCTTTGCGATACTCAGAAATGAGATGTTGGCGCGCGAGGCGGTAGTCGATCTCGCCCGGGGCACTCGACCCCGCACCGCGCAACGAACTCTGACTGAAACTCACAGACCAAGAGGCTAGCGAGAGCACCCGGTGAAAGAACCGCGATCCGAATCGGTCCACCGGATGGGATTGCAACCGGGGGAGACTGGAAACGTGAGCGACTTCGGATCAATGCACAGCAATCGGCCATCTCCCGCCTCCTTCCCGGGCGCAGTGCCACTTCCCCTCGATGTCGTCACCTACGGCCCCGACATCCCCAACGAGTCGACGTTCCGTCTCCTGGGTACCGGCGAGAGTCGGCGCATCCTCGTGCTCGGCCTTGCCCGTGGACATGTCGCGGTCACCCTCGCCCTGCAAGGCGCTCGGGTCATTTGCGTCGACACCAACATTGAGAACATCGAGGCCGCGAGAATCCTCGCCGACGCCAATGAGGTGAAGCTCGAACTTCATCACGGTGATCTCGCGGAGCTTGCCTTTGTGCGCGCCGACACGATCGACGTCGCACTATCGGTTTACGAACTGAGTCGGATCGACGACGTCGACCGAGTTCTGCGTCAGGTGAACCGCGTTCTTCACACCGGATCGCACTTCGTGTGCTCGTTCCCGCACCCCGCGTACGTCGCCCTCGACGAATCGGTTCCCGGTTCGGTGCGGTTCAACCGCGCGTACACCGACCGTTCGCCGCGGAAAGCGGGAGACTCGATGGTGTACCCACGCTCAATCGCCGACTTGTTCTCATCGTTCGCTCGAGCCAACTTTCGGGTCGATGCACTGCTCGAGCCGATCGGCGAAAAAAGCGCACAGCCCTCGTCGTTCTGGGCCGAAGCCATGCGCGCCGTTCCGCCGACACTCATCATGCGGGGCAAAAAAGAAGGCGTTTAGCCCTTGGATTGTCGCTCCGCCCACCAGGCATCGAGTCGACGGGTTGCCTCTTCTTCACCCAACTGACCTTCTTCCAGCCTTAGTTCGAGAAGGAAGTCGAGGGCGTTCCCGACGTCGCGTCCGGGACCCAGGTTGAGGTGAGCCATCACTTGATTGCCATCGAGATCCGGACGCATCGCCCTGAGTTCCTCGCTCGCCTGCAACTCCGCGACTCGCGCTTCGAGTTCATCCATGCGCAGAGAGAGTTCGCGGGCTTTGCGTTCGTTGCGAGTCGTGCAGTCACAACGAGTGAGTTCAATCAACTCCGGAAGTAAATCATCGGCATCGCGGACGAAGCGACGGACCGCCGCATCGGTCCATCCCATTTTGTAGGTGTGGAACCGAAGATGGAGAAAGACCAGTCGACTCACGCGCTCGACATCGTCGCTCGAATATTTCAGCGCCTTCATCCGCTCGCGGGTCATCCGGGCGCCAACGACTTCGTGATGATGGAACGAAACGCCACCGTCAGTGATTGCTCGGGTCCGCGGCTTTCCGACGTCGTGATAGAGCGCGCTCAGGCGAACGAGTCGATCCGGGCGAGTCTTCGCAACGACTGCGATCGTGTGAGTCAGAACGTCCTTGTGGCGATGGATCGGATCCTGCTCAAGACGCATGCGCGAGAACTCGGGAAGAAATTGATCCATAAGACCCGTGTCAGCGAGAAACCACAGCCCCGGTGACGGATCCTCGACGACCATCATTTTGTCGAACTCATCCCGAATCCGTTCGGCCGAGACAATCTTGAGACGATCAGCCATCTCCTTGACGGCGGCAACGAGTTCCGGATCCGGTTCGAGTCCGTACCCGGCGATGAACCGCGCCGCGCGGAGCATCCGGAGCGGATCGTCGGAGAACGATTCCTGCGGGGAGAGTGGCGTCCGCAAGCGGCCGGCGGCCAAATCGGCCGCTCCGTTGTAGGGATCGATCAGGACCGGATCCGGCAACGAAAGCGCCATGGCGTTGACGGTGAAATCTCGGCGGGAGAGATCGGCTTCGATCTGATCCGAGAAGACGACGTCGGGCTTACGGGAATCCGGATCGTAGGCATCGGCGCGATGGGTGGTGATTTCGAAGGTCCATCCGTCGGCCTGGCACCCGATGGTTCCGAACCGCTCTCCTTGCGACCACACCGAGTCGGCCCAGCCGGCCACGAGTTTCTTGACCTCGGCGGGATGGGCATCCGTCGTGAGGTCAATGTCACGTCCGGAACTCATGTCTCGATCCAGAAGCAGATCCCTGACCACGCCCCCCACGAGGTACAGCCGATACCCGGCCGCGGTGAACCGTTCGGCGAGTGGCGCGGCGCGTTCGAGTACGGGCAAAAGTCGATCAGGTATCACGGGCGTGGAGGCTATCGGTGCCAGCGTGGTCGTAGTCTCCTCCCATCACCATGCGACGACCCAACACCATCACCGATGGTGCTGATCGGCTGCGGGTACGGCCATGGAAAGGTGATCCGTCGATCGCCTTTCTGAGTCCATCCCCCGGTCAGACACCGACAATCCGGGGGCTCCAGCGCGCCCTGGACGGCATTCGCTCAGGCGGTTTCGCCGCAGTGCTCACGCCGGCCATGACTCCGGCTGAACAATCTCCTTTTCTCGACGTTGGGTTCGTCGAACACGAGCGCCTTCATCTCCTCCGTCACCAGAACCGCGAGATTCCGGGAACGCGAGTTGAGGGCATTCACCTTCGTCGGGGACGGAACTCCGATGTCCCCCACGTTCTCGATGTTGACGGTCAAGCCTTCGATTCGTTCTGGAAGTTCGATCAGATAAGTCTTCTCGATGCCCGAATCGCCACTCCCCATTCCCGCTTCCGAGTGGCGACACTCCGTCACAGGATCGTCGGCTATCACATCACCGGCCGAGCCGGCACGGTCGGTTACCTCCAGCGTCTCGCCGTCGATCCATCCGTTCACGGACGGGGAATCGGTACCGCGCTCATTGGAGATGCCCTCGGTTGGTGCCACAGGCGACAATGTTCCACCGTGCTTGTGAACACCCAAGAGATCAACACCCGGGCCCTTGCCCTTTACCGCCATCTCGGATTCGTTCCCGAACCCTCGGGGCTCGCCGTCCTCCGTCTCGATCTCGAGATGCGGGTCGCGCCATGAGCATCAGGTTCCGACGGCCGTTCGCCGCGCTCGCGGCGCTGCTCTGTCTTGTGATCGCGGGTTCGCTGGCGTTCCCGCAGTCGGGTTCGGCCCAGACCGACGACACGCGGACCCGAGTGTCGGCAGAGCCGTTCACGATTGTCGAGCAGTCCAGTTGGGTCGGCCCGACCGGAACGTTCACCGTTTCGTTTGGCGCCGCCGGCGCCGCTGCGGATACGACGTTTTCGCTCAATGTTCACAGCTCCGTTTCGACCCGGGATCAACTTCTTCAGACCGCTCGTGGCAACCAACTCGGGGGCGTGCTGTTCTCTACGCCACAACGCACCCGATCTGAACTCGACCCCGGATCAACCGGGCGTCTCACCGTCTCGATTCCGCTACGAGATCGCTATCCCGCGCCCGCCGACGGGCTGGTGCTCGTCGAGGCGGGCGTGTACCCCGTCGCTATCCGGGCTACCGGCCCCAGCGGTGAGAACCGTGGCCGCCTCGTCACGCATCTCGTAAGACTCGGGGCGACACCCTCGTCGGCACCGACTCTCGCGGTCGGCACCGTTGTTCGTCTCGAAGCCCCCGTCGCCGCTGCCCTCGACGGAAGTCCGTACATCGATGACTCGTTGGCAACGACCGCGACTCGGCGCATTGCCGTGGTCGGCGCGTACCCCACTGTCCGCTTCACCACCCTCCCTTCACCCCAGACACTCCAACTTCTGGCGTCGCGAACGAACGCTGACGATCCTCTTGCCCCATTGCGCGTGCCTGTTCCTGGCCATCAACTTCTCGGGTCCACCTACGCGCCGATACCCACGGGTTCCTGGGTCGCCTCAAACATGGTCCCGGGATTCGGAGCACAACTCGCCGGCGGTGCCGCCGCCACGGCCGCGCTTTTGGGATCCGCTCCCGACGGCCGGATCGCGTTCCTTGACCCATCCGTGACGCCCGATGCGCTCGGAGTCCTCCGCGTCAACGGCGTCGAATCAGTGCTTGTTCCGTCCGATCGACTCGACCCGCTCACCGATCGCTCCAACGAAGCAACACTCACCCAACGCTTCGACGTGCGGACCGGCACCGGAGATCTCCTCAACGCGATCGCTTCGGATTCCAGGATCGCCGAACTCCTAGCCAGTACAGAGAACCCCGTTCTTGCTGGCCACATCGCTCTCGCCCAACTCGCGATGCTGCACCTCGAACAACGAGGACCCGCCCGCGGCATTGCCGTCGTCGTCCCCGACAATGCCGACCCCGCCGCTCTCAACGCTTTTCTGGCCGGACTGGCCGATTCGAGCGGAGCCGCGAGTGGGGCGCCCGGCGCTCCCATGATCTCGCCTGTTACCGCCAGCGACCTGTTTCTCGCTACCGATGCCGCTCTCGGAACCACAAACGGGCGCAGGACCACCCTGGTACGCGCCTTCGACTCCGACCAACCCTTTTCCCTTGGTCGGTACCCAGACCAGTTGCTCGCAGCTGACCGAATGCTCAATGGCATCCGCTCGCTGATCCCCGATTCACCCGAGCTTGTCGACCCGATCGCGGCCACCGTTTTCTCTTCCGGAAGCGCAACACTCGACACCGGCGAGCAGGTCGGAATGCTCGCCCACGCGACGACCCAAGCATCACTCATCACCGCCCAGATCGTCGTCCCTGCCGAACAGGTTGTGACACTGACCTCAAGTTCCGGGCTCATTCCCCTCACGATTGAAAACCGTTTGCCTGTCCGCGCTCGTGTGCGCATCGTGTTCAACAGTCCGAAACTCGATTTCCCTGATGGAACCGTGATCGAACAGGAACTTGAGCCCGCCACGACAACTCGAATCGATGTCGCCGTCACGACAAAGGCGTCGGGAGCATTTCCGCTCGACGTCACGATCCGTAGCGCAGACAATTCCATCCCCATCGCGACAACTCGATTCACCGTGCGTTCCACATCCGTCTCCGGACTCGGGCTCTTCATCTCGGTCGGCGCCGGATTGTTCCTTCTCCTGTGGTGGATCAGACACTTCCGGACCTCACGTCGGGCCGAAAAACTGATGCCCCCCACCGCCGAGTTCCCCAAGAACTCCCCGCCCGGTTAGTACGCTCCACGTCACACTCAACACGCGGGGGATCAATGACCGGAGTCCATATCGTCACGGACAGTTCGTGCGATCTTTCAGAGGCCGATACAACCGCATGGGGCATCGGTGTTGTCCCGTTGAGCATCCGGTTCGGATCTGAGGAGTTCATCGACCGCGAAGAACTCAGCGTCGAAGCCTTCTACGAAAAGATGGCCAGCACCGGACTCCTTCCCGAAACGGCGGCGCCGTCACCCGGTCGGTTTGAGCAGGAGTTCCGGGCCGCAAAGGACGCGGGCGCGTCCGCTGTTGTGTGCATCAATCTCTCCGGCGAATTGTCGGCGACCGTCCAGTCCGCCCGAAACGCCGCCGCGTCCATGAAGGACGACTTTGACGTCCGAGTCATCGACAGCCTCTCGCTCACTGGCGGGCTTGGCACCATGGTGCTCGAAGCTGCCGAAGCGGCAAAGGCTGGCGCATCAGCTGACGAAGTCCAGAAACTCGTCGAGGCGATGATTCCCCGGTCAGAGATTTACGGGGGGCTCAACACGCTCGACAATCTCAAGAAGGGTGGACGGATCGGCAGCGCGAAAGCCCTGCTCGGATCAATGCTTTCCGTGAAACCCATCATCCGAATTGTGGATGGATCGGTTGAGGAAGCCGGCAAGCAACGCACCCGAAAGCGCTCGCTCGAATGGATGCGAGATCAACTCTTTGCTGAGGAAAGTGTCGAGAAGTTGTCGATCCTTCACGGCGAGGCCGATGACATCGACGAGTTCCTCACCATGATCGAATCTCGCTATCCGCGTTCCTCGATCCGGGTCGGCAAGATCGGTGCCGTCATCGGGACCCATGGTGGCCCCGGCGTCATCGGCATGTGTTACCTGCGTTCGCAATGACGGTTCGTCGACGACAGCGGTGAACGCGTCCGGACCCCCGCTCCAGTCACGAGTGCTGGCCGGTCGCTATCGACTCGACACGCATATCGCCAACGGCGGAATGGCCGAGGTTTGGTCGGCAACCGACCAAGTTCTTGGTCGCCAAGTTGCGGTGAAGATCCTTCACGCCCACATCGCCGACGATCCCGCGATGCGATCCCGATTCCACGCCGAAGCGGTGGCCTCGGCCCGCCTCGCCCATCCATCAATCGTCGCCATCTTCGACACCTGCCATGACGATGGCGTCGAAGCGCTCGTGATGGAACTCGTTCGGGGTCGAACCCTGCGCGACTATCTCGACGAACGCGGTCGGCTCGAACCGATCGAGGTAGTTCACATCGGCACCG
Source organism: Acidimicrobiales bacterium (assembly GCA_044239895.1). GTDB lineage: Bacteria > Actinomycetota > Acidimicrobiia > Acidimicrobiales > Acidimicrobilacustridaceae > Acidimicrobilacustris. Next base: position 198,448 of record JBIIAM010000001.1, on the reverse strand, counting down.
AGGTGGCGTCCGCTCTCTCATGCGCGCATCGGGCCGGGATTATTCACCGCGACATCAAACCGGCGAACATCCTCCTGTCCGATGACGGGCGTGTATTAGTCACCGATTTCGGCATCGCTAAGGTCCTCGGCGATGCCGATTCGACCCGCACATCGCAGTTACTTGGCACAGTCAAGTATCTTGCGCCAGAACAAGTCGAGGGCGGTCCCATCGACGGAAGAGCCGATGTCTACGCACTCGGCGCCGTGCTCTACGAGGCACTTTGCGGCCAACCTCCCTTCCTCGCCGACAATCCCGCTGCGCTCGCTCTGGCCCGATTGCACCGCGACGCTCCAAAGCCATCGACGATCGTCGACAACGTTCCCCTAGACCTCGATCGCGCCATCGTCCGGTCACTCGAACGAGTAGCGCCAGACCGGTTCCAAAGCGCTGATGATTTCCGCGCCGCCCTCCTAGCCGCGGCTCTCGACGGCCCGATCGCATCGACGCGCCCTCCGGATGAAACAACGGTTGTCGACCGCGACGATCTTCTTGGCCACCTGTTCGATCCGGAACCGGCCGCGGCACCCCCCGTTCGGCGCCGAAGTCGTCGCCGGGGTCGATACGGATTAGTCCTGGTTGTCGTGATCATTCTCGTTCTGCTGTTGCTCGCACTCCTCGTCGCCGGGACCGAGCTTGGGGAGACGTTGTTCTCGTCGGAATCGGCACACGTCATCGCGGAGTCTTCGAATCAATCGGGATAAGGAGTCGTGCCGACAGGTAGGGTTTGCGCTCATGGAGACGTTCGGGCCCGATGACACTCAAGCGAGCGTGACTCCCCCGACCGGACCCAGTTCGAAACGCAGCTCGGGTGACTGGCCGTCACAAGCCGCCGACACGATCGTCACGGTCGTCGAGACTGTTAGAGATCGGACCACCGGTCCACTGATCGTCGCAGCTCGGGCCGTTGTTTTCGGTGTTTTCATAGGAACCATCGGCTCCGTCGCCGCCGTTCTCGCCATCATCGGAACCGTTCGGCTCCTTGATCGCATCCTTCCTTCGAGTGTCTGGCTCCCCTACCTCATCCTCGGAATCATCTTCGTGGCCGTCGGGGCCGTTGTTTTCCGTCGGCGCAATCAGAGTCTTCCTCCGGCTCGGAATTCCTCGAAGCGCTGACCCGTTTTCCGCACCACCCATCATCATTCCCCCCTCCGGAGTCCTCATGTCTGAATCGTCCGACGTCCGAAACGTGATCATTATTGGATCGGGTCCTGCCGGCCTCACCGCCGCCATCTACACCGCCCGTGCCAATCTCGAACCCTTGCTCATCGAGGGCGAGCTGTCCTCGACCAGCGATCAACCGGGCGGCCAGTTGATGCTCACGACCGAGGTCGAGAATTTCCCCGGCTGGCCGGACGGCATCATGGGCCCCGAACTCATGGGTCGCTTCCGTGAGCAGGCCCTTCGCTTCGGGACCGAAGTGCTCACCAACAAGGTCAGTCGGGTGGACCTCTCGAGTTCACCGTTCGGCGTGTGGATCGGCGATCCCACCGCGCCCGAACCGACCCACCGGGCAAAATCCGTCATCGTTTCAACCGGCGCACAGTCGCTCATGCTGGGACTTCCCGAAGAATCCCGCCTCTTGGGTCACGGACTCTCGACCTGCGCCACGTGTGACGGATTCTTCTTCCGCGACCATGACATCGCAGTCGTCGGCGGTGGCGATTCCGCTCTCGAAGAGGCCCTGTTCCTCACGAAATTCGCGAAGACCGTCACCATCGTCCATCGCCGCGACGAATTGCGAGCTTCCAAGATCATGCAGGATCGTGCATTCGCCAATGACAAGATCCGATTCGAGTGGAACTCCGGCGTCTCGGCCATTCACGGCGAACAGACGGTCTCCGGCATGACCCTCGTCGACACGGCAACCGGAACGACACGCGAACTCGCAGTGACCGGCGTCTTTGTGGCCATCGGGCATCGCCCGAACACCGATCTTTTTGTGGGCCAACTCGATCTCGAGGACAACGGCTACCTGCTCACCCACGCCGGTTCCCACACGAATGTCGAAGGTGTATTCGCATGTGGCGATGTCCAGGACCATGTGTACCGGCAGGCAATTACGGCCGCCGGTTCCGGTTGTATGGCTGCAATCGACGCCGAACGCTGGCTCGAGAGCCAAGGCAGCCACTGACTCATCGTTGCGATCTCTGATCGCCCCGTGCACCCGTAATCATCGAGATGAATAATCATGCATCCTGATGGGTTCGCTATCTCGCTTTCAGTAGTTGCGTCTCCCTGTCCGTTGTCCCCGCTATCGTGAGGACATCCACCGGCCCTGAATGAGGGATCATGTCTGAAAACATCGCCACACTGTCCGACGCAACATTCGATGAGCAGATTGGTTCATCCACCGAACCCGTCGTCGTTGACTTCTGGGCCGAATGGTGTGGTCCCTGCAAGATGATCGCCCCGATCCTCGAAGAGATCGCCGGTGAGCAGGTTGGAGTCCTCAAGGTCGCCAAACTCAACGTCGATGACAACCCCGACATAGCGCGTCGCTACGGCGTCATGAGCATCCCGACCATGATCGTCTTCAAAGACGGCCAGGAGTCGGCACGAATCGTCGGAGCTAAAGGCAAAAGCCAGCTCCTTGACGATCTCCGCCCCTTCCTTCAGGGCTAGTTAGCCGGCCGAGTACACCTCGCCCAGCCATACGTTGAGGGTCGGAGCAGAATCGGCGATTCGCCGCGCCCCGTAAGGTTGACCACAGGTTTCTCCACAGGCTGTGGGGTACCTCAACCAACAGTTTCGGTCCAGAGTCGAGACCCGAATTAGTCGCTGGACTCCGGTCCGTCGACGATGACTCGATAGATGCGTTCAAGATCTTCGAGGGTCGCGAAGTCAATCGCGATCCGACCCCGCTTCGCTCCCATCGTGACCTGAACCTTCGTATCGAACTGCTCCGAAAGTCGGTTCTCCAGTTCAAGCAAGGCCGCTGGGCGCATCGTCGGAACCCGAGAGCCCGGCTTTCCGGTTTCTGGGATCTCGGTCCGGGACTCGTCGCCGTCATGGAGTCGGACCCGTTCCTCAACCTCGCGGACCGTGAGGCTCTCCTTTACCGCAGCCTTGGCCAAGGCCTCCTGGAACGCCCGATCGGGGGTTCCCAGCAGGGCGCGGGCGTGTCCCGCCGACAACTGGCCGTCGTTGAGCATCTTCTGGATGCCTGGAGACAACTGCAGCAGCCGCATGGTGTTGGACACCGCTGATCGGCTCTTTCCGACCCGCTTGGCCACCTCGTCCTGGGTGTGGCCAAATTCTTCGACCAGTTGCTGATAGGCACTGGCCTCCTCAAGAACACCGAGATCCTCGCGGTGGAGATTCTCAACAAGTGCCTGCTCGAGAGAGGTGACGTTCTCAGTGGGGCGAACGATCGCCGGAATGGTCTGAAGACCGGCCCGACGCGCCGCTCGCCAGCGCCGCTCCCCTGCAATCAACTCATACTGCTGAGGGCCCACCTCGCGGACAAGGATCGGCTGAAGCACGCCGACCGCCTGAATCGAACTGGTGAGACTGGTCAGTGCTTCCTCGTCGAAGTAACTCCGCGGCTGGTAGGTATTCGCGATGATCTCCGAGATCGGGAGTTCGCGAAGCTGCGCGTCGCTGTCCTGCAATCGTTCCGTGGTCGGGATCAGTGATCCCAAGCCTTTACCCAACCCGCTGCGGCGTCCCACCACTTACCTCCTTGGCCAATTGCCGATAGGCGATGGCGCCTCGGCTACTCGGATCGAAAATAATGATCGGCTGTCCAAACGACGGAGCCTCCGACAATCGTACGGTCCGGGGCACGACCTGGCGACAAACCTTCTCGCCGAAGTGCTCGCGGACATTCATTGCCACCTGATCGGCGAGTTTGGTGCGGGCGTCATACATGACGAGCACAATGGCGCTCACCTCGAGCGCCGGGTTCAGGCTCCGTTGGACCAGGTCCACGTTGCGGATCAACTGCCCAAGTCCTTCGAGGGCGTAATACTCGCACTGAATGGGCACCAAGACCTCGGTGGCGGCGGCCAACGCATTGACCGTGAGGAGTCCGAGGGACGGCGGGCAGTCGATCAGAACGAAGTCGTAATCGTCCTTGACGGAGTTGATGGCGGTACGGAGCTTCAGTTCGCGACTGAACGCCGGCACGAGTTCGATCTCCGCTCCGGCCAGATCAAGGCTGGCGGGAGCGATGAAGAGGTTCTTGACCGCTGTTCCCTCGACACAATCCTCGAGGGGGAGATCCTGGAGCAGAACGTCGTACATCGACACATCGAGAGCCCGGGGATCGATGCCGAGGCCGGTGGAGGCATTGCCCTGCGGATCCAGATCGATCACTAACGTCCGATAGCCCAGTTCGGCCAGACAGGCGCTGAGGTTCACGGCGGTGGTGGTTTTTCCCACCCCACCCTTCTGGTTGGCGACGGCAATAACTCGCGGAAGTTCCCGGCCCGAGGAAATCGGCTTGCCGCCTTCAACGACGCTGCCCACTTCCATCAGATTGGCCGGGAGTTTCACCGCTGATACGGCGGAATCGGACTCGGATACTGCATCTTCAGGTTTCATGCATCCCAACTCGAACTCAGGCGGTCGAACCGCGGAGCGCCACAAGGTCCCATTGGGTTCTGTGGCGAGTGATTGCCATCCTGCCCCCCTTCGTCACTGGGGTCAAGGATCGTTCGGGGTGTTTCACGTGAAACACGAAGAATTCCCGCGTAAATGATCGGTCCGGGTGTTTCACGTGAAACATCCGGGCCTGAACCCGGCCTCCGGAGGCTCGGGGCCCCGACGTTCGCTGGGCCCGAAGCCGAGCAGATACCAGTCAGAAATGAGGGCGTTTGGCCGGAATTCCCACTCGCCGCGGATACTTGTCCGGGCAAAGTTCACTCTGGCGCATTACCTGCATGCCGGCGGGGGACTGCTCCGCCAGTTCAAGGCCGAACTCAGCCAAGCCCTCACTGGGCCAGCGATCGGATTGCTCGGGGGGTTCACTCACAATGAGAACGCCGCCGACACGGAGCAAGGGCGCCGCGCATTCGGCGACGGTTGCGGGCGGGCCAAACAGCCTGGCGGTAACCCCATCGACCGTGCCCCGCCACGCCGGATCGCGGCCCACGTCCTCGGCACGAGCATGCAGAACGATGACCCGATCGTCCCAGCCCAGCGCTTGGACCGCTTCCTCGAGGAGTGCGACCCGACGTTCGAGGGCGTCGAGCAAAACGACACGGAGATCGGGGCGGGCATCGGCGATTACGAGACCAGGTATTCCGCCACCCGAGCCGAGATCGACAATCACCGACCCCACGGGCACCTCATCCAGCGCGGCCAGAAAGCCAGCGGCATGCGAAATATGGTCCTCGATGGGGCCGGGACCAAGTACTCCGAGACGGCGAGCCCGATTCAGGGCCATTTGCAAACCTGTTGACGAATCCATGAACGCCTCCCTCCGAGTGAGCCCGGAAACAACAATGGCCCCGCTTGGTAGCGGGGCCATTGAACCTACACAAGAACCGACCGGATTAGGCCGGAATGATCACAACTCGTCGGCGGGGCTCATCGCCCTCGGACAAAGTGGAGACGCCGTCCATCTCGTTCACGGTGTCATGGACGACCTTACGATCAGCGGCATTCATGGGCTCAAGCGCCTTCTGCACGCCTGCACTGCGAACCTCTTCGGCCACATTCTGTGTGAATCGCTCGAGAGCCTCGCGGCGACGCTGGCGATAGCCGGCGACGTCAAGGCGGATACGGCCGGCGGCCTGACCCGGAACCTTGCGATGCACAACCGTTCGGGAGAGTTCCTGAATCGCGGCGAGGGTGTTCCCCTTCGGCCCGACAAGAATGCCGAGGTCCTGACCATCGATACGGATTTCGACTGTGTCCTCATCGATCGATTCGGACTCAACCTGACCGGTCACGCCGAATGCTTCGACAAGGCCGGTGAGGAATTCGGACACGATCGCCGTGTGGGCGACGATGTCGACGTCAGTGTCAGTCATTGATTCTGCTCCCTGGGTATCGGACTTCTTCTCGTTGGTGCCGGTTTCAGCATTCTTAGCCTTGGGAGCGGCGGCCCGCTTGCGCTCGCCCTGCTTCTTGGCCGGTGCTGGCTTGGCGGATTCATTGGCGTTCGAATCGTCCGATTCGGTGGACGAGGCGGCGTCGCTGCGACCCTTTCCGCCTTCTTTGGTTCCGGTGCGCTTGCGGCGATCACGGCGTTCCACTTTCGGGCGGGGCCGAGTCGGACGAATCCGGGCCCGAACCCGGGCCTGACCACGGGTCTTTCCGAACAGGCCGCGTGACGGCTCCTCGAGGATTTCAAATTCAGCGTCATCGGTGTCGACGCCCAACTGGTCGAGAGCAGCCTCTTTGGCTTCTTCGACGGTCTTACTGGTGATTTCTACCCACTCCACGGGGCTAACCCTTCTTTTTACGCGCCCGAGGTTGCATCGGCGGGGGAGCATCCGTTGCTCCGCTTCCTGATACGGGCTTGCTCGGCTGCGCCGGTCGAGAACGTGTCGACGGTGACGCCGGTGCCTTCGAGCCCTTGTTCCCTCGAGAACTGGTTTTGTCGGGCGCCGTGCGGCCACCCTTGACGGCGCCCGCACTGGCGGTTGCCTTGCTCTTTGCCGCGCCCTTAGGGGCGGGCCGAGATTTTGCCGGAATCGCCTTAGCCGATTTCGATTTCGCTGAAGCCTTCGGTGCGAGTCCAAACCCGAACAGATGCTTCCAGGAACTGGTTCCGTCGGGGCCGATCACGCCATAGATGCTCCGCGAGATAAACGCCTGCTGACCGATGCGATAGAGGTTCGAGACAGCGAAGTAAAGAACGAGGCCTGACGGAAGCCCGAACGAGATCACCGGCAGGAAGAACGGCATGACCTTCATGATCATCTGCTGCTGGGGGTTGACTTGGGCGTTCGGATTGCGGCCCTGCATCTGACGTTGCTGGACGAAACCGGTGACGGCAACGATGGCGATAAGTGCAAGGAACGGCAGAGCGTGCCCGATTCCCTCTTTCATTGCCTTGCTCGCACTCTCGGACAGATCCAGGCCGAACGCCTTCATCTGATACGAGGTCGAGAGGTCCTGGTACATCTTGGTTGAGGGTTGGATCCACTTTGGATCGAACACACGTTCGTAGGGCGGTGCTATGGTCAACGGGCCCAGATTGAACTGGCCACTCGCCCAGCCCACGTCGGCGCCGAGGCTGTTCGCTCGACGGGTCAGGCCTTGAAGCACCTGATAGAGCACAAGGAACACCGGCATCTGCACCAAGAGCGGCAGGCATCCGCCCATCGGGTTGATCTTGTTCTCTTTGTAAAACTTGAGTAGTTCTTCGTTGAGTTTTTGGCGATCGTCTTTGTACCGAGTCTGAATTTTGCGCATCTCCGGTTGGAGTTGCTGCATGACCATCATTGATCGGGTGCCCTTAAGGGTCAAAGGCGTGACGATCAGCATCACGACGAGCGTGAGCATGATGATGGCAACGGCATAGTTGCCGGAGATGTCGTAGAAAAGCGCCAATATCGAGGCAAACGCCTTGAAAAATGGTTCAAACGCTTCCATGACTACGCGGCCTTCCGCTCAGGAACAGGGTCCGAGCCGTGTCCACCCCAAGGATGGCAACGGCCAAGTCGTCGAACTGACAACCACGAACCTCGAACAAATCCATGACCCTCGAGAGCTTCGAGGGCGTATGACGAACAACTGGGAACGTAGCGGCACGGAGACACCTTGCCGGCAAACAACGACTGATATCCCCGGATTGCCTTACCTAGAACACGGGCCGGCACCGAAAGGCGATGCTCGTGGGCGCAAGCGGCAGTCATTGACCGCTCCCTGAAACCTGGTCCAGACAACGATCGACCGAGGCCAGAAGGCTTTCGCGGGACTCGTCGGCCGCACCGGGCCGAAAGGCCAGCAAATAGGCCCCTGGCGCTAGAGAGAACCCCTCGAGGCGTTGCCGTTCGACCAGATGGCCCCGAACACGGCGCCGGATGGTGTTGCGAACAACCGCCGATCCGACCTTGCGCGGTAGAGCGAAAGCAAGGCGCGGCGGTTCATCGACCGGCGCATCAAGCGAGGCCGCAAATGTCACCGACACACACCCGTGACGGGCCCGAAGACCGTGACGGCGTAGCTCTGCGAACGAGCGGCGGTCACGAATTCGCCAGATCAGGCCGAGATTCGAGCGCGGCCCTTGAGCCGACGGGCTCGAAGGATGTTGCGGCCGGCTCGGGTGGCCATCCGGGCACGGAAACCGTGCTTCTTGGCTCGACGTCGGTTATTGGGCTGGAATGTGCGCTTCACGGGATGCCTCCTCGATCATCGGGCCTCCTTACGGCCTTCAAATCGATGCTTTTCGACAGGAATACCGGTGAACGGACGGACTCCTTGCTCCGCAATGAAGCGGGGAGTCCAACACCGGTGAGAGCGACACGCTAGAGGGCGCGTCGGGGATGCGGCAACATCACCTCCGTGCTACGGTCCCGCACCCGCCTCCAAGCCCCGGATTTCGTGGCTTTGACCGGATCCGCCGAGGCGGAAAATCGCCCGGGTTCTCCCGGTTGCGACGCATCACGATGTTTTCCACACTTGTGGACGGACTTGTGGACCTAAACCCTTCAACGGGGGACTTTGTGCAGTCAGAGAGCGCCAATCAGCTGTGGACAACATGTGCGGCGGCTCTTCGCGAGCAGGTTTCTGAGGCGGTCTGGCTCACCACCTTCTGCGACGTAACCCCGTTGCGCCTCGACGAGACCCACCTCGATGTGGCCGTGCCCAGCTCGGTGGTCAAGGAGCGTATTGAGGGCCGTTATCTCACCCTTGTAACCAGCGCATTGGCAGATATCGGTTCCACGGGTATCTCGCTGCGGATCGATGTCCAGACCGCCGAAGCGCCAACCGGAACCCACGAGACTTCCGAGCCGGACGATCTCGCCAACGGATCCGGCCGCCATTCATCATCGGCTCCCACCGCTGCTCCGGCGGTGGAGCAACCGGCGCTCGGTCTGCCGGTCAACCCCCGCTACACCTTCGACGCCTTCGTCACCGGAACCTCGAACCGCTTCGCACATGCCGCCGCACTGAGCGTTGCTGAAACGCCGGCGAAGTCCTACAACCCCCTCTTTATTTACGGCGATGCCGGTCTGGGTAAGACCCATCTCCTCCAGGCCATCTCCAACTACGTCCGCGAGAACTATCCGACATTCCAGGTCCGATACGTCTCCACCGAACAATTCCTGAACCAGTACGTCGATGCCATCCGTCAGTCCACCCTTGCGGAATTCAAGAAGCGGTATCGGGAAATCGACGTCCTCCTCCTCGACGACATCCAGTTCATTGAAGGAAAGGAGGGGCTCCAGGAGGAGTTGTTCCATACCTTCGAATCGCTTTATCAGGGCAACGCCCAGATCGTTCTTTCTTCCGATCGTCCTCCTGACGCCATCTCGACACTCGAGGATCGGCTCCGGAGCCGATTCAAGATGGGTCTCACGACTGAGATCAATCCTCCCGAGCTCGAGACCCGCCTTGCCATCCTCCGCAAGAAGTCCGAGCGGGAACCGATTGCCCCCTCATACGAGGTGCTGGAGTTCATCGCGACCCACATCACCAACAACATCCGCGAACTTGAAGGTGCGTTGATCCGGGTCTGTGCGTTCGCCAGCCTCACCGGCCAGGCCCTTTCAGTCGAACTCGCCGAGCATGTCCTCTCCGACATCCTCTCCGACACCCAGCCTCGGCCCATCACACCGCAACTGATCCTCGATCAGACGTCGGAAATGTTCGCCTTTCCCGTCGACGAGATCCGGGGGCAGAGTCGCCGCCGCCCGCTCGTCACCGCTCGCCAGGTCGGTATGTACGTCATGCGAGAGCTCACCGATCTCAGTTACCCGGCTATCGCCCGCGAATTCGGCGGACGCGATCACACAACCGTCATTCATGCCGTCGAGAAGATCGGTGGCTTGATGAAGGAACGCCGTCAGATTTACGACCAAGTCACCGAACTCACCCAACGGATTCGTAATGGTTGACTCGGCGCGCGTCCGTTCGATCCCTGTCCTCTCTTGCGAACACCCGCGCGGTGGACAACCCCGTGGACGAGGGCGCGCGAGCCGGTGGACGACATGGGGTCAACGCGCAGGTCATCCACCGGTCAATCGGAAGCCCGTGTCACCCTGTGAATATCTGTGGATAACGCGAGGACAACAAAACTCGGTTTACGCTGGGGAAACACCAAGATATCCACAATCCACAGCACCTACTACCACTACTACCAGAACTACGTTCTTTTTATAGAAACAGAAAGCGAGCCAGCGTGAAGTTCCGTTGCGAACGTGATCCATTAGTTGAAGCTCTTTCAAACGCCTCTCGCGGGGTCACTAACCGCGGAAGCTCACGGCCATCGTTGAATGGTCTTCGCCTTGAACTGACCGGCGATCAACTTCAAGTAACCGGCAGCGATCTGTCACTCACGATTTCGGTGAGGACAGCAGTCAGCGGTGAACGCGATGGTGTCGCTGTTGTGCCAGCCAAACTCCTCGCCGACATCGTTCGTGCCCTTCCGCCTGGAGCCGTGACTTTCGAGATAGACGAAGACGAAGCGCGCATCGGCTCTGGTCGATCAAAGTTCGCTGTGCGAACAATTCCCGCGCACGAGTATCCGCAGCTACCCGAACCAGCAAACAGTTCCGTGAGTCTCAACGCCGCGGAGTTCGCAGAAGCTCTTCGTCAGGTTGTTTCAGCGGCAAGCAACGACGAGTCTCGGCAGATCCTCACCGGTGTCCTTATGGCTGCCGAAGGTGACGGGCTCCGTCTGGTCGCTACCGATTCGTATCGCCTCGCCGTCCGCGATCTTCCAGGCATCTCGGTTCTCGCCGAAGGACAACAGGTTCTTGTTCCGTCAACCGCCCTTAAGGAACTCTCTCGTCTTCTCGGAGCAGCCGAAACAGTCACGCTTCGCCTCGGTGAGCGCGATGTCGCGTTTGAAGTCGGGGACGTGAGACTGACAAGCCAACTCATCGACGGTGATTTTCCGAACTACCGCGGGCTCATCCCGAGTGCGCATCCAAATCGACTTGTCGTTGGTCGGGAACAACTTCTTGATGCTCTTAAACGAGTGCGGTTACTCGCGAAGGAATCAACACCGGTGCGATTGGTTCTCAAAGCCGACGCGGTTGACCTCGTCGCCATGAGCCCCGACATCGGAACCGCGACTGAAGAAATCGACGGGCGACATGAAGGCGACGAACTCACGGTCGCGTTCAACCCGGAGTTTCTTATGGCCGGCATCGAAGTCACACCTGGTGATGAGATCACGCTTGAAACCATCGATGCGCTTAAACCAGCGCTACTTCGCAGCAGCGAAACACCGGACTTCCTGTATCTGCTTATGCCGATTCGGGTGTGATTCGCTCTCGTGCAACTACGCCAACTCTGGCTGACGGACTTCAGGTCCTACCCATCCGCTGAACTGACCTTTGCTCCCGGATTGACCGCTCTGCTTGGAGCGAACGGGCAAGGGAAGACCAACGTGATGGAAGCCGTCGGATATTTGGCGACGCTGTCGTCGTTTCGTGGAGCTCCCAACGATGCACTTGTTCGCGACGGCGCGTCGATGGCGATTGTCAGAGCCGAAGGTGAACGCGAGGGTCGCAGTCTCCTGATCGAAGCGGAAATCACCACAACCGGACGCGGACGAGTCCAGGTCAACAAGCAAAGACTCACGCGTTCTCGCGATCTTCTTGGCGCGCTGCGTGTCTCAGTGTTCGCACCCGACGATCTCGAGTTGGTTAAAGGCGGACCCGCCGAACGACGTCGCTATCTCGATGACACGCTCGTGTCGCGGCGCCCGGCTTTCGACGCGTTGCGAACAGATCTCGAACGGGTACTCAAACAACGCAACGCGCTTCTTCGTCAGGCTGGTGGTCGCTTGACGGCGGAGATTGAGACGACTCTGGTCGTCTGGGATTCCAAACTGGTTGAAGCCGGCGAAGCGCTGGCGTCGGCTCGCAGCGAACTGATCGCCGAACTAACACCAGCGCTCTCCGCGGCTTACAACCAGGTGGCTGGAGCACCAGCGACCGTCGACGCCTCATACGACGCTCCGTGGCGAGAGATCGGATTGGCCGAGGCCCTCCTCGAAGCTCGGCGAGACGAGATTCGGCGAGGGGTCTCCCTCGTCGGGCCCCATCGGGACGATCTCAGGTTGACCCTCAACGGGCTCCCAGCCCGCACACACGCCTCTCAGGGCGAACAGCGGTCCGTTTCCCTAGCCCTGCGCCTTTCGGCCCATCGCGTCGTCACAGAGGCCACAGGATCGGCGCCAATCCTCCTCCTCGATGATGTGTTCTCCGAACTCGACCCGGATCGCAGTGCTGCCTTGCTTGAGCACCTCCCCGCCGGGCAAACGATCCTGTCGAGCGCTGCTGGCCTTCCGCCGGGCGCTTCCCCGGAAATGGTCCTACGGGTCGAACACGGAGCGATTCACGCCGACTAGGGGTCAAACCAGGCATCAGAGACGCCGATGTCACGTGGCCTCCGTACACTCGGCCACATGCCTTGGGAGCCCCTACCGGGAGACAAATCCATCGAACCGGCACGGATGAACGAGAGCCTCGATCGTCTCGTGCGGCATCTCGGTGCTCCATCGGCATCGGTCACCTCCGGCCTGTTTCGCCGGTGGCCAGAGCTGGTGGGCGAGAACGTGAGCGCGAATTGTCGCCCTATCGCGCTGCGCGACGGAACGTTGGTCGTCGCAGTTTCCGACCCTGCATGGGCAACGCAATTGCGCTTCCTTGAAGCGACACTTCTCGAGCGTTTGCAGGACGAGTTGGGCGCGGACACCGTCACCGTCATCGAAGTTCGTGTGCGTCCTGATCGTGTTCGCAACAACCTGAATGGTTGATGCAACCGGTTCCCGCGACCATCGCCAGAATTGCGCCAAATCGCCCATCAACAATCCACGAAATTCACCGTTTCGCTGGTAGGATGATCTCCTTGTGATGCAGGCCGCGTGGCTGCCACAACGTGCGATCAGTCATTGAGTCCAAACCGGTAAAATCGGCGGCGGATTCGTGTCGCGGTCATACGTCGTGCGCAACGCTCCTCGTCAGGCCGACGCATCTCCGCTGTCAGCCATTCATCGGAGAGGGGAAGCCCGCGACGTGGCAAAGACCACCGAAGAGTACGGCGCTAAAGACATTCAGGTCCTTGAAGGACTCGAAGCAGTCCGGAAGCGACCAGGTATGTACATCGGCTCTACGGGCCCGGCGGGCCTGCACCATCTCGTGTACGAAGTTGTCGACAATTCTGTCGATGAAGCGATGGCCGGTCATGCCACCCACATCGCCGTCACGTTGATGCCCGACGGGAGTTGCGAGGTCGTCGATGACGGCCGAGGCATCCCCGTTGACCGCCACAACGATCCAAAAATGAAAGGCATGACCGCCGCTGAAGTCGTGCTCACCGTGCTGCACGCCGGTGGCAAATTTGGAGGGGCGGGCTACAAGGTCTCCGGTGGTCTGCACGGCGTGGGCATCTCGGTTGTGAACGCGCTTTCGCAGCGTGTCGAAGTCGAGATCGATCGCAACGGCGATCGCCATTACATGGATTTCGAAAACGGCGGAAAGCTCAAGACCAAGCTTGAGATCAGGAGCAAGGCCCCCAACAACCGCACGGGAACCACCGTGCGTTTCTGGCCCGATCCGACGATTTTCGACGAGATCACCTTCCGCGCGCAGACCCTGCTTGAGCGCTTCCAGATGATGGCGTTCCTCAACAAAGGCCTGGAGATCCGTTTCCAGGACAAGCGACCAGACGCGTTGAATTCCGATCCAATCGTGTTCAAGTACGCGGGCGGGATCATCGACTTCGTGAGCCATCTGAACGCCTCGAAGGAGCCGTTGTTCAAGAAGGTCGGCTACATCGAACAAATCGAAGAGGATCAGGAAGTCGAAATCGCGTTCCAGTGGAACACCGGTTTCAACGCTGACGGAATGCACAGTTTCGCCAACGGCATCGCCACCATCGAGGGCGGCATGCACGAAGAAGGCTTCAAAAAGTCGATCACCAACGTGGTGAACAAGTACGCCCGCGCGAAGGGGTTACTGAAGGAAAAAGAAGAGAACCTTCAGGGCGAAGACATCCGCGAAGGCCTCACCGCAATCATCTCCGTACGCCTGCGCGAGCCTCAGTTTGAGGGCCAAACAAAGGGCAAACTCGGAAACGTCAGCATCCGTTCACTCGTGGAAAAGGCGACGAACGAACGCTTGGCGGAATGGTTCGAGGAGAATCCGACCGAGGGTCGCAAGATCGTCTCGAAGGCTCTCCTCGCGTGCCGCGCTCGTCTCGCCGCCCGCAGTGCTCGCGACGCGACACGACGCAAGTCCGCTCTTGAAGGCGCGGGTATGCCGGAGAAACTCAAGGACTGTTCAAGTCGCAATCCCGACGAGTGCGAACTGTTCATTGTCGAAGGCGACTCCGCTGGCGGCTCTGCAGTTGCGGCTCGCGATCCGCGTACGCAGGCCATCCTCCCGATCCGAGGAAAGATCCTGAACGTCGAGCGCGCCCGCCTCGACCGGATGCTCAAGAACACCGAAGTTCAGACCCTCATCTCGGCTATCGGTGCTGGTGTCGGCGAGGAATTCGACGTCACAAAAATCCGATATAACAAGGTGATTCTGATGTGTGACGCCGACGTCGACGGCTCGCACATCCGCACACTTCTACTGACGTTCTTCTTCCGGTACATGCCGGATCTCGTCAAGGGCGAGCACGTGTACATCGCGCAACCGCCGTTGTATTCGACGGTTGTCGGCAAAGAGAAGACCTATCTCAAAGACGACGCCGCGAAGAACGTGTTCCTCGAGAGCCATCCGAACCACAAGAAGGAATTCCAGCGCCTCAAAGGCCTCGGCGAAATGGATTTCGATGAACTGGGCGAAACGACCATGGACGCCGATCGCCGCACATTGCTGCAGATCGCGGTTGAACAGGTCGCTATCGCCGACGAAGTCTTCTCGGTGCTCATGGGAGACGACGTCGAATCCCGCAAGCACTTCATCCAGACGAACGCCAAGGACGTGCGCTTCCTCGACATCTAGAGGAAGCAGCCGAACGTTAGGAACCAGGACACACGATGAGTGACGCGACACCGCCGGACGACGGCGAAGACACAAACGAAACTATGGGCGAAACGGCAAACGTCCGGCTCGGTGGTATCGAGCCGATCGAAATCCAGGAGGAGATGGAGCGATCCTTCCTCGACTACGCGATGTCGGTCATTGTTTCCCGCGCCCTTCCCGACGCGCGCGACGGACTCAAGCCCGTGCATCGACGCATCTTGTGGGGCATGTACGACCTTCGTGCCCTTCCCGATCGTCCGACCATGAAATGCGCGCGTGTTACTGGTGAAGTCATGGGTAAGTACCACCCGCATGGCGACTCCGCGATCTACGACGCTCTGGTGCGCATGGGCCAGTCCTTTAGCCTTCGCCATCCACTTGTTCATCCGAAGGGGAACTTCGGTTCGCTCGATGAGCCGCCGGCTGCTGCCCGATACACCGAGTGTCGTTTGGCCCCCATGGCACTCGACATGCTCGCTGACATCGACGAAAACACCGTCAACTTCATCGACAACTATTCCGGTGAATTCCAAGAACCCGTAGTTCTCCCCAGCCGTTTCCCCAACCTGTTGGTAAACGGTTCGCAAGGCATTGCTGTCGGTATGGCCACCAACATCCCGCCGCACAATCTTGCCGAAGTCATTGACGCGACCGATCATCTCCTCCGTAATCCGGACGCGACACCCGACGATCTCATGGAGTTCGTAAAGGGTCCTGATTTTCCGACCGGCGCACTCATCATGGGCCGCCAGGGAATCATCGATGCGTACCGAACTGGTCGTGGCTCGATCAAACTTCGCGGCAAGGCGGAGATCGAAGAAGGCCAGCGTTCCGATTACATCATCATCACCGAGCTGCCGTATCAGGTGAGTCCGAACCAGTTCATCGTGAAGGTCAAAGAACTCGTCGACAACCGCGAGCTCGAAGGAATCGCTGAACTCAACGACGAATCAGCAAAGGGCAAAATGCGTTTGGTGTTGCGCCTTAAGCGCGATGCCCCGGCGCTCGTCATCCTCAACAACCTTTATAAGCGCACACCGCTGCAGAGCAACTTCTCCGTGAACGCCGTTGCACTTGTCGACGGCATTCCGCGCACGCTCAATCTGCGTGATGCGCTCGTTGCCTACATCGACCATCAGATCGAAGTCATCACGCGCCGTTCGCAGTACCGACTTGACGAGGCACTTCGTCGTGCGCACATCGTCGAAGGTCTTCTTAAAGCTCTCGATCTCATCGACGAAATCATCGCCGCGATCCGCGCCAGTGCCGACAAGTCCGCGGCTCGCGAAGCGCTTATGGCTGCGCCGTTCGAGTTCTCATCGGAACAAGCCGAACACATTCTCGACATGCAACTCTCGCGCCTCACGCGCCTTGGCCGTTCGCAACTCGAAGAAGAGATGGCGAAGCTGCGTGAGACCATCGGCGAGCTTGAATCGATCCTCTCGGACGACGGCAAGAAGCGCGAACTAATCAGCTCGGAAATGGGCGAAGTGAAGAAGTCGTTTGCCCAACCGCGCCGCAGTCAGATCACCTACGACGTCGGCGATCTCGACATCGAGGATCTCATCGACGACGAAGACCTCGTGGTCACGATGTCGGCCAAGGGCTACATCAAGACGGTTGCGTCGGACGAGTTCCGGGTCCAGGCCCGTGGCGGCCGTGGCGTAGCTGGTGCGCGCATCAAGGACGAGGACTACGTCAACCACATCATCCACACGACGGCGCACGCGTACCTGCTCTTCTTCTCGACCAGAGGGCGCGTGTATCGACTGAAGGCTCACGAGATTCCGATGAAGGACCGCACCGCGCGCGGTACCGCCATCGTGAATCTGCTTCCCCTTCAACCGAACGAGCAGATCCGGGCGATCATCGACACCCGGGATTACGAAACCAACCGCTTCCTGTTCTTCGCGACCCGCAACGGTCATGTGAAGAAAACGAAGTTCACCGAGTACGACTCCTCCTTGCGGGCGGGCATCATCGCCATCAACCTCAAGGAAGGCGACGAACTGGTCCGCGTCATTCCCACCAATGGCGGCGACGACATCCTCATGGTCACCAAGGCCGGGCAGACGATTCGTTTCGCCGAGGACGAGGTTCGGGCCATGGGCCGCGCTGCAGCGGGCGTACGCGGCATGAAGATGAAGGCCGACGACGCCGTCGTGTCCTGCGACGTCGCTCGTGACGATGCGGCAATCCTGTTGGTCACCGATGGTGGCTACGGAAAACGGACCCAGCTCGACAAGTTCAATCGACAGGGCCGTGGCGGTCAGGGTGTCCGCGGCATCAAAATCACAGAGAAAAAGGGCGTTGTTGTCGCTGCCTTCATGGTCGGCATCGACGACGACATCTTCGTGATCAACAGCGGCGGAACCGTGATCCGCATGGCCGTCCGCGAAATTTCGTCGCAGGGTCGCGATGCCACTGGCGTGCGCATCATGAACCTCGCCGACGATCAGACCGTCGCTTCAGTGGCGCCAGTTCTCGGCACGGAAGAAGAAGAGTAAGCAGGGCCCTTCCCCGGGTTTCACCTTCGCGGACCGAGGTTCGCCGTAGATCGGCCGTCGGCGGCAGGTGGAAGGAACCAGAGATGGGTATTGCATGTCCCCTGTGTATTTCGGGCCAGCGCGAGTCGGGTCAGGTCATGCCACTCCTCGCCGGGGTCGTAGCCATGATCGTGCTCGTTGGCCTGTTACTCGTCGGGCTCGGTACTCAGGTGGGTGACAGGGCCCGGGCGTCTGGCATCGCCGATGCCGCTGCCCTCGCTGGGGCGCGCCACGGCGAACAGGCAGCGCGGGATATTGCCGAGGAGAACGAGGCGTCCGTGGTCGAGTTCCGCAGCCGCGGGACTGAAGTTGAGGTCACCGTCGAAATAGGAGGCAGTCAGGCGAGCGCCCGGGCCCGGCGGGAATGGTGAGGGCGAGCCGGCAAGACGATGCCTACACTCCGAAGCATGAACGAGATCCGCAAGGTCGAGCGTGTCGTGACCCGGGTCAATCCCCGAGCGATGCTCAAATTCTCGCTCTTCTACGCGTTCAGTCTCTGGTTGATCCTGGTCGTCGCCGGGATACTCCTCTGGCTCGCGGCCTCCGTCACGGGTACGACAGGAAAGATCGAGGACTTTCTCGCCGAACTTCTCGCCGAACGATCCTTCTCGATCAACGGGGTCAGTCTCCTGATCGGATCGGCGGTTCTCGGCCTGACCCTCCTCGTCACCGCCGCGGTCTTTTCAGCAGTGACAAGCATGCTTTTCAACGTGATTTCTGGGGTGACAGGCGGTTTGCGGTTCACAATCCTCGAGCCGGATTTTTCGGAACCCGAAGGATTGGGGAGCGCCAAAGAACCCCCCCGTTTTTCCCCGGCAAACGCTGTCTTGTATGGTGACGAACCGACTACGGGGCTATAGCTCAGTTGGTTAGAGCGCACCCCTGATAAGGGTGAGGTCGCTGGTTCGATTCCAGCTAGCCCCACGTGAAGATGATCCGACGGGCATTCGTCGCAATCGGAATGGCGGCCCTTGTGGCCGCCGCCGTGCGTCTCCGGGGCTCCGGAGGAACGCCATCGCGGTCGGGTGGATGGCGAGAACTCGCCGGACCCGGACTCGACTGACATGGCCCGCATCGGAATCATCGGTGTCGGCGCAGTCGGGGCGAGGCTGGCCCGCCAATTGGTATCGACCGATTCGGACTCGGTCGTGTTGCGCGACGAGAATCGGGCGCGCGTCGAGCTGGTCGCCCAGAGCCTTGGCGAGAAGGCCTCGATCGACACCGGATCCCACAACAGCCCGCTTGATGTCGACGTCGCGGTTCTTGCCGGCCCGGCCCGAACGCACGTCGACCAGGCAGCACAGCTCATCCGGGCGGGCGTAAGTGTCGTCTCGACCGGCGACCATCTTGAAGATGTCCGCGGACTACTTGCTCTCGATTCCGCGGCCCGTGGCCGAAAGGTCAACCTCATCATCGGCGCAGGCTTTGCGCCCGGCCTCACGTGTCTTCTGGCTGCACACGGCGCTCGTCTGTTTGACCGCGTCGAAGAGATTCACGTGGCGAAAGCCGGAACCGGTGGTCCTGCGTGTGCCCGTCAGCATCACCAGGCTGTCGGGCGTGGTGCTGTCGATTGGCGTAACGGGGAGTGGGAGAACCGACCCGGTGGATCAGGCCGTGAGCTGTGCTGGTTCCCGGAACCAATCGGCGCGCAGGATTGCTATCGAGCGGCACTGCCTGACGCGCTCGTCCTTGTTCCGGCCTTCGAAGGAATTCTTCGGGTGACTTCCCGTGTCGCGGCAACTCGGCGCGACCGACTGACGGCCCGGCTCCCGATGTTGTGGCCCACCCATCCCGAAGGCGGGCCAGGTGCGGTGCGCGTCGAGCTGCGCGGAGAGCGCAACGGAACTCGCGACACGGTGGTGCTCGGCGCGATGGATCGACCCGCGGTTGCCGCTGGCGCTGTCGCGGCGGTTGCCGCCCGATGGATCATCACCGACCAGTTGCGCCGAACCGGCGCCGGAGGATTGGCGGAACTCGTTGAGGCTCTGCCTTTCCTGCAAGAACTGGCGAGGCGCGGCATCAAGGCCGCGATCTTCGAAGGCGAGTCCGATCCCCCCGTGGGTCAATCGGCCTGATCCCAATTTTCTTGTCGGGCTGCACGGACATTTGGCAGAACCCACTTCTAGAGTGACCCGACTGGTGGCTGACCGGTCAACAGTGGGGCCAGCGACAGGGGGCGGCGGGGACTGCTCCAGTGCGCAGGAAACAGTGTGGGGGACGGGGAAATGGATCAACAGGGAACCGGGATCTTGGCGACCCTTGACGGCGGAGGCTTGCCACTCGTTCGGCAGATAGCCGCCCGGATCGCAGGGACGTTGCCGCGGCACGTGGACAGGTCCGAACTTATTCAGGCCGGCGAATTAGGTCTCGTTGAAGCGGCGAAGCGGTGGAATGCCGATCACGGAGTGCCATTCGAGCGGTTTGCGGCACGGCGCATTCACGGGGCCATTTTGGATTCGTTGCGATCAAGCGACTGGGCGCCGCGATCGGTCCGCGCGATTGCTCGGCGAGTCGAGGCTTCCGAGCAGTCCCTCGCGAGTTGGCTCGGTCGACGCCCGACCGACATCGAGCTGGCCGGCGCACTCGGAATCACACCAACGAAACTTCGTGTGGTGAGGGCCAACATCGCGAGGTCGAACCTTGTCGCGTTCGATCGACTGCTGACCGAAGGGTTTGGTGATGGCGTGTCACCGGCGGAATTCCTCGCTGACGATGACGCTACTGACGCCTCACACGAACTCGAAGAACGCGAATTGATCGGCTATCTCCATGACGCGATCTCGCTTCTTGATGATCGACATCGCCAAGTGATTGAGGGATTCTTCTTCGGCGGCGCAACCTCGGCCGAACTCGCTGGAGCGCTAGGAGTTACCGAGTCGCGGATCAGTCAGGTTCGAACCGAGGCCATTCTGCAGATGCGTCGCGGTATCGCCGAGCAGTACGGCGCGACCATCGTTGAACCGGTGCGATCGAGAGCGGTCAAACGACGTGACGACTATTCGCAGGCGATCCGGGAGGCGCGTCGCTGGGATCAGCGCTTGGATCGACCCGATCCGCCGATGGCGTCGTCGGCCTAACCGGACTTAGGAATTGCCGGCGGGGCGGGCGGGAAGATCGGGCGCTGAGAGTCCGTCGCCAGCCGAGAGAACGAAGAGGCCAGCGGCGGCGACGGTTCCGCCGAGCGCTGCGGCAAGGAGTGCCCGAATGATCGCAGGAGCGATCGGCCCAGGAATCAACGCGGAACCGAGTGTCGAACTCGTGGAGGCAAGAATGCCGGCGCTGAGTGCGAGCGAAGCGAAAACAACAACGAGTTGGACGCGCCCGTTGATGAAGAGGGCGACAGCGCTGGCGATGACGGCGGCGAGACCAACGCAGAGTGGGATAACGCTGCGACCGAGCACCGAGGGAGTTGCGAGCCAAGCGTTAACGACGACGATCGTGGCGCACAAAGCGACGCCAAGCGAAACAATCCCGCCGATTCTCGTAAAGGACCGACGACCAAAAATCACCAGTGCGACTGCCACGAACCCCGCGAGTGCAATCCACGGAAGAGGCGAGGGAGCGGGGAGTTGGGTGAGTGAACCGAGCACCATCGTCGTGACGGCGTCGAGGCGGATCGTGATCGCCCACTCCGAAACCTCGGGCGCACCGGGCATCGTGTGCATCCGATGGTCATGCCAGACAACGGACTGGCCGTGACCGATCCGTTTCCAGTCCGGTGGCAGATCGGAGTCGATGTCGGGAACGGCTACATCACCTGAACGGGTGGCGTTCGTATAGGTGGCAGGGGAGTTGAGATTGGTCTCGATGTCTCCCTCGGCGGAGATCCGGAGATAGGGCTCGTTCTGATAACCGAAAACCACGGCTTCGTGGCCAGGCTCGACGCGGAGTCTCAGGGCGCCATCACCTCCGAGAACCTCGAGGACAACGAGGTTGGATTCGGGAGTGATCGAGACGATCCGTGCCTCAGAGTTAGTGGGAGTGAAGGTCTCCGCCGACGCGGGAGCGGGAGCCAACCAGTTTGTTGCGATGGCGAGGAACACGATCGCAATCAGAATGATTGGGATTCTGCGACGGCGGTGAGTCATCGAAGGCAGCCGGGTTTGATCACGAAACGACAGCTCTTCAGTTCCCGGACCGTGGTCTGCGATTCCGCACGTAGAGGAGCGTGAATCCGATCACGATCGCCCCGACACAGATTGCACCGATGACGAGTCCACCGGAATTGGCCGGACTTCCCTCTTGGGTGATCGGGGTCTCCTCGATCGCCATGCGGGCGGTGGTCGTCGGACCGGAACCCGCGGTGGTCGGTGCACTTCCGGCTGCGGTCGTGGGTGCGGTTGTCGAATTCACGGGGATCTTGATTTGCGGTGCGGGAAATTCCGGCTCCGAACCGTCAGCGTCGGTGGGCTCGATCCACGCAAGGGTCGAACCGTCAGCGCATCCCTGCAGCGTCGGGAAGGCGACCATGTTGCCGGCCGGTTGGGCGAGAACGAGGGTGATGGTGAATGACTCGCTCGACGACCCGGTGAACAAACCGCCGGCCCAGGAGACCTCCGTCGAACTAACGGTTCCGATCCAATTGCCGGGACTCTCGGCCGAAACACTGGTCGAGCCGGCAGGAAGTTGGACGCGCAGGTTGGTCGTACCTCCGGCGCATTCGTTTGCGATCGTGAGTGAAACCTCGGTCCGCCCGGCGGACGTCGCTTTGGCCACGCCTTGAGTGTGAGCGGATGCTGGCGCACCGAGTGCGACGAGAGCGGCGGCACCGACGCCGATCGAAAGCAGAATTCGACGAAGTGACATGGGCATGGGATCTCCTGAATCGTTGGAGCGAACTATCAGCGGATGGGTACTTGGAAACGCGACTGTTCTTGGGTGAAATCGCCGGTGCGCACCTTCAGTGTTACGTCCCAGGTGCCCCGAAGCGAAAGTTCGGGCCCCTCGAGGACGAAACGGCCGGGTCCGGATTTGATCACCTGGCGGGTGATCGGACCGAGTTGAGCAGAAGGAAGGAAGAACTCAATGGTGAGGGTGTTGGCAACATCGTCGGCCTGACCGTCAGCACCCGTGTACTGGATGACCATGGTGTTGACTCCAGCTAACGCAGGAGAGACCGCCAGTGCGACTGAACCCTCGGCAACGGGTTGCGAGAGTGAAACCGTCTTCGGCGCTACCTCTAGTTCGGTCCGGGCCGGAGTGACATTCACGAGTACAGCCGTGAACGCGAGAACGGCAACCAACGCAAGGGCTTCTACCCGCACGGTGCGGGTGAGCCGGGCCCACAACAACGGAGCGGCTGCGTCGTCGGTGCCTGTGTTGGTGAGTGATGGCACGAGGCGGTACCTGTTGAACGCGGCAATCGCCACGATTCCGAGGGTGATGGCGATCTTGGTGAGGACGAGCCGCCCGTAGGTCGTTTCGGTCAGGCCCGAGAGCGATCCACCGGTTTCGATCCATGTCATAGCGAGGCCGGCGGCGAAGAGAACGACAACCGTGACGGCGGCCATCGAGGAGAAGCGGCCGAGTATTCGCGCAGTCGATGCCACGGGCTGCGGAGAACGTCGGCGCAGAACCATGGCCATGCCGACGAGCCCACCGAACCAGAGAGCGGCCGTGGTGGTGTGGACGGCGTCGGCCCCCACGGCCAGCCAGGTCGACGGGGCCTCGACCGCGTGACCCCACAACGAGAAGGAGACGGTGGTTGCCAAACCGCCGTACAGGGCGAGACTCTGGGCCAGAACCAAACGGCTCGTGTTCGTCGAAAGGTAAACGGCAGCAAGGCCGAGTAAGAGCACAACGATCGACCAGCCGAGCCGTTCGCCGAGAACACTGCGTAACACCCCGGACTCCGCGACCGAGCCGAGACCGCGACCCGTGAGCAGCGCGGCCTGCACAACCATGACGCCAATTGATCCGAGCAAGCCGACTACGGCGGCGATGCGCACCACCGGAACGAGTTTCCATCGATCGGGCAGTTGATCGTGGAGAAAGGCCAGAAAGAATGCGAGGCCGGCGGCGAGCAGTGCGCCGAGATACATGAGGAACCGCGCAAACGCGCCGGCGACTTCCCACGCTCGGTCGGAGGATGCGTCGCCTCGGCCGGCCGCAGCGTCGATCACGTCGGTACCAATCCCGAACAAGAACGACCCGTTCACGGGATGTCCGTCGGCCGACAGAACCCGATAGGTGGCGACATAGGTCCCGGTGGCCAGATCAGGGCGGAGCTTGGTGGTCAAGGTGCGGCCACTGTCGTCGACCTCGCTGGTTCCCTCGTCGACGCGGTTGCCGTCGGTATCGCGGACGCTCAGCCCGCCGAGATCGATCGAGATCGATTCGCTGAACGTGGCGCTCACGTCGGCCGGTGACGCGGCCATCGATGAACCGTCGGCAGGGCTGCTCGCAACGAGATTCGCATGGGCGGACGCGACGCCGGTCCCCGTGTGGAGAACGAGGACAACGGCTGCGATGGCAAGGGGAAGTCGGAGGAACCGACGTTTTGTCACGAGGAAAAACCTGTTTGGGGGACCACGGGGCTCACGGTCTTCTTGGTCGTTACCGGAACCGTTCTGGTTCCCGCTCGATGTCGTTCGTCTGTCGGAGATTCGTCGGCAAGACTGTGCCGGTGACCGACAACAACCAACGGACAGGAAGCGTATTCCCTGTCTCTTCGCCCGATGCGGCGGTGGGGCAGTCGTTGGCGTGTGCTGTTGAGGGAATCGGCATCAATCTTGCGTACGGCCGGCATCCAGTTCTGGCCGATTCCGAATTCTGCCTTCCCGCCGGGGCGGTGACCTCATTGGTTGGTCCAAACGGTGCCGGAAAATCGAGTCTGCTCAATGCGATCGTCGGTTTGTTGCCCGTGCAGTCCGGCTCGTTGAGGGTTCTGGGCGAAGACCCCATCAAAGCGAGACGCAAAGTTGCGTACGTGCTGCAATCGGCGAAGGTCAATGATCAGTTGCCGGTGACGGTCCGCGAAGTGGTGACCATGGGCCGATTCGCTGATCGCGGAATACTCGGCCGATTGCGATCCTCTGATCGCGAGATCGTGGCCGAAGCTATCGACCGACTCGAGATCGGACCGCTTGTGTCGCGCCATCTTGGCGAGTTGTCCGGTGGACAGCGGCAACGGGTGTTCATTGCGCAGGGTCTCGCGCAGAAAGCGGAACTCTTGCTCTTAGACGAACCAGTTACTGGGCTCGATCTGGTCAGCCGACAGCGGATCCTTGACGTCGTGGCTGAAGAACGCGCCGCTGGTCGCACCGTGGTGATGACGACCCACGATCTTTCTGAAGCGGCCGATACCGATCACGTGCTGCTGCTCGCCGGCCGGGTCGTCGCCGCTGGAACGCCGGCGGAAGTTCTGACAACAGAACATCTCGCGAGTGCATATGGCGGTCGACTGCTCCGCCTCGAAGGTGGCGCGGTGTTAATCGACGATCCGCATCATCACGCGCATGGGCACGATCACACGGTGTGCCATGACGACGACGAATCCTGAGTGACGAAGACGTCGTCCGGATTTAGTCGGCGTCCAATGCGCGCAGAACGGCATCGTGGATGATTCCGTTTGACGCAACGCCAGAAGCTTTTGCCCCGGGAACGAGGTCGACGTCGGACCCATCGGTTCCGGTAAAGCGACCGCCGGCTTCGCTGAGAATTACCGGCATAGGTGCGATGTCCCAGAGGGAAACGTCTGGATCGACCATTGCATCGAGCGTTCCGCACGCAACCATCGCGTAGCCGTAACCGTCACCCCATGTCCGCATCTGAAAGCCGGCCCGCTTAACGCCGAGCAGCGACGACTCGGGCCAGGTAGTGAATCCGCTCGTGCTCAGAACGCACTCGGACGGCTCGGAACGAGTGCTCACGTGCACGCGTTCACCGTTGCGAAAACACCCGAGCCCGCGTCCGGCGTACACGATGATGTCGAGAGCCGGGAGTCCGATCACGCCGATGAGAGGACCGTGCTCGTCAACGATGGCAAGAAGATTCGAATAGAGAGGAACACCGCGCGTAAAGGCTTTTGTTCCGTCAATCGGATCAATGATCCACGTGCGATTGCTCGTTCCGGGATGATCTTCTTCTTCCTCGCCCAAGATGGTGTCGTCCGGAGCGATCGCGGCGATCCGCTCGCGGATGAGACGCTCGGCCGCCCGATCGGCTTCGGTGACGGGCGTGCCATCACCTTTGCGGTCAATGGCGAGATCATGACGATCGAACCATTGGAGGGTGAGCTTTCCCGCGTCGCGGGTCATCTCGACGGCGGCATCCAGCAATGACGGATCAGCGGGGGGGAGAGACACGGGTCAATGGTTACACGCGTGGAGACCCTGGCCGGGCTATCAGTTTGGGCTAGCGGTTCGGGCTCGTCGCTCCCCGCTCGACAAGTTGGTCGAACCAGGCGGCGGCCACGACTGATCCGACCGCTCCGGAACCCAAGTCGCTCGGAAGGGAGAAGTCGATGAAGTGATGCGTGTTGTTGGCGGTGATCTCGAGAGTTGGCCGCAGCCATGTGGGGCGCATGCCGAGTACGAGTTCGGCTGGAGCGACATCGAGGATCAACTGATCGCCGGCACGGTCGACGGAACTGGTGCGGTCGATACGGCCCTGTTGGCCATGGACCACAAAGGTGAGACGTCCGCGGCCGTAGGAAAGCGTGCCCTGTCGCCGCGCCTTCTCCTTCGCGCCCCGTTGGGGTGAACGAGAGGCGGCAACGGTGACCGGATCGTTCTCCCGATCGGCCCGTTCGAGTCGGCCGGGTTCGAGAGCGTTGTGCTCGGGGCCGGTCTGACGTACGACGGCGACGGTGTTGCTGGCCACGAGGATCCCGATCACGCCGACCGGAATGATGAGGATCCAGGGGCCGCCGATCGACAGAGCGAACAGTCCGAGAATCGTGATGGCCCACCACACGAGAAGCACAAGATTTCGACGGGCTCTGGCCCGCACGCGGGTGCGGTTGGAGTCCGGTTCATGTTGAGGCATCGTCAGGCCTTGGCGCCGAGTTCGGAGAGCTGGTCATACCACTCCTGGGCCACGATTGGCCCAACGGTGGTTGCCCCGAGATCCCACAGCGGGAAGAAACGCAGGCTGTGCGTCGACCCGCCCAGTTCGAGGTCGAGTTGAGGCCGCCAGAATCCAGGTTTCGATGCGAGCACGGTCTTGTTGATCGCAGCATCGAACCGGGACTCGCCGTCGTCGGCGATGAAACTGATCCTGCGATCAGCGACCCTGATGACGCCGCGTTCCTGATTGCGTAGTTGTCCCTGTGTTCCGACCGACCACGTCGCCCGCACCTCGACCGGGGCATCTTTCGTTCCACCTGCGAGAGCATCGGGCCCGAGCGTTTCGGCGTCGGGGCCATCGGGTGATCGGGCAAGTCGCATGGTGGCGATGCCGGCGACGATGAAGCCGATAGCCGGAATGACGAAGAGGTAATTGCCGAGGAAGATGGGGCCGACGACGAACAGAGCGATGAAGACCCAGATGAAAACGATCGAACGGAATCGTCGCGTCCGGACCCGTTCGGGTGCGGGGGTTCGCCGGGGTGTCGGATGGTTTTTCTTGCCCGGTTTCTTTGCCATTGCCGAGAACCCTAGGCGGGGGCTGGTGTTGGTCGATTCCGGCCTCAGAGGGCACCCAGTGCGCCGGGGTGCCGGAACTATCCTCGCCCTGCGGCATCGGGCCGTTTCGAAACCGGGTGCTTGCCGTCCGCAGCACTCCTTCCCATCGGAGACCACATGCCGCTGATCCAGATCAATCTGCTCGAGGGCCGCACCCCGGAACAGAAAAAGGCCCTCATGGCCGCCGTGACCGACGCGGTTCATACCTCAATCGGGGCTTCGCTACCGTCGATCCGGGTCTGGCTCCATGAATTCCCGGCCTCCGATTACATGGCTGAGGGCATCTGGCAGCCGGAAAAGATGTCCCCTCCGGCTCCCTGAACGAGGTGTTACCCCATCCGGAGGTCGTGCGGTAGGGTGAGAGTTGCTTACGGGCGGAATCCGGGGCCTTCCTCTGACAGATTTGTCTGAGGATCCATGAGCCGTATTGCCTGTCGAGTACGAACCACTGGCACCAGATCACTTGCCGCGGCTGTGATCATGGGCTTGGCGACGGCATTGCTCGGGCTTGGACTTGGTCCGGTCGGGGCCGCGGCGACTGATGCCCGCGCACAGCGCGCAGCGGTTCGGGCCTCGCAGGCACAAGTTGCGTCGCAGGTCAATGCCCTCGAAGGAACTCAGGCTGAAGTCACGAAAGCGCTCGCAGTGTTCGAGGAGAACGTCCGCGGTCAGGAAGCGGTGGTTTCTGATGCCCGGCGTCGGGCTGAAGCCAGCAGCGCAGAGGCGCGTGAGGCGGAGATTGCTGCCGAGGCCACCAACAAGGAACTCATTGCCATCCGAGCCAAAGTCGCGAGGTATGCGGTAGCTGCCTATCTCGATCCTCCCGGCGAAGAGATGCTTCGACGTTTCGAGGCCGTTTCAGCCCAGGAAGACGAAACCCGTCGGGCGTTGATCGAGATGCAGTCCGGTACCGACGCTGACGTGATTGACCAGTTGCGCATGACCAGGCAGCGCCTTGAGGAACAACGGAAGCGGGCTGAGAACGCAAAGGCTGAAGCAGAAGCTCATGTGGCCGCCGCCGAACAGGCCCTGACCGCGCTCTCTGCCGCGAAGAATCAGCAGGCCGCGTTCGCCACTCAGGTTCGTGAGCGACTCGACGAGCAGCTGTCCGAAGCCATGTACCTGTCGGGACTTGACGCAAAGTTTGGGGCACAGATAGCGGCTGAGGCGGCGGCGCTCGCTGAATCGGTCTCTCGTGTTCCCGTGACTCCTGGCGGTTCGTCGGGCGGCACAACTCCCCCGGTCACGACTCCGGGAGGTTCGGTCCCGCGGCCACCGCTCACCACTGTCGGCGGAATCACCGTGAACTCTCGCATCGCCGAATCGCTCCGCGGGCTTCTTGCGGCCGCATCCTCGGCAGGATTCCGACTTGGTGGCTACGGCTACCGCGATATCAACGCGCAGATCCAGTTGCGCCGTCAGAACTGCGGAACATCCGAGTACGCGATTTGGCAGATGCCCGCCGATTCGTGCTCACCGCCGACCGCCCGTCCTGGTTACTCGATGCACGAACAGGGTTTGGCCGTCGACTTCCAGTCCAACGGTTCGTTTATCAACAGCCGCAGTAATCCAGCCTTTGGTTGGCTCGCGGCCAATGCTGGACGGTTCGGGTTTACGAATCTCCCGAGTGAACCGTGGCACTGGTCGAACCCGGGCTGAGTCGGGATCGGGACCTGTTGTAACTAGGTCCGAAGGGCGTACGGAGCATCGGGAACTGCAGCGGTACGCTTCACCCGTGATGAATACCGTCCTCACTGACACCCAACGGATCCACGATGGGACCGCCCGTTCGACGGCTCGCCTGTCGTCGACCGAAACCGTCGAGCGTCAGGACACCCGTCCGTCGGATCCGGACATGGAGCATGGCAAGGTCGCGCACATCATTCGCAAGAGCGATCAGATGCGCGGGTACGTGCTCGGTGAAGAAATCACTGCGTTGTGCGGAGAGCGATTCATCCCGACCCGCGATCCCTATCAGTACCCGGTCTGTGAGGCCTGTCGCCAAGCCCTGACGGCTGGATCTGGCTCCGACTGACGCTGGTCTCCGGGCCTCGGCTCGCCAAACCCGGTTGCGGAGACCTACGGTCCGCGTCCGTGGATACCAGCAGCGCCGACGCAACCGGTCAGTGGACGACCGTGATCGTCGATGTGTCACCCGACGAGGTCGACGAGGCTTCCGGTGCTCTCTGGTCCGGTGGCGTTGACGGCGTCGAGGAACGCGCCGGCGCAGAACCTGGTCGGATCGAACTCCGTGGCGGCGTTCCGACCGGCCGAGTTGACCCGGTACTCGCCGAACTCGGCGACCGATGGCCAGTGCGCGTCCGTTCGGTCGCCGGCGACGAGGGACTCGACACCTGGCGGGAGTTCGCCAGGCCATGGCGCGCGGGTGCCCGCACGGTTGTGGTTCCCTCGTGGTTGGAAGTTCCCGACTTCGCCGGACCGGATGATCTTGTCCTTCGTATCGACCCAGGCCACACGTTTGGCAGCGGATCGCATCCCACCACTCGTATGTGTCTGGCCGAACTTGAATCACTGGTGACACCGGGTTCTTCGGTGGCCGATATCGGTTGCGGAAGCGGCATTCTTGCGATCGCTGCCGCCCGACTTGGTGCCGCCACTGTTGTCGCCATCGACCTCGACCCGGCGGCGATCGAGGCCACTCGTTCAAATGCCGAGCGCAATGATGTGGCGGCGCTGATCGACGTATCGGTCAACGCGGACGGTCTCCTTGAATCGCAGGCGCACGATGTCATCGTCGCCAATATCGGTGCCGCGACGCTCCGCGCACTCGCGCCCTCGATTACCGACGCGATCCGAGACGACGGCGTGTTGATTTTGAGTGGTGTGCTCGATGATCAGGTCGATGACGTCATGACCGAATTTGTTGAACGCGGATTCGTTCTCGCCGCGACCGCAGCGGAGGACGATTGGCGAGCGCTGTTGTTGCGCCGCGGATAGACGAAAAACCACGCGGCGATGGCCCGAGACATGCGGAGAACGAACTAGGTTCTGCCGATGGCTGAC
This sequence comes from Acidimicrobiales bacterium, assembly GCA_044239895.1. Taxonomy (GTDB): domain Bacteria; phylum Actinomycetota; class Acidimicrobiia; order Acidimicrobiales; family Acidimicrobilacustridaceae; genus Acidimicrobilacustris. The sequence continues at coordinate 168,103 of JBIIAM010000001.1, read as the reverse complement.
ACCAAACCCTCCATCACGATCCCTGCTGGCGAACCCCCCGCGGATCTCGTACTCGAAGACCTTGAAATCGGCGAAGGCACTGAAGCCGTTGCCGGCACCACCGTCACGGTCCACTACGTCGGAGTGGCGTGGAGCGACGGCAAGCAGTTCGACGCCTCATGGGATCGCAACGACACGTTCGGCTTTCGTTTGGGTGCCGGTCAGGTCATTTCCGGTTGGGATGAAGGCGTGGCCGGCATGCGCGTCGGCGGCCGTCGCAGCATCACCATCCCGCCGCACAAGGGCTACGGCGCTGCTGGTGCCGGTGGTGTGATCAAGGGCGGCGAAACACTCGTGTTCGTCGTCGATCTTCTCAACGTCGGCTGAATCAGATCGGCGGCAGTGACTCGCCGCGGGTGAATGATCGCTGCGTGGAGTAGCGACTCGGCTTCGGCCAACTCGTGAGATCCGGAACAAGAGGCTCGGTAGTTCGCGCCCGGAAGGCACCGACCCAAACGCCGGCACCGTACGCGACATCATCAGCGACGCGGAACGCGACATACGAAACGGGATCAAGCGGCGGTCGCTCGCGAATCCAGTCGATGATTGCCGGAGCGAGTGCTGCTCCGAGAAGAACCGCCCGGAACTTGCGGGAGGGCACAAGCGCGGCGGCGAGCAAGGTGACCGGCCACCAGGGTCGGACAAGCGACTGGGCCATCAGGCGCCCGGCGCCGAGGTGCCCGGCGCCGGCGAGGCGAAGGGCGGCCGGAATCGGTTTGTCGATCGACTCGAGTTTCCGCGCCAACAGCGCGGCAGTTCCGGCAAAGACCGCTCCGGCACCGATGAGGTGACCGGTGGCGAGGAGCGCCCAGACGGCGATGCTCCACCCGGAGGTCTCGAGGGGCGTGAGTGCTCCGGGATGACGTCGGGCGAGTGGACCGGCCGATGTTCCGTATTCGAATCGGCGCTTGGCCCAAGGACGGAACGATGTCCGGTGCCGATGAGCCACCGTGGCCGCGGGTTCGTAGCGAACGGTATGGCCGGCTTCGTCGACTCTCCAGACGAAGTCGACGTCCTCGCCGACGATTAGCGACGGATCGAAGCCGTGATGGGTGTGAACAATGTCGGTGCGGAAGACGAGAGCGGCGGAGGGTACGAAAGAAACGCGTGTCCGTGCTCGGACGCGCGCTGGTCGGGAACCGAGATCCAGCGCGGAGCGAATGTGTTCGTAGCGAGCGAGTCGGGTCGGTTGATCCTCGACAGGATCGGTGGGAACGATTCGAGGCGCGACTACAGCGACAGATGGATCCGCGAAATGACCGAGGAGAGGTTCGAGCCAACCATCGGATGGAACGCAATCGGCATCGATGAATGCAGTGATTGAGGTTGCCACGTGACCGGAACCGGCGTTGCGGGCGGCAGCCGGACCTTGCTGGGCGTCGACGTGGATAACCGTCGTCGATACGCCGTGAATGTTGTGTGCCGGTACGCGGATCGGTATCGGGCTCGCATCGTCAACAACAATGATCGCGGCGACGCCCCTGATCGCGTCAAGCAATTCGGGATGGAGGCTGCCATGAACCGGAATCACAATCGTTACATCGGTGAGCGCAAACGCTGTTGCGTTAGGGACGGGATGCACCATTCCGGTTTCCAAGAGCCTGCGCAGCAAATGACTCGCACTGTTGCCGGCCGGTAAGGGCTCACCACCGAGGAGTCGTGTCACAAGGGACGCACCGGCAGCTGAAAGGCGCATGACCGACAGCGGTGAACCGCCGATCAGAACTCGGTCATCGTCCTGGCGACGGAGCGAGGGATCAGCGTTGACGCAAAGACCTGCAAGCGAACCGGAACTCACCACTCACCATTTTCCGAGAGGAACGCGAGAAGTTGCGTCACGAGCGAATCGAACAGTGTCATTCCGGCTATTGCATTTGCCTCTCGAGGGTCGCCGAGGATTCCGTTCGTCGAAACTGATTGGACTCCTCCGGCCCGCAGGTCGGGCAGGAGATCGTGTAGGGGTGCAATGGCTCCGGGTTCGAGTCGATCGACGTGGACACACTCGGGATCGATGGCGAGAAGAAGCGACGTCTCGGTGAAACCGGCGTGGGCGTCACCATCGGGAATCGAAGGAGACCAAGCGCCGACGTTGCGGCCTTCGCTCTGAAGCAACGCGACCGAGGATCGGACGGCGTCGATGTTGCCGCCGTGGCCGTTGACGAATACGACTGCCCGGAAAAGATCGGCCGATCGACCAAGTTCGACGAGAACGTTGTGAAGAACGGCCGAACCGATCGACAGAGTTCCGGCGAAGCCGGCGTGTTCGCCCGATGCGCCGAAGTTGACCGACGGCCCGACGACCACGTCCGGTGTTTCGGCGGCGACGCGCCCGGCGACGGCTTCGGCGATCCGGGTATCGGTGTCGAGCGGAAGATGCGGCCCGTGCTGCTCACAACTCCCGACAGGGACGAGCAAGAACGGGGGACGATCTGATGCCACCTCAGTCCACGTGCGATCGCGCAACTGCCCCAAACCCATGACGACATGATTCCACCGATCGGATGTCGACGTGAATTAGCCGAACAGGGCGTATCCGATGGCATCGGGAATGGAGGACGGGCCAGCGACGCCGACGCATCGGGCTCCGGTCGCGGCCGCGAAGGTCATCGCTTCGGAATCGTCATCGGCCGGCGCGACGATGACGAGTTCGTCGAGGCCCCGGGCAATCGCTGCGGGATCGGAACCGGCCGTGGGCCGGGCATCGGACAGCAGAATCGTGACTTTGCGGGATGCTCGCGACCGTTCGAGTTGGGCGGCGGCGGTCCGCAAACCGAGGGCGAGATCGGTCGTGCCGTGCCCGCGCAGTCGGAGAAGATCGGTCACGACATCTTCAGGGGCGCGCCCTGAACCCTGACTGGCGAGAACAAAGGCGTCATCGCTGAACGCGATCACGCTCGTGTCGATAGGTGCCCGCCAAAGACACGCGGCGGCGGCAACAGCGGCGGTTGCCAACCGATCGCCACCCATTGAGCCGCTGCGATCGACGACGAGACACAGGGCCAACTCCGGTTTCGACCACTCGCGAGACATCAGTTCATCAAGGGCGGGTGCATCTCCTCGGGCACGGGCCGAAGCGATGGCTTCGAGGCCGCGGTCAATGTCGAGTTCGCCGGTGGAGAGATCCGCGCGACGGTGGCGGAGCCGGCCGATTCCGGGCCGACGCGTCGAGCCGGTGCGCACGACATCAACCATCACGCGACCGGCGAGTTGTCGGGCTAGCGCCCGCAGTCGCTCGTCGGTTGCTCCGCTCAGTTCGGCGAGTAACGCGAGCGCGTCATCGGGGTTATCGCGCAGAGCATCGTCGAAGGCCGCTTCGTCGAGTTGTCCGACATCGGGAGAGATCTGCTCGAACCCAGGATTCCGAGCGAGCGATTGTCTCGACGATGTGCGACGCGATGCCTCGGTGAGTGCACCCTGAGCTTCCTGACCCTCGAGGGTGCGCTCATCATCCGATTCGGCGCTGCCCCCACCGGTGCCGGGCTGAGGGCTCAGGCTTTTCCCGGACTGGCACTCGAGGTCGGCGGAGCTGCGTCGGCATTGGTCGGATCATCGCCCGCCGGTTCGACGGACTCGAGCGGATGAGCCGCCCACAACTCGCGCACGATGTCCTCGGGTGAGCGGGATCCGCCTTCGCGGAGCCGGATGCGGCCCGAGAGTGCGGCGAGCGCGGCATCGAGCCCAACGGCCTCGTCGAGCGGTGACGAGGAACGGATCGTCGCGAGTTGCGAGGCGAGAAGCGAGATGTCGATAGCCCCGCGTACTGACGATCCGATACGGAGATCAGGATGCTCACGGCTCGCGCGTGCAACGCGCACAGCGCGTCGCCCGAGTGGGCCTGCGCCAGTCACTCCAGCTTCGCGGGCCACGATCTCGAATTCGTCGGATTGGCTTTGGTAACCCATCGACACTCGGCAGACCCGGTCGTAAACAGCCGACGAGATGCGGGCAGTCCCGATCGCGTCGAACGGATTCATCGCGGCGACGACCCTGAATCCCGGCGCCGCCTCGACGCGACCGAGGCGTGGCACGTGTAGCTCGCGTTCGCTCATTGCCGTGATGATGACGTTGAGCGTTTCTTCGGGCACGCGGTTGATCTCTTCGATGTAGAGCAACGCTCCCGTGCGCAGTGCTTCGATCAGCGGACCATCGAGAAAGACGTCGGGCGAGTAACCATCGACAAGCACGCGGGAGGGGTCGAAGGTGCCGACAAGTCGCGCCGGCGTGAGTTCGGCGTTGCCCTCGACGAAAACCAGTGCCGTGTCGGCGGCTCCGGCAAGCGCCCGCAGCAGCGAGGATTTTCCGGTGCCGGGAGGACCCTCAAGAAGCACATGACGATCGGCGCCGAGTGCGGCGACGACAACCTCGATTTCGCCACGCCGGCCCACGACCCGCGAACCGATCGCGTCAACCGCATTGCGGGTGAAGCCGGTCATGGTCGGAATCCGCCGTCGACATCAATGACGCTCCCGGTGAGTGCCGCCGGGGCATCGGTGCACAGCCACTCGATCGTGGCCGCGATTTCGTCGGGGTCGATGAGACGGCCGATGCGGGCCTGATCGGCGAAGTCGCTCGGACCGGAAAGGCCATAGATCGCAGCGCTCCCCTGCAGCATTGCCGTGTCGGTCGAACCGGGGGCAACGGCGTTCGCACTGATGCCACTGGAACCAAGCTCGGCGGCAAGCGCTTTCACTAATCCGGCCACACCGTGTTTCGCCGCCGAATAGGCGCTGAGCTGCGGAAGGCCGTGATGGGCGGCGGCGGAGGCAACGGCAACGAAGCGGCCGTTACGAGGTTCGGGCGAGGCCAGCATCGCGGGAATCGTGGCTCGTGCGATGTTGAACACCCCGGTGAGATTGATCTCGATCATGGAGCGCCACACATCGTTGGTTGTTTCCCAGAGGGGTGTGCCACCCGCGACTGCGCCGGCCGCCGCGATCACGGCGTCGAGACGCCCGAAGCGATCGAGCACTGAGCCAACAACGGCAGAAATGGCGACGTCGTCGCGGACATCGGCAGCCCAAGCGAAACCACGCCCCCCGCACGCCGCGGCGGCGAGATCAAGATCGGAGCCGGTGGCAGGAACGTAGGGGCCAGGAACGGGAGCAATCAGACCCGGCGATTCGGCCGGAATGTCGATCAGGGCAACGGTGTAGCCGCGCAACGCGAGCCGGGTGGCGGTGGCGGCGCCGATCCCGCGGGCTGCTCCGGTGACGATGGCGACCGGTGCGTCGCGTTCCGTTTGTGATTCCATGATCTGAGGTCCCCCATGGCGGCGCCCTGTGTGATGTGCCGACAACGAAGCGACAAGGCGAATCCTACGGCCATGCCCCCGACTCGTGCGAGGCTTGGTCATGGCCGAACCTCTGGAACTCGATTGCGACGACTTCGACGCGGTCGGCATCCTCACCGACGCGATCGTGAGCCTCCGCGCCCACGTACTGATCAACGAAACGGACGGGTCGGCAACGGTGTCGGCCCCCGAGGGTTGGCACCGACTGGTGATCAACGCCAAGGTCGGGGGAAGCAGTGTCTTGGTCGTGAGATTTAACGATCTGAGCGCGTCGAGACTGCGCAACGTGGCGACGGCGCTTGATGGCCGTGGGTGGCAGCTAGACGAAGACCGCGAAGGAGCGACCTTGCGTCAACCGCCGGGGACGAATGCCACCGACAGCGCGTTCGAGATCCTGTCGGCTCTTGGTCTTGGCGGTGCGCCGACAGGTGTGCGCCGCGTCGAGGCCCGCGACGCCGGCGGTAACGAGATCGATCTGAGCGCCTGACGGCTGCGCTTGTGGCCTTAGAGCGAGCGGAGGTCGAATTCCGGAAGCGGAAACACGACTTGTTCGTTCTTGGGTCCGTCAATGGCGGTGCGTGAGAACGATCCGTACTTGCGGTTAGCGATCCACCATGTGCCGTCATGGCGCTCGAAACGGTCGTGATACACGCCGTAGGCGTTGGTGCGCCGGCCATCGGAAACGTTCTGACGAAGCTCCTGCATGTACATGCGGGCCCCCGCCACACCAGTCTCGATGTTCACGTCGATGACGGTATTGAGGATCACGAACTCAAAGAATGAGAACTGGATGAGTTGATCGCCGATGAAGTCGCCGATGGCTCCTGGTCCGTCGAAGGACATCGTGCTGTCGCCGAGGTTGAGTTCCAGCCGACAGGTCGGCCGCATGATTTCATGAAGCTCGGCCCACGCTCGCCGGGTGACGATGTCGGCATAGCGGTTCTGGATACGGCGGATGTCGAGGTAATCGAGCGCCTCGGAAAGGCGAGCGTCGTTGCTGGTCATGGTCCCCCCTGGGTGTTTGATGCGACGGTAGCCCGGCATCTCGATCGAATGCGGCGTGCATCGTCGGCTCAGATTTGCGAGGATGCAGCGTTCCATGAACCAGGGGGAAGCCATGAGTGAGTTGCAATCACGCGCGAAATTCAATGAATTGTTGACCGTTCTGCAGGACGCGGCCGACAACTGGGTGGTGCCCGGCCCGGTCATGAGTGACGACGACGTCGCCGAAGGATTCCGCAATCTTTCTCATATTCTGCAGAGTGCGCTCTACTCGCATCAGGAATTCGATCCCGATCGCCCGGTTTTTAACCGGATCGTTTCGCCCACTCGCAGTTTCACTGGCGACAACTCCGACGCCGTGTATTTCGAGACGCCGATCGCGCCGGGTCGCGAATATGTCGTGCGCGGGAACTTCGCTGGCGCCGTCTACACATCGTTCACGATGGAGGCCGGTGCGGCCGAGGGTGGCTACGCAACCCACACGTCCGGCGTTCTACGCGACAGCGACATCGATGTCGACGGTGATGGCAACTATGAGATCCGTCTCGGCGGCAAAGCGGACGATCGGAACTGGCTGGCAATCCCCGAAGACGGCGGTCGCATAACCACCCGTCATTACTTCGAGTTCCCGTGGTCGGCATCGGCATCGCAGACCCTTCATGTCCCGATCAGTATCGAAGCGGTGCAGAGCCTCCCTGCACCGGAGCGATGGAATGACGAACGGGTCTCCGCCGCCCTGCAGCGCGTGATCAATCACGTAAGCCAGAAGACCGTTGCATCGACCGCACCCACGGAAGACACGCCGATTCCGTTTGTCTCGCGCGTACCGAACGAACTTCCGCAACCGATTGTTCCTGGCAACATGGCCTTCGCTGCGTTTGATGCGGCCTATTCGATGGCTCCGTATCTCATTGGCGACGACGAAGCGCTTGTGATTCGCGGTCGCTGGCCCGAGTGCGTCTTTGCCAACCTGTGCCTGTGGAACCGATGGTCACAGATGTACGACTACGTGAACCGCCAGGTCAGTCGTAACCGCGCCAACACCACGTTGAACGCAGACGGAAGCTTCACGCTCGTGCTGGCTCATTCCGATCCTGGTCATGCCAATTGGATCGACACCGAAGGCCGAAATCTCGGAACGATGTTCTTCCGATTCTTCCTGCCTGAAGGTGATATCGAGAAGCCAACGTGTGAGGTCGTGAAGTTCGCGGATCTCACACCCGATCTCGTTTGATCAGACTTTTTGCATCGGCTGGTGCGGTTCGGCCGGCAGTGCAACCTTGATGGAGTCGCCAACTCGCACGGTTCCACCGCGCACGACCATCGACATCACGCCATTGCGAAATAGTTGCGGCCCAACCTCGGGCTTGAACGAAACCGCGGCGCGCAATCCCTCTTGGAAATTGTCGATCTGCGCGCACGGATCGCGAAAACCAGTGAGAGCGACGATGACGTCGTCGCCAAGGCGCAATGTCGAACCAACGGGTAACTCGCCGAGCTCGATTCCGCTCGTCGTGAGGTTTTCTCCGAAGGAACCGAACGGGATTTCGAAACCGTCAGCGCGTAAGCCCGCGTGAATTTCGCTGGCCACGAGATGAACCTGACGGAGATTCGGTCGAGTCGGATCCTTCTTTTGTCGGCTCAGATGTTGCGTGGTTGGACCCGAGTGAGCATCGCCTTCGATCCCGACACCGGCAAGGAAGACGGCTTCGTGAATTGCTGGTTTTGAGAAGTTGTGCCCGCCATCGCTATGCAGGCTGGTGACGGTTCCTTCGAGCGCGTGAGTCATGGACGCAGTTTGCCCGACAGTGAGCAGGAAAAGTCAGGGGAGGTCAGAGAACTTCACGACCCGGGTTTCCAGCTGCATAAGCGGTTCGGTCGGCATCAAGAACCGCCAGAACATCATGCCGTGATGCAGTCCACGCGTGTCGAGCCAGTTGGGAACGCCGGGATCGGAATGGGCGAGAACCATCCGAAAGGAACCGTCGGCGTCAACGTGGGTCTGCACGCGGTTGAGTGAGACCTGCCGACGGTCATAGGGGAGCGTCTGCATGTGGTTGTTGAACAGCACGATGTTGGCGAATCGGCAGCGAGGCCACACACCGCGGATCTCGAGGGCCTCGTCAGGCCCGAGCGCCCAACGCGCACTGCGGTAGATGTTGTCGGTGGCGGCGTAACCAATGGAGAGGTTTCCGTCGTGGGCCGGGGGATTCGTGAATGCGTTCGGTTCGGCCGAAACCCAAGGGATTGCTCCGGGCGGCATGGGGGTGTGGCCCCAGTCGACAGTCACCGAGCGCAGGAAGGTGATGACGCGACGGATGTTCGCGGCCACGGCGGCGTCATCGGGCACGGGCGGCGGGCCGGGATCATCGAGGGGTTCGATCGACAGCGGCACGTGCAGATTTGGATCCAGTGCCGCGCATCGTTTCCACTCGAAATAATGGCGGGTGGTGATGGAACCGGCTTCGGGATCGAGCCGCAACCAGTTGGGACCGTCTCCGACAGCGGATGCGATCAGCTCGAAGTTTCCGGCTGCATCGACGTCGAACTGATCGTCGTTGAGGGTGTGTCCGAGTTTCTGCGACATCGTGCCGCCGGCCGTTCCGACCTCGACGGTGAACGACGTGTAGCAAGCGTCGGCAATATTGCCGCGAATTCGGTATGACTTGGTGGGGTCGATGACAGTCCCGTAATAAATAGTGTCGGGATTGTCGCCGAGCAGTTTTTTGTTCGGCATGAACCAGCGGTGAAAGCGGGGCCGAGCCGGATCGGCCTCGAGCCAGAACTGCAGCGCGTGCTGCATCGAGTGCAGAGCGAACTCCCGATACGACGCGCGATCGAGATCATCCACGAAGTTCCAACGCGGGTGATCGGCGTCGGAATTGATGTCGGTGAGAAGCGCCGCAAGATCAGCGAACGCGGCAGCAGATGTGTCGATGGTCATGAATCCCCCTGGATGCAGAACTGCATCGTACGGCCTGCGCTCGGTAGTGTCGGCTCCTTCGGACGATGTTCGTCAACCTGCGCGTGAACGGAATTGATAGATGCCAATTTCGCTTGATCCGGATCTCGTTGACGCGACGGTTGCTGGACTTCTCGGTGCCTGCGGCGTCGACGACGGACCGACACAAGAGCAGCTGGTGGTGTTGCGCTCGATCACCGTGCATCTCTGGAACCGGGACGATCTCGACCTTTCGACCGTGTCGGCCCTTGGCCCCGAGCAGACGGCGGAAGTGCTGAGGAGCCCGGCGGCTCGCAGGTGTTTCCATGAATTGCTCGTGGCGCTCGAAGCCTGTCGTCATCCGATATCGGAGGCTCAGGTCAGTTCGGTCGAGACGTACCTCGGCGCTCTCGGAGTCGAAGGACCCGAAAGGCAGATACTCCGAGACCTCGTCGACAAGGGCACGGAAATCGCGGCCGATGATTTCCAGCGTTTCCTGCGATCGAACCTTGCTGATCGAGCGGAGCCTTCGCTTCGGGGCAGGACGGTACCGGTGGATGCCGCCGAGCCTGAACTCGCAGTGAAGCTTGATCAATTACATGACCTCCCGAAGGGCACCTTGGGCTGGAGCTACATCGAGTTCTACCGACGCCATCGGATTCTGACGCCGGGCACAGAGGCATCGTGGATGAACCATTTCTTCGTCGCTCACGACATGACCCATGTGATCGCCGGCATCGAACCGACCGGTCCGGGCGAATTGGCCCTGAGTGCATTCCAGATGGCGATGAACGACAACGAGGTCAACAGGTCCGCGCTGTTGGCATCGCTGATCGTTCACGAGGTGGGGATTGGAAACGCTGGGAAGCTGACATCGGAGTCGGGAACGTTGGCCGACGGGTCTGCGGCCGAACTTTTTGGACAGGAGCTAGCGCGCGGCGCCCAGTGTTCCGCCGACTTCTCACTGGTCGACCATTTCGAGCTCGCCGCCCTTCCGCTGAACGAAGTCCGGGACCGGTTCGGCGTAATGCCACCAATCGATCCCGACGATGGCCATCATCACTGGTGAACGTTCCCCGGTCCGGATTGCGGATCAACCGCTGACACCGACGCCCTTCATGGGCTCCCCGCCCCTGACTTCGGAGCAACAGGCCTGCCCCCACTAGGGTTCTCCCGATCTCTGGAGGGAAGTTTCGTATGGCAAACAAATGGTTCGAGACGGTAGCTGTGGCCCAACGCCGGGCTGAGAAGCGTCTTCCCAAGTCGGTCTACGGAGCGATCATCGGTGGCGCCGAGAAGGGTCTGTCGCTCAACGGCAACCTGACATCGTTCGATCAGCTCGGACTCGCCCCTCACGTGGCCGGCCTTCAGGCCGAGCGTTCGATGAACACCACGGTGTTTGGTCTCGACATTTCGATGCCCGTCATCATTTCGCCGACTGGCGTGCAGGCCGTGCATCCCGACGGTGAAGTTGCTGTCGGGCGCGCCGCCGCTAACCGCGGCATCCCAATGGGTCTCAGTTCGTTCGGCAGCAAGTCGATGGAAGACGTTGCTGCGGTGAACTCGCAGCTGCTCTTCCAGATGTACTGGTCAGGCGGTCGCGATGTCATGGTGCAGCGCCTCGAGCGTGCCAAGGCCGCCGGCGCCAAAGGCATCATCCTGACGCTCGACTGGACGTTCTCGAACGGTCGCGACTGGGGAAGCCCCTGGATCCCCGAGAAGCTCGATCTCAAAACGATGATCAAGTTGTCACCGCAGGCGCTTTCGAAGCCCAAATGGCTCATCGCTTATCTCAAGACCGGCAAACTTCCCGATCTCAGTGCGCCGAACATGGCCCATCCCGGCCAGAAACCGCCCGCGTTCTTTGGTGCGTACTACGAGTGGATGCAGATGCCGCCTCCCAGTTGGGAAGACATCGCATGGTTGCGCTCGCAATGGGACGGACCATTTGTGATCAAGGGCGTGTGTCGTGTCGACGATGCCAAGCGGGTTCGCGACCTGGGCGCCACGGGCCTTTCCGTGTCGAACCACGGTGGTAACAATCTCGACGGAACGCCGTCACCGATTCGTGTGCTTCCGGCGATCGTTAATGCTGTTGGTAGCGAGATCGATGTCGTCCTCGACGGCGGCATCCGCCGTGGCAGCGACGTCGTGAAGGCCGTTGCTATGGGAGCGAAGGCCGTGATGATCGGCCGCGCTTACCTGTGGGGCCTCGCTGCCAATGGACAAGCTGGCGTCGAGAACGTGCTCGACATCCTGCATGGCGGCATCGACTCGTGTCTGCTCGGTTTGGGCAAGTCGCACATCAGCGAACTCACGCCTGACGACGTGATCGCACCGCGCGACTTCTTCGTCACCCTCGGCGACAAGTAACTAACTGGGCTTCTTCGAGCTGGAACTATTCCGCTCGTTGGTCTCGCAGGGTTTCTAAATAGGGCAGCGCAGCCTGATCCTTCGGCCGGTTCGCGGCGCGCTTTGATGCAACGACGTCGTCGAGAGCTGCAACCCAAACTGTGACGTCAGTACCGATTGAAAGTTCGATTGCGCCTTGTTTCCAACCTTCATATCCCTCGAGGGGGCCTGACGGCTGGAACGCAATATCAATATCTCCGTAGTCGCTCACGAAATTCAACATGAAGGTTGAGTTGCGAAGGAATTGCTCATCGATCTTCGCCGCGAGTGACTCACCTTCGGTGCGAATTCGCACATTCAGTCGCTGAAGCGCGAGTGCAAGCCGAGCGAGGTTGTTGTCATTTCGATCTGGAACAAGATCGATGTCTTGCGTCGAAAGACTTGAGCCGTGCATCACCGTTGCGATTCCGCCAACGATGACATAACGAACGCCCTCCTCGTTCAGGATCTCGCAGATCCGAACAGGATCAAACATCAGCCAGCCACTGGCCGGTTCTTCGATGCTTCCTGCATCGCGATTTGTGCGTTTGCAACTGCAACCATTGTGCGAACTCGTTCAGGAACGCTCAGTCGCAATTGGGCTTGGATCTGCGCCACATCGACTCCCCGCCCGTCTTCGAGATCGTTCGGAACTGAGCGGTTGATCTCGTTACGCGACAACTGGGACATGGGTGAATCCTACGGTCAGAGGATTGAAACGGGGATGCGCTTTTTGCCGAAGCCAATCGGCTTCGAGTGATCCTTGCTGACGCCGGGGCGAACGGCGCCGCCGTTGGCTTCGAGTTCGGCGAGCGCTGTTTCACCGTGGCCGAATACGCACTCCGGATCGGGAGCGTCAAGCGGCAGACCAGTGAAGAACTTGGTGGCCATGCAGCCACCACCGCACGCATCGAAACTTCCGCAGGAACCGCACGCACCGGGGTTGGAGGGCTCGCGCAATGAGGTGAAGAGGTCAGACGTTTGCCAAACGGCCCGGAAGCCGCCTTCGCCGTGGATCGAGCCGGCTTTGAACTCGTCGTGCAACACAAACGGGCAGGCGAACACGTCACCGACAGGATCGATGAGGCACACGACGCGACCAGCGCCACACAGGTTGAGGCCGGGAAGGGCCTCGCCGAGAGCGGAGAGATGGAAGAACGAATCGCCGGTGAGGACCTGCGGACGGGCCAGAAGCCAGTGGTAGAGCTCAACCTGCTGGGCCTGCGTCGGGTGCAGATCGTGCCAGGTCTCGATGCCGCGGCCGGACGGACGGAAGCGGGTGAGTCGCAACTCGGCGCCGTATTCGTTGGCCAGCGCCTCGTAAGCGTCAACCTGCTCGACGTTCTCGCGCGTCATGACGACGGAAAGCTTGAACTGGCCGAAGTCGGCATCGCGCAGATGGTTCATGGCGGTGCGAACTCGGGCGTAGGTGCCTTCACCGCGCACCGCGTCGTTGGTTACTTCGTCGACACCATCAAGCGAGATCTGAATGTCGACGTAGTTCATCGATGCCAGCCGCTTGGCGGTTTCGGCATTGATGCGACCACCGTTGGTCGAGAACTTCACGCCGACGCCCTTTTCGACGCAGTATTCGACGATCTCGAAGAAGTCGGGGCGCAGCATTGGCTCGCCGCCACCAATGTTGACGTAGAACACCTGCATTTCGGCGAGTTGGTCGACGACGTCTTTCATCTGCTCGGTCGAAAGTTCGTCGGGATCACGACGACCCGAGGATGAAAGGCAGTGCACGCACTGCAGATCGCAGGCGTAGGTCCATTCCCACGTGAGGCAGATGGGGGAGTTGAGGCCTTCGGCCAACTGTTCGGTCAGTGCAGTCATGGTCGGCTCGACGTTTCGGATTCGGGGACGGACGGGGAGGAGTTTTCGACTTCGATCACGTGATCGTCACCGACGAGGAATTCGCCGGCCACGAGCGACGTGAGCGCCTTTTCGAATGACGGCCAACGGGCCGGATCGATACCAGCGGCGACGAATGCACTGCGCGCATCGGGCTGATCGCCGATGAGCTCGACGAGCGTCACGAGATCGGGCGAGCGCAGGAAGGTGAGTCGCCGGTTGCCGTAGTGATACGCCAGCGCGCCGAATGGCTCCGGGCGCAGCGCGACGCGCTCATGGAGTCGCCAGTGGCGATCGGCATCAAAAGGGGCGAGGGTCGCAGTCATGGTCGAAACGGAGGGAGCACCAAAACGGGCCCCGACCGGATCACGCGGGATCTAGTAGACGCCGCACATGCCGTCGATGGAGATCTCCTCGACAAGGAGCTCCTCTTCGACGAGTTCGACGGCGTCGGTGATGACGGCAGCGTCGGTTTCGGTGATTTCGAGTGTCTGTTCCATGGTCCCCTCCGATGGGAAAGCGTGTCAGGAGTGTACCGGCGCCACCCCCCGGAATCCCAAGCAATGCCGCTTAGGTCTGATCGTCAGGCCGGATTGGCGGATTCCGCCGCGATCCGCTTTTCGGCAAGTGCCACATACTCGGGGTCAATGTCGAAACCCACGTAGTTGCGGCCCGTGCGGAGAGCGGCGATGGCGGTCTGGCCGGCTCCCATGAACGGATCCAGAACGGTGTCTCCCACATAGGTGAACAGTTCGATGGCCCGACGCGGCAATTCGGCCGGATACGGAGCCGGATGGCCAACACGCTTGGCGGACTCCGGGGGAATTTTCCACGTGTCGAGCGTCCAGGCCATGAAGTCTTCTGGCGTGATCGAATTCTCGAACGGGAGACCCTTCTCCTCGCGCTGTGACCGCTTGAGGGCTCGATCGAATCGACCCTTGCTGGCGATGATGATCCGCTCGGTCAGATCGCGCAGGACCGGATTAGCGGCCGAGGCATACGAACCCCACGCGCAATTACCCGATGCGCCGTCCGCCTTGATCCACACGATTTCGCCCCTCAGAAGAAAACCGAGATCGTCCTGCAGGATCGTGGTGACATCGCCGGCGAGGGAGCGATACGGCTTGCGGCCGAGATTCGCGACGTTGATGGCGATGCGCCCACCTGGTTCGAGCACTCGCCAGCATTCGGCGAACACATCGCGAAGCATGACGAGATAGTCGACATACGAGGCGGGGACATGACCCTCACCAAGTTCGGCTTCGTAGGCCTTGCCCGCGAAATACGGCGGTGATGTCACGACAAGCGCGACCGAATTGTCGGGGACAGCGGAAAGGTCGCGCGAGTCGCCGGCAAAAATGGTGTTCTTCACGGGGCATTCGACGACAGTCGAATCGGTGAGAAGCGTGGGCGCCGGGAACCTCTCATAGAACGACGTGGAGTCGTGGTTCTCCCGCTTCGACACCCCGAACGCCGAGGTGGCGGTCGCGTCGCGATTGCGTCGTTCTGCCATGCGCTGCAAACCCTACCGGCCCGCGCGAACGCGGCCCTGTTGTTCGCTGACGAATCCGAAGTTGTGGCAAATGTCGAAGTGCGCGTGTCCGTGTACGCGGAACCGGCATCGGTTCTACGATGCCGACACGGGTGACGTGCCCGTGGAAGAACGCGGAAGGTTCGATTCATGGCATATCCCGAAAACATCGGTGCGATCGATCTGATGATCGGCTTTCCTTTCAAGGACAAGAAGGCGGTCTACGAATATCTGAAGCCCGGCATCAAGGACGCCGGTTCCGATGATCTCGAAATGCCTGCGGCCTACATGTTCAAGGACGTTCCAGCCGAGGCCGAGGCTGACGCCGATCCCATCGAGGTCGGATTCGGCGAAATGAACAAGTGGGGCGTGGCCGGCGGTCTGTTTGGACTCTCACCCACATCGATCGAAGCGCAGAAGCGTTACCCGGGCCGCGTGTTCCTAAGTCTCGAAGTCGATCCCAACGAAATCACAACGACGGTTCGTCGCATCCGCGAAGCGCACGCCGATCACGGGATCAAGGCGGTCACGACATTCCCGGCCGGTTGTATTCCGCAGGTACCGGTGAGTGATCGCCGCTACTACCCGATCTACCAAACGTGTATTGATCTCGATATCCCGATCATCGCCAACGCCGGCATCCCTGGGCCGCGCTTTCCCGCCGAATGCCAGAACGTCATGCACTTTGACCAGGTTTGTTACGACTTTCCCGAATTGCGCATCGTTATGCGCCACGGCGCCGAACCATGGGAAGAACTGGCCGTCAAGCTCATGCTCAAGTGGCCGGGGCTCTATTACATGCCGAGCGCATTCGCTCCGAAGTACTACCCCGAGGCGATTATCAAGTACGCGAACAGTCGCGGTGGTGACAAGATCATGTATGCCGGGTATTACCCCGCCGGCCTGACTCTCGAACGGATCTTCACCGACATGCGCAATGTGCAACTAAAGGACGACGTGTGGCCGAAGTTCCTCCGCGAGAACGCGATCCGCGTGTTCAAACTCGACGGGGCAGTCTGATGGCGACCGCAGTGATCACCGGCGCAGGTCGCGGTTTGGGTCGAGCCGATGCCGAACGTCTCGCCCGCGACGGTTTCGATGTCATGTGTCTCGATCTCGATCTTGCCAGCGCGCAGGAAACTGCCGATGCCGTTGGCGGCCGGGCATTCGAGTGCAACGTCACCGACCGCGATTCGGTCATGAGCGTCGCGGCGCAGATTCCCGAATGCCATGCGTTGGTCAACAACGCCGGGATCTGGCGTTTCGACTCGATCCTCACGATGACACCAGAGGACGCGCAGGCCGTGTTCGACGTCAACATCATGGGCATCGTGTGGTGCACCCAGGCTTTCGTGCCGAAAATGAAGGCGGCCGGAACCGGCAGCATTGTGAATATGTCATCGGGTGCGGCTTGGACTCATTCGCCGGGACTCGGTATTTATCCTGCGACGAAATCCGGAGTCGAGTCGCTGACTCGCACGATGGCGCTCGAACTCGGTGCCGACAACATCCGGGCCAACGCGATCGGCCCGGGCCTCATCGTGAGCGAAGGGACGTCGGTCAACTACGAAGGCGACCGAGCCGCAGAGCGCGCAAATGGTGTCCCCATGCGTCGCGTGGGTGCGCCGGACGACATTGCCGACGTCGTTTCATTCCTGTGCGGAAACGATTCTCGTTACGTGACCGGTCAGGTCATTTATGTCGATGGCGGCATCACCGCCGGGGCTATGGCCCGCTGACGCGACCGCAGTTTCCATCTAGTTTCTGGGTATGGCCCCTCAACCATTCACCATCTCGATTCCTGATTCCGTTCTCGAAGATCTGAATCGTCGCCTCGACAACGTTCGCTGGCCCGATCAAGCCCCCGGCGAACCTTGGTCGCTCGGCATACCCGTCTCCGAGGTCAAAGCGGCAGTGGCGTACTGGCGCAACAGTTACGACTGGCGTTCGCGAGAGGCCGCAATGAATGTGTGGCCACACTTCATTACCGAAGCCGCCGGCGAACAGGTTCATTTCATCCACGTGCGATCGGCTGAGCCCGACGCGACACCGATGGTCCTTACCCACGGATGGCCCGGCTCGTTCGTCGAATTCCTCGACGTCATTGGCCCGCTCACCGATCCCGTTGCGCACGGCGGCATCGCAGAGGACGCGTTTCACGTCGTAATTCCGTCTATGCCCGGCTACGGATTCTCTGGTCCGACACGCCAGCCCGAGTTCCACGTCAACCGCATCGCAGATGCGATTGCGGAACTGATGGAACAACTCGGTTACGACAAGTACATCGCGCAAGGTGGTGACTGGGGTGCAATCGTGACGCGTCGAATGGGCGAGGCTTATGGCGATCGTCTGCTCGGCATCCACGTCAACATGTTGTTCGCGTTCCCGGGTGCAGATGATCCCGATCCCATGGCTGGTGTTACCGAAGCCGACAACGTTCGGTTGGCGGCCGCCGGTGCTCGCATTGCCGACGGCACTGGTTACATGGCGATTCAGGGCACGCGCCCGCAGACACTCGCCTATGGCCTCACCGATTCGCCGACCGGTCTCGCCGCGTGGATCCTTGAGAAGTTCAATGCCTGGAGCGATCTTGACGCCGATTCGTCCGGCACTCCTAGCATCGAAGCGACCTACGGATGGGATCGTCTGCTCGACAACCTGATGGTCTACTGGGTCACGAACACGGTGGGTTCGGCGGCGCGGTTGTATGCCGAGTCGGCCCGCGCGGGCAACGGTGCCGCGCAGGGTTGGGCTGGTCGCGTCGATGTTCCGACGGGTCATTCCGTGTACCCGCTCGAGCTGCTTCAGACTCCGCGTGCGTGGGGCGAGAAGAAGTACAACCTTGTGTACTGGAGCGAACAGGAACGCGGCGGACACTTCGCGGCCTTCGAACGCCCCGAGCCTTTTGTCAACGACTTGCGCGCTTACAAGAAGGCGCTGGACGCTCTGCCCGGTTGAATCAGCGCGCCGGCGGCGTTGCGCCGGTGGCGCGCTGGGCGGCGAGTGGATTGAAGTACTCGCGCTGGCGACTGATCAATCCGTCGCGGAAGTCGAACACCACGATGTAGGTGTTGGCATACGGAGCGCCAGTGGGGAGATAGCTCCCCTCGCCGGTGAACTCGACGATCAATCGATCGGGATCGAGGCACGCGTGCACCTCGGTAATCGTCAGCGAGAAGCGGAAGACCTTGAACGCGCCCGACAGGTAGGGAAGGCCTTCGGCTTTTCCATTGACGACCTTGGGTGGATCAGAGAACGGGAAGTCGAGAACGAAGTCGTCGGTGTAATTCGCCAGCTGAGCCTCGGCGTCGCCGGCCGCGATTCCCGCGAATGCGCCCTCGACCGCCGCAAGATTGCGGGCACGGACCTCATCAAGGCCCCAGTTATTCCCCATGATTCCCCCTGTTTTCCTGCGCGAACCGACTGGATCAGTCGGGATGACGTGAGCCGCGGCCGCGATCGGGCACAAGGGCTACAAGTCGGGCGGCGACGTTGTCGATGATCTCGGGGGACGGAGTGGCGTCGTCCTCAACGAGGGCCATGACCGAGGCGTGTTCTTCGGCGCTGAGGGCGAGGAGTCGACCCTGATAGCGGGCGGCACTGACACGAGTGAACACCCGCGGGGAGCGCAACTTGTTTGCAATGGCGTCGAGAACGTCTTCGTCGGCATCGCCGGGCGAATCGTTGATCAAGTCGAGCAGTTCCCAGATCTGGCGGGGGGTGAGGACGACACCAAGAAGTTCGTCCTCGGCATTGATCGCCGGGGGAGTTGCGGACTCGGGTGCAGCGGTTGTGGTCATGAAAGGGGACTCTCCGGAAATTCTGACGGTGGGTCTGCGCTCTGGATTGATCGGCGCAATGGATTGAACTGTGTACAAGGCCCGGGTACTAGGACACGTGCAGGGGGCACTTCTATTCCCGCTGCGAAGCGGAAGCCGTGCGCCGCAGGCAATCGCTTATGTGTCTGCCTGATTCCTAGTACGTCGGGAGGGGGCCATGCACGTTGGAGCACAAGGTTCCTGCCGCTACCCGGCCCCTCCGTCACACCCGACCCCTACCATCGGCCCATCATGAAAATCCTGCACACCAGCGACTGGCACCTAGGCCGGAACTTCGGCTCCGTCTCCCTTCATGAGGTCCAGGCCGCTTTTTGCGAGTGGGTCCTTGAGACCGCCATCGCCAACGGTGTCGAGCTCCTCGTCGTGGCCGGCGATTTGTACGACCGATCCATCCCGCCCCAGGAGTCAGTAGCCCTTTGGCGTCAGACGCTCATCGCGTTCCATCAAGCCGGTATTGCCGTCGTGGCGATTGCCGGCAATCACGACGGCGCCGATCGCGTGGCGGCCTTTGATGGCCTCACCGACGAAGCCCGCGTCTTCGTGCGGGGCGGCTACGGGCGGGCGGGCGAGATCATCACCCTCGGGTTCTCCGACGGGCCACTTGATGTTGCCCTGATCCCCTTCCTCGATCCCCAGTTGGCCCCGCCCGACTGGAAGGCGGAGTTGGCCGAGGCCGATGTGAAGGCCACCCACGAGTCGGTGCTTGAGAAGGCGCTGGGTCGGGCTCGGGCCGAATCGGCATCGTCCCGGTCGCTTGCCGTTGTGCATGCCTTTGTCGGCGGATCAACCACCGCGGACTCCGAACGACAACTGACGGTTGGTGGCACGGACCAAGTGGCGGCCACGGTGCTCGAGGGCTTCTCCTACGTGGCCCTAGGGCATCTCCACACGCCTCAGGTCATCGGTGGGGCTGAACATGTTCGCTACTCAGGAACGCCCATTGCCTATTCATTCTCCGAAACCGGCCCGAAGTCGGTCGTGCTCATCGACATGAGTCCCGACGGTGCTTGTTCGATCGAAGCAGTTCCGGTTCCCGTTGGGCGCGGCGTCATCACGCTTACCGGCACGATCGACGAACTACTTGCGCCTAGAGCGCACCCCGACGCCGCCGACAAATATGTCAAGGCCGTGCTCACCGACAACGCCTATGTGGTCGACGCCAAGTCACGACTACTCGAGGTGTATCCGTATTGCACCGATGTCGTCATGAAGATGGCAAGTACATCGACGGCCATTGGTCCGAACGATGAAATCCGATCAGCACTTTCACCGCGTGATGCCGCGGAGAAGTTCTGGGAAGACATCGTGAACGAACCGTTCAGCGATCTGCAGCGAGACACTGTCATCGCTGCGATCGACAAAGTCTTCATCACCAATGAGGTCACACGATGAAGCCGTTGAGCCTCGAGTTCACAGCTTTCGGTTCGTACCCGGGCACCGAAACGGTGAATTTCGAATCACTGACCGAGCTCGGTCTCTATGTCGTCACTGGTCCTACCGGTTCAGGAAAGACCACGATCTTCGACGCAATGGCGTACGCGCTCTACGGCGAGGTTCCAGGCGCGCGCGACAAGGGCGATGTTCGTTCACAGCATGCTCACGCCGACGCCACCTGTTCCGTGGTGTTGCGATTCGCCGTCGATGGCGAGGTCTACCGGGTTGAGCGCACGCCCGAACAGTTTCGGCCGCGACTTCGCGGTGATGGCGCCCCGGTCAAGGTTGCCCCGAGCGCCGTGCTGGTTCGAGTGAGCGATGACTTCTCGCTCGCGAGCCAGCCAAAGAAGGTCACGGCAGCATGTGTCGAACTTATTGGCCTCGACGCCGACCAATTCGAGCGCGTCGTTCTGCTTCCGCAGGGTCAGTTTCAGGAGTTCTTGCTGGCGAACACGGCAACGCGTCTGCCGCTTCTTCGTCAACTCTTCGGCACCGGTAAGTGGCTCACTGTTGTCGACGAACTGAAAGCGCGGGCCAACGACGCCAAGAGCGTTGTTGCCGATATCGAAGATCAGCTTCGTCAACACCACTTTGCGATCAGCGGCGCCCTGCAAGCAGCTCACGATTTGCTGCCGAATGCGGACGAGCCGACCGATTCTGATGTTGATGAACAGCCGGTCGATGCTGAGCTTGCCGATGAACAATCTCTTGATGAACTAGCGACGCAATTGGAGAGTCTGGTTGAGAGAGCCACTCCGTTACGCGAGCACGAAGGCCAACTGGTCCTTGCCGCGAATGCTGCACTTGCCGCTCACACCACGGCGCTATCGATCATCGACTCGTGGGACAGGCGTGTCCGACTTCTTGCCGAACGCACAGTGCTCGACGAGCAATTGAGTGATCTCACTGAGCGTCGCGCCGAGCGCGATGCGGCACGAAGGGCCGAACCCGTTCTCCTTACTGCCACAACAGCGCGCCGCGACGCGGCAGAAGGCGTTGCTGCTCAGGAAAGGCTTGACGATGCCATTGAGGCCCTGAGCGCAGCGTCGGTTCAGGCGCAGATCGGCACTCTTCGTGATCCCGATGTCGCTGCCGACTCTTTGGTGGCGGCTCGTTCAAAGAGCGACAACCAGCGAACGGCGCTCAACGAACTGTCTTCAGCATCGCAATCGCTCACTCAACTCGAGAAGCAGAAGTTGAATCTTGAGGCCGAGCGCACCGAGAGCACGCAGAAGTTCGATGACATTACGGAGTCCCTTGTTCCACGTCAGACAAACAAACTCGCGCTTGATGCACTGGCCGCAACCGAGCCTGAATGCCGTATCCAGGTCGAGAAGGCTCAGGAGCTTCTTCGCCAGCGTCAGGAACTTGCCGAGGTGGGGGCGCTGATCCCTCAGGCTCAGAAGGCACAGGACGACGCAGTTGCCGTTCAGCGAATAGCGATCAAAGCGTTCGACGACTCTGCGGCGCCACGACTTGCCGAATCACTCGTGCCCGGCGACGCGTGCCCGGTTTGTGGTTCGCACGAGC
This sequence comes from Acidimicrobiales bacterium, assembly GCA_044239895.1. Taxonomy (GTDB): domain Bacteria; phylum Actinomycetota; class Acidimicrobiia; order Acidimicrobiales; family Acidimicrobilacustridaceae; genus Acidimicrobilacustris. Next base: position 146,249 of record JBIIAM010000001.1, on the reverse strand, counting down.
ACCCGGCGCCCGCTGCATCAGCTGCCGATCAGAGTGTGGATAGTGCGAGCCGCGATGCGGCAGCAAAAGCCGTAATGAATGCAACGCAGGAACTTGGCCGCCTTGGCAACCGCCAAGATGACCTCGTTGCTTCGCTTGGCGAGGCGGCACTGCAGTCGGTGGAGGAAATCGCTGCGCAATACGAACTCGCCGAGGCCACGCACGCCGCCGCAGTTAAAGCGGGTACGAACTTAAAGACAGTCATTGCCGAGATTGAGTTGGCTGAGGCTGAGAAAGCAGTGATCACCGATCGATTGTCCACGATCGGCCTCGAACTCGCCGCGGTTGAGCCCCAAGTCAGCACGACAGGCAAGCAGTGCGAATCCCTTCGTCGAGATCTCGGTGAACTCGCAGCAGCGTGGGAGTCAGATCCCGACGGAGCACGAGATGGGCTGGACGTGATTGCCCACGCACTCACTCGTCTCGAAATCTGCATTGCGACGTGTCGACAATCGGCACAAGCGGTCACGACTGCTGGAGCAACCGCGAAGTCGTCGGCAGAAGCATTGGCCAAGGCGCTTGCTGCATCGCCATTTGCAACCCTCGATGAGGCGCAGGCTGTTGCGTTGAGTTCAGAACGACTCGCCACGCTGGATTCCACAATCACCGACTTCGACACTCGGGATGCTGGGAATCAAATCCTTCTGTCGGAGAATCTCAAGCTTGATCTTCCCGAGTCTCGTCCCGATTCCTCTGATCTCGAGCTTGCGTCGCAAACAACGCGTGCCGCTGCCGATGCCGCTTCCGATGCCCTGAGTCAGATCACGGGACATCTCGATCTAGCACGACGCAATCTGACGGACGCGGAAGCAATCGACGGAGGATCCAAAGATGCGTTCGATCGCTCAAAGTCACTTCAGTCACTCGCCAAGACCTGTGATGGCCAAGGACCAAAACGCATTGCGCTTGAAACCTGGGTGCTTGCGGGTGAACTCGAGCGCGTCGCGGCAGCCGCAAACCATCACCTGCAAAAGATGACAAACGGTCGCTATCAAATCGAACGCTCCGACGACTCAGGTCATGCCGGTAAGCAGTCGGGGCTCGATCTCCGGGTGCTTGATGCGCACACGGGTTCGTCACGCCGCCCAGGCTCACTCAGTGGCGGCGAACAATTCCAAGCATCGCTCGCACTGGCGCTTGGCCTCGCCGATGTCATCGGTCACGGTGGCAACGCAAACGGTCGCGTGTTTGAAGCCTTGTTTGTCGACGAGGGATTCGGGTCGCTCGATCCAGATTCACTCGATCAGGCCGTCGAGGCGTTGACCCACATTCAGGCTGGTGGCCGCACGGTTGGTGTGATCACCCACGTCGAAGCGATGAAGGACAGCCTTGCTATGGGAATCCGAGTGGATCGCTTGCCGAACGGCAAGGGTTCAACCCTCACCGTCCGACCAAACGGCTAACGGCTAGCGGTTACGCCGGTTCGGCGGCCGATGCGGTGATGATGTGATCGAGCCACCACTGCGGAGCGTTGTCGATCAGGTGACCGATATGCGAGTAATCGTGCCAGCGGCTGATCTTGCCGTCACGAACTTCCATCACCGACACGAAGGGATGGTCGATGACCTCACCGGTATGGAACATCCAGCGTTCCATGTGCTCCCAGATGACCATGTTGCCTTGGGCAACAAGGTGCTTCGGGAAATGGAAGTAGCCGCTGAGCGGCTCAATACCGATGCGGAGACGGCGGACAATGTCGGCACCGCCCGTGGCACCGACGGGGTCCATGCCCACATCGGTGTAATGGCAATCGGGGGTGAAGAACGTGGCCATGAGCTCCCAATCGCGCTTGAAATGCGCGTCCCAGTAGCTCTCAACGACCTCGCGGTTGCGTGCTTCGAAGCTGTCCATGATTCTCCCCTTGCCTGATCCGGTCAGCGGGATCGATTCCTTGCGGCGAATCGTAGAGCCATCGTTGACGCTCCGAATCCGTCCTGGCAGCTCCATCGGTCAGAATGAGAGCGGGAACAAGCCACTGAGTCAGGGCCGAACTGGTAACTAGGAGACACGATGGAATTCTTCGACAAGTTCGGATCGGAAGCAGACCCCGTCACGATCACACCGGACGGCACAAGGGTCAGTCCGGCGATCGACGGGGTCGTGACGATCGGCCCGGTGACGCACGTTGACCATCGCGGTCGTGTTTTTGAGGTAATCAATCCGGCCAACAACCCGGAATTCTGGGTCGACCCGGTAATCGCCAGTTACGTGTTCACCATCCGACCGAACACGCTCAAGGGCTGGGGCGTTCACGAGCACAAGATCGATCGATACTGCCTCATCAACGGTGAGACGATGACGGTGTTGTTCGATGCCCGGTTCGACTCGCCGACCTACGGAACTGTGCAAGAGGTGCCGTTGACGCCGAGTGGCATCCGACAGCTCCTGATTCCTGCAGGCGTATGGCATTGCAACATCAATGTGGCGCCAGAGGAAACGATGCTCATCAACTTCCCAACCGAGGTGTATCGCTACGAAGCCCCGGACAGATTGATGCTTCCGTGGAACACCGAAAGCATTCCGGTCGACATTTCCCGCTATTTCCCGAAACAGTTGATGGCTATGACGGTGACCGACGCGTGCTGATAGTTCGACTCGCCGCGACGATGCCGGCGCGACCGTGATTGTCGAACTGGGCGATCAGCCTGATGTCGTAGCTGTCATTCCGACGCTCGGCGGCAACGTCGGTCGTTTGCACGAGAGCATCGCGTCGCTGATGCAGACCGATACGACTGTTCGTCTGGCAGTGGTCGTTGTTTGGAATGATCCCCGTAACCCGATACCCGAGTTCGAAATGGTCACGGTGCTCAAACCGGGGATGAATCTCGGATTCCCCGGCGCGCTGAATCATGCGCGGCGCCACATCGATGCGGAATTCCTTTGGGTCATGCAGGACGACGTCCGGGTTACGCCTGACTGTCTCGACAATCTGCTGCACAGGATGTCGGCATCTGATCATCCGGCGTTGGTTGCGCCTGTTTTTCTCGATCCGGACGGAATGATTCCGGCGAACAGTCGCGCGGGAATCGTGGGTCCGGAAGGCGAGATGGAGTCGTGGTACCCGTTCGTAGCGACCGCGCCGGAGAACTTCGATCGAAGTCAGCCGCTTGACTGGGTCGCGTCGAGTGGCTCACTTGCTCGGTTGTCGGCTTGGGACGCGGTCGGAGGCTGGGATCCGGATTTCTATCCGGTGATCTGGTCGGACGTTGACTTCGGCTTTCGGCTCAGGCGCGCCGGATTCGTCGTTGCTCTCGAGCCCGACGCTCGGATCGAGCATGACATCAACGGATCCACCCCGAGCCTGTTGGCCCATCACCTGTTCGCTCGAAATGGTGAACGGTTCCGGGCCAAGAACTTTCCCGCCGAAACCGCGGGCGATTCCGCGGCGACTGAAGACGACCAGTCGAGCGAGAACGATGGCGTTTCCGATGCCGAGGCAAGACAGGTGGCCCGTGCCGCCAGCCTTGCCCTCCTTGATTTTGCGACCTACGCATCGGCGGCCTGGCAGCGACAGCAACAGGAGATCCGATCGTTGCGCGTCAACGAGCAGGTCGACGACGGGCAATGATGCTTCCGTGACCAACGCCGAGCACCTCGACATCGCCATCTCCACCGAAACCATCCGCCTCGGGCAGTTGCTTAAGCTGGCCAACGTGATCGACAGCGGTTCGGACGCCAAGATGCTCCTCGCTGAAGGAGGAGTCTCGGTGAATGGCGAGACGGAGATCCGTAGGGGCCGTCAGTTGCGGGTTGGCGACATGATGCAACTCGACGACATCGTCATTCGGGTAATCGACGCGGAATAAGAACCTTTGGCGGTTGCAATCTAATACCCCGGGGGGTATGGTCAACGTACGTCCGGAACTGATCACAGGTCCGCACCGAAGGTCAGCACCGCAGGTTGGTGCTGGACAACTGGTGAGTACCGGTGATCTCCAACCCCAGAGGTGGCCCATGTTCTTCCGTCAATACGACCTCGCCTGTCTCTCCCTCTACAGCTACATGATCGGTGACGAGACAACCGGTCGTGCCGTCGTGATCGATCCGCAGCGCGACATCTCCGGCTATCTCGCCGACGCCGAAGCCAACGGACTCTCGATCGACATGGTTCTGGAAACTCATTTCCATGCGGATTTCCTCTCCGGTCACCTCGAACTCGCCGAAGCCACGGGCGCATCCATTGCCTACGGCAGCGACGCTGTGACTGAGTTTCCGATCCGCCGACTGGCCGATCGTGAGCGCATCAGCCTTGGCGACGTGGCCCTTGAGATTCGCCACACGCCCGGCCACACACCGGAATCCATTTCGATCGTGGTGTTCGAACATGAAACGGATGCCGAACCATGGGCGGTGTTCACCGGCGACACGCTGTTTGTCGGCGATGTTGGTCGACCGGACCTTCTGGCCTCGGTCGGTCGCACGGCCGACGAGCTTGCCCGGCATCTTTTCCGCTCGCTGAATGACCAACTAATGACGTTGCCCGACTCCACCTTGGTCTATCCCGCGCACGGTGCCGGCTCGGCCTGCGGAAAGTCCATGCTCGACGCCGTGTCGACCAGCATCGGCGAGCAGCGCAAGAGCAACTATGCGCTCAAGCCCATGACCGAGGAACAGTTCGTCGAAGCAGTGACGCAGGGTCAATCGGTGGCTCCGCTCTATTTCGCCTTCACGGCTGATTCCAATCGTCGATCCCATGAGTTGTTTGATGACAGCGAATCGCCGAAGAAGCTCGAGCTCGACCAAGCGATCCGCCTTCAAGCCGATGGCGCAGTCGTCATCGATGGTCGCTCGCCGGAATCCTTTGCGTCGGGGCACCTCGTCGGGGCGGTCAATGTTGGACTTGATGGTCGCTTTGCGGAATATGCCGGTGACGTCGTGCGACCCGGCGAATCCATCATCCTGGTCACTGACCCGGGCCGCGAAGCCGAGGCTCGGGTCCGTCTGGCCCGCATCGGGTTCGATCGGGTGGTCGGCGCGATTCACAACGTCGAACAACTGCTTGCTGAACAACCGTTGACATCGGGTCTCGCCCAGCGGGCCAAGCGAGTCACCGCCGACGACTTCGGCTCGTGGTGCACCGATCCGGATCTCCAGATCGTCGATCTCCGAAACCCGGGTGAACAGGAAGACGGGATCGTCTCTGGTGCCCAGCGCATACCGCTCGCACAACTCCTCGACCGTCAGGTTGAACTCGATCGCTCGCGGTGCACGGTTCTCTACTGCGCCGGGGGCTATCGCTCGTCGATCGGTGCGTCGCTGTTGCGTTCACTCGGATTCACCCACGTCGCCGACGTCGTGGGTGGGTATGCGGCCTGTGAATCCGCGGGGGTTCCCATCGACAGCACTCCTGTGGGTGCACGATGAGTCCCGCCGGGTCGGATCCGCGCAAACCGGGAACCCTTCCGGCTGTCGACGTGTTGGCTGCATCCGAGATGCCGTCCGGAGCTGTCCTCCTTGATGTCCGCGAACTCGACGAGTGGGATGACGGCCACGCGCCGCATGCAATTTCGGTTCCCATGAGTTCAATCGCGATCGACGACATCCCTGCAGGTCGACCGATCTATGTGATCTGTCGGAGCGGCAATCGCTCTGATCGGGTTGTCGAAGCGTTGCTCTCCAACGACATCGAGTGTTTCAATGTCACCGGCGGAATGATCGCTTGGGCCGCCGCGGGTCTTCCTGTGATTCGTTGACATGAATTACCGGGCGTTGTTCGCATCCCCACTGGGGTTCCTCATCGGACTTTCGCTCGGCACACTCGGCGGCGGCGGTTCGATCCTCGCGGTACCCGCACTCGTCTACGCCGCCGGACAAGATCCGAAGGCGGCGACGGCCTCGAGTCTGCTGTTGGTCGGCGTAGCGGCGGGTGTCGGGATCTGGCCCCATCTCCGCAATGGTCGGGTGCGCGTGAAGTTGGGTGTGATGTTCGGCGTGGCCGGTATCCCCGGATCGCTGATCGGAAGTTCGATCAACAAACACGTTGATCCGAACGTCCTGTTGGTGGGATTCTCAATCCTGATTCTCGTGGCCGCCTGGCGGATGGTGACCGGCTGTCCGTCCTGCACGAGGGTTGGCGAGGAACGGGTGATGGCCGACGGATCGAAATCCGGAAATCTTGCCGAAAAGCTTGACGCCAAAGCGGCTCTCGCCATCGTGGGCGCGGGAACCGCAGTGGGGTTCCTCACCGGACTATTCGGCGTTGGTGGCGGGTTCATCATCGTCCCTGCCCTGACGCTGCTGCTTGCGATACCAATGCCGGTCGCCATCGGCACTTCACTGCTCATCATCACGATCAACTCGGCTGTTGCTCTTGCGACGCGCATGGCCACCACCACCATCGAGTGGGGTGTGACGCTTCCATTCACGATTGCTGCCGTGTTCGGCGTACTGACTGGCGGAAAGATCGCCAACACGCTCGATCCGAAGAAGTCTCTTCGCTGGTTCGCGGCCCTGCTCGTCTGCGTCGCGATCTACACGGCGACCGATGCCATCACCGGACTCGTGGCCTGAGTTGTTGGCTGGCGCTACGCGCTGGGCGGAACCGGTGGGTCAATGCCAAGCAGATTCGCAGTGATCGTGGCGACCGGGTTGTAAATCGCCATCGCACCGACTGCGGGATCGCCCGATTCGATGACGAACATCTCGGCGAGCTTGCACATGACGAGGCAGAACTGGAATCCGGCGAGGATTTCGTAGAATGCGACGTTTGTCGCCGGCCGATTCATCAACTCTTCCCACAGCGTGATCGTCGCGGCGCGATCGAGCATGCCCGGAAGGATGGAGACGCCGTAGCTCTCGAGGCTGAATCGCTGCAGGAACAGCCACCAACCGAGATCGCTTTCCGAATTGCCGAGCGAGACCATTTCCCAGTCGAAAACACCAATAACTTCGGTGTTGTCGGCGCCGCCGTACATCTGGTTGCCCGGACGCGCATCGCCCCAGCACAGTTCGATGAACTGACCGTCGTCAGGCCAGTTGGCGACGAGCCAGTCCCATGCCGGATCAATGACCGGATGGGCCTGGTCCTTCATGGCCCAGTTCTTGTAGTTCTCGAAATAGCCGCGGCGCTGTTCCGGGCCGAGTTCTCCGTGGTGTGTTTGATCGAGATGTTGGAATCCGGCGGCGCGCCAGTCGACCCGACTCACTCGGGTGAGCGCCTCAACGCCGTTGTACGCCCAGCGGGCCCGCTCTTCAGCCGTCATCTCGACGACGAAACCCTCTTGTGTGTACGCAGGGGCGTCGCCGGGAACGAGGCCATCGAGGCGATCCATCATGAAGAACGGTCCGCCGATAATGGACTCATCGCGCTCGGCCCAGCGGGTGACGGGCACCGGCACGTTCGAGTGCTCTCCGAGGAGCTTCATCGACAGGTACTGCTGGGTGACGAGGTCGATCTCGGGGAACAGCAGGCTCATGACCGGCTGGCTGCGCAGGACGAGCTCGGCCTCGACGGTCTCACCGTTCTCCTTCCAGCGTGCATCGAGCAGGAACGTCTCGTTCGAGAAGCCGCTCGACTGGGGGACGACGAGTTTCGTGATCTCGACATCGGTGGCCTCAGGCATCTGCCCGGCCATCCACTGCTCAAGAACATCTTTGATCGCGTCTGGATCGCGCTGACCTGAAACCGGCATCGTTGCTTCCCCTTGAAATAGGTGCCTGTGAATATGTGACCGAACCGAGACTCTCGGCGACCGGACTGAGTAGGCACGGCGATGATACGTCCTCGGCCGGTAGCGTCGTTCCGAATCAGTGCAACTCGGGGAATGGGGTTCGATGGGGTCGAAGCGTTCAGATGCGTCGGGCAGTAAGGCCGATAAGAAGGGCAAGAGGGGCAAGGCGTCGAAGGGCGTTCCGATGGGACGCCCCCTCGACGGGCGCGTTGCGTTCATAACTGGCGGCTCGCGAGGGCAGGGTCGCTCGCATGCTGTGGCCCTGGCTTCGGAAGGTGCCGACATCATCATCTGCGACATCGCCACCGACATCGACACCGTTCCTTACCCCCTCGGCACGGATGCCGAACTCAGGGAAACGGCAGCGCTCGTGGAGGCGACAGGTCGTTCGTGTCTGGCCATGGTCGCCGATGTCCGCGATACCGATGCACTCGCGAACGTTGTTTCCGCCGGTCTCGACACATTCGGCCACATCGACATCTGTGTCGCCAACGCTGGAATCACGGGTTTCTCAAAGTTTCAGGATCTCGACGATCAAACCTGGCAAGACATGATCGATGTCGACCTCACGGGCGTGTTCAAGACAATCCGCGCGGTGCTACCGCACATGCTTGAACGCCGTTACGGGCGCATCGTGGCCACTTCCTCAATGGCGGGGCGCATGGGCAATCCCAACCTCGCCCACTACGTCGCGGCGAAGTGGGGAGTCATCGGCCTCGTGAAAACCCTCGCTATGGAAACGGCGAACAAGGGGATCACCGTGAACGCAGTTTGCCCCGCGGCAGTTGATACGCCGATGTTGCACAACCCGGCCATGTATTCGTTGTTCTGTCCCGAACTTGCCGAGCCCACGCGCGATGACGTTGCTCCGCGCTACGCATCGATGAACCGCATGGGGGTCCCGTGGCTTGCTCCCGAAGAGATCTCGCGAGCGGTCTCGTTTCTGTGCGCGGACGCGGCGAGAGGCACGACAGGTCAGGTCATCGAGGTCAGCCTCGGGTCGAGCGCCGGCCAGCACTGACGAGTCAGCGAGCGAACAGCTACGGACAGCCGATTTCGTTCAGTACCGCGCAGGGCGGGCAGAGCCGCGCCGGCCCATCGGGGGTCCCCCAGATGCGAGCGTTGGGGGAACCGCAGGCCATGCACGGTCCGTCGGGATCAACGAATCGGGAATCGCTCGGAGCCTGAGCCCCGACCGGTATTGACCCAGATTCAGCCACGGACTCAGGCCGAATTCACGTCAGCATCAGGGAGAGCGCAGATCTCCGCGATGGTGATTTCGTAATCGCCGTTTGCCGGTTGCCCGCCGGTCATGATGCCGCACAGATTGATGAACGAATCCGTGATCTCCGTGGTTATCTCGGGAATCTGTTCGTCGATGTACTCGCTGAAGTCGAGATCGGTCTCAGTGTCCTCGGTCCACTCCTGCGCGATCCTGGGAAGATCGGCCGTGTACGCCTCCCAGGTGCGGTAGTGACGCAGAGCGGCGATGCGGACGCGATCGGCAGTCGAACCTTCGGGAAGTTCGAGCGACGCAAGCGATGCCGTGGTGCCGCGAAGTTGCTGCTCGAACTCGCCGGTCTGAAGTCGCATCTTTGCGAGCCATTCATCAACGATGGCCTCACGACGCGAAGCGGGGGCGGCCTGAACTTCCTTGTCAGCGGCCTGAAAGGTCTGCCAAAACACTGCGAGATTGGCGGTGCTGTAATCCTCGGCGTCAGTGACGTCATTCATGACGGCAATGAAGTCGGCCGCAGTCACAGATGTTTCGTTGTTACGTGATCGAATGACAAGAATTGATGAAAGAACAACAGCGAAAATAACGATTGCAGAAACGACGCTCAGTGCAACCCAGAGCCGGCCGCTTGATTGCGCCCGATTGCCGGCTGGTGACCGTGGATCAAATGAGGGGTTGAGCGGTGGGTCAGGAATCGGCACGGTGGTACGAAACTCAGGTCCGTACCACTGGCCATCGGATGCAAGCCACCATCCGGGGCCCTGCGAAGTGTCGCTCATGGTTGTCTACGGTAAGCCAGCCATGGCCTGAGGAGACAGCGCCCGCGAAATGTTCCGTACATAGAACACCCCGAGCACGCCTGCGGCACTACCGAGTGCACAGCTGACGAGCATGAGCGCGTAACCGGTATAGATCCGACCGGAATCAGGCGAGAACGCGTTATTAGCTGAGATACTTCCGCTGGCATCAACTGAGACACTTCCCGAGATGAATCCGAACAGGTACATGCCGATGAGCGAAATCCACCACAGTGAACCGATTGCAGCGACCGGCTGTGAGCGCCAAGAGGGATCGAGCTGACCGCCCGAACGCGGCGCCGAACTGATCCGCTCGGTTTCGTCAAGCACAAGTTTCGGGAGGACGGCATTGGCGAGCGGGATGAACCATGCACCGACAGTCCACCCGGACGACCATTTACGTACCGCGGGATGAAGTCTCGCGGCCGTCTTGTGACACCGGTTGGCCCAAATCAAGAAGAGGACGAACAGTGCGAGTCCGACGAGCGAACCAAGTGAGGAGAAAAAGGAGTAGACGTTTTCGTATGCCTGCCCACCATAGACAAGCTCGGCAACTGTCATCCCCTTCTCACCGTTGTTCCAGGACCGATAGGAGCCAATTTCGGCAAGCACGATGAATCCCCTGATCCCAGCGAGTCCGGCGGCAGTCCAGAGAAGCCCCTGAATCCAACCCGCAAGGGTGGGGCTGACGGTGGTGGCAACAGTGACGACTGGAGCCGGGGGTCGAGGCGGCGGCGGCGTTGGTGGCTGCGGCCGCGATGTTGGCGGGTACCACTTGCCGTCAGATGCCAACCACCAATCGGGTCCCTGCGCTGTATCTGTCATGTCCGCCGTTTCTATTGGTCGGTCGGTCGACCGCCGTCGCTCTGAGCCTCCGCAGACTGAGCCTACGCATTGCAGCGCGGGGAAGGCCGCAATCGATGCGCACACTTCAGCCGAAACATGCGTTTGACGTACATGGGAATCTCGGGAGCGGACACGGATCCGCAGCAAGAGCACATCGTGGATAGGGTGCGCACGTGGCGTTTCATCTGACCGTGGCGGGGTCGCTGGAGCCGTTGGCCGATCAGTTGGCCGAGGTCCTGTCGAACCCTCTCTCGGACCCTTTCGCATCCGAGTTCGTCGCCGTTCCCGGCGATGGAGTCAAGGCATGGCTCAATGCCCGTCTGGCCCGCCGCCTGGGTGCTTCGCAGCCGGGAACTAGTGACGATGGCATCGTCGCGAACGTCGACTATCAGTATCCCGCCACCGTCGTCACCCGCGCTTTGGGCGAAAACGCTGGCTTAGGCCGCTGGGCAACCGGGCCGCTCACGTGGGCAATTCACGACGTGCTTGTCGCCGCCGGTCCTACCCAAGCGATGGCCGAGTTCGGCAGCGAACCGGATGTCATCCGCGCCCGCGCAATCGCCGATCTGTTCGATCGCTATGGCATGTACCGCCAGGACATGGTCCTGCGCTGGAGCCAAGGTGCCGATGTCAATGCCGTCGGAGCGCCGCTCGAATCGCATCACCTGTGGCAACCGCGCCTGTGGCGAGCGGTTCAGACCCACATCGGTGGGCCGACCGACGCCGAACGGACTCGGGAACTCACCGAGCAACTCCGCGACGGCCTGATGGTCGACGAACTGGCCTCGAGTCTGCCGGAGCGCGTGTGTCTATTCGGGCTGGCCAGCCTCCCGCCGCCTCATCTCCAGGTGCTGTCGGCCCTTTCGCTGCACCGCGACGTTCACGTGTTCGCGCCATCGGCATCGCAAGCGCGATGGGAGCGCGTCCGGCCACTGGTTCGCGATCGACTCCCGCTGCCGATCCGTCGCGGGACAACCGATGAGCAGGAACTGACTGTTGCCGGCGGAAATCCGCTTGTGAATGGTTGGGGCCGCGCCTCGCGCGAAGCCCACGTGCTGTTGATCGATGCCGCGAACAACGTGGTGTCAACTGTGACCGGCATCAATTCCGAACCGACGGGGACGGCGACATCCTCACTGCTCGGTCGGTTGCAGCAGGACTTGCGGGCAGATGTCATGCCACCGGGTGCGCCCATCGGAGAACAGCCCGACGAGCGGACACCGATTGACCCGACGACAGACCAAAGTCTGCGCTGGCACCGCGCGTATGGGCCAGCCCGTCAGGTCGAAGTCCTGCGCGATGTGCTGATTCGGCTCCTCGACGAGACCAACGATGACGGCACGTTCCGTTTTCATCCGCGCGACATTGCCGTGCTTACGCCGGATGTCGCTCGCTTCGCACCGTTAGTGGAAGCCACGTTCGCTGGCGATCCGCGCCATGGCGTCCCTGCGCTTCCAGTGCGCGTTGCCGATCGCACCCTGCGCGCCGACGATCCGCTGCTCGACACGCTCGGTGCACTGCTTGCGATGTTGGGCGGACGGTTTCGGGCCACCGAAGTCGTGTCGTTCGCAACGCGCCAACCAGTTCGGAACAAGTTCGGTTTCACCGACGAGGCACTGGCCCGCATTGGGTCGTGGGCCAGAGCAACGAACGTTCGCTGGGGCCTTAGTTCCGTCGATCACGAACGCGCCGGGATCCCCGACTCGCTCGTCGCCCACACATGGAGTGCTGGTCTTGACCAGTTGCTTATCGGCGCAACGATGTCTGATGACGGTCTTCGTCTCGGTATCGGCGACGTCGCCCCATTCACCGACATCGAAGGCAGTCAGGTTGTCGACGCCGGCGCTCTCGCTGATTTCATTCACTCGTTGAACGCATCGATGATTGGTCTTCAGCATCCCTCTACGGTCAACGAGTGGTGTGATGCGCTCACCGCGGGTCTGCGTTCCTTGTGCGCAGTTCCCGATGCTGATGCGTGGCGTTGGCGGGCGATCGAAAAACTGATCGAGGGGTTCCGGGACGACGCTGTCGTCGACGAACAACCGCGACACGACATTGTCGACGCTGCCGAACTTGCTGCGCTGCTGCGTTCTCGCCTTGCGGGCGCCGGTGGTCGCCCGCGTTTCGGAACCGGTTCAATCACTGTCTCGGCCCTCACGGCCCAGCGCGGTGTCCCGCACAAAGTCGTTTGCCTTCTCGGGCTCGATGACGACATCGGCGCCGGCGGTATGGCCGTGGCCGAGGATCTGGTCGCGGTGTTGCCCTGTCTCGGCGATCGCGATCAGCGCAGCGAGCAACGGGCGCAACTCCTTGACGCGGTTCTCTGCGCTGGAGATCGACTTCTCGTGTTCAGCACGGGCCATGATCTGCGCACGAACACGGAACTTCCTCCGGCGGTGGCCATCGCCGAATTGTTCGACACCGTTGATGCAACCTTCTGCGTTGATGGTGTTGGCACGGCACGAATGTCAGCGGCGCTGACGACATCGCATCCACGCCAGGCGTGGTCGGAACCAGCGCTCGAAGCTGGAGCACTCGGCATCGAAGGACCGTGGAGTTTCGATCGGGGCGCACTGGCAGCAGCCGTGGCTCGTCGGGATCGTCAGGACCATGAGGCAGAAACGGCCAAGCCGCTGGCGGCGCCGAAACTTCCGGCCGGAGGACTCGTCGAGCGCGTCTCGATCGCAGATTTCGCGGCAGTCGGCGGCAATCCAGCCCAGATGCTGCTCAAGTCGCGTCTTGGTCTCACCGTGCTTACGGAAGACGATGATTTGCGCGATGCCATTGAACTGAACCTGGGCGGTCTCGACGAATGGTCACTCGCCAACGCGCTACTTAGCGAGCGACTCGAAGCGGGCGACGACTGGGGCCCAGATGATGTTGGCGCCTGGTCCGAAGTCGAACGGGCCCGCGGGGCAGTTCCGCCGCTGTCATTCGGCAACACCGTCATGACGCGTGTATCGACTCGGATCGAAGGTCTGCGGGTTCTTCTTGTCAATGCGCTGCAAGGTGCGCCTTGGCGGCCGGAACCGGTAGCGGTTCGGTTGGAACGGGAAGCAACCGACCGGACCATCCTGTTCGAGGGCACGGTCCCCGGGGTGGTCGGTAACAAGATCATCACCGTGACGGCATCTCGCCTCAAAGACCGTGACCTGCTGGCGTCGTGGGTGCGCCTCGCCGCTCTCACCCTGCACGATCCAACCCAATCGTGGCAATCGGTCACGATCGGTCGGTCACCGAAAGACGACAAACTCGCAGTGCAGAGATTGAGTCTGCGTTCGAAAGCAGATGCCGAAATCATTCTGGGATTCATGACCGATTTCTGGGAGCGCTCCCGTTCGGACGCTGTTCCATTCTTCCCCTCGACATCGCGCGCAGTTCATGACGGCGATTGGAAAGAGGCCCGCAGCGCGTGGGACACGAACCGAAACTCGGGGGAACGCAGCGATCGTTGGGCGAATCTCCTGTTCGACGTCGACTTCGACGAACTGCGCAAGATCCCGTTGAGCGACGACGAATCACCTATCGGTGATGGTTACGGCGGCCGCCTCGCGTATTGGTCGCATCGCGTGTGGGGAACGTTTGCCGAGACAACGGTTGTCGAGGAGACGATTCACAAGATTTCCGATGTGTTGGCCGGTTCCGTCGGGGCGACTGCCGACGACGACGAGGACGGCTCGCAATGACGACGCCAACGCATCCAACCGCAACCACGACTCCCGGAGTGGTACCAACATTCGATATCAACGGGCCCCTTCCCGATCGCGTGACGATGCTCGAGGCCAGTGCCGGCACCGGCAAGACCTACGCGCTCGCCGGCCTTGCGCTCCGCTACATCGCCGAAGGGCGTGTTCTGGTGTCGCAACTCTGCGTCGTCACCTTCACTGAGGCCACGACCGCCGAATTGCGGGGTCGACTTCGACTCCGCCTAGCCGAAGCGGTCATTCACCTTTCAGGTGTCGATGTATCGAGTGAGGATCCCGTACTCGTGGAGTTGAGCGCGGTCGACGATGTGGAACGACGGATGCGTCTTGAACGTGTCGAGCAGGCCCTTTCAGAATTCGACACGGCCACCATCTCGACCATTCACGGTTTCTGCACGCGTGTTGTGGCAACCGGTAGTGGCCCATCGGTCGACTCGCCAATTGGGTCAGGATCAAACGATGTTCTGGAAGTCGCGACTGATCATTTCATCGCGGCGTACGGCCCGACCGCGGCCGGGGCCATACCCGTTCCGTACGAGAACCTTCTGAAGGCTGTGAATCTGCGTCTGAAGATTCCGGACGCGGAGATGCTGCGCATCGATCCGCCCGACGCGAAGTCAACGCAGCGTTGCGAACAGATCGCGCTGGCTGCTGACCTTGTCGACGATGTTCTTCACAAGGTTCTTGAACGGCGAACAAACGATCGCGTCCGCACATTCGACAGTCTGATCACCGACGCTCGCTCGCTTCTGCACAGTCCGGCTGGCGAAGCAATCATCAGCGAACTCCGCAAGCGCTTCAGTGTTGTGATGATCGACGAGTTCCAGGATACGGACTCCGTGCAATGGGACATCTTTCGAACGGCATTCCTTGAGGGCGCTGACCCCGTCACGGTGATTCTCGTCGGCGATCCCAAGCAGTCGATCTACCGCTTCCGGTCGGCGGAAATCTCGGCGTATCTGACCGCAAGGGATTACGCGATCGCCCGCGGCGGAGTCGTCGCCGGTCTCGATACGAACTGGCGGTCAGACAAGCCGCTGCTTGACGGCCTCGAGACGCTTTTTGGCGGCTATCACTTCGGTGATCCCTCAGTGAGCTTCCAACCCGTCAAAGCTGCTCCAAAAAATCTGGAACCGCGACTCAACATCAGTGACGCCGCTGGCCCCGAGATTGCTGCCCCAGTGCAGTTTCGGTCGGTTGCTTCCTCGGCCGCCGGATCGGAAGACGCGAAGTCACTCATCACCGCCGATCTTGTCGCCGAGGTGACCAAACTTCT
Source organism: Acidimicrobiales bacterium (assembly GCA_044239895.1). Lineage (GTDB taxonomy): Bacteria > Actinomycetota > Acidimicrobiia > Acidimicrobiales > Acidimicrobilacustridaceae > Acidimicrobilacustris. The sequence goes on along the minus strand of JBIIAM010000001.1, from coordinate 130,680 downwards.
GAACACCGCAACACTCACGACGAAATCCGGCACTCGCCCGTTGCGAACCGCCGACATTGGCGTTCTCGTCCGGTCGAATGCCGATGCAACCAAATTCGCAAACGCGCTCAATGAAGCGGGCATCCCGGCTGCGAGCAGCTCGAACGATTCCGTTCTCGAGAGTGAAGCTGCGGCCCAGTGGCGCCGCCTACTTGCGGCTCTCGATCGTCCCGCCTCAACCGGTCTCGTTCGCACAGCGTCAATTGGCTGGTTCGTCGGCCTCGATCTTTCCGAAGTGGCTGCGTTGACCGATGACGAGACGGCCGAACTGTTCGAGCGGTTCCGCGGCTGGGCGACTGCACTCACTGAAGGCGGACTTCCTCGCTTGTTGGCCGCACTGCGCAGTCACGGATTGGCCGAGCGGGTCCTGTCGACGGTGGGCGGGGAGCGCGATCTCACTGATCTTGATCACATCATTGAGTTGCTCCAAGGAGTCACTGGTGGCCGCCCGACGACCCCCGGATTGCTTCTTGCCGCCCTCGATTCCCTTGATGGTGACGGTGAGGATGGCGAGAGCGCGTCGTCGGAGTTATTCGATCGTCGTATCGATCGCGACGACGACACCGTCAAGGTCATAACCGTTCACAAGGCAAAGGGCCTCGAATGGCCGGTCGTTCTGTGTCCCACGCTTTGGACGCGTGCTCAGGGTGGCGGATCTCCCGGTCATGCATGGATGGGCACTGGACGCGTGATCGATACGAACTCGCTTCTGCCCAAAAAGTCGGTAGCGAAGGCATTCATTGGTGTATCCAATGCTGCAGAGCTGGAGAACGAAGGAGAATTTCGACGCCAGTTGTATGTGGCGCTCACTCGAGCCCAAAGTCGATTGATCGTCTGGTGGGCTGCGCCCGAAACGAAGAACGGGACAAGGACGGCCACGCCTCTCGGTCGACTGCTCGCGCACGCCACGGATGGTGATCCGAAGGACATCCACCTCGACACGCTTGTGAAGAAAGCAGACGGCACCATCGATCATGTCGCTCTGCCGGCCTTCATTGCGCCCGTAGAACTCGTAATCGAGCCCCGTCCTGAGCCGGAACTCTCAGTGGCGATCGCCGAGCGCGAACTCGACTCGCGTTGGCGCATCTGGTCATTCAGTGCCATCAAGTCGATGGCCGAAGAGCTTGCGCTTGAAACTCCGGTGATCGGCGGCGTCGACGAACCAGTAGTCGACATGGCGCACGAACTCGCGCTCATAGCGCCCACCGATGCGACTGTCGCCATTGAAACCCCGTCGAAGGGTCGAACCGGGCGGATGCAGTCAATGGCGGGCGGCACTGCATTCGGCACACTCGTCCACAGCATCTACGAGCGCGTCGACTTCGCAGTTGAGGATCTCGAATCCGAACTGCGCGAGGTTTGTACTGATGCACTCCGGTATCGCCCGGTGCGCGACGGAAACGGATTCCTCTCGGCCGACGATCTTGCCGCTGCGCTTTTCGAGGCAGCGCAGGCTCCGCTTGGCGGTCCGCTCGGAGATCGAACGCTCGTCGGCCTCGGCGCCGCCGATCGAATGAATGAACTCGACTTCGACATTTCGATCGCTCGGATCGACGCGGCGATGGTTGCCAACGTGATGCTCGAGCACCTCGACGAAACAGATCCGTTGCGACCATGGTTCGTCGACGCCGCCAACGGCGCCCTGGCCATCGATGTCGAAGGGCTTCTCACCGGATCGATCGATCTCGTGGCCCGATCGATGATCGAGGCTGAATCCCGATTCTGGATCGCTGATTACAAGACGAACTGGTTGAAGACCGGCGACTACGGCCAGTCATCACTCGCTGAGGCGATGAACCACAGCGCCTATGGCCTGCAGGCGACGTTGTATCTCGTGGCCATGCATCGCTATCTGCGATTCCGGCTCCCCGGATACAACCCGGACACTCATTTGCTTGGCGCGGCGTATCTGTTCGTCCGCGGCATGATGCCCGGAAACATCATCTCAACATCACCCGCCGGCGACACTGTCGATGGCGTCTTCTGGTGGCGTCCGCCCACAGCCGCACTCGAAGCCCTGGACCGACTCTTTGCCCACGGATCAGCGGAGGTGACCCGATGACCGCTGTCGATTGGGTTGTCGAACTCCAACCGTGGCGTGATGCGGGAGTGCTCCTCGCCGTCGATGTGCACACGGCCGCGACTCTTGCCCGTCTTGCTGGCCTTGGCCCCAAAGACCGCGACGTTGTCGTGGCCGCTGCGCTCGCATCTCGTGCACCCCGACACGGTCACGTATGCCTCGATCTTCTGACCGTTCACGAATCGGCCAAGGCCGAGCGCGAACGCAATGGAGATCTCGAACCGGCGGTCGGGATTGATGCATTGCCGTGGCCTATCGATCTGGCCGCCTGGCAGGTCGACGTCGCCGCGTCGCCCCTCGTTGCTTGTGAAGGAATCGAATCGAGTGGTCGGCCGCGGCCCCTTCATCTCGACGGAAACCTTCTCTATCTCGAGCGTTATCGGGTCTATGAGAATCGCATTGTCGAGGAGATCGCTCGACGGGCCGCGCAAGAACCAGTCGCGCTCAAGATCAGTAAATCCAGACGCACCGAACTCTTCGACGCACTCTCGTTGTCATCGGAACAACGCGATGCGGCCGAACGCGGCGCGTCGCGTTCGCTGTCCGTCATCGTTGGTGGTCCGGGTACCGGAAAGACGCACACCGTTGCAGCCCTACTCGCGCTCTTGCTCGACGGCACCACGGGAGAGGGCGTGGATGCTTTGCGTATTGCGCTCGTTGCCCCCACCGGTAAAGCAGCGGCTCGCATGGGCGAGAGCATCGCCGGCCGTGCCACCGAACTCGGCTCGGTACCGGGAACCGAGTCGCTGATCGCGCAGATGGAGCGCGCCGAGACGTCCACGATCCACCGACTGCTGGGCGCGGTTCCCGACTCCACGAATTTCCGTCACGATCGGTCGAACCCGCTTGTGTACGACGTCGTCATTGTCGACGAAACATCGATGGTTTCGATGCCGATGTTGGCCAAGTTGCTCGACGCCGTTTCCCCAGACGCGCGGATCATCCTCGTTGGCGATCCCGGGCAGTTGGCCAGCGTCGAGGCCGGGTCCGTCCTCGGCGACATCGCCGGTCCAGTGGCCGACGCGATCGTCGACGGAACACCGATCCCCGCAGAGCCGTTGGCCGCGTGCATCTCGGTCCTTACCAACAGCCATCGATTCCCCGCTGACTCGGCGATCGGCAAGTTCGCCGCAGCCGTGCGGGCCGACGATCCAGAGGCTGCGATCAACGTGCTTCGTGCCGCCACCGCGGACACATCGGAGACGTCGCTTCGTTGGCACGAAACCGAGGCAACGTCACCCGAAGCGGCTTCGATCGTCAGGTCCGAAGCTCTCGGAACCGCCGTCGCCACCATGGAGTTGGCGAACGAAGGACGATCGGCTGACGCCCTGGCCGAACTCGTGAAGGTGCGTGTGTTGTGCGCTCACCGGCGCGGGCCCTTCGGGATCACGCGCTGGAACGCACAGTTCGAAGAGTGGCTGGCCGACGGTGGAGCTCGCCTCACCGGCTTCTACGTCGGTCGCCCCGTGCTCGTGACGGCCAATGATCGAGCAAACGACCTCTTCAATGGCGATCTCGGCGTCGTCGTGACCGCCGGGCCGAACGTGCGCGTTGCGTTCGGGTCGGGTGCTGAACCCCGACTCGTGCCGCCCGCACGTCTCTCCTCGGTGGAGACCGTGCACGCCATGACGATCCATAAGAGCCAGGGCTCAGAGTTCGAGCATGTTGTTGTCGTCATGCCTCATCAGGATTCACGTCTGGCGACGCGTGAGTTGCTCTATACGGCAGTCACCCGGGCCAGTAAGCGGGTAACTCTGCTCGGTTCCGAAGCGTCGGTACGTGCCGCTATCGGGCGACGCGTCCTGCGGGCCAGCGGGTTAGCCGACCGGCTCTGGAGTTCCGGGACCTAACGATTCGTCTCAGAATTTTCCGCGGTGTGCGTGTGATCGGACGCTGAACGATGGTGGAAGTCGGGCATGACCAGCAGCTCGGGATCGATGATCGGGAACTCCTCGCCCTCGACGCGCACATGCTTGGGCAGGAACCACACCAAGCAGAGTTGGATGATGGTGAGCCCGATCGTGGCCCACATCACGGACTCAAGGCCGTCCAGATAATTCTGGTTCGATTGCTCTTTCTCGACCGCTTGGTAGAAGACCACGCCAATGACAGCAATGCCGATGGCGCTCGACAACTGGAGCCCGGTGGACTGCACGCCGGACGCGCTCCCGGCGAAGGAGTCGGGAACCTCGGACAACACCAACGCCATACCGGACGCGATCGAAATGCCGAGGGCGAATCCGAGCAGCGCGACTCCGGGAACTAACTGCCAAGGCTCGAGACCGGCGCCCTGGGTGACGATGGCGATGATCACGGCCAGCGATGCGGCCATGGTGGTGAGAGCGCCGGCGGCAAGCGCGCCGCGCCCGAATCGGCGCATCAGCGGCGACGCGGCCAACGAGCCAAACATGTTTGCGAACGGCATGGGACACGTGAGGATGGCGGCCTCAAGAGCGTTGCGACCGAAGCCAAGTTGGATGGTCAGGATGAGAAACAGGGGCGGGGCAGCGGAAAGAAGACCAACCAACAAGGTGACGATGTTCCCGGTGCGGAACGACGGAATGGTGAAGAGAACTGGATTGACGAGCGGATCGCCGCCGTTGCGCAGGAGTCGTCGTTCGTAACGAAGGAACAACATGAACGCGGGTACAGCCGACGCGAGCATGACGAAAATCCAGATCGGCCAGCCGGTGTTGCGGCCCTGAATGAGCGGAAACATCATCAGAAGGGCGACGCCCGAAAGAGCGGCGGCTCCAGGGAGATCAAGTTTGCCCGCCTCGCCTCGTTCGGTTGCCGGCAAAACGCGGAGGGCGATCAACCAGGACACGAGACCGATCGGGATGAATGGGATGTAGGCCCAACGCCAGCCGATCCCAAAGAGCTCGACGCTGATTAGGGCGCCGGTCGACAACTGGCCGACCATGAACGCACCGCCGGCCAACATAAGGAAGACAGCAAAAGCGCGGGTGCGATTGTGGCCGGTGAACAGACGCTGGATCATCGCCGAGAGTTGCGGCGCAGCTAGTCCGCCGGCGATTCCCTGCAGGAGTCGAGCAACGAGGAGGATCTCGATCGTCGGCGCGAGTGCGCTGAGGATCCCGGCCACGATGAGACCGCCGTAACCAATGAGCAGCAGGCGTCGGGTGCCGAAGAGATCCCCGAGGCGCCCGGCCGGAACGAGGACGAGAGCAAAACCAAGAGCAAACAGCGATGCGTACCACTGCAAGGAACTGTTGCTCGCGTGTAGCCCATCGCGGATCGCCGGCAGCGCCATCGTGGTCGCACCATTGACGGTGACGAGCGCGAACTGAAACGCGAGGATGATGATGAACGCGGGCTGGCGAAGTGAAGTTTGGGATGGTTCGTTGGTGATGGTCATGAGTTTCGTGGCGCGGAACCGACGTGTCCGGGACTCGTGATCCCCCTCGAATTCCCCCCGAGTGCGTTCCCACCATACGGGGGGAATCCATGAGGCCCGACATCCGACTCCTGTCGGCCCATTTGTGGCCCGGACTACGATTCGGCATTCCCCGACTCAAGGCCTGAATTACTTGTCGACTATTTCGAACGATCCCGCCAACGACATGTCGTTTGCCATCCACCGGTACACGCGACCCGAGCAGATGGAAGCGTTCGTCCGCGCTCTGCATCCCGTTCAGGCCGATCTCATCCGTGTTGGCCCCGAGGCCGACGGCGGCTATCTCGTACCCGACGTTCTCGACGGCATAGCGGCTTGTTTCTCGCCCGGCGTCGGCACCTGTTCGGATTTCGAACTCGAATGTGCCGAGCGCGGGATGGTCGTGTTTCTCGCCGACGCAACGGTTACCGGTCCCGCCGCTGAACACCCGAACTTCCGGTTCGCGCCGAAGTACATCGGCGGGTACAGCGACGACACCACGGTCACACTTGATGAGTGGGTGAACGAGTCCCTTGCCGCCGAAGGGATCGGCTCGGAAGGGGACCTCCTTCTCCAGATGGACATCGAAGGCGGCGAGTTCGCATCGCTGATTGCGATGAGTCCGGAACTGTTGCGTCGATTCCGGGTTTTGACGATCGAATTCCATTTCCTCGCGCAACTCGCCGAGGACCCGTTCTTTGCGCTGGCGGCATCGATGTTCGGCAAGTTGCTCGAATCGCACGTGGTCGTTCACAGCCATCCGAACAACTGCTGCCTGTGTGTCGGGATCGGCGGAGTTCAGGTTCCGCAGGTTCTCGAACTCACCTTTGTCCGCCGCGATTTCGATCTCGGAACTGGATTCGCCACCGAGTTCCCACATCCGCTCGACGCCGACAATCTCGAACACCCAACGGTGGTCCTGCCACAAGCCTGGTATCGGGCCTGAGCACAGACTGCCCGCAGCCGAAATTGCGTGATCGGCCGCGATCGCTGGGTTAGCGTTCAGTCAGGCGCACGTGAGGTCTTCCCGATTTTCGGTAGGCGCCGGGTAGGCCACATACACAGACGGAGTCGGAGACGAATATGAGTGACACCTCGCAGGGACCAGGTTGGTGGATCGCTTCGGATGGAAAGTGGTATCCACCCGAATCGGCACAGCCCGCCACACCACCTCCGCCGACGCCTCCGGCGTACATGGCCCCGCCCGTTTACTCGCAGCCCGTTTACGCGCAGCCCGTTTACTCGCAGCCGACCATGGGTTACTCGGTGCCTACGGCACCCGAAGCGCTCTGGTCAATGATCCTCGGAATCGCCAGTCTCGTGTGTTGCGGTTTGGTGCTGGGCATCCCGGCGATCATCCTCGGTTCGAATGCCAAGAAGAAGATCGCATCGGCGGGCGGAGCGCTCGGCGGCGAGGGAATGGCGAAGGCCGGCGTGATCATGGGTTGGATCAGCGTGGGCTTCTCGGTTCTGGCGTTCGCGTTCTGGCTCATCCTGATCCTGGGGAGCAGCACCAGCTCGGGCTACTAGGACTACTGATTCGACTCGCCGTCGACAGGGGTGGGCTAGAACGTTCTGTATGAAACCTTCTGGCGTAATTTTTGCTGCTCTCGATTGCGATGACGATGCGATTGAGGACTGGAACCGTTGGTACGACCTCGAACACACGCCACCGAACGTGTTGCTCGACGGGGTGATGCTGAGTAACCGCTACGTCGCGCTTCCGGCGCATCATTCGGCGCGCACGACAGCTGCAGGCTCACCGTTCGCCGAGGGTCGGGCAACGTTTCTTACGCTCTACACGCTTACCGGTGATCCCGGCACGGCTTTTGCAGGGATGAGTACATTGCGCGAACAACTCATCGCGCAAGGGCGAATGGCGTTCCCCGAGAACAAGAAGGCCGTACGAGAGGGAGATTGTTTCGCAGGCGTGCACACGGCTGCTTCGGCTCCGACGCGACTTATTGCCGATGATGTTCCGCTTGTCGGGCACACGGGCATTGTGATCCGCCAGCGCCGGGGTGGCTCTGAAGCATCGCTTGCACGCGCCGATCGTCTTGTCGGTTTCGATTTCGTGATGGGCGTGTGGTGCCTCGAATCGCGATTGCGCGAAGGGATCGAACTCGACATCGTGTTCGTCGATGGCAACGCCGCTGACGCTGCGATCGCAATGCGCGCCGCGGAACCGGCCGATGCCTCCACGGAGGTTCTTGTTGATGCGCCGTTCGATCGCATCAACCCGATGAACTACCCGTGGGCTGACACGATCCGCAACTCGGACCTTCCCGCAACGATCGGCTGAACGCGACCGGCCACGGCCGCCCGTGCTTCGTCTTCGTCAGCCAGTGAACTTCGGCGTTTGTGGATCGTCGCCGTCAGTCGTCAAAGTGGTCGACGTTGAAGTCGGGCCGGTCTCGCCGGTGTTACCGCCCTCGTCGGCGAGTTGCACCGTAAACACCTCGGGGAACTCAACGAGTGCGGCAGCCGGGTTGAAACTGCCGGGTTGGAAACCGCCGGTGGACCCGGGTCCTGTTTCGCCCTGAGGGAAACCGCCGGTGGTTCCAGTGTCGCCGCTCGGCCCAGTTGCGCCCTGCGGCCCAGTCGGTCCGAAAAAGCCAGTGTCACCGGGAGCGCCTTGGAACCCGGTTTCACCGATCGGGCCAGTGGCCCCGTAGGGACCGGTCGCGCCGGTGGGACCGGTCGCCCCGGTCGCCCCGGTTTCGCCCTGCGGCCCGGTCGGTCCGTAGGGGCCAGTGACGCCGGTATCGCCCTTCATGCCGGTGGAACCATCAAGACCGGGACTACCGGCCGGACCGGTTGGCCCCATTTGGCCTTGTGGTCCGGTTGGTCCTGTTGTGCCGGTCGCGGGGCCGGTTGGCCCGGTCGGTCCGAAACCAAAGGAGTACCCGGTTGGCCCAGTCGGTCCGGTGGGACCAACGGGTCCGGGCGGAAGGTACGCAACTGTTCCCGTGACGCCAGGTACGAAAATCGTGAACGGGGCATCAAAGCTATTCCCGCTGTAAATAGGGCCGGTGGGTCCCGTGGCGCCGAAGTTGCCAATGGGGCCGAAATTGCCGGTGTCGCCGACCGAACCGGTCGCGCCGGTCGCGCCCGTTGCACCGGTTGACCCGGTGGGACCATCCGGCCCGGTCATACCCGCCATACCGGTTGCCCCGGTGGGTCCTGTCGGGCCGGGCGCCCCGGTCGGACCCTGTTGGCCGGTGAATCCATCGGCGCCGTCCGGTCCAGTGGGTCCGGCTTGGCCGAGTTCTCCCTGCGGCCCCGTGGGACCAGTGGCTCCGAAGGGGCCCGTAGGACCGGTGATCCCGCGACCACCCGTCGGGCCTTGGGGCCCGGTCGTACCGGTTGCTCCGGTCGGCCCAGGTGCGGCGCCGATCACGTAGATCGCGCCACTAGTGCTTACGCCAGGGTTCGACGAGAACGAAGAACCGGTGTTGATACCCCCGGTTGACCCCGTGTCGCCGACGGGTCCGGTGTAACCGCTGGGTCCGACGGGTCCGGTGGGTCCGGTGTAACCGCTGGGTCCGGCTTCTCCATCGGCCCCGGTTGGCCCGATTTCTCCGGAAGGTCCTGTCTGGCCGGTGGGTCCGGTTTCGCCGACTGCTCCGGTGGGTCCGGTGTCTCCATCGGGGCCGGTTGGCCCGGTTTCGCCGGTCGGCCCGTCGTCACCAGCAGGTCCGGTTGCTCCCATGTTGCCGTAAGGCCCGATTGGTCCCGTGGGTCCCATGACACCTTGAGGGCCAGTCGGTCCGGCGGGCGAAAAGCCTTGGGGCCCGGTTGGTCCGAGACCGGCATCTTGACCGGCCGCTCCGGTGGGCCCGGCTGGGCCTTGATCGCCGGCGGCGGGAGCGGGAGTGATGAGCGCGCCCACGAGTGAAATTCCGTCGGCATCGGGACCGATTTCGACGGTGAAGGTGAACTGATTCGCGTTGTTGTTCGTGGCACCGGCGAATGTCGGCACGGCTGCAAAGGAACCGTCGTCGAGCGTTGTGGTTGTTGCCGTCACTCGGGCGGCGGAACCTCCCGGAGGCATTGCTTCACCGTTGAGGAGCGCGTCGACAACGATGGTTACGGGAAGGCCGCCGACGAAATTGGTAGTTCCGGTGACGTCGACCGCACCGGTCACAAAATCGAAGGAAACGTTGACTACGCCGGCCGGGTTTGCTCCGTTGGCGGCGGCTTGGAACACCGTGCGCATGATGTCGAGTGGGCGACCCGGAAGGGCTCGGGCCACGACAAACAACGCGCCGGCCCCGGCGATGCTGGTGATGGCCTTGCGTCGAGAGATGGGGGCGCGATCGGGACGTGTCTGATCCGGTGGGACAGAGATCGGCTCAGCAGAACCCGTACCGGTGGCTGACGCCTTGTCGTGTTCGGAAATGGCCATGAAAACCCACCGGTTGCGAATGAAGAACTTTCACTAACTTTAGGGGTGGTCGCGGTCTGAATGGGTGACCTGACTATTCGTGTCGAGACTGGCGAATTCATGCTGAATGTCGGAATCACCGGATTGACCGGGCCACGCGAGTTGGGCGCTGACGAGAGCGGGTGAGATCTCAAGCGCAACCATTTCGGCGTTATGCCGTAGGGGTAGCCAGTCGATTCCCGTCTGGATGCCGTCACGGTCAACGATCTCCAGCAGTTTGCGAGCACCGACTCGTGTGAGCACGTAGGCAAAAGTGCCGCCGAGGAAATGCTCCCACTGCATCGGTTGAAGCTGCGGTGCAGTGTTGTCCGTGCTGACGGCCGGAGCATTCAGCCATCGTTGATAGCCGAGAAACACGAGATCAACATCGTCGCGATCCTTCAGCGCGCCAAGCACATCAGCCAACTGCGCGGTGAAGTCATCGACAAGCGTGATGTCGTCTTCGAAGATGAGCATGGATCGTCCATCGCCCTCGGCCACGTCTCGCCAAAGTTCGAGATGACTCAGTGCGCACGCGACAATCCCGCGGCGAAAATCGAAATCGTTTCCGCGGAACATGAACTCAATCTCGGGTGTCAGCTCAAGAGTTTGTCCGTCAATCGCGGCGAAGCGCACAACGTTCGGCGCGAGTGCTTCCTCACCGACGCGCGTGAATTCAGATTTCATCCGTTCAAGACGGTCAGCGCGCCGATCAAGGTTGATCATGCGGATAGGCAGATCGGCGAACGCACCCGTGTCTGTCGCAGTTGATGGGCTGACGATCCGCTTTCCGAACTGAGGCTGGCCGTTAAGCGCGTAGGCGTTCGGTCGACGATTGGGGCTGCGATCCACGCTGAGCGGACCGAGATGAACGCACGTCGTCTTGTCGAAGAATGCCGATCGCAGCTCGGCCGCAGTGAAACGACGGGCGAGGTCGAGTTCGAAATGATCGGCCTCTTCGTTGAACGGCCCCAGCTTCTTGAGTGCTTTCGTTCGCATGATCGACGGCCGTAGCGAGTAGTTCGGCCACCAAATATTGCTGCCGCGACCGACAGGAAGCGCGTTGACAGCATCGTGATACTCGGGCGTTCCCGGATCAGCGTGTTGATGAAGGCGGTACGGAGTCCGATCCGCTTCGGTTCGTTTGGGATAACCGCCTCCGACGTCGCGATCATCGAGTTTCTCGGCGTAGTTCCGGTTGAACAGGACCTGTGCGATCGAAGGATCATCAGCAAGGACAGCGCGCGCCCGCGACACGTAGTGATCATCGATGAAGAATCGCCAGTCATCCTCAAGATGAAGCCAAAGCGGTGACGAAACCTCGTCACGCAGCATGTTCATGCTGCGCGCATGTCCAGCATCACGCCGAGGCTTCAGGATGAATTCAAAGAACGGGTATCGCTCTTGCATGCGACGGCGGTCTTTGGCTGTCGAGCCGTCGTCGATGCAGATCCAGCGGTCGATCTGATCGCGATCGAGACAGTGGGTCAGAAACGAATCCATTGTTTGCTCGAAAAGATCAAGACGGCGACACGTCGTAATTGTCACCGTGACGCGCAGGCGCTTGCGGGGCTTGTTCGCCTGCCGATCAACGATGCCCGCAATGATGTCGGCAGGGTACGCGGGGGGCTGACACAGGATGTGCTCGGACACGAAATCGCGATTGCCAAGAATGCGGGTGCGTTCATTGTCGGGGAGAAACGGTCCGTCAAGAAGTTGATTGCAGAGATTGAAGCTTTCCTGGTGTTTGCCGAGATAGAACGCGCAGATCGCGCGGTCATCGAACCGACGCCAGTTGTAGGAATCAGCCCGCACGAAAAGCACATCGTTCTCGGGAAGCGGAATCTCGCAGGCGAGTTTCGCGAAGTGATACCCGAGGTTGAACTCACCGTTGAACCGATAATGACGAGAGATTTCGACGAGTGCTTCGGCGCGGGTCGGACGAAACTCCCATGCATGCAGATACACGCCGAGAACTTCTTCCCACGGTTTGCCTAGTCGTTCAAGCACCCGGGCCCGTTGCAGATGGGAGTAGTAGACCTCCTCATCCCAACCGCCCATGTGCGTTCGACGCGTGTAGTAGTCGTAGGCGCCGTCAAGATCGCCGGCGTCCATTCGACTTTGCGCCAGATAAAACATTGAGCGCGTGTCATTGGGATCGGCCTCAAGAGCGCGGGCAAGAAGCGCGCTGTCGCGTTCGTACTTGTCACCGGTGCGATTTCGTCCGCCGAGCCGCCGCGATTCGACGTGATAGTTGCCTTCGAGTCTTTCTTGCGTGGCGCCCGGCTCCAGGCACACCGGGTACTCGTGCACGACACCGCGGTACTCCCACGGCTTCGACAAGCCAAAGATCTGCGTGCGCCAATAGGTGAACTCGGATCCGAACTGCAAGAGATAGGAGTCGGCGGTGAGGCCAGACAGGTCGATGTCGCCGATCACGAGATCATCGGCATCGAACACCCACGCGTAATCAGCCTTGCCGGCGCAGAGGGCGAGCGCCTCTGAGCGGTTGTGGCCGAAATCGACCCACGGCCGCTCGTGCAATTCGCCGGGCACCCCGTGTTCTTTAAAGAAACCCCGGATGAGATCCTGAGTTCCATCCGACGAACCGGTGTCAACGATGACCCAGGTGTCGATTAGGGGGAGAAGGCAGGTCAGTGACTCCTCAACGATGTGCGCTTCGTTGCGGACGATCATGTTGAGGCAGATCGACGGCCTTGTTGCCCTCTCGGCGATGGCCTCGACCGACTCGATCCGCTTCGTCACGTCAGAAAGCTACCGGCTTTCGAATCCTGCGTAACGGGGACGGTCGCGCAGCGATACACCCGCCCCGTTACTGTTCGGATGTGGCGAAAAAACCCGCAGACGTGTTGAGGGTGAAGCTGCTCGGGGACTGGGCCGATTCAACGCAGATCTGTGACGACTGGAATCGGATGTCGCAGGGAGACCTGCGCTGGAATGACATCGAGGTGACGTCCGACGACACTGACATCGACTTCTGGGTGATCATCAACCGTCCGCGGCGCGGCGAGGAATTCATCGCCAGCCGGACGATCGTTTTCCAGATGGAGCCGTGGTGTCCGGAACCAGAGCAGACCTGGGGAGTAAAGACCTGGGGCGAGTGGGCACGGCCTGATCTGGCGGCGTTTCTTCAGGTGCGCACCCATCGAAGCCACGTCAACAACGCCTTCTGGCAACTGGGTCTGACCTACGAGGAACTTCGGGATCGGCCAGTCACGAAGACCGGCGTGCTCGCAACGATCTGCAGTCCCAAATATTTCGACCCCGGTCACAAGAAGCGTGTTGACTTTCTGCACTTCCTCGATGAGAAGAACGATGACGTCGTACGCGTCGAGATGTACGCCTATACCAATCCGCTGGAGTTTGAGTGCTGGGTCGGGCCCCATCCGGTGGGCGAGAAGGAAGCTGCTCTCGTTCCCTATCGCTACTTCATCGGCGTGGAGAACAACGCCGAACCCAACTTCATCACGGAGAAACTCTGGGAGCCGCTACTAACCGAGACACTTTGCTTCTACTGGGGCAGTCCCAATGCCGCTGATCACATTGATGGCCGCGCGTTCATCCCGATCGATCTCGATGACTTCGAAGGCGCTTTCCAGACGATGAAGGCGGCGATTCTTGCCGACGAATGGTCGAAGCGGATCGACGTCATTCGGGCCGAGAAGACAAAGGTTCTCGAGCACTTCCAGTTCTTTCCCACGTTGCACCGGGTGTTGCGTGACGAGTTCCGGTTTGTCGGCCGGCCGAGTGATGAGGAAGTCGCGCATCACAAGTACTTCGGTGATGCAGTCGGTGAGTCAGTACCGGTGGTTGCGTTCCTTCACAGTCTCACTGTCGGCGGCGACACATCGATCATCGGCGAACTGCTGAAGGTTGTGGAATCATCAGGCCTTCTTGAACGACTCGATCGCCTGTACATCGTCAATGTCGGCGATGAAATTGCGTTGCCGGAAACGTGGGGTCAGTTCGGCGACAAGGTGAAACTCATCAACTATTCCCACGACGGAATGCTCGGTGAGGCAACGACGATCCGACTCCTTCACTCGTTCTGCCGCGAGCACCCCGAGTCGAAAGTGCTCTACCTACACACCAAGGGAATTTCGTATCGGGACAGCTTTGAGACAATCGACGACTGGCGTCGCCTCATGACGTACTTCGTGGTCGAACGCTTCGAGGATTGTCTCAAGGAGTTGGAATCGAACGACGCGGTCGGTTGCAACTTGCTCGAATCCCCGCATCGACATTTTTCCGGAAACTTCTGGTGGTCAAACTCCAGACACATCGCGAAGCTTGAGCCGGTGGGTGTCGACGATCGACATGCTGTGGAGTGGTGGATTCTCGACGCCAAAGACGTGTCGGCAAAAAGCATGTACGACTCAGGCGTCAACCACTACGTCGATCGGTATCCCCGGTCGCTCTATTCGAGCGACGAGGCCTGACGAAATGGCTCGAGCTCGAGCCCGGCCGCAGGTTCAGCCGGCGAACGGAGCGGGCGGCGGGGGCGGAGGTGGTGCTGCCGAGCGGGAGATCGAAAGATTGGCACCACGGAAGATTCCGAATGCGCTTGCGCCGACGAGGACCAGCGCGGCTAGAAGCAGCCCGAGGTGCTCAAAGATGTCACCCCACAATTGACCGTTCGAGAAGCCGCTAAATCGGTCGGATTCGTCGGAACCCAACTCGGACAAGTTGGCGATTACGGCGAGGAACAAGCAGATCGTCATTACGAAACCGATGAACGTGGTGATCGCATTCGTAATGGTGCTGCCAACTTTGGAGTGGTCTGACGTCAGTGCTGCTGCGAGTAAGGCAACGAATCCAATGACGATCGGGTACTGGTTGTTGGCGGAGATGCGGAATTTGAGACCAAGATCGCTCCAGTCGCCAAAGAACGCATAGATCAGTTGGCCGAACAGGACAAGGAGCGCAGAGACTCCGATCAGTAGACCGGTAAGTGCCACAATCCTCTTCACATTCTGATCCATGTCGGTTTCCCCCTAGTTTCCGCCGGAGGCAACTCGCCACCGGACCTAACCCTAACTTTCGCCGGCTGGCTGGCGAACGATGGTTGGCCAAATCAGGCGGCCCAGCTTTCAAGATCGATTGCGTAGGAGTCGGGGAGTTCGAACCAGCGGGCGCCGGCCACGACCCGATCGAGATACCAGTCGGAAGGCGATCCGACATCGTCGGCTTCCTCTATATAGATGAGTGTCGCCACCGACTGACCGTCGACGTCGACCAATGCGGTTTCGCGTCGGTACATGCCGCTGGCCACACCTTCGTAGGTATCGAGCCGGGCGAGATCGGATACGGAGACATC
Organism: Acidimicrobiales bacterium; assembly: GCA_044239895.1. Classification (GTDB taxonomy): domain Bacteria; phylum Actinomycetota; class Acidimicrobiia; order Acidimicrobiales; family Acidimicrobilacustridaceae; genus Acidimicrobilacustris. Next base: position 115,400 of record JBIIAM010000001.1, on the reverse strand, counting down.
CCATACGCCGCCCCACACGGTGTCGCCGGGTGATGGGCTGACGGTTGCGTAGCCGCGGGCGCCGATGCGGAAGGCGTGATCAGCCAGCGAGGCAGCGCCAATGGCGATTGCGTCAGGGCACCGCCGGTCCATCTGATCGGGATCGAGATTCGAGCCGTAGGCAAAGTAGAGGTGTCGGGTGGTGGTGGCGGAGGGGTTTTCAGGGGTTTGCGAGTTCATGGGCCTCCAAAGGCGGGTCGAGACCGGGACGGATTCCCGGGGTCACAAGAGATAACGCACGTAATGCCCCGAAGTGTGCGGCTGCACTCGAGTTCAAGATCAGCACGATCGTGCCGAAAATTGCCTGTTAGGCCCGAAATCGATGTTCGGAAACAGCAAATCGGTACAAACGTGCAGATCAGCGGTTGCAAAGGAGCACAAAGCGGGTGATAATCGATCAGATCAGCACGATCGTGCTGATTGAGAGGAACTCATGTCGCCACTGACACTTGGTTCGACGATACGAGAGCGCCGCCGCGAGCTGGGCCTACGCCAGGCCGAGCTCGCTGAATTGGCCGGTGTCTCCACGCGGTTCGTCGGCGAACTGGAACACGGAAAGCAAACCGCGCAGCTCGACAAATTTCAGGCCGTGGTCAGTGCGCTCGGATTGGTGATGGAACTCACGCTTCGCAACGGACAGGAATCATGACCGACGATGTCCGAGCCGTTCAGGCTGCCGACGTTTACAAGGCGGGCCGCCGAGCGGCGACCTTGCGTCGCCACGACGGTGGAATCGTCTTCGCCTACGACCAGGGCTACGACGGGCTGGCCGTGTCGCTCACCATGCCCGTTTCGGAAGAGCCTCGGTTCACGCCGGCTGGCTCTGTCCCGCCTTTCTTCGCAGGGCTGCTCCCGGAAGGTCGCCGATTCTCGAGTCTGCAACGGTCGCTGAAAACCTCGGCGGACGACGAACTCTCGCTTTTACTTGCGGTCGGAGGTGACACAATCGGCGATGTCGTCGTCGTTGCCCAAGGTGTTGCACCGACAGAAGCGCCGTCATTGATCGAAGTGCAGAAGGATTTCACTGACATCAGGTTTTCGGCTCTGCTCGCTGAGACAGGCATCGTCGATGCGGTCGGTTTGCCGGGGGTTCAGGACAAGGTTTCGGCTCGCGTGATCTCGCTCCCCGTCGCGACATCCCATGACCGGTACATCCTGAAGCTCAACCCACCGGAGTACCCGCACGTTGTCGAGAACGAGGCCTATTTCATCGCGTTGGCAAAGCGATCACGGATGGCAGTTGTGGACGCAAAGCTGGTCTTCGACGCCGATGGTGTCGCGGGTTTATTGGTGCGACGTTTCGATCGCACTGCGAGTGCGGCATCTCAGCCCCGCAGCGTTGCGTGCGAAGACGCGTGCCAGATCCTTGATAAGTGGCCTGGTGATAAGTACAACGTGACTTCGGAAGAACTCGCCTTGCGCGTCGCTAGCGTTTGCTCGTCGCCGTCGGTCGCTGTCCGTGACGTGTTCCGGCAGTTGTGCTTCGCATGGCTAATCGGAAACGGTGACGTTCACGCGAAGAACATCTCGGTACTCCAACAAGAGTCAGGTGAATGGCGAGTATCGCCTGTGTACGACCTTCCGTCGACGCTGTTCTACGGCGATTACTCAATGGCGCTGCCGATTAGCGGCCGAACCGACGGACTCTCAAGGCGTCGATGGCTGGACTTTGCAGAATCGATCGATCTCGCCCGTCCGGCCGCCGAGCGGGTCATCGACGAACTGCTTCTGCACACAGTGGATCTCTGCGACGAAATCGACGGAGGAGTTCTGCCGTTCGCACAGAAGGCCCTGCGCGACGCGAGCCGAAATATGACCAATCGGCGGAAACTGCTCCAGCCCTGAACGAACTGTCGGCGCCAGGTTGGTTGGCCCGGCGCCGAACAGCCTTTCTGGGCCTCGGGCCGATCAGTCGTCGTAGCGACGCTTGCGGCCTTTGGTCTCCGAACGCCCCGTCGACCACTGCTTCTTGCTCGACGCGTCGTCCCACTCGCCACTTTGTAAGCGGGCGGAGTCCATCCGCAGTTCGCGGATCAACATCGGATCGCCACCGGAGCCGGTGAGGAAGTCGGCGGCCAGGTCCAGTGACATCGACGCCGTGCCGAAGTCGCCTTCGTTGATCGCGTCGAGCGCCTTGCGGCGTTCTTCGGCGGCCCGGAGGATGTTGACCTGTTCGGTCACAGCCGGATCGGCGCCAGGGTCGACTGCATCGGGATCGCTCGAAACGCCAATACCGATCGGGATGGTGGTCGTGTGCAACTCGATGTCGTCGCCGACAGATGTCCAGCGCACGATGATCTCGCCAAGCTCGTACGGCCCGACATCGCGCACCGGGGGCACGAGAAGTTCGGCGATCACTCGGCGGTGTTCGTTACCGTAGGCGTCGCCGAGCGCGATCTGCACGCCGCCGGAAACCTCGGTGATCGGGAACTCGTTGAGCACCCGCATACCGATGACGCCGGCCGACGGCCGCAACTCAACCGAAACGTTCTGCGCCACGACTGATGCGAGACCTTCGAACTCGTCGTTGAAGATCTGCGGCGCCTGATCGGGCCCGGCACACCAGTAATCGTTGCCAGCACCGGAATCAGCCATGGCCGACAACAGGCGCTCGTCGTAGCTGTCACCGAAACCGATGGTACTGGTGGTGACATTGCGGGCCCGAGCCGTCGACGTGTTGGTGCACAGGCGATCGGGGTTGGTTTCGCCGACATTGGCCTGGCCGTCGGTGAGCAACACGATTCGACGCAGCGCGTTGTCGCGCACTGAACCCTCGAGCATCTCGAGTGCCTTGAGCCATCCGCCGGACAGGTTGGTCATTCCGCCACCCTGCACGGCGTTGACTTTGGCGATGGCGGCGTCGGCATCGTGACGGCTGAGATCAAGAACGAGCTCGACATCGCTGTCGAACGCGACCACACCGGCGCGATCATCGGTTCCGAGCAATCGCAACAGGTGGCTTACGGCTGTTTTCACGGCCGCAATGGGCTCGCCGTTCATCGAACCCGACTTGTCGATGACAAGAACGATGTCGAGCGGCGGCCGCTCAGTCTGTGGCGCAGGGGGTGCGGCCAACTCGACGAGAAGGTTGACGGTGGCGTCATTGAGGACGGTGACGATCGTGCGATCGAAAGTGATCTTCGGTTTCATTGCATCTCCAGGTGTTCGAAGCGGACACAAGGAGAACGCACGCAACGGCGAGAAGTGTGCGCAGCTACCAGATGGCACCCATGGCTCAGGGGCGTTGGTGGATGACCAGCGGGAACACTTCCGCACAGCCCGCGTCGTGCAGCAGGCCCCAAGGCGTAGTTCCCTTCATTCATCGCTGGGAAGATCGGGGCTACGTTGCCTGACGCAGCGCCGGTTGCGGCGACTGGAGGCGCCGGCACAGACGGTTGAGGGAGGTGGATGCGTGGCGACACTGACGTGCGCGACTTGGAATGCGGCATGGGCGAAACCGGGCACTCGACGCGGACTCGAAGTTGCCGAGATCCTGGCGTCGCTCAACGCTGATGTGATCGTCCTCACCGAAGGCTTTGAAGCGTTGCTCCCAGCCGGTGGCCATGTCATTGATGGTGGTGACGACTGGGGATATGTGGATCTGGTTGTCGGTCGACGCAAGGTGCTGGTCTGGTCGCGTTCGCCATGGGAATCGGTGTCCAACTGCGAGACGGGTGCGATGGCGGGTCGCTTCGTCTCCGGCATCACGATGACACCAGCGGGTCGGTTGCATGTGTTTGGTGTGTGTATTCCTTGGAGGGATGCGCATGTCCGGACAGGTAGAAGAGACCGGGCGCCGTGGCAAGAGCACGTCGAAGGATGCCGCCAACTTGGCGATCACATCGGCGATCGTGACCAATCAATTCCCTTGATCGTGGCCGGTGACTTGAATCAACGAATCCCTCGCCAACGCCAGCCGCAGGAAGTGGCGGACGAATTGGCACTGGTGCTTGACGGTTTTGTTATCCACACAGATGGCGAGACTGAACAGGGCGCATTGATTGATCACATAGTGACGACCGACGAGTTGTTGTGCGGTCAACTCTTTACTAGGTCGGGGAAATCGGAGATACGGCAGCTGAGTGACCATGCGGGGGTCGCGGTTGAGTTGATATTGAGGCCCGCTTCTGAGGGCGAGCCAACTTTCGGCCCCCAAACGACTTAGGCTTCGAACCGTGGTGGGCACACGGCGGGGCTGGTTGTTTCTGACGAAGACTGACGAGGAGTCACTCCTGGCGTCCAACGGCGTCTACGACGACTTCACGGGACTTCATTACTCCTATGACTCGAACGTACCGAATTCTCAGCAAGTTTCGGTTGGGGATTTAGTTGTGATTCGTGTTGACTCGTTTGTGGCCGGGTACGGCTACATCGATCAGATCGACGCGAACCCAAATTCGGTCAAGGTCATTTATCGCTGTCCATTTTGTAACCAAACAGGTTGGCGTCGTCGAAAGACGGTAACGCCGGCAATCATTTGCGATCTGTGCAAGCAGGAGTTCGATGACGACCAACTGCTCCGGACTGAATCGCTAGTCACCGCATTCAAAGCGACCTATGCGAGCACCTGGGTAGAAGCTGTTAGGCCGATTATGCACAACGAGCCAATTCTGCTTGGCGCTTTCGAGAGCAAGAGCACTTTCCCAGCAATTCGCCCGCTTCGGCTGGAGGGGGTCGACTCTCTCCTGTCAGCGGCAATGGGCAACAGATTTGAACAGGTTGTCCAGATTCCACAGACAATCTGGGATATAGCGGGCGGCCACACGGAGGCGGTGGTTCGGCGTCGCCGGGGTCAGCGGGAATTTCGCTTCAAAATGATGCAGCAGTTTGGTGAGTTTTGTGCATTTACCGGCGAACAACCGCCAGAGGTCCTCGAGGCTGCCCACATAGCGAGTTTCGCGAAGCACGGCGAGCACCAACATGACGGCGGACTTCTGCTGCGTCGGGACAATCACGCGCTGTTCGATCGCAAACTACTGACGATCAATCCAACGAACTGGAAGATCGAAATAGCACCCAACCTTCGCCGGTTCGACACTTATCGTGCGCTCGAAGGTCGTGACCTTATGGTTGCAAAAAACCAACGCCCAGAGCGGACCCTGATTGAGGCTCACTACCTTGAGGCGCAGGCGGTTTTCGACTCGGTCGCGTAACTCTGTCTGCTCAAAGGAGACCGGGAACCGTCGCTATTTGGCTCGGACAAGGCGATGTCCGCGAGTACCAAACCCTGATTCATTAGGGGCCTGATGCCGTTCAACCTGTGGGCCGATGTCGATGGAGGACGGAGGGTTTCACGACCAGAACATTCCGAGTAATCGACTCGATGATCCCTGCAGCGAGTGATTGCCGACCAAGCCGGTGTTGGGTATTCCGCGATGGTGACTGTTCAGTCAAATGAAGTGCTCGCATTGGCAGGTCGGGGATTCCCCAATCTCATCCAATTACCCGGGCTAGGTTTCCCAAGGTAGTGGTGGCTGTTGTGCGACGGAATGGCGGTTGGCGGCTCAGTGGTAATCGATCACGACTCGATAAACGACGAAAATAGTTGGGCCGTTACGGAGCGAGATGTTCGGGTCGCACTCGATAGCGTTCGCTTGGTCTTCGAAACTGGGTTCCCTGATGATCTTGTTGAGCGGGCCCTTCGGGTGGTTTCTGAATCCGCTGAAAAGCGAAGACTTGTAAAACCAAACATGACAGTGAGCTACCCAGGTTGTTGGTTGTTGACAGCGGCGTCATTGGCTCTCGACTATGACGGGACGAAGCTTTGGCAGCGCCCTGAATTCAAGATTTTCGGCACGGATCTCACTGAAATCGGTCCGATTACAAGAGCTGTCATCGAGTTGTGTGGATTAGAGACTTTCGAGGAATACATTCGCGCTGAGAATGGCTTAATCAACGTCACACCGTTACTTATGCATGCTGGAATTCCGGTTGCCAGCATTCCAACGCTCGTCGGCTTGATCGACTCAGCGTTGCGCCGGCATGCCTACTCTGCGGAAGATCAGATTGAACTTTGGTCGCAAACCCCGAATGGATTTCGCGGGCTCTGGAAGGGCCCCGAACGGTTACTTCGACTTGGTGGCTCGATTGCCAGTGATCTTCTTGACCAGATCAACGAGGCAATCGTTGCCGATAACTATTTAGAAACGAATCTTCCGCGGCATTTAGTCGAGGCAATCGAACAAATTGACCGGAAGGCAAAAGAGCGACTTGCGTCTCGGGGTCGACGACTTATTCCGAAACCATTTGTGGCTCTTGACCCGTGGTCTGGAGATGGGCCGCTCATTTGGATCCCTGGGGTTTCTCGATCTGTCGTAGAACAATGGAAAATCTCAGGTGTCCAATCAGTCACGGTGGGGTCATTAGGGGACGACAGTCCTGTCTCAATCGAACCGCAGCGAGCTGTCGTTGTTTCGGCTCTGAGAGAAAGCACTGTTGTCCAGGACACTTCAATTGCGTTGTACGACAAGATTCCTGCACTTGTGTTCGACTCAGCAAACTCGAGGTTTTTGCCGAGAGTCGGTGGTTCAATTTCGGTACGAGGAGATTCTGTCTGGGTTCTTGCTCCTCGTTTGGTGACGGTCGAATCCGCTGGGTCCACTGACGACGAGTTTCCTGTTTTGGTGGGCCGCTGGAGCGAATGGCGAGTTTCTCGGGTTACTTGTGAACGCGGTGAGACGATCACGTTGTCCATGAAGGGCACCAATGGTGTCATCGAGGAAAAACTTCGTGTGGTGAGTGCGCCTAGAGCACCTGAGCTTCGGACTGCTTGTGAAGTCAGTGGGGTAGGACTCAGGTCGGGCGGAGTGCGAGTTTTTTCTGAGATACCAAGCCTTGAATTACACGTTCCAGATCGAATGCTTTCTCAAATGTCCGTGCTTGTGCACCACGGTGACGACGAAATCGAAATCGAAATTTCTTCACTTGAACAACTCAATCAAGATTTGGCGATCGCAGCGCCCGTCTTTTCTCGGTTTTCCTTTGGGGTATCTGGGCCGATTGGCACACGAATGCCCAAGACCGATCTCATCGTGATTCCGGGGCTTGAGGTAACTCAGGCCCCCAGCAGAGCGCTGCTGACTGAGGTGGTGGAAGTACAGCTTCACTGCAAAGACTTAGAAGTTCGAAGCGAAGTCCTGATGGGGGCCCGATCGGCAGCTATTTCGGTTGGATCGATCGAACTTGAGGTCGACATCGTTCGAATGTCCTGGGTTCTGACCGGAGTCGAGGTCACTCATTCGACAGGTACAAATGATGTGATTTCGTTGTCACTAGAAGATCTAGCTCCAGAACGAGCGGGAGTGATTCGGCTGGATACCGGAAGTCCAGTCCCGGTTGAATTTAGGTTGCTTGCTGATGGTTCTCAGCTTCAGGCACACGCCACTGAGGGGAAGTCGAGATTTGCTGCGGTTGATATCGCCAGATTTGGAGACACAGTTCGGTCGTCTGGCGCCGAGCGAATTGTTTTGGTCGCACTCGTCGATGAACGACAATTCGAAATTGCAGAAATCATTTCGTCCTACAAAGTCGAAATCGACTACGCCGAAGTAGTCCCTGGCATTTCACCGGCAGTCGTCGATATCCACATCACTCACGAACGGCCATTTGATCGACGCTATGTACGTATCTGGGAACTAGAGAGGCCATGGTTAAGCAGTTCGCGTCATTCGATTGCTGACGGAGCCGGTGAAACATTTTCTGTGCCTCTCCCGTCTAACCATCGGTCCGGCACTTATCGACTCTGGCTGCGAGTCGAGGAACCATGGGCAGCTTCGCCACGAATGCCGCGGGTTGATTTTCCTGGCGTTATCGATGTGGACGTCATTGCTGGTCATAGTCGAGATTTCGGTGACCCGTTCGATCGGCTGCTTGTTGCTGTCAACGACCCGACACCTGGATTCCTGGAACCGGATGACGTTGCCCAGTATGGAGCGATCCTATTTTCGCTGTTGGCTTTCTACTTACGTGAGTTCGGACCGGCGGGTCTAACGGGTCTCAAAGCGTCACGAATCATTCATGCGCTGGACCGTTCACCGGAGTCGATCGTTGACAATCTTCTCAAGGCACTCGATGAGTCTCTTATCGAACCGGCTGATGGAGAGACCTTGTCTCTCGCCGTCCTTCCCTCTGTGCTCAAGCACGAGAGATCCCTAGACCTTGAACTTTCTCTGGAAACAAGGGAGCGAGTTTGGGCGCAGTTGCCGCTCCTCGCTGCAGCAATTGAATCTTGGACCGATGGCATTGACGCTCAGGCTCGCTGGAGCGCCGCACTTGGCTGGCCAGAAATCCTCGAAGTACAGGACGAATTTGAGTCGCAATCGTTTGACACCTCACGGTCGATCGAACCGATTGGAAATTTTGCGGGGACAGTTCGGCTGGCGGCCGGTAGCTCAGAGTTGAGAGATGTATTGCTTGCTGATTGGCCGATTGGGCTTTCCCCCCTCTCGGTATCTGGTCGAGCCGAAGCCGTTCTTGATCTGATCGTCCGTTGGGCTGATGATCCCCGCAATTCGGAACGGTGGTTTGAAACTTGGTCAAACCTCGTTCGGACGGCTTCCATCGAGATTGACCGAACGCAACTCTCGGCGGCTGTTGCTGAGTACGCGGTTGCAGGAATGGATGAGCAGGCGATTTCGCGACAATGGCTCCTTGCGGAGATTGCGGTTATTTCGTACTACCTAACTTCTCAACGCGATCCGGACCCTGAATTAGCACTGGCTCTCTTGACCGCGATTGAGATTGCACCGAAGTGGGTAACACACTCGGTCTTACGCGGACTATGTGAATATGCGCGACTTAACTACCAGACAAGGGAGTCTCAAGGTGACTGATTTCATGCTGGATCCTTTAGCAACGACGGAAGAGATTCGAACCACCTACACCCGATATCTCAGAAGCACCCTGAACCCGAGAGACACCGATCTGCGCGATGAGTTCGCAGCGCTGCTTGAGTCGCCAGACAATCGCCTAACCAAAGGCCCAATCATTCAGGCAGTTCCGCCCTATCTTCGGGGCAAGTCCATCGAAGATCTCGTTGCTGACGGCACCTTGCATCCGGCGATTGCCGGACTGCCAACAGACGTCTTTCCTGCAGATAGGCCGCTCTATCGGCACCAGGTCAGAGCAATCGAACGAGTAACAAGTGGCAGGAATGCCCTTGTGGCGACCGGTACTGGGTCGGGCAAGACCGAGAGCTTTCTGTTTCCTGTCTTGGATCAGCTACTTCGTGAACGAGACGCCGGGACCCTCAATCAACCAGGAATCCGGGCACTCTTCCTTTACCCCATGAATGCCCTAGCGAATGATCAACTGAAGCGTTTGCGGGAGCTCCTCACATGTTTCCCGGAAATTACGTTCGGTCAATACATTGGTGATACCAAGCAAGATGAGGAGAGAGCAGCTGAGTCCTATCGAAATCTTTTCCAGACAAATCCGGACCCAAATGAATTGATCTCACGGGAGGCGATGAACGAATCTCCGCCTCACATCTTGATCACAAATTTCTCGATGCTCGAATATCTTCTCCTTCGTCCAGCAGACTCGTCTTTTTTTGACGGTCAAACTGGGAAACATTGGAAGTTCATAGTCCTCGACGAGGTTCACGTTTACGACGGTTCAAAAGGCACCGAGATTGCGTATCTCCTCCGCCGACTTCGAGACAGGGTGGTCGGGAGTGAAAGAGGCCGCCTTCGCTGTATCGGGACGAGTGCAACTCTCGGGTCAGGGGAGGAAGACAAACCACGCCTAGTGGATTTCTCGACGGCACTCTTTGACGAAGCCTTCGAAGTTGATGACTTAGTTGATCCTGAGCGCGAACCACTCGACGGTTTGGTCCCCTCGTGGACAGCATCCCCAAAAGCGGTCTCTCAAATTTGGGAAGTGATGGCTAGGGACCACGAGATCACAGAGCTAATCGAGGTTCTTAAGTCGGCAGGCTGTGGTGATCTCCGGGCCGGCGTGAGTTCTCAGGAAATACTTGGTCTCGCGCTGGAATCCGAGTCGACCATCATTGATGTTCGACGAGCACTCGCCGGTAGCGCACAAGATCTATCGACTATCGCAACGATCGTTGGAATTGAATTCCGGGACTTACTTCGGATTGTCGAGCTTGGTTGGCGCGCTGTCGACAAAAATGGGGTCCCTCTAATTCCTGCTCGCTATCACACGTTTATCCGATCGTTGGAGGGAGCGTACGTCTGCGCCTGCCCCGACCACGTGGGACCAAGGTTGTCTCTAACCCGGGATCGGTTCTGCCAGCCATGTTTGGTTACTGGGCGCGAGCGCAAGCTCTTCGAATTCGGCACTTGTCGGAGGTGCGGATCCAGTTACTTGATGGGGAACGAAGATCTTGTAAATGGGGTCTGCAGCCTTTCGCCAGCAAGTTTGATCGAGCGCAATCTGGTGAATCTTTTATGGGAACCGAAAGGGTCACTTGATGAAGGAGTGGAACCTGGACTCGCTGACGAGGATGATGAAATAAAGGGCGAAGAGGCGAATGAAATCGCTGAAAATGTTCGGTGGTTATGCACTTGTTGCGGAGATCTTTCCGACCTTGAGTCAAGGAGCGGATGTTGCAGCGACCCGTCAAGGGTCCGCGTGCGCAGGCTCACCCCCGGCAAAGGCGGAGTCTCTCGGGTCTGTGTTGCGTGTTCGGGACGATCGAAGTCCAACATCGTCTTCCGGTATCTCACCGGTGCAGACGCAGCCGGAGCTGTAATCGCTTCAACTCTTTACCAATCACTTCCGGCTGACCCCCATGCCGCTGATGGTGCATCGGCTGAAGGCAGGAAACTTCTCACGTTTGCCGACAGCCGCCAAGATGCTGCCTATTTCGCGCCATTTCTCGAGCGAACCTATACGAAGTCGATTGAGAGACGACTCCTTTGGGAGACGCTCTCAAAGATCTTTGAAGAAGATGCAGATGCTCGACCTCGCTTCGAGGGAGTTTGCACACGACTTCTGGCACGAAGTCGTGATGAAGGGTGTGTGCCAACTGGTCTTGGCTCATCCGGTGAGTTGGATGAAATTCGAAAGCGGCTAACAGACGAAGTGCTTACGGTGGACGCAAATCAAAGTCTGGAAGGTACCGGACTTGCTCGAATTGCCCCATCCTTCACTGATGTCGATATCTCGGATGCGTTGATTCCAAATGGAATGACTGCGGAGGCGGCGGTTGACCTCATGGCCGCACTTTTGTCAACTCTGAAAATTCGGAATTGCGTGACACTCGCAGATGGCGTGGACATTAAGAGTGATGTCGACGGTCGATTCAGTCCAAGAAACTTTCAGACATCGATTCGTTTATCGGGGCCAGACGGACCAGTGATGGCATGGTTGCCTGCACCGGGCCGACAGAATGCTCGAGTAGACCTGGTGGAACGAGTCTTCGCTCGAGTCGGCTCTACCTCGAGTCCACGTGACTGGCTTGACCTCGTCTGGCGGTGGCTCACAGATCCCGGCTCTCCAGCTAGCGGGGTCTTACTTTCGTTGAACGACAAGAAATTTGGGACTGTTTGGCGACTGAATCACGCCCGACTTGAATTTGTCGTCGATGGGCACGGCGCAGTCGCGCGACGTTGTCAGACCTGCCGATTGACAACTTGGTACGACATCGCAAATGTTTGTTCCCGATACCGGTGCATGGGAACGACGGCTGCAGGGGGGTTTGATCCCGAGGACCACTATCGCAGTCTCTATTTGTCTATCAAGCCAATTCCAGCCACTATCGATGAGCACACGGCGCAACTCAATTCCGAAGAAGCTGCAAGGCGACAGGCCGACTTTGTTCGAGGGAAGATCAATATCCTCTCTTGTTCCACAACATTCGAACTCGGAGTTGACGTAGGCGAGATTCAGTCGGTGTTTTTGCGGGATGTTCCCCCCAGCCCAGCGAATTATGTTCAGCGTGCGGGTCGCGCAGGAAGGCGAACCGGCTCACCATCATTAACAGTCACTCTCGCGCGTCAACGAAATCATGATCAACACTTCTTTCGAAATCCGCTAATGATGATTAACGGGGTCGTCTCACCGCCGGTCATAAACATTCAGAACCCCCAGATCGCGCGCCGACACGTACATTCCATCGCCTTTTCAAGATTCATGCGTGAATGGGTAGGCGGTGGAAAACCAGATGTCCGCTCGATTGCTGATTTCTACGGTGAAGGTGACGAGACGGGGCCAACGATCTGCGATGAGTTCGAGGCATGGCTGGCGCTGGAGCCAAGTGTTCTTCGCGAAGAGATAACTCGAGTTCTTCCAGTTGAGATTGCAAACGATCTAGCCGTTTCCAGTTGGGGTTGGTCGCGTGCACTGACTTCCCCGCCTACTGCAAGCAGCGACGACCAGGGGCGGCTCTGGTTCGCAAAAGAGAACTACTTCACGGTGCGTGACGAGATGAATAACCGAATTAAAGAGCTCGTCGACGAAGGGGTTTACGGCAAAGCTGAATCAGTCAAGAACATGTTGAAGACAATCAAAAATGAGCGTCTTCTCAACCATCTTGCCCGGCGAATTGTCCTGCCGAAATATGGATTTCCCGTCGACACGGTCTCACTCGATTTGAGAAGAGCCAATAACAGCAATGCAAGACACCTCGAACTCGATCGAGATCTGGCAATCGCCATTGTTGAGTACGCGCCAGGCTCTCAGGTAGTCGCCGACAAGAATCTGTGGCAATCGGTAGGGCTGTCTATTCCTGCAGGCTTGGATTTGCAGGAGTTCTTCTGGTGGGAGTGCTCGCATTGTCATGCGGTCTCTACGCAGCACGTACCTCTCGGCGAAATAACCGACTGCGGGGTTTGCGGAGACACGGAGCGATCTGCTGGGGGCAAGTTTGTGTGGCCTCAATTTGGTTTTGTTGGTGAATGGGTGCAAAAGGCGGGTGAACAGCGACCGCTTCGAATTGGAAACGCCGAGGCTCACTTTGGTCGTTACACCGTTGCCGAGGAGCCGGCTCAGGTTGAAATTTGTGGTCAGCTTGTCGAGACGATTTCCAGCCGCAACGGCGAAATCCATCTCATCAATCACCCAGCCGACGTGACGTTTACTTGGTGCAAAAAGTGCGGGGCGATGGAGACTGTGTCTCGGAATCGGGCGAAGTCGAAGCGAACTTCTGAGTGGAAGCACAAGATTCCGAGCTCAGACAAGCAGTGTTCCTCAACTTGGTGGAACTCATTTGATCTCGGTCACCACTACCACACGGACGTCGCTGAAATTCGCTTGGGAATTGGCGGCACATATTTCGAGTACCGATCAGCACTGCAGGCGCTGTTAGCGGCTCTTCCGGCGATTGGCATCCAACGAAATGACGTCCGTGGAATGTTACGGAAACATCAGCCCGAATCGCCGCCGTCGCTCCTCCTGGTCGATGCCGTCCCTGGAGGTGCTGGCCATGCTCGACGAATTGTCGACGATCTTGAACGGCTACTGATCGCAGCTGCGGACAAGGCCCGGAATTGCGAGTGCGGTGACGACTCGAGTTGTTATAGCTGTCTGCGTTCCTATGAAAACCAGCGGATACACGACGAGATCACCAGGCGAAGGGCTTTGACCGTGCTTTCGAGGTTTGAGTAGTTGGGGTTTGGTCACGGCTCCCGCTATAAATTGAGAAGTTAAGGTTCAAATCCGGCCCTCCTCGAGCGAGCGTGTCTTGGTCAACTGACAAGCACAAGGTTGCTGCCTGTTCGCCAAGTCTCGCCCTTCGAGTTCGGGATAAAGACTCTGATCCGGCCTGACCTTGTCGGACAGGGCACCCTGCGAATCAAACCGCAGGCCCTCGAACTCAACTGACTGAACCGCGACAAGAAGCCTTCTGAGAGGTCCCTACGCAGTGGCTCCGGAATCGTCACAAGTAACTAGTATCAGCGGGCTGCGGATTTTCGAGCTGAATAGCTCTGGCGACAATTTCGAAGGAGCACCATGGCGGTTGCGGTTCTTGGCGGTGGATCAGGTGCAGTCGGGACTTCGACTCACGCCGCCTGTGCTCGATTTCGTGGTACCGACCCACTCGTAACGGGGTTCACGCGGCGCGCACTCGCTGCTGAAGTGAAATTCCCAGACATCGGCGGCGGAATCCCCGAGGCCCGCTGGATCCGGGCGATGACCTTTGAGCGCCTCGTCCGCGATGTTCGCTTCGCTAGTCAGGTTGCAACGGCCACAGTCGGAGAACTCCGACTCGATCGACCGGCCGAGGTAGTCATCGTCGACGCGCTCGGCAACCCCGATCGCACCGCGGAAGTCCTTGCCGAGGCCCACAAACGAGCGACCAAAAAAGGGATCGTCACGGTCGCACACAACCTTTCTGTTCCATTCGTGGGCTACGAAGGCGAAGCCGCCACCGACGTCAAACCCGATTTCGTCGTAGTCGCCCAGCAGAATTCACCGGATTCCGACAGGTCGTGGCTCATCACGGGGGACGCAAAGGATTACGAGCGACTTCGCTCAAGAATCGAAGACACTCGATTGCTCAAAGGTTTCCTGCAGGTCGCCGTCGGCGCAGAAAGTTTTCAGGCGTGGACGAAACTTCCGAAGAAGATGGAAGTTCACAAATACGGAGTTCTCGCTGTCCCGCGTAATTCCTTCTTGCAGCCGGTGGCTGTCGTGGAAAACCTTCACGATCATCGCGAAGAAATCCGCGCTCGCATCGCCGAGCGAGAAGCAGAAGCTAAAGGGTACGCAGTCGATCCAAACGCGTCACTCGAGGAATTCGTTGCGCATCTCAAGGCGACGTTCGATCCGGCTACGTGCACAACATGCACACTCTTCAGCTATTGCCGAAACGAGTTGGAGACATCATCCGACCCGACCGATGTATTGATCGAAATTGGTATTCCGCAAGAGATGCGCAAGCACGTTGCTGGACTCGTGGACGGAACCGATCCGACCGGCAAGGCGCCTGCATCTGTAGTCGATCAAGTGAATGCGACGCTCACTGGTGTTGCCGCCAGCACGGGACAACTCCGGGTGGATCCGATCGGCCTACCCGGAACGATCAATGTCGTGATCGCGAAATCTGACGCAGCGGCGTTGGGAATTCTGGGTCTGGCCTTTCAGCGCATCAGTGCCTCGGGTGCGTCTGATTGGTCCTATGTGGAATTCATCGATCCACAAAGCCCGGCGACGCGACTTTCGGTGATGAAGACGTTGGGCAAGGAAATCTCATCGGCCATGGCCGATGCGCGCAAGGCCGATCAGGAATCGCCTGCACCGGTTCACATCGTCGTACCCGACAAGATGACTGCGGACGTGCTGGTTTCGATCGCTGACAACCTCGCTGGCGTGGAGCTCAGCCGGATTCGCTGGCAGCAAGACAAAGATCAAGGTCGTCCGGCACTCACGTATAACGGAGAGCCGGCGGTGATCCCCAAGAAACTTTCGGAGACCGATCGAACTGCGGTTTCGTTCTTCCTCGAAGACGATCGCGCTCGAGCGTTCTCTCTTCGAAGTCCGATTCTGGACATCCGCTCAGTACTTGCTCGGCACGTCGTTGCTGGTGGGCCCGCAGTCAACTCGGGCCGTCTCGATTATCTCGTTGAGTGGGCCAACTCTTCCACCCCCATAGATCATCGAGTATTCGGCAAAGAGATTGAACAGTCGGAACACACCCCTGGCGCCCGCCTTTCGAACGAGACTTCGAATCTGATCCACCGAGCCCTCACCGGTGATCGCCGTAAGAAGGGCAAGAAGGGGAGCCCTGACCTCGAGAAGTTCCGAGCCCTTGTGAAAGATGAACTGAAGTACAAGAGCTCCACGTTTGACCGAGCGATAGCGGCGCTCGAGAAAATCAATGTCTCTAATCTTCAGGTCGGATACCGAAGACTTGAAGCTGACGCGCAAAAAGTCTGGCGACGTCGACTACAACTTCATGCCTCCGACCTGGTTCGTTTTGGGCGGACATACCGTTGGTGGCGAAACTCGCAAGTTGAATCGATTGAGAGCGACTCCGTTTGCGAAACACAACTGCGCTGTCTTGTAAACCACCAGGCAGCGGATGACCTCGCGACGTCAGCCGGTTCAAGAGAACTCACGTTTGCGACCGTTGTCGAGATCGATCCGGCCATTGTTCTCAAAGTGGAATCTCGACGAGCCACCGCTGGTAATCGACTTGTTCTCCTCCACGTGAACGGAAACGCATGCGTTGAGGCGGACACAGCCTCTGTTGACATTTCGCTAATAGGGAAATTCAAGGTCGGTGGTCTGAGTCTCGGTCCACTCGAATCGTTGAAGTCGAAGACTAAAGCGCCGCAATCGCACTTTGTTTGGAAGCCGCATACCTCGCCTGCGCTCAACGTTGATGATCGCCTCATTCTCGCTGACTTTGCATGGTTCGCAAAGAAGCAGGCAGGGAACACGACATTGCCAATCGAAAAGCCGAAGATTGACAAGGAGTCCGCTCCGAAAGATGGGTGCACGGCGACTTCGTACGAAAGCAACCCGTTTTCACACAGGTATTGCTGCAGATCCCATGAGAACTCGGAGTCGGCATGGTCGGACACGCTCGCTGAGCGCCGCGCAGCGGGTGAGCTGAATCCAAATGTGTGGCCACCAGTGCGCGACCTAGACGCCTTCGAAGTCGCAGCGGATGGAACGGTCATCGGCGATCCGTTCGATCAGCCTGCCGACGAAGTACCTGTCGACGCAATGATCGACGATTTGGAGTGATTGGGTGACCGTCAAATTCAAACCCCCCGCCGAAACTGCAGCCCTCGGAGAGCATCACGGACCCGCCGCTGTGGGGAATGCCAAAGTTGCTGACGAAGCATCGGTTGTGCTCGCCGAAGCGATCGCAGGAACAGCGCCGATTGACCGTCTCTTGTTAAAAGCGGCAGCGGGCGCTGGCAAATCACACGTACTGAAACGGCTCGTGATCGAGGCGATTAAGCAACCCAAGTGCAAACGGGTCGCTGTCATCGCATTCACCAATAAACAGATTCATCCGCTCGCTATCGACTTGGGTGACGCGATCGGGAAAGACGAGGTCTGTTTGTTCGCGAGCGCGGGAGCGTTCGGCGACCTTCCTGACGAGGTGCACCGAGCCGCCACCGTTGTCACAACGACAAGCGCAATCCCCGATACGGCGAAGGTGGTCATCTCCACATCCCACAAGCTCGGAGCGATCGGCGAGCTGAAGCGTCAACTCGAAAATTTTGGCGTCGCGGAGAATGGGAAAATGCCGTTCGACGTTTTGTTCGTTGACGAGGCGTGGCAGCTCCCGCACCATCTCTTTGACAAGGTAAAGAACGCTGCGCCGATTTGGGTTGGCGTTGGCGACGTTGGCCAACTACCTCCACTTGAGATTGGGAAAAACCCGTGGCGCGGCGACGCAGGACACAACCCGTATCGGGCATGGCCGACCGACTACGACGAGGACCTGCGCACGTGGGCGCGAGAACTGCCGGCCGTATGGCGACCGGCCGCCGGTCATCTCGCATTGTGGCGCGCGTTTTATCCCGAATGGGCGTCACTCAATTGTGTAGCGGCAGCCGAGGACCGTTCGTTGAAAGCAGAGAAACTTTCAGGTGCGGCAGCGGACATCTGGAAGCAGGTCGGAACCGGAGTACCGACGTTGCTCGAAGTCGACGGCCTTCCCGACGCAGAAGCCGCCGACATCGACCTCCCACTCATGCATTTCGTCGAGTCGCTTCTTGACGAACTCTTCGCCGCTGGCTTTTCGCTCAAGAGCGCTGACTATGACGCTGACGGAAATCCAACCGGCAAGACGAACAAGGCTAAGCCCGGGAAATTCTCAAGCGATCCACTCGTGGCGATACTCGCGACTCGAAATCAGGCAGTCGACGATGCCGCCGAAGTCGTTTCTAATCTCTCTGCGAAATACGACCTGATCGAGAGCGACCTCGTGTTCTCAACCGTCGACTCCTACCAAGGTCAGACGAATTTTCTCACCGTCGCCATCCATCCGCTCACCGGCGCATCGCAACTCGACGAGTTCAACTCGGCTTTCGGCCGTCTCGCTGTTACCTGCACTCGAGCGACTCATGGACTGCTCCTGGTGACCCGGACCGGCCTCGATCAACTGCTCGGCGATGCACCTGCGCGACCAGGAACCCCCTTCGGCGAACCCGGCAATCGGCAGTTGCCCCGCCAGACCCACCATCGCATCATCAGAACCTTCGCACGAGCGACGATAGACGTTTCTCAGTAGCGAGAACTTGGAAGGAAACCGTGTCACGTCTCACCGAACTCCTCGGCCGACTCCGCAAAGAAAACCCGGCGTTGGCTGCCGACCTCGAACGTGAAGTCACCGCACTCACCGACCGCCGTTCGTTCGGACTGAACTTCGAGCGCCACGTTCCCGAAGCCGTCGAATTGCCGGGTCGCAAAGTGCGACACGGAGACAAGGTTCGCATCCTCCCACCTCGGGGCGATGCCGATGCCAAGGCCGACGAACGCTTGTGGCGAGTGATTAGTACCGATCGCAAGGCGAACTTCGCTTCGCTTGAGCTGATGCAGCAGTTCGTGACCGAAGACGTGGCAGTAGATGATCTCGCTTGCGAAGTTGCTCTGGACGATCTCGTGGTCGTCGCCGAGTTTCGCGACCCGATCTACCCGGGTTTGGTCTCCACAGGAAAAGTGGAACGGGGCGGAGACAAGCCGTTCCATACCGTGATCAATGCCGAGAACTATCACGCACTCGAAACGTTGCTCTTTACGCATCGCGGCAAAGTCGACTGCATCTACATCGACCCGCCGTACAACACGGGTGCCAAGGACTGGAAGTACAACAACGATTACGTGGAGGGTGACGATCTCTATCGACACTCAAAGTGGCTGGCATTCATGGAGAGGAGGTTGCTTCTTGCGAAGGACCTGTTGAACCCGGATGATTCAGTGCTCATCGTGACGATTGATGAAAAGGAATACCTGCGTCTCGGGATGTTGCTCGAGCAAGTGTTCCCGGGCGCTCGTATCCAGATGGTGAGCAGCCTAATTAATCCGGCGGGTGGAGCAAGAGCTGGCCAGTTTGGCAGGAGTGACGAGTATCTATTTTTTGTTGCGATCGGTGCTGCAGCTCCAAGTCGAGTACGACTTTCCCGCGATTGGGTGTCAACCAAGGGTAGGACGCACACCGGGAACATTCGTTGGGATCTTTTGAGGCGAAGTGGCACATCTGGAGCACGTCGCGAAGATTCTCCCGGGTGTTTCTACCCGATTTACATTGATCCATCGGTTCCAAAAGTGGCGAGCATTGGAGTAGCAGTTCCGTCCGATTCATCGATACCCCCGCCGATTGCGGGACTTCACGCGTTGCTTCCAATAAGAAAAGATGGTTCTGAGGGTCGATGGCAGTGGTCACCCTCAACCTTGGCTTCGCGCATGAAAGAAGGCAGAGTTCGTATTACGGGAAGTCTTAAGTCGGGATTTGTGGTTTCTACGCTAAAAGATGGCGAATTCAACAAGATTAAAGACGGGGAGTTCGTCGTAAGTGGCTTCAACGACGACGGTTCCGTAATCGTAGATGACATCTCAACCGCTGAAGTCCTCGCGATTCCGCACACGCAGTGGAGAGTGGGTTCACATGATGCAACTCAATACGGAACGCGACTGTTGTCTTCCTACTTACCTAACCGGTCATTTCCTTTTCCCAAGTCCTTGTATGCCGTAGAAGATGCCCTCCGGTTTTACATCTCCAAGAAATTGGATGCGATCGTGCTCGACTTCTTCGCTGGGTCTGGGACAACAGCCCATGCGCTGATGCGGATCAATCGACAAGACGGTGGACGTCGACAGGCAATTGTCGTGACGAACAATGAAGTATCAGCAGACGAGCAACGCAGCCTTCACATCAAAGGATTCAGACCTGGTGATCGGGAGTGGGAAACGCTTGGAATCTGCGACTACATCACGAAGCCGCGAATCGAAGCCGCTATCTCTGGGACTACTCCTGAAGGCAACTCAATCGCTGGCGACTACAAATTCACTGACGAATTCCCTATGTCCGAAGGTTTCGAAGAAAATGTCGAGTTCTTCACGCTGAGCTACGAATGCCCCCTGCGGGTTTCAAGCAATCGAGAATTCGAACGAATCGCACCGCTCCTCTGGCTTCGCGCTGGCTCCCGCGGCCGTCGAATTGAAGACATCTCATCGGGATGGGATGTCGCTGAAACCTACGGCGTGCTCGCTGATCTTGATTCCACCGACCAGTTCGTCGATGCAGTCGTCGCTCAAGGCGAAAAAGTAGTCATGGCATTCATCGTCACCGACGAAGACCGGCTCTTCGAGTCGGTCGCTCGGGCGTTACCTGAGCACGTGGAACCAGTTCGTTTGTATGAGGCGTACATGCGTAACTTCGAGATTGAGTCTGGAAGAGGTCTGCTGTGAAGTTCACACTGAAGCCGTACCAAGAAGAAGCGGTTGTCGCTGCCCTCGAGAATCTTGAAGAGGCGAAAACTCGTTTTCATCGCGATGGCGTGCTGAGTTCGTTTTCACTTGCCGCAACGACAGGCTCGGGAAAGACGGTTATGGCGGCTGCCGCCATCGAGGCACTCTTCTTCGGAAATTCTGATTTCGAGGTCGATGCCGATCCCGGCGCAGTCGTCATTTGGTTCAGTGACAATCCAAACCTCAATGAGCAGACACGCCTTCGACTGTTGGAAGCATCAGACAAGTTGTCGCATTCGCATCTGGTCACGATTGAACCACCGTTCGACGTTGCTCGGCTGGAACCGCGGAAGGTCTATTTCCTCAATGCGCAGAAACTCGGAAAAAACTCGCTGCTCGTTCGAGGCCACGTAGAAGATCCGAACGCGCCAAGTCTCGGTTTCGCTCCGACGCCCGACCTCCAGGGCCGCACCATCTGGGAGACGATCGGCAACACGATCAACCAGGAAGATCTCACCGTCTACTTGATACTTGACGAAGCCCATCGAGGATTCGGGACGAAGTCGCCAACAGACAAACAGACAATCGTCCGACAACTGATCACTGGGCAAGGCCAGCAACCTCAAATTCCAATCGTTTGGGGTATCTCGGCAACGATCGAGAAATTCCAAGACGCAATGAAGGCCGCTCAAGCTGTCGATGATCGCCACCCGCTCCCGCAGGTCTTGGTAGACCCCTCGGTTGTGCAGGAATCTGGTTTGGTAAAGGATTCGATTGCTCTCCATATCCCGGATGAAGCAGGCAACTTCGACTCGGTGTTGGTAAAACGTGCGGCTCGCACGCTGAAGGAGTCGACCGAACGCTGGGCGAAGTACTCAGACGAGCAGGGGTTGGCCGAACCGGTTCGACCGCTCCTCATTCTCCAGATGCCCAATACGCCAGACCCCGATGACGTGGGCATAGCGCTTGACGCAATCTTTAAGGAATACCCGGAATTGCAACGCGATCAGGTTCGTCACGTGCTGGGCGATCACGATATGCAGCAGTTTGGTTCCTTCGACGTTCATTGGATTGAGCCCCAGCTCGTCGAAGATCGAACCCATGTCCGAGTCCTGATTGCCAAGGATGCGATCTCTACCGGGTGGGACTGCCCCCGTGCCGAGGTCCTCGTTTCGTTCCGGGTGGCGAAGGACAACACCGCTATCACCCAGCTGCTCGGACGTATGGTGCGCAGCCCGCTTGCGAGGCGAGTCCAGGGCGACGAATTGCTTAACTCGGTCGACTGCATCCTTCCGTTCTTCGACCGCACCACTGCCGGGAATGTCGTCAAATACCTCACTGGCGAACTCAGCGAGATGCCTGGGTCACCTGGCAGGAAGGTCCTGATTGACGCTCGTGTATTGAAGCAGAACGCGGCAATTGATGATGAGGTCTGGAAAGTGTGGGACTCGCTTCCCTCCGAGACGCTCCCTCAACGCGGGGCGCGTCCGACGAAGCGTTTGGTAGCACTCGCCCAGGAACTATCGGCTGATGGTGTTCGTCCGAATTCTCTGAAGGAAGCTGAGTCGAAACTCCACATCGTTCTTGATGCGTACTCGAAGCGTTACAAGCATCAGCTGGACGAAGCCATTGAGCAGATCTGGGAGGTAGAAGTTCAAGTCATTAAGGGTCAGACCGGGAAAAGCGGACTCTCCTACGAGCAGTTCGTTGAGCGAGCCGATGACCGTGCGATTCGTAGCGGGTTCGAAGATGCGAAGAAAGCATTCGGTGCAGACATTGCTCACTCATACGTCGACTTCATTGTGGGTGACGACGGCGATGACGACAATGAACTTCGCGAGGCATTTGTGAAGGTTGCAGCACTCTCGACCGTGAAAGAAGCACGGGAGATGGTCGATCAGGATGCGAACGAACTCGTAGCGAAGTGGTTTGCGGAACATCAGCCAGCCATCAAGCAACTCCCGGACGAACGCCGTCAGGCGTACGAAGAGATCCGGGCAATGGCGGTGGAACCGCAGCAGACCGATCTCTCACGACCTCGGACCCGACTCGAGGATTTCAAGGTTTTGAATGCGGATGAAACAAAGTCGGATGCGGAAACCGTGACGTTGCACCTCATGTCCGATGAAAGCGGGGACTTCCCGTTGAGCTCCCTGAACGAATGGGAGACGCAGATCGTTCGGAAGGAACTAACCCGCACAAATACACGTGGGTGGTACCGGAATCCGCCTCGCCAAGCATCGGACTCTGTTGGCGTTTCGTATCGTGATCCGAACGGCAATTGGCGGTCGATGCATCCAGACTTCATCTTCTTCCACGAGGTCGACGGTGTCGTGCGGCCATCGATTCTCGATCCGCACGGTTTCCACCTTGAGGATGCGATGATCAAACTCAGAGCTCTTGCGGACTTCGCCGTGCGTCACGGAAGCGAATTCGATCGAGTTGATGCGCTGGCAGTCTCGCACGGCAAGATGATGCGCCTTGACATGCAACGGCCTGAAGTCCGGGAAGCGGTGTTGCTCGGTGGTCAAGGAGCCGAAGTTCTGTATTCCTCGGAGTTTGCTGACGAGTACGACTCCATAGATTCCTGAAGCGTTCTAAAACGGCTTCAGGAAATTCCGCAGCTTGTCTGGTGACGACGTGGCCTTGAAGTTCTTTGAATCGTCGGCGATTTCCAGGACCTCGTTGAGGAACTCCTCGTGGGCTCCCTTGTTCGGGTCCTCATGGGTGTCCTTAACGTAAAGGATCGCGAATCGGGCGAAGCGCCCGTCGGCCTTCTTTCGCATTACGCGTCCCATGCGCTGAACCATCTGCCGGCGTTGGCTCGTACCGGCGACGATGATTGCAAGATCTGCTTCGGGGACGTCGATTCCTTCATCGAGAAGGTTTGCAGCAGAAATCAATTGGAGCTTGCCTTCAGAGAAGTTTTCGAAAATTTCCTTTCGCTCGACCCTCGTCAAATTTGAGTGGATCGCATAGCTAGTGATCAATTTCGATTCGAAGACAGCGACAATTTCATTAGTGGACTCGATCGACTCGGTGAATGCGAACGTCCCACTCGCATCTTGAATAGCGCCAGCAAGACTTTCGAGTGCACTGACCTTTGCGTCGCTCTCAGCGAGAAGTGTGCGGCGCGCTCGGTAGGGGCGCAGGTACATATTTGCGGCGATTGCGGACCGTCGGTCCCCTGAACTCGCCAGCTTACTGACCTCGATGAAGAAATCCCCAGGGGAGAGTCCGCTCAAACCGTGGGAGCCCGAAAGCTTCCGTCGAGCGACACTCATTTCTTCGGTTAGTTGGTCATATTGCGCCATTTCCTCGGGAGTGAACTCAACAGCGATCAGCGCAACCTTCACGTGTGAGATCACGTCTTGTTCGATTGCTTGTTTGTAGTTGAGTTCGTAGATCACATCACCGAAGTACGGGATCAGCACCGAGTCATGGCGGCCGTCTAGACGCTCATGGGTGGCGCTAAGTCCAAGGCGACTTTTAAATACGTCTTCCAACGAGAGTTGGTTGTGATCGGAAGCGAGACGGTGGCATTCATCGCCCACCAGAAGGCCGTTGTGACCCTCTGGCAGGCCGAGGGAGTATCTGCCGGCGGAGTTCACGACTGCTACGAGAATGTCGTGGTCGTTCAGACTGTCCTTCTCGTTGCCGCCGAGCATTCCGATTCGAAGATCGGGAAATTGGTCACACAACTGCAGGTGCCATTGTCGAAGTAATTCGATAGTGGGAACGATGACGACTGCATTTGAATTTGGTTGCTCAAGATGTTCGCTTATTGCAGCGAGTGCGAGTCTTGTTTTGCCCGCTCCAGTCACGGCATTGACAATCCCGCGCTGACCATTCGAGTTCCAATCCCCAAGCGCTTCTCGCTGCCATTGATACAGATTCAGCGGAGAAGTGATTGACTTTCGCGAAACGACAGAGGGAGCTGTGGCCGCAAGGGACGCGGATTGATCTGGCGTTGCAGTACTCGCGCCGGTAACTATCCACTCGGGAGGGTCGTGCTGAATGATCTGGAAATGCTCAGAGTACCGATAGAGAACGCTGTTGATGTTTGACTTGTGCTCACCGATTCCGGCTGCGAGTTGACGGGCAGTCAGTCCAGGTTCGAGCAGAAGTCGCACATAGATTTGCGTGAAGAGTTCCGTGGACATGATGGTTTTACTCCACTGAATTGAAAACGAATTTGCAAGTGCGGATCTGGGAATCGCCTGCAGGAGTGAGGACCTGATGAAGCACGATCGCCCCGAGAAAGTGGGGAGCGTGTAACTGTTCCGGGTTCGCACTGACTCGGTTGGTGGCCAGTTCGATATCTCGCCCGAGCGGTTCCCATCGGTTTTTCGTATTCCAGACGTACGGGGGCTGGAACGGGGAAACCGAGAGGCGCTGAACCATGTTGGAGATTGATTGGGGAGACTTGACCGTGGTTTGCATTGGGTCCTGTTTCGCTATGAGTCCGCTGACGGGAGGGTAGTCGTATGGCAAGCCGGGGGCGTGAGGCGCCTACGATCTCGCAATGGCGGGAATTGAGGAGTTTCAGGAGCGTCTTTGGTCGAACGTTGAGCCCAAATGATCGTCTCTCTTAAAACTGAGTGGGTTGGACGTCGCTGGAAGATCGCGATGAATGACCACGAAGCGGTTGTCTCGACCCATTCGGGGAGTACTTCTCTTTCAAGTGCTGACGCCGGCAAGATCGAGGTTCGGGGTTGGTTCTTCGGTCCCAAAATCTATTTTGGAGAGGATCGGATCGCTCGTCTCCGTGGGATTTCTTCGGAAGATATTGCTTCCTTGAAACTTCAATTGCGACGTTTGGCATTCCTGTCACAAATTTCCGAAGCCCTTGACTGGTACCGCGAAACCAGGGATGTTATTGAGCAATCGCTTAAAGAGGGTCGATGGATCACAACCGAATTTCACGACTCTCAAATTCGTAAGCGTCCCGATAAGCGAGCGATTGACAAGATCAAATCAAATCAACTTGCAGATGCGTTGACGGATGAAGAATTGAGAGCGGTTGATTGGCTACAGATCGACCTACAGGCGGAAATTGAACGAGCCAACGAGCGAATCTTGGGGGAAGAACTCAAGAAGAGGCGCAAATTCTTCGACACCATTGAAAAATCACCCCTCACCGATGAACAGGCCCACGCCGTAGTTTGCATGGACAATCGAGTTCAGCTTCTTGCGGCTGCTGGGTCCGGGAAAACGTCGGTCATGGTTGCTCGCGCTGCCTACGCTATCGAGCGTCTATTCGTTGCTCCTGATCGGGTTCTTCTACTCGCGTTTAACAAGAACGCCGCTGCAGAACTTAAGCAGCGGATCAAAGAACGCTTCTCTAAAGCCGGTATTGAGTCGACAGGAGTCAAGGCTGCGACGTTTCATTCATTTGGATTGGACCTAATCGGTCGTGCCACTGGTCAAAAGCCTCGACTTGCTTCATGGCTTGAAAACGGCCGGGAGGGCAAGAAAATTGAGGAGATTGTTGATCGATTACGCGATTCCTCGGAGACGTTTCGCTACAAATGGGATCTTTACCGGCTTCTCTTTGCGGTCGTGCCGACCGGTTTAACCGAGGGCGTTCCCGACGGCTTCGATGCCAAAGTCAAGCAGGGTTACAACACCCTCGATGGGAAAGTCGTCAGGAGTCACGGCGAACGACTTATCGCAGACTTTCTCTTTCTAAATGGGGTGGACTATGAGTACGAAACCTCGTACCCATTCAGTGTTCCGACACCAGAACATGGCCAGTACCGCCCGGATTTCTATTACCCGAAGGTCAATGTTTGGCATGAGCACTGGGCGTTAGACAGCACCGGCAAACCGCCTCCCCACTTCGATAGGTACCTCAACGATATGAAGTGGAAGCGCGCGGAGCATAAGAAAAATGGAACAGTGCTGATAGAAACGACTTGGGCAAAAGTGGTGTTCGCGGATGGCCTCGTGGAATTCCAGGACCAGTTGGAGCGACAGGGAATTGAGTTCGATTGGAATCCCGATCGCAAGATTCTCAACAAGTGGGTGAAGCCGCTGAAGCACGAAGACCTTGCTCGGCTTATCAGGACGTTCATGGCTCATGTGAAGTCGAACTCGCTGACTCGTGAAGCGCTGGAGCAGAAACTTCGAGGCGCTACAACCGACGACAGATTCCGTGGATCTCGATCGCAGATGTTCCTCGATCTCTACTGGCCGATTCACGAAGAGTGGCAAAAAGAGCTTTTGCTCGAGGGGAGCATCGACTTCGAAGACATGCTTCTTCGCGCAGCAGACCTACTTCATTCGGGTGCAGTTGAGAGCGGCTACGACATGGTGCTGGTGGACGAATTCCAGGATGCGAGCCGAGTTCGAGCCCGTCTTATCCAGGGACTTGTAAATAGGCCAGGTCGAATTCTGTTGACGGTCGGCGATGACTGGCAGGCAATTAACCGATTTGCTGGAGCTGACATCTCGATCATGCGCGACTTTGAGCAGTTGTTTGGACGCGGCAAGGAACTTGCCCTTACGACGACGTTTCGATGTTCGCAAGATATTTGTGACGTTTCTAAAAGATTCGTGCGGAAGAACCCGGCCCAAATTATGAAACAGATGAAGTCAAGTAAGAGCGGCAAAAGCCTGGCTGTAGAGGTGTTGATGGAGGCCGAGGTCCCCGATGTAGGTGCAACGCTGCGCCGACTTTCAGAGTCAATAACTAAGGGGGAGATTCCGGGCGCAACCGCTGGAAAGACCCGAGTTGATGTTTTAGCCCGTTACAACTTTCAGCTGAAGGATCGCCCGCGATCAGTCCCATCAAATCTCGATGTGAAGTTTCGTACGGTTCATGGCTCAAAGGGCCTAGAAGCTGACTACGTGATCATTATGGGTCTGACCGCAGGTGTCTACGGATTCCCAAGCGCAATCACCGATGACCCGGTCCTTCAACTTGCGATGCCGGAGAGCGATTCCTTTCCGAATGCTGAAGAGCGCAGATTGTTTTTTGTAGCTTTGACCCGAGCCCGTGAACAGGCGATTATTTTGACATCGAGCCGGAATCCATCATCATTTGTGACTGAGCTTTCACAGATCTCGCTTGTGAATGTGATTTCCGCTGATGGAACAACGATCGAGTTTTGCCAGAAATGCAAAATGGGAACCTTGGTGAAGCGCGTAGGGAAAAACGGTCCATTCCTGGGTTGTTCCAGTTTCCCGGCGTGCACGTTTACAAAGTGATCCGCTAGCGGCGCTCTGATGACACTCACTGAGTCTGTGCAAATGCAGTGAGGCCGACGCGCACCTGGGAAGTCGAAGTGCAGTCAGTGCGACGTTCGCGATGTGTACAACGCCGCAGTCAGACGAAAAGACTGGTCCAGTGGTAGCCAGATCGGTTTATCTGGCTCGGCGCTTGTTGCGACTGCAGTAATGGTCGATTCGGACGCGGTGCTATTTAGACCTACTCGCCCGCGAATACTTCGAAGTACGCTTTTTTCCAGAGGCCCAACCTGACGGGCACTATTGGCGAGAAGAGCGGGACATGAATCTGAAAAGCGGGGATCTGTATTTCATCAACGAGGTCAACGTCCTTACCGGTATCGCATCTGACTTTTACAAGATTGGTCTCGTCAAAGACTCCCGCCAGGGCGACGCGGTCAATCGTCTCGATGAACATCAGACTGGAAACCCTCGGAGGCTGGTGATCGTCGACTCGATTGCGTCACCGGCAATTAGTGACCTTGAAACATCAGTCCACAACAGATTCGCGACGCGCAGGATCCTCGGCGAGTGGTTTGTCCTCAGTGCAGAAGAACTGACCGCTGTGATCAGTGTCGCTCGGACGCTTTCGGTTGAACTGTTAGATCACAGCGAGCGACTGATGTCCGCAGCAGAGTTGGCGAAGACCGAATCGACTGACGACGTGCGTGAGCCGAACGATGAAGACATCGAGTGGTTTCGGCGTGCAAAGGGGGCCAAGGAACTCGAAAAGAGAGCGAAGTCCTTGAAGCAGCGATCGGACAACTATTTCAAGGCAATGATCGAGAACGGCGTCGATACAAATTTGGTTGCCGGATGGTCGACGAGTACGAAGACCTCATTCGACAAAGAGAAATTCGGCGGAGCCCACCCTGAACTCTTCAGCGAATACCAGAAGGAGGAGACCAGGATCTCCCACAGGTTCCTGTTGAAGTCAAGCGTCGATGTGGAGGTTCCAGATCTCGACGAGTCATTCATCGAATTCGAGAGACGTCATTCCGATCTCCTTGACAAGGTGTCCGATAGTTCTGATTTCCTCGAAGAGGTACATCTGGCGCATCTCGAACTTCTCGGGTTTCAAGCTCAAGCTAAGTGGGAGCGGGAGATTGCTGAAGCCAATCTCAAGTCGTTGTGCGGGCTGGCAACAGGTATTGACGGCATTGCTGCATGGGCGCGGAAGTATGCGACCACGACAAAACTCGACGAGGCGGCACTGAGACGCGATCAGCCAGATGTCTTTATGAACTTTCCGCGGGAGGTGGCAACACGTTCGTTCGGGGTCTCGCCGATGCGGAGCTATGCGATTTCCGGGCACTGACCCGGAATCACTGGTGGTCCGGCACCAACCCGGCCTAGCGGTCGTCTTTTGCTGGTCGCTTTAGGCCGGCAAACCTGCTCGAAAGCGCTTGTCTCGCAGATTGTGCGTGACCACTCGCGGCACTGCCGAGTTTCTTCGCAACGTCAACACCCTCGGCACTTGATTCGCGCACCTTGTCCCATTGGTCAGACGCTGCATCGGCCCACTTAATCGCCTGAGAGGAGTCGGCACTGGCAACGATTCCCAGCAGTGTTCGTAGGTCGAGGATCATCGAAACGACCTGATTGCAGGACTTGATAACCGCCGGCGACTGAACCGGGTTGAACAAGACATTGGAATTCGCTTTGTTGACAGCTGCAGTGGTTCGAATCAACAGGTAGTCGGTTCGCTCCAGGATGTAATCCAGTTGCTCCCGCCTGGCGGACTTCAAACCCACGCGATGGCTGTCGAGCTCTTCCGGTGATGCATCAAGGACTCGGTCGAGTTCCAAGATTCCGACGGCGTCAAGCAACTCGAAACAGCGGGCCAACACGACCAACCATTTCTGAATGTCTGACGCGGCTTCCTGAGTCATCTTCATGAGATCGGCGATCTTCGACGAGTTCTCGATCTTGTCGGCGACGTCGGCGATCTGGCGCAACGAGTAGCCCATGGTCTCGTGGATCGACTGCACCGAACCTTGGACCTTCGACCATGTCACGTCAGAGACGCGCCCGACCGAATCTCGAATGCTTCTTGCCTCTCTGACGGCGAGGTCGACACCATCAACCCGCGCCAACACCTGACTCGTCTGCGAGCGAATAACCCCGTCAAGCTTTGCGTCGATGATGGCGAGATAGTCGGTGATCGCATCCATCTGATCCTTCATCGTGAGTTGCATCATGATGCCGGCCGCTCCAGCAAGGAATGCCGGGTTGGTAACCATGGAGAGCGTGGGCGAAACGACCTCCACCCACTTCGCAATATCTCCGGGCGCGCCGATCATTGCGTAGCTGATTCCGGGGGTCTTTGTTGGAGTGAGTCCGATGTCCTTGATTGCCGCGGCCGACTCCTCAGTGAGCTTGAGCCAACGGCCCGAGTTCGCCGCAAGGAGCGAGCCCGCACTTAAACCGATGGACCCGAGGGTGAGAAGGGTTCCAAGGTGGTCCGATTCCGTGTCGGGGGAAAGTTCGAGAGATTTGATGAATCGGTTGACCGCGGTCGGGTCACCGATAATCGCCAGTCCATCGCCGTCGCTGATTAGTTCGATCTCGTTGCCCATCTGAATCACTCCCTGTTTTCCCTCGTCGAGTGGAGTTGCTGTCAACCAAACACGCCGCAACTCTCAACGGGTCCTCTTTTGCAAGAGAACCGCCTATGGACTTTAAGGGAAACAGTCAAAGCGATGCCTGCCATCGCGCACCCTGAAAATGTGGTCCGGATCTTTCCCTGAGGGGCTATAGCGCCGAGCCATTCATCTAGGGCGCTTTCAATCAGTCCCTCAGATTCAACCGGATTGTTCTTTGGTATGGAACGAAGTCGCCCTCTCACCGCCAACACCGAGTCGAAATTTGGGCTGTCGGTCATCATTAATTCGTTCTCTAGTTGATCAGGGTCCGGCGTCAGGACGGCCGACAGCACCGAAACGTTTGAGCAAGTTGGAGACTTCCTTCCAGCCATCCCGTTTGTCGCCGAGCGCGTGCTGATGCATGTCCATGAGGAGATCCCGAAGTCTCTTCTCGTCTTCGGTCAACATTCCGGCGTATTGCTCATTGAGAAGGAAGCCGCTTCGATCGGCCGTGAGTAGGCCGAGGAGGTCGAGGAAGATCTCCACCTCGCGTCCGGCTTCGGCAAAGTCGGTCGGGCCGGGTGATGGGCAGGCCGAGAACATCGGAACAACATCGACATCTCCGCTCCACAACTCCGCGTGAATCGGGTCATCGAAGAGGGTCAGCGCGGTACCGAACGGAACGGCCTCGGTAGGCGATGTCGGTTGGTCGGGTCCGTCGGGAGAAGGTGTTCGGGCGTAACGAACCTCGTGAATGAGTTCGTGAAAGTCTTCGTCGCGGAGGCCATATCCGACGAACAGCATGTGCCTAGTCATCAGCATCGCCTGAACGAGACCGAACAAGGCCCCGCGCTGTCGGGGGGCGTCGATATAGGACGACCTTGTAAGGATGATGCTTGATGGATCAGAAATTGTCCCGTGGAGTTTTAATAGCCAACGGTCGGTAACCACCGCATCATCAAGATTCGATACGGGGAGCACGCGAAGCAGGCGGTCGTTCGTACGAGCAGCTTGTTCGAAGAGTTCATCGAAGTTGGTAGTCGTGAATTCTCTGACTGGCAAAGAACTGAGAAGTCCGTGCTGGAGCGAATAGTGCCCCGCATGAAGGCTCGAGCAAAGTTCCTCCCGAAGTTGGAGACCCTTGGCGGCGAACCTTCGGTCGAGAAGTGCAGCTTGGTCCCGTGGGTCCCCAAGCAAGTTCAGATCGTCGGCAATCGTCGGGGAATCGAGGGACTGACCCAAGCCCTGAAGAAGGTCGGCCCAGTTTGGCAGTCCTGCGCCTGTGCTTACGCCGGCACCCATGAAAACTGCGAGAAGACTCTCGTGGGACTCACTTGCCAGTTCTTCAGCTTTAATGCGGAGCGCTTCGGCACGGATCGGGTCGGAGAATCCCCAGTTTCGAGTCGCCGTTTCGAGGGCATCCGGACCAGCCCCCCCGAGCACGCGAAGCCGGGCACGTTGTGCCGCGGCGTGACTGTGCTCATCAAAACTTACGACGGCGATATCGATGTCGAAGGCGCTCTCGCGCACCGTGGTCTGGAGAACTGTAAAAAGTTGCTCAAGTATTTGACCCTTGGTGTGTTTGCCGCCACCTTGCCCGGTTCCGACGTGATTGACGGCAAGAAATGGTGGTCGATGTGAAGAACGCTCCTGCTGGACAGCGCTGCCAGCCTTCCGCACGAACTCGGCAACACCTTCCGAGTACCAGTCGACGCCAACTCCATCGGAGTTCAACTCCTCGATGCCGATGTTGCCGAGCCAGATTGATGACCCTGCCTCGAGCCGCTGCACCCGTTGACCGGGTTCCCAAAATCGGTCTGAACCGATCGCTCCGTCAGGTATTGACGACGACCAGAGTGATTCGATCTCGAAGTATTCGTCAGTGGGAACTAGCAAAGCATCGCACGACAACTTGGTGAGGTCGCCGCGAACGACGAAGACATGACCAGTCATTTGCTCGCTCCATTCGAACTACGACTTACTGAGGTCAGATTCGTGGATTGTCGCAAGAAGTTATTCGAAATCGCCGTCATCACGGAACACTTAGGGAGTAACTACTTCCCATTTTCTCTCGGCTAAGCCGTCCGAAATGGTTTAGATACCAACAAACCGTCCGCACCCGGAACGCCTCAACGGCGATTTCGCGTGCGAGGTCTGCTTGGCGGCATCCCGGGTTGTTTGAGACGTGGCTGAGTACCTGATCTGCGATCTGCAGGTCGGCGACTACCCGGTCGAGGCTCGAATCGATGGGTTGGCGAATATTGATTGGAGCGCGCTTCGACGCAACCCTGATTTTGTCGATTAAGTCGACCCGGCCGCTCCCGACGATTCCGTTGCTGACCTCGTCAACGGCTGACGCAGCGTCGTAACCACCTTCGCCGGTCAAGCGCGGAATCGCGCTAATGAGTTCGTCAATGACCTGTTCGATTCCTTCAAGATTTGCGGCTTCAACTGCCACACGGGCTCGCGAATCAAGAGTCGATAAGTGCTCGCGGGATCGCATTTCCTCAAGGTGAGCCTTTCGCTCTACCCGTTCCAGTTCCTCATGCTTCCGCTCGAGTTCCTCGTATTTTCTGTCCTCTTCCTTCTGCGCCGATTGAAGACGACTCGGTTTGGATTCGACAGCCCGCCGGCTCTTTTGCGAAGTAGACCTAGACGGCAACTTTGGTGACGTTCGGATGTCCAGAAGGACAGCATCAAGTTCCAACCAGAAAATGACACCCGACAATTGGTCCTGACTGGTGACATCGACAGCAACTGCGGGAACCGAAGTGTCGCCATCAAACGCGTCGGGCAGGAGGTCGACTAGTGGGCATGGACGCTTCAATGCCCGATCAGAGATCCACGACCCGAACTCGTGATCCGCCGATGGGAGCCGGCTAGCTAATTGATGATCAAACCACGCAACGGTAGGGGCGTTCGCGAGCGAACCGGAAGGCAGCGTCACTGCCACACTCAATGTGGATGAACGCGGGAGGACAGTGCTGAGCGCCCGAACTACTCCGATCGTCGCCGCACCGACGAGATCGGCATGGACGTCACCGCGATCAGTCTTTGACCGCTTCTTCACGGTGGGATTGCCACTTGGTGTGACCGACGGACGAAATGGATGAACGATGTCAATGCCCGGCGCGAGAACTACCACGGTGAACTCATCCGGCTGGCCGGAAACGAGGAAACCTGGGAGTCCAGCAACCGAAAGAACCGCATTCGCAACTAGTACACATGCAAGTGGGTCTCCGCTCTCCCACGCTACGAATGCCCGGTCAATGGACGCCTGTGCCTCTTCTCTTTCCGCGTCTCGTTTGACCCGCTCCTCCTCAATCCATTGCAAATGGATGACTTCCGAAGCTTCGAGTGCTTCGCGGCGTTTCTCGCGCGGCCGGAAGGGGACTGTTTTGCGTGCGTCCCGCCTCACCGACTTTCGATGTTTGCGGATTTCAGATCGCAGGAGCTCAACCAGCGGAGCACTAGGGCGAACTAGCGATGGCGCCGAAGAAAACCCAATCGACATTCCCTCATGTTCGACCTGTTGGATCAAGTCAAATAACTGCTCTGAGATACCAGGGGGGCGACGCTCGTAGTAGGGACGCCACTGCTCGTCGACCTCTTCATGCCACGGCTGGGACCTTGGGGGTAGCTGGCCTGGCAGCGCTACCCGGAACCCAAGGACGTCAATCCATGCCAACGGTTTGGTGGTAATGCCGAGCGAGACAAGGCCGGTACTAATTCCAATACCCGGATGACGAGAAGCTCGAAAGCGCAGCGGGCCGAGCGCCACAGTGGCCGACGGTCGCATCGGATTAACCGAGAGGCGAGCTACCCCAGGAACTTTGAGCGTCGTGGTAAAGCCGGAGAGGCCAACTGACTGGCTCAACACTGGCGTTCGGACGCTGATCCCTCGGGTACCAACTCCAACACCGAAACCAGCCACTCCAACACGAATTCCGAGCGATGGAACTCGACCGCGGGCGATGCTTCCTCCGGCGCGGGCCGACGTTCGAGCTACTTTCGTCGCCATCCGAAAAACGCCCACCTACATCAACCCGCTTTCCCGTCTAACTGCAAAGGTAGACGAGATGTATTAGGTGGCGCGTTGGACCGCCTGGATTACTCCCACTCCTCGTCGCCTGAGTTGTCGTCCTCGCCGTCGAGGTCGTCAGCTTCATTGTCGGTGTCTTCGAAATACGGGTCGTCATCATCAACGTCGCCGGCTGACGCCCCAAAGATCACCAACGATCGGTCAAGCCCACAGGTCGTGCAGGCCGGATCGTCATCGGCCACTGGCCCGCCACAGTTCATGCACTGGTTCATATTCTCCGCCTTCTGAATAAACGACTGCCGCCGCGCCACGCCGGGCACTGTCACACAGTAGATGGAGACTGGGACAGAGCGATGAAGCGAAATCGGAGGAGCGGAAGTGATGGCGGTATTAACTCAATGTGACATTTCGGCTGATCTCTGCCGGGTGATATCCGGCATTAGCGAGTCGGAATCCTGAAAACCATTGACCCACCCACCTGCGAGAGGGAAATCCAATGCCTGTTTGTATGTGCTGTCCCAACTTCATCAGCGCCGGCGTTACCCGCTGCGAGAACTGCAACGCGCCAGCGGGCGATCTATTCGACTGCCCCGTATGCGGAACCGAGCTTCTCGAGGGCGAAACCTACTGCGATAGGTGCTACTCCTACATCAGTAAAGACGGAACTCGAGGCAGCAGTTCGTCTTGGGACGTTTCCGAAGATCGTGAGTTTGACGACGATGACGATCTCGAAGAGTTCGAGCACGAGGTCGAGGACGATTACTCAGCTGATTTCAGTAACGAAAGAACGTATTCCGCGTCGGTATTTGTAACGCCGCCGGCCCCAGGCCAAGTGAAAACGCATGGCTGTGCACCGGTAACGATCTCATTGCTCGCGGCGTTTCTTTCATGCGCCTGGTGGGTACCTAACGGCTCGTCAGGATTGTGGATCATGCTGAGTGTCGCAGCGGTGATCTACGTAGGTTTCCGGCTCGTCACGAAGTGATTGAT
Source organism: Acidimicrobiales bacterium (assembly GCA_044239895.1). Classification (GTDB taxonomy): domain Bacteria; phylum Actinomycetota; class Acidimicrobiia; order Acidimicrobiales; family Acidimicrobilacustridaceae; genus Acidimicrobilacustris. Next base: position 80,177 of record JBIIAM010000001.1, on the reverse strand, counting down.
GGTTCGGTACACAGATAATGCACTCAGCGAATCGTCGTTAGGCAATTTCGCCATTCGGCGTTTCGTCGTAGTCGCGTGAACTGCGGCGTGCGCTGCTCGGTTTACGACCACCGGGTCCGCGCCTTTCGAAACCTTCGACCTTGTCCTGCAGCCGCTTGAGCGCGCGGCGGATCTCCTCGGTGGAGTCGTCGGCCAGCACAGACCGCAGGCGCAGAACTTCGTCGTTGCGAATCTTCTCCGCTGACGCTCCAACTTCCGGATCATCGTCGAGTAGCCAGCGCAGATCGCGCACGGCCCGCGCCACTATGTCTCGTGCCTCATGGCGTACTTGCTCGCGACGTGCCGCGGTGTCGACCCACGAACTGGGACGGAGATCGAATTCGTTTCCGTCGGGATCGATCAATTGGCGGCTGGGTGCTGCCGACTTCGCCATGAATGCTCGAGCAACGAGCACGTCGTTTTCGGGATCGCGCGATTCGGCCAGCGTCGTCGCAATTTGCGCTGGATCAACAACGGCGACGCGCAGTCCGGCCGGAAGATTCTGCAGACGGGGATCGTCGGCACTTGCGAAAGGCTCAGTGCGGTGTTGGCGGAACAAATCACGCACAACCACGGTTTCCTCGTCGGGCGTGATTGATTCGTGCTCATCGCGGCGTGGCGTTCGGCGCGTGTCGGGGCGAAGGTCGATCATGAGCATCGGTCCGGTCCATCCGCGTTGCAGTGCCCAAATTGAGTCGCCGTCGGTGCCGGCGACGCGTTCGGTCTGGCCGAGGGTGACGACGCCGAGGATGTCGCCTTCGCCGATCCACTCCGCGGTTTCGCCGTAGGTCAATACCGCGTCGGGTAACTGCACTGCGGCGCGCCCGTCGCGAGTGAGGAACGATCGCACGCCATCGATCCAACGCTTCGACATGCTTACGAAGTCATCGGGTTCGGCGATGACACAGTCGAACGGGCCGAGCGGTTCGTGGTCATTGAGTGAATCGGCGCGCGGCTTGCCGAGGTCGATGGCGAGATTGCGGATGGCGAAGCGGGTGCGAGCCACAAGCCAGGCCCGCGGTTCGAGATCGCGTCCGGTGACCGCGATGGTTCCGGGACCGCCACACAGCTCGATCGCCTTGAGCAACGATGAACCCTCGCCGCACGCGGGATCGAACATGGACATGCCCGGTTGCGGATCAGCGACTGCATTGAGCAGGTCGATCACCCGCTCGGAACTGAACGTGGCCGAACGCCGGCCCGACGAACGCAGACTGGCCAATACGCCGTCGACGAGTTCGGCGAAACGGTCAGGTCGATCGCCAAGTCGGGCCTGGAGCGTGAGAACTTCGAAGGCCATAACGCCGGCCGAGCGGGAATCGTCCTCGATCTTCGGGGGCCCGAAGGAATTGGCCCGTTTGGTGCCCCGGCCGTCGGAACTGCCGAGCAAATTCGACTCCATATATATGGAGTCGTTTACCGGGGCGTTGTCGGCCTCGAATCCGGGCAGGGGCGGCCGGGGATTGGGGGTGTGGACTAGCCCTGACTCCACGGCAATCCGGATCCGGCCGGGCAACGAGCCGATCCCGTCCTCGGTTGGTGCATTGAGCTCGACGGGTTTCTCGGCGGCGGTGGCCACGAGGGCTACCCCGCACAGGAAATTGAGGGTCCGCTCGGGGCCGTGGATGGCCATACACCGGCGGACCGAACGGTTGAACGCCCAGATGTGCAACGCCTCGGGATCAAGCGGTTCGGTGCCGAGAAGGTCCTTGTCGAGCGAGAAAGCGGTGAGTTCGTCGAGCCGATATTGCGGATAGCGACCGTCTCCGACGGGCAAGGGAAAGCCAGGCAGACCGGATTCGTCCTCGGCCATCTTGGCGGCGCGGGCCTTGGGGGACTTGGGTCCGAGTCGTTGCGAGCGCAGCCGAGCCGGGTCGAGACCCACGAGATTGGCGAAGTCAGCGATCGTCATGAGCGCATCGCCGTAGGCGGCGGCCAGAGTCTCGAGCGTGTAATCGACCACGAGTGCAAGCATGGCACATATTTCAAAAAAGTTCAGTCACGGAACTTGACATGAGCGACCAATTCGGGCATCCTTTAGTTCAGTCACTAAACAGCTCCGGGCGGGGGAGGTAGGCCCTCCGCCCGGAGCTCGAACTCAGGAGGCGGAAATGGCAGAGAACCAGGAACCCGAAGCGGCGGCGATTGCGGCGGCCGAATCGATCATCAGCGAGATAACGCATCGAGAGGTGCAGGTCGTGCCTCGCTATCGGCGTTTGATCCGGGCACTCCATTCGCTCGGAGCGCTGCAGTTGTTGGGGCGTGACTGGCTGATGATCGGCGAGGAGGGATTCGAGTTCGAGACGATCACCGATCTGCAGGCCGACAAGCTGGCGTGTCTGCTTGAGGATTTGGCCGACGGTCGTGTTGAGCCGCTCCCGACAGCCGGACCCGGACAGATGGCGCTCGATTTCGAACCACGGTTTGCGCCGATCGTTCCGCCGTCGCTTTCGCAGGCCTTCCACCCATCGGCGGCACGATGAGTAGCTGGCGCACGACGGTGAGTCGTGACGAACTCCTCCGCGTCACTCCGATCCTGGGATCAGTGGCGCCGTTCGAAACCGATCATGAAGGCGTATGGGTGCACACCCGAAACGGCAAGCGGTACTGGACAAGCCGATCGCCGCGCATCGTGTGGGAGATCGAAGGCGACGCAACCGACCAGGAACTTGTTCCGTGTTGTCTGCCGGGTCGGCTGATCTGGCACGGACTCGGTCTAGCCAATGAATTCGACCAAGAAGGGGTGGTCTTCGCCACGCCGCAGAACATCGTCGGCATGGCGATGACCGCGGAAGGATCAATCACCATTGACCTTCCTGTGACCGACGGTGACCTGCCGACGTTGCCTTCGTATGTCCCGTTCGCGGCAACGGCGACGCTTCCATCGAGCAAGCTCTACGCAATCATCAATGGTGCGATGCATCGCCCGATCGGCCTAGACGAAAACGAACCAAACGCGGCGGTATTGCTGGTTGTAGGCGACGGCGAAATCGCTACGTCTGTCGACTGGGGATCGAGTGGCGGCCTGCGGACGACCTTTCGCTACACCGTTCCGACAACGGGCGAATCGACGAGCGAGATCTCTGCGCGCAATCTCCGCAAAGTGATTGGTGAAATTCATCCGGACGAGGAAGTCAAGATTTGCATCCCAGAGAACATGGATATTCCGGTGATCGTGGAAGGGGACGGATGGCGAGCAGCAATCGATCAGCGCGAAGTAGGTGCCGCGCGTCATCACGAGGAACTGGGCGAGGCGCTAGCCGATGCAACCGGTGAGACCTGTCGCACACTTGCACCTGGTGTGCTTCTGGCGCGCATGGGTCATCATCAGATTCGTGCCGAACTCATTGATCGCCCGATCGAACTGGTGCGGCTCACGACGGTGATCCTGAATGACGTCGATCCCACGCCGGAATTGCTCGACCAGCTGAACGCATCGAATGCGTCGCTGGTCGGTGTGCGTATCTGGCTCAACGGTGACGTGGTTGTTGCCGGTGCAGAGGTTCCCGTATCTCGGATGGCCGACATCGGTGTCGAACTCAAGCTGCTGGTTCGCCAGATCGAGGGATATGACGTGTATCTTTCGGCTCTCGGCGAAGTCGCATGAGTGCGCTCGCCAGACTTGGCCTCGCCTAACGAATTCGTCAGCACGAAGAAGCTGTTCAGAGGTGGTCGGCTTCGCCTACGTGTTGCTCGATGAACTGGCGGGTTCGCTCGCACTTTGCGTAGCCGGCCGCTTGGGCGACGACGAGGATCTGCTTCGCTTCTCGGTGGAATACCTCAGTGGCCGCGGCGATGGAGTTTGTTGATGTCGCGCTGAACAACTCAAGAGACGAGATCAGCTTGAGATCGTCAGGTTCTCCTAGTAGCTGGTTCAACGGAGTGCTGCGCCCGACGAACTGCTCGTAAACGACCGAGGTGATGAGCCGGTAGTTGGTAACGAGGACGGGATGGTCGAAGAACGCACGTGCCTCAGCGACCGACGCGATTCCTTAGAAGCGTGCGGTGTCGCTAGAACCGAGACTCTCAGCTTGCGGAAAGATGAACCACATCCAGTGTGTGGTCTTGCGTCCCGCGGTGGATACGCGAAATGATCCAACCGAGTTCGACAGGATTGTCCTTGAACCAGTCATCGATAGCAGTCATCTCTGCTCCACGGACGTTGTCATTGACCCCGAGCTCGCGATGGTGATGATCAAGTGCCGAATCGGCGTAAAGGATTCCAACGATCGGCCGTGCCTCTCGTAGGGAAGTGAGTGCGGCGACGGGCTCGACGCCGGCGTCAAGCAACATTCGAAACGCCATCGACGGCGCACGGTTCACACCCATGTGGCAGTGGACGATGAGTCGACCGCCGTCCTCCTGCACCTGGCGGGCGATGGCTAAACCGGATTCGTACCAGTCGTCGGTTTGGGAGCCGCCTGAGTCGTGCGTGCCGAGCCAGTGATAGTTGATCTCGGGGGCAAACTCGGCGACGAAGTCGGTGTCGTTCCATTCGCCGCGCAGATCGACGATGTCGGTGATGCCGACATCAAGCCACTCCTGTAGTTGCAGCAGAGCTGCGGCCTGATTGTTGGTCTCAAGATCGCCCGAGACGATGAGCCAGGGATTCACAGCGCAAAGGCGCCGATGCCAGTCGAGTGGGTCCATGAGTTGGGTTGTTTCATTCATGCACTGGGAACGCACGCAGCGAGCCAATGTGTGCGCAAGTCGCTGAAACTGTCGATGACGACCGACGCTTCGGGCGCGACCGTTCGGAAGCGTCTTCTTGAGAGGGTGATGCATCGATAGTGGCGTCACTAACGTTTGAAATCAACAGAGGGGAATCGAGTAGATGTCCCAACGAGTATCGACAAGCCAATCCCAGATGTATCCGGTCACGCCTTGGTACCTTGTTTTCACCCAGTATGAGCTAGACACAATTCCATTTCTCAGAGTCTGTCCATTGGTCACCTTGCAGGTCACTGTCACCACTGGCCCTTGTCCGTTTGGACAGCCGAAACCTGCTGGTCCATACGAATCAGTCTGGATGGTCTGGAGAAGTGAGCTACTTGTGGACGGAGCAGACCAAAGTCCGGCTGAGACGTTCACCTCGTAGGTTTGAGTGAGGCTGTGCGGAGATGACTCCATGACGTCCACATTGATACCGCAGTTCCTTGGGTCGTAACGACTGAACGCGTTCGTCAACTCGGTCGGTCTCGTTGGGTCGACAGTGGCGCTTGAACCGGGCAGAGTCGTCGAAGTCGATCCCCTAACGGTCGTCGAAGTGGACGGCCTAACGGTCGTGGTAGTCGACGGCCTAACGGTCGTGGTAGTCGAGGGCAAACGCCGCAATGACGTGGTGGTAGATGCAATGAATGGGTCGGTACGGAATTCCCGGGCTGAGGGCGCATCGAATCTCTTGAAGTCCCTGTTCACTATTCCCGCAGTCAAGGCAACTGATCCGACAAAGAAGCTTGCGACAATTGCAAGAGTGGCAATTCCGCAGCCGAGCCCACTGCTTTCTGCAGATGTGGGCGCAGCAGGCGGCCTTGGCGCTGAAGGTTGATACGGCGCGAGTTTGGTCGTCGGCAATGCCACAGGCCTGAAGGCGGACTGCCATGGAGCGATGGGCATCGGGTTAGGGATAGCGATCAGCGCGATGGCCGCAATGAGGCAACCGAGAAGGAACACCGGGTTGTAGTACGCAAGTGCAGCAGCCACCACCATGGCGACAGACGTGCCGATGAAGGGACGCATCTGAAAGCCTCGCTGGCGTCGTACCGTCTGCTTGGCTTTGGCTTCATTGCTCTTGACATCGGAAATCCATGATCTACCGCGCTCAGTGGCGAACTCGATGTAGTTCGAGAGCGACTTCGATGTCGATGGGTCAGTGACGTGCGGGGCGATCTTCCGCGCCTCGTCGAGAAGGGTCTGGAGATGAGATTCGGCGGCGTACGGGTGCTCGGGCCAAGTCTCGAACCATGACTTGAATGCCTGGGTTACGCGGATCCCGAGCGTCTTCCAAGCAGCCGCAGTCTCATTCCGGGCGCTCGTCCTCAGGTTATTTTGGACAGCACTAGTGAGGCTGGTGGCTTGCGCAAGAGAGGAATTGACGTCGCTGGCGACCTTGTTCATTGCGCTGATTGCGGAGGAGAATGTTGAATTCTGAGCCGCAGAGCGAAAGCCCCGAATGGCGGCTTGGACCTTGTCGGTCTGCTCATTGCTCAACGCGTCGAGTCGCAACTTCTCGATTCTCTTTGCGTTGGCGGGGTCTTTAACCACTCGAAGAAACTGGGCAAGCGTGTCCGAGGACTGCCCCTTCGCCTTTTCTACCAGCGAAAGTTCCAGAGCGGCATGCTGCCTTTCCGGCAGATTGTTGGCGAGGAAGTACTGCCGTTCATCGAGTGTCAGTGCGGCATCGGCGACAGTGGCGTTGAGGAGATTCGAAGGGATACCTGACAGTGCAGTCGTGAAGAACGTGCGTCTCTGTGGAGTTTTCTCCGGCCATTCGCGACCGCCCTTGAGTAGCTCCGCGCAGAATGAGATCGCGCTCGAACTTCCATCGATCGCACATTCGCTGATCTGGCTGAGAAGGCTGAGGCGTTCTTTCCAGTCGCTATCACTGGAGGTGCGGTAGACGGCGATGAGGCTTTTCGTTCTCTGCTCAGTTGCTGCGTTGGCGAGGTCGCGCTGCTTGCGAGCCGCGGAACTGTCAATTTTTGTCTGAAGACTCTCAAGGCGCTGGATCGCGCTCCTGACGTTCTCGGCGAGAGAACCCGGGAGAGCCGGGATCACTGCGGCTTTCCTTATGGAAGGAAGGTCGACGAGTTCGGCCTGCACGAGTTCATCAACGAGGAGTCCGATGAACTTGGCGAACCGCTCGATGTCGCCTTGAAGGCGGATTTCAGCGCGGCGGTCGAGGTCGATGAGAAGGTTCTCGATGTCGGCGTATTCCCCGCTCTGGGCCCAATCGCTGCTTGGTACTGCATCAGGAAGAGTCAGGACTTCGATCCCGTACTTGGCTGAGAAGTCAGTCGCGTAGTCGTTGACGTCCTCAACGCTCCAGTCTCGGGACGTCTGCTTCATAACCACTTCAACGGCTCCAGGAAACGCGTCGCGGGCTCTCATCAGAAGTGCTCGATCATCGGCGTCAACGGTCGGCACGGCGAAAACGACCAATGCAGCTCCGGCTCCAGCTTCGATCCATTGCTCGTCAAGATCCGACAATGCATCTTCGGTCTGAACCGCTACGTCGCCGACGCCGGGTGTATCGATGAGCATCAAGCCCTCTGGCAGCCGGAAATCACCGGTGATGCTTGCTGAGACGATCCGGTCGCGGTCTGCTCTGCGTAGCCGATCCATGAACTCCTTTGGATCGGGTGGGATCTCGACAACATTCCCAGAGATCGTGCGCCCCCAAGCGGAGGGAGGACCGGTCTGGACGCGGATCGTTGCTGCTGTTTCCGGTGTCGCAGATGTGGCCGAAATCTCGGCACCGACCAGTCGATTGAAGAGAGTGCTCTTACCTCGATTGATCATGCCGATCACTGCGATCGCCGTGGAGTGATCCTTAACTCGCTTGTCGAGAGTGAGAATTCGTGCCGGGACGTCAACGAGCCCACTTGTTCTCGCGAAGGTGATCGTCGCCTGAATCTCCTCAGCGGAGTAGGTCATGTCCTGCGGATTTGGTCGATCAGCTTCTGGGCTTCGGTGATCGATGCGCTTCGACGGGCGTCGTCATTACGGAGTGCTTCGACCGCTTCGAGTTCCCGTCGCTGCTCGCCGAAGTAGGAGTCTCGCTGATCGCGAAGTCCCTCAAGAAGGACTCGCTCGACGTCGTCGCACGCGTCTCGGGCTCGGCTGAGCGTTGCACTCTTCTGGAGATCGATCTGTTCGAGGATCTGGGAACGCTGTGCCGGCTGTATCGAATCACGGGTGACAACACCCGCTCCGACGCCTCCAGCGAGCGCTCCGAGCCCGAGCCCGATTCCGGCACCGATCAACCAGCCGATGGGGCCGGCCGCGATCAGTGCGATTCCAATCCCACCAGCGATGGCGCCACCGGCGAGGCCTCCAGCAGCTGCGACGGTTCCGGCTGTACCAGCAACCGCCGTCCAGCTTGCGCGACCCTTCCCGATTGTCACACCGAATCCGCCGCCAGCACCAGTCTCGATCGTCCTTGCTCCACCAGTACGGAGATTGATCCGCCTCTCGATTCCGTATGACAGGAAAAGTTTGTGTTTCAGGCGTTCCTCTATGGACGACGTTTCACGATTGAAGAGTGTTGATGCCCGTGAGGCCGCGGCCTCAGCATCGATCCTCAGACGGTTACCCAACTCGGCCAGTTCACGCGTTCTGGCTGCTCCTGAGACGAGCGTCGAAGCGTTAACAAAGGGGGTCTCGAGCACTTCGTTCAACTGACCGCGAAGTCGGTCCACCGCAGCCTCACCGTCAACGGTGATCTTGTCGAGTTCCGCCTCAGAAGAACGGAGAGTCTTGCGATGTTCGGCGATCTGGGCGTCGAGCGCTCGAGGATCGGCGAGAGCCTTGATTCGTTGATCGAGCACATCAACCATCACTTCCCGAGACTTCGAGAGTAAGTCCGAGCAGCGATGCGTCAAGCGCGCCAGAGCTCCAGAGCTGAGGTATTCCTCGAGTTCCGACCGCAACTCATCGATCCCACAACTCTCGGATTCCCCATCGAGTGCGGACTGCAGTGAGCGCTTCGCATTGACCTGGAATACCTTCAGATCATCGCCGAGAAGCGTGCCATCCTCAGAGGTCTCTACAAGGGTGTTGACGATGTGTGCTGTCACCTGGTTCTTCGTCTGCGGATCGTCCCACTGCTCGCTGTAGAAGTTGCAGACGAGGAACGCCTTGTCGACTCCGTGCGAAGCCAACTTCTGGACGATCGCAAGTTCCTCGGCATCGAGCCCCGGAGGACTCACGACGACGAAGATCGCTGCTGCGACTCGATCCATCTCAGCGAGAGTGAGTTCGGTGTACTCCTTGATCATCGATGGATCACTGAGACCCGGGGTGTCAACAAGACGAAGCCCTTGTTGGAGCCAAGGAACATCTACAAACTGGACCACACGAAGGACCTCGTCTGTTGGCTTTGAACGCTTATGCGCCTGCCCCATTCGTTCACGTGCCGCTGCAGGGTCATCAATGAGTTCACGAGATCCATCCAGTTTCCAGACCTCTGCAGGGCCGGACCCACTCTCAACCCACACAGGAACTGCAGTTTCGGGAGTAACACGCATCGAACTGACCACTTGGCCGAGCAATGCATTCAGGAGAGTGCTCTTCCCTCTCTTGACCTTTCCGAAGATCCCGATTTCGATCGTTGATGAGCGCAGACGAACTCGAACCTGTTGAAGGGCTTCTTCCACGAGTCCCGCCGACGTCGCTGTGTCTTGTTGTGCGAGATCTTCTGTTTGTTGGGTGAATGCCCGAATTGATCGCCATTGCGATTCAACAGCGATGCATTCTTCGAGAAGCACGTCGCGCATCTCGGTGTAGTCGGTAAACGACCTCATCCGCCACCCCGCCTGTTCCGTCTAATTCCCCGATTGTAGGACCGGGTTCCCTTTGGCGAAACTACCAACAATCGACCATCGAACTGGAGCCCGTTTCAGCTCGCACACCCTGACCGACTCCGTGCGTTTCATTCATCTGGCTTTCGGGCCGCCTACGAGAGGAACGCAGATGGATTTCGAAGATGAAAAGTGGATGGATTTCATGGACCCCGAGAATTTGGGTCGAACCGATGGCAAGCAGGCCTTTGTTGCGGTGTGGCGCGATCACTTCTGGGGTCATGAAATTGATGGCTTCGCGTATGCACTGACTATGGAAGAAGCCATTGAACAAGTGCGTGGTCATGAGGCCGAGGGACTCCCGATCCATTCTCTTCAGCGTGACAAGGAATATGTCGAGGGACTGTCCGGAGGCTTCACCGTTCGGGCGGCGCGGATCCTCATTGATGCAGACGACGTTCTTGTCGAAGAAACCATCCCGGCCCTAACCGCGTCGATGGCCATCGATTTGGCCCGGGACATGTTCGAGCCCCACTGCACGGTGATTGCCCTCCAGGAGGGTGGCGAATCGATGGTCTTGGTCGACCGAGAGATGTTCCGATACAGGGCTGACATCCCGTTGGGCTGGGAACAGATGCTCAACCGGTGAGGCCTTCGCACATTTGGGGGCGTTTCGTGCGTTCCCCTAGTACGAATAACAGCGGCGGAAGGGCGGCTTTATGAATTACCCCATCTATTTCGACAGCACCTATGTGGTGTCAGGCGGTGGACGCGAAACAGTGCGCAAGGCTGACGAGGTCGCCAAGCGCATCATTGATCAGTTCCCTGAGATCAAACTGGTCAGCCCTGCACCGGCGACGAAGGAGCAACTTCTTCTCGCCCACACGCCTGAGTATGTCGAGGCCTTTTTCACTGGCGAGCCCTATCACGTTGCATCGGCCGCACTCGGTGAATGGTCCGAGGAACTCGTTGCTTCCGTGCTTGCTTCAACAGGTGGTGTGATTGCTGCGGCACTCACTGCACTCGAGTCGGGCAAGGCCGGGTCGTTGTCTTCCGGGCTGCATCACGCCAAGGCCGATCACGGTGCTGGGTTCTGCACGATCAACGGCCTGGCGATTGCTGCACTCGTCGCGCTACAGAATGATGCGAAGAGTGTGGGCATTCTTGATATCGATGCACACTGCGGTGGCGGAACTTTTGAAATCCTCGGGGACAATCCGTTGATCCGCATCAGCGACCTATCAACAAGCGGTTACGACGCCTGGCACTCAGGTGAAGAGCGTCATCGCATCGAGATCAATACCGACCCCGAGACCTATCTCGGCTCGGTCGCCGAAATGCTCGAGCACATCGGTTCCGTTGATCTGCTTCTGCTGAACGCAGGAATGGATCCGGCCGAAGGCGGTTCCACTGGTTCGACTCTTGGATTTACGTCCGAACTGCTCAAGCAGCGAGAACTGCTCGTCGCGGAATGGTGCGAGCGCACGAACACGCCAGTCGCGTTTGTATTGGCTGGTGGCTATGTCGGGTCGAATCTGACTCTTGGCGGAGTAGCCGATCTGCATATGCACACGGTTGCCGCAATCGCCGGCGCAACGATCAGTCATTGAGTTGAGCGACTGATGGGTCTGCTCACCGGTGCCCTATTCATAGGATGGAGGCGCGCTCGAGGTCGTGAACGACGACTTGAGCGTGCCTTTGTCGCGCAGAACGAAGAACTCCAGGACCTCATGGCGGCGGTGTTTTGCTGTCAATGCTGCGATTGGTGTGGATGCTGTACGCCCGAGGACTGGTGTCCCGACTGCGCGGCCTTGGCCTGAGGGCTTTGGGACTTTTCGGAATTTGGCCGACATGCTCGAGCATCTGGACGGCGCCGGGCTGTTGCTCCACAACGCCGGGATGGATCCGTTGGGAGGCGGTGGTACCGGCAGCGCGCCAGGATTTCTCCGTCAGACGCAAACTGAGGACCGTCGCCGTAGCCCGCACCCGCCGAATTTCACGCCGGCCGGTACTGTGATGACTATGACTTCCGAAGCAACAACGGTCGACCCGCTGGACGTGATCGAGGATCTCGCCACTCGGCGTCGAACGAATCTGCAGGTGGATCCCGGTCGTCCGGTGCCGGATGCGTTGCTTGAGCGACTGATCGCCATTGCGGCAACAGCTCCGAACCACAGGCGCACATTTCCGTGGCGGTTCCGGATTGTTACTGGTGACGGCCGAGCTCGTTTAGGTGCGGCGCTCGCTGCTGATCTCGAGGCTGGTGGCGAGCCTGAGTACAAGGCCGTCAAGGCTCGCGGTAAGTACCTGCGCGCGCCGGTCGTGCTGGCGGTTGCGTCGCGCGCGGCCGACAACGAGGAACTGACGAAGGAAAACCGCGACGCAACCTGCGCCGCGATTCAGAACCTGTTGCTTGCCGCAACGGCTGCCGGCCTGGCGTCGTATTGGTCGACCGGTGCTGCGATGCATTCAGATCGCCTGCGTTCGGTGTGTGAGATGGATGAGACCGACACGATGGTCGGTCTCATCTACATCGGTTGGCCGATTGGCGAAGCTCCGCCGATCGATCGCCCCGCTCCCGAGGTCCTGCGAATCAGCTGATCGAGCGCTAGCCCTCGCTTGCCGGGTCGTGTTCCCACGGCTTCAGTGCTTCAGCGAGGCGCCTGGCCTCGGCAATGAAGCCGCTGAGCAGTTCGGCCGGCTCGGCCAGTGCCAGCGAGCGCCGAGTGACAAGGCGGTCAAGCCACACCTGAACTCCGACGCTTTCAGTGATCTCGACTCCGAGATCGCGGGGCGTCTTCGGATCGGCGAGAAACACCTTGATGGCGAGATCAAGGCTCTCGTCACTAGGCGGGCGCAGTTCCATCCCGCAGATTGCGCTGAGCCTGACCGGAGATTCGGCGAGGGTGAGTCCCGTTAAGCGCGGATCGTTCTCGGTGGCGATGAACACGTCGAGATCGGGAAGGGACACTTGCGTGCGCCCGACCGGGGTTGCGCAGAACTCACCAGCGTGGGTTCGCACCAGCAGTTCGGTGAAGATGGCGGGAAGGCCCACCGGCAGCGTGAGTGGCGGACGGACTGTTCGCCAGACGGGCCCGTTCTCATCGAAGGACACGTCGATCACGAAGTCGTTAGGCAGCGCTCCGTCGAGGTTGAAGGTGTTCCATGTATCGATGGTCAGTTCGATAACTCGTTCATCGGAGATGTTGGCGAGTCCGGCGACTGAAGCGACCCATTTGGCCACGAAATCCTCGGCGGTGACGGACGCCGCGAGTTCCGCCGCGGTAATCCATTCGCTGCTCTCGCCCGAAAGCCCATCGAGCATTGCGCTGATCCGGTTGAACGGGCCGGACTCATCGGCCTCGGTGCGATGGTCGCGGATGCGACTCGCCGTCAGATCAGCTTTCTCCATCGCACCAAGAAGATTGGTGAGAAAGATGCGGGCGGGGATACTGAGCTCGTTCCACGGAACTTCGTCCGCGAGATACCCCTGAACCTCGTCTGTTGCCATCGGGACCGCCTTTCGTTTGTGCGTTCACTTCTGCAACGCACGAAAGGAGACCAGGTGTGCTCGGTCAGGTTGCGGCGGATTAGCCGTCTGTTGACGCGGAACCGGACGCGGCTTCGGCGACGAGTCGAAGCTCGAAAGCTGTTTCGATTTCGGGGCGAGTCACGTGTTCGGCTGGAGTGGCGACGATCTGATTGATCAGGGTTTCGACGAGGACCCGGAAACGATCGGCCAGGGCGCCGGACGGCGTATCGATAGGACCGAGTTTGCGAGTGAACTCCTCGCTGAGACGACGGAAGTTCCAAAGCGTGTCGTCGCGCTTGCCGGCAAGGTCCGCTTTGTCGGGGCGCGTGTTGAACATCGACCAAATGGCCGGACCCTCATGACGGTGGTTCTCGATGGACGTCGTGATGTTGTTGACCTTGTCGGCGGCCGAGATAAGGGCAACGTCAACATCGATGCTGCGCAGATGGTGAAGATAGGCGGTCTTGCGTTCCAGCCACGGCGGCTTTGTGGCGCCTTTGGAGGGGAAGGCGTCGGATAGACCGTGCACCAACCGCTCGACGTTGGGCCCGAATTCGGCGTTGATGGCATCGAGACGGCGGTAACCACCATGGTCTTCGGCGGCATCGTGGAGGATGGCGGCGATGGCCTGATCTTCGGATCCGCCGTGTTCAAGAACGAGGCTCGTGACGCCGAGGAGGTGAGACAGATAGGGGATCGGTTTGTGCTTGCGCCCGTCGGTGGCATGGAGGACGCGGGCCACATCCACGGCCCGAACAAACCGGTCGGTCAGTTGCGTCATCGGGACGCTTTCCGCCGCTGTTCGCGTTTGATTGGTCATGTGATTTCGCCTTCCGCCGGTGATGTTCGGGCGCAACCTACCAGCGCAATCGACGAACGCGGTGGGACTGTCACAGGATCCCGATAGGTTGAGCTTTGTACATCAAGAGCGGCTCGTTGCATGCAACGGGCCCGGCAACCTGGGACTCAACCCAAGGTGCCTGCCTGCACTCCGCAGGGATGTGGCACTCACCTCGAGTGCAATGAATGCCGGTCCGCCGATGTCATGCATCGGCTCCCGGCGGAAATGAGAACAGCAATGGAAGATCAAAAGTGTCTGTGGACTCCAACTCCGGGGTTCGTGCCCCGTCTCGCTGCGCCCGATTGGCTCGACAAACTCGACTGGGTGTTCGGCGACAATGCGTCCACGGGAGAAGTGGCCAGCGGTGAACGAGATTCGCGCTTCAACGGAAAGCCGATTCCGTATCAGAAGGGACAGTCCTGGGTCGGTGTCCGGTTCCGGACCGAACGCAACCTTGCAACCGCCCCACAGGTCGGTTTCCGGGTTGAGGTACAGGCCGGCATGAGTCGCATGATCATGCGCATCAAAGGCATTCCTTCGTCGGCGAGCATCGTGGTGATCCCGCCCGACCAACTGGGAGATGCATTCGATCTCGTGTCGTCATGGCTTGCGGAGTCGAAGGATTCCAAACAGGGCGTGGCCGAATGGGCGACGGGTTCGCTGCTGGTTGATGGCGAGTTCCGACCGGCATTGCGCCTCGTGTCCATCAACTGCGCAGGAAATTACGAACGAATCCTTCGCAAGCTCTCTGAGAAAGTTGATGTTGAATGCGTGATGCTGATCAGTGCGGGAGTCACCTGCTACGGCCGTGTTCCGACGCAGGATCGATGCACGATCTACGGACCCGATGGTCAGTGGATTACCGAACTGCCGGGAGGAACGTTTCTTGAGCCCGCCGCGCCCTACGACCATTGGCGCGAGGTCGCCCTGAGCGCGCGCAAGAACCGCCACGGAAACGCGTGATGCGTTCCTGTGGCGGTCGATCCGCCCCGCCCTTTCGCCCGCCTCGATCTAGGCCTTATGGACTAAATAGTTGCCATAGCAGAAGAAATCTGTACCATAAGGGCAGCAAACAGAAGGGCTGACATGAACTATCTGGCTCCACTCGAGGCGCTCTTTCCAGGTTCGGCCGCGTCGATTCTTGAGGTCTTGGTCTCGAACTCAGAACCGATGACGATGCGCCAACTGGCCGAAAGGGCGGGGACGTCGCATCCATCGGTCGCCATTCACATCGAGCGATTCGAGGGGCTTGGTCTCGTCCGTCGGCAGATCGTTGGCCGGAGCCATCTCGTGAGCCTCACGGAAAGCGCGGCGTCGGCGGCCATTCGAAATCTGGCGAATCTCCGAATGACAGTGCTCGAGATGATGCGTACATCGGTGGGCGGGATCGACCCGAAGCCCGATGCCGTGATCGTGTTTGGATCGTTCGCGCGCGGCACGACTCAACTCGAAAGTGATATCGACGTCGCAGTCATCGTCGCTTCTAATCTCGTTGAGGACACCGAGTGGCTGGCTTCGCTCGCTACGTGGACGGATGCAGTTGCCGCCTTTGCCGGAAATCCAGTTTCCGAATTGGTCATCACGGTCGACGAACTCCACGATCGTGTGAATACCCCGCTATGGCAGGGGATCAATCTTGAGGGAATTGTGTTGACAGGAGCGACAGTCGATGAGGTCGTTCGTCGAACGTCGGCGGTACCTACAGTCGGTCGATGACATGACGCGCGACAAGAGATCGGGTCCGAAGACAACACCGCTCACCGTGGCACAGTCGAGGGTGCACTTTACGAAGGCGACCCAGTTTCTACGTTCGGCAGAAGCGGCGTTGAAGGCCGGTGACTTTGATGCTGCAGGAGCGAATGCTGTTCTCGTCGCCGTGAACGCGGCCGACTGCGTCTGCGGCCTCGTTCTAGGTAATCGATGGGGAGGAGCCCACGAGCAGGCCTCCGCTCACGTCGCGAAGGCGGGCGAATCGGGAAAGTCGATCGCCGTGCAACTGCGGAAGACCCTTCGGAAGAAGAGTCAGGCGCACTATGAAGCGGTGCCCCTTACCAGTAAGGAGGGGACCGACATGGTTGTGGCAGCACGACGCGCGCTGGGATCAGCGGCCTACGAGATGGCAAGGGTTGACGCGAGGCAGACGTGAACAGCGCTGATCTTCTGTCGATCAGTTGATCAGCGGATCGCGAGGCAGACCGAGGATGCGCTCGCCGATCTGGTTGCGCTTGATCTCGGAGGTGCCGCCGGCAATGGCGAGGGCGCGGTGCATCAACTGCAACGAGCCACCGAAGATGCCGGGACCGTCGAGGTACGCGCCGTCGTCACCTGAAAGCGCGAACAGGATCGCCGCTGCTTCTTCCGCGTTCTCGGTGAGGAGCAGTTTCGTGACTGCACCTTCCGGTCCGGGTTCACCACCGGCAACAGCGCGTTGCGCACTGCGAACGTTCAGCGTTTCGGCAGCCTGTGAGCGAGCGATGGCTCGACCGACGCGCGCCGCGCCACCTTCGAGACGTTCGGGATTGGCATCAAGCGGCGCAATGAACGAAACCGGCGGAATGACCATGGCTCCGTCACCGCTACCGATGCTGACGCTCTCGTTGCCGAGCGTGCCACGCGCAACCGTCCAACCCGCGTCAACGGGGCCGACGACATCGTCATCAGGAACGAAGACATCGTTGAAGAACACTTCGTTGAATTCGGCTCCACCGTTGACCATGCGCAGCGGGCGAATCTCGACGCCGGGATCGTGCATGTTGACGACCATGGTGGTGATGCCCTGGTGCTTCGGTACGTCGGGGTTTGTGCGCACGGTCATGAGGCCGAACTCGGCGAGGTGTGCACCGGTGGTCCACACCTTCTGTCCGTTGACCAACCAGCCGCCGTCGACGCGGGTGGCTTTGGTCTTCACACCAGCAGCATCGGAACCGGCGTCGGGCTCGCTGAACAACTGGCACCAGATGAGGTCCTGGTTGAGAGCGGGCTTGATCCAACGTTCGACCTGATCGTCATTGGCGTATTGGGTGAGCGTGAGGATGACCCAACCGGTGATCTGGTACGACGGGCGCTTCACGCCGGCCCGATTGAACTCCTCTTCGATGACGAGCTGCTCGGTCGCACTCGCAGCACGACCCCACGGGGCGGGCCAATGCGGAACGGCGTAACCGGAGGCGACGAGCGCCTGAGTGCGCTCTTTGCCTTCGAGGTTCTTGACTGCGTCGATGGCAGCACGGGCTTCGTCACGGTAGGCCTCGGCTTCCGGCGGAAGCTCGACAGCACGGGTGAGTTTCACACCGTTGCGAAGATGGTCGGTGACATTCGTGGCTGCATGCGACGGATCGATGATTGCTTCGATGGCGAGCGCACGACGCAGGTACATGTGAGCGTCGTGTTCCCATGTGAAGCCGATGCCGCCGTGAACCTGAATGTTCATCTGCGCATTGCGATCGGCTGCATTCGTGGCGAGTGTCGCAGCCATCGCGGCGGCGTAGGAGAACTCGTCGCCACCACCAGCAGCGGCACGGGCTGCGTCCCACACGGCTGATGTTGCGATCTCGGCTTCGACAACCATGTTGGCGCAGATGTGCTTGACGGCCTGGAACATGGCGATCGCTCGACCGAACTGTTCGCGCTGGCGGGCGTAATCGGCGGCTTGGTTGGTGGTGGCGCGGGCGACACCGGTTGCTTCGGCGGCGAGAAGAAGACGAGTCATGTCGAGAAGCGTTTGATTTCCACCGGCGACGATGACGGCCTCGGCGTTGTCGAACGTGACATGCGCGCAGCGGCGGGTCGGATCGATGTTCTTGGCGGTCGTAACGGTCACGCCGGCGGCAGTGCGATCGACGATGGCAATGTCATTGCCGACCGACACGACGAGAAGATTGGCGAGTTCTGCGCCGAGCACGGTGTTCGCCGTACCCGAGACGGTGGAGCCTGATGCGGTGACGTCGCCGTCGACGCCAATGCCGGCGACAACTGAACCGTCGGCGAGACCGGGGAGGAAGCGAGCGGCAATGTCACCGGCGGCTGTGGCGCCGATGGTGGCGCTGGCGATCACGGTGGGCACGAACGGTCCGGAGGCGAGACCCATACCGAGTTGCTCGACAACGACGACAAGCTCGGACATCCCGAACCCAGAACCGCCGAGTGATTCATCGACGTGCAGGCCGAGCCAGCCGAGTTCACGAAGTTGCTCCCAGTAGGCGGGAAGCGCGTCGGCGTCGGCTTCGAGCAGATCGCGGGCGGCGCCCTTCGAATCGTGACGCTCGAGAAAATCGGCGGTGACTTCAGCGAGGATGCGATGGTCTTCGGTGATGGCGATCGACATGGTGATTTAGCTCCGAAAGAGAGATTGGGTAACCGGATGAGCGTAGAACCCGGAGGCCTCAAGTGTGGACTTGAGGCGGACCTAGCCCCGCGAATTTGGCTAGCCTTGGAGTGCGTCTTGTGCTCGAGCGGCGATGCACAGACTCTTACAAATGGCGGAAGACAAATGAGTGATGTTTCGCAGGGCCCCGACTGGTGGATTGCGTCCGATGGCAAGTGGTATCCGCCCCAGCCAGCGACGAACCCGCCTCCGCCCTCGCAGGGTCAGATGGCTAGTGGACAACCCGTTTACGTTCAGGTGGCGGGACCAAAGAATGACGGCATGGCTGTGGCCGGGCTTGTCTGCGGAATCGCTTCGATACCGCTGCTGCTGGCCTGTGGGATTGGGCTGATTCTCGGCATACTCGGACTGGTTTTTGGAATCCTGGGGATCAAGAGGATCGATAAGTCAAATGGGGCGCTTGTAGGGCGCAACATGGGACTCGCCGGCGCGATTTGTGGCGGAATCAGTCTCGGTATCCTCGCGATCTACCTGATTGTCGTACTTATTGTGTCTGTGGCCTGATCGGCGCAGGCGGCGGCGTTGGGGCGATCGCCGCGGGGCCGAGCGCAGCGAGAGCGGCGCGTGCTTCGGCGACATCGGCGAGTGCGTCGCTGCGCAGATCGTCGATTGATGATCCCGTGGCGCGGGCCACCGCGAGTTCGATGAGGAAACGCATTTGCTCAACGTTGTCGGAATCGACGCCGACACCGGAGATCTTTTGACGATTCGACACGGCCAACGCCGTCCATCCCGGTTCGTAATGCGTAACACCAAGAAGCTTCGACCAGGTCCATTCGCGCGACTGCTTCTGTCCGGTGAAGATCCCGCGCTTGTCCGTGACGACGAACGTTCCCTCATCGATGGGAGTGGGCGTTTCCTCGCCCTGCTGGAACGAACCCTTGCTGGCACCGATCCGATAGCGCAGGCGGGTGCCGGGAATCGGCATGGACACACCTTGGCTGCGTCCCTGCCATTGACCGGAACCCTTCTTGGGCTCAATGAGCACCGCTCCCGTGACGAGGCAATACAGCGCCTCATCAGATTTCAGGATTACGCCCATGTCATCGGGAAGATCAGAACCGGTGAGACCAAAGAACGTGTCGACCGCTTCGAGGCGAGTCTCGGCTACGTCGAGTTCGTCCTGGGCGGGCTTGATGCGGCTGGCTCTGTCGAGCTCGGCTTTCGCGGCGCGGGCCTGTTCGGCCTTTTGTTCACGCGCCGCCTTCGCCGCGGCACGCTTTGCTCTGAATCCTTCGAACATCGGAAACCTTTCGCCGTCTGTCGCTGGTTGTCGCTGTGTGTACGCGACTGCGCCGCTTCGAAACGATACCTGCGGACGCGAAAGTGGGCCGCCCCCTCCGCCAACCGCCGGGGACGACCCACAACCGGGTCCCGCTGAACGTGCCCGCCGTTATGCGGCGAGAGCGAAGGCGCTGGCGTGAACGACAGCACCATCGAGAGTGAGTGCCTGACCCACGATGCGCGAGGTGCGCACGTGTGTCTCGCGCCCGAGACCGACACCGGCGGATTCGGTCGCCTTGGCTGTCGCCAGGCGCTGCAGGAAACGCAGAGCCCGGCTCACTGAGGGGCGACCCTCCGCTCGGTCGGGGGTATCAAGCAGGGCGGCACGGATGAGCGCCTCCCAGTTGGCCTGAAGCAACTCGGGCGTGGCGAAGATTTCGGCAGCGACGATGCGCGATCCGTGACCGAGCACGATGCCGCACTGACCGGGCAGGGGCCCGAGCCGCACGAGTTCTTCGACGACATCATGGAGACGGCCGTCGTTCTCGAGCAGAGCTTCGGCGTCATGGATGGCGCTCGTGCTGCTGTGGATCTGATGTCGGTCGAGCTCGAAGTCGATCGTCGACCACACCGCGCCCTGATCGGAATACTTGGCACCACTGCGCTGCATTTCGGCGGCGACGCTGGCGTTCTTAACCCGGCGAACGCGGCGCGGTGCAAATGTGCGACCGCGGGTGAAGACCGAATCGCCGCCCCAGCGGCCGGCTTCGACACACGACACTGGAACCATGATCGTGGCGCCGGCGGGAACGAGCACGCTGACATTGATCACGCGGTTCTGCTGTCCGCCGGTGATGGTCTCACCCTCGGTGAGCAGCACCGGTTGGTTGTGCGGGTTGGTGACGGTGATCGTCGGAACCTCGGCGCTGCCTTGTTCGTTGATCTCGAGATCTTGCGCACGGGCGGCGATGTTCAGATCGTTCACACCATGGAGATAGACGGGGAACACAGACATTGCGCCCCGAGTAATTGGTCGGCCGATTGCGGCCCGTTCGAGTTGTTCGATTGCCATGGTGAACTCTCCTTGCGTCGTTTACAAGGAGAGAACGCAACCTGCGCCACGGAGTGTGCGGGATTGTTCCGGAAACTTTTCAGTCGTAGATATCTCGGCGATGGCCGAGGGTTACGACAACGATGAGAAGCACCTCGTTGTCGAGGGTGTAGATGATCCGGTAATCACCAACGCGCAGTCGATAGGCATCGCGCCCACGCAACGGTCGAGATGCGGGGGGCCTCGGATCTACGGCCAGCATCGCTATTGCACCCTGGATACGGGGCTGCGTCTTCTTATCGATTCGGCGCAGCGCCCTCAGTGCCGCCGGGCGCACTTCGATTCGCCAGGTCACGTCCAGCCGAGATCCGTTTTCACCTGATCCCACGGAATGTTGGGGTTCTCGTCGGCAAGCGATTCGTCGAATGCCGCAACGTCCTGCGCCTCCTCGAAGGCCTCGAGCAGTTCTTCGTAACGCTCGGGGCTGATGAGCACCGCAGCCGGCCGACCGTAACGCTCGAGAAACACCACCTCGGACTGCGACGTTTCGACAACTTCCGAGAGATTGCCTCGGGCTTCGCTTACCGTGATCTGGGCCATAGCGACTATTGTACGTTTCTAGCTTGATCTTGTACAGAGCCGAATGACCCCATTCGAGCCCAATTTCAGCTTCCGGAGGGATGATCGGCCCTGTGATCAGGGGAGATCTACAAACCCGATTGTCTTGATGAACTCCGTAATGCTCATGATGGGGATCTGATAGTCGCGCGCGGTCTTGGTCTTCTTCGACATTGACGAAGGATCGGCACACACGAGCAAGTCGCACTTCTTGGTGACAGATGCAACGGGTTGAAGTCCAGCCGCTGCCGCGGTTTCCTCGAGGTCCGATCGAGTGATGACCTCTCCATCAACCACGACTTCACCGGTGAAGCAGACACGTGTACCCGCGACGAGCTCAGCACTAGCCGGAACCGTGGCCGTGACCCGGGGAAGTTCCACCTCATCGATGTCGAGGAGACGCGCTACCGACCGGAGGAGGCTGTCTTCCTCGTCGGTGATGATGTTGTCACGGTTCGCCGCACTGATGAGGGAGAGCAGATAGGCGCGGTGTGCGCTCGCGATCTGTGTGGCAGTTAGATCAAGACTTCCCGCCAGTTGCTTCAGGTGAGCTTTCTCGGCATCGTCGATCTCGAGGTCGTCAAGGACCCAATCGAGAGCGTTGAGATAGGTCAGTAGATCGCCGTCCGAGGTCGGATACCTGACTGTTGCGATGAGACGTCCCATCAATTGAGATCTGGATTCATCGGAGGAGACATCTCGACGATGGGTTCGCGGATTGACGGCCGCGGACAGTCCGAGAATTGAGGCGGGGCTACTTGGGGTCTCCTCGTCAATGAGAATCTTGACAAGTTGAGCTGTGGCACGGGCGTCTGAAAGCGCGCGGTGATGCCTAGTCATCGGGATCTCATACCTGTCACAGGCGAGGCTGAGCTTCTCGCCGGACAAACGCAGGGTGCAGATGCCATCGCCTGGATCGAGTTGCGCATCAAGCCGCTGGTACTCGTTATCCAGCATTCGAACGTCGAACGACAGATTGTGGGCGACAAGAACCGCCCCTTCGACGCGTAGTGCGAGGGATGCAGCGATCTCCTCGAACGTGGGGGCGGCGGAAACCATGGAGGAACTGATTCCGTGAATCCGGACTGGTCCGATATCCCGCATTGGATTCACCAGCGTGTCGTATTCGTCGAGCGTCTCGCCTGTTGCTCGATCAAGAACAATTGCGGCCACTTCAACGACGCGATCAAACGTCCCTAGGCCTGTGGTTTCCGTATCGATGACAACTAGCCGCTGACGACCGTCTGATCTGTAACTCATGACTTCCCGCCTATTTCTGCCGCCGTGCCTGGTCAGAGTAGGTCAATGGCCTTGAGGGTTGCCGAATGAATGTGGCAGGAGAGGTGGCCCGATTCGACGAAGTGGTTACAGATAACCGCCGTAATTGCGGGCGCCGCGGGGCGGGACACTCACGGGAATCGGTGAGGGGATCGCCGCGGCTGGGATCGTGCGCAGCAACTGCGTGTTGATCGCTCCCCCCTCGGTGACGAGCTCGGCCTGATTGCGCACGACAGTGTGAAACAGGCGCCGCACTTCGCGGCCGTTGCCGAAACCGCGATGGCGGGGCCACGAGTCGAGCAGCGCTCGGAGCTGAACGAGAGCGTCGTCGTCGAGGTCGTAATCGTGCTCTCGCACCAGGTCGCAGAAGATCGATTCGAGTTCGTTGGCGGAATAGTCGGGGAACGGGACCGTCAGATCGAAGCGACTGTTGAGGCCGGGGTTTGAGCTGAGGAAGTTGCCCATCTCTTCCGGGTAACCGGCCACGACCACGGCGAATTCGCCGCGATGGTTTTCCATGAACGTGAGCAGCGCATCGATTGCCTCGGAGCCATAATCGTCGCGCCGGCCGGCGAGGCTGTAGGCCTCATCGATGAACAGCACGCCACCGAGAGCGCGCTCGCACACAGCCTTTGTCTTGAGCGCGGTCTGACCGAGATAGGCGGCCACGAGTCCTGACCGGTCGGTCTCGACGAGATGTCCGGTTGGGAGCAGGCCGATCTCTCGATAGAGCTCGCCGACGATGCGGGCCACAGTGGTTTTGCCGGTGCCCGGATTGCCGACGAACACGAGATGAGGCGAGGGCACAGCGGCGGCGAGACCTTTGAGGCTGCGCATGCGGGCGACTTCCTGGGCAGCGATGAGCCCCCGGATTTCGTCTTTGGCCGGGGTGAGGCCGATCAGATTGTCGAGCTCGCCCATGAGCGCGTCGAGTCCGCGCCTGGTCGGAGCTGAACGCACGGCGACAGATCCGCTCTCGATGTCTTCATCCTCGAATTCGTCGAACTCGTCGGATTCAAGATCGGGATCGGCAGACGTGGCAGCTGGCTTCGACGGGGGACGCAGCGACGGCGGATCACCGGCGGTGATGAGTTCCTCCATCCGCCGACGCGTACGGCGCGTCACGTAGGTGAGCGTGCTCAGCACTTCGTCGAGCTCGTGATCCTCGATGGCATCGGCCATGAGTGTGTGCGAAACGAGCAGTCGCGCCGTGCCGGTGGGATCGCGACGATCGCGATCCAGATGGATCGTGGTGAACGGCATGATGCCTGAACGGGTTGCGACCCATTGGATGATCGACGGATCCATCGGGACATCGTCGACAAACGCGTCGATGGCAAAGACCAAGGTGCCGTTGAAGCGCTCGTAGACGCGGGCGCTGATCGCCTCGCCGTGCACAATGCACTCGAGGGGACGAGATTCGGTCAGGTCACCATCACCGAGCCGGTCGGCCCGATCGGTGAGCATCCGCCGTAGTTGCTCACGAATCGTGTCGGTCACGTGTGGTGTCTGCCGCCCGGTGATAGCCCGACGGTGAAGTCCCGCACCCGCCGGTCGGTCTCGACCCATGCGTGAGGGAAGTCGGCCATGGTGAGCAATTCGGTGAGGACGGAACGTTCGCTGTCGGTGAGAGGCAGGCCGCCGCGGATTGCTGCGCGTGCAGCGGCAGTGGCGCCGGGAGCGGGGAGGCCGTCGGCAGTGCGCAGCGTGGCGGCGAGTTCGGCGAGCGCAGCCAGAAGCTTTTGGGTGCGGGCGCGATCGGCCCCGCCGGGAAGCGACGCGAGCGTTTCGGCCAGGGCACGGAACGAAAGGGCGAGCGCGAGCGCGTCGTCGGCCTCACCACGTTCGACGGGCGAGGCGTCGTCGAGCACGAGTGCGCCGAGGCGCACTTCGACGATGGAATCAGCGGCTTGTTGCACAGCCGAACCGAGCGGTTCAGACGCATCGGTGACGGTGGCGCTAACAAGGCGAGCGGCTGGTTCTGACACCGAATCGGGCAGCGCCGTGATGCGATGGAACTCATCGGTGCGGCTGCGGGCATGTAGGACTTCGAAACCGATGAGCTGACGCGAACCATCGTGACGAGGCGCCCATTCAACGAAGGTGTCGGCGTCGAGCTCTTCGCGATGGCGCTTCTCGGGTGGAACATCGGACGACACGGATCCCATGAGTACATCGCCGACTGGGCGATAACGCATTTGGACCTCGATCAGGTCGTCGTCGGACTTCATGACCCTCATGCTGCCATGACGTGGCCGCGGATGACGCTGCGGGCCGCCGTGAGGCGCTTCGAGGCGACGGTGCGACCGATCCCGAGGTGCCTGGCGGCGTCGGTCACGGAGAAACCTTCGATGATGGCAAGGTGGACCAGGTGCTGGTCGACCGGGTCGAGAAGGGCGATGGCCTCGCGCAGATCGATCGAGTCGATCAGGCCGGAGGCGAAGTCGACATGGCCAGCCAATGGGGTTTCGCCATATTCGGTGACGGTCTCAAGAACGACGTTCTTACGGCCGGCACGCACGGTGCCGTCGGGGTTCTTGTGCAGACGGGCACCCATGCCGGTCTGAACTCGTTCGCTGCGATGGAAGTCGTTGATCCGGTTTTTGACGGCGACGGCGGCAAACACCTCGGGCTCGTATGTCGCCATGATGTTCTCGGCGTCGTTCAGGAACTGGATGGCGACGATCTGGGCGATGTCGTCGGCGTCGTCTCGATGACCTGTTTTCGAAAAGGCAAGCGTAAAGGCTCGCCGGATGACCGCCTTGACGTACGTGTCGGTGGAATGGATGGTGAAGTTTGCGGGATCTGATTTCAAATGTGCTCCTCTGTCGGGGAATGGAATTCGGGTTGGTTGTGCGCAGCGCCGGAACCCGAGAGACCGGTGACTGGCTGCAGGACAACTATGCGCATGGGGGTGTGACAGTGCCCTTGAGATGGTGTCGGATGCGCCGTATTTACCCTGCTTAGGACCAGTTTTGGGAGAGCAATTGCACAAAGGAAATCTGGTAATCCTCATAGCGTGACCATTTTTCTTCGAGCCAGGCGTGGGCCTGACGCTCGTCCCATCCGTTGGCTTGCATCGCCCATGCCTTGAGCACCAGGCCGGTCCGGCTGCGCCCGCCGTGGCAGTGGACGACCACGGTGCGACCTTCGGCGAGAAACGCGTCAATCGAATCAACGGCATCGCGAACCGCAGCGGCGGGATCAGCATTGGCCGCTCCGGCCTGATCAATCAGGTGAACTTCGCGTCGGATCGCGTGGCCGTCAAAGCGTCCGTGGGTTCGGCACATCGAGACGATTGCCCAATCGGTCGGGACCGTGGCCGCACCGCCGAGATCGGCGGCGTGCAGACCCGGTGCTACTTCGGTCGGACCGGCGGGTGACTCGGTGATCGTTGCCGGCACGGGAGAGCGTCCGGCGAGTCTGCGGGCGAGGTCCTGAAGCGCGGCGTTGTCGTAGCGGACGGTGTCGTCCCCGGTTCCGACGACCCCATTTAGATAGGTGAGCCAACGCGACGGGATGCCCTGCACACTGGAACGGGCCCCGGCGAGTGCTCCGGCCACAGCGGCAACAGTGTCGGTGTCGCCACCGAGGTCGATTGCGGCGATGACGGCACCGGCGAACGTGTCGTTGGTGCGCACTGCCCACACGGCCTGGGCGAGACAACCCCATACGGAACCGTTCGAAACATCGCTCGGATCGTGCGGCGACCATGACGGATCGAGCATCTCGGTGAATCGCTCGCGGTTCGGTTCGTCAATCAACTCAAGCAATGCGGGGATCGCGGCAAGCGCGTCCTCGCCGAGGATGAATCGACGGATGAGTGCCGCGCCGATCGCAGCGCCCCAACCGGCCGCGGGATCGAGATGGGTGAGTGCACTTTGCGCTCGTGCCGCGGCGATGAGTGTCGCTTCATCGCCGGCGGCGTACGCGCAGGACAGACCAGTGACGCGCATGAGTGAACCATTGGCAGCGCTGCGCCTGCGCAACGCATGGTGAGCGTCTTTGGCCGCACCGGGCCATGAGGGATTACTGAGTGCCCGGTTAGTGAGGCTTCCGCAGTCCTTGGCGCCGCGGCGCCATGCCTGGAATCGAGCCCAGACATCGTCGGCGTCGAATCCGTTGCATGCGACGATCGATTCGCCAAGAGCGATCGCCATTTGGGTGTCATCGGTGAATTCGCCGGGCGCCCAAATGAATGGACCGCCGCCGATGAGCTCGCCGGTGCCGCCGATGACGGGTTCGGGGAAGCGGGCCGTGTAGGCGCCGGCCGGCCCAAATTCGAACGGAGCGCCGAGAGCATCGCCTACGGCCGATCCGAGGAATGCGCCGACGAGCCGCTGCATGGCGATCGCATCGAGCGCCACTGGTGCCGCTGAAAGGGAGATCCGGATCGGGAACTCGCTCTCGGGTTTCGCGATTTCAGTCGCTTCTGGTGCTGGTTCTTGTTCTTGTTCGCTCATTTTCCGCCTCCGCCTGTGCTGCGGACATCCGATCCGGGGCACAGGTAGAAGAACGCACGGAGATCGACCAAGTGTGCGCAGAACTTTCGGAAATTCTTTCTGGCCGGCGCGTGGTCACGGCGGATCGACGAAGAACACCGACTCGTCTATCTCGTGGACGACAAGGACATCATCGTGCTGCAAGCCCGATATCACTACGAGTGATCGAGCCGACGATGTTTTCTGGCGCTAAAGGAACATCAGAGGGATAGCGAGAAAGATAAGCAAAAGAATGGGAAATACGATGATCACCGCCAGCAATCCGAAGATCGCGAGAATCACGAAAAGCGCGAGTCTGATCGAAAGGCATCCCACTTCGATCGCATCGCCGGCTTTCATGGTCGAGCCTTAGGCCGCGTGGATGAGATGGTCGGGAAGGAGGGCGAGTTCAGGAAGTTCGATGAACTCGTCGGCCCGTGACTCGAGCATGCGGGACAGGGCGACGGCGCGTGACACAACAACAACCTTGAGGCCCAGCAGATGTGCGTGATGGGCGAGGCCGGTGAACCAATGGTCGCCGCTCCCGATGTAAATGGTGTCGAACCGCCGGACGAGGAGATCCCAATCGATGGCATCAACAAGGGCATTGTCGGCACCATTGGGACCGTGACCGATGAGGGTCTGGGCGCCGGGAAACGCCGTGGCTAGATCGATCAGACGAGTGCGATCGGCGGCGACTCCGAAAAGATCTTCGGATTGTGGGTGGACAACCGAACGGTAGAGATCGCCGATGCGGGTGTCGAGTGCCTGCATCGGTGCCGCGCCGGCGAGGTTCTCGGCGTCGATGAGGTGGAAGGCCCGTGCGGGCCGAATGATCGAGGGCTCGCACCACAGTGAGCGACTCGTGCTGATGGATGACGTGCTGATGGATAACGAATGACCTGCCATGGGAAACCTCCGCCAGAAATATTTGAGTGGGAATGCCCTTCACTGCGGGCAATCTCCATACTGCCGGGAGGGTGTGACAGTGCTCCTACCACGATATTTGTCCCGGACTAGGGCGTCTGGGGCCCTCGACCGTCACCGGTCGTGGTGGCGAGCGTCGATTGCGGACGAGCACCTTGTCGGGACGGGCATGTGCGACAGGATGGTCACATGTCGACAAGCCCGATCGAATCGCTGAGCGCAGTCACGCTGATGACCGACGACATGAAGGCATCGGTTGCGTTCTACGACACCCTTGGCTTCGAACTCGCTTTCGGTGGTGCTGACGCGTCATTCACGTCGATGCGGATCGGAGCGAGCGCGTTCCTCAACCTCCAACTCGACGGGGGATGGATGCCGCCTGCGGTGAAGTGGGGTCGCTTCATCGTGTGGGTCGACGATGTCGATGCAGCCCATGCCCGACTTGTCGATGCGGACTACCGACCGACGTTGGCGCCGTCAGATGCGGTCTGGGGCGAGCGTTACTTCCATGTCACCGATCCGGCCGGGCACGAGATCAGCATCGCCCGTCGGCTCTAGGGAAATTGGGCGGGCGAGTAGGACGAGCGCAACGGTCGACGAGAGGATCGTCTGCATGAAGGAGTTCACGTACACGGGAACTTCGCCAGCCCCGACGCCGTAGACGAACCACAGGAACGCCGAGACCGAGATGGTCACCCACGCGACGAGCGACACGCCCGGCCCTCGACCATGGCGAAGGCTGTACCGGATTTGAGGGACGGTCATCAGCAAACTCGCGGGGGCTCCGATCCAACCGGGGATCGCCGGCCATTTGTGACCGAGCGCGACGAAGAAGATCAAGGTCGCGCCAATTGCGATGATCCCAGATAAGGCAACCCCGCGACCGCGTTGGCGGAGCATGAGCCACGTCAACGGAACGATTACGAACATCCACGAACCGTTGGCCACGATCTGCTGGGGCGAACGGATACCGATGCCGTAGGCGAACCATGCCACGGTCGAAAGTGACATCAAGAGCCATGTGCCGGTGGCCACGCCTTGGGCGCTGCGAACACGCGTGAAACGGATGACATGACTTGACGCACTCGTGATCGACATGACCGCTGCTGCGTACCCGGCGGCCTCAGCCCAGAGCGGAATCATCGAGATGTTCTAGTGGAACAAGACCGACATGAGCTGCATTAAGGCCGTTGCCGAGAGGACGTTCCTTCAGCCGGTGAACTCCGGAACTGATGGTTCGATCGCAGCGGTCGTAGTCGTTGCCGGTGCGGCCGGCGTGGCCACCGCAAAGGAGAACCAAGAGATGAAGGCGCTAGGATTGCTCAGCGCAACCGTCGGGGTGAAGACACCCGTCGCGAGATCCATGGTGCCGAGCTGATTCGAACCGCTATGCGAATCGAGCGCGAACACGGTGTCGCTGGATGTCGCGCAGTCGTAACCCGGCGGGGGCGACTGACCAGTACCGGGGACGGCCTCGCCGGTCGACGGGTCGACAGTGGACCACGTCAGCATCAGCGATGCGGGCTGATTCGGCAGCGCCGTGAGGTCGTTGAGGCCGGGGCCCATTGTCCGCATCGCTGACGCACATGAGGTCAAACCCGCGAACGTGGCAGGGGACTGGTTTGATGGGCCGACCGGTGTTGCGACACCAGTGACGGGATCAATGGTGAACAGACACACGAGGGGAAAGGTGTCGGAGGTGTAGAGCGCTCCGGGAATATTCAAGATGTTGTCGCACAAGGTTGCGTCTTGGATATGGGCGTAGATCGTGCCGTCCGCAGTGATCGCGATGCCGCCCAGTAGAAGGCCGGTGAGGAAGTTGCCATTGTTCGTGAGAATGGTGATCGACGCGTAGCCATCGGCGTCGTATTCGATGAGATGGGGACTGCCCTGGGAGTCGGCGGCCGGCTCGAGGGAAAAGGCCCCGTTGAATTGATCGCCGTCGATGCCGTACACGGTTCCGTCGGGAGCGACCGCAAGATCCACGGAGCACGCGGTCGGGGTCGGCGGGGCAGGAAGATCGGTCAGTTGGCCGGTGGTGAGGTCGATCGAGTTGAGATCGCAGGTGCCGTCGCTGTTGTCGATGACCGTGTAACCGAGGACGGGAGTCGCTCCGGGGGCGGAGGAGGATGCCGTCGACGAGAGGGTGATAAGGGAAACCGCAATCGCTGCGACTCCCATGGCGAGAATTCCGAGGCGCTTCATGATGGGTATGAGTCTTGCCCATGTGCCGACCCCCGTGCCCATCCACCTACACAGCCACGTGCCGGGGCGACAGGAGCGTGCCAGTCTGTACGCATGACGAAGCCCCAGATCTCGATCCAGTTGCGCACGTTCCAAGAGGACGATCCGGGCAACTGGCAGTTCCTGCTCGATCAGGCCCGGGCCGCCGATGTGGCCGGTATCGATCGTGTGGTGTTCTCCGATCACGTGGCCTTCGGTGAGGATCTCGAGGCGTATGGCGATCCCAAGAAGGGCGGCACAATGGGTGGCAAGCAGCCCACGAGCCCCGACGGGCATTGGCTCGAGCCGCTTACGGTCATCACCGCAATTGGTGCGCTCACTGACCGGATCCGTCTTGGTACCGCGATTCTGATCGCCGCGCTGCGCACGCCGGTTGTGCTGGCGAAGACAGCAGCGACAATCGATGTGCTCACTAACGGCCGTCTCGAACTCGGTGTTGGCGTGGGATGGCAGCGTGACGAATACGTGGCGGCTGGTCTCGATTATGAAAACCGTGGACGTCTTCTTGATCACACCATTGAGGTGTGTCAGTTGCTGTGGCGCGAACAGGTTGCGTCCTATACGTCACCGGAACTCACGTTTGACAGGATCCACCAGATGCCGAAACCGCGTCAGGCCGGCGGCGTTCCGATCTGGGTGAGCGGCACGATCAACAAGCGCGTCGTGCGCCGACTCGCTGATTACGGATCCGGTTGGATTCCGTGGGGCCCCGACGGCGCCGATCTTGTTGGAGCGATCCCGAGGTTGCGTGCTGCAGTTGAAGCCGCTGGTGGCGACCCGTCATTCCAAATTCAGGGACACGCCATTCCTGTTCGCGATGCCGATGGCAACCTCGACCTGACGGCGACCTTCGAAGCGTCGGCTCCGCTTATCGAAGCGGGTGTCACCGATCTGCGCATCACCGTTCCCGCCGTAGTTGGCTACGACGAATCACTTGCGCTGTATAGCGATGTAGCGGCGAAGTTCCGTTCAGCACTGCACTAACACGCAACAGGTCAGGGCCAGAACAGACGCAGGGCAGTAGTCGCGAAGAATGCGTCGCGCTCGGAAACAGTGAGATTCCGTGTGGCTGTGCGGGCCAGCGCGACCTTCTCGGCGTAACTGTGGCGCTGGTCCTGCGGATGGTCCGATCCCCAGCAGAGCCGGTCGGTTCCGAAGGCCTCGACGAGCGTCTCTACGTATGGCGCCGGGTCGTGATCGTCGCGGTCAGCCATCTCGAGCACATACGACGTGATTTTCAGCGACACGTTCGGATAGCGCGCAAGCTTTAGCAATGACGCATCGCCTGACGCGCGACCGCCCTCGGCCATGTCCGGGAATGCACAATGGTCGAGGGCGATGATGGCGTCGGGGCGCGTGTCGAGGGCAGCACGGAGCGCATGGAGATGGCGGGAAAACAGGGTGGGAACCAAGGTGATTCCATGTGAGGTAGCGGCGTCGATCACATCCCCCAGGCGCCCGTCGCCTAACCATTCGGAATCACCGCCGCCAGCTGCGAAGAGTCTGAGCCCGGCAATCCGAATGCCCGCGATGTCAGCATCAGCGACAAGATCAGTGAGGGCGACAACGGGATTGGTGGTAGTCATGTCGATCGATCCCACGAATGCGAGTCGGTCAGGATGCGTGGCAACTGAGGCCAAAGCGCAACCGCAGTCGTATCCGTAGGCCCCGATTGCTTGGACGACGACGGCCTTGGTGACGTCGTTCGTGACCAGATCGGACATCAGGTCATCGACGGATCCCCCGTCCTTCCACCAGTCGCTCGCCACCCCTTGCGGATTCGTCGGGAACCGGGGATCGTCGCCGCATGCGACGTGGGTGTGGGAGTCGATGAGCATCGGCCTGCCTTTGCAAAAGAATCTGAGCCTAGAGTCTCTCCTATCGAACACCTCCGAGTCGGCTGGTGTTCAGGGGGAGCAAAACAATGACCGTGAACGGCGAAAGACTCAGGTCGTACGTGCCTGAACTGGCAGAGGTGGCGGTCGATTCTTCGGAGGCGATGTTCGCTCTCCTCGAAGAGCGCGGTCTGGGCGACGGATTGCCGGTGGTGCCACCTACTGCCGGCCGGGTCGACTTGATGCTCGAGCATGCGGCGGGCGATCCGGACGAGGTCCTGTTCACCCTTCAGCCGCGATCAGGCGTCGTGACGCGTCGTGTTGTCGCGGTGAACGCCGTGATGGCGGGCTGCACCCCAGATGTCTTCCCTGTTGTTCTGACGGCATTGCGAGCACTGGCTCGGCCCGAGGTCAACTTGCGCGGTGTCAATGCGACGACACATCTCGTCGCACCGATGATCATCGTGCACGGCGAGATTGCTTTGACCGCCAACTTCAACGCCGGGGTGGGCGCTTTCGGCCCGGGCAACCGTGCCAACGCAACGGTCGGACGCGCAGTGCGTCTCGCCCTGCTGCACATCGCCGGCGCTAAGCCGGGTTTCGGCGACGCAGGTACCCACGGTCAACCCGCCAAGTACACCTTTTGTGCCGCGGAGAATCTCGAGGCGACTCCGTGGGAGAGCTATCCGCTGAGCCGCGGGATCGACGCCCCGAGTTCGGTGACTGTGCATTGCGGCGAGGGCCCGCACAACGTGCATGACGCCGAGGCCGCGGGTGACCCTGCGCTCATCCTTGACAAGATCGCATCGGCCATGACATCGCTGGGGCAGAACAATGCGCCGATCAGTCAGGCCGAGTACTTCATCATCCTCGGCCCCGAACACGCGGCGAGCATCGCCGAGCGGGCCATGACCCGATCTGATGTGTCGTCCTATCTGTTCAACAAGGCTCGTCTTCCCGCTGCGCTCTTCCGCAAGCATTTTCAGGAACTCGCGTGGGCGAACTGGATGAAGGCGGTCGACGATAACGAACTCCTCCCGATGACCGGCGATGCCGACAACATCAAGGTGATGGTCGTCGGCGGTCCAGGCAAACATTCGTTGGTAGTCCCCTCATGGGGCATGACGCGCAGCGTGACGCTGCCGCTCGAAGGGTGAACGCGATGACGAATTCTGATGCCGTGTTGGTGTACCTCCCGGATTCGATCCCCGGACCACTCGACGCGAGCCTTGCTCCGAGTCCAGCGTCACTCGCCGGCTTGCGCATAGCTGTGCTCGACAACGGCAAACCGAATGCCGATGTGGTGATGACGCGCGCCGCCCACTCGCTGGCAGCCCGAACTGGGGCGACAGTGTCGGTCGTGACGAAGAAGGGACCAATGGGACTTTCGGCCAACGCCGCGATTCCACTCTCGCAAGATCGCCTCGAGTTGCTCATCGCCGAGGCCGATTTGGTGATCACCGGTGCGGCGGACTGCGGAAGTTGTACGGCTTACAGCGTGCATGACGCGATCGAACTCGAGAAGAACGGCATTCCGACAGTGGTCGCCACCACCACCCGGTTCGAACCGGTAGCAAAGACTCTTTCCGCGAGTTTCGGCGCGCCTGACACGCGCTTGCTGGTTCTGCCCCACCCGATCGGTGGAACCGATGGACCGACTCTGGAATCGTGGGCCGATGCTGCCGCCGACCGCCTGATCGCTTTGTTCACGGGCCGGAACTGAACCGATGTCGATTGAGATCGACCACGCTGGCAAGACTGCCCTGGTCACAGGCTCCGGAGCTGGCATAGGGGCGGAGATCGCCGTGTGGTTGGCGCGTGCTGGCGCATTTGTCTGTGTCCACGACGTGCGCGCTGACAAGGTCGCTGCTGTCGTGCAGCGCATCGAGTCCGAAGGTGGCCGGGCGGTAGGCGTGGTTGCCGATGCCCGAGACGACGCGGCGCTTGACGCAATGATCGATGAGTCCGTTGCCGTGCTCGGGGGTCGACTCGACATCGCGGTGAACAACATCGGGATGTATGGAGAATTTTCGCCGGGTCCCTTTGCGACACTCGATGGCGCCCATTGGCGTGGTCTTGTTGATCAGAATCTGGTGATCACGGCACTGTCGGCGGCGGCCGAGGCGCGACACATGAGTGCGAGTGGTGGCGGCGTAATTCTCAATGTCACATCGGGTGAGACAACCCGACCGGCGCCGTTCATGGCGGCGTATGGCGCGGCGAAGGCGGCTATCAATCACCTCACACAGACAATGGCCGTCGAGTTGGGTCCGTTGGGGATTCGCGTGGTGGCTATCGCACCAGGCACGACTCTCACAGAAACGGTCCGGGATGTGTTCGACGAAGAGCACATGGCGGCGCTGGTCGCGGCAACACCACTGCAGCGAATGACCGAACTCGACGAATTGGGGCGTCTGGCCGTGTTCCTCACCAGCGATCTGGCCCGATGTATCACCGGGCAACTGATACTTGCCGATGCCGGTGCGCATCTCTCCCGGAATCGACCGCCGAATCCGAACGGAGAAGTAGGCCAATGATGGAACTGGCGGTTGTGGATGCGGGACTCGCTCCTGTTCGCAGCATTCTTCAGAGCGACGGCGGCGACATCGAACTGGTGTCGGTGGACGACGACACGGTTGTGCTGCGGCTCATCGTCGAGGATGCGAACTGTGCAGAGTGCGTTCTTCCCCGCGACATGCTCGAGATGGTTGCTCTTGATCTGATGAAGCCGTTGATCCCCGGTCTTCTGAGTGTGCGGATTGAGGATCCACGCGAACCGGGGGAGTGATCGGCAGTTAACCGATCATGGGCACAGGTCCGGCTTTTGTTTTCGCGGCCGGTCGGTCCTACGCGGCGACGTCGACGTCGATCACTCGACGGGTCGATAACTGCCAGCCCGGTCCTCGCAGCACGTAGCCCAAGCGGTCACGCCAGTTCGTCGCCCTCGCCACATCACCGATGATGTCTCGGTATTCGTGTGTCGCGATGCGGACAGGGTTGAACGTGTCGATGTTCTTGGTGAGTCCGTAGACAACCCGTTCGTCCTCGGGGGTGAAGGTCCCGAACATGCGATCCCAAATGATGAGGATGCCGCCATGATTCCGATCGAGGTACTGCGGATTCGTGCCGTGGTGCGCACGGTGATGTGAAGGGGTGTTGAGCACCTTCTCGAACGGGCCGAGTGTGTCGATGGCTTCGGTGTGAATCCAGAACTGGTAGATGAGATTCAGCGCACGAGATGTCTCGATCAGTGACGGACGGACGCCAGCGAAAGCCATCAGCCCGTAGGGAACGAACATGCCGAACGATTCGGCAACACCTTGGCGCAGAGCGGTCGAGAGGTTGTAGCGCTCACTCGAGTGGTGCACAACGTGGATCGCCCACAGCCATCGGCTTTCGTGCTGGATCCGGTGGTTCCAGTAATAGAGGAAGTCCCAGGCCACGAGGGCGCCGGCGGTCGCGGCAATTCCTGTGCCGAGGTCGCGCTTCGAACCACTGGACTCCCAGATGCGCTTCGCCGATGTCTTGGCGGCCCATGCCGTCGAACTAGCAAGGACGCCTCCGGCGACTGCGGCAACGCCGGCCGACGGTCGAACTTTGCGGGCCCAGCGGGTGAGTTTCGAGTTGTCGTCGCGTCGAGCGAGAACATCTGCAGCGGTCGTGACAGCTGCCGCCGCGAGCGTGACACCGACAAGACCTTTGCGGTACTTGCCTTTACCGGGTTGAACGGGGGCCAGCAGTTTTGCGAACGCAAGTGGTGCGTAGAGACTCGCGGTGCCCATGGCGAGGCTGGCGAGTGTGTCCTTGCGCTCGTAACCGAGCGCCGACGTGTCACCAGCGGCCGCGCGCTTTTTCAGAACCGTGTTCTCAACACCCATGGCCGCGAAGAACCCGGGAGTAGCGAGATCGATGAGGTTCATGACGCTGTCTCCACCCTGCTGATCGAGTGATCGGAGTGTTTCACGATGACGATGTCGGCATCGTCTCGGGTGGGCAAGATGCATTCGATCAGGTTGAGAAGATTCACCGATTCCCACACGCTGATGGCCATGGCATCGAAGCTGGGACCATCCAGATCGGCGAAGCCATCGAAGAACGAGGACCCCTCGGTTCTGGATCGATCCCGGAGAATCCGAGCCCGGTTTAGATACCACGCGCGCATGTCGGATTCGGCGGCATCGAGATAGACACCGAAATCGAGCAGGTCTCGGTAACGAAGCGCGTTTACGCCTTCAAAGATCACGACGTCGGCGAGGGTGACGATGTCGCGATCGAGCGTGATGTCGTAGATGAGATGGTCGTAGACGGGAACAGACACGGTCGACTCAACTCGAGCCTGAGCAAGAAAGGTCCTGATGGCGGCATCGTCGTAGCTCTCGGGAAATCCCTTGCGGGCGATGAGGCCACGCTCAAGAAGGTCCTGATTCGGGAGAAGGAAGCCGTCGCTCGACACGATGGCCGTCTCCAGCCCGTGGGTTTCGTGGAGGCGATCGGCGAGGTTCTGTGCCGCTGTGCTCTTGCCCACGGCAACCCCGCCGCCCAGTCCGACCATCACTCGGCGGCCAGTCGATTGAAGAAGATCGGCGACGCGCGCGCCGGTCGAGGTGAAGTCGCCGACGACCATCGGTTCTCCGGTATTGGGCGCAACCATGCCCTCAACCTAAGACCCCGGGGGTCGTTCGGAGAAGCCCGTCGTTTCGGAGTCCTACACTCGGCCGCTTAGCGGGTCCGCTTCGAC
The DNA here is from genome assembly GCA_044239895.1 of Acidimicrobiales bacterium. Classification (GTDB taxonomy): domain Bacteria; phylum Actinomycetota; class Acidimicrobiia; order Acidimicrobiales; family Acidimicrobilacustridaceae; genus Acidimicrobilacustris. The sequence continues at coordinate 43,464 of JBIIAM010000001.1, read as the reverse complement.
CCGACCGTCCTGGGGGGACCAACGCCATGGGAATGCCGACCGACATCGGAATCATCGATCTGGGAATGGGATTCCCGTTCACGAGCGTGGAGGCCAAGAAGTCGGCGTACAACTTCTTCAAGGCCAATCTGAAGGACAACGAGTCGCTGAAGGAGATGGAATTCCCTGCGCAGTACATGTTCAAGGATGTTCCCGACGTCGTGTCTCCCGATACCGATGTTGTGCAGTGGATCGTCGAGAAGATGGATGCCTTCAACATCGAACAGTGCATGACTGGCATCAACGAAGAATCGATTCGAGCGCAGGCCGAATACCCGGGCCGGTTCCATCTCATGGCGCAGGCCGATCCGAACCGCGGCACACAGGCCCTGCGTGATCTTGAGCGTCAGAAAGCCGATCACAACATTCGTGCTGCCATGACGTTCCCGAGTGGCATGGTTCCGCAGGTCGCGGTCAATGACAAGAAGATGTACCCGATCTACGCCAAGTGCTGTGAACTCGACATTCCGATCTGCATCAACGGCGGAATTGTCGGACCTCGCATGCCGAGCTGGCCGCAACATGTCGAGCATTTCGACGAGGTGCTCTACGACTTCCCCGAACTCACCATGGTGATGATGCATGGCGGTGAGCCGTGGACGGAACTCGCGGTCAAGCTCATGCTCAAGTGGCCGGGCCTGCATTACATGACGAGCGCGTTTGCTCCGAAGCACTACCCGAAGCCGATCATTGCGTACGCGAACTCGCGTGGCGCCGACAAGATCATGTACTGCGGTTACTTCCCGGCGGGGCTGAGTCTTGAACGACAGTTCACGGACATGCCCAACGTTCCGTTCAACGACAACGTCTGGCCCAAGTTCCTGCGCGAAAACGCGATCCGCGTGTTCAAGCTGGATCAAGAGAACTGATCCGAGCCGGGACCCACCTAAAGCGAGGCATGTGAATGCAGATTTCACCGGGAATGGTCGCGGTCATCACTGGCGCCGGCAGCGGCATCGGGCGCGCGCTGGCCGAGAAAGCCGCGCAATCGGGGATGCGAGTGGTGGCTGCCGATATCGAGCAACCTCGTCTCGATGACACGGTCGCATCGCTTGAGCAACTGGGTGCGCAGGCCATCGGAGTCCGCACCGATGTTTCGGTCGAAGACGACGTCATGCGACTGGCCGATGCCGCGTACGCAGAATTCGGAGCAGTGAATCTGCTTTGCAACAACGCCGGTGTTTTCAGCGGCGGCCTGATGTGGGAACGCACCATGGCCGACTGGAAATGGGCGATGGGCGTGAACCTCGACGGACTCATCCACGCTGTCCGTGCATTCGTGCCGCGCATGCTTGAGGCGGAAACACCTAGTCACATCGTCAACACGGCATCGATGGGTGGACTCGTGACTGGCGCCTACTCCGGTCCGTACTTCACCTCGAAGTTCGCGGCGGTGGGGCTTACCGAATGTCTTGCCCATGATCTCCGCACAACCGGAAAGAACGTTTCCGCTTCGGTGCTCGTTCCGAGTCTGATCAACACCAGCATCGGAACATCGGGGCGCAATCGTCAGGAACGATGGATCGACCGGGGGCGGGAGGCCACGCCGGATGCGGAATTCGTCGAAGCCATGCTCGTCGAATCGACTGCGGCCGGCATGGCGCCTGCGGCGGTTGCGGAGCTGGTCTTTGACGCGGTGGCCGCGGGCAACTTCTGGATACCGACGCAACCGAGTTATCACGATCAGATTCGGGCGCGTCACGACGACATGCAGGAACTCCGACACCCGGCACCCGCACAGCTCGACTGATTATGAGGGGAGACGACACACGATGACAATCGATCGACGAGTAGTGGAATCGAATCAGGCGGTGCGGATGGCGCTGCCGTTCGATGACGAACAGGATTTCCTTGATGCGCGGCGAGGTTTTCTTGCTGAACTCGACGAGGTGCTGGTGCGCGACACCGATGGGCGCGTTGTCTGGGAACTCGGTTCGTACGGTGATGTTTCCGGTGAATCTCCCGACTCGGTGAACCCCAGTCTCTGGCGCCAGGCCCAACTCAACCTGATTCACGGATTGTTTGAAGTCGTCCCCGGGATTTACCAGGTGCGAGGCCTCGACATCTCGAACATGACGATGGTTGAAGGTGATGAAGGCGTGATCGTCATCGATCCACTCGTCTCGTGTGAGACAGCTGCGGCAGCACTTGCGCTCTATCGCTCAGTGCGCGGCGATCGGCCTGTCACCGCAATGATCTACACGCACAGTCACATCGATCACTTCGGTGGCGCGCGGGGCATCTTCCCGAACGGCGATCCGGGTGACATTCCGATTGTTGCTCCCGAGCACTTCCTGACCCATGCCGTAAGCGAGAACCTTCACGCCGGAACCGCCATGGGCCGACGCGCAACGTACATGTACGGCGCAGCCCTTCCGAAGGGTCCGGAAGGCGTGATGACCGTTGGCCTGGGGCCGGGTACATCAAGCGGAACGCTCTCGTTGATCCCGCCAACGATCGATATCACGACGACGGGTCAGGAACTTGTTCTCGATGGTGTTCGCATCGTGTTCCAGATGACACCGGGAACCGAAGCACCCGCCGAGATGAATTTCCACTTTCCGGACTTCCGGGCTTTGTGCATGGCGGAGAACGCGACGCACAACATGCACAACGTCGTGACTCTTCGAGGAGCACTAGTTCGTGACACTCACGCGTGGGCGTCGTTCCTCGACCAATCGATCGAGATGTTCGCGGCCGAATCCGATGTGTCGTTCGCTTCGCACCACTGGCCGACATGGGGATACGACAACATCGTTTCGTATCTGTCGAAACAGCGTGACCTGTACGCCTATATGCACGATCAAACGCTTCGATTGATGAATCAGGGTTACACCGGCATCGAGATCGCCGAGATGGTGGAACTGCCGCCGACTCTCGCGCAGTCATGGCATTGCCGTGGTTATTACGGATCGCTGAATCACAACGTCAAGGCGGTCTATCAGCGCTACATGGGTTGGTTCGATGGCAACCCGGCCCACCTTTGGCCGCATCCGCCTCAGGAGGCAGCAACGCGTTACGTGGAATTCATGGGCGGCGCGTCAGTCGTTCTCGCGAAAGCGCAACTGTCCTACGACGAAGGCGATTATCGCTGGGTCGCCGAAGTGGTGAACCACGTCGTGTTCGCTGATCCGTCAAACCAGCAAGCCCGGGATCTGTTGGCGCAGACCTATCTCCAACTTGGTTTCGGCTCGGAGAATGCAACCTGGCGCAACTTCTTCCTGACTGGAGCGCTCGAACTCCAAGGCGGCGCGATCGATCCCGGCAACAGACCCCGCGCTCTTGAGTTACTGACTCATCTCTCTGTGGCCCAGATCTTCGAGGCGATCGCTATTCGTCTCGACGGTCCGCGCGCAGCGGGAATCAACCTCATCATCAACTGGACGATCACCGAATCCGGAGACCTGCACTTCATTCGTCTGGAGAATGCTGTGCTGTCGCACGTCGAGGGACGACTCCACGAATCGGCCGACCTGTCGGTCTCGATCGCCAAATCGCAATTGCTGTTCGTGATGTTCGGATTCGTAGCGCTCGACGATCTCGTCGCATCCGGGGCTGCATCGACTACTGGAGAATCCGGAACGTTGGCGCGACTTCAGGCCCTACTCGACGCCCCCGATCCGAATTTCGCGATCGTCACTCCTTAACAGGATCCGGCGACGCAGCAATCATCACCGCGGCCATACGGACAGGTTCGGCGCCGACGGCACTCCAACGATGTCGGGTACCGCGCTGAACGACTACGTCGCCCGGTCCGAGTTCGGTTTCGATCCCGTCGGGTAACTCGAGGCGCATCCGTCCGCTGAGGATGACATCAATGTCGACGGTGTTGGTCGCGTGCCATCCTTCGTCGGCCAGTGGAACTTCCGAAACCAGTTCGACGAGTCGGAACGAAACGCCGCCGCCGACAGGTTCAAGATGCCAACCCGCCGAGCCGTCTCCGCCCTGCTTGAAATCGCGAACTGGTCCGCCGGTGAGCCAAAGATCAGTGAGGGTCGACATGGCCCCATTGACACCGATGACCGCGCCACCGTCGATCGTGGGAGAGCCGGTGACGACGCGTCGGGTAGAAAGACCGCCGCGCTTCGGGGCCGAGACGACTCCTTGATCATCGGCAACGGGTAACGATCGATCCGGTCGAAGCATCGCAACGAAGTAGGTCCAGCCGTGTTCGTCAGCAGCTCGCCATCGATGTGCGGTACCGCGTTGGATGACGCATTCACCGGCATTAATCGTTCGCTGTCCGTCATCTAGGCCGAGGATCACTGAACCTTCGAGAACGATCATGAGATCGAGCGTGTCGGTTGCGTGCATGCCCGGCATGTCTGGATCGTCGCCGTCGACGCGAAGCCAGGTTTCGTCGGGATGGGTTCCGGGAGCAACGCCGGGCATGCGGATGATCCTGGCGCTGAGACCACCGGGCGGAGGTTCGAGCGGAAATCCTTTTGACGTTCGGTCGGGATCATGGTCGAGTTCGAGCGGCCATTGGTCCGCCCAGAAGATTTCGCTCACGCCGACGGCGTCGGACTCAATGCTGTTCGGAGCTGTCCCGTCGTGGGTGAACACGGCTCTGCCGGCCGGATCGAAACCGGTGACGACTCTTCGCAATGGCATGAATGGGATGGTACGTCCGGGCCGGCATCCTTTCCCGGACTCTGCCAACATGGCGCTGCTCGGATTCGTACGGCATTGATTTCCTGGGGGAAGCGCAATGAAGAATCGTCACGTTCGCCGTTGGTCAGCCATTGCGCTGGTGATACTCGCGTCAGCAGGTTCACTGACGGCGTGCTCGTCCGATTCGTCCTCGAAGAGCAAGCTCACTCCCATAACGCCCCCGCGCGAAGACGCCGTTTCAAAGCCAGTGATTACCGGACCGGTGACTGGCGGCAACGGAAAGCCGGTGCTCGGCCCCGGTGGATTTGATCTCGCGTCGGTCGGATACACCGAAGAGGAGTTCTTCCAATCGGGAACCGCCAATTCGTACACGTCGGCCGCGCCACTCGGATCCGACGGTGTTTGGGACATGACGACGGCCGCAACGGCGCCGTACACGACTCGCATTGTCGTGCGCCGACCAACCGACGCCTCGAAGTTCAACGGCACCGTTCTGGTTGAGTGGCTCAATGTTTCGGGTGGCCTCGACGCCGGCCCGGACTGGACCTACACGCATGTTGAACTGATCCGCAGCGGCTACGCGTGGGTCGGAGTTTCGGCACAGTCAGTAGGGATTGTTGGTGGTGGCAATGCTCTGGGAGCCGCGCTCGCACTCAAGAACGCTGATGCCGTGCGATACGCGTCGCTGGCCCATCCGGGCGATGACTTCTCCTATGACATGTACAGCCAGACCGGTGCGGCCGTGTGGTTCCAGAATGACGCAGTACTTGGGGGCCTTAAACCGGAACGTGTCATCGCAGTTGGGGAGTCCCAGTCAGCCTTCCGATTGACCTCGTATGTCAACGGCATCGCACCAATTGTCGATATCTATGACGGGTATCTGCTCCACAGTCGCGGCGCGGTTGGTGCTCGCTTCCGTGAAGGTCTTGTTCCCGCTGATCCGACGTTCATCCGCAACGATCTGAAAGTTCCGGTCCTGAACTTCTCGGCTGAAACCGATCTTGTCGGGCGGGGTCTGGGCTACGAGCGGGCGAGGCAGGACGATACGGACCTGTTCAGGGGTTGGGAAGTCGCGGGCACAGCGCATGCCGACGCCTACAACCTCGGTATCGGCGACGCGGACAGCGGTGATGGTTCCGGTGACGCTGCGCTTTTCCAGGCGATGCTCACGCCTTCAGCCGCGGTGTACGGCGGAATCATCTCGTGCTCATCGCCGATCAACACCGGTCCGCATACCTACGTTCTGCGCAGTGCAGTTGTCGCGTTGAACGACTGGATCCGTACCGGAGTAGCGCCTTCCACTCGTCCGCGGATCGGTGTTTCTTCACCGACGAGCCTCGCACTGGCCGCGAACGGTCAGGTCCTCGGCGGCATCCGCACACCGCATGTTGATGTGCCGGTTGCGGTTCTCTCGGGGCTCGGTCAAACGGGGAACAGCTTCTGTGGCCTTTTCGGAACAACAACCCCCATGCCGGTCGAGACGTACATGCCTCAGGGCAAAGCAGCATTCGTTGATGCATGGCTCGCGTCATTGGACGAAGCCGTGACCTTCGGAGCGATTCTTCCCGCCGATGCCGAACAGCTTCGGTTAACGGTGCAGAACGCGAATCTCGGTGCTGCCAGTGAACGAAAGACCCCGATGTGACAACGCAGGTTCTGCGCGCAGGACTGCGGTTCGGTGAAGGGCCGCGCTGGCACGACGGCCGACTCTGGTATTCGGATTTCTACGATCACGCCGTTCACGCCATCGATCTCGATGGGAATGACGAACGAATCGTCGAGGTTGTATTGCAACCGTCGGGCCTCGGTTGGCTCGCCAACGGCGATCTGCTGATCTCGTCGATGCTTGATCGGAAAGTGCTGCGCTGGGACGGCTCATCGCTTCATGCCTATGCCGATCTGTCGAACCATTTCACCTGGCACGGGAACGACATGCTCGTCGACAGCGCTGATCGCGCGTATGTCGGAAACTTTGGTTTCGACTACGAGGAGTTCCTGCAGGCCCACGGCATTGAGGGCCTTCTTGGTGAGCCCGGTCCCACATCAACGGTGATCTGCATGATCGATCGCGATCAGTCGGTCACCGTGGTCGCCGAGGACATGATCTTCCCAAACGGAATGGTTCTCACCCCGGACGGCAAAACGCTGATCTGCGCCGAGACACTCGCTCTGCGTCTCAGTGCTTTCGATGTCGCATCTGACGGAACACTCTCCAACCGGCGCGTGTGGGCCGACCTCTCAGAACACTTCGGTGCACCTGATGGAATCGCGCTTGACGCAGAAGGAGCAGTCTGGATCGCGGCAGCCACGACACCGCGCGCGATGCGAATCGCCGAGGGCGGCGAAGTCCTCGAAGTCATCGAAACCTCGCAGAACTGTTACGCCCTGATGCTCGGCGGGCCGGAGGGCAAGCACCTGTTCATGATGACGGCGCCGTCATCGGAATCGCACGAGGTCGCCGACAAGACCGACGGAAAGATCGAGATGATCGAAGTCGCGATTCCGCGCGCCGGAACACCCTGAAACAACACTCGCTCAGCCGAGCGATGTCGCTCAGGTCGGGGGCATGCACATCCAGCCGCGACGAACGAGTTCGTCGGCGAGCAACTCGTCGGGAAATGCCGCAACTGCTTCGGCCTGCTTGTTGGCCGTTCGTTTAGCTGTGCGCTCGGCGCTGATTCGAGTGGCTTCGACAGCTTCAGCGGCTTGTTCGGTGTCGAGCTCACCCTCACCGGCGAGCAAGCGGGCGATGAGTTCGGTGGCTTCACCCGTTGTGAATTTTCCGCCGGCCTGACGCTGGCTTAGCCCGTAGATATGACGGGCTTCTTTGAACGATGAAAAGCCGGCGCGTTCAAGGAGCGACGCGATTTCCTCGACCTGGCGATGTGACGCCGGCGGGCCTGATTGTTGTCCGAATGCCATGCGATGAGCCTCCCATGTCATGTGTAGCGCGACTGGGCATTGGCGGAAAGGGGCGCAGGTACCACTACAGTGTCTAGGTCGTTCCATTTCGGGAGCGTCGCCGCTGAGCCGCCATCGACCCCTCGCAACCATCGAGTTGCAAGTTTCACCGGGTCGAAGCTTTCCCAGCGGACCTCAGTATGGAGAGTTACCCCATGGCGGCCAACCGCCCCTCAAATTCAAATTCCACGGCCGGCGCGCGCGCACGGTCGTTGTCCGGCTCGTCTGCAGCACCCCGTGGTCCGCTGCCGAGCATCGATTCAACTAACGGCTTTGCTGCGCTCGGTGTGCCGGTCTCGCTGTGCGGGATGCTCGCACGCGATGGCATCAAGGAGCCGTTTCCGATTCAGTCGGCGACACTTCCCGATTCGCTTCAGGGTCGCGATGTCCTCGGCCGCGGTCGCACCGGCTCGGGAAAGACATTGGCTTTTGGCCTCGCCGTCCTCACCCGACTCTCTGACGAACGCCGCGATCGCAAGCCAGGCCGTCCCCGCGCATTGATCCTTGCGCCGACCCGAGAACTCGCGCTCCAGATCGATGCAACGATTTCTCCCCTCGCCCGTGAACTCGGACTGCGCACCACAACAATCTTCGGTGGTGTTGGTCAAAACCCGCAGGTGAATGCACTTCGCAATGGTGTCGACGTCGTCGTCGCATGCCCTGGTCGTCTTGAGGACCTCATCACCCAGGGCCACGTGAAGCTCGATCGTGTCGAGATCACTGTGCTCGACGAGGCCGATCACATGGCCGATCTCGGGTTCCTCCCAGGGGTCAAGCGTTTGCTTGATCGCACTCCCGACGATGGTCAGCGACTCCTGTTCTCAGCCACGCTCGACAACGGCATCGATGTCATCGTCAAGCGTTACCTCACGAACCCGGTCACGCACAGCGTCGACTCGGAGGAGTCGCCCGTCAGCACGATGACGCATCACGTGTTCCACGTGACCCAGAACGATCGTCTTCCGGTTCTCGCCGATCTCACGTCGGCTCCGGGACGCACGATCGTGTTCACCCGCACGAAGCATCGGGCGAAGCAACTGACGCGTCAACTCAATGCCCACGGCATCACGACGGTCGAGATGCACGGCAACCTCTCGCAGAATGTCCGGACCAGAAACCTCGCCGCCTTCTCTGAAGGTCGCGCAGCAGCAATGGTCGCCACCGACATCGCCGCCCGCGGTATTCACGTTGATGACATCGCGTTGGTGATCCATGCGGATCCGCCAATCGAACACAAGGCCTATCTCCATCGTTCGGGCCGCACCGCCCGCGCTGGCAACGAGGGCACGGTCGTGACTCTCGTGACCGAATCGCAGCGCAAAGAAGTGTCGCAGTTGATGCAGAAGGCGAAGATCAAGCCGATCATCACGGTGGTCACGCCCGAGTCGGCGATTCTCGCCGAGATCAAGCCGGGTCAACGGCTGCGTCGTAGCGCACTCGAAGTTGAGAAGGCACTCGCCATCGCAGAAGAGCCGCCCCGCGGCGGTCATCCCGGTCGCGGTTCGCGATCGAAACCTCGCTCGCTCGACGGTCGCGGTGATGATCGCACCGGTGAAGGTCGCCCTGGTCGCAGCCGAAACAGCAGTGCACGCGGCCGCTCGGCCCCTGCCAAGTCGACCGCCAAGCCCGGCTCGCGTGCTGGTGCTGCATCACGTTCCGGTTCCGGAGCAGGCTCCGGAACTGGTTCAGGCGCGGCAGGTAAGGGCCGAAGTGGCCCCAAAGCAGCCGGTTCTGGTCGCGGTTCCCAAGGCGGCACCGGTTCTGGTCGCGGTGGCGCCGGCGGTTCGACTGCTCGGCGAGGCACGGGCACCAGAACTTCGCGATGATGTGACTTATGGATTTCTTTGAAGCCACTGCTCGCATCGGCGCTGCTGAGACACTCGACTTGGAAACGGCAGAACTGCTGATCCGGGTTGAGAACAGCGGTGACGTTCTCTACAACGAACTCGCTTCCCGTCTCGACAACGAGGAAGCAGCCGAACTCCTGCGTCGTAACGGACGTGAAGAGGTCGGTCACGCCCGTCGCGTGATGAAGATCCTCTCGCTCAAGTTGGGCACGGAGTATGTGCCTTCCGCTGAAGTGATGGAGAAATTCACCGTCGACCTTCCCGACTCTGTCGATGCATCGGCGTTGCCGATGATCGTCGAGGGGGAGATGCAAGGCGATATCGGCTATCAGAAATGGGCCGCAGCCGAGACCGATCCCGAGGTCATCAAGTTGCTCCTATTGAATGGTCGCGAAGAAACCAAGCACGCCGAACGCATTAAGCAGGCAATCGCGATTCTCGCGGGTACCCCGGCTTGATCCACCTGTCCCGCAACGGGGCACATTTTCGTTTTTCACCTGAGGAGGAACCGCAATGGCAATGACAATGATGCGTTTCAACTGCATCCAGCCGGGACTCGAGCCAACTGAGATGGCCGATCGTTACAACGCCATGCTCGACATGGCCCAAGCTCTTGATGAACTTGGTGGCGGCATGGTGACGCTCGAAGAGCATCACGGCGCCGAGAACGGTTGGAGTTCATCGCCGCTCACAATGGCCGCCGCAATTCTCAGCCGCACCAAGAACGTTTCTGTTTCAATCTCTGCGCTTCTGGTGCCGTTGCACGATCCATTGCGCATTGCCGAGGACATTGCTGTCATCGACCTCATGTCGAAGGGTCGCCTCACCGTTATCGGTGGCATTGGTTACCGACCCAGCGAGTACGAAGCGCACGGCAAGTCCTGGGCCGATCGCGGCAAGATCATGGACGAATGCGTCGACACCATGCTCAAGGCATGGACAGGCGAACCGTTCGAATACCGCGGCACCACCGTGCGCGTCACGCCGCGTCCGTTCACTCAGCCTCACCCAATGTTCCTTCTCGGTGGCACCTCGAAGCCCGCAGCACGTCGTGCCGCTCGCTTTGGACTTCCCATCATGTGGGCGGCTCCGGTTCCGGAGATCGAGGCGCACTATTACGAAAAGTGCGCTGAATACGGAACGCAGGGTTTTGCTATGGCACCGCCCGAAGATTTTCACCACGTGTTTTTTGCTGAAGATGTCGACGCCGGATGGTCGGCTATGGGTAAGCACATTCTTCACGAAGCCACGACGTACTCCGGATGGCAGACGGCCGACATCAAGTCCTCGGCACACTCACACGCCACGACTGTCGGCGAACTTCGTGAAGAGGGTCTTTACCAAGTTGTTTCGCCAGCCGAAGCCGTTGAAGAGGCCAAGGCCGCTGGCGATGCCGCCGTCTTCGCGATGCACCCGCTTTGCGGTGGCATGCCGATCTCAGAAGGTTGGAAGCAGATCGAACTGCTCCGCAATGAGATCATCCCCGCACTCGCCTAGGTGATTCCGGCGGCAGAGATGCCGCCGGAGTTGTACCTTTTGGTCATACACATATCGACTTTGGGGAGATCGCATCATGTCCACGAATAACTGGGGCCGTTGGGGCGCCGACGATGAGCGCGGTTCGCTCAATCTGCTCACCGATGACGTAATCAAGGCCGCGGCCGCGTCGATCACCTCGGGCAAGGTTTACGCCCTTGGTATTCCGATCCAGCGGGAGGGCGTTCCGTTGATGGATTACCGGGGGACTCCGATGCGGTTGACGCTGCAGGACGGCACCGACGACCCGGCCTACGCGGCCTACGGGGCCAAGGATGGAACCGGTGCCCATGAGGACGTGCTGGTCATGGCGTCGCATACGACGTCGCATATGGATGCACTTGTTCACGTCTACGAGGATCACAAGCATTACAACGGTGTCCCTTACACCGAGATGCGCGCGCTCAGTGGCGCCGCCAAGCTCGGCATCGAAAAGGTCGGCGCCTTCGCCGCCCGCGCCGTTCTGCTCGACATGGTCAAGTACTTCGGTGCGAAGGATTGGCTCGAGCCGGGCACGTTGATCACGGCCGCCGACCTCCAGGGCGCCGCCGCCGCTCAGGGAACTGAAGTGCGCGCTGGCGACGTCGTGCTGGTCCGCACCGGCCATGTCCAGATGTGGTGGGCGAACCATGCTGCTGGACAGCCAGAAGGTTTTGCCCAAGCCGGAATCGGCATTGATGCAGCCGAATGGCTGGCGTCCATCGACGTCGTTGCCGTCGGTTCGGACAATGCCGCCGTCGAGGTCATTCCGTTCGACGAGAACGACTTCCTGATCGTGCACAAGATCCTTCTCGTGCGCGCCGGCATCTACCTGCTCGAGCATCTTGATCTTGCTGGTCCGGCCGCCGATGGCTCCTATGAGGGAATCATCGCCGTGTCGCCGCTCAAGGTCACGGGAGCAACCGGTTCGCCGATCAACCCGGTCTTCATTGCCTGATCTGGAATAAGCCTTAAAGAAATCCGACGGCCCCGGCGTACGAAACATGCGTCGGGGTCGTTCGCGTGTAAACGTGTTGGCATGACAAATCGATCCCGTTCTTTTTCTGTGGTTGTTGGGCTAGTACTTGCGGCCGCATTGACGCTTTCGGCGTGCGGCGGCAACTCGTCCTCCTCGAGCTCGAACACCACGGTTCCCGAGGGATTCACCGATCCAGCGGAAACAGGCGCATTCGGTGTTGGTCATCAAACGATCCAGATCGTCGACACCGCTCGCAATCGTCCGCTTACGGTGGATGTCTGGTACCCCATCGCATCTGGTACGACCGGCACTCCAGCTCGCTATTCGTTGTTGCCGACGGCATACATCGACTCGACCACGGCAATCGCTAGTGCGCCGATCGCCACTGACGGACCGTTCCCCCTCGTGATCTACTCGCACGGCAGCGGCGGAATTCGTTACGTCTCGTCGTTCTTGACCGAACGACTTGCCAGCCAGGGTTTTGTTGTGGCTGCTGCTGATCACACCGGAAATACCGCTACTGATGGAATTCTGGGTACGTCGGTGACGCCGGCTCAGAACGAGATAAATCGCACCGGTGACATCTCATTCGAAATCGATAGCCTGCTGGCCAAGTCCGCCGGCACCGGCAATTTTCTTTCGGGAGCGATTGACGCGAAGCGCATCGGGATCACCGGGCACAGCTATGGCGGGTACACATCGTTCGCCAGTGTCGGAGGAATGACCAACTCACTCGGGTCGTCGAAGCCCGATTCGCGTATCAAGGCTGTTGTGGCGCTGTCGCCGTACACCCGGGGAATGACCGATGCGGAACTCGCAGCCGACAAGGTCCCGACCCTGATTCTTGTCGGAACGAAGGACACGACGACTCCTTTGGCGACGGATTCGGCACGACCGTTTTCGCTGGTCACTGGTCGCCCGCTCGAATTGGTTGAACTCGTCAATGCTGGACATCAGTCGTTCACCGATGTCTGCGCCTACAAGGAACAACTCTCAAAGCTTCCAGACGTTCCTGCTCCGGTCGTCAACGCGATCAACGTCCAGGCTGTTGAGGCCTGTCCCGCGGAGTTCATGCCGATCGAGCGTGCTCACGAAATCACCAACACACTCGCGGTCGCGTTCTTCCAGACCTATGTTGCAGGCAAGCCCGGCTACGAGAACTGGCTCACGGTGGCCTGGGCCGCCAACCAGCCCGACGTCAAGGTGCAGGTCAAGACCAAGTAACCCACTTCGGGCCGGTAGCGTCGGAGGACGTGAACCCCGTTGAGTTAGCCATCGCTGCGTTGCTGACGGCAACCGTTGGCGCGCTCGGTGGGTTGGGTGGAGCAATTCTCCTAGTACCGATCCTCGTTTTGTCCGGAGTCTCGGCCCGTACAGCCGCTCCGCTTGGACTGATCTCGGTTGCGGCCGGATCCCTGGCGGCGGCCCCACGCCAATTGCGCGGTCAGGTCGTCAATCACCGGCTTGGAATCTCAACCGAAATCGCGAGTTCGATCGCCGCTCTTGTTGGCGCGCTGCTCTCGGGGATCATCGGACAGTCGGTACTCGCGGTGATGCTCGGTCTTGTCGCCCTCGCCGCCGCGTTTGCGGGGGCCAGACGAAAAGGTATTCGCAATCTCCCCGATCCGGATCTTGGTCCGGATGATGTTGGTGAACACGTCGGCTCGCTCTCCGGTGTGTATCCGCTTTCCGCCACGGAATTTGTTCCGTATCAAGCGACGCGAATTCCCGTCGGTCTGCTCGGAATGGCTGCGGCCGGCCTCATCGCCGGACTCTCCGGTGTCAGCGGCGGCTTCATCAAGACACCGACTACGACTGAGGTGATGCACGTACCGGTCAAGGTCGCGGCGGCGACCACGACGTTCAGCGTCGGGATCACGTCGGCAATCGCCCTGCTCGTGTTTCAGGCGCAAGGACGGATAGTCGTCTCCGACGCCGCCCTTGTAGCCGCGGCGGCATTGGTCGGTGGCACTCTCGGTGCCCGCTTGCAGATGTTGTTGCCACCTCCGCGAGTACGGCAGGCCCTGTCTGTGGTCCTCGTTATCATCGGCGTCCTGCTGTTGGTTCAGCGGTGACCGATCTCCGGCGCCTTGCCTCTCTGATGCAGATCGCTCTGGTGGCCGCCTTTGCCATGGCCCTCGGTGGAGCGTTCCTTCCGGGGCAAACGGGCACGATTCTCGGAGGCATCTGCATTGGCATCCTGATCGGCGCCCCGATCGTCAGAGTGGCCTGGCTCACGGTCGACTGGGCGCGTATCGGCGATCGCCGTTTCGCACTCCTTGGCGTCGCGCTCCTCTCGGTGCTTGCGGCCGGGGCTGCGTTCGCCTTTGTGAAGTGAACGGATCGGTAGCGCAGCCGGATGTGTGCGAACTCTGCGGAGTTCGTCAATCGATCGCTAGCCTCTGACAATGGCCACGGCGAACACAAAGTCCCGAAAACCGCTCTCGGGCGTCTCGAATTCCAGCGACGGATTGTCGGTCGAAATCGACTTCGGGGCGCGTTACGGACACGGTCTTCACCTCGGCGTGTCCTTGGGGGGCGGTGGTCTTTTCTTTGTTGCGTGGCAGATCGCGTATCTCTCGAAACTCGCCAGCATGGGAATCGATCTCGGCGGAGCACAGCGAGTCGTCGGTACATCGGCTGGGTCGGTGGTAGCCGCCGTAATTGAAGCGGGGCATCTCGGACGATTCGAACGCGAGATCTCTCTGCTGGGTCAGGTTCCGAAACTTATGGGGGCGCTCGCTCCCGCCTCCAAGTTCTCAAGTAGCCAGCAGCGCGCGCTCGACCTCTTCGTCGCCGCTGACCACGCTGAACCCGAACTGATCAAGTCGATCGGCCACGCTGCCTTAGCTGCTAACACCCCGAACCCATCGGTGATGTCGCGAAACGTGGGTCTCTTGCTCGCATCGGTGAAGTGGCCGTCGAGTGCTTTCCATGCAACATGCGTCGATGCATTTACCGGTGAGCGATGTGTTGTCACCGCGGATGCCTCGGTACGTGTGACTCGAGCGGTTGCCGCCAGCAGCGCGGTTCCCGGGATCTTCAGCCCTCAGCCGATTGGTGATCGTCGCTGTATGGACGGTGGTGTCAGTGGTTCCGGTGTCCACACCGATCTTCTGGCCGGATGCGAGCGCGTCGTCGTCTTGAGCCTCTCGGATGGTTCGGCAGCTCCGCTTGGCGGTATGACGATCGCCCCTGGTTCGATCCAACGTGAACTCGCGGCCCTGAAGGAATCGGGCAGCGAGGTCTTCTTCCGTGTTCCCGATTCGGTCGACCTGACCCGACTGATGGATCCGACGACGGTGCCCGACGCGCTCGCAATGGGGCGTCGTCAGGCGGAAGGCGATGCCGAAAGCCTGAGAGCCTTCATCAAGTCTCGGCAAGACTGATGAAGTCGACGAGAGGAATCTGAATGCCGACGATCCCGCTTTCCATCCTTGATCTTGCAATCGTCGGTGCCGACGAAACTCCCGCCGATGGGTTGAACGCGTGCGTCCTCACCGCCCAGCAGGCCGAGAGGTGTGGGTACAACCGTGTTTGGTACGCGGAGCATCACAACATGTCGGCAATCGCTTCGTCGGCGCCGGCAGTGTTGATTGCCCACGTCGCGGCGAACACCAGCCATATCCGACTGGGATCCGGCGGGATCATGTTGCCAAATCACTCGCCGCTCACGATTGCGGAACAATTCGGAACCTTGGCGACACTGCACCCAGGACGGATCGATCTTGGATTGGGTCGCGCTCCCGGCACCGATCAACGAACAATGCAAGCGTTGCGACGCGATCCCCGATCCGCCGAGTCCTTCCCACAGGATGTGCTCGAGCTGCAGGGTTATCTGAGTGACGAGACCAGGATCCCCGGGGTGAATGCGAACCCCGGTAGCGGAACACATGTGCCGATCTACATCCTTGGCTCATCGCTCTTCGGAGCAGAACTGGCGGGCATCTTCGGACTTCCGTTTGGATTCGCCTCCCACTTTGCGCCGCAGCAGTTGCAGGAAGCGGTCCGGCTCTACCGCGAAAAGTTTCGGCCGTCGGAACAACTCGAACAGCCGTGGGTTTTGGCGGGCGTGAATGTCATCGCGGCGGACACCGACAACGACGCGCAGGAACAATTTCTCGTGACCCGCCGAGCGCGCCTGCGACGTTTCATGCTGCAACCCGGCACCGTCGTGTCCGATGCGGAGGTGGATCGCATTCTGGCTTCGCCCCAAGGTGCCCAGATCGACCACATGATGAAACACACTGCGGTGGGTACTCCTGACGAAGTTGGGCGGCAACTCCGGGATTTCGCGACGTTTGCCGATACCGACGAACTCATGGTCTGCCATCAGTCGCCGACAATTGCGGGACGGTTGCGATCGCTGGAACTGACGGCCGAAGCAATGGATTGCCTCCCGAAACCGGCAATTCTGAGCTGAGCGCCGGCCCGCCGGAGTCCCATGACATGTGACCCCGAACGGGGTGTGGACAAAGCCAGCCACTAACCTTTAGGGGTGTCTTCCCCAGCAAGAATTGTCCTCGCTTCCGATCTGAGTTCCCAAGAACTGGCTGGTCTAGGCCTTGAAGCGGGTGAAATTCTTTCGATCGGCGAGTGGTTCATCCGACCGGACGCTGCGAGGCCCGAAGCTGCTCGTCTGCGACGCGAGACCCCGGTCGTCGGCGCCTTCGAAACGATGGTGGTGACTGACCCGACCCTCAACACGGTCGTGGCCACCACGAGCATCCACTTCAACGATGTTCCGTCAATCATTGAATGTCAGACCTCCGCCGGCCGGGTTCTGGTGTGCGCGATCGCTCCTGAACGTTTGGTAACGGCACCTGAAATCGGGCGCTATCTCGATCGTCTGGCGGCCGGCGGTTCTGTGCCTACCCGCACCATCGGTGTTGGCATCGTCGGTTACGGGCCGTTTGGTGGCATGGGGTACACCCATGGTCTCGCCGCAACGGAAACCGACGGACTCGCATTCGTCGGCGTCTGCGATTCGAACGACGAACGTCGTCTGGCCGCGATGGTCGACTTTCCGACCGTGCAAGGTCATGTGGATCTCGCCTCGTTGAGTAAGGCTGACGATGTCGATGTCGTCATCGTCGCAACACCGCCGCTGTTTCACGCGCCGATCGCTCTCGAACTCCTGCGAGCCGGAAAGCACGTTGTCGTTGAGAAGCCGATGTGCCTCACCGTCGCCGACGCCGAGGAGCTTCTTGCCGTTTCTACGGAAGTCGGCAGGACAATCACGGTTCATCAGAACCGGCGCTGGGACGGTGACTTCCTCGCTCTTCGTCGCGCAATCGATACGGGGCTCCTTGGCGATGTCTTCAACATGGAGACATTCGTCGGATCCTTCGAGCATCCCTGTCGCTGGTGGCACAGCGACGAGACATTCTCGGGCGGCGCGGTCTACGACTGGGGATCGCATCACATCGACTGGATCCTTCGGATCTTCGGAAGCCGACCGCAACGCGTGCGAGCGATTTCGCACAAGCGTGTGTGGCGCGACGTAACAAACGCAGATCAGATCGACGTTCACATGCGTTGGGACGACGGACGCGAAGCCCGATTCATCCAGAGCGATGTTGCCGGAATCCGCAAGCCGAAGTTCTATGTGCAGGGCACGGCAGGAACTGCGGCGGCCGAGTACGCGCCGGTAACAATCGATCAACTTGTGGATGGTCGAGGACATGTTGCCCATGAGTGGCACCATGCCGAGGTCGCAACCGATCTCCGGTTGAGCCGCTATGAACCCGGTTACGGAACTGTTGACATGGTGCTGCCGCCGGTAGCGCGAGTGGGCTGGCCATTCCATCGGGCGCTGGCCGATCATCTTCTGCTCGGCGAAGCGGTTCCGGTTCCCCCGGAAGAATCCCGTGATGTCGTCGCCGTTCTCGAAGCTGCGCATGCATCGGGTGCCGACGGCGGCGTGGAACTCACCTGTGGGTGAACCACTGACTATCGGGATCCTCGGAGCTAACTCCTGGATCGCGAACGCAGCCGTCATCCCGGCGATCAACGAATGCCCGAACGCGATTCTCGGCGCGAGCGGCGCTCGGTCGGGACCAATCGGCTATCCCGATGTGCTCTCTGATCCCGATGTCGATGCGGTGTACATCGCCCTCGCCAACGGCGACCATCTCGAGTGGGTGGAACGAGCAGCCGAAGCGGGCAAGCACATTCTGTGCGAAAAGCCACTGGCAATCTCATCGGTTGACGCTCGCCGAATGTTCGAGGCCTGTGATGCTGCCGGCGTCCTGCTGGCCGAGGCGTACATGACGCCGTTCCATCCGCTTTCCATCGCGCTTGCGGCACTGATCGACAATGGGGATCTTGGCGAGATCCGTCACGTGGCGTCGCAGTTCACCTTTCCGCTAGCTCTTCCCGCGTCCGGGACGGAGATCAACTATCGCTGGCTTACGGAGCAGGGTGGTGGGGCTCTTCTCGATGTCGGTATCTACTGCCTCGACCCAGTCCAACGGATTCTCGGTTCTGGGAAACTTGAGATCGAAGCGCAGATCACTTCAGCCGATACGGGAATCGATCTGACCACCTCCGCATGGCTGCGTAATTCCTCAGGAATAACTGCCTCGGTGTTGACATCGTTCGAACTCCCCGAGAATCAGGCGCTCCAGATTGATGGAACAGCTGGATCGCTTCGGGTCGATCGTCCGTTCACTCCGGGTACCGACGGTTCGACCTTCGGCATTATGCGTCCCGACGGAAGTTTCGATGAGCACCGGATCGAAGGGGCGAACTGTTACGCGCTCATGATCGGAGCTTTTGTCGACGCTGTACGAGGCTCGTTACCATGGTCTCGGTCAAGCGCCGATGTGCTGTCGACGATCGGCTTGTGCGAGTCGATTACTGCCGCCGGACGGAACACAAAATGACAACCGAAGAACTTCGGATAACGGTTGCACCCGGGGTCGAATTACGGGCGTTGGCGAGTGGTCTTGACCAGACGGGAACACCCTTCGTACTGGTTCATGGGCTGGCCTCAAATGCGCGCATGTGGGACGGAGTCGCGACAGAGCTAGCCGCGGCTGGTCATCCGGTCGTGTGGATCGATCAGCGCGGACATGGTCAATCAGGAAAACCCGATGACGGCTACGACTTCACAACGATTGTGAACGACCTTGTGGTTCTGATCGGTGAACTTGGGTTCCGCCGACCGGTAATCGTCGGTCAATCGTGGGGCGGAAACGTCGTTCTTGAACTTGCTGCGACTCACCCGGACATCCCGGGCGCGGTGGTTGCCGTTGATGGCGGGTTCATCGAACTGGCCAGTCGGTTCGATGACTGGGCCGCGTGCAAGGCGATGCTGACGCCGCCGCATCTTGTCGGAACGCCGGCAACATCGATGGAGCGCTGGATGCGCGACGGAAACGCCGACTGGCCCGAAACCGGAATTGTCGGTGCGATGGCGAATTTCGAGATCCGATCGGACGGAACGATCGCTCCTTGGCTGACGCTGGATCGGCACCTCGCGATTCTTGAGGCGCTCTATGGCCATCAACCGTCGACTCGGTATGCGCACATCACCGTGCCTACATTGCTGGTGCCGGCCGATAGCGGCGACGTGGCCTGGACCACCGACAAGCGAGTCGCCGTAGACACGGCGATCGGACTTCTTCCGAATGGCAGAGCGCACTGGTTCGCGCCGGCCCATCACGATATTCATGCACAGCATCCGGTCCGGTTGGCCGAAGTGCTCGTGGAATTTGCCGAGGAGGCTGTACCCGGATGACCCGATTACTTTCGATCATGGGAAGCGGAGAGACATCGCCGACGATGGTGAAGCCTCATCGCGAGGTATTCGAGCAACTCTCGGCGTCGTCGACCATCGCTGATGCGCCCATTCCATCCGTCTTTCTTGACACGCCATTCGGCTTTCAGGAAAACGCCGACGAACTCTCGGCGAAAACAGTCGAGTACTTCAAGGTTTCACTTAACCGCGTCGTGGACGTTGCCGGTCTCTGTGACATCGGTGCCGCAACGACGTTCGAGCGCGAAGTGGCATTCAACGCGATTCGACAGGCTCGTTTCGTTTTTGCCGGCCCAGGTAGTCCCACATATGCACTACGGCAGTGGGCCGGGACACCGCTCCCGGAGCTGCTAGCGGAGAAATTGCAGACCGACGGGGCAGTGACATTTTCGAGTGCGGCCGCACTCACACTCGGCATCAGCACGGTTCCGGTCTACGAGATCTATAAGTCGGGAGCGGATCCACACTGGCTGGAGGGTCTCGATCTGTTGACGCCGATTGGCCTGCCTGTTGCGGTCATTCCGCATTACAACAACACCGAGGGCGGCCATCACGACACCCGCTTCTGTTACCTCGGCGAGCGACGACTCCGAATGATGGAGGCGCTTCTCCCCGAAGGCGCATTCGTACTCGGAGTCGATGAACACACCGGCGTGATCCTGGATCTCGACGCCGACACAGCAAAGATCGTGGGACTCGGCGTCGTCACGATTCGTCGCAACGGCGTCTCGATGGAGATCCCGAATGGCGAGACCGTGCCGATTGATGTGTTGCGAGAAGGCCCGACCACTACTTCCGCAAAAGCAACGAGTCGAAGCGTGCCGTCAACTGATCCCTCCCTCTCCGAAAATTCGGTTGCCACTACTGCGTCGAAAAAAATCGAAGCCTCGCTGGCGACAGACATGGATCGTTGCAGTACAGAGTTCGATCGTGCCATGGAACAACGAGATGCGGCCGGAGCGGTTACCGCCACCCTTGACCTTGATGATGCAATTCGCGGCTGGTCCGCCGACACGCTGCAGAGCGACGAGATGGACAAAGCCCGGGCACTCTTGCGATCGATGATCGTTCGACTCGGCGAAGCGTCCAAGGGCGGACTCACCGATCCGCGCGATGTGTTGGGCCCACTCGTCGAGATTGCGCTGTCAGCTCGTTCGGAGGTTCGTCTTGCGAAGCTCTACGACCTGTCTGATCAGATTCGCGATGGTCTCGCTGAAGCTGGAGTTGAGGTTCGCGATACGGCCGATGGCCAGATGTGGGAACTGATCAAGCCTGAGTGATCAGTGGATCATGCCACCGGCGTTGCCGCGGCCGCGGGCACCAGTAACCGTGTAGACGACGACGAAAACGAATGCGGCGAGCAGAATGATGGATGCTCCCGATGAAATGTCGGCGTGGTAGCTGATGACCATGCCGACGGCCCCGCAAGCTGCGCCGACCAGGGGAGCGATTACGAGCATGCGGGCGAAGGAGTCCGTCACCATGCGGGCGATAACGGCCGGGGTCACGAGTAGTGCACTGATGAGCAGAACACCGACGATCTTCATGGTGAAGAGGATGGTGACGGCGAGCATGAGCATGAGCAGCGCCTCCATACGGCCCACATTGACGCCAGTGACATCGGCAACCTCTGGATCGAACGTTGCGAAAAGAAGTTTGCGGTAAAAAGCGCTGATGATGGCGATGGCGAGCACCCCAACACACGCGACGGCGATGACTTCAAGCGTCGTGACGCCGAGGATGGATCCGAAGAGAACTGCCTCGATAGATCGCTTTGCCTGTCCGAAAACATTCGAGAGTGCGAGACCGAGTGCGAACGAAGCGGTCGTGATGACACCGATGGCTGCGTCGGCACCGATCTTTCCGCGGCGCGCAACCCGGCCGATCATGAGCGCAGAGAGAAGTCCCCACATTCCGGCACCGAGGTAAAAGTTCACGCCGAGAACTGCGCTGGCCGCGGCGCCGCCAAAGATGGAGTGCGAGAGTCCGTGGCCGATATAACTCATGCTGCGCAAGACGACGTAAACGCCTACGAGACCGCAGATGGCCCCCGCAAGTGTGGCAACCATGAACCCGTTGCGGAAGAACTCGAACTGAAATGGCTCGAACAGTGTCATTCGATTCCCATCGGGCTGTCGGTGACGAGGAGCATGCCGCCGTGTTCGAGGACTTCCATCGGCGCTCCGTAGGTACGTTCGAGAACCGATGAGGTGAGAACTTCGGCAGGAGTTCCGACGGCGATGAGTTCGCGGTTGACGCAAGCGATTAACGGGAGATGAGCGGCAAGGCCGTTGATGTCATGAGTGGAAAGCACGACAGACGTGCCATTGCGATGAAGATCAGTGAGCAAGTGCACGACCTCGTGACGAGTGCGCACATCGACACCGGAGGTCGGTTCATCGAGAACGAGAAGTTCGGGATCGCGATGAAGAGCGCGAGCGAGGAACACTCGTTGCTGCTGGCCGCCGGAGAGTTCGCGGATGTGTCGGTGTTCGAAACCACCGAGTCCGAGTTGCTCGAGAAGTTCAGCCACGCGTTTACGTTCGGATTCGGTGGCTCGCGGTCGGTACCACTTGGCCGCGGCAGCCATCAGGACGACTTCGCTAACCGTGATTGGGAAGTTCCAGTTGACCGTTTCGACCTGGGGAACGTAGGCAATCCGCAGATTGGCCCGGCGCCGCACTTCACCCTCGGTGGGCCGGAGATTTCCGAGCACCAGGCGTAACAGCGTGGTCTTGCCCGAACCGGATGGGCCAATAACTCCGAGAAACGAACCTTCGTCGATCGTCAGGTGGACATGCTCGAGCACGGTCGGACCACCATACGAGTGCGAGATTCCGTCGAGCTCGACCAGGCTTGTCACTGCGGGTACTTGGCGTTGTCGGGTGCGACGTCGGTGATGTCGAGATCACGGATGGCCGTAGCGTCGCCACCGAGGGCTTCGATCATGGTCACGTAATCGAACTGCATGAGACCAAGAAACGAATGATCGGCATCGCCGGGCTCGCCAAGAAGGTCGTCATCACGAAGGACGTCGACGTAGGTGACACCAGTTTCGCGACCGATTTGTTCGAGTACTGCGCTCGGGAAGACTTCGGAGCCGAAGATCGCCTTGACCTTTGAATCCTTCACTTGGGTTATCAGGTCACCGACTTCGCGCGCAGTGGGTTCGTCGAAATCGGAAGGTTGAATGGCGCCCAGAATCTGCCATCCGTAGTCGACGGCGAAGTAGGCGTAGGCGTCGTGATAGGTGAGGAGTCTGCGATCTTCAGCAGGCAGAGTTGCGCTTGCTGTTATTACAGCCGCATCGAGCTCGTTGAGCTTGTTTGTGTAGGCGGCCGCATTTGATGTGTATGACGCGGCGTTCGCCGGGTCCATCTTCACGAGAACATCCCTGATGAGAGCGACGTACTTAATGGCGAGTTTTGGATCAGTCCAGAGATGGGGATTTGGCTTGCCGCCATCTTTGGGAAAGGAGAAGTCATAGATGTAGTCGTCAACGGGCAACACGGCCGTTCCAAGTTCACAGAGGGCGGCCGATTTCGGGAGGTTGCTTTCGGCAAGTTCCTTCGTCGGTTCCTCAAGGACAAGACCGTTTGCAAAGAGCACATCGGTATCGGCGAGGGTGGCCGCCACACTTGGCGAGGGTTCGAACGTGTGCGAGTTGGTGCCTTCGGGGACGATCCCCGTGATCTGCGCGAGTCCACCGGCGACATTCGCAACGATCGATGTGATTGGGGCGACGGTGGTTGAGATGTTGAGGGTCGAGCCGGCCGGGATGGTCTGTCCAGACAGGCATTCCGCCAACGCCTTGCCCTGAATGTCTCCACGTTGGCCAGTCGCGTCGTTCCCGGATGTTGAGGAACAACCCCCGATGATCGCCAACGCCAAGATGATGGCGGCGACGCGAGTAGAAGTGTTTCGCAATGAAGTCATCCAGAGATTGTACCGAAGCGACTGCGGATACCCGGGTCCACGTGTCGATAAACCGGAAGATTTAGAGGGGTCCCGCTCTGCAACGCCGTCATGGTTGAACGGTTCGATGCCTAGGCTCGGATTGTGCCGCTTGTCGCAATCGGCGCACGATCACCATGCCGAGATCGAAACAACGAGATAGGTATGCTCGCTCTTTCTGATCAAGGAGCGTCAATGAAGCCGAAACTGAAAGTCTTCACAGTCGCCGTTGTTGGTGTGATGGCGCTCGTCACCCTCGGGGCTGGTTGCTCCTCGTCATCAGATGATTCATCGTCAGACACGTTGAAGTTCGGACTCGAGGCGCCCTTGACTGGCAGCCTTGCGGAACTCGGACAGGGCATGCTCAATGGAGCCAAGCAGGCAGCGGCGAAGGTGAACGCCGCAGGCGGCATCGGTGGCAAGAAGATTGAAATCGTTGCCATCGACGACAAGGGAGATGTCGACGCCGGTGTAGCTGCAGCGAAGGCGGCGGTGGCCAAAGGCCTCGACGCCATCGTCGGCCCTTACAACTCGGGAGTCGGTCTCAAGACTCTGCCGATCTACATCGAGGCCGGACTCGTTCCGCTCCGTCTTACCTCGTCTGATGCAACAGCCGGTCTCGGGTTCACCCTCCAGCCGATGACATCCCAGATCGCCCCAGTCGCCACCAATGCTTTGGTCAAATACTTGAAGGCGACATCAGTCGCGCTCATCGTTGACACGACGACGGATTACACCGCATCCGCCGCGAAAGCGATGGCTACGTCTCTCTCGGCTGCCGGAGTGACCATCACTGCAACGGAATCGATCACCCCGGGAGCTGCCTCGTATACGGATGCGGTGAACAAGGTTTTGGCGACCAACCCGTCGGCCGTCTACGTCGTCACCTATTTCCCCGAAGCGGGACTGATCGCGCAGGCGATGCTTGCCGCGAAAACCTCGGTCAAGTGTCTTGCCGACTATGGCGCCTATGACAACGGATACATCACCGCCGCGGGCATCCCTGCGGCACAGAAGTGCCCCGTTGTTGGCGTGCCGGCTCCGGGCGATTTCCCCGGATCAGCTTCGTTGGTGTCGGCGTACACGTCGGAGTTCAAGTCCGCACCCGGTTCGTGGTCGCCCTACACCTATGACTCGGTGCTTGTTCTCGCCGACGCGATCAACCGCGCTGGCGGCGACCAATCCGTCGACAGTTTGCGGAGTGCACTTGCCGCAACCAAGGGTTGGACAGGTTGGACGGGATCGGTGGCATTCGACTCGACGACCGGTAATCGACTCCCGGCACCGGTCACCGTTGACATCGTGGACGCCGCCGGCACGTTCCATGTCGATCCGGCATGGGTGACGGCCACCGGATTCACCTACTGATCTGACCTGACCTGAACTGACTCGGGTCGAGTGGCCCGAGTTAGTAATGGCGCAGTTCCACGACGGTGCCATCAGGATCGCGAACGTAGAGC
The DNA here is from genome assembly GCA_044239895.1 of Acidimicrobiales bacterium. Classification (GTDB taxonomy): domain Bacteria; phylum Actinomycetota; class Acidimicrobiia; order Acidimicrobiales; family Acidimicrobilacustridaceae; genus Acidimicrobilacustris. The sequence continues at coordinate 18,333 of JBIIAM010000001.1, read as the reverse complement.
GAGTTTCCGTCGCCGCGCGCGCCAAACCTGCGGTTCGGCCCTCTGATCACATCGAATTTGCCGGATGCAGCAACGGCGGCGAGGTCAGTTGGTTCGACAACGAGACAGAAGTGGTCAAGACGGCCATCGACTGGTTCACCGGCGATGAGATCGATGATCGTGGACTCGTTGACGCGTACCGATGGAAAGGGCACGTCGCCGCGCTTCCACTCGTCGACCCGCAGAGGTTCGAGTCCGAGGACGTCCCGATACCAGCCGAGGGTTCGTTCGATGTCGGTGCAGACCAGAACGATGTGATCGAGCGTAGAAACCTTTAGTGGGTGATTCACAGCAACGCTCAGCCGGTCAGAAGAGTTGGTCGGTGTAGTCGTCGGTGCCGTGATTGGTGGGGATGAACGCGGCCTGCACCCCGAGGGTTCCGACGCCGCCTTCAAGAATCTGCGCCTCTGCATTCGCGAAATGTGAGTCCCAACTGTCTTGGGGATCTGACTCGAGAAAGTGCAACACCGTCACGACGCCGTCGACGCCGTCGAGTTCGCGGACATGGGCGAGTTTGTCGGGAGGTAGGGGGCGCGGTGCAAACCGGATCGCCACCGCTACCGATCCGGTAACGATGCCGGGCAGGTAAGTCTCGCTTAACCATCTATCGAGACGATTCCTGTTTTCGTCGACAGCATCGATGACCTGAACAATGAGACCTCTATAGGGCTGCATCAACGTGTGCACGTCGCGCGGAACGAGATCGTCGCGGTATGTCGTGCCTATGTGATCGCTGAAAGACGTGAAGACGTGGCGACGTTCCTCGAGTGGATCCTGGCCGGCACCGCGGTAACTTCCGCGTCCTTCGGCATGGAGGCGACGATTCGACCCAAGCGACCACTGCTCGTGGTCCTCGATACGCCCCTCGTTGATCCAGTAGAGACCGATGTACTTTCCGGCTTCAAGTGGTTCGGCAACGCGCGAGCCAATGGGGCCGCGAAGGTGCTGGATCGACTTCGGCGAAACCCACCGACGGCAGGAGAACATCCAGGGCATAACCATTGCGCCGGTGATCATGTGATCGTCTTCGTACCAGCGGTTGTACCCGACGACATGATCGGGCATCGGTTCGACCCACGTAATCAGGGCACCTCCGAGGAGTGGGGCAAAGGGCCCGATCGCCGGGAGGTCCCGGTACGCAGCATCGCCACCGGATCGGTACGTTGGATCGCTCGTCTCGCCCATCGAACACCCCGTCAATCGTTTAGTTTGCCCATCATTGCCGATTCGGGTGGACCATGCGGTCGGCATTGAGGGAGACCGATTTCGGGTGGCTGGCGGTTCTCCGCTACTTATGCCACTATTCCGATCTGTTAGGTCAACAATAGGTTGCTGCGGCAACCGTGGAAGGGTTTCGATGTCTCTCGCCAACCGTCGCCAGCGCGGAACTTTCGCTGCAATTGCAGCGCTGATGATGGCGTTTGTCCTGCTGGGGACGGGCTGCGGTTCGAGTTCATCCCAGGCGATCAGGAACCTGACCCTTGAGGAACTCCCTGCAACCGATGCGGTCTCGGTCCGCCTCGGATACTTCCCAAACGTGACTCACGCCCCCGCACTGGTCGGTCTTGATCAAGGGCTTTTCACCAAGGAACTCGGAGCGATCGGGGCCAGCATGGATCCGACCTCGTTCAACGCGGGCCCCGAAGCAATCGAGGCGCTCTTTGCCGGAGCAATCGATATCACCTACATCGGCCCGAATCCTGCCGTGAACGCTTTCCAGAAGTCGAATGGCCAGGCTGTCCAGATTGTCGCAGGATCCACATCGGGTGGTGCGGCGTTCGTGGTGCAACTGTCGATCGCCTCAGCCGCGGATCTCAAGGGCAAAACAGTGGCCTCTCCCCAGTTGGGCGGGACGCAGGACGTGGCCCTACGGAGTTGGCTCGCAGAGCAAGGATTGAAGACGGACACTTCGGGTGGTGGTGACGTCGCGATAAAGCCACAGGCGAATGCCGACACGCTTTCGACGTTCAAGAGCGGAGCTATTGCCGGGGCGTGGGTTCCTGCACCATGGGACACGCGACTCGTAACCGAGGGCGGCGGCAAGGTGCTCGTTGACGAGGCCACCTTGTGGCCGAACGGGCAGTTCACAACGACAGTGATCATCGTGCGCACCGCGTTCTTGACTAAACATCCCGCCGCAGTGGCAGCCGTGCTCCGAGGACACCTCGGCGCGCTTGATTCGATTGCGTCGAATCCGTCGGCTGCTCAGGAATCAACGAACAACGAGATCGAATCGGTCACTGGCAAGCGCCTTGCCGAAAGCCTGATCGTGGCTTCGTGGAGGAGTCTCCTGTTCACTCCCGACCCGTTAGCCGAAACGATCAAGAAGTCAGCTGACGAGGCTGTCGCCCTTGGACTTAACAAGCCGATAGACGTTGCACCGATCTTCAATCTGAGTTTGCTGAATGCACTACTGAAGGCCAGGGCTCAAAACTCGGTGGTTGGCCTGTGATTCGTTCTGATCCCGAACTGGCCGCACGCCCGGCCGAGTCATCACGACTCGGTGGGTCAGTGAGCGTCAGTGATGTTTCGAAAGTCTTCGGGCACCGGGACGACACCACCGTTGCACTCAACAGAATCTCGCTCGATGCACCGAGCGGATCATTTGTTGCACTCGTGGGGGCAAGCGGATGCGGTAAGTCGACACTGCTGAATCTCATCGCCGGATTGGAAAAGCCGACGCTTGGTGAGGTGACCCTCCATGGTCGGTGCGCATTGATCTTTCAGGAAGCGGCTCTGTTCCCCTGGATGACCGTCGCGCAGAACGTTTCGCTTGCACTGAAGCTGCGCGGTGTTCCGCGACGCGAACGGGCTGGCATCGTTGACGAACTCCTGACCACCGTGCATCTTCAGGACTTCGCCAGCCACCGACCTCATGAGCTCTCAGGCGGAATGCGTCAACGGGTCGCGATTGCGCGCGCTTTCGCTCAAGAAGCAGAAGTTTTGCTGATGGACGAACCGTTCGGTGCGCTCGATGCGATGACGCGTGATCTGCTTCACGACGAACTCGAACGTCTCTGGATCGACCGAGGGTTTACGTGCATCTTCGTCACCCACAATGTCCGCGAAGCCGTCCGTCTTGCCGATCGGGTTGAGGTACTCACAAGCCGTCCGGGGACGATCGCCGAAACGTTTGACGTTCCCTTTGCTCGGCCTCGACGAATTGAAGATCCCGAAGTCGCCGCACTCGCTGGTGTCATCACCACGAGGTTGCGTCAGGAGGTTCGCAGCCATGCCACTGAATGACGATCAAGGAGTAGCGGTCAAAGTTCTCGATCAGGAACTGAGCGGACTGGATGCGCTGGCCGCGCAGGTCGGAAGCGCACGATCTGCGCCGGCCCGGGCCTGGTCGGCGATCTGGCCCAAGTTGGCGGCAATCGTGCTCGGACTATCGATCTGGCAAGCCATCGTCTGGAGCGGGTGGAAACCCGACTACGCGTTGCCTCCCCCTACGCCAGTCTTCAGAGCGCTTTGGCAGGGCCTCGTCGATGGGTCGATCCTCAACGGGGCGTGGCTGACCCTTCGTCGAGCGGCAGTCGGGTACTCGATCGCGCTAGTAGTTGGCATCGTCGTCGGTCTCGCTATTGCGCGCGTGAAGGTTCTTCGGATTGCATTCGGCTCACTCATCACCGGCATCCAGACGATGCCGTCAATCGCATGGTTTCCGTTGGCGATCTTGCTCTTCCAGCTGTCGGAATCGGCGATCTTGTTCGTCGTGGTGATCGGTGCGGCGCCCGCGATTGCAAACGGGATGATCGCAGGTGCCGACAACGTGCCGCCGTTGTTGCTACGGGCAGGACGCATGTTGGACGCCAAAGGTTTCACGCTCTGGCGCTACGTCATCCTCCCCGCATCGTTGCCGACCTTTGTGAGCGGCATGAAACAGGGATGGGCCTTTGCCTGGCGCTCACTTCTCGCCGGCGAGTTACTTGTAATCATCAAGGGAACGCCATCGCTCGGGGTGCAACTGCAGGTGGCGCGTGATTTTGCCGACGCCCCGGCCCTTCTGGCCGTAATGATCGTGATTTTGGTTATTGGAATCCTGGCCGACGCGTTCGTGTTTGGTGCTCTCGAGCGCGCCGTGCGTCGTCGGTTCGGTCTGACCGACCCAGCGGCCTGACAATCCGGTGCGCGTCCCAGCTCGTTGAGGCAGGATGGTTCCATGGAACGAACTTCTCCGACTCGATCGGTGACCCAGGACGAAATCACAACCTTTTGGCGCGACGGTGTTGTGTGTTTGCGATCGATCCTTCCCGTCGAACTCCTCGAGTCGATGGCGGAACCGATTGAAGAAGCTCTTGTCAGTTCGGCTACGACTGATCTCTCGGAGATGGCTGACGCGCTCGAAAGCGGAGTCGGAGCAGAGCGCAACGTTGATGAGCTAGTAGTTGCTTCGGGAGGTCCTCGGGGGCACTTCAAAGCGGGAACAGACCATTGGCTTCTTCAGCAGGAGTTTCGGGACTTTGCGCTGTGTTCACCGCTGCCCGAAATTGTTGCCTCGATATTGCGGAGTGACGAAGTTCGTCTGTACGAAGACAGCGTTCTTGTAAAGGAACCTGGAACCCAGGAAAAAACCGGATTCCATCAGGACATGTCCTATTTTCATCTCGACGGAAATCTGGTTTGCACGACATGGGTTCCACTCGACGTCGTCACCGCAGAAACAGGCGCCGTCCGTTTCGTTGTGGGCTCGCATCTTGACGACACCAAGTACCGCCCAAACATGTTTGTTTCCGATCTGGCGATGCCTGATACGGAAGGTGCTGAGGTTCCTGATTACGACAAGGTCGTTGGCAAGGCGCGCATCATCAGTTTCGATACCTCTCCAGGGGACCTCACCGTTCACCATGCCCGCACTATTCACGCTGCCAGCGGAAACATGAGTCGAACTCAGCGACGCCGCGCGATCAGCGTCCGTTATACCGGCGATGGAACCCGATTCAAGCTTGTCGCTGGTTCCCCGACGAAGGAACATCACAGTGGATTGTCGGACGGAGACTTCCTTGACGACGCGTCATGTCCACTTGCCTGGCCGTAATTTCATCGAGCCGGAGTGAGCGACGACAACTGCCATTCGCCGTTTTCTTTGTAGGTGACATCGCCCACCGGTGACTCTGTTCGCAGATCGACATGACGTTCCATGCGGATTAGGAGCATGTCCTGCACGGAATACCAATAGTCGATAGCTGTGGTTCCCCGCTGAGGTCCAGTGAGAGTGTCAGTCTCCCGATAGTGAAACGCCGGCACAAGGGTGGACTCGATTTGAAGTGATGCGGTGCCAAGGTATTGGAAAGTGACATCGGAATTCGTGATGCCAGCCATGGTGTCACTAGTTCCTTCGCATACGTGTGTCGATACTTGGTCGCGCTGTTCCCCGGTCTTGATGATTTGGCCGGGAGGAGTGCAGACAAATTTCGAAACATTGGTGATCACTGTCGCCCCAAGATCCCAAGCCGTCGATGTGGCGTTTCGATGCTCAGTTATCACGCTGTTGTCAATGCAGTAGCTCCACCTCTGCTGGAACGCTGTATTGAAATCAACAGTCGTGGTCCAGCAGTTATCGCCTTGGTAGGTCACTGTGACGGGAGCTGATGCGCCGTAATTCTGGCTGGTCGGCGGAAAACTGATTGATGCTTTCCCCGATGCATCGGCCTGATACACACCATAAGGCGGACGTGCAACGACGGCACCGAGTGCTTCAACAGCGGAAAAATCTCCATTCCGAAAGGCCTCGAGTGCATCATCAAATGATCGAGCACCTGGGTTGGCGCGAAAGACGAACATTGAGAGCAGCACAATGACTGGAACGAGAAGAACAGAGCCAGCGATGGCCCCAGCAATAACAATCCACCGTAAGGAATGTCGCTTACTGGACATCGCAGCTCCGGTTCATTTCGCTTTGGACTGAATCTACGGCATCGAGAGTGGTCAGATTCGATCACTGAGCAGGCTTCGAGGTGGTGCGATACGGTTTGCCCTGTCGCGGTGGGGGAGCAAAGAGCGGCTGACGAGCGAAGGATAACTTCATAATGAAACAGATCATGTTGCATGGCGAGAACGATTGGCGCCTCGACGATATTGATGCGCCAACACCAGGTCCTCGCGATGCCCTCGTGCGCATTGCTGCTTGCGGTATCTGCGGGAGCGACGTTACCTATGTGCATATGGGTTTCGGCCCGGGGCACCCGATTCCGCTCGGTCACGAAATGGCCGGCATTGTCGATTGGGTCGGAAGCGAGGTCGCCGACATTGCAGTCGGTGATCGTGTTGTTGTCTGTCCTTCAGATGTTGGAGAAGGTCCGATGGGTTCGGGAGGAGCACAGGGTGGACTGACGCCGTTGCTCTTCGTGCCCGAAGCAGCAAATGGCAAGCGCCTGTTCAAAATTCCTGATGGCATGGCGCTGACGACCGCAGCACTTGCCGAGCCGTTGGCCGTCGGAATGCAGTCAGTAAATCAATCGGAAGCAAAGCCAGGGGAGAAGGTTGCGATTTTCGGTTGTGGTCCCATCGGACTCTTCGCGATGGCGACACTCGCCGATCGCGGTGTGACCGACGTAGTTGCCATTGACTTCAGCCCGGCACGACTTGCCTTGGCGAAGGAGATGGGGGCATCCCATGTGCTCAACCCGTCCGAGGTTGATGTGTGGGCTGAACTCAAGCGCATCCACGGGGAATCGCCCTTTATGTTCGGGCCGACGCCAGCAACCGATGTGTTCATTGAAGCTTCGGGCGCCGACAGTGTGATCGGCGAGGTCTTACAGAACGGCCGTGTTGATGGCCGCCTTGTCATAGTTGCGTTGCACTTCCGACCCGTCCCAACCAATTTCTTGGACATTCTGATGAAGCAGTTCACCGTGCGCGGTTCTATGGAGTACCCGGAACGATTCGAAGACGCCATTGAACTCCTCGGGCGTCGCGATTTGTCAGCCGTCATTAGCCACAAACTTTCTCTTGAAGAATTCGGTGACGGACTTGCGATTCTTGAAGGATCGAAAGACTGCGGAAAAGTCATGATCACAATGGAAGGTGCTCAATGAACGGCGTTTCATTCGACTTCACAGGGACAAGCGTTCTCGTCACCGGCGGAACCAGCGGTATTGGATACGCAGCTTCGACGGCGTTTGCCGATGCGGGTGCTTCGGTGACTGTTACTGGCACTCGATCTTCTGCGGCTGACTATGACACCGAACTCTCACGCTTCGGTTATGTGCAGCTAGAAATGCGCGACGGCGAAGCAATCGATGCACTTGCTGCGAACCTTGGATCGCTTGACGTCTTGATCAATAACGCGGGCGCATGTTTTCCCGATGGGCTTGATGAGTGGAGCCCGGAAGGGTTTCAAGCATCAATTGCCATGAACGTCGAAGGAGCACAACGGCTGTCTGTTCGAAGCCGTGAGGCATTGGCGAAAAGCTCGATGCCTGGTGGGGCAAGTGTCGTCAATGTCATTTCGATGATGACCTATCGAGCCACAACGATTGTCCCCGGCTATTCCTCGTCGAAGGCTGCACTGCTCGCTCTCACCCGAAACCTTGCTCTCCATTGGGCGGATGACGGAATCCGGGTGAATGCGGTTGCACCAGGCATGATTGACACTCCGATGACGGCGCCGATGAAGCCGTTTCCCGAGGTGCTCGATGGGGAACTTTCGAACCAAATCATGCGTCGTATGGGGACGCCCGAAGAAGTCGCTTCAGCGATTCTCTTTCTCTGTTCGGAAGCATCGTCATTCACTACCGGAACCGCATTCGCCGTCGACGGCGGATGGCTTGCCATCTAAGTAGGGGTCGGAATGGCGAACGAAATTCGAATTGACGATCTCAGCAATCCTGTTCTCAACGATATGCAGCGCATGGGGCTCGAATTTGGGGAGACTCAAACCACCGAACTCACTGTTGATGCGGTGTGTGCAGCTGCGATTGGGCAGACAGGCCTGAGTGACTTCGGCCCCGAGGATTTCCGCGAGCGACTCGAGGTTCAGCTCAATGAAATGAACGCTGATCCGGAGCGCACCGGACTCGGTCGAATGATGATGTTCGGCGATTGTGTTCGCTACGCGTCGAATCGGCTGCGTATTCGGGAACTGCTGAAACAACATCCCGAGATTCTCGATATTCCGATTGAGAAGCCCGTGATCGTGATTGGGCTTCCACGCTCCGGCACCACGAATCTTGTGAACTTGCTTGCTGCCGACAGTCGATTCCGGTCGATGCCGTTGTGGGAATCGTACGAACCGGTTCCTGATCCACGGGAAGAGACGTCCGCCGATGGCGTTGATCCTCGTTGGAACCGGTGCCAAGACCAGTGGGAAGCAATGCAAGCGGGCGCTCCGTTTATTGCCGCGATGCATCCGATGAACCCCGACCATGTCCATGAGGAACTTGAGCTCATGACACCGGACTTCACGAGTTACAACCTCGAGTGGGTGGCAAGAACTCCGAAGTGGCGTGACTACTTCCTCGCACATGATCAGACGCCTCATTACGCGTACATGAAGACGGTGCTTCAGATTATGCAGTGGTATCGGCCGCGCGAGCGGTGGGTATTGAAGTCGCCACAGCACCTTGAGCAAATCGGGCCGTTGATGACAACCTTTCCTGATGCCACGGTTGTTGTGACTCATCGAGATCCCGTTGCAGTCGTGCAGTCGACGATCACGATGGTGACCTACGGCGCGCGCACCTATTACACGACGCCGAATCCTGAGTGGTATCGCGACTATTGGATCGATCGCATTGGCCGTCTTCTAGATTCCTCCCTTCGTGATCGGCATCTACTCCCACCGGAACGAACGGTCGACGTGTTTTTCCATGAATACATGGCTGATGAACTAGGCACGTTGCAGCGCATTTATGACATGGCCGGTATCGAATTCACCGAGACAGCGAAAGCCGAAGTTGCTGCACATCAAGCAGCACATCCCCGCGGTAAAGAGGGGCGCGTTGTTTATGACCTTCGCGGTGACTTTGACATCACGCCAGACGAGGTTCGGACACGCTTTAGCGACTACATGAACGCGTTTCCCGTACAAATTGAGGTCAAATGAACATCCAGGAGCAGGTCGACCATCTCATCGACACTCGTCCGGGCCGAGAGCTTCTCACCCCGGTCTACGACGACGCGGCCTATCCGATTGTCGAGGGCCTGATCTATCGATCTGGTGGAACCACCGCTTCGTACATGATCCTCACCGACAATGGTCGCATCATTGTCAATACGGGCATGGGCTACGAAGCCCCGCATCACAAGCGCGTCTTTGATGCGATCCGTCCTGGGCCGACGCACTACATCTTCACCACCCAGGGACACGTTGATCACGTCGGCGGCGTCGATCTGTTCAAAGAACCAGGTACGAAGTACGTGGCGCAGGCCAACAACCCTGCCCACCAGCGTGACGACAAGCGCATTCAGGGTCTGCGAATGCGCACTGCTGCGATCTGGTTCGACATGCTTGGCACCGATGCGATGCGCATTGCTAAAGAGAATCCGGGCGTCTCGATGGCGCAGTCAGAGCCAATGCCCGACATCCTCTTCGAAGATCGACTCTCCCTCACTATTGATGGTCTTCGCGTAGACCTTTTTGCAGCCATTGGTGAAACCACTGACTGTCTGATCGTTTGGCTTCCCGATCACAAGATTGCTCTCGTGAGCAACTTGTTCGGCCCGCTGTTCCCGCATTTTCCGAACGTGAACACGATCCGAGGTGACAAGTACCGCTTTGTGGAGCCACAACTCGCGACAAATCGATTTGTGCGAGAACTTCGTCCCGAGATGCTCGTGACAGGACGCTTTGAGCCAATTGCCGGCGCTGAGCTGATCGAGGCCTCGCTGGAGCGACTTCACAACGCAGTTGTTTACGTGCATGAAGAAGCGCTCAAAGGTTTCAATGCCCAGGTCGATATGTGGACGCTCATGGACAAGATCAAGCTCCCGCCCGAACTGCGAGTTGGCGAGGGTTACGGCAAGGTCTCGTGGGCGGTGCGCACGTTCTGGGAGGAATACGTAGGTTGGTTCAAACTCAGATCAACGACAGAGTTCTATGCCGACAGTGCTCCGGCCGCGCTCGCGGAACTCCTTGCGCTCACGGGAACTGACGCAGCGCTTGATCGAGCCGAGGCGGCACTCGCGCGTGGCAATGCGCCGCTCGCACTCACGTTGGGTGAAGCGATCGCGCAGACCGAGGCCGACAACGCTCGCTTGCGATTGCTGATGGCGAATGCACATCAGTACCTGCTTGACAATGGTGGCGACGTGAGCTTCTGGGAGAACGGTTGGCTTCGTACCGAACTCGCGCGTTGGAGCGAACCGGGCTCGTAAGGGAGCAAGGCGTTACAGCGTGACGGAGTTCGCCACGCCTTCGGCTCCCATATTGACGACCAAAATCTTCACCGGCTTGTCGGTTTTGTTTTCACCGTTATGCGGGGTGCCGACAGCCTCAAGAATCGCCGAACCGGCGGAGAACTCTTTCACGATGCCCCCCTCGTAGGTCACGGTGAGGGTGCCTTCAAGGATGTATGCGTACATGGGCGCATCGTGCTTGTGCAGGCCTGTCGAGACTCCAGGCGCAATAGTGAGAATCGCTGATGACACCTGTGCTTGTGAGCCAGTCGGGTACTGGAGCAACTGATCGAGCACGGTCTGTGCCTGTTTGTCGAGAACGGTGGAAACCTGTGGTTTGGCGCTGCTGGTTGCAGCTGTCGTAGTGGAACTTGCTCCGGCATTTGTTGAGTCACTTCCGCTCGAACATCCGACGGCCAGAAGCCCCAGAGACAAGGTGAGGGCGAGCGCGATTCGTCGCTTGGGAGTTTGTTGCGGAGTAATCATGGCTCGACCTTAGGAGATGGCTCGGATGGACGGAGGTTTGACCTCAACTTGGTGGGAGAACATCGGTGCTCTAGCGATTATTCTTTGGAAGAGAACACGGTCGCGGGCGGGGCCATTTTCGGATGCTTCCCGATCACGTCGGCACAACGATCGGGGATACTCGGGATGAAATCGATAGTTGCGATCATGGCGATGCGTGCCGAGGCCGAACCGCTAGTGCAACGACTTGGTGCCATATCGATTCCACTCGAGACGTTGTTGCCTCTTCAGGCATTCCAATGTGAGATCGACGGCTGCGTTGTCACCGTGATGGCGAACGGGCGTCACCCGCGCCATGGTGTCGACCTGATCGGAACGGATGGAGCGACGATCAGCTCGATGTTTGCAATCACCGCGTTTGATCCCGACCTAGTAATCACCGCAGGGACCGCCGGAGGCCGACGCTCGGAAACGATGAAGATCGGCGATGTGGTTCTTGCTCGCGAACGATTCGTTTATCACGACAGGCGTATTCCCCTGCCGGGATTTCAGGAACTGGGTGTGGGCTCGTTTCCTGCGCTGCCTATCGATTCGATGGCGGCGGAACTTGGATGGCAGACGGGAGTCATCTCCACCGGGAACTCATTCGGTGAGACGGCTGAAGAACTCGTAATGCTCGACCAAAGTGGCGCGATCGCAGTGGACATGGAGTCGGCTGCCGTGGCCGCGGTGTGTGAGTTGTACGGAGTACCGGTAACGGGAATCCGCGTAATCTCGAACTACATGGGGGAGGCAGATTCGGCGGCAGCCGAATTTGAGCGAGAACTGCAGGAGTCGGCCATGACACTCGCCGTGGCTGTCGAGGCGGCCGTGCGCTTCTGTGTGCCGCGTGAGGTCGCCCAACTCGGTCGCTCGGATCTCTGAGAGCTCGAGGCGACCGTTTCGGTTCTCAGATGATCCTGTGCGACGGAATCTAGGCCTGGGCAAGCAAGCGCGGAGTATGGTTCTCCCACGGGTCCACCAATTTCGGTCGATCGTCATTCTTTGGGGGTCATCATGGGTCGTCTTGCTGGCAAAGTCGCATTCATCACCGGAGCCGCTCGCGGGCAGGGTCGTTCGCACGCAGTGTGTATGGCCGAGGAAGGCGCCGATGTAATCATCAGCGACATCTGCGGCCCTGTTGGTACGAGCGGCGTAGTGCCTGCGACACCCGCAGATCTCGCTGAAACCGTTCGTCTTGTTGAGGCCACGGGTCAACGTGTCATCTGGGACCACGTCGACGTGCGTGACCCTGCGCAGCTGAAGGCTCTTGCACAGCGGGGCATCGACGAACTTGGTTGCATCACCACGGTTGTTGCTAACGCCGGCATTCTCAACTGGGCGCGGACCCATGAACTCACGCAGGATCAGTGGCAGGACGTTATTGACGTGAACCTCACCGGCGCGTTCAACACGGTGCAAGCAGTGCTTCCACATTTTCTTGAGCGTGGCGAAGGCGGTTCCTTCATCGTGATCAGCTCGGCCGCTGGCCTCAAGGGACAGCCATTCACGCTTTCCTACACCGCAGCGAAGCATGGACTCGTCGGACTCGTCAACGCGCTGGCCATTGAATACGGCGAATACAACATCCGTGCCAACTCAATTCACCAGGCCGGTGTGACTACACCGATGGGCGACGTCCCTGGACTTGCTGCGCTTATCGAAGAACGGGCCTTCACGGTTGGACCGGTGTTCATGAACACGATGCCTGTTGAATTCATTGAGTCAGTAGATGTGTCGAACGCGGTCATCTATCTGGCCAGCGACGAGGCTCGTTATGTGACGGGTATGCAGATGAAGATTGATGCAGGTCTCGTAGGTCGGTAATACGGCAGAAACCGCCCTCATCTGTTCCCATTGATTATGCAGTGACGGAAATGGGCCGTTTGACCTATTCCCACTGTCACAGTCGCTCCCTAAACTCGAACGTATGTTCGAAAATGACACCGAAGCCTTGCCGTCATTTACAGACGTGCGGCTTCATGAAGAACTGAGCGAAGGTCTCGAACGCCTGAATCGGGTACGGCGTCGCTGTCGGCGGAAATTTCTCGAAGCGGCTATCTCGGGGTCTGCCGGTGGCGCTGGCACGAGTTCGGAATCAAGCTGTGCGGATGAGGTGCCGTTGGGGTTCGGTCCGTGTCTGGCGTCGCTGCAGCGAACGGTTGAAGGGTTCGCTCGTTCGGGCGTACCGGCCGATGGCGCCGCGCTCGTCGCGCTGCGTACGCAGATCGACCGTTTGAGTGCCCTGGTAGCCGAGGCCGAGGTCCGCTTCGACGCTGGCGAAGTGTGGCGTAACGATGGGGCTAGTTCGTTGCGCGGTTGGTTCGCCGATCGCGCCGGATTGGGGCGCAAAGCCGCAACCGTTGAAGCTCGGCGGGTGGAACGTCTCGAGTCCTGGCCCGAGGTGGGTGAGGCGTGGTCGACGGGTGTCTTGAGTGGTGCGCAGGTCGATGTGCTTGTGGCTGCGGTACCTCGTCGGTTTGTGTCGTTATTCGCTGACCACGCCCCGGGGGTTGTGCGTGCGGTCGCTCCGCTCGATGTCGAGCAAACCACTATTGCCATGCGCCAGTGGGTGCGGGCGGCCGAATCTGCCGACGGTGCTGAAGATTTTCGGGAGCGACCGTCGGGCGTGTATCTCGACCAAGGTTTCGACGGCAGCTTTGTGCTGCAGGGGCAGCTGAACCCAACCGAAGCGGCCATTATCGATGCAACGTTGCGTGTTTTCGATGTTCCCGATCAGCTCGATGAAAATGGTGAAGTGGTTGGCGAACGGCGCACACTAGGCAAGCGTCAGGTCGATGCAATTGTGGCCGCGTGTTCATTTGCGCTCGCGTATCGCGATGGTGATGGCGAGTCCGGTCGATTCCAACCCCATGTGTCGTTGGTGTTCAACGTGCAGGAACTTCGTGCCGCAGGTCTTCGAGGGGCAGGCGTGTCCTCGCTGGTCGATGTCGATTCATTGGCCGCTAGCAACGGTTGGTCGGCTGCCGAGAAAGCGTGGTTCATCGAAGCCTTGAGCCATCATGGTGATGGTGTGACTGCTGAGGGAATGCTCATCGACGCAACCGCAATGTCGACGCTGTCATGTGACTCGGTCGTACAAGCGGTGCTTACGAACGGTTCGAAACTATTACGTCTCGGCCGAACGGTGCGAACAGCAAAATCTTGGCAACGTCGAGCGATCATCGCTCGAGACAGACATTGTCGAGCGCCGGGTTGTCGAACGAAACCCAGATTCTGCGACGTGCATCACGTCGACCATTGGATCAATGGCGGCAAAACTGATGTCGACCGAATGGTGTTGTTATGCGGTACCCACCATCGTGAGTTTCATAAACCGGGCTACCAAATGAAGCTCGCGGAAGACGGTGAATTCACTGTGCACTCGCCCAAAGGATGGACGAGGTCATCGATGCCCGGACACGCCGAAGCGCCGGTATTCCGGAAAGGGGTATTCACCACTGAGTTTGTTACGTTATTGAAATGCAAAGAGCCCTCCCCTCAGTTATCCGCCTCGCCGTAGCTGCCGCCGCAGTGTTTGGTTTTGGCCTTACGGCATTGCCCGTTGGCGCAACGACAACTGCGGAATATGCCTCGTACACGGTTAGTGGAACGACCGGGTCAGTGAATTTTGTTGGCGACTTCCCATCGGCAACGTTCAGTAGTCAGCGCACCGTTCAAGGGCCGTTCTCTTCCACGGTGCTTGCTGCGTCTACGCCATTCGGTGCGGTTTACGGCTCATCGGCTGGCCAGTTTTTCATTCGGCTCAGCAGCCCAACTACTGCCGGCTCAAGTTCAACCGTGTTCACCTTCGCCTCGGCGACATCGGCAACGGGATTCGGTTTCACCCTTGGTGATATCGACGCTGAATCAGTGACGATCTCGGCAACCACCACTGGTGGCGTGGGAGTCACTGCAGCAGAGTTGGGTTACCAGTCATCATTCAACTACGCGAGTGGCGCCGATCTCCCGACCTGGATTGCAGGAACTTCCACGCTGGTAGGAAACGTGGCCGATACTTCGGGGGCATCGGGATGGTTCTCGCCCACTGTTCCGCTTGAGACACTCACGTTCACGAGCACCACACTCAGCGGTTCTCCGGATTATCAGGTGTGGATGGCTGCGTTGATCCCCGATCCGGAACCGACCACGACCACGACGGCACCCGCAACGACCACAACTACAGCATCGTCTGATCCGGTTACTCCCACGTTCGCCGGTTGATGGGACGAGACGGACAACCACTGGGGAGTCGTACCGCGTGCTGTGCCAGCTTCGTTAGGCAAACTTTGCGGTGAGCCACTCTTTGGCGTCGGAGATGGAACTCTGTAGCAGTTCGGGGCTTGTTCATCCATCAACACGAAAACGGGAGCGATGGACTTCGTCAACGTCGCCGAAGCTTCGGTGAACGCCTTTGTCCATGCTCCCAACTTTGTCGTGTCGACGGCCATATTTTGACCTTCGTGCTTGTGATAGTCCGTGGCGACGACAACCCAGTCGCCCCCTGCGCCCCGGACATGCCCGCTGGTTATGGCCAGCCCTGCCCCGTGCGATCACAATGCCAGTGGATTCGGTTGCAACTCCATGAAGATCGAGTGAGCGGCAGCGGATCTCGCGCGCTACAGCCCCACGAATTGATGTAGAGATTTTCTCTGGGAGATCAACGCATGGATCACTGGGGTCTCTTCGATCGGGTGCGAGGGAGGGCTCAATGCTGGTGAGTTCCGGAAGTTGTTCGATGGGAGAAATGGAGTCGAGCTCGTAATCACCTGACACTCGGATGACGGGCGGGCGGGGCGGGGCGGGGCGGGGTGGGACAGGGTTCGGAATACCGACGCGACGGTGTGTGCTCAGCTGATAGTTCTAACGGAAAACGTCATTGGAATGCCGGGAGAGTTATCGATCTGTCGCTATTCTCTCCCGGTCGACCGGCGCCGGGTCTCTCGACTCTGTCTTGCGGAGATTCTCGAATGATTCGAAAAGCCATTTTCACGTTTCTAGCGGTGGCAGCGCTCATGTTGAGCTGTGTTGTCGTGTCGACGCCCGTAGATGCAACTATCGAAACGGTGACACGGGCAGGTACTTCTACTGACGTGTTTACTGATGCATTTGGTCTTGGTGGTCTTCGGTCGGTGTCGTGTGTGTCGGTATCTTCGTGTGTTGCTGTTGGTTCTTATTATTCGAGTGGTTTGACTCGATCGTTGGTATTGGAATGGAACGGTTCCCAGTGGGGACAAGTCCCGAGCCCTAATCCGGGTGACTATGAAAATGTGTTGTATTCGGTGGCGTGTCTGAGTGCGTCTTCGTGTGTTGCTGTTGGCTCTTCCCAAAGTCACAGCGGGGGTAAACGGACGTTTGTGTTGTCTTGGGATGGTGCTTCTTGGACGCAAATAGATAGCCCTAGCCCCGGCAGCGGTTTCAATCAAAATCTATTGTATTCGGTGTCGTGTATGACTGCGTCTTCGTGTGTTGCTGTTGGTGTGTATTGGGATGGTGCTGCGAGTCAAAGTTTGGTGTTGTCGTGGGATGGCGCTTCTTGGACTAAGGCGACTAGTCCTAGTCCTGGCCCTCAGGGCAACTGGTTGGAGTCGGTGTCGTGTGTGTCAGCGTCTTCGTGTGTCGCTGTTGGGTATTACGTCACTGGCCCTAAGAATCTGACGTTGGTGTTGTCTTGGAATGGCAACTCATGGACGCAAGTAGAAAGTCCTAGCCCTGGCTCATACAACAGCAAGTTGTATTCGGTGACATGTTTAAGCACGTCTTCGTGTACTGCTGTCGGCTTTTCTGACAGCGGGACGTTGGTGTTGTCATGGAACGGCAGCGTTTGGACGCAGGTGGCTAGCCCTGCTGGTGAGCTGTATTCGGTGTCGTGTGTGACTGAGTCTTCATGTGTTGCAGTTGGCAATTACTGGAATGGTTCGAAGAAGACGCTGGTTTTGTCTTGGAATGGCACTTCTTGGACCCAAGTAGCTAGTCCCAGCCCTAGCGACAAGAGCTCTGGCAATGAGTTGTACTCGGTGTCATGTGTAAATGCGTCATGGTGTACAGCTGTTGGCCATTACTTGACCCAATCCAGTCAACTCCAGACGATGGTCTTGTGGCTCACTGGGGCTGAAACACCACCGCCAACGACCACGACCACGACCACGACCACGACCACGACAACCACCTTGGCACCTCCAGTTCTCTCTGCGAACCAAATCGGTCAGCTACCAGCGGCGGTTCTCACTCTCACTCCGCTCATGCGCGGCGCAACAGTCCGTGTCCGAGCCAGTGGTTTTGACCCCCTTGAGAGGGTGCAGATTTTGGTCGCTTCAGATCCGGTCGTTCTTGGTGAAGTCGATGCGGACAATAACGGTGAGATCGATACCGAGGTTGATGTTCCCAGTGATCTGGAGCTTGGTAACCACCATCTTGCGGCGTTCGGCCTGACGAGCGGCTACGGAGTGAGCCAAGCGTTCACCATTGAGAGTGCAGATGCTTCGGCGCTGCCGATGACGGGTAACGACTCGACGGCACCATTTACTGTCGGTCTTGGTCTCGTCGTGGTTGGTGGAGGTCTTGCATTTGCAGCTCGCACAACGAACCGCAGGCGACGCAACGCCTGATAGCTCTGCGTGGTCTGGCTACAACGATGTTGTGATGGTTATGTAAGAAGCCGACCCTGCGGGGTCGGCTTCGGCATCCTGATTCGCACTTACGTAGTGCGCTCGGAGGAAGTCAAACCTCTCAGCCTTCTGATGGTCGTTAGAAAGCGATTTCTCAATGGAATCCACGGGAGGGAGTAGTCCGAACAGATAATGTCCATCGAACCATTCCCTCGAAAGGCCTTGTGATGGCTCGTCGTCGCTTGTTGAAGTCATTGATGGTTTTGTTGGCCGGGGTACTGGTAGCCCCGGCCATTTTCGTGTCTGCTCCCACGTCGAGTGCTCAGGTCGTTTCCAACACGGGGCGGAATTTCACGCTTCGCTATTCGAACAACATCAATGGGCAGATCACGATTGCCGCGAACACGTTGATGCAGTGCCCCACAGCCACCCCTGACCCCGCAGTGAATAACGGCTGTGCGGGCGCTCGTGCTGGTATTAACGCTCGCAACAACAACGCGTTCGATATGGGCTGGCTTGATGTTGATACAGATCCATCGACCTTCAATTCATCGCAGGCAATCCTCAATCTTCCAACCGACGGCGTGGTTCTATTCGCCGGCCTCTATTGGACAGGTATCCAGAAAAAGGGTGATGTCATCACCGGTGCAAACGGATATGTGGGTGTGCCACTACCAGCTCCCAATGCGTCGGCAATCGGAGCGGTGAAGTTCAAACTTCCGGACTCGCCGGTGTATCAAACCGTCACTGCCGCGAACGTTGATATTGGACCTATCTCCCTAGGCAGTGGCTTTAGCGCCTTCGCAGACGTCACCGAATTGGTGACCGAGGCTGGTCCGGGCAA